>DASRRJ010000014.1:0-118906 GCA_035656915.1 Anaeromyxobacteraceae bacterium
CTCTCTCTGTCTTGGCGGACTGAGAGAGGAAACCCCCTCCGGAACTTCGAGCAAGTTTTCGGAGGGGGTTTCGCCTTTCCCCCTCGACGTGCGCGCTCAAGAAACCGGGGGCGCGACCTCAAGAAGCGTGCGCGGCCTCACGGGCGGTCCGGAAGGCGGGCATCACGAAGCGGATCACTCCTCACTCGCTGCGGCACACGTGCGCTACCGGGCTCCTCCGGGCCGGCGCAGACCTCGCCACCGTGCGCGACATCCTCGGGCATTCCGCCATCGCGACGACGGCCAGGTATCTCCACTCAGCCTTCGGCTTGAAGGCGGCAGCGGTGGACGCCCTTGCAAAGGGATGGGGCGGAAAATACCTCTTTTCAGACCCAACCGGCGGACCCGGCGATGCGAACTCAGAGGGTTAGGCGTCTCGGCCGCCCATCGCTCAACCTGCTCCGTCCGGTCCGAGCGATGGGGCTTCTTTTCGCGGCCAGCTCGTCGGGTCCAACTCGGCGACTTCACAGAAGGCCTACATCGCCCCACCGCGGAGCTTTTCTGGAGAGCCATAGAGATGGGTGTGCAGAGCGGACGTGCCATGGAGTTTGGGAGAGGTGGCGGCGGCCGAAGGGGCTTCGGCTCCATCGGCGTGCCGGCCGCTTTCTCGCTTCCCCTATCCCTAGGGAACCTCTCCCCCCTCTCCAGCGAAGGGGTAAGGCACCTCTCTCCCTGCAGAGGAGAGTCCCTTGATTGACGTTATCAACCTCGTTGGAGTGTTCCCTGCTGACGGCGCCCTGCGCTTCGCCGTCGATGCAGTCCATCTCACGATCAAGCCATCCAGGCTCCCGGCAATCCTGTCCCTTCGCCCGCGCCCTTCGCCGGGAGCGATAGCGCGGCTGGAGTCGGAGAGGCGCGTCGTCAGGCGAAATGGAGACCGCCTCGCCAAGTTCGAGGTCGAAGGCTTCACGCTGGTGCAGCAGGCTTTGGGATACGGCGGGAACTTCTCCTGTACCCTGAAGACCAACGTTCTGAGGCGAACCCGCAATCGTCTCATCGCCTCCGGCCGCTACCGCGACCGCATCGCAGCGACCGAGGCTCGCCCGGACAACTTCCTCGACGAGTCGGGGTTCCTCGGGCCGGTTGATCCTCACAAGGAGTGCCTGGCCGACCTCTGGGCTGTCCTCGGGGAGGTGCGGAGCGTCTACGCCAAGGTCTTCGAGGAAGTCTTTGGGGTGCCGCCCGGCGAGACCGCGATCACCATCACGCAGATCGAGCTGACGTGGGACCGCCGCTGCCAAGTAGCCCAAGCCGCTCCGACCCTCTGGTGGCCCTCTTGGCGCGACGCCTTCCTCGGCGCCGGCATCGGGCCGGTGGGGGCGGAGGAAGGGGCCCCTACAGCTTGGGTCAGGGGCACGACCGAGCACCGGGAGGTCTTCGCCGCTCGCGGGCCCGGCGTGCTCCACGCGCTCGACGTGAAGGGAGATGGCGCCAAGCTCTATGCCAAGCACTACAAGCTGCTGCGCTACGAGGCGGAGCTGACGTGGAAGCGGATGACCGACGTGCGCGGGCGTCCCCTCCGTCTCGACAGTCTGGAGTCGCTTCGGGCGGACTTGGAGGAGCTGGCCGCGCCTCGCTATGGCCGCATCCTCGCCGCACAGGAGCTGTTGACCGCCAAGAACGTCTTGAACGCCTCCGCTCTCCTCCGGGTGTTCATGGTCGCGGGGCAGTCGGCCAAGATGAGCCCCATCCTTGATGCGTTCTGGTCCGGCGCCACCTTCCACAACCGCGATGAACGCCACTCGAAGGAGCTGCGCCGGTTGGCCGATGCCGAAGCCGCAGTCTACCTCGGGGGAGGGCAGTGGGGACCCGGACCGCTGCTCGCGCGGACCTTCCACGCGCTGCAGTACCTCGCGCGCCACTCCGAGGAGGCACCGTGACCAGCCTCCGTCACGTCGCTTCGATGCTCCGCCGGTACGGCGGGTTGCTCGTCACCCCGGAGTTTCTGGGCGACGACGGCGCGGTCACGATGCGCCTTGGCCCGCACCTCGTGGCCGACATCTTCGTGAACGGCCACGGGCTCGTCTACGGGCAGGTCGGCGGCAGCCGCGCCCGCTGGCAGGAGGGGAGGCGCGTTCTCCGGGATGGGGATGCCCTGGTCGTCCTTGGCAACCTCCGGTACTCGCGCCTCGTGATCGAGCCGGTCCGCAGCCCCGAGCATCGCGAGGCTATCGAACGCTGGCGGCAGGCGCGGCCTTCCCGCATCGAAGACTCGCTCCGGGAGGAGCTTGCGGTGCTGCGGGGCGGCAGGCAGAGGCGCCGGCCAAGCCGAGCCGCTGAGTTCGCCGCGAGTTGGCACGCGCGGCTCGGGCCTTCCGGCGCGCTGGAGACCCGGGGCGCCGCCGTTCTCGGCTCCGGGCGTCTCGTCTACGTGAGCGATGATCCCGCCTTGACGACCCAGGTCCATGTTGATCTGGAGGGCGCCGTGAGAAGGCGCTCCGCAAGGTCTGTCTTCGGCTGGTTGGTCGGCAGCGGCAACGGCGTCACCAACGAGTGGTCGCTGCCGTTCACGCTCCGGGCGCCGACCATCGAGGTGGCGACGGCGCGCCTCCTGACCCGGCTTCGGCTTCGAGACGACCTCGCCGGCAACCTCCGCGAGCTGTGGCTCTCCATGTGGCCGGACACGGCAGAGGACGTGCTGCGGGAGGCCGAGACGATCACCGCCGGCCGGGATCTCGATGACGCGGCCAAGGACTACCTCGGCCGCGTGCGGGCAGCCGCCGTTCAGACGCGGTCAGGAAGCGGCCCCGCTTGCCGCCGGGGCGCACGCAGGAGGCGGGCCAGGGGCTCGCCCAGGGGAGGAGTCGGTCATGCGTCCTAATCAAACCTCGGCAGCCCCATGCCTCGACTCCGCCGGGGCGCTGCGGCTCCCGCTACGGGGACCTCCGCCGGTCAGGATCAAGAGCACCATCGAACCGCCGCCGGTGCACGCCGTCGCGCCACCGCTTGACGCGGCAGCACGGGCCGAGCCGGGGCCAGGGGTCCGCCCAGGCAGTGACCAGGACATGCTCCTACGCGCAATCTCGGCAGCCGCGAGAGCCGAGGATCACGTCGTCCTGGGCTCGTTCATCAACGGAGAGCCGCTTCCCGATACCGAAGGGATGACTATCAAGCAGGCTGCGGCCTGGCTTGGGGTGGACCCGAGGACGCTGGGGCGGCACCTCACGATCATCCCAGCCGGTCCAGTTCCGCCGATACCGCAGGGCAAGGTCCCCGCCCGGTTGATCGGCAACGTGCGTCGAATCTTCAAGGCCGATGTCCTCGGGCTCAACGTCAACACGGGAGGTGGCGATGGTCGTTCTACGCAAGCGCCTACAGGTTCAGATGAGCGGTCGAGGTGGCATCGACAGATCGATCGTCTTCGTGAGGGGGACGCCGACTGAGCTGGAGCGAGCAACCATCCGCGGGACCATTTTCCCGGCCAACAACAAAGGAGAGGCGCTGCGCCGGTTCGGTGAGCTCGTTGAGGCGGCGCGCGAGGCGGTCGCGGCCGGCGAGGTGTCGCCGTTCCTTGATGCCCTCGACAGTCGCGAGCGGTCGGGGCGTGGCACAGGCCCGAAATTCGCAGCGTTCGCAGGGGAGTGGTTCCAAACCTGCGTCACCCCCGACAACCGCGAGAGCAGCATCGAGACTGACCGCCTGATCTTGAACAACCACCTCCTGCCGTTCTTCGGGACGAGGTACCTGGCCGACATCGACGCTCGGATGATCGACCAGTACAAGGCGCAGAAGCGGCAGCAGGAGCACCAGTACGGGACAGGGTACGGAGCGCACACGATCAACAACCACCTGTCGGTGCTCCGGCGCATCTTCGAGAAAGCCATCGAGTACGGGCATCTCACCGCGAACCCCATCAAGCCGTCGATGTGGCTCAGGCGCGAGACCACGCCCGAGGACTCGCGGCCGTGGTGGACGCCGGATGAAGAGTGGAAGGCGATGTCACACCTGCGTGCGAGCTGGCGCGTTCTTCATCCGGAGCGCTACATGCCTCTGCTCGTCCAGCTTGTGCTGGGAGTCCGGTTCGGCGAGCTGCGCGCGCTGGAGAAGCAGGACCTTGATTTCAACGTCCCCGGGATCTGGGTCCGCCGCTCGATGGCGATGAAACAGCTCACCACGCCTAAGAACAAGCGAGCGCGTTTCCACGTGATCCCCCACGGCGTCGCCGACGAGTTGAAGGTTTGGATGTTCAAGGTAGAGGGGCAGCTGCTATTCCCCGGGCCCGATGGTGGACCGCTCGCAAACAACAGCCTGAATCGCTGGTGGCGCGAGTTGGCCCGCGAAGCCCGCGTCCACGAGATCACTTCGCACGGCGCCCGCCACACCTCCGGGTCGAGCTACGCCGTGATGGGCGCCAGCCAGAAGGCCATCGCCGTGATGCTCGGGCACTCCGACACGAAGGCGACCGAGCGGTACACGCACCTTCAGGTGGGCGCGACGGCGCCCCTGGTTGAGGGGAGGTGGGCGCGGCTCACTGAGCCGGTGGCACCATGAGCCTGGGGGCCAGTGTGGGAGAGCAGCTCCAGGAAGCTCGCTTGCGTCCTGTCCACACCACTCCGGCGACCACATCCATCGTCGCGCGTGGTGCAGGCTGGACTCGGAGGGGGCTGGGCGACCGACGAGAACGGGCGCTTGATCCTGTTGTGCTAAGTTCTTGCACTCAGACGGCTAAGGGGCAGCGGAGATGAAGAAGGCACAGAAACGTCCGGTCGCCATCGACCTCTTCGCGGGGGCCGGTGGACTCAGCGAGGGACTGGAGCAGGCGGGCATCTGGCCTGCGGTTGCCGTAGAGTTCCACCCGCAGCCGGCCCTGACCCACGCTTTTAACCATCCCGAGACCAGCGTCATCGCCGGGGACATCCGCAAGCTGTCTCTGGATGTTCTCCGCGCCAAGCTGACCGAGCGCGTGGGCTCGGACCGGATCGACCTCGTGGTTGGAGGTCCGCCATGCCAAGGCTTCAGCACGGCGGGGAAGAAGAAGGCTCTCGACCCTCGCAATTCGCTCTTCTATCAGTTCGTGAGGGTCGTGGCGGAATTCAGACCGCGCATGTTCCTGTTGGAGAACGTGCCCGGGTTCAAGAAGATGCACGGAGGCAACGCCTTCCATGAAGCGTCGCGGCTCTTCTCGGATTTGGGTTACGAATTCGTTAACACGATTGTCGAAGCGTCCCGTTTTGGCGTGCCGCAGCGCCGCCAGCGTTTCGTCATGGTCGGCTGGCTGCCTGACAGGGCAAAGCCGTTTCAGTGGCCGGACCCCACGCATGTCGCCCTGGATGCAGACGTCCTGCCACTCTTTCCGACACGGCTCCAGCCGTTGGTCACGGTCGAAGAGGCCATCAGTGACCTCGCCTTTGTACAGCCAGGCTGGGAGGCACACCGCCAAGGCCAGGCGGCCTGCTCCTCATACCAGGAGGAACGACGCGCAGGATGCGAACTCCTCTTCAATCACCTGGCAAGCCGTCACCGCGCCAAGGCCGTCAAGATGTTTTCGCACATCGAGGAGGGGGGGACGATCAGCATGGTTCCGGAGGAACACCGGAGCGCTAAGAGGACGATGGCTCGACTTGACCGTAAGTCGATCTCGAACGCCGTGCTGGCACTACCGGACGACCTCATCCACTACGAACAGCACCGCATCCCCTCGGTGCGCGAGATGGCGCGCTTTCAGAGCTTTGATGACGACTTCGTGTTCATTGGGAAGCGCACCTCGGGTTTCATGGAGCGCCGCTTCGACGTGCCCCAGTACACGCAGGTGGGCAACGCCGTCCCGCCACTGCTAGCGAGGGCGCTCGGGCAGGCCCTGCAACGTTCTCTGGGCGGGTGGGTCGAGGACATCCGCGCCATCGAGGAGAGGCGGGAGCGGCACGCCTGGGTGCGGGGCACATCTGGCTTCGCCGGCTACACGCTGTCCAGGGAGGCGGAGGGTAGCGTCGCGCTGTTCGACGTAGAGGGGCTCCCGATTCCACTCCCGACCTCGGACTGCGATGTGCCCGTCAGCGAGGCGCCGGCCACACGCGAGTGGAAGAACAACGCCGATACGCGCCAGCGGGGCCAGTGGGCCCCTGGCATGGCGAAGCCTACCGCCAAGATGAAGGCGAGGCGCGGGATACGGTCCAGGGCGGCGAACGCGGACTAATCCCTTACCTGGAGCGACGCGCTACCACTGCTGAAGAGCCCCTTGACGGGAGCGGCGTAGCCGTCCTGACGTGCCTCGCTCTTCCGAAGATCTGCTGAACTAGTTCAGCGAACTCTCTAAAGCTCCGCCACCCCACTGGCTTGATGTCTTCCGTCCGCGTCGTGTAGCGGTACGCGAACATGTACGTGTTGTTCCGGCACTGCCCGGACTCCAGTTCGCCTTGCGGCAGCGTCGTATCCATCTTGTAGATGTTCGCCGTGCAGATGGCGTGCGTGATCGGGTGCTGGGTCCGTACCTTGATCCTGGTGCGATGGATGGGGCAGTCCGGCACCTTCGACGTGTGCGGGCACTTCGTCTGGTGCATGTCGAGGTAGAGCTTCCAGCGAGCGGCTTGGCCGGCCCGGTCCACGAGTGAGGTCTTCGCGGACACGAGCAGGAGGGGACTCCTCGCGGAACCACCCTCCTCCCACAACGAGATGTCGATGTCGGGTTCGACCTGGAACGGTCCGCTGGAGTCGGTCCCGTATATGGTCAACTCGTCCTTCATGGACTTGGGCGCGTTGGGGCCGACGTTGAGGGCCAGGTCGGTCGTCTCCAGCCAGCGGAGCACGCCATACTCGACAAGCCCTTGGTAGTTCGTCCCAGCGGACCGCTTGATCGCGTTGATCGCCCGGATGCCCCGCTTGCCCGAGGCACTGATCTGCTCCTGGACGTCAGCATAGCTGCGGAGGAACATGCTCGTAATATGGCCGAGCGCCTCCCTCTCCGGCCAACGGTGGCCAGCGACTTGAAGTCTCCTGAGCAGGGCGTCGTAGCGGCGGAGCGCAGGTTCCAGCCGGTCGCGCTTCCGGAGTGCGTCCAGACGGCTGTGGCGGTTCTCCAACGCCTGCGCCCGTATGGCGGGCGTCGCGCTCGTGCGCGCTCTGAACTTAGGCCTCTGTCCGGTGAGTTTGACCATACGGCTGCTCGTCACTTGTCGGACGGCACCAGTGCTAGCTGTGTACCGTTGGTCGAGGCAGGCTGGGGGCCCGACTCGGCAGCCAAGGGCACGAGCACGGCGTCCACAGGGCCCCGCAGGGGGGTCACGACCACCGGCGACACGGGCATGGGCGGGGCGACGACGGGCGCGAAGGTCTGTTGCACGAGCACGGTGATCTCGCGCAAGCCCACCCAGTCGGCCGGCCGGTACTCCTGCGCGTCAGACCTTGTGGTGTACTTGTGGCGGAACATGTACGTGTTGTTCCGACACTGGCCCGACCGGAGTTCACCCTCGGGCTGCGTGGAGAACATCTTGTAGATGTTCGCAGTCGTGATCGCGTGGACGATGGGGTGGGAGGTCTTGACGAGGATCCTCGTCCGGTAAATGGGACAGTCCGCGACGATCTTGGTGTGGGGACACGTCGTCTGGTGCATGTCGAGGTACAGTTTCCACCGCGCTGCTTGCCCCGCGCGGTCCACCAGCGAAGTCTTCGCTGACAGGAAAAGCAGCGGTCCCTTCGGAGGGCCGTCCTCCTCCCAGATGCACACGTCGATGTCGGGCTCTACAGAGAAAGTGCCGCCGGACGCATCGACGCCGTGGATCGTCAGTTCGTCCCGCATCGCCTTCGGCGCGTTGCAGCGCACGTTAAGCGGGAGGTTGGTCGTGTCGATCCAGCAGATGATGCCATACTCAACGAGTCCCTGATAGTTCGTCCCAGCGGAGCGCTTCACGGCGTTGGTGGCGTTGATCCCGGTCTTGCCGGCGGCGGCGATCTGAGACTGAACGACCCCGTACCCCTCCAAGAAGATGCCGGTGATGGAGCCCAGCGCCTCTAACTCGGGGGTGGAGTGACCGGACGATCTCAGTCGAGCGATCTGCTCGTCGTACACCGCGAGGGCAGGGGCAAGCCGCTCACGCTTCCGAAGCTCGGCAAGTCGCTTCTGTCGATTCGCCCTCGCCCGATCCGCTGGGTCGAGCCTGGCCTTCGGGATCTTGGTCTTGCTCATAGAATCACGCCCCGCTCGGGAGAGGCCGTCGGAGGCTGAGCCGCCCATGATCTGGGAGTTTTCGTGCTTGTGCAAGGCAGCAAAACAACCACAATTCCGAAGGCATGTCGGTCTGCGACAGTGAGACGACCTGCGGCAGGCTCGTCGGGGGGTGCGTTTACAGCGCGCCCGCAAGGCCTGACCGCGACCGCACCAGCCGAGCGATCCGTGCGGCGGCCCTCCCCGGTGCCTCGTGCTCCCAGCAAACGACGACGGCCCACCCCGCCCGCCTCAGCCGCCGGGTCGTATCGGCGTCCCGCGCCCTGTTCCCTTCGATCTTGTCTCGCCAGTAGGCTGGGTTCCTCGCGGGCCAACACAGGTGGCTCGGGCATCCGTGCCAGAAGCACCCGTGGACGAAGCACGCCACCTTCACGCTTCGGAACACGATGTCGGCCCGACGGCGTAGTCCAGGAAGGAGCGGCACGTTGATCCTGAACCGGAGCCCGAGTCCGTAAAGGGCCGCACGCAGAGCCACCTCGGGCTTCGTGTGGACGCGAGGGACGGCTTGCATCCGCCTGCGCACCTCTGCGGTCGGGGCCGCAAAGCCAGGCCTTGTCAATGCTGGCGGCAGGGAAGTGAGGCGTGCCATTCCGAGGCTCCAGCACGGATCATCGCGGAGGCTGCTTGGCCGTGCAAGGAGGGATGGGTGAGCCAGCCGGGCGCGACGCGAGCGGCGCCGCCCCCCCCCCAGTGTGGAACTTTCCGGACCGGCGGCTGCCGCGGGGTCAGCGGATGGCTCACCGGAATGCAGCACTGGCTCGACCCACTGGTGGGTCTCGATGTCGGCCGGTTGCGAGGCCGCTAATCCTTCCGGACTGGCCGCCGACGTATCGGATGGACGTTCGTCCTGTCGGCCGGCGGTGGCCGCCGCATCGCGAGATCGAGCGTCAAGAACTCCATGTCGTCGATCTTCCGGACGACCTCAAACCCGCAGTCCTTGAAGGCGTCGCGCACGGGCCGGCTGTCGTGAACGCCGAAGATGAAGACCGCGCCGGCTGCCGGTCCGTGGAACCGGAGAACGTGGTCGATCACGCTGCGAGCGACCTCCCGCGGGTCGTACTCCGCCGTCACATCGAAGTCGCGGAAATAGAGGACATTCCCCCACATCTCGAACACGAGATCCTCATCATCCTCGGGTGCCGATGGCCGTCTGATGGTCTCGTAGACCCAGACCATCTCGGAGCTTTCCGCGTCAACGACATCGAAGAGGGACTGTCCATCGTTCACGGCGGCGTCGAAGTTCAGGACAGCCCACTCGACGGTCGCCACGCGGACAGAGGGATCGCCGTCGTCGTCCGCGACTTCGCCCACATTGCCTTCGTCATCAGCGACGTAGCGGCGCAGTTCGCTCTCGAACCGGACGATGTAGTCGTTAGGGTCGTGCGGACGCAGGGGCGTCCGCGTGGTCGTTCGAACGAAGCCGGATTCTGGGTCGAAGGCCTTCATCGCCGGGCATCGTCCGACAAGGCGGGACCGTTCACAAGCTGAACGACGCTGCCGGGTGCTCAGGGACCTCGTCAGGGACCTGTTCCGGTCCCTGACGAAATCCCGAGTCGAATCAGCAAGGTAAATGGTGGAGGCGCCGGGAATCGAACCCGGGTCCGAAAGACTTTTAGCGAAAGGTCCTACGAGCGTATCCCGGAGTGAATACGTGAACGGCAACCTCCGGGCCTGCAACCGTTCACGTTCTCGCCCTTTGATCTCGTCCGAAGCAAGGCGGTTCGCTTCCCGCTTCAGACCAGCCGGAGCTGACGTCCACACCCGCTACCCGGCGCTTGCGGGGGAACGCACGGCCTACTTTTAGGCCGCGAGAGCCATGGGCTCGTTCGCGTTTCTGCGTGGTCTCGTTTTTACGTGGCCTCGTGACCAACCACGGCTCGCACCCTGCGCCTTCCATCCTCCGTCGAAGCCAGTTCGCCCCCATGACGAACCTGCCCCCTTATCTAAGGGTCGGGGGGGACACGTCAAGCGCGGCGTCGGGGTGCCTACATTTCAGGGAAGGAGAAATCCGCATGAACCACAAGCGCTACGTCCGTTCCCTGTCCCTCGTGCTCGGCCTCTCGCTCGCCCTCCCGGCGAGCGCGGGAGACCTGAAGGACACCACCGACCAGGCGACTCACGACACCCGCAAGGCCATCCGGCAGCACAAACCAGGTGGAGAGGACCTGGGCGACAAGGTCGAGGACGCCAAGGACACCGCCCGCTCCAAGAGGGCGGCTGCGCGCAAGAAGGCTCGCCACACCAAGCGGCGGGTGAAGCACGACATAGATGAGCGGAGGTAGCGCCCGCTCGCCCGGGCTCAGCTGAAGGACTTGAGCGATGGGACAGGGGGACGCCGTGATCGAGCACGTTAGCCTGCGTTGCAGCGATTCGAAGGCCAGCCGGAAGTTCTACGAGCGTGCGCTGAAGCCGCTCGGGTACGTCTGCGACCTGAAGTACGGCGACGCGTTCGGCTTCAAGGACGAGGCCGGGCGACACGACTTCTGGGTGACCGCCGGCGAGGCGGGGACGCCGACGCACCTCGCGTTCCACGCACCCTCGAGCGCCGCCATCGACCAGTTCCACGCGGCCGCGCTGAAGGCGGGCGGCAAGGACAATGGCGCGCCCGGGCCGCGCGAAGGCTACGCCGCGTATGCGGCGTTCGCGTTCGACCCCGACGGGAACAACCTCGAGGCGGTCATCTGGGAGGGCGAGGCGGGAGCTTCCGGCGCGAAGCGCCGCTCCGGGCAGCGCTCCGCGGCGACCGCCAAGCGGAAGCGCACCACTTCAAAGCGGAGATGACGGCCGGGCGCCACCCCGGTCAACGCTCGTGCCGCCACCCACGGCAGCCTCACGAAGCACCTGGGCCGCGATGGTGGGAAGTGAGGCTACACCGCGCTCACGTACCGCTGCCCCTTCTGCCCGAGCTCCACCTTGAGGAGGCCCTCCTTCTCCATCGCCTCCAGCAGGCGGGTGAAGCTCGAGAAGCCGTGCTCGCGCTCGTCGAAGTCGGGCTCCTTGCGGACGATCGCCTCCTTGATGGCGGAGGGGTTCACGGGGCCGGTGGCGCGGCCGAGGATCGAGGAGACGGCCTCGCGGGCGATCTCCGGGATCTCCTGGGGCTTCGCCTTCGGCTGCTCCTTCTTCTCGCCCTGCGCGCGCTGCCGGGTGGGCGGGCGCAGGTACACGAACTCGTCGCAGGCCTTCACGAACAGGGGGCTGGTCGCCTCCTTGACGGCGAGCCCGATGACGTAACGCCCGTTCTCGCGGAGCTTGTAGGCGAGCGGGCAGAAGTCGGAGTCGCCCGAGGCGATGGCGAAGATGTCGATGTGCTCGCGCAGGTAGGCGAGCTCGAGGGCGTCGATGACGAGCCGCATGTCGGCGCCGTTCTTGCCGGCGCGGGTGGAAGGCGGCACCTCGATGAGCTCCACGCCGCGGTCGTGCAGGTTCTGCTTGGCCCCGTGGAAGCGGCTCCAGTCGCAGTAGGCGCGGCGGTAGACCACCTTGCCCTTCTCGAGCAGGAGGTCGAGCGCGGGCTGGATGTCGAACTTCTCCGGCGCGAGCCCGGTTCGGGTGACGAGGTTCTCGAAGTCGATGAAGAGGGCGATGCGGTGCTCGCCCGGGTCGTTTCTCATGGCGCGGACCTTACAACAACGCGCTCCGCCTGCCACGGAACAACGGGCCGCCCTGCCCGCGCCCGCGCGCCACGACCGGCGTTGCGGCCCCGCCCCGGCGTGCGGAACATGACCCGGGGAGGTGCGTCTTGGCGAGCATTCGAGCGGGCGGAGGCAGGGGCAAGGCGGAGCGCGCTGTGGGGTATGCGGTGGTGGGGCTCGGGCACATCGCGCAGGTGGCGGTGCTGCCGGCCTTCGCCCACGCGCGCGGCAGCTCGCGGCTGGCGGCGCTGGTGTCCGGCGACTCCCGCAAGCGCCAGGCCCTGGGGAAGCAGTACGGCGTCCCCGCCTTCCGCTACGAGGACCTCGACGAGGTGCTGGCGCGCGAGGACGTGGACGCGGTCTACGTCGCGCTCCCCAACTCGATGCACAAGGATTGTGCGCTGCGGGCGGCCCGCGCCGGCGTGCACGTGCTCACCGAGAAGCCCATGGCGACGAGCGAGGCGGACTGCCTCGCGATGATCCGCGCCGCCGAGGAGAGCGACGTGCGGCTGATGGTCGCCTACCGGCTCCACTTCGAGCCGGCCAACCTCGAGGCCCAGCAGGTCGCCTGGTCGGGGCGCATCGGTACGCCGCGCTTCTTCAGCTCGAGCTTCAGCTACCAGGTGAAGGCGGAGAACATCCGCACGCAGGCGCCGCTCGGCGGCGGCGCCATCTGGGACCTGGGCGTCTACTGCATCAACGCCGCGCGCTACCTCTTCCGCGCCGAGCCGGTGGAGGTGATGGCGATGGCGGCCGAGGGCCGGGACCCGCGCTTCGCGCAGATCCATGAGGCCTGGTCGGCGCTGCTCCGCTTCCCGGACGAGCGGCTCGCCGCCTTCACGTGCAGCTTCGGGGCCGCCGCCACCGGCACCTACCGGCTGGTCTGCACCAAGGGCGAGGTGCACCTCGATCCCGCCTACGAGTACGCGGGCGAGCTGGTGCGCTACCTGACGGTGGGCGAGAAGACCTCGCGCAAGCCGTACCCGCGAAAGGACCAGTTCGCGCCGGAGCTGAAGCACTTCTCCGACTGCGTGCTGGCGGGGCGCGAGCCCGAGCCCTCGGGGTGGGAGGGGCTCGCCGACGTCCGCGTCATCGAGGCGGTGCTGCGCTCCGCGCGAGAGCACCGGCCGGTCACGGTCGAGCCGGTGGAGCGGACGCAGCGGCCCTCCCGCGCCCTCGAGCAGCGCGTCCCGCCGGTGGAGAAGCCCGAGGAGGTGGGCGTCCAGCCGCCGCACGACTGAGGCGCACGCGCTCAGCGCCAGGCGCCCTCGCGCGCGTAGACCTCCACCAGCGGCACCTCCTCGAGCCAGGCGCCCGCCACCGGACGGCGCGTGCCGAGCTCGGTCCAGGTGCGGAACTGCTTGTCCATGAACTCGCGGTGGTGCTGCCAGAGCGAGAGGTCGGCGTCCTCGGGGCCCGCGGCTTCGCGCAGGTCGGCGCGCAGCAGCCCATCCCGTCGATAGGCGCGGACGTCGAGCGAGGTCGCCTCCTGCCACCAGACGCGGGCGCCCGGCGCGGCGTGGGCGTTCACGGCCGGGAGCACGGCGCGCACGTCGTCGCCCCAGAACTGGCGCTGCATGCCGAGGCTGGCGGCGCCGGGCGGACCCCCGGCGAGGTCGCCGTACCCGGCGGTGCCGAAGGGGTGCTGGCGCGCCACCGACCAGGCGGCGGGGGCGAGCGCCAGCGCGGCGAGCGGCGCGATGACCAGCGCGGGGTGGCGCGGGGCGAGGGCGCGGCTGGCCGACACCAGCGCCCGGGCCCCGAGCAGCGCCAGGAACGGCATGGCCGGAAGCCAGTGCTTCACGCCTCCGAAGTGCGGCACCGTGGGCCAGGCGATGAGCGCCAGCGGGAAGAGGGCGTTCAGCACCAGCAAGAGCTCGTCGGAAAGGGCGCCGGGGACGCGCGCGGCGCGCCAGCAGGCCTGCGCGAAGCCGCTGAGCATGCAGGCCAGCACCGCGCCGGGGACGGTGAGCGCGGTGACGACGAACGGGTAGGCGACCGGAAACGGCGGCTCGCGCAGGAGCGTGCCGAGGTAGAGCCAGGCGTAGTTCTCGTGGTGGAGGTGGAAGGCGAAGTACTCGGAGAGCCGCGCGAAGGGGGCGGGCCAGAGCCAGGGCCAGGTGGCGACGAAGACGAGCGGGCCTGCGAGCACCATGACCGGGAGGGCGCGCGGGAAGGGCGGGGCGCGCTCCCGGTCGAGGAGGCGGACCGCGAGCCAGTGTGCGAGGAGCAGCGGCGGCAGGAACCAGGCGTTGTGCTTCACGCCGAGCGCGGCGCCGAAGGAGAGGGCGGGGACGAGCGCGCGCCGCCAGCCGCCGGCGAGCGACCAGCGGTAGCTCCAGACCACGGCGAGCCACAGGGTGGCGATGGCGAGGTCGAAGACCGCCGGGTGTGAGTGGTAGAAGTGGCGCGGCGCGGCCCAGAAGAGCGCGGGGGCGAGGAGCGCGCCGCCGGGGCCGGCGAGCGCGAAGCCGGCGCGCGCGAGCAGGAAGGAGAGCAGCGCGGCGAAGAGGAAGGCGCCGGCGCGAAAGCCCTGCGAGTGGCTCGCGATCCGGAGGCCATCGGTGAGCAGCGCGTGGGTGAGGCCGAAGAGCCCTTTGGCGAGGCCGGGGTGCTCGTGGTTCACGGCGTACCTTGCGTCGATGCCGGCCAGCGCGGCGGCAGGGTGCTCGAGCGCGCCGCGCCACCAGCCGGCATAGGACTCGGCGGCGACGAAGTAGACGCCCTCGTCGCGCGAGAAGCCGACCGCGGGCGCGGTGGTCCAGGCCACCGCGAAGGTGAGGGCGGCCCAGAGGAGGGGGATGAGGCGGCGGGAGGCGCGGGTCACCGGGTCACCCCCTCCCCGACCCGCTCCCGCTCCGGAGCCACGAGCGGCTCGTCCACCGTCATCGCGTCGAAGCAGAACCAGCGGCTCGACGGATCCGGGCTCGTCACGGTGAACGCGACCTCCGCCGTGCGGCCCGCGAGTCGCCGGGTGTCGAAGGCGAACGGGTGCCACCCGGGCGTGCGCGGCGGCTCCTCCACCGCGCCGAGGTACTCGCCGCCGGCGGTGGCGGTGAGCCGCACCGGCGCGGCGCCGCGGAGGGCCGCCTCCCCGATGATGCCGGTGTGTCCGCGCAGCACCGTGCCGAGCGGCACCGCCGGGAAGCGGATCCGAAGCGGCGCGCCGGCTGCCGGGTGGGCGTAGATGCAGTCGCGCGGGCGGAGGTCCACCTCGCGCGTCTCCGCCGCCACGCATAGCCAGGCCGGGCCCGGGCAGCGGAAGGCGCGGGCGGTCAGCCCCTCGGGCGTCGCCTCGCCGGCCGCGCTGGCGGCGCGGGTCGTGGAGGACGGGGAGCCCTCCACGGCCGGGCAGGGCCTTCCGCCCAGCGTCACCTCGGCGCCGCGCAGGAGGTCCGGGAGGAAGGCGCGCGGGAGGAGCGGCGCGCGCAGCGTGAGCAGCGTGAGCCCGAGCGCGCCGAAGCGCCGCGCCGGCCCGGCGGCGTCCGACCGCGCCCTCAGCTCGCCCGCCTCTCGGCCGTCCCAGCGCGGCGCCCGCGGCAGCTCGAGCAGGAACACCCGCCGGATGCCCGGCAGCGCCTCGCCGGCGTAGCCGGGCAGCGCCAGCGCCGGCACCCGCTCAGGCAGGAAGAGGCGCCCGCGCTCGGCCCACCAGGGCGCCAGCGCCACCGCGTCGCCGGGCCGCGCCTCGCGCTCGACCACCGCGGCGGCGTCGAGCCAGTCGCGCTCGGAGGGCAGCCGGCCGGGGAGGGTGGCCTCGAACCAGAGGCCCTGGACGCCGAGCGCGCCGACCACGAGCGCGAACGCGGCGGCCGGCCCCTTCACGGCCCTACGTCTTGGACATCCGGATCCGCCGCTCGCTCTTCTCGCGGCAGAAGGTGCAGAGGTTCTGCTCCGGGCTCTCGGGCAGGTTTGGCGACCACGAGGGGTGCATGGCGCAGCGCGGGTCGTAGCAGTGGTGCAGCTCCCAAAGGTGCCCCACCGCGTGGATCGACTCGCGCGCCAGCCGCCGCCGGTAGGCGTCGATGGAGGCCTCGCTCGCTCCGCGCGCCGGGATGCGCCCGGTCGAGAGCACGGCGCGGTCGCCGCCGAAGAGCGAGTAGCACCAGCTCGGCGGCTCGCCGAGCGGCCCCGGCTTCACGCGGATGGGCGCGCTCGTGAGGTAGAGCACCTTGTCGTCGGCGAAGGTCTTGATGGGCTCGACCTCCGAGAGGATCCGCGCCGCGTCGTAGCGGCCGTCGTCGGTCTGCGCCTCGACCGGGAGCGGCTTCGACCCGGCGTGCTCGGTGCCGAGGCCGTAAGCCTGGAACAGGGTGCGCGAGAGGGCCGCCAGGTCCTCGGGGTCGTACGGCTCGAGCGTGACGATCCGGATCACTTCTTCTTCCCTCGCGCGGGCTTGGCGGGCTTCTTCTCCGGCCGGGTCGGCTTCTTCGGCGCGGGCTTCCGGGCAGCGGGCTTCTTCTCCACCTTGTCCGCCGGCTTCCTGGCCGGCGCCTTCTTCTCGCGCTTGGGCTCGGGCTTCGCCTCGGCCTTCTTCCGGGGCGGAGGCGGCGCCTTCCTGGCCTGAGCCGGCGCGGGGGCCTTCGCCGCGGGCTCGGCCTTGGGCTTGGGGGCGAGCGCGAGCTTCTTCTTGGGCGCGGGCGCGGGCGCGGGCGGCGGCAGCAGCGGCGCGGCGGCCTCTCCCTCGTCCTCCCCCTTCTCCTCGCCGGGCTCGTCCTCTTCCTCACCCGGCGCGGCCGGCGCGCCGATCCCCTCGGCGAGCGGGATGTCCTCGAGCCCCGGGATGCCCAGCTCGCCCAGGTCGAGCGCCTCGTCCTCTGCGTCGGTGCGGACCACCTTGTGGCGCGGGCGCACCGGCAGCACCACCGGCTTCGGCGGCGGCTTGAGCTTGAAGACCGTCCCGGCAGGCGGCATGAGGGCGTAGTCGAGGTAGTCCTCGGCCAGCATGGCCTCGATGCCGAGCGAGACCGCGATCTCGTGGACCAGCAGGTGGCGCGCGTTGTCGTACTGCTCGCGCTCCTTGGTGGGGAGCGGACGGATGCGCGAGAGGGAGTGGAGCCCCTTCACCACCTCCGCGACGCCCAGCACCCCGCCAGCGATGAGGCGGTCGGCGTTGTCGCGGTGGCGGATCTTCCAGTCGAGCTCCGGGTCGTCGTACTGCGCGGCCAGGTAGTGGAACACGCCCTCGATCTGATCGCCGGAGGCGACGCGGCGCAGGCCGATGGACGGGACCTTGCCGCGGGGGACCATCACCACCGCCCCGTCTTCCTCGCGGGCCATCTCGATGAACTCGAGCCGCTGGCCGGCGATGTCCTTGGTCGAACGGCCGGTGATCCGGCAGACGCCCTGGTTGGGATAGACGACGCGGTCGCCGACCTTCATCTCGGCGAAATCGGCGATGATTCCCTCGACGGCGGGAAGCTGTTCCTTCGGCTCCTCGTGTCGCGCGGGTGGGCCTCTCACCCTGCTTGCCTTAGCACGCACCCCACCGTCAAACCAGCCCGAAAAGGGTGCTGCCTTCACCCTGCGTATCGGCCGGCCTCCTACGGCTGCGCCGCGCTGCCGGCCACCGCGAGGGCGGGGCGCGGGAGGGCGCCCAGCGCCTCGTCGCCCGCCTCCACCGCGGCGAGGCGGCGCGCGGCGAGGTCGAGGTACTTCGGGTCCATCTCCAGCCCCACGAACCGGCAGCCGGCGCGCACCGCCGCCACCCCGGTGGTGCCGGAGCCGCAGAACGGGTCGAGCACCAGGTCGCCCGGCGCGGCGCTCGCGGCCACCACGCGCTCCAGGAGCCCGAGCGGCTTCTGGGTGGGGTGGCGCCCGTGCAGCTTCTCGCGCGGTCCCGGCGTGGGGATGTTCCAGACCACCTGCTCTCCGCCCGGCTCCGGCCGCTCGCTGATCGACCAGAGGTCGCGCATCTGCTTGCCGCCATTCTCGGCCTTCATCTCGCGGTAGTTGAAGCGGTGCGCCAGCGGCTTCGACTTCATCGGGCTCGCCCAGAGGAGCAGTTCGGTCGAGTGGGTGAAGAAGCGGCAGGCGAGGTTGGGCGAGGCGTTCGGCTTGTACCAGGTGACGGTGTTGAGCAGGTGGAAGCCGAGCTGCTGCATGGCGTAGCCCACGCCGAAGATCACGTGCTGGGTGCCCGAGATCCAGATGGTGCCGGACGGCTTGAGCGCGCGGCGGCAGGCGGCGAGCCAGCGCGCATGGAAGGCGAGGTCGCCCTCGAGGCCGCGCGAGGCGTCCCACTCGCCCTTGTTGACGCTGACGCGGCGGCCGCTCTGGCAGGTGGTGCCGCCGTTCGAGAGCATGTAGGGCGGGTCGGCGAACATGAGGTCCACCGACCGCGGCGGCAGCTTCTCGAGCGCCGCGATGCAGTCGCCCTCCACCAGCGCCCAGCTCGCGCCCGCGCGGGAGGTGTTCGGGAGGTCGTTCCACTCGTGCAGATCGAGCCGTCTCGCCATGGTCTACCCAGGATATGGGCGATATCGATCCTGTCGAACTTTCGACCGCGAGCGGCTATCCTCACGCGCCTTTTCGGGCCGCACCTCCCAGGAGAACCCCACATGGCCGACCCCACCGGACCTTCGCCCCTCGCCTACTGGCTCGAGGAGGCGCTCAGCAGCTGGGCCTTGCCGCTCATCGCCGCGGCGGTGGCGGTGGCGGCTGGCGTGCTCAACTTCGCCGGCCTGATCTCCGAGCAGACGACCGGGGCCGTGGTGGCGGTGGCGGTGCCGTTCGCCGTCGCCTTCTACATGCTGCGGCCGCTCGCGGAGCCGGGCCGCAGCCCGCTCGCGCGCGGGGTCCTGGCCCTCGCGGCGGTGCTCACGCTCGCCCTCACCGCCTGGCCGGCGCTCTCCACGGTGGCGCCGGGCGAGCCGCTCTTCCGCGGCGACGTGGCGCAGGAGGGCGAGGCGGTGCCGGTGCCGGCGGGGGCCACCGGGCGGGTGCGGCTCCTGGTGCACGGAGCCCTTCGGCAGGGGGGCGAGCCCTCGGTGAGCTTCGCCCTCTCCGGCACGGTCGAGCCGGTGGAGGGGAGGCTCGAGCGCACCTTCAGCACCGCGCGGGTGGGACGGAGCGGCCGCACCCGCGTGTCCCACGACCACACCAGCGACTGGTTCCAGGCCTCCCTCCCGAACGGCGCCACCGAGCTCAAGCTGTCGCGCCTCAGCGGGCAGCTCGCCGGCCCGCTCACGGTGTCGGTCTACCGCGACCTGCTGCCGCGCGGTGTGCTCGTGACCCTCTGCGCGCTGGTGCTCCTGCTCGCCGCCGCGGCCGACGCCCGGCTCGGCCTCAAGGGCAACACCGCCGTGGCAGCCGGCACCTCGCTCGCGTTCGGGCTCCTCGTCACCTACAACGCCACGCCTGGCGCGGCGGTTGGGCCGGCGGTGGGCGGCGTGGTGCTCGGCGCCATCCTGGGCTCGCTCGCCGGCTGGATCGCCGAGCTCGTCATGCGCCGGTTCGTGGGCGTCGAGAAGCGGAAGCCCGAGAAGCGCGGCAAGCCGAACGGCGCGGAGGCGGCCTAGCGCCGTGCCCTCGCTCGACGCCGCCTTCGTGAAGCGGGCCGCGCTCGAGTGCGGCTTCCACAAGGTCGGCGTCGCGCGCGCCGAGCCGCTCGACCCCGGGCCGCTCGATCGCTTCCTCTCCCGCGGGTACCAGGCCGACATGGCCTGGCTCGGGACGCAGCGCGAGGTGCGGCTCGACCCGGCGAAGCTGCTCCCCGGGGCCCGGAGCGTGGTGGCGCTGGCGGTCGGGTACGCGGCGCCGGGCATCGCCGCGCCGGAGGCGAGCGCGGCGCGGGTGGCGCGCTACGCCCGCGGCCGCGATTACCACGCGGTGCTCAAGAAGAAGCTCAAGGCGCTGCGGGCCCGCATCGCCGAGCGCGACCCCGAGGCGCGCACCTTCGCCGGCGTCGACCTCGGGCCCATCATGGAGAAGGCCTGGGCGGCGCGCGCCGGGATCGGCTGGGTGGGCAAGAACGGCTGCCTCCTGACCACCGACCTCGGGAGCTGGGTGCTGCTCGCCGCGCTGGTCATCGACCGGGAGCTCGCGCCCGACGCCCCGCACCCGGAGCGCTGCGGCTCCTGCGCCGCCTGCCTCGACGCCTGCCCCACCGGCGCCATCCCCGAGCCCGGCCTGGTGGACGCGCGGCGCTGCCTCTCCTACTGGACCATCGAGCGCCGCGGCGACGTCCCGGAGGAGATCGCGGCCCGGCTCGGGCCCTGGGCCTTCGGCTGCGACGACTGCCAGACCGTCTGTCCCTGGAACCTGGCCGCGCGGGAGCGCTGCGACCCGGAGCTGTCGCCGCGGCCTGAGCAGTCGGCCCTCGACCTCGACGCCCTCCTGCGGCTCACGGAGGACGAGTACCGGGCGCGCTTCTACGGCACCGCGCTCGCGCGCGCCCGCTACGAGGGGCTGGTGCGCAACGCGGCGCTCGCGGCCGCGCAGGCGGGCGACCGGCGGCGGGTGCCGCTGCTGCGGGCGCTCCTCGAGAGCCCGTTCGACGGCGTGCGCGCCGCCGCCCGCTTCGCGCTACGCCGGCTCGACGGGAGCGCGGGCGAGGGCGGACCGCACTAGGATGGCATCATGACCCTCTCCCAGAAGCTCGAGGCCGCGCGGTCGGGCGCGGCGGTGGCGCCGGTGACGCGGCGCGGGCTGCTGCGCTTCACCGGCCACGACCGGCAGGACTACCTCCACCGGATGGTCACCCAGAACGTCGCGCCGCTCCGGCCCGGGCAGGCGGCCTACACCACCGTGCTCGAGGCGAAGGGGCACGTGGTCGGCGAAGGCTTCCTGCTCGTCCGCCCTGAGGAGCTCCTCCTCGACGTCGATCCGGCGGCGCTGGAGGGCGCGAAGGCCCACCTCGAGAAGTTCGTGATCATGGACGACGTCACGGTGGAGGACGTCTCGGAGGCCTACCGGATCCTGACCGCCTTCGGCCCGGTCGGCCTCGAGACCGCGCGCGCCCTCGCGGCCGACGCGCCGATCCTCGAGAATCCGCGGCGCGGCGCCCCGGCGCTCGACCTGTACCTCCCGCCCGACGAGGCGGAGCGCGTCCGCGCGGCGCTCCTCGCGGCCGGCGCCGCGCCGCTCGAGGAGTCCGACCTGGAGGTGCTCCGCGTGGCCGCCGGCGTGGCCCGCTGGGGCGCGGAGCTCGACGGCAGGCGGCTCCCCATGGAGGCGGGGCTGACCCGCGCCGCCATCAGCTTCGACAAGGGCTGCTACCAGGGGCAGGAGATCGTGGTGCGGGCCACGGTCCGCGGCCACCTGCAGCGCGGGCTGGTGGGCCTCGCGCTCCCGCCCGGCGCCGCGGCGGGGGCGCCGCTCACGGCGGACGGGCAGGAGGTGGGCCAGGTGACGAGCGCGGCCGAGGCGCCGGAGGGACGCCTCGGCCTGGGATACCTGCGCCGCGCCCACTGGAAGGTGGGCGAGCGGCTCGCCTGCGCCGGCGGCGAGGCGGTGGTCACCCGCGTCCTCGTCGAGGAGAGCGCGCCGGGCTGCTAGTGCGCCGCGGCGGCCTGCTGGGCCGGCTTGATGAGGACCTTGGTGTAGCCCGGCTCGCGCTTGTCGAACTTCGCGTAGGCGTCGGGCGCCTCGCTGAGCGGGATGCGCCGCGACACGATGAAGCTCGGCTTGGCGCGGCCGGCGGCGATGAGGTCGCGCAGCGCCAGGCTGTACTTCTTCACCGGCGTCTGGCCCATGCCGAGCTGGATGCCCTTGGCCCAGAGCTTTCCCCAGGGCAGCCGGTACTCGCCCTGCTTCGCAGACTTGTCCTTGCCGCCCGGATCCTCGGGCAGGAAGACCCCGATGATCCCGAGCGCGCCGGTGGGGTTGATGATCTCGCAGAGCTGCTCGGTGAGCGCGGTCGGGTGCTCCTGGCTCGGGTCGTCGAAGTCCTTCGCCTGATACCCCACCGCGTCGATGCCGCACATCACCCCCGCCATCTTCTCCTCGCCGCGGCGCATCGAGCCCCGGACCAGCGGGTTCTTGAGGCGGAGGTTCCGGATCTGCTCCGCCGGCGCCCCCTTGGTGAAGTCGATGGGGATGGCGCCGATCTTCTGCGCCTTCTCGAGCCGCTCCGGGATGGCGTCGACCACGTAGACCTCGGCCGCGCCGCGCAGCATGGAGCTGTACGCCGCCAGCAGCCCCACCGGGCCGGCGCCGAAGATGGCGACCGTCGAGCCGGGCTGCACGTTCGCCATCTCGGCGGCGTGGTAGCCGGTCGGGAAGATGTCGGAGAGGAGCAGGAAGTCGTCCTCCAGCTCGTCGCCGGGCTTCCCCGGCAGCTTGATGCAGTTGGCCTCGCCCCAGGGGACGCGCAGCAGCTCGGCCTGCCCGCCCTTGTACGGCCCCATTCCCACGTAGCCATACGCCGCGCCGGCCGCCTCGTCGTTGGTGACGAGGCAGGCGCTGGTGTAGCCGCGCGAGCAGTTGAAGCAGGTGCCGCAGGCGATGTTGAAGGGCAGCACCACCCGGTCGCCCTTCTGCAGTTGCTGCACCGCGCTGCCCACCTCCTCGATGACGCCCATGTTCTCGTGGCCCATCACCACGCCCGGCTCGGCGGCGGTCCGCCCCTCGTACATGTGCAGATCGCTGCCGCAGATCCCGGCGGTGCTGATGCGCACCAGCACGTCGGTGGCGCTCTCGATTCGCGGATCCTCGACCTTGTCGACCGAGACCTTGCCCGGCCCCTTCCAGACTACGGCTCTCATTGCTCCTCCTCCTCGGGAAAGGAGGAAGATCGGCACTCCCTCGGGCTGGCGCATAGAGTCGAGCGGGCGGGCCGCGCCGCCCCCCGCGAGCGAACGTGGCCTCGCCGCCCCGCCACCATCGGTCAGCCGGGCCTAACTTGAGCGCGTGATCTCCGTGCGCGCCCTGCGCCTGCTGGCGAGCTTCCTGACCGCCTCCCTCTTCCCCTGGTCTGATGCGCTCGGCCACCAGGCGGGCGTCTCCTACGCCGAGCTCGACGTCGATGGCGCCGAGGTCCGGGGCAGCTTCCGGTTCTCGCTGGCGGAGCTCACGACCCTGGTGAACGTCCCGGCCGATCCGCGCGGCCGCTTCACCGCCGAGGCCGTCGCCGGCGCCATCGAGCCGCTGCGCCGCGCGACCCTCGAGGCGGTCACCGTCAGGCAAGGAGGCGTCCCCTGCGTGCTCCGGCCCGGCGGCTTCGGCCTGGAGGAGCCCGACGGCCTGCGGCTCGACGGAACCTGGACCTGCCCGCGGCCGATCGCCCGGGCCGAGATCGAGCTCGGCTTCCTGCCCCACCTCCCGCGCGGTCACACCCACCTCGTCAAGGTCCAGGCCGGCGAGAGGCTCGCGGAGCACGCGGTCAGGGCCGAGAGGCCGCGGTTCTGGCTGGAGGGGGGAGGAGGTGCCTGGAGCGACACCGCCCGCCGCTTCCTCGCGCTCGGGGTCGAGCACATCTTCACCGGCTACGACCACCTCGCCTTCCTGCTGGGGCTGCTCCTGCTCGGGGGGACGCTGCGCGGCCTCTTCCGGATCGTGACCGCCTTCACGCTCGCCCACTCCCTCACCTTGGCGCTCGCCACCCTCGGCGTGGTGACGCCGCCCGCCAGCCTGGTGGAGCCGCTCATCGCCGCCAGCGTCTGCTACGTCGGCCTCGAGAACGTCTGGGCGGCGCGCCACGCGCCGGGGGACCGCGCCCGGGCGCTGGCCCGCCGCTGGAAGCTCACCTTCGCCTTCGGGCTGGTCCACGGGTTCGGCTTCGCCGGCGTGCTGCGAGCGCTTCGCCTGCCGCGGGGGAGCCTCGCCGCGAGCCTCGTCTCCTTCAACCTGGGAGTGGAGGCAGGTCAGCTCGGGATCGTGGCGGTCGCCTTCCCGCTGCTGCTCCTCCTCCGCCGGCGCTCCACCTTCCGGGAGTGGGGGGTGCTCGCCGGCTCGCTGTCCATCGCCGCGGTGGGCGCCTGGTGGCTCCTCGAGCGCACGGCCCTCGCCCAGCGTTGACCAGCCGTTGTCCCTGGCCGCGAGGCTGTCCACCTTTGCGAGCGTGATCCCAAACGAGCGGAGTCGAGGCGAACATGACGGCGACGAATGAGCGGGCGGTACGTGTGCTTCGGGCGTTGGCTACCTTCGCGCTGCTCGCGAGCGGCGGCGCGGCGCTGGCGTCGAGTCACCGGGAGGCCCCGGCCATCAGCAACGACCCGGCGGCCGACAACACCGACGTCTTCGCCTGGGTGAGCCCGGGCCACGACAAGCTCTTCCTCATCGCCAACTGGATCCCGTTCGAGGAGCCGTCCGGCGGCCCCAACTTCCACCGCTTCTCCGACGACGTGCGGTACGAGATCCACCTCGCGCGCGGCGACTCGCTGGACGACGCCATCGTCTACCGCTTCGAGTTCCACACGCCGCACGTGAAGGGGGTCTCACCGAGCGACCTCAAGGCGCCTCCCGGCGGCGGCAAGGAGTTCTTCGCGCAGCTCACCGGCGTGTTCGGTCAGACCTACGACGTCACCCGCATCGTGAACGGCGGGGAGCAGCGGGTCGCGAGCCGCGTGCCGGTCGCGCCGCCGCGCATCGGGCCGCGGACGCAGAAGGTGGGAAATCAGCTCGGCCTGCCCCCCTACTCCTCCCCGGAATACAACGACACCTACGCCGCCAGCTTCATCACGGCCACCGAGGGGGGCGGCCGGGTCTGGGCCGGTCCCCGCGACGACCCGTTCTACGTGGACCTGGGGGGCATCTTCGACCTCGCCAACCTCCGGCCGAAGGGGACCGCCCAGGACGGCCTCGCCGGCTACAACGTCCACAGCATCGCGCTCGAGATCCCGGTCGAGCGGCTCACCGCCGACGGTCAGAAGCCGGGCTCGACCCCGAGCGACGGGACCACGCTGGGCGTCTGGGCGGCCTCGTACCGGCGCAAGGTCACCACGCTGACCGAAGACGAGGACGACAGCGGCGGACGCGAGGGCTCCGGCGACTGGGTCCAGGTGTCGCGGCTGGGCCTGCCGCTCGTGAACGAGGTCATCATCGGCTACCAGGACAAGGACAAGTACAACCGGACGCAGCCGAAGGACGACGTCGCCAACTTCGCCGGCTACTTCCTCAACCCGGTGCTGGTCCGCGACGCCGAGGCGGTGGGCATCTACCAGGCGCTCGGAGTGGACCCGACCCCCTTCAAGACGGATCGCACCGACATCCTCCAGGTCATCAGCCTCACCGACATCCCGACCAAGGGCGCGCACCACTTCCCGGCGAGCGCCATCGGCGACGTGCTCCGCGTGGACCTCGCCACCGACTCGGCCTTCCCGAACGGGCGGCCCATCGCCGCTGGCACCAACCACGAGCAGGCGGACGTGACCGACGTGCTCCTCTCGCTGGTGCTCTCCAAGGGGATGCTCACGATCTCCGACGGCGTGGACCACAACGACAAGACCTTCCTCTCCGAGTTCCCCTTCCTGGCGCTGCCGTGGGAGGGCTTCGGCGAGGGGCACGGCAAGGTCCCGGCGCCGTAGCGGATCGGGTGCGGGCTTGAAGCCGCGCGAGTACGGCCGCCTCGCCCTCGCGGCCCTGGCGCTCCAGGGAGGAGCGGCCTGCAGCAAGGGGCCGCGGGCCTCGCCGGGCGTCGCCGCCTCGCCCGCTGGCGCCACGGCCGAGATGCGGACGCGCGCGCTCGCCCTGATGGAGCCGCCGGGCGAGGGCCGATTCGCGGCGGAGGTGCGCCGTGGCCAGGCCGCCGTCCGACGCGCGCCGGAGCGCGCCGAAGCCTGGATCGCGCTCGGCCGTTCCTGGGTGCAGCTCGCGCGGGAAAAGAGCGACCCGGGCCTCTACCTCAACGCCGCGGCCTGCGCCGACGAGGTGGTGTCGCGCGAGCCGGGCAACCGCGGGGCGCTGCAGCTGCGCGGGCTGGTGCTCCTCAACGACCACCGCTTCGAGGAAGCTCGCCGGCTCGCCGAGGAGCTCCTGAAGCGCGAGCCGCGCGACGTGCTGGCGCTCGGCGTCCTCTCCGACGCGTTGGTCGAGCTCGGGCGATATCCGGAGGCGCGCGTGGCCGTCCGGCGGATGATGGAGCTCAAGCCCGGGCTGCCGGCCTACAGCCGCGCCTCCTACCTGTTCTGGCTCGACGGCGATCTCTCTCGCGCCAAGGAGAGCGCCCGGCTCGCCATCGACGCGGGGGCCACCGGCTCCGAGGCGAGGGCCTGGGTCATCGTCCAGGCGGCGATGATCTTCTGGCACGCGGGCGACGTGGAGGGGGCCGAGGCGGGCTTCGACCGCGCCCTCGCCGAGCGTCCGGGCTTTCCGCCGGCGTTGGTGGGCAAGGGCCGGAGCGCGGTCGCCCGGGGGGATCCCGCCGGCGGGGCCCGCCTGCTGGCGGAGGCCTGGCGGCGCGCGCCGCTCGTCGAGACGGCGTGGCTGCTCGCCGACGCCCGCGAGGCGGCGGGGGACGAGGCCGGCGCGCGCGAGGCCCTCGACCTCGCCATCCGCCACGGGCGCGCCACCGATCACCGCACCCTGGCGCTGCTCCTCGCGACCCGCGGGCTCGACCTCCCCGAGGCGGTGCGGCTGGCGACCGCGGAGCGGGCCGTCCGCGACGACATCTACACCGAGGACGCCTGCGCCTGGGCGCTACACCGGAGCGGCCGGGACGCCGAGGCGAGGGCGGCGAGCGACCGCGCGCTGGCGCTCGGGACCGGGGACGCGCGGCTTCTGTTCCACGCCGGGGCGATCCGGATGGCGCTGGGGGAGCGCGCCGCCGGCCGGGCGCTCCTGGCGGGCGCCCTGCGCCATGGTGCGGTCCTCGATCGGACGTCGGCGGAGGAGGCGCGGCGGCTCCTCGGCGGCCGCGCTCTCGCGCGCCGGGGCGGGTAGTCACGGGCTCCTGGGCAGCCCTCTCAACGGAGATCGCACCGCATCCCGCAGGTGGACGCGCCTCCGTCCGACCGGACACAGCCGCCGAGGCACTCGAAGTCGGTGCGGCACGGGGTGCCGGCCGGGCGGGGGGTCAGACAACGCCCGGCGACGCAGCGCAGCCCGGGCGCGCAGTCTCCGCCGCCGCAGGCCTCCCCGGCGTGCGCGACGGCGCCCTCGAAGCAGCGGCCATCGGCGCAGCGCAGCCCGGCGCCGCACCCGGCGCTGGAGACGCAGGCGGCACCGCGCCCGCCTGGCGCGACGCAGGCGTGCTGGCGGCACGCGCCAGCGCACTCGGGGCGGAGGCGGTCGGCGTCGAGGCGAAGCAGCGCCGCGAGCGGGTCCACTCCCGTGCCACAGGCGGTGCCGGCCGGCGCGGACCCGGCGCAGCGCCCCGGGCGCGAGGGCGTGACGCCGGCGCAGTGGAGCCCACCCTGGCACTCGAGCGACGAGCGGCAGGGGTCCCCCGCCGCGCGGCGACCCACCGCGACGGCGGCACACTCCGGCGGGAGCGGGGCCCCGAACGGCCCCACCCATCCGCAGCCCTGGTAGGCCGCGTCGAGCGCCCGGACGCAGGTCTCCACCGGCTCTGCAGCGAGCGCGAGGCCGCCTCCCGCGACCGCCTCGCTCAGCGTCGCTTCGCAGCGGGCGGAGAGGTCGGTGGCAGCTGGCCCACCGCAGCAGGAAGCGCGACGCGCCGCCGGCAGGGCGTGCAGCGCGGCGCAGAGCGCGTGCGGGGAGGCGGCTGCTGGCGCGGCTTCCGTGGCAGCGGCGTGGCGCTCGCGGTCGCCTCGTCGAGAGCAGCCGGCCACCGCGGTGGCGACGGCCAGCGCGATCGCCGTCGAACGAAGTGCGGGGCGGACCACGTCTCCCCTCAGGGCCCCCTCAGCCCCGCGGCTCGTGCAACGGGCAGGAGGTGATGGCGCCCCCAGGGTCGATCGCGTCCGAGCCGGTCACGACCTCCTTCACGGTGCCGTCCTGCTTCAGGACGAAGGTGGCCCGGTTGGCGAGCCCGACCACCGGGATGGTGCCGCCGTACTGCTTCGCGACCTTGCCGCCCGGGTCGGAGAGCAGCGTGAACGGCACCTTCAGCTCCTCCTTGAACTTCCGCTGGGTCTCGACCGAGTCGACGGAGACGCCCACCAGCCGCGCGCCCTTCTTCTCCACGTCCGCGTACCGATCCCGGTACGCCGAGAGCTCGCGCCGTCAACCAGGGGTGAAGGCCTTCACGTAGAAGGCCAGGATCACCGGCCCTTGCTCGAGGAGCTTGGAGAGGGTCACCGGGTGGCCCTCGGTGTCGGGCAGGGTGAAGTCGGGCGCCTTGTCGCCGACCTTGAGCGGCGCGGCGCCGAGCAGCATGGCGAGCAGGGGAGCGGTCATGGCTCACACCTAGCCTGGGAGCGGCGCGGGCACACGCCTCTTCGGGGAGGGGCGGTCACCCGCGCAGCTTCTCGTACCGGCTCGCCAGCAGCGCGATCTCGTCGCGGTGGTAGAACCCGGTCTGATCGGGCAGCTCGGCGAGGAGGCGGGCCGAGTAGCCGGAGGCGGGCGGGCGGGGGTCGGGCTCCCCGCCGGAGACGGCGCCGGCCATCACCAGGGCGAGGTGCCACCCTGCGCCCACCTGGTGCTGCCGCGTGCCGACCACCTGCAGCTCCTCCAGCACGAGGCCGAGCTGGTCCTCGAGGATGCGCGCCGCCGCCTCGCGCGGCTGCTCTCCCTCGCGGAGGAGGTCGCAGGGGAGCCACCAGCGGCCGAGCTGCGCCTGGCCGAAGCAGCCGCCCAGCACCTCGGCCACGAAGACGCGCCGGGCCTCGAGCAGGATGGGGAGGACGTCGATCCGGGTCACCATCGGTAGAACCCCTCGCCGCTCTTCTTGCCGAGCTTCCCCTCGGCGACCAGCCGCCGCAGGATGGCCGGCGGCTCGAAGCGGGGGCTGCCGAGCCGGGCGAAGAGGTACTCGGCGATGGCGAGCCGCACGTCGAGCCCCACCAGGTCGGTGAGCCGCAGCGGACCCATCGGGTGCCGGTAGCCGAGCTCCATGGCCCGGTCGATGTCGACGGCGCTGGCGACGCCCTCATCGAGCATGCGCATCGCCTCGAGCCCGAGGGCCACGCCGAGGCGGCTGGAGGCGAAGCCGGGGGAGTCCCTCACCTCGATGGCGGTCTTGCCGAGGCGGGCGGCGAAGGCGCGGGCGGTCTCCACCGCGTGCGCGGCGGTGTCGGGCGCGCGGACGATCTCCACCAGCTCCATCGTCCGCACCGGGTTGAAGAAGTGCAGCCCGAGGAAGCGCCCCGGCTGCGGCAGCCCCCGGCAGAGCTCGGAGATGGCGATCGAGCTGGTGTTGCTGGCGACGAGGGTGGAGGCCCGGCAGAGGTGGGCGACGCGCTCCAGGAGCTCGCGCTTGAGCGCCAGGTCCTCGGGCACGGCCTCGATCACCAGGTCGGCGCTGGTGACCGCCTCCTCGAGGTCGGTGGTGACCAGGATCCCGTCGAGCGTGCGCTGCCGGTCCTGGGTCGTGGCCCGGCCCTTCTCGATGGCCCGCTCGACGTCGTCGCGGATGCGGGCGATCGCTCCGTCGAGCGCCTCCTGCCGCTCGTCGCAGAGCCGGACCGAGAACCCGGCCAGCGACGCGACCTGGGCGATGCCGTGGCCCATGGTCCCGGCGCCGATCACCGCGATGTGCTCGAGCTCGAACATTGGTCCGGAAGCTCCCTCTTCCGCCCGCCTGCCAAGCCTTAGCGTCCCCGCCCCGTTCGTGGCAAGGAAACGGCTCCGGGTGAGAGGGTGCGTACATCCTGCCACCCGGCTGCCAGCGCGGGCGCCGCCGACCCTCAGGAGGAGGCCCCCGGTGAATGACGGCGCCGGGCAATCCGTCGAGAGGTAAGCTGGCCCATTCGAACCCGCACGTGGGGGAAGGCTCATGAAGAAGGTCGTCGCGATCTTTGCCGTCATGGGGCTGGTGTCGCTGGTGGGGTGCGGGGGCACGGCCAACTCCTGCTCCGGTCCGAGCTCGGACCCGGCTCCGGTGGCCAACCAGTCCATCGGGAGCTGCACGCTGCAGGCCGGCGCGACGGCCACGATCCAGGTGCAGCTCTGCCCGAACTGTTCCGACGTGAGCCCGAGCTGCCAGGCCGAGTTCGTGAACGGCGAGTTCGAGCTCGCGACCGCCTTCCAGACCTGCGACGAGACGCGCAGTTGCCCGCTCACCAACAGCTGCGGGCTCGCGAACAACGCCGTGACCTGCACCATCTCGAACGTGCCGGCGGCGTCGGCCACCTACAACGTCATGGTGATCTCGGACCACGCCGGCGGCTTCCGGTCGGCCGGGACCATCACCGTGGTGCCCACCGGCGGCACGACGAGCTGCAGCATCTGAGTCGGGCGCCGGGACGGCCTGCCCGCTGTAGCCGGGCGACGGCCGCGGGGAGCCCCGCCTACGCGTACCGCACGCCGCGCCGCATCTCGCGCAGCCGGCGCACCCGCTCCTCGATGGGCGGGTGGGTCGAGAGCAGGTTCATGATGCTCGCGCCCATGCCGTGGAACGGGTTCACGATGAACAGGTGCGCGGTGGCCGGGCCGCCGTACTCGTAGGGCTGCACCTCGTTGCCGCGCTCGAGGGCGAGGAGCGCCTCGGCGAGCGGCTCGGGGTCGCCCACCAGCTCGGCGCCCGAGGCGTCGGCGCCGTACTCGCGAGAGCGGGAGACGGCGAGCTGGACCACCATGGCGACCAGCGGCGCCAGGATGGCCCAGGCCAGCATCTCGAAGGCGCTGCCGCCGCGGTCGTCGTCGCGCCGCATCCCGCCGAGCATGGCGCCCCAGCGGACGGCGTAGCCGAGGGACGAGATGAGGCCAGCGATGGCCGCGGCGATGGTGGAGATGAGGATGTCGCGGTTGCGGACGTGGCTGAGCTCGTGCGCCAGCACGCCCTCGAGCTGCCGCTTGTCGAGGAGGCGGAGGATGCCCTCGGTGACCGCCACCGCCGCGTGCGACGGGTTCCGGCCGGTGGCGAAGGCGTTGGGGGTCTGGGAGGGGATGACGTAGACGCGCGGCATGGGCATGCCGGCCTTGCGGGTGAGCCGCTCGACGATCTCGTAGACGTCGGGCAGCTGCTCGCGCGTGACCTCCTGCGCCCGGTGCATCATCAGCGCGATGCGGTCGGAGAACCAGTAGGAGACGAAGTTGAAGACGAGCCCGATGCCGCCGAAGAGCAGCATCCCGCCGCCCCCGCCGAAGGCGTAGCCGCCGATGCCGAGCAGGGCGATGAGGAAGCTCATGAGCAGCGCCGTCTTGAAGTAGTTGCGGCCGACGCCCATCGGGCGGGGCATGCCGCGGACTGCAGTCGCTTCGTCCCAAGCCATGCGCGCAACATAACCAGCCAGGGGGCCGGGTCAAACGCCAACCAGCGAGCGGGCGGTCACACGTCCGACACACGCGATAGGACCGCCGCGATGTCGCGCGGTTGGGCCTTACGTGCTACATGCGAGTCCGCGATATCGCAGAGGTGGGAGATGGGTGTGAAGAGGTCGAAGGCGGAGCGGGGGGGGCTGGGCGACGAGGTGCTCCCGGGGCAGCTCGAGCTGGTGCCGGCCGGCGGCGGGGCGCGGAGGCGGGCCTCCGAGAAGGTCGTGGTGCCCGGGGCCCGCTCGGTCCGGAAGGCGGCGGCCGAGGTGCTCGAGGAGCCGGCGGTGGAGGTCGAGCCGGTCCCGGCGCCGAAGCAGAAGCGCCGCGCCACCGCCGAGCAGATGGCCGCGAAGCAGCGCGAGATCTCGATCTCCGAGTTCTTCACCAAGAACCGGCACCTGCTCGGCTTCGACAACCCCTCGAAGGCGCTCCTCACCACCATCAAGGAGGCCGTCGACAACTCGCTCGACGCCTGCGAGGAGGCCGGCATCCTCCCCGAGATCACCATCGAGGTGCACGACCTCGGGTTCGAGCAGGCGGGGAAGCCGGACTCCGAGCTCACGAAGGGCGAGGGGCGCTTCCGGGTGGTCATCGAGGACAACGGCCCGGGCATCGTGAAGGAGCAGGCCCCCAAGATCTTCGGCAAGCTGCTCTACGGCTCCAAGTTCCACCGCCTCAAGCAGAGCCGCGGCCAGCAGGGCATCGGCATCAGCGCGGCGGCCATGTACGGGCAGCTCACCACCGGCCAGCCCATCGCGGTGACGAGCCGCACCGGCAAGGGCAAGCCGACCCACTACTTCGAGATCCAGATCGACACCCGGAAGAACAACCCGGTGGTCAGCCGCGACGACAAGCTCGCCGAGTGGCACCAGGAGCACGGCACCCGGGTCGAGCTGGAGATCGTCGCCAACTGGCAGCAGGGCCAGCGCTACGTGAACCGCTACGTCGAGCACACCGCGCTCGCGAACCCGCACTGCACCGTGCACTACCTCCGGCCGAAGCAGCAGAAGCTCAGCTTCCCGCGCGCCACCAGCGAGCTCCCCAAGGAGGCGGCCGAGATCAAGCCGCACCCGCACGGCGTCGAGCTCGGCTCGCTCATGCTCATGGCGGCCGAGTCGAAGAGCCACGACGTGAAGGGCTTCCTCACGAGCGCCTTCAGCCGCGTCTCGCCCACGGTGGCCGACGAGATCCTGAAGCGGGCCGGCTGGAAGAAGCGGGTCCGGCCGCGCGACCTCGCCGAGGACCGGGACCTCGCCGAGGCGCTGCAGAAGGCGATCCAGGCGACGAAGATCATGGCGCCGCCCACCAACTGCCTCTCGCCCATCGGCGACGCCCTCATGAAGAAGGGTCTCGTCTCCTTCCTGTCGGTCATCGAGACCGAGGGGCCGGAGGAGGACCAGCAGCTCGACCTCGACCAGGCGGCAAAGAAGAAGGCCTCCAACAAGGAGAAGCAGGCCAGGGCCGAGGCCCCCATCGTCCCCGACGCGCCGCCGGAGGAGGGGGTCGAGAAGATCAAGGGGCACAACTACTTCATCGCCACCGTGACCCGGCCGCCCAAGGTCTACCGCGGCAACCCGTTCCAGGTGGAGGTGGGGCTCGCCTACGGCGGCAGCTGGCCGGCCGACAAGTCGATCGAGCTCTTCCGCTTCGCGAACCGCGTGCCGCTGCTCTTCCAGCGCGGCGCCTGCGGCGTGACCGAGGCGGTGGTCAAGACCGACTGGCGCAACTACCTCCTCTCGCAGCCCAAGAACTCGCTGCCGGTCGGGCCGATGGCGCTGCTCGTCCACATCGCCAGCGTCTGGGTGCCGTTCACGAGCGAGTCGAAGGAGGCGGTGGCCCACTACCCGGAGATCATCCGCGAGATCCAGCTCGCGGCGCAGGAGTGCGGCCGCAAGCTCGCGGCCCACATCCGCAAGCGCCAGCACGCCGACTACGAGGCGAAGCGGCGCGGTCTCTTCGAGCTCTACATCGAGGAGGTGGCGGCGGCGCTCGGCAAGATCACCGGCAAGAGCCCGCTGCCCATCAAGCGTGACCTGGTGAGGGTGGCGCGCGAGGTGACCGCCACCGAGCTCGACGAGCAGGACCGGGAGCTGGAGGAGGAGAGCGACAAGGTCGGCAGGCGCCCGCGGCGGAAGGCCGCCGACGAGGAGGCGGAGTAGCGCATGGCACGCATGGACGCAGTCTCGAAGCAGACCGCCGCCAAGATCGAGAAGCTGGCGGAGGCGGTGATGCGGACGGTGAAGGGAGGCGCGAACCCCTTCGTCGAGATCCCCATCCGCAGCCTCGCCAACGTGAGGTGGAGCGAGAAGAAGCGGCTGGTCGAGCTCGGGAACCAGAAGCAGAAGCGCTTCTTCTTCAACGTCTCGATGGCGAAGAAGTTCATGCAGACCTTCCTCGTCTCCGACGCCTGCAAGGAGCTGGTCGAGTCCGGCAAGACCACCAGCATCCGTGACCTGTACTACGTCACCAAGCACACCATCGGCGACACCAGGCAGAACACCTTCGAGGAGCAGGACGAGTCCGACCCCATCATCGAGGACCTCGAGGTGGCGCTCGACTCGCTGCGCGAGGAGCTGCACCTCTTCGCCTCGCGCAAGGGCTCGATGGTGGGCCCCATCACCATCCGCGACTCGGGCGACACCATCGACCTGCGCCGCATGGGCTCGGGCGGCTGGGCGGTGCCCTCCATCGTGGAGGAGAACATCATCCAGTTCGTTCGCCACGAGGCGAAGTACATCCTGCTCATCGAGAAGGACGCGGTCTGGACCCGCTTCAACGAGGACAAGTTCTGGAAGCGGGAGAAGTGCATCATCCTGCAGGGCGGAGGACAGCCGCCGCGCGGGGTGCGGCGCCTGGTGCAGCGGCTCCACTCCGAGCTCAAGGGGCCCGACGGGAAGAGGCTCCCGGTCTACGTCCTCGTCGACAACGATCCCTGGGGCTTCTACATCTACTCGGTGATGAAGCAGGGCTCGATCAACCTGGCCTACGAGTCGATGCGGATGGCGGTGCCGGACGCCCGCTTCGTGGGGCTGTCGTCGTTCGACAAGCAGAAGTACCGGCTGCCGGACAACGTGGCCATCAAGATGGACGACGGCGACAACGCCCGCGCCAGGCAGATGCTGGCCTACCCCTGGTTCAAGCAGCCCAAGTGGCAGAAGGAGATCCAGGAGATGGTGAGCTCCGGCGTGAAGTTCGAGCTCGAGGCCCTCTCCCGGCGCGGCATCAGCTTCATCACCGAGGAGTACCTGCCGAAGAAGCTCAAGGACCGGGACTGGCTCGAGTAGCCGGCGCGGTTGACGCGGCGCGCGTCCTGACTAGACTGCGCGCCACCTTACGGAACGACAGGAGCACCACATGGCCGTCCAGCGCACCAACCGCAGCAAGAAGAAGGTCTCGAACCGCAGCAAGCTCAAGCGCACCGCCGCGAAGCGGAACCGCAGCCTCGGCGTGAAGCGCCGGCGGACGACGAAGAAGGCGAAGTAAGGAGCGCCCGGCCCTCGTGGCCGCTCCTCCAGGGAGCCGCCGCGTGGCCTCCCCCTCTCCCGCGAAGCGGGGGAGGGTCGGGGAGGGGCCGCTCGCCGCCGCGGTGACGGCCCGCCGTCACCCCGCCCGCGCCGCCCGCTCCGGCTCCTCGCCGAAGAAGGGCGCGCAGCGCTCCATGAACTCGATCACCGGCCCGCGCTCCTCCGGCGCGAGCCTCGCCGCGGCGAGCCGCGGGATGGCCTCGCGCGCCTGGGCGACGCTCCGCTCGTAGCGGTCGGGGGTGAGCGAGCCCTCCACCAGCCGGTGCCGGAGGAAGAGCAGCCACGTCTGCAGGACGTCGGTCATGCAGTAGGCGCCGATGCGGGCGAGCGCGCCGGCGGCGTAGAGCCCCTGCACGTCGGCCCCCTCCACCCCGTCCTTGCCCGGCAGCCCCACCAGCTTGGCGTAGAGGTCGAGCGGCGCCGAGGTGGCGGCGCCGTCGCAGTTGAGCCGCTCCAGCAGGTCCACGTGGCCGGACGCGCCGGCGGCGCGCCCCTCGCGGAACCAGGCCGGCGCGGGGACGCCGAGCTTGAGCGAGCGCAGCTCCAGCACCGGCAGGTCGAACCCGCGCCCGTGGAAGGTGAGCGCCGTCGCGCCCTCCAGCCTCGACCAGAGCTCCTCGAGGAAGGCGCGCTCGCCGCCGCGGCGGCGGTCGGTCCAGCAGGAGAGGTCGCGCACCTCGAGGGCGCCGTCCCGCTCCTCCGCCTCGAGCGTGCAGGCGGCCACCGGCCGGTGGAAGGGCAGGGGCAGGAAGTCGCTCCGCCCCCCGCGGGCGCGCCGGTCGGCCACGATGCGCCGCACCTGCTCGGCGTAGGGGCGGGCGGGCTCGCCGTCGACCGCGTGCACCAGCCCTTCGTCGGGGACCGTCTCCAGGTCGAGCACCAGGTAGCGCGTCACGGGGGTCAGTATCCCGCCCCCCTCTGACAGTCACTGCGGCAGGAGCCGCGGCGCCACGTCCTGGTACCCCTCCCCGTCGAGCGCCCTCATGAGCTCCACCAGGTCGTCCACGTCTCGCTCGGAGAGCGGGAAGGGGGTGATCGCCTCGTCGAGGCGCGGGTTCGGGAGGCCGCCGCGGGCGTAGTGGAGCATCACCTCGCGCAGGGTGGCCATCGAGCCGTCGTGCATGTAGGGCGGGTGCTTCGAGCAGTCGCGCAGGGTGGGCGTCTTGAAGGCGCCGAGGTCCTTCTCGTCGCGGGTGACGTCGTAGCGACCGCGATCGGCGAAGCCGTCCTTCAAGGGCTTGCCGGGGCCGGGGTCCCTCCAGCCCACGCCGAGGTTGTGGAACTTGCCGTCGGTGAAGTTCGGCCCGAGGTGGCACTGGTTGCAGCGGCCGCGGCCGAAGAAGAGCTGACGGCCGCGCTCCTGCGCCGGCGTGAGCGCGGCCTCGTCGCCGGCGTCGTAGCGGTCGAAGGCCGAGTTGCCCGAGAGGCGGGTGGCCTCGTAGGCGGCGAGGGCGTCCACCACCCGGTCGAGGGTGACCCGGTCGTCGCCGAACGCCTCGCGGAAGTAGCCGCGGTAGCCGCCGATGCGCGAGACGGTGGCGACCACCTGCTCGTGGGTGGCGCCCATCTCCACCGGGTTGACCATCGGCCCCTTGGCCTGCTCCTGCAGCGAGCTGGCGCGGCCGTCCCAGAACCAGGCCGGGTAGATGGGGAAGGCGCCGTTCACGAAGCTCGGAGACTTGCGGGTGCCGGTCTTGCCGCGGATGCCGGTGGAGTGGGGCGTCGTCTCGGAGAAGGCGTGCTCCGGCTGATGGCAGGAGGCGCAGGAGACGGTGCCGTCGGCGCTGAGCCGCCGGTCGTAGAAGAGCCAGCGGCCGAGCCGGACCTTCTCCGGCGTCACCTTCACCTTGGCCGACGCCCAGTCGACGTCGATCCCGAGCGGCGGCGCCGGCAGGGGCTTCACCGGGTTCTCGAGCTCCCAGGCCGGCGGCGTCGAGGAAGGCGCGGCCACCCGCGGCGTCGCGCCGGAGCGGCAGCCGGCGAGGGCCAGCGCCGCCGTGGCGGCGAGGGCGAGGCGCGGCAGGATGGGGCGCGGTCGGGCCATGGGCTCGTCCTGCGATCCATTGACCTCCCGGCCGGGGACCGTCAAGGACCGAGGCGGGGAGGGGCCGCCGCCGACCCCTCGTCGAGCGCGAAGGCGAGCCAGAGCTGGCTCTCGTGGACGAGCCTCGCCCCCGGGTCCTGGGAGAGGGCCTGGAGCAGCGGCCAGAACTGCTGGAGGCCATTCTCGCAGAGGACGTAGCTCGCGCCGAACCCCTCGCGGATGGCGAGGGCGGGGTTGGGCGGAGGCTGATGGGTGAGCTGGAACCAGAGCCGGTAGCGCTCGGGGTCGTTCCGGGCGAAGAGCACCGGGTCGAGCGCCACCAGGAACCGCCGCTCCGGCAAGGCGAGCATCTGCTCCCCCGTGGTGAGCCACCCGCAGGTGAAGACCTGGGCGCCCGGGGGGATGCGCGCGCGCAGGTCGGCCTCCACCTCCGGCTCGAAGTCGCGCAACCGCAGCCGCATCACCTCGAGGGGCGCCCGCCCGGCGAGGCCGGTGTAGAGGAGCCCGGCCGCGCAGGCGAGCGCGGGCGCCAGCCGCGGCCAGCGACCGCGGGCGTGGAGCGAGAGCGCCAGCGCCGCGAAGGAGAACGGGACGAAGTACTCCACGAAGCGCTGGGTGCGGAAGGTGAGCACGCCGAACGCGAGCGCCGGGAGGGCGAAGGCGAGGGGGACGTGCCCGAGCCGGCGACCGCGCCAGGCGAGCCACGCGCCCGAGAGCGCAGCGGCGGCCGGGAGCAGCGCGAAGACCAGCGCCTCGAGCGGTGCGAAGGGCAGGTACTCGGTGCCGAGCTCCACGCCGGGCAGGTGCGTCCAGGCAGTGCCCATCAGGATCTGGAAGTTCTGGATCCAGAAGAAGGTGAGGATGGCGGGGAAGTTGGGATGGAGGAGGAGCCCGAGCGCGAGCCCGGCGGCCGCGGTGAGCGGCGCCTTCCAGCGGGGGGACTGGCCCGCGGCGACCCGCGCCAGCTCCGCCAGCGCCACCAGCCCCAGAGCGGTGTGCCAGGCGGTGTAGGCGAGCGGGTAGAGCGCGCAGCAGGCGAAGAGCGGCACCAGCCGCCGCCGCGCCGCCGCCCAGGCGACGAGCAGCGCCAGCGCCATCGAGAGCAGGTGCGGACGCACCAGCCCGAACCGCATGACGAAGTAGCCCGAGGAGGCGAGCGCGGCGAGCGCCCAGATCCCGGCGAACCGCACCCGCTCGGCGCGGAGCACCCCCCAGAGCGCGGTGAGCACCAGCGTCCCGCAGAGCGTGCCCACCACCTTGGCGTCGGTGACCCAGTCGAGCCCGGAGAGCGGGACGAGGAGCAGATGGAAGAGCAGCTCCTTGTCGGCGTAGTGGCGCGCGAGCCAGCTGAAAGGGGTCCAGGGGAAGGCGTGCAGGACGCCGTGCGCGCGGAGCATGCGCGCCACCGCCACGTGATAGGCGGTGTCGGCGTCCCAGGGGATGGGCGTCCAGAGCTGGAGCGCGCCGGCGACGGCGAGGAACAGGAGCGGCCAGCCGAGGAGCGGCAGCCAGCGTCCTGCCGGCGAGGTCGAGGTGGGGGCGGAGGTCGAGGAGCGGGCGTCCAAGGCGGCCGCCATCCTAGCCGAAGCCCGCCCGGGCCGAGCGGCCTCACGGTGTGGTTTCCGCCCGCGGTCGCCTTGGTGTAGGAGAGGACGCATGGCCACCCTTCGCCCGTTCCGAGCCCTCCGTCCGCCCCCGGCCCTGGCCGAGCGCGTCGCCGCTCCCCCGTACGACGTCGTCAACACCGCGGAGGCGCGGGCGCTCGCGCAGGGCAACTCCGACAGCTACCTGCGCGTCTCGCGCCCCGAGATCGACCTGCCGGAGGGCACCGACGAGCACGACGATCAGGTCTACGCACAGGGGGCGAAGAACCTCGCCGAGCTGGTCTCGCGCGGCGTCCTGCGCGAGGACCCGGCGCCGCACTTCTACGTCTACGCCCAGAAGATGGGCGAGCACCGCCAGACCGGCCTCGTGGCCTGCGCCTCGGTGCGGGAGTACCTGGACGACGTCATCAAGAAGCACGAGAAGACGCGCGCCGACAAGGAGGACGACCGCACCCGCCACATCGACACGCTCGGGGCCCACGACGAGCCCGTCTTCCTGACCTACCGCGCGCGCCCGGCCATCGACGCGCTGGTGGAGGAGGTGAAGCGCGGCGCTCCCGAGTACGACCTCGTCACCAGGGACGGGGTGGAGCACCGGCTCTGGGTGGTCTCGCCCGAGCTCGGCGCGCGGCTCGAGGCGCTCTTCGGCGAGGTGCCGGCGCTCTACGTGGCCGACGGCCACCACCGCTCCGCCGCCGCCGCGCGGGTCCACGCCCAGCGGCAGGGGCGGCCGGGCGAGCACGGCGCCTTCCTGGCGGTGGTCTTCCCGCACGATCAGATGCAGATCCTGGCCTACAACCGGCTGGTGAAGGACCCGCGCGGCCGCTCCCCGGCGGAGCTGCTGGGGGAGGTCGGGAAGCTCATGGACGTCGCTCCGGCCGCGCGCCCGGCGCCCGAGGCCCCGCTCTCCTTCGGCCTCTACGTCGACGGGCGCTGGTACCGCGCCAAGGTCCGCCCGGGCAGCTACGACGCCAAGGATCCGGTCGCCTCGCTCGACTGCTCCATCGCGCAGGACCAGCTGCTCGCGCCCATCTTCGGCATCGCCGATCCGCGCCGCGACAAGAACGTGGACTTCGTCGGCGGCATCCGCGGCGCCGGCGAGCTCGAGAAGCGGGTGAAGGCGGAGGGCTGGTCGATGGCCCTTCACCTCTTCCCGACGCGCATCGAGCAGCTCATCGCGGTGTCGGACGCGGGGCTGTTGATGCCGCCGAAGAGCACCTGGTTCGAGCCCAAGCTGCGCTCGGGGCTGTTCGTGCACCGGTTCTAGGGGCGCGGGCAGGAGCCTCGTTCGAGGGGCGGGACCTTGCGCCTCGCCAGGCGCAGTGCCGTTCATTGCCGGCGGCGCCGGTCTAGGGCGCCTGCGCGGCGCCCTCCGGGTGTACCTGGGCTCCGCCGACTTCTCCACATGTCGCGGCTCAGGCAGCCATTCGTGGAGCAGCTCGCCGCGGCGGTCACCCCTGCGCGTCGAGCTCCGCCAGGAACACGGCCGGCTCGACGATCCTGAGCCCGGCGAAGCCGTCGAGCGGGGTGAGGTGCCGGGTGTTCCCGGTCACCACCCAGCGCGCGCCACCGGCCAGCGCGGTCGCCAGATAGACGTTGTCGGACGGGTCGGCCTTCACGACGTCGACCGCCGGAAGGAGGTCGGTCGCCACCATGTGGGCGCTCGCCATGGCCCGCTCGACGAGGAGCCGCGGGTCCGTCCGGAACTTTCCGCCGAGCTTGGGGTACTCGATGACCCGCAGGCACTCGGCGACGATCGGCGGCGACCAGACCAGCTCGAACCCGTCTCTCTGCCGGGCCCGCGACAGCAGCTCGGCGCACTTCCCGATGGAGAGCGCTGCGGTGATCACCACGTTGCAGTCGAGGACCGCACGGATCACCGCGCCCTCGGGGCCTGCTTCGCCTCGTTGACGAGGGTCATCGCCTCGCCTTCGGTCAAGCTGCCCGGCTTCGCTGCCTGCAGCTGGTCCCGGAGCTGGAGCGCGGCGAGGTCGCGTCGCAGCTCCGCCTCGATGATGGAGCGCCCCCACTCGGAGGCGTCCTCGCCCTTGGCGGCGGCAACCCGCTTGATGGCGGCCAGCGTCTTCTTGGGCACCCGCATCCGGTAGACGGCGTCCTTGCGCATGATCCGAGCGTAGCTACATCGGGGCTACGGGGCAAATGGAGTGCATGCGGCTGGGGCGTGGTCTCCGCGGCAGGCGGCCTCGCCGGCGAGCCTGGCGCAAGCTTGTTCGTGCACGCGTTCTGACGGGACGGGGTGAAGGTGAGAGCGCGCTCGCCTGGCGCAGCGCGCGACTTTTTCTGCACCTTTATGCGTTAGCCCCAAAGGGTAAGTCGCTCGGTCGGCCGCCAGGCAGCCGAACGAACTGGCGTTTGCCCTGTCGGCGGCATACCTAGCGCCGCGTAATCACTCCAAAACCCCTTGGATGACCGCCTGGCGCTGGGCGCTGGTCCGTCGAAAGAGCAGTAAAATTCAACAGTAGTGTCGTGTAGTTCCTGTTCGCACCCCTTGTGGGCCAACAGATCGTTCCGCTACGGTGCCCCGCAATCAAGTGTCGCGTGATTGGGGTACGCCCCCTCCCTTGAAGCCCCGAGAGGAAGTGGAATGAATCGAGCCTGCCGTCGTGGACTGACCTTTCTACTGAGCGCTTTCCTCCTCGCCGCCTGTGGGGGCGCCGGGACGGACGGTACGGCCAACAGTGTGGAGGCGCTTCGCCGCAACCGGGTGGCCGTGTCGGTGAGCCCGTCGTCGGCCTCGCTCCCGGCCGGCGCGACCGCGAGCTTCAGCGCGAACGTCACCGGGACCACCAACACCGGCGTGACCTGGTCGGTCCAGGAGGGAGCAACTGGCGGCACCATCGGCGCGACCGGCGTCTACACGTCGCCGTCGTCCCCCGGGACGTATCACGTCGTGGCGACGAGCCAGGCGGACACCTCGAAGTCCGCCACGGCCACCGTGACGGTGACGGCGGTGACGTCGACCACGGCCGCCGTCGGCGTCGCCGTCTCTCCCGCGTCGGCGACGCTCGCGGCGAGCGCGGTCCAGGCATTCACCGCCACCGTCTCCGGCACGACCAACACCGGCGTGACCTGGTCGATCCAGGAGGGCGCCGCCGGCGGCACCGTCAGCGCGAGCGGCGCGTACACCGCCCCGGCGACGGGAGGGACCTACCACGTGGTGGCGACGAGCCAGGCCGACGCGACCAAGAGCGCCATCGCCACGGTGACGGTCTCGGCGCCCGCGTCGACCACGACCTCCAGCGCCTGGGTGTCGGGTTACTACGCCGGCTACCAGAGCAGCCTCTACACCCCGGCGCAGGTCGACTTCTCGGCCATCACCCACCTCCTCCTCGCCGCCGCCCAGCCGCGGGCCGACGGGACCATCGACACCGCCTTCTACCTGGACGCGGTGAGCGGCCCCGCGCTCGCCCAGGATCTCTCGACGCGGGCGCACGCGGCCGGCCGGAAGGCGATCATCATGCTCGGCGGCGCCGGCGCCGAGACGAACTGGGAGGGCGCCTGCTCCTCCAGCAACATCGCCGGCTTCGTCCAGAACCTGCTGAACATGGTCCAGACCCTCGGGTATGACGGCCTCGACCTCGACTGGGAGCCGATCTCCGACGCCGACAAGCCGCTCATCATCTCGCTCGTGCAGCGGCTCCGCGCCGCCGCGCCCAACCTGATCCTCACCTTCCCGGTCGGCTTCGTGAACGCGAACTTCGGCCCCGACCCCTGGTTCGCGCAGCTCGCCCCGTACCTCGACCAGATGAACATCATGACCTACGGGATGGCGGACGCCTGGCCGGGCTGGCTCTCCTGGCACGGCTCGGCCCTGGACGGCGCCAGCGGATCCTATCCCAGCTCGGTCTCCTCCAGCGCCAACGGCTACGCCGCCCTGGGCATCCCCAAGTCCAGGATCGGAGTCGGCACCGGCTTCTACGGCAGCTGCTGGCGCGGGCCCACCGGTCCCCGGCAGAGCGCCGGGAGCGGCGTGATCGCGGACGACAACGTGATGTCCTACGCGAACATCATGGCGAGCTACTACTCGGCCGCCGCCTATCACTGGGACAGCGTCGCCAGCGAGGGGTACCTCTCGTTCGCCCAGGCCACCGGGCCGCAGGGCTGCACCTTCGTCTCCTACGAGGACGGCTCCTCCATCGCCGCGAAGGGACAGTGGGTGCGCGCCAACGGCTTCGGCGGCACCATCATCTGGACCGTGAACCAGGGCTACATCGCGTCGAGCGGGACGAACCCCCCGCTCCAGGCCGTGAAGGCCGCGTTCCTCCAGTAAGCTCGACCCGCGGCCTCCGCGCGGGGTGAATCCGCCCCCGCCTCCGATCCGTCGCCAGCGGATCGGAGGCCGGGGGCGGTGTTCGTTCGGCCGCCGCCGCTACCCGTCGCGCTCGTCCCGGTGGGTCCCACCCCCACTCGCGCCGATGCCGCGTGCATTTGCAGCGGTTAGCCTCGACGCGAGAGGTTTACCATGCACGAGACGTCAATCCCCCTCGGCCGCGGCCTGCGCTCGCGCGGGGGCTCCCGTCGATGGGTGATGACCGTTGCCGCGGGTGCGCTGCTGGCCGCCGGGTGCGGCTCGAGCAAGACCAACTCGACGCTGCAGACCGCCGTGGCGATGATCGGCCCGGCTCCGAGCAGGGTCGACCTGCCCGGGCTGGCCTCGCTGCAGGTGCCAGCGGGCGCGGTGAGCACGGCCACCAGCGTGACCCTGGCGCTCGGCAAGCCCGCGGCGGCGATCCCCACCGGCGCGGTCAGCAAGGTGATCTCGCTCACCCCGCACGGAACGCAGTTCGCCGCCCCCGTGACCATCAACATCGCCTACCCAGCCACGACCGACCCGACCAACCTCGCGGTGCTGCGGCTCCCCGACGACGGCGACGGGCCCTGGACCCAGGTCGGGGGCGCGACCTTCTCGGTGATGGCGCTCGATCCGAACAACCCGAGCACCCTGACCGGGGTCGCGAGCTTCGAGTCGATGACCTTCAGCAACTACGTGGTCGTGGGCGGCCACTCCTGCAAGGCGACGAGCACCCAGACCGCCTGCACCTCCTCCTGCCAGTGCTGTGGGACCGCGTACTGCGTCGACCTCGCCACCGATCCGCACAACTGCGGCGCGTGCGGCAACGACTGCGGCTCGACCGGGTTCTGCGCCGCCGGGGGCCACTGCGTCCCGCTCGCGACCGCGACGATCTGCGAGAACCCCAGCACCTACGTCATGCAGGGGGCGCTCCCGCCGCTCTCGATCGTCGATCCCAAGCAGACCCTCGACGGGATCATGGAGACGAACCTCGCCGCCGCGCTGGCGGGCCAGTGCTCGACCCTCGGCGCGCCGCTCACCATCACCACCGTGAACCAGGCGCAGACCGGGATCCTCGACCCCTGCACGGGCGCGCCGCTCATCACTGCGGGCAACACCATCCTCCTCGTCGGAGGCTCCTGGGGCCAGCGGCTCGCGGCCTATCTCGCCGGCAGCGGGGCGCCGCTGGTGCTCAACGTGACCTCCAACTCGTACGTGTTCAAGAGCAGGGCCGGGACCACGCTGGCCTCCTTCCTGGGAAGCCAGGCGCTCACCTCGAGCCACGACTACTTCGTCGTCTCGCTGGAGTCCGACCCCGGCCGCGGGGCCCTGGTGCTGCAGGTGTGGGGCGTCGGCTGGGAGGGGACGCCGGCGGCCATCTGGTACTTCACGAACCGCGTGGTGCCCCAGATCCTGGCCGGAACCCGCACCTGGAAGAGCTATCAGCTCGTCGAGTGGACCGACAACGGCAACGGGATCAAGGACGCCGGCGACACCTGGAACGTGATCGCCCAGGACGTGCCCTGAGCGGACCGGAGCCCGGCCGGCGTCAGACCGCCCGGGCCGCCTGCGCCGCCGCCCCGATCCAGGCGCGCGCCGACTCCTCCATCGACAGCCGCTCCTCCACGAACCGGCGGGGACGGTAGCTGGCCCGCGCCGCCAGGAAACGCTCGAGGGCGCCGGGGAGCTCGTCCGGACCCATGAAGCGCTCACCGCAACCGGGCGAGAAGTAAGGCACCGAGGAGGCCGGCACGGGGTCCGGCTCCCAGCGGCTCCTGGCCGGGTCGAGCCACAGCCCCGGATCCCAGGCGAGGATCGGCGTCCCCGTCGCCATCGCCTCCTGGTAGGCGAAGCCCTGCGTCTCGTGCTCCGCGAGGTAGACGAGACCGCGGGCACGCGCCAGGAGCGCGCGGTACTCCGACAGGTCGTAACGCCCATACCGCAGCTCGCGCACGGAGAGCCCGCGGCGACGCAGCTCGGCGCGGAGCGGCCGCAGGAGCTCCACCTCTCGGCGCGCCCGGTCCCAGCGGATCTTGTCGTACACGATGAAGTCGAGGTCCTTGGGGCGGCCGGACAGATCCGGCCAGGCGGAGAGGTCGATGCCGGCGTGCCAGCACCGGCAGGCGTCCCCGTAGCTCCTGGCGAACAGCTGCCTCATCCACTCGCAGGTGACCAGGTAGACCCGGAAGCGGGGATCGGCCATGAGCCGCGGCGCCAGCGCGGGGTGGTCGAAGAGCCCCGGGCCGAGCACGGCCGGGTTGGGCAGGTCCCAGGCCTCGAGCACGTGCGGGTACCCCAGCAGGCCGATGGGATAAGTGGGGTTGCGGCGGGCGATCTCCGGTTGGTTCACCAGCACGCGCCACCCCGCGCTCTCGAGGGCCCGGCGGAGCGACCTGAACCACACCTCGAAGCCGCTGATGGCGGGACCGCGCGTCACCGCGTGGTAGAGCTTGCGCGCCCCGCGGCGCAGCAACCGATCGCCCCCGAAGAAGCGATCGGCCTCCACGTCCTCGAAGAACAGCAGCGCGGTCCGGCTCTCGGGGAAGGAGAGCGGCCGCCGCGGCCAGGCGGCGCGCGCGGCGGCGCGGCGGCCGAGCGCGCTCGCCGCGTCCAGGAAGAGCGTCCCCGTGCCCCGCAAGGCCTCCAGAGGCGGTCTGGGTGGGCGAAGCGACATCGGGTCCCTCTCCGATCACCCGCTCGAGCGCGCCGCACCAGGGAGCGCGGCATCTCCCTCGGGCTCGTCGGGAAAGGGCATCCCGAAGTCCGGGCGATCCCGTCGCTCCAGGACCCAGCGGTAGACCTCGAGCATCTGGGCGGCCTTGGCCTCCCAGGTGAACCAGCGGAGGACGCGCTCCCGAGCGCGCTCGCCCACCTCGCGGATGCGTCCCGGCTCCGAGGCCAGCCGCTCGAGCGCGGACCTGAAGCCGGCCACGAGCTGCGCCCGCGAGCCGAGCGGAACCCGGAAGCCGGTCCGCTCGGAGACGAGCTCCCCGGGGCCCCCGTAGTCGACCACCACCGGGACGAGGCCGGTCGCCATGGCCTCGAGCACCACCGCCCCTCCGAACTCCCGGACGCTGGGGAACGCGAACACGTGCGACCGGACGAGCCGCTCCTTGAGAACGCGGTGGTCGACCCAGCCCGGCAGGCTCACCCCCGCGCCGACTCCCTCCCGCGCGACCTGATCGCGAAGGGCCGGCATGAACGGCCCGTCGCCGAGCAGCTCCACCGTCATCCTCCCCTCGCGAACCATCGGCGCCGCGGCCTCGATCAACACGTCGGGGCACTTGTACCGGGAGAGCCTGCCCACGAACACCACCCGGAGCGGGGAGGCGACCTCCCCCGTGGCCTGGAGGTCGAACCGGGTGGGGTCGATCCCGTTCTCGGGGATGTAGACCGTCCTGTCCCGCCAGGCCGGCTCGAACTGCCGCCGGGTGTCGCGCGACGCGGTGACGATGGCCGCCGCGCAGGCGCGGGTGCTCCGGTAACCCGGCAGCAGGCGGTGCGCGCCGCGCACGTAGGTGAGGAACTCCCGCTCGCGCAACCGAGCGCCGTCGAACCCCCGCGGCCAGGGCACCCCGCCGTTGAGCGGGCCGATCACGAACGGGACGCCGAGGCGGGCGCACTGCGCGGCGACCAGGCTGGGCATGGTCGGGCTCAGCGGGGTGAGGCGGTGGACCAGGTCGAACTCGCCGGCCCGCAGGCGATCGCGGTAGCGTCGCCAGAGCTGGCGCTCGAACTCGTAGTAGGAGAGGACCGAGAGCGCGGTGAGCGTCGTCCAGCCGCCGCTCTCGCCGGCGCCGAGCAGGCGCGCGATCTTTCCGAGCGGGCGCTCCACCGCGCCCGTGTCGATGCTGTCGAAGTCCGATCCTTCCCGGAGCCCTCTCGCGAGCACGTTCTCGCGGTTCCTGCGGTGAGTCACGAGGTGGACGTCGGCGACGCGCGAGAGCGCCTGGAAGTGGCTCCAGCCCACCAGCGGGACGCTGATCCACTCCGGGTTGGCCAGCTCGGCGATGAGCAACACGCGGATGCGCCTGCGGTCGACCCGGACCTGCCACCGACCGCGGCGGATCTTGTGGCTCATCGCGCCTGATTAGCCGGTGACGCCCGCAAAGTCGGAATCCACGAAGGGTCGATCCCCATCGCGGCTGAGCGCCGGCCGCCGCGCTCGCCCCGGGTGGATGAACCCCGATTGCAGGAAGGCACCGCTCCCCCTCGCGACCTATCTTCGGCGAGGCGCAACGTCGGCGCGCCGCCAAACTCGTTCGACAGGAGCGCGCATGCCGCGCACATCGCGAGCCACGGGCAGGCGCTGGGCGCCGGCACTGGCGCTCATGCTCGTGCTCTCGGCCACCGCCGCGCTCGCGTGCCGGCCGCCGTCGCCGAACGGGTGGGGCGGTGCCGTGCGGCACGGGCTGGCGCGAGTCCGCGACCGCGTCAAGGCGCGCCTCGGCCAGTCGCGGACGGCGCGCGCGCTGGCGAGCCGCCTCCGCCCCTCGCTCGCGTCCCTCGCGGCCGCGACCGTCGCCGCGCCCGACGCCGCGGACGCCGCCCCTCCGATCACCTTCCGGGTGGACGGGGCCCGGCGGAGCCCCATCTCGCGCCTCGTCTACGGCATCAACTTCCGGGGTGACAAGGGCTACGGCTCCAACGACACGAGCATCACCACCCTGAACCGCTACGGGGGCAATCGGCTCACCGCCTATAACTGGGAGACCAACGAGTCGAACTGCGGGAGCGACTGCGGCCCGGGCTTCTCCAACGACCTGTGGCTGGCCCACGACCTCGACGATCCCTCGGAGAGCGGCGCCGCGGTGCGCCGGCAGATCGACTCGTCACTCCGGCAAGGGAAGGCCGGCACCATCGTCACCGTGCCGATTGCCGGCTGGGTGGCGGCCGATCACGGAGGCAACACCGCGCCGGTCTCGCTCGCCGCCAGCAGCGAGGCCCCCGCCGCGCCTGGGCCGCACTTCCGGCGCTCCCTCCCCCACAACCCGGCGGGGCCGACCGCGCGCCCCGACCTCCGGGACGACGCCGTCTACCAGGACGACTTCATCCGCTGGCTCGAGTCGCGCTACGCCCGGGCCCGGCGCGACCCGCGCACGCCGATCCTGATCGCCCTCGACAACGAGCCCGACCTGTGGGGGAGCACGCACGCCGAGCTCCGCGGCCGCACGGCGGACGGCGGCGCCGTGCTCACCGGGTTCGACGAGCTGGTCTCGCGCACGGTGGAGTACGCGAGCGCCATCAAGGACGTGGCTCCGGACCTGCCCATCCTGGGGCCGGTCCTCTCGGGCTGGTACGGGTTCCATGCCCTGGGCCACCGGTCGCCGCCCGACGGCTACGACTGGTACGTCGACTACTACCTGGAGCGCATCCGGGCCGCGGGAGCCGGACGGGAGAAGCCCCTGGTCGACGTCCTCGCGGTCCACTGGTACCCGGAGGCGCTCAACACCTGCCACCCCGGGGAGAAGCCCTGCTGGAGCGAGCGCATCGGCAACGAGTGGCAGCCGCAGACGCGGTCGGTGGTCGAGGCCCGGGTCGCGGCCCCGCGCTCGCTCTGGGACCCGACGTACGTGGAGAACAGCTGGGTGGCGCGGAGCGTCCCCGGTTGTCTGCGGCCGGGCGGCTGCCCCATCCGCCTGCTGCCCCGGCTGAAGGAGAGCATCGCGCGGTACGCCCCGGGGACGAAGCTGGCCGTCACCGAGTACTGGTACGGTCGCGGTGGCGACATCTCCGGCGCCGTCGCCCAGGCGGACGTGCTCGGCATCTTCGGGCGCGAGGGCGTCTACGCGGCCACGCTCTGGCCGGGCGGCAGCATCTACGCCTGGAAGTGCGGCGATCGGCCGAACTGCGACAGCGAGACCCTGGCCTACCGCTGCGTCTTCGCCGCGTTCAAGTCGTACCTGGACTTCGACGGCAAGGGCGGCCACTTCGGCGATCTCTCGCTCGAGGCGAGCACCACGGATCCTGCGCGGACCTCCGTGTACGCGAGCGCCGACGCCGGCCATCCGGAGCGCACGGTGCTGGTGGCGCTGAACAAGACCGAGGCGCCCCTGGACGTCACGGTGGAGCTGGCCAACGTGGGCCCGGTCCGCGCCGCCCTGGCGTGGCACGTCACGGGCTCGGTGGGGAGCTGTACCGGCCCGGCGCCGGGGGAGCGGATCCCGATCCCGCCGGGCGGGGTCGCGTCCCTCCGGCTGCCGCCGCTGAGCGTGTCCACGTACTCCCTGCAGGCGGAGCCTTGAGCAGGGCCGCCGAGAAGAACTCGACCGCCCGCCGCCCGAGCTCGTCCGCCCTCGCCTCCAGGTAGTCGGCGTGTCCCGCGCCGGGGAGGAGCCACAGCTCCTTCGGGTCGCACGCCGCGGCGAGCACCCGGCGCGCCGTCGCGGGCGGAAAGCCGGGGTCGGCCTCGCCGTACACGAGCAGCAGCGGCCTCGGCCCGATCCCGCAGAGCTCGTCGATGGGGCGCACGCGCTCGACGTCCACTCCCGCGAGCCGGTGCACCAGGAGCCCCACCCGTCCCAGGAGCCTCCGATCGCTGGGATGGTCGGCGAGGATGTCTTCCTCCAGGGTCGGCGGCAGCGACTCCAGCAGGACCGCCGCGACGCGCTCCTCTCGAGAGGCGACCTCGGCGACGGCCGCGGCTCCCATGGAGAACCCGATCGCTCCCAGCCGGACGGCCCCCTCGCGCTCGAGGAGCGCCAGGCCCGCCTCCACGTCGCGCTGCTCCAGCCAGCCCGAGGTCGAGGAGGCGCCGTCGCTCGCGCCGTGCGCCCGGAGATCGAGCGCCAGCGCCCCGAAGCCCGCCCGGACGAGGGCGCGCGCCTGCGAGAGCAGCTGGGAGCGTGAGGCGCTCCAGCCGTGCGCCAGCAGGATGGCGGCGCCGTTACGCGGGGGCGCGTACCACCCCCTGAGCGTCAGCCCGTCGCTCGTGCGGAGCTCGACCGCTTCGAACCCCGGTGGAGCAGCCGCCGGCGCGGGCGCCCGGGCGGGGTGGAGATCCTCGTAGGCGACCCAGGCCGCCTTGCCGACCCTCGCGCAGGACCACGCGGCGGCGAGCAGGGCGACGGCGGCGGCGAGGCGCAACCCGGACGAAAGAGGTCCCACCGCCTGGGCCGGCGCGCTGCCAGGGCTCACTGCGCCGTCGCCTCGCCCACCAGCCGGGCCAGGGAGCGCGGCATGGAGGCGGCTCGCCGGGAGGCGCGGTAGACGTACCGCGAGAGGCCCGGGTGACGGACCAGGCGCGCCAGCCACAGCATCGCCCTGGCCTCGGCGTCGGGGCAGGTCTCGACCGACGCGCGCAGGTGCTCGAGGGCCAGCTCGGGGCGGCCCTGAGACAGGGCGGCGTCGGCGACCCTGAACTGGCGGTAGGCGCGGATGCCTCGGAGCTCCGGATCTTGCGGCCGCTCCGCCCAGAAGAGCTCCTCGAACTGCCGCAGCAGCTCGAGGTGGAACTGCGTCGCGGTGCTCCCGGTCACGAGGTGATCCTGCGCCAGCCGCCTCCTGCCGTCGCCATACTCGTGCTTGATGCAGCTCGGGGCGCTCACCAGGTTCACCGGGAAGTGCTTCGAGAGCAGGGCCAGCCAGCCGTAGTCCGACGAGACCGGGAACCGCCGCGGGGTGGGGCCCACGCGCTGCAGCGCCGCCCGGGTGACGACCGTGGACTGCATGGCCATGAGGAACTCCCACCTCCAGCCGCGGAAGATGTCGCCGCGATAGTGGAACGAGCTGGCGTAGGGGGTTCGCCCCAGGGCTGGCCGGGCCCACTCGCCCACGCGTTCCCGGCTCTCGAAGACCCGCAGGTACGGGTCGCCTCGGGGAGGAGGGCCGGCGAACGCTTGCGAGCCGATCCTCCTCGCCACCATCGGCGCCCAGCTCTCGAGCTCGACCAGGTGGTGCTTCACGTAACTCCGCGCGCCGAAGTCCTGCCAGAACTCCCCGGTGAGCACGTGCTCACCCGGGAAGGCCTCGAAGAAGGCTGCCGCCAGCTCCAGGTGGTGGGGCAGCCACTCGTCGTCCGAGTCGAGGAAGGCGATCAGGTCGCCGGTCGCGGCCTCCAGCCCGGTGTTGCGCGCGCCGGTCACCCCCTGGTTGGCCTGCCGGATGAGCTTCAGCCTGGGGTCGAGCCCCGCGAGCCGGTCGGCGGTGCCGTCGGTGGAGCCGTCGTCGACCACGATCAGCTCCCAGCGCTTCCAGGTCTGCGCGTGGATGCTGGCGATGGCCCGGGAGATGGTGTCCGCCCGGTTGTACGTGGGCATCACGATGGAGACGAGTGGCATGGTGTCCTCGAGTCCCTGCGCACGGCGGTCAGCCGGTGCCGCGTCGGCCGCGGACCTGGGCCTCGGCCGGGAACGGCAGCTCGGAGAGCAAGGCGGCCCCGGCGAGGCGCTCCAGCGCGGCCCCCTCCGCCTGGAGGCGAGCGAGCACCGCCTCCGCCCGCGCCGCCTCCCCGCTGCGCGAAGGTCTGGCCGGCGCCTCCTCGGGGGCCTGCTGCTCCACCGCGCGCCTCGCCGGGTTGAAGTCTACCGGCGCCTCGGCGCTCGGGAGGAGCCGGCGCCGCAGGGCGCCGAGGCGCGCCTTGAGGTGCGGCAGGCCGGGCGTGCGGAAGATCTGCAGGGCGACGGTGGGAGTGGCGACGCCGTTCCAGCTCGACTTGTAGTACGCGTACTCGTGGAGCAGGTTGCAGGAGCGCAGCCCTGCCTGGATGGCGTGTCGCATGAAGAACAGGTGCAGCAGGTAGCCCGGCGAGACGTCGGCGAACGCGGCGTCGTACGCCGTCTCGAGGGCGTAGCACGCGCCCTGGAAGGCGCCGCTGATCTGCCCGGCGATCGGCGCCCCGTTCCACGTCACCAGGTGCAGGGAGAGCGCGAGGGGCTGGTCGCGCTCGCACAGGCCCCGGAACAGCGCCACCCGCTCCGGGTGGCGCGCGATGCCGACCCTGGCCGAACCCTTCCAGCTCCGGCGCTCGACGTCGAGGTACAGGTCGAGCAGCGCCTCCCGGGCGAGCGGGTCGCCGGAGGTGATCACCGAGATCTCCCCCGCCTCGAGGAGCCGGCGCACCCGGCGGGCCACCCGCTTGCGGAAGTCCCGCTCCAGCGTCGCGTAGTAGGCCGCGAGCGAGCCGTGCGGCAGCGGGATGGTGCTGTTGGGGGCGTTCTCGAAGCGCCGGACGTAGCGCCGCCGCGAGGTGGGCGGGGCGGCGACGAGGAGCCCGGAGCCCTCGTCCTGGGACGCCAGCACGATCGAGCTCCATCGGCCGTCGCGGTCGAGGAGGTGCCGATGGAAGGCGGCCGAGCACGTCACCTCGTCCTCGGCGCGGGCGACGGTGTGTGGCCGGTCCCCGGTGTGGAGCGCGAGGCACTCGATGTGGTGGAAGGGGAGCCCGAGGAGCCGCGCGCGCCTGCGCCGGAGCGGCAGGTAGCCGGCGAGCCGGTCGCCGCGGAACGCCGCCAGGAAGAGCAGCTCGTCCTCTGGCGCGGCCGACTCGTCGTGCCGCAGGAGGGCGTCCAGGAACTCGAAGGAGGCGAAGGGGCAGGGCCGGCGGGAGGCCAGGTTGAGCGCGTCGATCTCCGACTTCAGCGGGGCGAGCTGCTCCCGGGACCGCAGCACCTCGACGCGGAGCTCGTCCCTCCCGGCGGTGGCTCGCCGGCGCCGCTCCCGCCAGCGGTGGAGCCGCTTCACGAGCGCCACGCCCGGCGTCTCCTCGCCCTCCGCGGAGGGCCGGATGGGCCGCTCGCCGCTCGCGAGGATCAGGTCGCCGAGCTCGCGCACCACGGGCACCGACTCGAAGGCCCGGCAGGCCCACTCCGCGGCGCGGCTCGCGCCGAGCCGGCCCGTGAGCGGGAGGATCTTGATGGGACTGGCGCGGACCCGCTCGAAGTAGGGGGCGATCTGCCGGATCATCTCGTCCCGATCCATGTGGCGGTAGAGGACGCCGCCCGGCTGGTAGCGGGTGGTCCGCGGGAGCCCCAGCAGGCGCGGCCGCAGGCCGAAGTACTCGGACCCGGTGACGTAGCGCCCGCCGTCGGCGAGCGCCTCCGCGGCGGCCCGGTGCATGGCCATCCGCTGCTCGCGGTCCACCAGGCTGGTGGCCGTGAAGACGCGACTGAAGGCGCGCGGCGCGACCCCCAGCCGCAAGATCGAGGCGCGGACCAGGCCCACCGGATCGCCAGGCCGCAGCCCGCGCGCGAGCGCCGTCAAGGATCGGCGCGCGAAGTCGACCGCCAGGACGAAGCGGAAGCGGCGGCCGAAGGCGGGAGTCAGCCGGCCGGTGCCGCAGCCCAGCTCGAGCAGCGCGCCGCCGTCGGGCTGCAGGAAGGCCAGCGTGTCGGCGAGCTCCACCCGGTCCGCGAGCGGGAGGGCGCCGCCGGGCGGCAGGGCCGAGCCGAGGTCCCCGCGCTCGTCCCGCTCCCGCAGCTCGTGCTGGCTCTCCGGCGCGAGCTGCGCCTCGTCGAGCATCTCGACGATGCCCTCCACGATGGGGTGATCCCTGCCGCAGGTGACGCAGCGCAGGATGCCGGACCAGAGGCGAGGCTCCTCGGGCCCATCGCCGCCGAGCCGCAGCTCGCCGCCGTCGGCGATGCAGCGGAGCAGGGGCAGCCCCGCGCGCGGGAAGCCGGCGTAGCCGGTCCGGTCCGGAGCGGTCACGCCGCCTCCCGATCGCCGCTGGCGCCGGCGCGGCGGAGGCCTGCGCGGCAGAACTGGAGCATCTCCCTCCAGCGTACGGCGCGCAGGGCGAGCATGAGGGCGGCATAGGCGACGAGGTCCAGGGCGATGCGCCTGCTCCCCAGCGGGACCGCCAGACGATCCAGGACCACCACCGCCGCGACCGCGGCCGCGGTGCGGAGGAGGAACCCGAGGCTCCGGCGATCGAAGGCCATGGCGCCGAGGCTGACCGTCATGGTGATGGTCACGAAAAGCTCCGAGATCAGCATCGCCAGCGCCGCGGCCGCGCCGGCCGCGCCGGGCGCGTGGGCCAGGTGTCCCCTCGCGAGGCCGACCAGCAGCAGGTTCAGGCAGACCGTGAGCAGCAGGCCGCAGGTCGAGACCCCGGTGACGAGCCACCCGCGACCGAGCACCGTGAGGCAGGTGCCGCTCACGGTGGTGACGTAGGTCAGCACGAACATTGACCCCAGGATCCGCAACGGCACGGCCGCGGGGGCGAAGGCCGGGCCGAAGATCGTCCGCACCCAGAGATCGGCGCCGAGCACCAGGAACAGCGACGTCGGGATGGCGGCGATCAGCACCACCTCCATGGACCGGGCCACGGTGCTCCGCAGCGCTGCCCGGCCCTGGGCGGCGGCCTTGGCGAGCAGCGGCAGCAGGACCCAGCCGATCACCGGCGTCGCGAGCAGGCAGAGCCCGGCGAGGGTCGCGCCCGCCCCGTACCAGCCGAGCTCCTGCTCGTCGGTGATGGTGAAGGAGAGCACCGTGACGTCGATGCGACCGTAGGCGGTGATGGCGATGAGGTTCACGTAATAGGGGAGGCTCGCTGCGACCGCCGCCCGGGTCGCCGCCAGATCGAGCTTCACGCGCAGCCCGGCGTGCCTGCGCGCCACGACCTGGAGCACGCAGGCCTTGGCTCCCTCGGAGACGGCGAAGGCCACCCCCACGCCCATGAGCGCGTGCCCGGTGGCGATCCCGACGAGGATGCCGAAGCCCCACAGCAGCTTCGATCCGGCGTTGACGAGGGAGAGGCCGTCGACCCGGCCCCTGGCGTGGAGGACCGCGCCGATGGTGTCGCTCACGCTCGCGAAGAGCCGCCCGAGCCCGAACAGGAACATGAGCTGGACCACCACCGGCGGCCGGGACGTGAGCCGCATCACCAGCGCGATGCCGGCGAACAGGACCAGCGCGGCGGCGGCGCGCAGCAGCAGGATCCCGCCGTAGACGTCGGTCGCGACCTCGGGCCGGGTGGGAACCTCCTTGCGGAGGTAGGTGTCCACTCCGAACGCGCCCAGGACGAAGGCGGTGACGGTGAACGCGTCGGCGAAGTTGAGGAAGCCGAACGCGGCCGGTCCCAGGTGGCGCGGCAAGAGGACCCTGATCCCGAGCGCCACCACCCAGCTGAAGACGAGCGCGCCCCCGAGCTGGAACGCGTTCCGGAAGGCGACGAGGGCGTGCTCCGTCGGGCCGAGGGGGGCCGGCCCCACCTGGAGCTGCGATCTCGCTTCTACCGGCGTCCCCAAGCTCGCTCCCCGTCTGGAAGGAACCCGCGGGATCAACTCTCGCCAGCACTGGAGAGTGACGCTCGCCGCTCCGCCTTCTCCCTCGCTAGAAGAGTAGGCGCCCCCACGCCGGCGTGCAGGCATCGTCCTGGGGTTCACCCCGCCGAGGGCGCGCCGCCCTGCGGGCCCCTGGAGGTGCGGGGAGCCGGCCAGGCCCCGCAGGTCGCCGGCAGCCGCGCGGCCACGACCATCGCCGAGGCCACCAGGAAGATCCCGTGCCACTCCACCAGCCCCATGTCGCCGAAGCACTGGAGCAGGTACACCAGCACCGCCGCCACGGCCGAGAGCGCCGCCGCGCGGTGCATCGGCACCCTGGAGCGGCGGTAGGCGCGGGCCGCGAAGAACACGGTCACCGGCAGCACCAGCCACAGCCCGGTGAAGCCGGCGATCCCCCCGAAGGCCAGCAGCCCGAGGACGCTGTTGTGAGGGATGAACTGCCACTGCGGGAAGATGTACGAGATGTCGTCGGGCTGGACGAACAGCTGGTAGGGGTGACCGAAGCCGGTCCCCAGCACCGGCCGCTCCCGCAGGTTCGACACGAGGTTGTAGTTCTCGACCTCGCGCTCCTCGTTCGAGCGGTCGTACTTGGGGTCGAGCAGCGTGCGCACCTTCACGGCGGGCCCGAAGAAGCTCGAGTGCGCGTTCCACCCCGCGGCGAGGTAGAGCGCGAAGACCGGGAGCAGCAGGAGCGCGCCCCGCGTCAACGCGCGCTTGAGCCGGGTCGCCGGGCAGAGCGCGTACATGACCACCACCGCGGCGGCCAGCTCCACCCAGGCCAGGCGCCGGTTGTTCATCTTGATGCCGAACGCAACGAGGGGGACCACCAGCAGGCACCACCCGAGGGTCCGGGGCGTGCGGTGCTCCAAGACCAGCGCCAGCATGACGCAGGCCGCCGCCACGAACAGCATCGAGTCGGCGTGGGTGGTCGGCGCGGCGACCTCCACCGCGCCCCGGACGTAGGAGGCCAGCACGGCCTTGAGCAGCGCCGCGATCACGAAGACCTTGCCGAGCGCCGGGAAGTCCTGCGGGCCGCGGATCGCAGCCAGGAGGACGAAGAAGACCACCGGGAGGAAGCCGAGCTGATGCACCTGCCAGAGCGTCTGCTGGAGGTCGCCGCCCCGCGCCAGGCCATGGCCCACCAGGAGGAGGAGCGTCGCGGTGGACGCCAGCGCGGCCAGGTGGAGCGGCCAGGGGGTCCTCACCGCGCCCTCGGAGTCGAGCCGCGAGCCGGACAGCAGGCGCCAGAGGATCACGCCCGACATGGCCAGGAGCAGGGCGTCCACCCCGGAGAACCGGAGGGCCCGGACCGGGATGCTCAGGTTCAGGTTCGAGTTGAGCAGGTAGCCGACGGGAGCCCAGGGCGAGGCCCATTTGCCGCCGGCGCTGCCGCGCGCCTCCAGCGCCAGCATCAGGAACATGAGCGGGAGGGCGGTGCGGCGGATGGGCAACTTCCACGTGGCCCATCCGATGCCGGCCAGAGCCGCGGGCAGGAGCGCCCACGCCGGGCCATCGGGCCACCGCGGGGGGGCGGGGGGCGCCAGCGGGGCCGCGGCCTGCGCCAGAATGACCATGGTCGCGAAGGTCAGCACCGCGGCGGCGCCCAAGGTCCGGAGGGACGGCCACCTTCCGTTCGATCGCGGCCCGGCGGCCGCGCCTGCTCCCGCCTCCGCCGCGAAGGCCGCCAGCAGGGACGCGGCGAGCGTGCACAGGAACGCCGCTCCGAGGAGCAGCGGCCGCGTCGGCCCGATCGGCTCTCGCGGGAGCGTCGCGGGGCGAATGACGGCGTAGCGGTACTTGAACGCGGCGCTCGCCACGTCGAGCTCCACGTTCGTGTCCACCATGCGCTGGGCCAGCGTGGCGTCGACCAGCGCCGCGGAGCGCAGCCGATCGCGCGCGTAATGCACTGCCGGCGCCTCCGGGTCGCTGGGCGAGCGCGGGCGCGGAGCTGTCCTGCTCGAGACGGGCTTCGCGACCTGCGCGGCCTGCGCGCGCGCGGCGCGCAACGCCAGCGATCGCCTGGCGACCTCGCCTCGAAGCGCGGCGATCTCGGCGTGCAGCGCCTGCGCGGCCGCCGGCTCCTGCGCCAGCGAGGCGATGCTCGACCGCAGGCTCTGGACGTCCGGATATCCCTCGGAGAAGACCGCGGTCAGCTCGGCCAGGCGGTCCTCGGCCTCGGCGAGCTGGGACCGCTGCGCCGCCTCCAGCCGCTCGAGCTGCGCCTGTCTGCTCGAGAGCAGCGTCCGCAGCCGCCCGATCTCAGGATCTCGCGGGAGGGAGGCGCGCCGCGCGCGTGGGAGCTCGGGGCCCGCGCCCGTCCCCTGGCCGGCGACGGCGCCCCTCAACGCCTCGAAGGCGGCGTGGGTCTCTCCCTCGGCCGCCGCGGCGCGGCGATCGAGGATCGCGATGGTGTCCGAGATGAGCGAGAGCTCCTGCGCGCGCCGCTCCTCGAGGAACCTCCGCTGCGCCGCTCGCACCAGCCGATGGGCGCTCGGACCGTCGGGCCAGTCGATGCCGATGGTCACGGTCTGGGGACCCGGGACCACGTAGAGCCGCCGCTGGAGCAGGTACACGAGCCCCTCGACCTCGTCCCGCTCCGTGCGGCGGCGCCCGAGGAGCGCGGCGGCGGCATCCCGCAGGCGCCCGAGGGGTGAGCGACTCCGGCGGAAGCTGCCCGCCAGGTCCGTCTCTTGGACGAGGGCGAGGAGGTTCTCGTGGCTCAGCACGTGCTCCGCGGCCGCGCGGGTCGGCGCGTCGGCCTCGGGTGGGACGGTCCGGCCGGGGTGGCCGAGGGCCGGCATCACGGGTGCGCGCTGCGCGAGGAGCTCGGCGTCGGAGTGCCACGTGGCCGGCGTCAGCGCCAGCGCCAGCGCCGCGACGGCCGCGGCGACCGCGCCCGCGGCCCCCGCGGCTCGGCGCTGCCGGCGCAGCGCGCCCGCGGTGGCCAGCAGCGCGCGAGGCAAGGAGGAGGCGTGCAAGACCCGCGAGCTCCCGTTCACCAGATGCGCGGCAGGGCGAAGCGGATGGCGCAGTAGTAGAGGGCGACGAAGCCCACCACGAAGAAGACGGCGCGCTTGAGCGCCTTCACCGGGCTCGGCTCGCGCCAGCCCAGCGCGGGGATGGCGATGAACGCGACGATCACCGAGAGCAGCAGCGCCTTGCCCATGGTAGCGGTGCCGTAATCCGGCGGCGCGAGGGGGGCAAGCCGAGCCTGGGCCTCCGCGGGCGCCCACGCGGGGCCGCGGCCGCCCCGCGGGGTCGCGGCGAACGGTGTCGCGGGCGCCGGTCGACGCCCCGTGAGGGCGGATCGCGACCTCCATCCTCGTGTTGCCGTGAGGCTGCGCAGGTGCTCAGATCGCCATCGGAGGGCGCATGGACGACCGCGGTGCGGCGGGGCTCATTCGACGGCTGCGGCGGGCCCTGGAACGACACCGGCACGACGGCGCCTCGGAGCTGATCGCCGGCGGCGTCTCCGTCGCCATCCAGCTCGCCGGCGCGCCCCTCTTCCTGCGCGCCTGCGACCGGGTCGGGCGCGGAGTGCGGACCATGGGCGCGCCCAGGATCGTCAACCGGGGGCGCATCACCATCGGTGACGACGTCATCCTCTGCTCCCGCTGGAACCCCATCGAGCTCGTGACCGGTCCAGCCGGCAGCCTGGAGATCGGCAGCGGGGCGCACATCAACTTCGGCACCGCGATCTCGGCGCAGGGCGCGGTGCGGATCGGCGCAGGGGCCCAGCTCGGGCAGTACGTCATCGTCTCCGACACCGAGGTGCCTGGCGACGGAGGGGAGGAGCCCAGGCCGATCGAGATCGGGGAGGGGGCGTGGCTGGCCGGGCGCGTCACCGTGCTCCCGGGGGCGCGGATCGGCGCGGGCGCGGTCGTCACCGCGGGCAGCCTGGTCGCGGGGGAGATTCCACCGGGGGTGGTCGCCGGCGGGGTGCCGGCGCGCGTGATCCGGCCGGTGCGCGGCGCCTCGGCGTCGAGCGCACCGGAGGCGGCGCCCCGGGCCGCCCCGGCGCCCGCGGCGGCTCCGCCGCCGGCAGGGCGCGGCACGATCATCGCGGACTTCACCGCCGACGAGCTGGCGCGCTTCCTCGCGGATCCGACCCACGGCCCGCCGCTGAGCGCGGAGGCGGCGCCCTACGATCAGGTCGCGCAGACGCTGTTGCAGGGGGCGCGCCCGGACGCGGCCGACTTCGCGGTGGTCTGGACGCGGCCGGAGGGGGCCGTACCCGCGTTCGCCCGCGTGCTCGGGTTCGAGGAGGTCGCCGAGGCCGAGCTGCTCGCCGGGGTGGACGAGTTCTCCACGCTGCTGGCGCGCGGTGCCGCTTCCTGGCGCGCCCTGTACGTGCCGACCTGGACGCTGCCTCCCGATCGCCGTGGGCTGGGCTGCCTCGACGCGCGGCCGGGCGGGGCGACCCGGGCGCTCGCGGCGATGAACCTGCGCCTGATGGACCGCGTCGCCGCCATCGGCAACGTCTACGCGCTCGACGCGCAGCGGTGGGCGCTCGCGGGCGGAAGGGCCGCGCAGAGCCCGCGCGCCTGGTTCGTGGGCAAGGTGGCGTTCGGCGCGCCGGTCCTGGCGGAGGCGGCTCGCGACATCCAGGCGGCCCATCGCGGCCTGATGGGCGGGGCGCGCAAGCTCGTGATCCTCGACCTCGACGACACGCTCTGGGGCGGCATCGTGGGCGACGTGGGCTGGGAGGGGCTCCGCCTGGGCGGCCACGACCCCGCGGGCGAGGCGCTCGTCGCCTTCCAGCATCGGCTCAAGGCGCTCACCCGTCGCGGCGTGCTCCTCGCCATCGTGAGCAAGAACGACGAGGCGACCGCGCTCGAGGCGATCCGCGCGCATCCCGCGATGGTGCTCCGCGAGCAGGACTTTGCCGCCTGGCGGATCAACTGGGACGACAAGGCGCGCAACGTCGCCGAGCTGGTGAGCGCGCTGAACCTGGGACTGCAGTCGGCGGTCTTCATCGACGACAACCCGGTCGAGCGCGGGCGGGTGCGGGAGGCGCTGCCCGAGGTGCTCGTCCCGGAGTGGCCCGAAGACAAGCTCCTCTACCCGAGCGCGCTCGACCAGCTGCGCTGCTTCGACCTGCCGGCGCTCAGCGCCGAGGACGCGCAGCGGACCCGGCTCTATGCCTCCGACCGCGAGCGAGACGCCATGCGCGCGGAGGTGGGATCCCTCGACGCCTGGCTCGAGCGGCTGGGCGTGCGCGCGGTCGCGGAGCCCCTCGGCCCCTCCAACCTGGCCCGGGCGGCACAGCTCCTCAACAAGACCAACCAGATGAACCTGAGCACCCGAAGGCTCACCGAGCGCGAGCTCGCGGAGTGGGCGGGCGCGCCCGGCCGGCACCTCTGGACCGTGACGGTCTCGGATCGCTTCGGCGAGGCGGGGCTCACCGGGATCGTGAGCGTCGAGGTGGAGGACGGCTGCGGGCGGGTCGTCGACTGGGTCCTCTCCTGCCGGGTCATGGGCCGGCGGGTCGAGGAGGTCATGGTGCACCTCGCGGTGGAGACCGCCCGCCGCGCGGGAGCCGCGTCGGTGGAGGCCCGCCTCGTGCCCACCGCGAAGAACCGGCCCTGCCTCGAGTTCTGGCGCCGGGCCGGGCTCGACGCGCCGGAGCCGGCGCTGTTCCGCTGGGACGCCTCGCGTCCCTACCCCCTGCCCGCAACGATCCAGCTCGAGTGGCGGCGGAGCGCGGCGCGATGAGCCCTGCGCTGCGCCACCTCGCGCGCCTCCTGTGGCTGCGCGCCTGCGACGAGGTCGGCGAAGGGGTGACGCTGGAGGGCCGGCCCTCCATCGAGAACGCCGGACGCCTGGTGCTCGGCGCTCGCGTGCACCTCTCGTCGTCGCCGGTGCAGTCGCACCTGGTGGTCGCCCGCGGCGGAGCGCTGATCCTCGGCGATGACGTCCACCTCGCCCACGGCGCGGCCATCGCCGCGCACCGCTCGATCCGCATCGGCGCCGGCGCGCGGATCGGCCCCTTCGCGGTCATCTCGGACACCGACTTCCACGTCGCCGGAGCGCCGGAGGTCCGCGCGGAGGGGGCGGCGGTGGTCATCGGACGGGCGGTGCGGCTCGGCAGCCGCGTGACGATCCTGCGTGGTTCGTCGATCGGCGACGGAGCGCGGGTGGCCGCCGGGAGCGTCGTCTCCGGCGACGTCGCGGCGGGCGCCGCGGTGGCGGGAGTGCCGGCGCGCCCGGCGCCTGCGGGCGCGAGCGCGCTGGCCCAGGGAGAGACGCTCGCCGCTCAGGTGCCGCGGGTGGTCGCCGCCGCCCTGGGGCTGAAGGCCTCCCCCGGACCGGGGGACGGGCCGCGGGAGCTTCCGGAGTGGGACTCCCTCGGCGCCCTGCGGGTGCTCCTGGCGCTCGAGGAGGAGCTCGGGATCACCCTCGACGAGAGCGCGGCGATGCGGGCCCGCGACCTCTCGGAGCTCACGGCGCTCGTCGAGGCGGCGGAGGTGCGCCGGAGCGCCGGCTGATCACCCGGTCCCCTCCGCCGAGGCGGAGGGCAGGGGCTCGAGGTCCGCCTCGCGACGCGGCGGCGCGTCGGCGCGTGCCTTGACGCTCGGCTCGGGGCCCGCCACGAGCGAGCGGGGCGGCACCGAGCGCATGAGCACGACACCGGCCGCCACCTTGGAGCCCTCGCCGACGGTGATGGGGCCGAGCAAGGTGGCTCCCGGCATCACGTGGACGTTCGGCTCCAGCCTGGGCGCGCCGGTGCGCCGGGTGACGGGGTCGATCCCCATCCCCAGGGTGACGTTCTGGAAGAGGATGCAGCCCTCGCTCACGTGCGCGGCGGCGCTGATGGCGAGCCCCATGCCGTGCACCAGCACCACCCCCGGCTCGAGCTCGGCGTCCCAGTGGACGTCGGAGCCGTAGAGGTGGCGGATGGTCCTCGAGGCGACCTTCGCGGCCAGGGGCAGGCGCGCGTCGCGGAGGAGGCGCATGAGGCGGACGGCGACCAGGATCTGGAAGCCGATCTTCTGGACCGCGTCGCGCGCGAGGCTGCCGGCCGGCTCGGCGCGGTTTCCATAGCGCTCCTGGTAGTGGCGGCCCATCGCGTGATCCGCCTCCACCGCGGCGCGGAAGCGCTCCAGCAGGTCCGCACGCGGGCCGCCTGCGCCGGCGGAGCGCCGATAGGCGCGCAGATCCTCGAGGAGCGCCCGGGCCGAGCCCAGCTCCTCGCGGACGCCCCGGTAGTACTCGAGGCCGTAGGCCAGGGTGGTGCCGGCCAGCGCCAGCCGCCGCGCGCCCAGGCGATCGCTGGCGTCGGCCGCGGCGTAGACCGCGCGCGACAGGCCGCGCGACAGCGGCGGCACGACCGCGGAGGCCAGGAGGATGGGGCGGGAGATCGGGTGGAGCTCAGGCCAGAAGCGCCACGGGCTGGCGTGGCGCACCTGCGCGTGTTTCCGCCCGATGCGGGTGTCGCACACCCCGTACAGCGCGGCGCGCCGCCGCCAGCAGCTCAGGCTGCTGCGATCCGAGCCGTTGACGGTGCTCGCCGCGGCGGAGAACTCGAAGGTCACGCCCGCCTGCTCCAGGCGCAGGCCCAGCTCCGCGTCCTCCGAGTGGGGCAGGCTCGGGTCGAAGCCTCCCACCGCCAGGTAGTCCTCCCGGCGCAGTGAGACGTTCCCCGTGTACAGGTTGTTGCCGGCCGGCCTCGCCCCCGCGAGGAGCCGGTCCCCGAACGACTGCAGCGTCCACTGGTGCCAGCGCTCGAAGAGCGGCATCCGCTCCAGGTCGGGCGGCGGCCGGACCTGCCCCAGCACCACCTTGCGGCTGCCGGTCGGGTGGGCCCGGAGGTGCGCCGCCAGGAAGCCGGGGCCGACCTGCATGTCGTCATCGACGAACACCAGGATCTCGCCGCGGGCGGCGAGCGCGCCCCGGTGGCGGGCGGCCGCCGCGCCGGCGTTGGGCTGCTCCTGGACCCGCAGCTCGCAGCCGAGCTCCAGCCGCTCGAGCACGGGCCGGACCGGCGTCGCCGAGCCGTCGTCCACCACGATGATCTCGTGCGCGGCGAGGCCTGCCTGCTGCCGCCCGAGCTGCTCCACCAGCCGCGCCACCAGCGCGGGGCGATCGTGCGTGGGGACGACCACGCTCAGCCGTGGGGGAGGGGAGTCGGTGGGTGGCATGCAGGGCCCCGATCGCGGTCTCTAGGGAGGATCGAGCTCGCCGAGCAGCGGGATCCCCAGTTGCCGCTCCACCTGCCAGGGGTAGAGGAGGAGCCCCCGGCGCAGGTCGAGCAGCGAGCTCGCCCCGAACGCGAGCGCCAGGCCCCCCAAGACCCCGCCGAGCAGGATCAGCGGCACCTTGGGCCGCGACGGGTGGCGGGGAACCTCGGCGGGGCGGATCACGCTGTAGCGGTACTTGAAGGCGGCGCGAGCGGTGTCGAGCTCGATGCGCGCGGCCTCGATGCGCGCGGCGAGCTCCTCGTACTTCCTCATCGCGACCTCGAGCTGGGTGCGCCAGAACTGCGCCTCGGCGCTGTCCTCGGTGGCGGCGTCCTGGATCCGGAGCACGTCCGGGAGCTGCATCACGGACGCGGGCGCGCCGCGAGCGGGCTCTACGTGGTCGGCCTCGAGCGCCTTGCCGCCGCGGGAGGTGTACTCGGCGAGCAGCTCGCGCTCCTCGCGCCGGAGCTCGGCGAGCTGCGGAGAGTCGCGCCCGAGCGCGTCCAGGCTCTCGCGCGTCGCGACCACCTGCGGGTGCGCCGCGGTGTAGATGGCCTTCTGCTCGGCCAGCCTGGCCTGGACCTCGGCGACCCGCCGGTCCCGGAACGCCTCCAGGTCCGCGATGGCCCGCCGCTTGGCCACCAGCATCAGCCTCAGGTTCGCGAGCTCGCGGTCCTCCCGTGCCGGCTGCAGCACGGGCAGCCGCGGCGGCGGCCTCGTCGCCGCGGGCCGCCTGGCCGCTTCCCGGGCGCGCCGGAACTCGTCGAGCGCCGAGTCGACCCGCGCGCGGGCGGAGGTCGCGTGGCCCTCGAGGATCGAGATGGCCTCGGCGATGGTGGACACCTCGAGCGCGTGGCGCGTCTCGAGGAAGTTCTGCTGCGCCGTGGAGATCACCCGGTAGGCCGTGCCGGCGTCGGGCCAGTCGATCTCGATGTTGAGCGTCTCTCCCTTCTCCCCGGTGGTCGTCACCTTGAGCCGCTTCTCGAGCACGTAGACGAGGGCGTCCCGCTCCTCCTCCTCGGTCGGCGGCCGGCGGAAGCGGCTCGTCAGGCCGTCCTTGAGCCGCAGCGCCGGCGCGCGGCTCAGCCGCCAGTGCTCGAGCAGGTTCGTCTGGCCGATCAGGGTGAGGAGGTTCTCGTGGCTCAGGATGGTCTCGGCGGCGCCGCGGGTGGGAGCGTCCGCGTCGCCCGGGATGTTGCGCCCGGGGTTGCCCAGCGCGGGCATGACCAGGTTCCGGGAGGCCAGGATCCGGGCCTCGGCGTGGTAGCTGCGCGGGAGCACCGCGATCGCCGCCAGCGACGTCGCGAGCGCGCCGAGGAGCGCCGCCGCGGTCAACCAGCGGTGACGCCGGGGCGCGTCCAGGAAGAAGACCAGCCGATGACGGAGGAGGACCCAGTCGAACAGGTCGGGCGACGTCGCCTCGCCCTCGCCTTCGAGCACGCGTTCGCCTGGCGCGGTGGAGCGGGAGCCGCGGCTCGCCGGCCAGCGGTCGTCGGCGGCGATCACCGAGTCCCCGCTCGCGCGCGTCGGTTGCTTGTTCGGGCCCATGACTGAGCAGACATAAATCGCCGCGCGCCTCGGGCACCAGCCGCGCTTGTGGGATCCCCGTAGAGGGCCGCTCCGCGCCCGCCGCGGCGCCCCGCCTGCGGAGGGTGCAGCCGCCGGGACCATCCGTATATTGCCGGGTCGGCGCCCGGTGACCGGGCGTCCTGCGGTACCCGGGAGCTTCGCGGTGAGCTCGTTGACGGTCGAGTCCTTCGGCGGGGTGGAGGCGCTCGGCGCGCTCGAGCCGGAGTGGCGAGACCTGTCCGACGCGTACGGGGCCGGCCTGCCGTTCCGCACCTGGGAGTGGCACGACTCCTGGTGGAGGCACCTCGCGGAGCACCGGCTGGGCGTGGAGGACGCCCCTCGCGTCCAGGCCTTCCGCGACCGCTCCGGCCGGCTGGTGGCCGTCGCGCCGCTCATGTTGACCCGGCGCCCCGGCAGCGGCCCCCTGGCGGTGCGGGCGATCGACTTCCTCGGCGCGGATCCCAACATCACCGAGCTCCGGGGGCTGCTCTGCGATCCCGCCTGGGAGCGCGAGGTGCACGCGGCGCTGCTGGCGCAGCTGCGGGCGCGAGCGGAGGAGTGGGACTGGCTGTACTGGCGGGGGATTCGATCGGGCGGCGAGCTCGAGCGGGCCCTCTCGGCCGAGCCGGACGTCCAGTTCCTGGAGGACGTTCCGAACTACGTGCTGCCGCTGGAGGGAACCTGGGAGAAGTTCCGGGCGAGCCGGTCGCGGAACCTCAAGGAATCGCTGCGCAAGTGCTACAACTCGCTGAAGCGCGACGGCCATCGATTCGGCTTCGCGGTGGCGATCGCGCCGGCGGAGGTGGCAGCGGCCCTCGAGCGGTTCTGGGAGCTGCACGGCGCGCGCGCCCGCCTGGGCGGAACGGTGCGGCACCTGGACGTCTTCGCGGCGCCGCCGGCCCGGGCCTTCCTCGCGGACGTCTGCCAGCGCCTCGCCCTGCGGGGGCAGGTGCGCGTGTTCCAGCTCCTCATCGAGGACCAGGTGGTGGCCGCGCGGATCGGGTTCGCGCTGGGCGACTCGTTGTACCTCTACTATTCCGGGTACGATCCGCGCTGGGCTCCCTACAGCGTGATGACCACCGCGCTGGCGGAGGCGATAAAGCATGCGCTCGAGGCGGGCGTCCGGGTCGTGAACCTCTCCAACGGTACGGACGTCTCGAAGACGAGGTGGAGCCCGCAGGAGGTCGTCTACCGGTCGGCGGTCCAGCTCTCGCCGACCCGGCGCGGGCGCTTGGCGTACCGCGCCTGGAACAGCCTGACTCGAGGAGTGCTGCCGGCGGCCTGGAGGGAGGCCGCGCGCAGCCTGCTGGGACGTCAGGCGAGGCCGTCGTGATGGGAGCCGCCATGGGCACCTCGAGGACGCTGGAGCCACCCCGAACCAGCTCGAGCCAGCTGCAGCACCTCTGGCTGAGCCTGGTGCGGCGGCCCTGGTCGTCGCTGGTCCTCGTGCCGGTGGATCCCGGAACCTCCGTTGGCTGGATCGCGGCGCCGCTCCCGGAGCTGGGGCGGCTCTACGGCCTGGGGCCGTTCGAGCTGCTCTCCGCCGAGGGGCTCTCGGCCGCCGAGGGCGCGCGCCTCGCCGACGGGCTCGACGACGGCGCCACCAACCGGGCCCGCGCGGTGGTGACGGTGGAGGCGCCGGCCGCGAGCGAGGTCGCGCTGCGCCTGGTCCTCGCGGCGGACGCCGCGGTGCTGGTGGTGCGCCGGGGAGGGACCTCGCTGGAAGAGGCGCGGAGCCTCATCGACCAGATCGGGTGCGAGCAGGTCCTCGGCGCCGTCGTGACGTAGGCTCCGGCTCGGCGCGCCGGCTCAACGGAGCCGATCGCGATCGCGGCCGGTCACGCCGAGGTACGTCGTCCACAGGCGGACTCCCTGCGGGCTGCTCGGGTCCTGCAGCTGCCAGAGGCCCCGCAGGCCGCCCACGACCTCCCAGGTGGCGCCCTCGGCCCAGGTGGTGCGTAGCTCGGCGGTGGCGATCTGCTCGCCGCCTTGCACGCCCGTGAGGACGACGCCGTACGACAGCCCCGCCCCCCAGGTCCAAGCGGGCGAGGACCGCCACTCGAGCATGGAGCGGAGGTCGGCCCGGTCGTAGACCAGTCCGGTGAGCCGGTCGAGGCTCGGCGCCACGTGGACGGCGAGCGATCCCTCCAGGCCCGGTTGGAGGTTCTTGTCCCGGACGCCCAGCTCTCCGGCGGCGGTGAGCCAGGTGGAGGTGGTGCCGGCCTGCGGCGACCCCGCCGCCAGGATGGGCGCGAGGCTGAGCCCGTTCCCGGCGAAGCGGCTCCAGACCAGCGCCGGGCCGGCGCTGATCCAGCCGGTCAGGTGCCTCGTGAAGAGGTGCCGCCAATCCTGCAGGAGAGTGGCCATGAGGTCGGTCCCGTCGTCCCCGAAGCGGGTGAAGGTGCCGTTCAGGGCGGTGGCGGCGACGTCGGCCGCTCCGGTCCACCCGTACCTCAGGTCGAGGGAAGCGCTGCGCTGCATGGGATACTGCGCGCTCGACGCGGAGTCGGGGCTCCCGTCGATCACCCCCGAGATCGTGGCCCCCACGACGGAGGCCTCGTCGAGCTGGCGGGTATACGCGACCGAGAGCGCCCCCGAGACGTAGGGCAGGACGGTGCTGTGCGGGATCGGCTGCACCGGCTGCACCGGCCCGTACGACTGCTGCGGGGTCAATTGCAGGGCCGGCACCAGCAGGTTGTCGGTCCCGTACGAGCCGGTGGCCACGCCGTCGAGGCGCCAGCGGGGGGCGCTCGTGAGCGAGGCCGTGAGCGCCCCCCGGTGCAGCGCCCGGAAGGTCGTGGGCGGGTCCTCGACCGCGAACTGCGGGGCATAGGCGAGCGAGAGCGCGTACGCGCGCCCCTCCACCAGGAGCCGCAGCCGGGTGTCCGCCGAGAGCTCGCGGGAGGCGGGAGCGGAGCCCTGGATCTGGTGCGCCTCGGTCCGGAGCACCGCCTCGTAGGAGAGGACCTGGCCGCTGGCCATCAGCAGCCACGCCGACGCGATGGCCGAGCCCGGGACCAGGGGTCACTCCACGACGACCACGTCGCCGGAGCGCAGCGCGAAGGACGCGGCGCCGCCCGTGACCTGGGTGAGCGCCTTGTAGGTGAAGCGGATGCGGGTGGGCACGCCCCGGCGCGCGGCGTCTCCGTAGCGCAGCACGAAGATGCCGTCGCGCTGGGCGACGAAGGTCAGCCCCCCCGCCGTGGCCAGCGCCTTCAGGAGGCCGGCGCCGTCTTGCAGGCGGTAGACGCCCGGCTTCGTCACCTCCCCGAGCACCGAGACCTCGAACGGGACCCGCTCCTCCAGCGAGACGGTGACCACCGGGTTCACGATGAAGCTCCGGAGCTTCCTCCCGAGCTGATTGGCCACGGTCGCCGGCTCCAGCCCCGCCACCTCCACGTCGTTCAGGAACGGCATGGAGATCTTCCCGTCCTCCCGCACCCGCGTACGCCCGGACAGGCCGTCCTGGTTGAAGACGCGAACGTTGATGAGGTCGCCCGCGGAGATCACGTAGTTCTCGCTCCGGGCCGCGGCCGGGTCCTGGTAGCTGTCGACCCAGACGTACCCGCCTCCGACGTGGGAGCAGCCGGCGAGCAGCCCGAACAGCGTCGCGATCTGCAGTTGGCGCGCGTGGGACATCGGCTCTCTCGACCCTCCCTCCACGATCCCGCACCGGCAGGATTGACGATGGGAGCGATCATAGTGGCGCCCTGGCCTCGCCGGCCAGATGCGTAAGGGGGCTACGCGCGCCGGTCGCGCGGTGCGGCGCGAAGGCCGCGCGGCGCCCGGCGCCGCGCGAGCTCGGGCGCTTGCGCGGAGAGCAAACGTATATTGCGCGCGCAATTGCCGATGGCGGGAGAGGATTGCGCACGCCGCGAAAGTGCGTGTCCCTTAATAGCCCGACGCTCGGGAGGGCACAGAGACTGGCAGGCGTGCGCACTGCAACCTAGCGTACGTCACGGCGCACCTTTGTGCACAACGGCGCACACGGGCGGCGCCGACCCTTCGAGGGATCGATGGCGTCCATTCTCGACGTGCTGTGTCTCCTGGCGGCCCTCCCCGTCCTGGTGGCCTCTGGGTACCTCGGATTCCTCACGCTCTTCTCCGGACGCGTGCAGCCACCGCTCCAGCGCGCGCCGCACCTGAGGTTCGACCTCGTCGTACCCGCGCGCGACGAGGAGTCGGGGATCTCGGCGACGGTCCGGAGCCTGGCGCAGGTCGACTATCCGGCCGAGCTTCGGCGGGTCGTGGTGGTCGCGGACAACTGCAGCGACGGCACGGCCCGGCGCGCTCGCGAGGCCGGGGCGGTGGTCCTCGAGCGCCACGATCTCGGGCGCACCGGGAAGGGATTCGCGCTGGCGGCGGCGTTCGACTGGTCCCTGGCGGAGGGATTCGCCGACGCGGTGGTGGTGGTCGACGCCGACTCCCTCGTCTCCCGGGAGCTGCTGCGCGAGTTCGCGGCGCGCCTCGACGCCGGGGCCCTCGCCGTCCAGGGTCGCTACGGCATTCGCGCGCCCGAGCAGGCCTGGCGGACCCGCCTGATGGCCATCGCCTTCGCGCTCTTCCACGACCTCCGCTCGCGCGCCCGGGAGCGGCTCGGCGTCTCGGCGGGGTTGCGCGGCAACGGGATGTGCCTGGCAACCGAGCTGCTCCGGAAGGTGCCGCACCACGCCTTCTCCATCGTCGAGGACGTCGAGTACGGGCTGCAGCTGGGCCTGGCGGGGTACCGCGTCCACTACGCGGAGGAGGCGGCGGTCTTCGGCGAGATGCTGGCGTCCGGGAGCGCTTCCCGCTCCCAGCGCCGGCGCTGGGAGGGAGGACGGCTCCGCATCCTGCGCGAGCACGGGTGTGGCCTGCTGCGGACCGCGCTCCGCCGGCGCGACCCGGTCCTCCTGGACCTGGCGATGGACGTGCTCGTGCCGCCCCTCTCGCTGGTGGTGATCGCGGCGGCGCTGGGGCTGGCGGTCTCGGCCCTGTCCTCGCTCCTCGCGGGGGCGGCCCTCTGGTCCCTGTACGCATGGGGCGCCTGCGCCGTGCTGCTCCTCGCCTACGTCGCCCGGGGCTGGGCGATCTCGGGGGCCGGGCCGCGAGGGCTGATCGACCTCGCCTTCACGCCGGTCTACGTCGCCTGGAAGCTCGCGGTGCTGCTCCAGAAGTCGGGGCACGCGCCGCACGCCTGGATCCGGACCGCGCGCGCCGGCGAGCGGCGACACGTCCCGGTCGCTCGATGAGCCCGCACACGGCCGTCGCCGTCCGCTCGGAGGTACGCACATGGCAGACCTGAGACAACTCGTCCGCGAGCTCCATCGGCTCTGGGGGCGCGCCGCCGCGGCGCGCGTGCTGCGAAGGTGCGAGCTGGTGGGCGAGGGGGTCGTCGTGCGCGGCGACGTGCAGGTGAAGAAGCAGGGTCGCATCGACATCGGCGCCGGCGTGGAGATCGTGGGCACCCCCGCGCCGACCCATCTTGTGACCGGGGTGGCCGGCCTGCTGCGAATCGCGCCGGAGGTCCACGTCTCGGAGGGCGTCGGGATCGCCGCCTACCATCGCATCGACATCGGTGAGCGCACCTGGGTCGGCCCTTTCACCACCATCGTGGACGCCAACTTCGAGGCGGTGGCCCGGACCGACGCCCGCCCGTTCGCGCGCCGCATCATCATCGGCCGGGACGTGAAGATCGGCGAGGGCGCGATCATCCAGCCGGGTGCCCGGATCGGCGACGGAGCCGAGATCGCGGCGCACGCCGTGATCTCCGGGACGATCCCGGCCCGGGCGCTGGCGGTCGGCGCGTCCGAGCGCGACGACGCTCCCGTCGGGCCGCGGAGCCGGGAGGTCACGTCGGGGGTGGTCGACCTCATCCGGCGCACCTTCGAGCTGCGCACCTCCCCCGCGTTGTCTGACGGCCCCTCGGAGATTCCTCAGTGGGATCCGGTCGGCTCGCGGCTGCTCCTCGCCGCCATCGAGGCCGAGTTCGGGCTCCAGGTACGGCAGCTGGGAGGGGAAGGGCTGACCTCGGTCGGCGCGGTGGTGGAGAGCGTAGAGCTTGCGCTCTGGTCGGCCCCGCTCGCCGAGCGCGGAGGCGTCTTTCCATGCTGAAGGACCGGGCGCGCCTCGTCGACGCCGGACTGCGGCTCTTCGATCTGGTCGTCCTCGCGCTCGCGTTCCCCGTCGCCTATCTCGTGAGGGATCGGCTGGCCGGCGGGCTCTTCCACGGCATCTATCCCATCGAGCACTACTGGTCGATCCTGGCCCTCACGCTCCTCATGTGGCTCGGCGCGTCGACGGTGACCCTCGTCTACCAGGCCTACCGCACCCGCCCCATGCGGATGGAGCTCGGGCGGCTCTTCAGGTCGATGGTCATCGTCGCCGGCGGCCTCGGCGTGGTCGGGTTCGCGTTGAAGAGCGAGGACGTGTCCCGCCTCTTCGTCGGCCTGTACTTCTCCATCGCGCTCGCGGCGCTGCTCGCGAACCGCGTCGCGGTTCGCCTCTTCCTGCGGAGCCTGCGTCGCCGCGGCTACAACAGCCGGCGGTTCCTGGTCGTCGGCTCGGGCCCTTCCTCGTCGGAGGTCCTGAGCCTCCTCGGCAGCCACCCGGAGTGGGGGCTCCAGTGCGCGGGGTGCCTGCTGGAGGATGACGGCGCGCAGGGAAAGCCGGTCGGACCGGTGCTGGGCAACCTGCGGGACCTCGCCCGCATCCTCGGCGAGCAGGTGGTGGACGAGGTCATCTTCGCCATGGGCCGGGAGCGGCTCGACGGCGTCGAGGAGGCGCTCGCGATCTGCGCCGAGCAGGGCGTGGGAGCCTGGGTCTACGCGAACTTCTTCCGCAGGGGCATCGCGAAGTTCACCGTCGAGGACGTCGATGGGGTGCCGATGCTCGCCTTCTCCACCGTCCCCGGCGACCCGCTGGCGCTCCTCGCGAAGCGGGCCGCCGACGTCCTGGCGAGCGCGGTCGCGCTGGTGCTCCTGGCGCCCCTGTTGACCCTGGCTGCGCTCGCGATTCGCCTCGACTCGCCGGGGCCGGTCCTGTTCCGGCAGCGGCGGGTCGGGACCCACGGGAGGGAGTTCTGGCTCTACAAGTTCCGCAGCATGGCGATCGACGCGGAGGCCCAGCTCGGAAAGCTCAAGGCGCTCAACGAGGTTACGGGGCCGGTCTTCAAGATGCGGAACGACCCGCGGGTGACCCGCGTCGGGCACTTCATCCGCAAGACGTCCATCGACGAGCTCCCGCAGTTCTGGAACGTCCTGAGGGGGGACATGAGCGTCGTCGGCCCCCGGCCGCCGGTCCCCAGCGAGGTCAAGGAGTACGAGCGGTGGCACCGGCGCCGGCTCAGCGTCACGCCGGGCATCACCTGCATCTGGCAGATCAGCGGGCGGAACGACGTGGACTTCGACCGCTGGATGGAGCTCGACCTGCAGTACATCGACAATTGGTCGCTCTACAACGACCTCAAGATCTTCCTCAGGACCATCCCCGCCGTCCTCACGGGGCGCGGGGCGCGGTGATCGCGCGCCTCACTGCACCGTGAGCCCCACCACGACCTGATGGCTGATGCTCGGCGTCCCCGCCGAGGTCGCCGTCACGGTCACCGTGCTGGTCCCCACCGGCGTCGCCACCCGCGGCGCGCTGCTGCCGCCGCTGCCGCAGGCGCAGAGCAAGGCGACGAGCGCGATCACGGCCGCCGCGGCCCAGCGCCGCCGCCGCGCGCCGGCCACCCCCAGCGCGCCGGGGAGGAGGAGCGCGTAGAAGGTGCGCCGGTCGCGGTGGAAGGGGCGCTGCAGCAGCGCCGTGGCGCTGGTGGTCTGGACGGTGAGCAAGGTGGTGACCGGAGCGCCGCCGGGGGTCACGCGCGGCGGGCTGAAGGCGCAGCTCGCCCCCGCGGGCAGGCCGCCGCAGGAGAAGGTCACCGCCTGGCCGAAGCCGTTCGCCGGCTCCGGGGTCACGGTGAGCGTCACCTGCCCGCCCCCTCCGGCCGCCATCGTCAGGCTGGCGGCGCTCGCCGCCAGCGCGAAGTCGGACACCGCGGTGGACGCGCCCGGCCAGGCCGCCACCAGCCGCCCGGCGTCGGGCGAGCCGAGCCCGGTGACGAGGTCGTAGCCCGCGCCAGCCTGGTAGCCGTACTGGTACGGCGCGCCGGTGGGGCAGCCGGTGGTGGTCGCGGTGCAGGGCACCACGTTGTTCCCACTGGTCACGTCGTGGAAGGCGGCCGGGGTGCTGGCGGCGAGCGCGTAGAGCGTCGGGTTGACGTTGCCGAGCCCGCTCCCGCCCTTCGCCTGGTTCAGGATCGCGAGGATGCCGGCGAAGGCCGGCGCGCCGGCGGAGGTGCCGCCGACGACCGTGAGGCCGTTGCTGGAGTCGCGGTACCCCTGCACGCAGCTCCCCTGCGAGCAGACGAGGTAGGCGTCGTGGTCGGGCGAGGCGGTGAGCGCGAGGTCCGGGACGTCGCGGTGGCCGTCGGCGGGCACGCCGGCCCCCGTCTGCCAGGAGGGCTTCGGGAAGAGGGTGCTCACCCCGCCGCCGCCGGCCGCGAGGGTCCCGCTGGCGGTCGTGTCGTTCCAGGCGCCCTCCGGAATGTAGGCGAGCGCGGAGCCGCTCAGGGGGTCGTTGGTGGCCCCCCAGTAGGCGGCCGGGCTCGAGACGTCCGCGGTGAACGCGGTGCCGCCGACCGAGGTCGCCTCGGGCGCGCTGGAGGGCAGGTCCACCGCGAGGCCGGTGGTGGCGGCGGTCGGCGACCCGGTCTCGCAGTCGGCCGCGCCGAAGTCTCCCGAGGCGGTGGTGACGGTCTGGCCCTGCGCGTTCGCCTGCTGCAGGAGCTGGCGCAGGGTCTGGGCCTCCGTCGCGCTGAAGTGCGCCTCGCAGTCGCCGTAGCTGACACTGATCACCGGCGCCAGCCGCTGGTCGACGGCGTACTGCAGCGAGTCCAGGGCGCCGTAGCTCGGGTTGTTGCCGGTGTAGACGTAGAGGACGTGCGCGTCGCGGGCGACGCCGCCCGACCACTCGATGTCGAGGGCCGCCTCGTCCACGTCGGCGGCGACCGAGGTCGAGACCCCGGAGCCCGGCACCAGCAGCACCTGGGGGGCGTTGGCGGAGAGGCCGGAGGCGGCCCGGAAGGCGGCCACGTCCTTCGGATCGATCTGGGTCTGGCCGACCACCGCGATGGTCACCCCGGCGCCGGTGAGCCCGGCGGCGTAGAGCGGCTGCAGGCCGTAGATGGTGGCGAAGTCGTCGGGCGCGAGGAAGTGGTTGCCGGTGATGCTGGAGGTGAAGCGCGGGGCCAGCGGGTGGCGGGCCAGGCTGGCGCGCGGCTTCATGCGGAAGTCGTCGAGGTGGCGGACCCCCAGCACCATCCCCGCCAGCGCGGCCGGCACCGAGGGCTCGGTGGCGTTGGCGAAGTGGGACTCGCCGTCCACCGAGTAGCGGTGGATCTCGGTGCGGAAGGCGGCCTCGAGGCGCGCCACCGAGCCGGAGAAGAAGATCCGCGCCCGGCTGCGCGAGATCCCATCGACCGCGAATCCCTGGGCCTCGAGCCAGGCGGTGACCGCCGCCACCTCGTCCGCGGTCGGGCCGAAGCGGTCGGCGTACTCCTCGGGGGTGAGCCAGCGGTGGTAGCTCGAAGACGCGGGATCCTGTTGCGCCGCGAGCAGCTTCTCGAGATCGGCCTGCTGTGCCGCCGAGGGGGCGAGCACCATGGTGACGCCGGAGAGGTGCGCGGTCCCGGCGGCGCGGCCCCGGTCGAAGCGCGGCTGGGCGAGCGGGTGCACTCCGCCGCGAAGCGCGACCGTCCCCGGGCCGGTGACCTCCCCGTTCACGCGCCCCTGCGCGTCGGCGGCCGTCGCCCCCGCCAGCAGCGCCGCGGCCAGGGCGAAGAGGGGGAGCGGCCGGGCTGCGCTCCTGTGTGTGATGCTCATCCTGCCTCCAGTGAGCGCCCCCGGAGGCTCCGCCCGGGTCGGCTCGCGTCGTCCTGATTCAGCCAGCATCGACATCGATATTGCGCGCCGCATGGCGGAGCCGTGCGCGATTGTGACGGACGGCGTCCGTCCGCTGAGGGCCTTGACCCCCGAGCCGGGCGGCGCCATGGACGGGGGGTGATCCGCTTCGGCACCGCGGGCTGGGACTACGAGGACTGGGCGGGGAAGGTCTACCCGAGACCCGCCCCCAGGGGCTTCGACCCCCTGAAACACCTGGCGCGCTACTTCGATGCGGTGGAGCTCAACTCCACCTTCTACCGGCCAGCGACCGCCAAGGTGGCCGATTCCTGGCTCTCGCGGGTGGAGGATCGGCCGGATTTCCGCTTCACCCTCAAGCTCTGGCGGCGCTTCACGCACGAGCGGCAGGCCGCCTTCACCGCCGAGGAGGTGAGGGCCGCGCGGGAGGCCCCCGACGCGCTCCGCCGCGGGGGCAAGCTCGGCGCGGTGTTGCTGCAGTTCCCCTGGTCCTTCAAGCGCGAGGAGGTGAGCGAGGAGTGGCTGCGCGACCTCCTCGGCCGGTTCCGCGACCTGCCGCTGGTGGTGGAGGTGCGCCACGCCTCCTGGAACGTGCCCGAGACTTACGCGCTGCTCGCGGAGCGCGGCGCCGGCTTCGTGAACCTCGACCAGCCCATGTTCCGCAACTCGATCGCGCCCTCCGCGGTCGCCACCTCGCAGGTGGGCTACGTCCGCGTCCACGGTCGCAACTACCAGGACTGGTTCCGCGCGGGCGCCGGACGCGACGCCCGCTACGACTACCTCTACACGGCCGGCGAGCTGGCGCCCTGGGCCGAACGGGCGCGCGCGCTCGCCGCGGCGCCGCGCGTGGAGCAGGTCTTCGTGATCACCAACAACCACTTCGAGGGCAAGGCGGCGGCCAACGCGGTGATGCTCGCGTCGATGGTGCGGGGTGGGCAGGTGGCGGCGCCGCCGGAGCTCGTCGCCTCCTACCGTGAGCTGCTCGCCCCCTACGCCCGGGCGGCGCCCGCCGGAGCGGGGCCGGACCAGCGCACGCTCCTCTGATGTGCGCTACTTCTTGTCGAGCCACTCGCCGACGCCGCCGTGGCGCGAGCAGGCGCCGGTGTGGTGCTTGGCGTAGGAGAGCGAGCCGTCCTTGCAGCGGGCGGTGGGCGGTCCCTTCGCCGGGTCGGGTTGCTCCATCGCGCCGACTGGAGCGGCCGGGGCCGCGGGCGCGCGCGCGGAGGGCGCGGACGGCATGCTCGGCGCGGCCGGCGGCGCGGCGGCGGGGGGCGCCGGCATCCCGGGGGCGGCGGCGGGCGCAGAGGGAGCCGCGCTCTTCGCGGTGGCGGTCTTGTCGACGCCGCCATGACCGCGGCAGGCGCCGCGCCCGCCCTTGGAGGTCGCGCCGTCCTTGCAGATAACGGTGCCGGCGCCCTCGGCGGCCTTCTCCTCCGCCTTCTTCGCCTTGCGATCGGCCTTCTCCTCGGCCTTGGCCGCCTTCTCCTCGCCGGCTGCTGCGGCCGCGCCTCCCTGGGCCTTGGCGGTAGCGGCCTTGTCCACGCCGCCGTGGCCGCGGCAGGCGCCGCGGCCGCCCTCCGCGGTCGCGCCGTCCTTGCAGACGACGGTCTTGGCCGCTTCGGCGGCGAAAGCGGCGGATGGAGCGAGCGCGATGGCGCTGGCGAGCGCCGCCAGCGCGAACAGGCTACCCAGCTTGGTCATGGCCTTCCCTCCTGAGGGGCCGCGCGCAGCGCGGATCCCGGGTGCCCTCCTGTTAGAGCGGCCGAGCGTCGGCACGGCGCCCAGGAGGGGTCGCGACCCAGCGGGAACGTGCGGCGGGTCAGGAGAGGCCCGCGTTGGCGTCCTCCGCGTCACTCCAGAGCAGACCTCCCCCGCGCTCCTCGGGTGGCCGCCGCTCGAGCGAGGCGCGATCCCAGCCGCCTAGGTCGGCGCAGAGGTCGTAGGCCGACGAGAAGAAGGACAGGAGGGTCTCGGCCGGCGCCTCGCTCCGGCGCACAGCCTCATAGGGCAGGAGGAACTCCTTGAGGCTCGGGTCGTAATGGCCGCCGCCCTGCACCTCCTCCTCCGCAAAGCCGGGCGGCTCGGGCGACGCGTAGGCGTAGAAGCTCGCGTCCTGGGCGCCCCCGCCAGGCCAGAAGCCGACGCTCATCACCTCGTGCGAGTAGGCCTCGCGGGTGACGCCGTCCGCGCCAGGGCGCGCCGGCGCGGCCCTGCCGGAGAAGAAGGTGAGCGCGAGGTCGAAGGATCCCCAGAAGAAGTGGATGGGGCTCTCCTTGCCGAGGAAGCCCCGCCGCAGCCGCGCCATCACCTCGCTCGTGCTCACCAGCGCCTGGAAGAAGCGCTGGGCGTACTCGGGATCATACGAGGCGTGGACCCGGTCGACGTCGAGGGTGAGCGTCTCGCCGGGGATCTCGCAGGTTGCGGTGCGGATGGAGACGTCGACCCCCATGCCGCGCAAGAGCGCCATCAGCTCGTGGTGGAAGTCGGCGACCGCCATGGGGCGCAGGACGATGGCGCTGCGCGCGCCGTCGCTGGAGTCGATCCTGAGCTGGTGATCGAGGAAGTCGAAGGCGATCTCGAAGACCCGGCCGCCGTCGGGGATGGGCGAGGTTGTGAGGCCGCGCGCGGAGAGGTAGAGCGGCACCTGCCACCAGTGGTTCTGGCGCGGGGCGAGGGCCAGGCGCACCTTCCCCACCACCTGCGTGAAGCGGTGGAGCGTCTCCTTGGTCTCCACCCAATCGACGAGGTGCAGCTCCGGCCAGGGATCGCGCTTCGGGTCCAGGATCATGGCTCCTCCAGGGGACGGCGGCCGCTCGTCCAATCTGGACACCTCGCGGTCGCACTGCCCCGCAAAATGGCGGCCCGGCGGCTGCCCTCCCGAACGGAGGCCACCCTCCCTGGCTCTACCCGCCGCGGCCGGCAGGGAGGGAGCTTCCCCTCTCCCGCGAAGCGGGGGCGGGCTGGCGAGGGGGCGTGGCCCTTCGCGCCCTTTGCCCGGAACCGCGGCACCCCGCCGCCCGCGCCTCGCGCACGCCTGGCGCCCTCTCCGCGCCATCGCAGCCTTTCGCGTGCCGTGAAGGCGCGGCACGCCGCCTGCATCCGCCTTCGGCGTGCACGGGGTCCACTTCAACCTGGACGACGTCCGCGCCCGGGCCCGCGCCGCCTTCGTCGGCTTCGCGGTCGGCGACGCGCTCGGCGCTCCGGTGGAGTTCATGACGGCCGGCGAGATCCGGGCGCACGGGGTGCACCGCGAGATGACCGGCGGCGGCTGGCTGCACTTGAAGCCGGGCCGCGTGACCGACGACACCGAGATGGCGCTCTGCGTGGCCCGCGCGCTCGCGGAGGCGGGCACCTTCTCGCTGCGCGCCGTCGCCGACCGGCTCGCGGAGTGGCTCAAGCGCGGGCCGGTGGACGTGGGCAACACCTGCCGCCGCGGGCTGCGCGCCTACATCGTGAACGGCCGCCTGGAGGCCCCCCCCGGCGAGTGGGACGCCGGCAACGGCGCGGCGATGCGGGTGCTCCCGGTGGCGCTGCGGACGCTCGGCGACTTCGAGCTCCTCGCCGAGTGGGCGGTGGCGCAGGGGCACCTCACCCACAACCACCCGCTCTCCGATGCCGGCTCGGTGCTCTTCGGCAAGCTGGTCCAGGTGGCGGTGCTGGGGCTCTCGCTCGGGCGGATGCGGGCCGAGTGCCGCGCGCTGTCGGACGTCCACCGCGCCTTCGCCTTCGAGCCCTGGCGCGGCGGCTCCTCGGGCTACGTGGCCGACTCGGTGCGCACGGTGCTGCACCACTTCTTCCTGAGCCGGGGTTTCGAGGACTGCCTGGTGGGGGTGGTGAACGAGGGCGGCGACGCCGACACCAACGGCGCGCTCGCCGGGATGCTGGCCGGCGCCTACTACGGGCGCGAGGAGATCCCGGCGCGCTGGACCCGGCGCATGGATCCGCGCCTCCTCGCCGAGCTGGACGAGCTGGCGCTGCGGCTCACGGAGGCCTCGCCGCTCTTCTCGACCCGCGCCGAGGCGCTCAGGCTGCGAGCTTCCGGACCTTGAGCTCCCCGCCCACCACCAGCCACTCCCGCTCCCCCTTGAGCACCGCGCGCGGGAAGAGGTCGCTCCAGAAGAAGACCTTGGCGAGCGGCACCCGCGCCTCCCAGACGGTGCTGCCGAACTCCCAGGCGCGCTCCGGGTCGTCGGTGAAGGAGCAGAGGTTGTTGAGCCGCACCCGCCACTCGCGGGGGCCGAGCCGCTCCACCACCTCCTGCTCGCCCGGCGACTGGACCCCGCGGTAGAGGGTGCGCCAGCGCTCGCCGGGGAAGCGGCGCGCCAGCTCGTACTGGGTGAAGGCGTGCAGCAGGTCGAGCTGCGAGAGGATGGCGTTGGTGCGGGCGCTGCCGCGCATCCGGTCGGCGGCGTAGCGCTGGTAGCTCTCCGACTCCGGCCCTCCCAGCGGCTCGCGGTGGAACAGCGGCGGCAGCCCCATGCGGCTCTCGACCCAGCTCTTCAGCACCGCGCCCTCGACCGACGACGAGTCGACCCCCCAGCCGCGCAGGAACCGGAGGTAGCTGTTCTTCTTGCTGCGCCGGGCCAGCTCCCCCTCGGCCTCGCACCAGTGGTGGAGCTGAAACCTCACGCTCAGCCAGTCGTCGAACCGGCGCGCCCGCTCCACCGGGTCCTCGATGCCGTCGAGGGTCTCGAAGAGGAAGCGGTTCGAGGCTCGCACCCCCTGGATCTCGATGGGCTGCGGATCCTCGGCGAAGAGCGGCGAGGCGAGCGCCCAGGGCGGCAGGTTGCAGAGGTTGAAGGAAGAGGCGCCCACGTGTCGAGACCTCGCCGCTGCTCGGAGTTCGGGCAGGACCTCGCCCGCCGGACGAGCGGGGCCCCGCGCCCCGCCGATGCCGCCGCATGAAGGCGGCGCTCATGCGCGCCGCCCTCCGTGGCACTGCACTTGCTTTGCCAACCGGCGATGGAGCGACGCCGCGCCGATCTGGAGCTGGAGGCGCTGAGCGAGATCGCGAGCACGCTCTCCCACGCGTCCGATCTCAACAAGGCCCTCACCTCCACGCTCACCATCCTCCGCCTGCTGCTCGGGATGGAGAACGGCACCGTCTCGCTCTTCGACCCGGTCACCGGCGAGGTCTTCATCGAGGCGGCGCCGGAGATGAGCGACGCCGCGCGCATCCTGGGGCGCCTGCGGCCGGGGGAGGGGATCATCGGCCGCACCTTCCAGACCGGCATGCCGGCGGTGGTGCCCGACATCGCGGAGGAGCCGCTCTTCCTCGACCGCACCGGCACCTGGCTCGACCTCGAGCCGCGGGCGCTGCTGGCGGCGCCCATCCGCGACGGCCGGGTCACGCTCGGCGTGCTCACCGTGGACCGGCCCCACCGGCCCGAGCCCCCGAGCTACGACCGCGACCTGCGGCTGCTCGCGGTGGTGACCGCCATGGTGGGCGCGCGGGTGCGGCTGGCGCAGCTGGAGAGCCCCCGCCAGCGAGAGGCGCCCGACGAGGCGCCCGCCGTTCCGGCGCTCGACCGCTTCCCCGGCGTGGTCGGCTCGAGCCGCCGCATGCGCGACCTCATGGCCCTGGTGGCGCGGGTGGCGCCCAGCCGGGCCACCGTCTTCCTGCGCGGCGAGAGCGGCACCGGCAAGGAGGTGCTGGCGCGGGCGCTCCACGAGGCGAGCCCGCGCGCCGGCCGCCCCTTCATCGCGGTGAACTGCGCCGCCATCACCGAGGCGCTCTTCGAGAGCGAGCTGTTCGGCCACGAGAAGGGGGCCTTCACCGGCGCGGCGGCGACGCGCCCCGGCCGCTTCGAGCTGGCCGACGGCGGCACCCTCTTCCTCGACGAGGTGGGGGAGATCCCGCCCGCCTCCCAGGTGAAGCTCCTGCGCGCCCTGCAGGAGCGCCAGTTCGAGCGCGTCGGCGGCTCGCGCACCCTCACCGTGGACGTGCGCATCGTGGCGGCGACCAACCGCGACCTCGAGGAGGCGGTGCGCGGCGGCGCCTTCCGGCTCGACCTGTACCACCGGCTCTCGGTGGTGACCCTCGACCTGCCGCCGCTGCGCCAGCGCAAGGAGGACGTGCCCGAGCTGGCGCGCCACTTCCTCACGGTGCTCAACGCGGAGAACGGCCGCCGCTGCGAGCTCACCCAGGACGCGCTGGCGGCCCTCGGCGCCTGCCGCTGGACCGGCAACGTGCGCCAGCTCCGCAACTGCCTGGAGCGCGCGGTGGTCTCCTCGGCGCGCGACCGGCTGGGGGCGGCGGACATCTGCCTCGAGGTGACCGGGAGCTGTCGCCTGGAGGAGGTGTCGGGCGGCGTGACCCTGGCGGCGGCGGCGCTCCCGGCTGCCCCGGCCGGCGTCGCCGGGACGGCCGGCCGCGACGAGCGCGCCCAGGTGGCGCAGGCGCTCGCGCGCTGCGGCTACGTGCAGGCCAAGGCCGCGCGGCTGCTCGGCATGACCGTGCGGCAGCTGCGCTACCGGGTGCAGAAGTACGGCATCGCGCTCGAGCAGCTCTAGCCGCGGGCGGCCGAGTTGTCAGCTTCCGGCCTGTCCATTGTCAGCTTCCGGACAGCCCCCCGACGCGCAGAATCCCTGGCAAATCGACGTTTCAGCGCAGGCACGCCCCTTGCTCTCCTGATCCCCGTCGAACGGCAGCGCGCCGCCGACGGCGGAAACGAAGCGAGACAAGGAGAGCACCGCACATGAGGCAGATCGCAATCTACGGGAAGGGCGGGATCGGCAAGTCCACCACCACGCAGAACACGGTGGCGGGCCTCGCCTCGCTCGGGAAGAAGGTCATGATCGTCGGCTGCGATCCCAAGGCCGACTCGACGCGCCTCATCCTGCACGCCAAGGCGCAGGCCACGGTGATGGATCTCGTCCGCGACCGCGGCACGGTCGAGGACCTCGAGGTCTCCGACGTGATGAAGAAGGGGTTCGCCGACGTCGACTGCGTCGAGTCGGGCGGCCCGGAGCCGGGAGTCGGCTGTGCCGGCCGCGGCGTCATCACCGCCATCAACTTCCTCGAGGAGAACGGGGCCTACGCGCCCGACCTCGACTTCGTCTTCTACGACGTGCTCGGCGACGTGGTCTGCGGCGGCTTCGCCATGCCCATCCGCGAGGGCAAGGCGGAGGAGATCTACATCGTCTGCTCCGGCGAGATGATGGCCATGTACGCGGCCAACAACATCGCCAAGGGCATCCTCAAGTACGCCACCTCCGGCAAGGTCCGCCTGGCCGGGCTGATCTGCAACTCCCGCAACACCGACCGCGAGGCCGACCTCATCGAGGCGCTCGCGAAGAAGCTCGGGACGCAGATGATCCACTTCGTCCCCCGCGACAACCAGGTGCAGCGCGCCGAGCTGCGCCGCATGACGGTCATCGAGTACTCGCCGGAGCACAAGCAGGCCGAGGAGTACCGGCAGCTCGCCCAGAAGATCGTCGAGAACAAGAAGCTGGTGATCCCCACGCCGCTCACCATGGAGGAGCTGGAGGAGCTGCTGATGGAGTTCGGCATCATCGCCGACGAGGACGAATCGGTCGTCGGCGTCGCCGAGGCCGCCACCGCCTGACCCAGGCCCTTCCCGAGAGAGACCATGAGCCAGCCCCCCGTCAAGAAGGTCGAAGGCATCACCAAGGAAGCGACGCAGTCGATGATCGACCGGGCGCTCGCGGCCTACCCGGAGAAGGGGCGCAAGAAGCGCGCCCCGCACCTCGCCCCCAACGATCCGACCGCGCAGGGCCCCTGCGTCAAGTCGAACCGGAAGACCGTCCCCGGCGTGATGAGCGCCCGCGGCTGCGCCTACGCCGGCGCCAAGGGCGTGGTGTGGGGTCCCATCCGCGACATGGTCCACGTCTCCCACGGCCCGGTCGGCTGCGGCTGGTACTCGTGGGGCACGCGCCGCAACCTCATGTCCGGGAGGAACGGCGTCACCAACTTCGCCATGCAGTTCACCTCCGACTTCCAGGAGAAGGACATCGTCTACGGCGGCGACAAGAAGCTGGCGGTGCTCCTCAAGGAGGCGAAGGAGCTCTTCCCGCTCGCCAAGGGCATCTCGGTCCTCTCCGAGTGCCCGGTGGGGCTCATCGGCGACGACATCAACGCCGTCGCCAAGAAGATGACCAAGGAGCTCGACCTGCCGGTCATCCCCTGCAACTGCGAGGGCTTCCGCGGCGTGTCGCAGTCGCTCGGGCACCACATCTCCAACGACACCATCCGCGACTACATCATCGAGACGCGCGAGTTCGCGGAGCAGGAGACGCCCTACGACATCGCCCTCATCGGCGACTACAACATCGGCGGCGACGTCTGGTCGGTGAAGGCGCTGCTGGAGGAGTGCGGCCTCAACGTGAAGGCCACCTGGACCGGCGACGGCGAGATGGAGAAGATCGCCGCCACCCACAAGGTGAAGCTCAACGTCATCCACTGCTACCGCTCCATGAACTACATGTGCAAGGTCATGGAGGAGAAGTACGGGATTCCGTGGATCGAGCTGAACTTCTTCGGCCCCACCAAGATCCGCGAGAGCCTGCGCAAGCTGGCCGAGCGCTTCGACGACCGGATCAAGGAGCGCGTCGAGGCGGCGATCGCGAAGCACGACCGCGAGATGCAGGCGGTCGTCGACGAGTACCGCCCCCGGCTGGAGGGGAAGAAGGTGATGCTGTACGTCGGCGGCCTCCGCCCGCGCCACACCGTGGGCGCCTACGAGGACCTCGGCATGGTGGTGATCGGCGCCGGGTACGAGTTCGCCCACGCCGACGACTACGAGCGCACCTCCCCGGAGCTGGCCGACGCCACGGTGGTCTACGACGACGCCTCGGAGCTCGAGCTCGAGAAGTTCGTCCACGAGCTCAAGCCCGACCTCATCGGCAGCGGCATCAAGGAGAAGTACGTCTTCCAGAAGATGGGCCTGCCCTTCCGGCAGATGCACAGCTGGGACTACTCCGGCCCGTACCACGGCTACCAGGGGTTCCCGGTGTTCGCCCGCGACATCGACATGGCGGTGAACAGCCCCACCTGGAAGCTCGTGAAGTCGCCCTTCTGACCGGAGGGGGCAGCGCCCCCTCCACCGCCCCCCCCTTTCTGAGAACGCCGGGCCGCGTGGCGGCCCGGACAGGAGCCGCGCGTGTCCAACAACCTCGGTCTCACCGTGAAGCCCGTCACCTGCACCTCCCCCGAGGAGGAGGCGCGGGTGGCCGCCTGGATCGACTCCGTCGACTACAAGGAGAAGAACTTCGCTCGCCAGGCGCTGGTCGTGAACCCGGTGCACGCCTGCCAGCCGCTCGGGGCCGAGCTGGCCGCGCACGGCTTCGAGGGCACCCTGCCGTTCGTGCACGGGTCGCAGGGGTGCGCCTCCTACTACCGCTCCACCCTCAACCGCCACTTCCGCGAGCCGGCGCCGGCGGTGTCCGATTCCATGACCGAGGACGGCGCGGTGTTCGGCGGCCAGGCCAACCTGCACGAGGGGCTCGAGAACGCGCTCGCCCTCTACAAGCCGAAGATGATGGCGGTCTTCACCTCCTGCATGCCGGAGATCATCGGCGACGACCTCTCCGCCTTCATCCGCAACGCGCGCGCCAAGGGGAGCATCCCCAAGGACTACCCGCTCCCCTACGCCAACACGCCCAGCTTCTCTGGCTCGCACATCACCGGCTACGACGCGATGGTGCTGGCCATCCTCCAGGCCCTCACCGAGGGGAAGCGGGTCGAGGGGCGCTGCACCGGCAAGCTCAACTTCCTGGCCGGCTTCGACACCAACACCGGCGACTACCGCGAGTACAAGCGGATCTTCGACGCCTTCGGCATCCCGTACACCTTCCTCGCCGACATCTCCGACTCCTTCGACTCGCCGCTCGACGGCACCTACCGCATCTACCCCGGCGGCACGCCGCTCGCCGAGGCGGCCGACTCGATCAACGGCAAGGCCACCCTCACGGTGGGCCCCTACGCCACCGCCAAGACCTTCGCCTGGATGAAGGAGGGCTACGCCGGGCAGCACGCCTCGCTGCCCATGCCGATGGGCATCGCCAAGACCGACGCCCTGCTCCTCAAGCTGGCCGACCTCTTCGGCAAGCCGGTGCCCGACACGCTCAAGGCGGAGCGAGGCCGCGCCCTCGACGCCATGACCGACGCCCACCAGTACGTCCACGGGAAGAAGTTCGCGGTCTACGGCGATCCCGACCTGCTGCTCGGCTACGTCTCCTTCCTGCTCGAGATGGGCGCGACGCCGTACCACGTGCTCAGCAGCAAGGGCTCGAAGAAGCTCGAGAAGGAGCTGCAGGCGCTGCTCGACGGCTCGCCGTACGGCAAGAGCGGCAAGGTCCACATGAACCGCGACCTGTGGCACCTGCGCAGCCTGCTCATGACCGACCCGGTGGACGCGGTGCTCGGCGACACCCACGGCAAGTTCGCCGCCCGCGACGCCAAGGTGCCGCTCTTCCGCTTCGGCTTCCCCATCTTCGACCGGGTGAACAAGCACCGGGTGCCGATCATCGGCTACCAGGGCGTCATCAACCTGGTCACCGAGATCTGCAACAAGTTCATCGACCTCAAGGACGACACCTGCGAGGAGCGCTTCTTCGAGATGATGCGCTAGCGCTGAGGCAGAGGACCACGGAGGATCGTCATGGCGCGCCCCGACTACTACGACGCCCCCGAGTGCGACACCCAGGAGAAGGGCGCTCCCAAGTTCTGCAAGAAGTCGGAGCCGGGAGAGGGCACCGAGCGCAGCTGCGCCTACGACGGGGCGCGGGTGGTGCTCATGCCCATCACCGACGCCATCCACCTGGTGCACGGCCCCATCGCCTGCGCCGGCAACTCCTGGGACAACCGCGGGGCGCGCTCCTCCGGGTCGCAGCTCTACCGCCGGGGCTTCACCACCGAGCTGCTGCACAACGACGTGGTCTTCGGCGGCGAGAAGAAGCTCCACGCCGCCATCCTGGACCTCGCGGCCCGCTACGCCGGCGAGGCCAGGGCGATCTTCGTCTACGCCACCTGCGTCACCGCCATGACCGGCGACGACGTGGAGGCGGTCTGCCGGGCGGCGGCGCAGGAGGTGACCATCCCGGTCATCCCGGTGAACACGCCCGGCTTCGTGGGCGACAAGAACATCGGCAACCGGCTCGCGGGCGAGATCCTGCTCGAGCACGTGATCGGCACCGCCGAGCCGGCCACGCGCACCGACTACGACGTCAACCTCATCGGCGAGTACAACATCGCCGGCGACCTGTGGGGGATGCAGCCGCTCTTCGAGCGGCTCGGGATCCGCATCCTCTCCTGCATCAGCGGCGACGCCCGCTTCGACGAGCTGCGCTGCGCCCACCGCGCCAGGCTCAACGTCATCATCTGCTCGAAGAGCCTCACCAACCTGGCGCGCAAGATGAAGAAGCGCTGGGGCATCCCGTACCTGGAGGAGTCGTTCTACGGGATGACCGACACCGCCAAGGGGCTCCGCGACATCGCCCGGGAGCTGGACCTCGCGGTGGGCGGCCCGGAGGCGCGGGTGATGCAGGATCGCGTCGAGCGGCTGGTGGCCGAGGAGGAGGCGAGCTGCCGGCGCCGCATCGCCCCGTACCGGGCGCGCCTCGAGGGCAAGCGGGCGGTGCTCTTCACCGGTGGCGTCAAGACCTGGTCGATGGTGAACGCGCTCCGCGAGCTGGGGGTCGAGATCCTCGCCGCCGGCACGCAGAACTCCACCCTCGAGGACTTCCACCGGATGAAGGCGCTCATGCATCGCGACGCCCGCATCATCGAGGACACCTCGACCGCCGGGCTCCTCGCGGTGATGCGCGAGAAGCTGCCCGACCTGATCGTCGCCGGCGGCAAGACCAAGTTCCTGGCGCTCAAGACCCGCACGCCGTTCCTCGACATCAACCACGGCCGCTCGCACCCCTACGCCGGCTACGAGGGGATGGTCACCTTCGCCCGGCAGCTCGACCTCACCGTCACCAACCCCATCTGGCCGATCCTCGAGGCCAAGGCCCCCTGGGAGCTCGACGAGGGGGAGCAGGACGCCGTCGCCGCGCGCGCCGCCGGCCACGCCGCCGCGCTCGCCGCCGAGGACCTCTCGGCGTCGCGGGTGAAGGTGCCCGTCAAGGCGGCCACGGTGAACCCGCAGAAGAACTCGCCGGCCCTCGGCGCGACGCTCGCGTACCTGGGCATCGACCGCATGCTGGGGCTCCTCCACGGCGCGCAGGGCTGCTCCACCTTCATCCGGCTGCAGCTCTCCCGGCACTTCAAGGAGTCGATCGCCCTCAACTCGACCGCCATGAGCGAGGACGCCGCCATCTTCGGCGGCTGGGAGAACCTCAAGAAGGGGCTCCGGCGCGTGGTGGAGAAGTTCGAGCCCGGGGTGGTGGGGGTGATGACCTCTGGGCTCACCGAGACCATGGGCGACGACGTGCAGAGCGCCATCGCCCACTTCCGCCAGGAGAGCCCGGAGCTGGCCGGCACGCCGGTGGTGTGGGCCTCCACCCCCGACTACTGCGGCTCGCTGCAGGAGGGCTACGCCGCGGCGGTGGAGGCGATCGTGGGCACGCTCGCCGAGGGCGGGGAGCGGATCCCCGGCCAGGTGAACCTGCTCCCGGGGGCCCACCTCACCCCGGCGGACGTGGAGGAGGTGAAGCGGCTCGTCGAGTCCTTCGGGCTCACGGTCCTCACCGTCCCCGACATCGCCAACGCGCTCGACGGCCACATCGACCTCGAGGTCTCGCCGCTCTCCACCGGCGGCGTGCCGGTGGAGGAGATCCGCAAGGCGGGGAGGAGCGTGGCCACCCTCTACGTCGGCGACTCGCTGGCCAGGGCGGCGGGGCGGCTCCGGGAGGCCTTCGGCGTGCCTGCCTACGGCTTCGGCTCGCTCACCGGGCTCGCCGAGGTGGACCGGCTCATGACCACCCTGTCGGTCCTGAGCGGACGCCCGGTGCCGGCCGAGCAGCGCCGCTGGCGCAGCCGGCTCGCCGACGCGATGGTCGACAGCCACTACCAGTTCGGCCGGAAGAAGGTGGCCCTGGCGCTGGAGGCGGACCACCTCAAGGGCCTGGCCCGCTTCCTCCACGGCATGGGGTGCGAGCTCACCGTGGCCATCGCCGCCACGCGCACCCGCGGGCTCCACGACCTGCCCTGCGACCGGGTCTTCGTCGGCGACCTCGAGGACCTGGAGGCGGCCGCCGCGGGCGCCGACCTGCTGGTCGCGAACTCCAACGGGCGCCAGGCGGCGGCGAAGCTGGGCATCAAGGCCCACCTCCGCACCGGCCTGCCGGTCTTCGACCGCCTCGGCGCCCACCAGAAGGTCTGGGTCGGCTACCGCGGCACCATGAACCTCGTCTTCGAGGTCGCCAACCTGTTCCAAGCCGGCGCGAGCGAGGCCCAGAAGCTCGCCCACAACTGAGGTGCACATGAGAGTCGCATTCACGAGCACGGACGGCGAGCAGGTCGACAGGCACTTCGGCGAGGCCGAGCACTTCTACGTCTGGGAGGTCGGGCCGGAGTCGGCGGCCTTCGTCGAGCGGGTGAGCGCCATCACCCGGGCCGAGGACGAGGAGGACCGCATCGCCGCCCGCGCCAGCGCGGTCGCCGGCTGCGCCATCGTCTACACCGTCCAGATCGGCGGTCCGGCGGCCGCCAAGCTCGTCGGCCGGAAGATCCACCCGATGAAGACCCAGGACCCGGTCCCGGTGGCGGAGCTGGTCGGCAAGCTCCAGCAGGTGCTGCGGGGCAGCCCGCCGCCCTGGCTCCGGAAGGCCATGGGCATGGCCCCTGCAACGGGAGCCGAGAGGTTCGCAGCAGAGGAGTGAGCGCCCCCCGGCGCGAGACCATCCGCAGAGGAGCACACGTGGCCTACATCACCGGACTGACCCGCGGCAAGTCGGAGTGGACCCCCAAGTTCGTCAAGTCGATCGACGACGAGCTCTGCATCGGCTGCGGCCGCTGCTTCAAGATCTGCGCGCACGACGTCCTCGCGCCCAAGGAGGTCGACGAGGACGAGTCGGCGAAGATGTTCATCACCGTCGCGAACCCCGAGAACTGCATCGGCTGCGAGGCCTGCGGGAGGACCTGCAAGAAGGAAGCGTTCTCCTTCGAGCCGCTCGTGGCCTGATCCTTCACCAGAGCCGGAGGCAGGAGATGAACCGGAACCCGCTCGCCGTGCTCGGCCCGCCCTCGCCGGCCGAGAACTGCCGCTACGACGCCGGCTGCTCCGGCCACGGCGCCGAGCAGCCGGGCCCGGTCCCGCCCGAGCTCGCGGCGCGCGTCGCCGACCACCCCTGCTACGGCCCGGGCGCCGACCACCGCTTCGCGCGCATCCACCTCCCCGTGGCCCCGGCCTGCAACATCCAGTGCCACTACTGCAACCGGAAGTACGACTGCGCCGGCGAGAGCCGGCCGGGCGTGACCAGCCGCCGCCTCACCCCCGAGGAGGCGGTGGCGCGCGCCCGCACCGTCGCGGCCGCGCTGCCGAAGCTCTCCGTGGTGGGGATCGCCGGTCCGGGCGACCCGCTCGCCCCGGGCAGCGCGGCGCACACCTTCGCCACGCTGGAGGGGGTGAAGCGGGCCCTGCCGGACGTCCGGCTCTGCGTCTCCACCAACGGGCTGGCGCTGCCGGAGCACGTCGCCCGGCTCGCCGACCTCGGGGTGGAGCACGTCACCGTCACCGTCAACATGCTCGACCCGGAGGTGGGGGCGCGCATCTACTCCTGGGTGGCCTGGAAGGGCCGCCGGTACACCGGCGCCGAGGCGGCCCGCATCCTCTCGGAGCGCCAGCTCGAGGGGCTCGCGCTCCTCTCCGCGCGCGGCGTCCTCTGCAAGGTCAACTCGGTGCTCATCCCCGGCGTGAACGACGCCCACCTCCCCGAGGTGAGCCGCGCCGTGCAGCGGCTGGGCGTGTTCGCCCACAACGTGATGCCCCTCCTCTCGGCGCCGGAGCACGGCACCCACTACGGCCTCACCGGCCAGCGCGGCCCCACCGAGGAGGAGGTGGCGGAGGTGCGCAGCGCCTGCGGCGGCCGGCAGATGAGCCACTGCCGCCAGTGCCGCGCCGACGCGGTGGGGATGCTGGGCGACGACCAGAACGCCCGCTTCGCGGCGACGTCCGCGGCGGTCCGGGTGGCGGTGGCCACCCGCGACGGCGCCCGGGTGGACCAGCACTTCGGCCACGCCACCGAGTTCCGGATCTACGAGCCGTCCGCCGCCGGGGCGCGGCTGGTGGAGACGCGGCGGGTGGAGCACTACTGCCGCGGCGGCGAGGGGGACGACGACGTCCTGCCGGCGACCATCCGCGCCCTGGCCGACTGCCGGGCGGTGCTGGTGGCGCGCGTGGGCCGCTGCCCGCGCGAGGCGCTGCGGGCCGCCGGCATCGAGCCCTCCGAGGAGCAGGCGTTCCAGCCCATCGCCGCCGCGCTGGCGGCCTGGTCGGCGGGGCAGGCGAAGGAGGTGGCGTGATGGACGGCACGGTCGTGGCGCCGCGCACCCTCGAGGCCTTCCGGCGGCTCGAGACGGCGGAGGAGTACATGAGCTTCTTCGGCGTCCGCTGCGAGCCGGCGGTCCTGGCGGCCGGGCGAGTGCAGATCCTGCTCCGCTTCTCGCGCGACCTCGCCGAGATCGACGCCCGCGATCCGGCGCCCGGCGAGGCCGAGCGGCTCGAGCTCTACGAGCGCGCCCTGCGCGTGGCCTACGCCATGTTCCGCTGGGCGAGCCCGGAGGCGGAGCGGGCGCTGGGCGTCCTCCGCGGGCCGGGCTGCGCCGGCTGCAGCGGCGGCTCCGGGTGCGGGCCGTGAGCCACCTCGGGGGAGCTTGGCGGTGAGGGGGCTCTCGGACGGAGAGCGGGAGCGCTACGCCCGCCAGCTCCGGCTGTCCGGCTTCGGCGAGGAGGCGCAGCTCCGGCTCAAGGAGACGAGCGTGCTCGTCTCCGGCGTAGGCGGGGTCGGGGGCGCGGCCGCGCTCTACCTGGCCGCGGCGGGGGTGGGGCACCTCCTGCTCGCGCGCGGCGGCCCGCTCCGGCTCGAGGACCTGAACCGCCAGGTGCTCGCCGGCGAGGATCGCGTGGGCTGGCCGGCGGTGGTGGAGGCGAGGAACGCCGTGCGCCGGGTGAACCCGCGCGTCCACGTGGACGCGGTGGACGAGCCGGTCTCGGCTGCCACGGCCCGGCGGCTGGCGCGGCGGGTCGAGGTCGCGGTGGACGCGGCCGCCGACTTCGGCGAGCGGGACGCGCTCAACCGCGCCTGCGTGACCTTGCGGCGCCCCATGGTGGAGGTCGCGGTCGACGAGCTCTCGGGCCACCTCACCACCTTCCTCCCCGGCGAGACCCCGTGCCTCGCCTGCCTCTACCGCCTGCGCGCCGAGCCGGCCCCGGGCGGCCCCGGCGTGCTGGGGGCCGCGGCGGGGGTGATGGGGTGCCTGGCCGCGCTCGAGGTGCTGAAGGTGGTGGGCGGCTTCGCCGCGCCGCTCGCCGGTCGGATGCTGTCGGCGGACCTCGCCGGCCCGCGCTTCTCCACCTACCCGGTGCGCCGGGACCCGCGCTGCGCGGTATGCGGGCCACCGTTTCCCGGGGCGGCGCCGCGCTCGGAGTTGGCGGCGCGCCGCGCCGCGCCGTGGTAGGAAGAGCGCCGACCCGGCGGGCGCTGCCCGGCCGGACCCGCGCCCATGAACGACACCAGCCACGCCCCGAGCCGCCCCTCGCTCATCGCCCGGCTCACCGCCGCCTCACTCGCCCATCCGTGGAAGTTCCTGGCGGGCGCCCTGGCGCTCTCGCTCGTCGCCGGCGCGCTCGCCGCCCGCCTCGAGATCCGCTCCAGCTTCGAGGAGCTGCTCCCCTCGGACGTCCCCAGCGTCCGCGAGATCAAGCAGCTCGTGAAGCGGGTGGGCGGCGACGGCACGGTCTTCGTGAACATCCAGTGGGACGGGGCCAAGGAGGGGCTCGCCGCCGCCGAGGGGCTCGCGCCGCAGCTCGCCCGCGAGTACCTCGCCATGGGGCCGAAGGAGATCCGCGCGGTCGAGTGGAACCTGGGCCCGGTGCAGCGCTGGTACGGCGAGCACTGGCCGCTCTTCCTGGACCTCGCCGACATCCGGCAGGCCCACGCCCGACTGGTAGAGGAGCTCGGCAAGGCCAAGGCGGAGGTGAACCCGCTGCTCGATCTCGGGCTCGACCCGCGGGACGCCGGGGAGGGGAAGGGCGAGCCTCCCGCCCGCGTGGAGGGCGTCGACCTCCTCGACCCGGCCAAGCCCATGCCGCGCGAGGAGGTGGCGAAGCGCTTCGCGCAGTATCCGAACGGCTTCATGATCTCGAGGAGCGACCCGTCGCTCCTGCTGGTGGTCCGACCCGCCGGCACCAGCCTGGGCGTGGCCGAGGCCCGGGTGCTCCTCGACAAGATGCGCGCCGTCGCCGAGAGGCACCGGGCCGAGCTCGACGCCCACCACCTGCGCATCGGCTTCGCCGGCAGCTTCCCGACCTTCGTGGCCGAGTACGAGGCGATCATCGGCGACGTCTTCTCCACCTTCTTCGCCTGCGTGGCCATCATCCTCGCCTCGCTGGTCGTCTTCTTCCGCGACCTGCGCTCGATGGCGACGCTCGGGCTGGCGGTGCTCTGCGCGGTGGCGGTGACCTTCGGCGTCACCTGGCTCGTCATCGGCTACCTCAACACCCAGACCGCCTTCCTCGGCGCCATCGTGGTCGGCAACGGCATCAACTACGGCCTCATCTACCTGGCCCGGGTGGGACAGCTCCGCCGGCAGGGGGTGGGGCTCGCCGAGGCCTGCCAGGAGGGGGCCCACGAGGCCGCCCAGGCCACCCTGCTCGCCTCGCTCGCGACCGCCGTCTCCTTCGGCACCCTCATCGTCGCGGCCAACCGCGGCTTCCGCCACTTCGGCTTCATCGGCGGCATGGGCATGCTGCTCTGCTGGGTGGCCACCTTCGCGCTCCTGCCCGCGCTCCTGGCGGTGGTCGAGAAGGTCCGCCCGTACCGCCACCGCGGACGTGGCGACGCCCTGCCGGCGCGGGTGCGGGTGCTGGAGAAGGTGTTCGCGCGCCCGCGCGCCATCGCCTGGGTGTTCGCCGCGCTCACGCTCGCCTCGGCGGCCCTGTTCGTCGGGCGCCGCTCCCGCGCGATGGAGCACAACCTCGACAACCTCACCAACGAGATGAAGGGCAACGACGCGCTGCGCGAGCAGAACCGGCTCGCCAACAGCGCGCTCGGCAAGTCGAGCTCCTCGGTGCTGGCGCTCCTGCCCGACCGCCGCGTGGCCGACGGCTACTGCGACGTCATCCGGACGCGGCAGAAGGACCCGCGCTGGAGCGACGTCGTCGAGGGGTGCGACACCGTCTCCTCGGTCGTGCCGCGCGACCAGGAGGCCAAGCTGGAGCTCCTCGGCGACGTGGCGCGGCGGCTCACCGACCGGGTCATCGGGCGGCTGCCGGCGGCCCAGGCCGAGCGCGCCCGCTCCATCCGCGCCGACCTGCTGGCGCAGCGGCCGGTCTCCGACGCCGACGCGCCCCCGTCGCTCCTCGACCGGTTCCGCGAGCGCGACGGGAGCGTGGGCGGCATCGCGGTGGTCACCGCCCGCCCCGGCGCCAAGCTCGAGCTCGAGCCGAACATGCGCCGCTTCGTGGCGGCGGTGCGCGACGTGCCGGTCGGCGACCGCAAGTTCGACGCCAGCGGCGAGACGGTGATCTTCGCCGACCTGCTCTCCGACATCGAGCGCGAGGGGCCGCTCACCACCGGCCTCTCCTTCCTCGGGGTCTGCCTGCTGGTGGTGCTCTTCTTCCGGCGCGCGCGCCAGAGCGCCCGGGTGCTGGTCTCGCTCTTCGTGGGCGTGGTGCTGATGGGCGGGGTGGCGGCCGCGGTGGGGCTCAAGATCAACTTCTTCAACTTCATCGCCTACCCCATCACCTTCGGCATCGCCGTCGACTACGGCGCCAACGTGGCGGCGCGCATGCGCTCGCGCGGGAGCGTGCTGCCGGCGCTCGCCGAGGTGGGGCCGGCGGTGGCGCTCTGCTCCTGGACCACCATGGTCGGCTACGGCTCGCTGCTCTTCTCCATCAACCGGGCGCTGCGCTCGTTCGGGTGGTACGCCATGCTGGGCGAGCTCACCACCATCCTCACCGCCCTGCTGCTGCTGCCGGCGCTGCGGATCATCTTCGCCCACATCCCCGAGCGGGGGGAGGGCGCTTGACGCCCGCCCGCGATGCAGAGATGGTGCGCCCGATGAACGCCGCTCCCGACGTCTCGGTGGTGATCCCCCTCTACAACGAGGAGGAGAACGTCTCCCCGCTCCTCGCCGAGCTCTTCTCGTCCCTGGAGGCGCTGGGGCGGCGCTACGAGGTCATCTGCGTGGACGACGGGAGCCGGGACGGCACCTTCGCGGCGCTGCGGCGCGAGGTGCAGGCGCGCCCCTCCCTGCGGGTGCTCCGCTTCCGGCGCAACTTCGGCCAGACCGCCGCCATGAGCGCCGGCATCGAGGCTGCCCGCGGGGCGGTGATCGTCCCCATGGACGGCGACCTGCAGAACGACCCCGCCGACATCGGCAAGCTCCTCGCACGGCTCGAGGGGGAGGGCGGCGATCGGGTCGACGTGGTCTCCGGCTGGCGCAAGCACCGCATGGACAAGGAGTTCGGCCGCAAGCTCCCGTCGCGGCTCGCCAACCGGCTCATCAGCGGCATCTCCGGCGTCGAGCTGCACGACTACGGCTGCTCGCTCAAGGCCTACCGGCGCGAGGTCCTCGAGGGCGTGCGCCTCTACGGCGAGATGCACCGCTTCATCCCCATCTACGCGAGCTGGCAGGGGGCGCGGGTGACGGAGCAGGTGGTGAACCACCGCGCCCGCCTGGCCGGCAAGAGCAAGTACGGCCTCGGGCGCACCGGCAAGGTGCTGCTCGACCTGCTGGTGGTGAAGTTCCTGGCGAGCTTCACCAGCAAGCCCATCTACCTCTTCGGCGGCGCGGGCCTCGTCTCGCTGGCGCTCTCCCTCCTCTCCTTCGCCTGGGCCGCCGGGCTCAAGCTGTTCGGCGAGAAGGACCTGGTCGAGACGCCGCTCCCGCTCCTGGGCGTGGCCTTCGCGCTGGCCGGGCTGCTCTGCGTGCTCATGGGGCTCCTGGCCGAGCTCAACGTCCGCACCTACTACGAGTCGCAGGGGAAGCGCCCCTACCTGGTGGCCGAGGAGCTCTCCGGCGACGGCGCCCCCGCGAGAGAGCGGGCAGGGTAGGCTCGGCGCATGTGCGGCATCGCCGGCGAGGTCCGGCTCGATCGGCCACCCGACCAGGACGGCGTCCGGCGCATGGGGCCGGCGCTCGCCCACCGCGGGCCCGACGCCGAGGGGTTCTTCCTCGAGGGCCCGGCGGCGCTCGCCCACCGCCGCCTCTCCATCCTCGACCTCGAGGGCGGCGGCCAGCCCATGGGCGCCGAGGGCTGCACGCTGGTCTTCAACGGCCAGGCCTACCGGCACCAGGAGCTGCGGGCCGAGCTGCGCGCGCGGGGGCACGCCTTCCGGACCCGCAGCGACACCGAGGTGGTGCTGCGGGCCTATCTCGAGTGGGGCGAGGCGTTCGTCGAGCGGCTCGACGGGATGTTCGCCGTCGCCCTCTGGGACTCGCGACGCCGCAGGCTCGTGCTGGCCCGCGACCGGCTCGGCAAGAAGCCGCTCTACTACGCGCTCGCGCAGGGGGGCGGGTTCGCCCGCACGCCTCCCGCCGCGGACGGAGCCGTCCCCGCCACCGGCCTGCTCTTCGCCTCCGAGCCGAAGGCCCTCCTCGCCCACGGCGGCGTGCCGCGCGAGCTCGACCAGACGGCGCTGGTGCAATACCTCGCCGCCGAGTACGTGCCGCAGCCGCGCAGCATCTGGCGCGCGGTGTTCAAGCTGCCCGCGGCGCACCTCGCGGTGCTCGACGCCGGCGGGTTCCGGCTCCGGCGCTACTGGGAGCTGCCGCTCGAGGGCTCCGCCGCCCCCGGCGCGGAGGCCGTCCCGGGCTCGCTCGACGAGGCCGCCCGCGGGCTGGTGGAGCGGCTGGAGGGGGCGGTGGCGCGGCGGCTGGTGGCCGACGTCCCGGTGGGCGTCTTCCTCTCCGGCGGCGTCGACTCGACCGCGATCGCCGCCCTCGCCACCCGGCACGCAAAGCCGGTCGCCACCTTCTCCATCGGCTTCGAGGAGGCGAGCTTCGACGAGTCGCGATGGGCGCGGCTGGCGGCCGGGCGGCTCGGCACCGAGCACCACGAGGAGCGGCTCTCGGCCACCGCCTCCCTCGACCTGCTCCCGGCGGCGGTGGAGCAGCTCGACGAGCCCTTCGCCGATCCGAGCGTACTGCCGACGCTGCTGCTGTCGCGCTTCGTCCGCAAGCACGTCACGGTGGCGCTGGCCGGCGACGGGGGGGACGAGCTCTTCGCGGGCTATGACACCTTCCTCGCCCACCGGCCGGCGGCGCTGGCGGCGCGGCTGCCATCGCCGCTCCTCTCCGCGGTCTCTCGGGCGGCCGGGTTGCTGCCGGCGTCGGACCGGAACATGAGCTTCGACTTCCGCCTGAAGCAGTTCCTGCGCGGGGTCTCGGCCGAGCCGTCGCTGCGCCACCAGGCCTGGATCGGGGCCTTCGCGCCCTCCGAGCTGGCCGCGGTGCTCCGCCCCGAGCTCCGCCCGCTGGCGACGCCGGAGGTGGCCTGGGCGCCGGTCCGCGAGGCCTCCGCCCGCGACGCCGCCCGCGGGGTGCGCCAGGGCTCGGTGGACCAGGCGCTCCGCTTCTTCCTCTCCCACTACCTCGAGGGCGACATCCTGGTGAAGGCCGACCGGGCCTCCATGGCCGCCTCGCTGGAGGCGCGCGCCCCCTTCCTCGACGTCGAGGTGGTGGAGTACGCCGCCCGGCTGCCGGCCTCCATGAAGCTCGGCTGGAAGAGCACCAAGGTGATCCTGAAGCACGGGCTGCGCGGCGTCGTGCCCGAGGAGATCCTCTCCCGTCCGAAGAAGGGGTTCGGCATCCCGGTGGCGGCCTGGATCCGCGGCCCGCTCCGGCCGCTCTTCGAGGACCTCTTCTCCGACGGGTCGCTCTCCGCCTCCGGGGTGTTCGAGCCCGGCCCCACCCGCGCGCTCCTGGCGCGCCACCTCTCCGGCGCGGCCGACCTGCGCAAGCCGCTCTGGACCGCGGCCATGTTCCTGCTCTGGCAGCGGCGCTGGGGCGGAGCCGGGAGCGCCACGCGGTGAGCGCCGCGCCCCTGCCGGTCGAGGGGGCGCGCCGCGCGGCGCGGCGGCTCGCCGCCGGCTGCGTGGCCGGCATGGCGCTCGCGAGCGGGGCGAGCTGGCTCAGGTACCTGCTCGAGCGCACGCCGCGGCTCGACACCGGCACCATCCCCTTCCTCGCGGCGGCCTTCCTGGCCGGCCTCGGGATCTGCCTCGCCGGCTGGTGGTCGCTGCGGCTCGCGCCGGTCGCGCGGGCGCTCGGGCGCGCGGAGCTGCTGGGCCTGGCGGTGGCGGTGCACCTCGCCGCCGCGCCGGCGCTCCCGCTCACCTCCTCGGACGTCTACTCCTACCTGGCCCACGGGGAGCTGCAGCGCCTGGGGCGGAGCCCGTACCTCACCCCTCCGTCGGCGCTGGCCGGCTCCCCGCTGCTGGAAGGAATCCCGCCGCGCTGGGCCGGCGTCCCGAGCGTGTACGGCCCGGTCGTCAACCTGGCGAGCCGCCTCGCCGCCGGCGCCGGCGCCGCGCTGGGCCACGGCTGGTGGGGGCCGCTGGCGGCCTTCAAGTTGCTCATGGCGGGCTGTGCCATCCTGGCGGTGGTGCTCGCCTGGGCCATCCTGCGCCGGCGCGGGCCCGAGGGTGCCGGGCCCTTCGCCCTGTTCGCCACCTCGCCGCTCGTCGCCTGGGAGATCTCCGGGCAGGCCCACAACGACGGGCTGGTGCTCCTGCTGGTGACCGTCGCCGCGGCCGCGCTCTGCGCGCGGCGCCGGGTCGGCGTCTGCGCCGCGAGCGCGCTGGCCGCCTGCGCCAAGATCCCCATCGCCCCGCTCTTCGCCTTGGCCCTCGCCGCCGAGGCCCGTCGCTCCTGGCGCCGCGCGGCGCTCCTGGCGCTCGGCGGAGCGGCGGTCGCCGCCGCGGCGGTGGCCCCCTACTGGCGAGGCGCCGGGACCTTCCGCGGCTCCGCCGCCGTGCTGCGCGGGGACGCGGCGCTGCACGCCCACTCGCTCGTCGATCTGATCTGCCTCTGCCTGGGAGCGCTCGGCCGGGCCGACGCGGCGGGCGCCGCCTGGCGCGCGCTCGGCCTCGCCTCCACCGCGCTCTGCGTGCTCGCCCTGGTCTGGGCCGCCTGGCGGGCCCGCGACGCCGCCAGCGTGCTGCGCGGCTTCGCCGTGATCTGCCTCGTCTGGTATCTCACCACCCCCTGGTTCCAGCCCTGGTACGCGAGCTGGATCATGCCGCTGCTGCTCGTCGAGCGCGACGCGCGCTGGCGGCGGTTCGTGGCGCTGTTCGGGATCCTGGCGGTGGCGCAGTGGATCCTGCCGCTCGACCCGGTGAGCACCGTCGCGGTGGACGCCTGGGCCGCCTGGACCCTGGTCCACCTGCTGCGCTCACCGGCGCACGAAGCCGGCGAGGATCAGGTTCCCGAAGGGCAGCTTCCACCTGCGGTGGGGTACCAGCCGTGAGATCCGGTGGGCGAGGTCGAAGGAGATCCCGGCCAGGAACGGCGTGAGCAGGTGGGTGGTCGTCCTGAGCTCGAGCGCGAACTCCGAGCGCAGGGCCGGATGGATGGCGGCGAGCTTCCGCTCCAGATCGAAGAAGGTGAAGCGGGTGATGTGCTGCTCCTGGTAGTTCACGTCGCCCACGCGGTTGAGGATCCGCTCCAGGATGGGCCAGGTGCTGGCGTAGTTGGGCGTGGTGAGGACCAGCCGTCCGCCGGGCGCGAGCAGGCGCGCGGCGTGGCCGAGGAGCGCGCGGATCTCGTCGGGCGTGAGGTGCTCGATCACCTCGATGACCGTCACGCAGTCGAACCGAGCGTCGACCTCACCGAGGTCGGCGATCGACCGCACGTGCTGGAAGCGGCGCGCCTGTGAGCCGTGGTGGGCGTTGGCGTAGTCGATCTGCGCCGGCAGGATGTCCACCCCGAGCTGCCGCGAGAAGCGCTCCGGCGGCACCATCGACAGGAAGCTGCCGGCGAAGCAGCCGATGTCGAGGAGTGACTGGCCCGCACCGCGCGGGAGGTAGTCGAGCACCCGCTCGAACTTGGAGAGGTGCCAGAGCCGCCGGATGCCGCTCCCTTCGCGCAGCACGCGGTCGTAGTGGCCCAGGGGGATCGAGCCGTAGTCGAACCGGCTGGCCTCGGGCGCCGGCGCCGAGGTGGAGGTTCCGGGGCGCTCGCCGGCTGCTTCGTTCCTTACGGCGGAGTCGCGGGGAGTCATGGGCGAGCCTCTGCGGCGTGGGTGCGCCGGAGGGCGGCGGCGAGCCACGATTCTTCAGCAATTCGGGGGCGTGTCAAGGCGGCCGGGTCCTGGATCAGCGCGTCGCGGCGGCCGTCCCCGCGCCGGGCGGGAAGAGGGGTTCGCCCGGCTCGAGCCGGTAGACCTTCACCACCGGGACGCCGCGGACCGCGACCGTCTCCCACGGACTCCTGCCGGCCAGGCGCTCGAGGGCCTCGCGGTTGTGGCCGTAGATCCGGCCCGCCGCGGTGACCGCATAGCAGACCCGGCCCTGCCGGCAGCCGCCCTTGCGAGTGAGGGTGCCGTAGGCGAGATCGGTGCGCCCGGCCCGCTCGGCGTAGAAGCGGACCGGCCACTCGGTCTCGCTCGCGATCTCCGCCCCTGGCTCGGCCCGCGCCGCCAGAACCTCCACCGCCTCGCGCAGCCCGGCGTCGAAGTAGTCGCAGTGCGGGAACCACCAGCCGAGGGCCGCGTCGCCGCCGCCGAGCGCGTTCACGTAGAGCCGGTAGTGGGGGGCGTAGGCCGCCGCGGCGCTGGCCTCGCTGCCGGCCATGAGCACCGCCAGCGCCGGGAAGGCGGCGCGCCAGGGCACCCGGCGCGCGAGGACGTTGGCGGCGTGGGCGGCGAGGAGCGCGAAGGCGGGGAGCACGGAGACGAAGAAGCGCCCGTACATGGAGGCCGACACGGTGAACGAGGCGACGAAGGTGCCGATCCAGCAGAGGAAGACGAGGTGCGCCGGCCGGCGTCGCCAGAGGGCCCAGCCGATGCCGGCGAAGGCCAGGATGGCGGTGGGGGGGGCCAGCTTCACCCAGGCGAAGGCGAGGTGGAACCAGGGGGGCACGCCGCCCCTCCAGTTGAAGGCGAGGTTCCCGTAGAGCCGCCCGCGGAAGAGGAGCGTCTCGCTGGTGGAGCGGTCGCCCAACCGATCGCCGGCGAGGTATCGGCGGATGTACTCCCAGGTGGAGGGCAGGAAGGGCGTCCAGTTCACCGCCGAGAAGACCAGGAGCCCGATGCCGATGAGCACCACCCAGCGCCAGAAGGGGATGCGCCAGGCGGTGCCGCGCGCCCGCAGCGCCCAGTAGGCGAAGAGCGGGATGGGGGCGAAGAAGATGAAGTACTTCGAGGCGAACATCCCCCCCAGCGCGGCGGCGGCCCAGGCCTCCCAGCGCCGCTGGTCGGCGGCGCGCCCGTCCTGGGCGGCGGCGTGCGCCTCCCCGAAGCACCAGAGCATGAGGGCCAGGAAGAGGCCGAGGAGGGTGTCCTCCTTGGCGATGCGCTGGTAGCCGATGAAGGTGGTGGAGAAGGCGCAGAGCGCCGCGCCGAGCAGAGCCACGCCGCGGCCGAAGTAGCGCCGGCCGAGCAGCGCCACCGCCACGATGGTGCCGCCGGCGGCGAGGGCGTTCGGCAGGCGAGTGAGGGTCTCGGGCGCGAGCGACCGCGGCAGGATCGCCGCCGACCCCGCGATGAGCCACTTCATGAGCATCGGGTGCTCGACGTCGTCGCCCCCGAAGTCGCCGTGCAGGTAGCGCAGGGCCGCCAGCCACTTGTGGACCTCGTCGTCGGAGAAGCCCTCGGCGGAGAGGTGGCGCACCCGCAGCCAGACGCCCAGGAGCGCCAGCGCAGCGAGGAGGAGCTTCTGCCAGCCGAGGAAGGGGGAGGTGCGGCCCGCGAGCTCGACCGGGGCCGGGCTACCGCCGCCCATCCACGACCCCGAGCTTCGGCCGCGCGCGAGCGGGGGCCGCCGGCTTCTCCTCCACCGACATGGCGCGGGCGTACCAGCGCCAGAGCCGGCCCACGCCGTCGCGCACCGAGACCTGCGGCGAGTAGTCGAGCAGGCGGCGCGCCTTCTCGATGTCGGCGGAGGTGGCGAGGGCGTCGGAGTCGACCTTGGGCTGCGGCACGAGGTGCGCCTTGCGGCCGGCGAACTCCTCCATGCAGCGGATGAAGTCGAGCAGCCGCACCGGCTGGCCGCGGCCGAGGTTCATGATCTCGTACCCGAGCGGCCGATCGACCGCCTGGACCACGCCGCGGGCGATGTCCTCGACGTAGGTCCAGTCGCGGAACATGTCCCCGGCGCCGTAGAGCGGGATCTGCTTCCCGGTGAATATGCTGTCGAGCACCTTGTACGCCATCATGTCCGGCCGGTTGCGCGGTCCGTAGACGGTGAAGAAGCGCAGGACGGTGACGTCCTGGCCGTACAGGTGGTGGTAGCTGTGGGCCAGCATCTCGCCGGCGCGCTTGCTGGCGGCGTACGGGGCCAGCGGCCGATCGGCCGGGTCGGTCTCGATGAACGGCTGGATGGCGGTGTTGCCGTAGGCCGACGAGGTGGAGGCCAGCACGAAGTTGCGGACCGGTCGGCGGCGCGCCGCCTCGAGCAGGTTGAGCGTGCCGGTCACGTTGACGTCGACGTAGTCGTGCGGGATCTCGAGCGAGGCGCGCACGCCCACCAGGGCGGCGAGGTGGATCACCGCGTCCACGCCCTCTGCGAAGATCTTCTCCACCAGCGCGCGGTCGCGGATGTCCCCCTCGACGAGCCGGAAGGCGCGGCCGTTGGGACCGGCGGCCACCTCCTCCGCGTTGGCGCGCTTGTTGGCGGGCGAGTAATAGGGATCGAAGTTGTCGAGGCCGACCACCTCGTCGCCGCGGGCGAGGAGCATGGCGCTCACGTGGCTGCCGATGAAGCCTGCGGCGCCGGTGACGAGGATGCGCTGGTTCAAATCACTGTCTCCATGGTGCTCCATCGCCGTACAGGGCCACCCAGGCGGCCGGGCGCGGCTCCGCCTGGATGCGGCGTGGCGCCCTCATAACACAACCCGACCTCCGCGGGGATCCCCGGCGGGCCGCGCGCGGAGAGGAGCGCCCACGACCCCTCAGGATGGATATGGCTTGTCCTTTGCGCTCGGGCGAGCCGACTCCGGCTTGCGCTCGCGGGCGGCGAGGTAGCGACCGAGCGGCGCGTCGTTCACCTGGATGTGGAACTTGATCCACTCCGGGACGCGCTGGCCGAGGGACTCGGACAGGTTGGCCAGGTCCTCGCCGGCCTTCTCGGCCTCGCTGAGCTGCAAGAAGTCCTGCATGAAGAGGTCGTGCGCGGCCTTGTGGCGGGCGCGCTCGGGATAGACCGTCTCCTCCATGAGCTTCTCCTCGCTGGAGAAGTGCCACACGAGGTAGTCGCCCAGCTTCATGACGGCCGCGTGGACCGCCTCGCGGTCGCCGCCCTGGATCGCCGCCAGCGCCTCGTCCACCTGGCGCATCAGGACCCGGTGCTCCAGGTCGACCTTCTCGAACCCTACCTCCAGCTCCCTCGTCAAGTGCTCGCTCATGGTCGGTGGCTCTCCTACGCCGGCGGAGGGCTTCTCCACGGAGCACACCAGAAGGTCAGCTCGAACGCAAGCCCTACCGGGGCTCGGCCGGGGGCCCGGAGGTCTGTTCCATCGACGGCGCGCTCAGGCGTGCGCCCGGACGCCGCGGGGCGGCCGCTCCCGGTGCCGCCGCAGCGAGAGCGGCAGCGCGAACCAGGCGCCGAGGAAGAGCACGAGAGCGCCGAGCGCGATGGCGAGGGCGAGCCCGGGCGGCATCGAGGCGCGCCATGCCACGACGAACAGGTCACCGGCGATCCCCGCCGCCAGCGGCGGCATCGCGGCGAGCACCAGCCGGCTGGCGACGCGGTGGAACTGCTCGGTCTCCTCTCCGCGCAGCACGATCCGGTGGTAGGCGGCGGGGCTCATGAGCAGCACCACCGCCAGCCCGAGGCACCCGAGGTCGGCGACGTGGAGCCAGCGCACCGCCGGCGGCAGCTCGCGGAAGGAGTCCATGAGGCTCACCGCGAACTGGAAGCCGAGCAGGGCCTGGGCGCCGGGGAGCACCATGCGCGCCTCGGTGAGCACGTGGCGGATCTTCTCGTCGAGCGGGGTCGCCATGGCGCGGTCCTCCCTGGCCGCCGGTGCGCCGCCGCGGGGGCGCATGTAAAGGGTGAGCCCGTACCAGAAGCCGACGGCCGTCGCGGTGGCGAGCGCCCCCGCGACCCAGCTCGCCACCCGGGAGACGGGGGCGAGCGCCACCTCGAAGTCGAGCCCGAGCGCCAGCGAGAAGGGCGCCAGGGCCACGTCGAGGATCCGGGTGGTGACGCGATGGACGGCCGGCGTGTCCTTGCCGCCCGCTACCAGCCGGTGGTACGCCGCCGGCAGCACGAGCAGACAGAAGGTGACGAGCATGAGGCAGAGGCTCGCCAGCTTGAGATCCCGCTCGAGGGGTGGCAGCCGACCGAACCCCTGCTCGAAGAAGGACCGGTACGAGAACCCGATGAGGATCTGGGCGCCGAGGATGAGGATGCGCGACTCGTCGAGGGCGTTCTGGACCTTGTTCGAGAGGGCCGCCATTCACTCGACAAGGGTGCGGCCAGGGCGGGTCGGGCGCGAGCCCTCCCCCGCGATTCCATACGGATTTTGCATCTCCCACTTACGGCGCTCACCGGCACGACCTAGTTTCAGTGCGCGGAGGGTTCACGCGTGGACGCCAGCCTGGAGGTGCAGCGCCGCGGTCCAGTCGCCTTGCTGAGGCTGCACGGCCGCTTCGACGGCTCGTCCGCCTGGTCGCTGCGCAACGCCATGGAGTCGAGCGCCTGTGACGCCTTCATCGTCGACCTCGGCGCCGTCGACGAGTTCAACGAGTTCGGCGCCGCGGTGCTGGCAGCCGGCATCGCGCCGTTCGACCGCCGCGTGCGGGTGCAGGGCGTCACCGCCGAGGAGGCGCGGCTCCTCTCCTCCTTCGGCGTGGAGCGGGTGCTGGTGCGCGGGTCCCTGGTGCGGGGCGGCGTCCGCCCGGCGCTGCCGCCGGTGGCGAACGACCCCTCCGCGGTGCTGCAGCCGGCTTGACCCGCCTCAGTGGACGAGCGCGTGCAACGCGGGCGCGATGGCGAGCGCCGGGAGCAGCGCGCCCACGCGCACCCTCCGGTCCTCCACGCCCAACCCGGCGAGCATGAGGTTCACCCCGATGCCGACGACCATCAGGCCGCCGGTGCCGGTGATGACGAGCACGCTGGGGTTGGTGGCCGGGTCCGGCAGGGAGGCCGCGAGCCCGCCGGCGGCGAGGCTCAGCCCTCCCTGGAGCGCGAGCACGGTGAGGGCCGAGAACCCGACCCCGATCCCGTAGACCCCCGAGAGCGCCACCGAGGCGATGCCGTCGAGCGCCGCCTTGAGGACCAGGATGGCGTTCCTGTGGGAGAGGCCGTTCTCCAGCGAGCCGACGATGGCCATCGGCCCCACGCAGAAGAGCAGGCTGGCGGTGACGAACCCCTCGGTGAAGCGGCCGGAGCCGCGGAAACGGCGCTTCATGGCGTCCCCGAGCACCGCGAGCCGCTCCTCGATCCCGAGCGCCTCGCCCAGCACGCCGCCGATCGCCAGCCCCACCAGCGCCACCATCACGCCCGGCAGCCGGGCGCTCGCGATGTCCCGCAGGCTGCCGGCCATGGAGAGGCCCACGTAGGAGGTCGCGAGGCCGAGCACCTGCATCAGCGTGCGCCCCATGCGCTCCGGCAGCCGCGCGCCGACGAGCAGGCCGAGCGCCGTGCCCCCCGTCACCGTCGCCACGTTCACCCAGGTGCCGCTGGTCCTCGCGAAGAGCTCGATCACCGGGGCATCCTACTCCCGGTCCGGCGCGGCGTGTAAAAGCCCGCTTGTCACGGCAGGAGCAGCACCGAGCCGCTGGTGCGGCGCCCCTCGAGCTCGCCATGGGCCCGGGCCGCCTCGGCGAGCGGCCAGGTGCCCCCCACCTGCGCCTTCACCTTGCCGGTCGCTACCAGCGCGAAGAGCTCCGCCGCCGCCTCCTCCAGTTCCGCGCGATCGGCGGTGTAGGCCATCACCGAGGGGCGCGTGAGGAAGAGGGAGCCCTTGGTGCCGAGCGTGAGCGGGCTCACCGGCGGCACCGGCCCGGAGGCGTTGCCGAAGCTCACCATCATGCCTCGCGGCGCGAGGCAGTCGAGCGAGCCGTCGAAGGTGGACTTCCCGACCGCGTCGTAGACCACCGGCACCCCCTTGCCGCCGGTGAGGGCGCGGACCCGGGCCGGGAACTCCTCGCGCGTGTAGACGATCACCTCGTCGCAGCCGTAGGCTCGGGCGAGCTTCGCCTTCTCGTCGGATCCCACCGTGCCGATGACCCGCGCGCCGATCGCCTTCAGCCACTGGCAGGCGATGAGGCCCACCCCGCCCGCGGCCGCGTGCCAGAGCACCGTCTCGCCCGGCTTCACAGCGTGGACCCGCCGCACCAGCATCTGCACCGTGAGCCCCTTCAGCATGAGCGCGGCGGCGTCCTGGTCGGAGACGCCGGGCGGGAGCTTCACCAGCCGGGCCGCCGGCATCACCCGGCGCTCGGAGTAGCTGCCGGGCGGCCCGCCCTGGTAGCCGACCCGGTCGCCCGGACGGACGTGCTCGACGCCGGCGCCGACCGCCTCGACGATCCCGGCGCCCTCCACGCCCAGGCCGCTCGGGAGCGGCAGCGGGTAGAGCCCGGTGCGGTGGTAGGTGTCGATGAAGTTCACGCCGATCGCCGTGTGGCGCACCAGCGCCTCGCCGGGACCAGGGGAGCCGACCTCGACCTCCTCGAGCTTCAGCACCTCGGGGCCGCCGGTCTGATGGAAGCGGATGGCTCGACTCACGGGCTCCTCCTGGGGTCGCATGGCCGAGGTTGTACGACGCTCACCCGCCGCGGGCGGCGGATTTTCGGGGTGAGCGGATCAGGCCGCCCGGTCGGAGTCGCGGTCGGCGTCCCAGACCACCCGGAGCTGCGGCCGCCGGGGCCGCTTCGGCTCTCGCCACCGCTCGGTCAGCTCCGCGATGGCGATGGCCGCCACCGAGCCCAGGATCACCAGCATCGTCGCCATCGTCGCCCCCGGATCGTCGCCCCCTTCGGAAACTAGCGACGACCACGGGCGTCGAGAAGAAGGGGCCGCAAGAGGGGACAGGGGCTCGCCTGGCGGTTCCTCCTTCAGGGCTTCAGACCGGCCACCAGCAGCCGAGCCTCGCCCTCGGCCTCCACCCGTGCCACCAGGGCGTCGCGTCCGGCCTGCACCGCCACGGGTCGCAGGCTCTTCACCTGGGCGGAGAGGGCGATGCCGGGGGCCAGGGTGCGGTTGAGCCCGGCCTCGACCTGGGCGCGCAGCGCCTCCAGCCTCGGCCCCACCGCGAAGCGCCCCTTCTCGCGGAGCTTGGCCCGGAGCGCGTCGCGCAAGAGCCACTCCAGCCCGGCCGACAGGGCGTCGCGCGTCTCGAGGCTGTAGTCGAGGTCGGCGAGCGCGATGGTGGCCGTGGCCGGGTCGTAGGTCGGCCGGCCCACGAGGTACAGGTCGCCCTCGACGGCCGAGGTGACCACGTGCGCCTTCACCACCGCCAGGCCGCCCGCGCCCGACACCGACAGGGCGCGCAGGGTCACCGCGTGGCCGCCGGCGTCGAAGGTGCGGCCGGCGAGCTGGGCCTCGAGCTGGCGGCTCGCCTCGGCGTAGGGGATGCGTCCGTCGAGGGCCACGTGGAAGCCGGGGCTGGCCGGCCCGCGCGCCACCTCGAGCGGCGGCAGCGGCGGGGTGGGCTCGTCGGGCGCGGGTCCGAGGTGGATGACCGGCCGCGCCGTGAGCCCCACCGTGAAGTCGACCGCCAGCCCGCGCCCGGAGAGCGGGGAGACGTGCGCGGCGCGCGGGTGGAGCAGGAGGACGGCGTTCCCGGGGAGCGGGATGGGCTGGCCCAGCCGCTTCCAGGCCTCCTCCGCGCGGGCGCGCAGGTCGGCGGCGCGCGCCACCCGGGCGTCGAGGTCGGCGGCGGCCTTGGCGAGCTGCGGCCGGAGGAAGCCGTCGAGCAGCGGGGTGACGTCGTAGTGCAGGAAGGTGATCTGGCACGGGTCGGGGTAGGCGAGCTCGAAGCGGCTCCGGGTCTGGAGCTTCCAGTCCGGCGACCAGCTCGCCTCCGAGCGGAGCGCCAGCTCCACCGACCGCGGCCGCTCGCCGATGCCGCAGCTCGCCACCTTGGAGCAGCCCGGGCCGCCGAAGGCGAGGGGGTTCCTGACGCAGGCCTCGGCCTGGTAGCTGGCGGTCACCGCGGCGCCGAGCCGGGCGCCGTCGAGGGCGAGCCGGATGGGCGCGCGCTGCAGCGCGTACTTGATGCCGATGCGGTCGCTCGCGACCATGGTCCAGGCCCCCGTGCCGTCGAGCCGGGCCGGCACCTCGCGCTCGAGCGCCGCGGCGGCCTCGTCGAGGGTCACCGTCACCGGGAGCTCGAGCGAGGAGTCGGGCAGCTCCGGCAGCGGCGCGGGAGGGGCGGCGTCGGGGGCGGGGATGGAGAGCCGGTGGGCGCAGCCCGAGGCGAGGAGGAGCGAGCAGAGGAGGGCGGCGCGCTTCATGCGGGCAGCAGTACACCCGGGCGTGGTGACGGTCCAGGGTGTGCGACCCCGCCCCACCCCTCCCGGGCGCGCGCGCCACCGCCCGTTATCTCTGCGTGATGCCCAAGACCATGATCGAGCCGTTCCGCATCAAGTCGGTCGAGCCGATCCGGATGACCGGCCGAGCCGAGCGGGAGCGGCTGCTCGAGGAGGCGCGGCTCAACGTCTTCCGGCTCCGCGCCCGCGACGTGCTCCTCGACTTCCTCACCGACTCGGGCACGGGCGCGATGTCGGCCCACCAGTGGGCCGCGATCATGGAGGGCGACGAGAGCTACGCCGGCGCGGACAGCTTCTTCCGCTTCGAGGCGGCGGTGCGCGACCTCACCGGCTACCCTCACGTCATCCCCACGCACCAGGGGCGGGCGGCGGAGCGGATCCTCTTCTCGGTGGCGGCGAAGAGGGGCGATCTCGTCCCCTCCAACACCCACTTCGACACCACCCGCGCCAACCTGGAGTACGCGGGCGCCGAGCCGCTCGACCTCGTCGTCCCGGAGGGGCTCGCGCCGCGCGCCCGCCACCCGTTCAAGGGAAACATCGACCTCGGCCGGGTGGAGGAGCTGCTCCGCACGCGCGGCGAGCGGGTCCCGTTCGGGATGATCACCGTCACCAACAACTCGGGCGGCGGCCAGCCGGTCTCGCTCGAGAACCTGCGCGCCTACCGCGAGCTCCTCGCCCGCCACGGCAAGCCGCTGATCCTCGACGCCTGCCGCTTCGCCGAGAACGCCATGTTCGTGAAGCTGCGCGAGCCGGGACAGCAGGAGCGGAGCGTGAAGGAGATCGCCCGCGAGATGTTCTCGCTCGCCGACGGCTGCACCATGAGCGCCAAGAAGGACGGCCTCGTGAACATCGGCGGCTTCCTCGCCCTGCGCGACGACCGCTGGCTGGAGGCGGCGCGGAACCTCCTCATCCTCACCGAGGGCTTCCCGACCTACGGCGGCCTCGCCGGCCGGGACCTGGACGCGCTGGCGGTGGGGCTGGAGGAGATCCTGCACGAGGACTACCTGCGCTACCGGCTGCGCACCGCCGAGTACATGGGGGAGAAGCTGCTCGCCGGCGGGGTGGCCATCGTCGAGCCGACGGGCGGCCACGCGGTCTACCTCGACGCCAGGGACTTCCTGCCGCACCTCGCCCCGGCCGACTACCCGGCCTGGTCCCTCGTGAACGCGCTCTACCTCGCCGGCGGCATCCGGGGCGTGGAGGTGGGGTCGGTGATGTTCGGGAAGCGGCTCGACGACGGGACCGAGACCTACCACTCCATGGAGCTGGTGCGGCTCGCCTTCCCGCGGCGCGTCTACACCCAGAGCCACTTCGACTACGCCGCCGAGGTGATCTGCGAGCTCAAGCGCCAGGCAGGGACGGTGCGCGGGGTGCGGATCGCGCGGCAGAGCCGCTACCTGCGCCACTTCACCGCCGAGCTCGAGTGGGCGTGAGCCCGGCCGCCCGGCGCTCCGGCAGACCCGACCGGGCGGCGGTGCGGCGCCGCGCCGGCGGCCATACTGTCGCCGTGCAGGTCGTCCTCCTCCGCCACGGCATCGCCGAGGACCGCGCGCCCCGGGGCGACGACGGCGCCCGCCGGCTCACCGCCGAGGGGCGGGAGAAGCTGGCGAAGGGGGCGCGGGGGCTCGCGCGCCTGCTCGACTCGGTCGACGCCTGGGCCGCGAGCCCGCTCGTCCGCGCGGTGGAGACGGCGCGGATCGCCTCGGCGCAGTTCCAGGAGGCGGAGCCGGAGGAGCTGGAGGCGCTCCTGCCGGGCGCGCGGCCGGAGGCGCTCCTGCCCTGGCTGCGGCGTCACCCCGCCCCGGCGACCCTGGTGGCGGCCGGACACGCGCCCCACCTGGCGGAGCTGGCCGGGTTCCTGCTCGGCGCCAACGGCCCGCTCTTCGAGCTCGACAAGGGCGGCGCCTGCCTCCTCGAGCTGGACGGCCCCCCGAAGCGCGGGGCCGCCCGGCTCGGCTGGCTCCTCACCGCGCGGCAGCTGCGACGCATGCGCCGGTGAGCGCGAGCCGGTCGGGCCATCAGGGCGACGAGTGGCGCGCCGCACCCGCCGGCTAGAGCTCCGGCTCCTGCAGCGCGCGGGTGAGGCGCGCGCCGACGCGCTTCGGCCCCAGGCCGGATGCGGCGGCGAGGAGCTTGTTCCTCCAGCCGGGTATGACCACCCGCCGGCCGGCCATGAGGCCGCGGTAGCCGGCGCGGGCCACCGTCTCCGCGTCCATCACGCCGCCGCCCCGGAAGAGCGGCGTCCCGCCCACGCCGCTCTTCTTCTCGAAGGCGGTGCGGGTGGGGCCGGGGCAGAGGGCGGTCACGGTGATGCCGCTGTCGGCGAGCTCCTCGGCGAGCGCCACCGAGAGCGAGAGCACGTAGGCCTTGGAGGCGTAGTAGACCGCCATGAACGGGCCGGGGACGTAGGCGGCGGTGGAGGCCACGTTGAGGATCCGCCCCGACTGCCGCGCCTGCATCGCCCCCAGCAGCAGCTTGGTGAGGTGGGTGAGCGCGGTGACGTTGAGCTGCAGCAGGTCGAGCTCGGCGCCGAGATCGGTCCGGCCGAAGGCCCCGTGCACCGCCACGCCGGCGTCGTTCACCAGGATGCCGATGTTGGCGTCGAGGTCGCGCAGCGCCCGGTGCAGCTCCTGCGGCGCCTCGCGCCGCGTGAGGTCGAAGGGCAGCGGCACGGCCCGCACGCCGTATCGCTGCGACAGCTCTCCGCAGGTCTCCACCAGCACGTCGACGCTCCGGGCCACGAGGAAGACGTCGTGCCCGCGCTCCGCGAAGACGCGCGCCAGCTCGGCCCCGATGCCGCTCGATGCGCCGGTGATCAGCGCCGGCTCGCGACGCTCCTTGTTCTCTGAGTTCACGGCGGCAGCGTACCACCATGAACAGGGGACGCGGCGCTCACCCTGCGAGTGGCGAGTCGACCACCGCCAGCGCACCTGCGCCCTCGGTGTAGGTCACGGTGCGAAGCCCGAGCAGGGACCGCAGTCGCTCCGCCGGCACCTTCATCGGGCCGGGCGCCGGGGCCGTGCCGGGCGCGGGCTGGGGGAAGGCGGTGGAGGCGGCGGTGTGGAAGGAGACGTGCCCCTCCACCTTCTGCAGGATCTGGTGGATGTGGCCGTTCAGCACGGTGACCGACCCGAAGCGGCGTAGCTGCGCCAGCGCCAGCTCGCCGTCGCCGGTGACCCAGCCCCACTTCGGATAGACCGCCCAGAGCGGCACGTGCGCGTAGACCACCACCGGGGTGCTAGAGGAGATCGGCTCGAGGTCGCGCGCCAGCCAGGCGAGCTGATCCGCGCCGATGAGCCCCAGCCCCTCCGCCTTGTAGGAGAGCACGTTCACCAGCCCGATGAAGTGCACCCCGCGGTGGTCGAAGCTGCGCCAGCCCTGGCCGGTGGTCCCCTTGCCGAAGCGCCGCAGGAACTCGACCCCGCCGTCCACGAACACGTCGTGCTCGCCGGGCACGAAGAAGACCTGCTTCACCCGCGCGCCGCCGAGGGTCTGGGCCAGGTCGTCGAAGGCGCCGGCCTTCTGGGCGTGGCTGAGGTCGCCGGTGTGGATGAGGAAGTCGGGCTGCGGGTCGAGCGCGTCGATGCGCGCGAGCGCCTCCCGGAGCGTCGCGAGCGGCTCCCGGTTCACCTCGCCCTTGAAGCCGACGTGGGTGTCGCTGATCTGCACGAAGCGGAAGCCGCCGCGCCCGGCGGGCGGTCGCTCCTCGGCGAGGGCCCGTGAGCGGAGCAGCCCGCCCTCCAGCGTCCAGACGAGCCCGGTGCCCGCCCAGGCCATGCACTTCAGGAACTTCCTCCGCCCGGTCCCGCCGCTTCCCTGCTCCATGGTCGCTCCTCCCCGGCTCACCGCACCAGGATCTCCGCCTTCATCTGAGGGTGAAGGGCGCAGTGGTAGCGGTAGCGCCCGGGCTTGTCGAAGGTGTGCGTGAAGCGCTCCTCCTGGTCGAGGCCGCGCGAAGACCAGCCGCCGTCGTCCGCCGTCGCGGTGTGTGGGTCCTCGTCGCGGTTCACCCAGGCGACGGCGGTCCCGGCCTTCACCTCCAGGGTGGCCGGGACGAAGGCGTAGCCCTGGATGGCGATCTCGCCAGGCGGGGCCGGGTCGCCGGCCCGGACGGGCAGGGCGAAGATCGCCAAGGCCAGGGACAGCATCAGGGCGGCGTTGCGGCGCGCGTGCATGCGAGCCTCCTTGAACACTGAGACGCCGCGGCCGCGGGAAGGTTCCGAGGCGCCCGATGGGAACCAGGTGGGCCGGTCGGGAGTCGAGGAGGTGATGGCGAAGCTCGAAGAGGTCCCGGCCCCGGCGGCGCGCTCACGTTACGAGAGCGTCATGGAGGGCGCGCTCCACCCCGACCCCGATGCGCTCGCGCGCGAGGCGCTGGCCCACGCCGACGCCCTCTACGGCTACGCGCGTCACCTCTGCGGCAACGCCGCCGAGGCCGAGGACTTGGTGCAGGAGACCTACGCCCGCGCCCTCCGCGGCCGGGAGGGGATCCACGCCGACGCCAGCCTGCGGGCCTGGCTCTTCACCATCCTGCGCAACGCGTTCCTCTCGGCGCGCCGCCACGACGGCCGGGGCGCGGCGGCGCAGGCCCTGCACGCCGGCGAGCCCGACCCTGCGGAGGACGAGTGGCTGCGCGGCGACCTCGAGCTGGAGCGGCTGCGCCGGCTGGTCTCTGAGGAGATCGAGGCCGCGCTCGGCGAGCTCTCGGAGGAGGCGCGCACCGTGATCCTGCTGCACCTGGAGGGCTTCAGCGAGGCGGAGATCGCCGAGGTGGCCGGCTGTGCGGCGGGGACGGTGAAGTCGCGCCTGTCCCGGGCGCGGGCGGCGCTGCGGGTGAGGCTGGCGCACTACGCGCGGGAGGGTCGCCGATGATGGCCGCGAGCTGCGAGGCGCTGCGCCTCTCGATCCTCGACCTGCACGCCGGCCGGCTCGACGCGGCGGCCGAGTCCTCCCTGCGGGCGCACCTCGCCACGTGCGAGGAGTGCGCGCGGGCGGAGAAGGCGGAGCGGGTCCTCACCGAGGTGCTGCAGCGCGGGCTGCCGCGGCACGCCGCGCCGCGCGCCCTGCTGCAGCGGCTGGCCGAGCGGCACGCGCCGGCGGCCTCGCGCCCCGCGCGCCGCCCGCGACTGCCCTTGCGCACGCTCGCCGCCGCCGCCGCGCTGCTCGCCGTCGCCGGCGCGGCGCTGCTCGCCGGCGAGCGGCTGGGCCGGCGCGAGGGCCTCGTCGCCGGGCTGGCCGCCGAGGCGGTAAACGATCACCTGCGGGTGCTGCAGGGGGTCCACCCCATCGAGGTGGAGAGCGGCGGGTCGCACCAGGTGAAGCCCTGGTTCGAGGGGCGGCTCGACTTCGCGCCGTCGGTGCCGGACCCGGCGACGCTCGGCGTCCCGGACCTCGCCCTGCGCGGCGGCGCGGTCGGCTGGTTCGTCGACCGCCGCGCCGCGGTGCTGGCCTACCGGCTCCGGCTCCACCAGGTGAGCCTGCTCGTCTTCCGCGCCGACGGGCTCGCCTGGCCGGACGCGCCCCGCGCCACCGCGAGCGCGCGCGGCTTCCACGCGGTGCTCTGGAGGCGCGGCGGGCTCGGCCACGCGCTCGTCTCCGACGTGGACCCGGCGGAGCTGGCGCGGCTCGCCGGACGGTTCGGCGCCCCGGAGTGAGCCGCCCCCTCAGCGGCTCCCGGCGAGCTGCCGCAGGGCGGCCGGGTCCTTCTCGTCCTGCGCCACCAGCTGGTGGCAGAGGTCGCAGTCCTGCGAGATGGCGCGGCCGTCGCGGGTGGTGTGCTCGCCGTCGTGGCAGCGGAAGCAGCCGGGGGCGGCCTCGTGGCCGAGGAAGCTCGGGTAGGTGCCCCACTTGATGTTCATCTTGGGCCAGACGTTGCGGGCCCAGATGTCGCCGAGCGCGGCGCCGGCGGCGTCCACCGCGGCGAGCCGCTCGGAGGCGCGGGCCGGATCCTCCTTGGCGTAGAAGGCGGAGAGCTGCGCCCGGATGCCGGCCCGCGCCGCCTCCGCCGAGGGGTACTCGACCTGCAGCGCCTTCACCGCCTCGCGGCGGATGAAGGGCAGGGTGCGGGCGATGTGGCCGGCCTCGATGGCGTCGTCCACCTCCTCCGCCGGGAGCCGGTAGACGTGGGTGGGCCGGTTGTGGCAGTCGACGCAGTCCATCTCGCGCCAGCGCGCGTCCTTGGGCTGCTCGCCCTTGATCTCGTAGTCGCGGCGGCTGCCGTCGGAGTCGGTCAGCTCCACCGGGCCGATCTTCTCGCGCTTGGGATCGGCCAGGTAGCGCACCCGCACCCCTTCGGCAACGTGCCAGTGGATGCCCTTGGTGCGGCTGCCCTGCAGCCCGCCGATGTGGAGCAGCAGGGCGGTCTTGGTGGGCGTGCTGGCGGCGTCGTCGGCGTGGCGGGTCATCACCTTGAGCCGGTCGCCCACGAACTTGGCGGGCCAGTGGCACTGCTCGCAGGTGTCGCGCGCCGGCCGGAGGTTCTTCACCGGGGTCGGAATGGGGCGCGGGTAGAGGTTCAGGTTCACCGAGACCAGCTGCCAGGCGCCGGAGAGCTTGGACTTCACGAACCAGCTCGCGCCGGGGCCGATGTGACACTCGACGCAGCGCACCCGGGCGTGGGGCGAGCGGGCGTGCGCGGTCCGCTCCGGGTCCATGACGCTGTGGCACGAGCCGCAGAACGCAGGCGAGTCCATCACCTCGAGCCCCTTGTAGGAGGCGCCGGCCAGGAGGAGCACGTTCACCGTGGTGAGCGCCAGGAAGCCGAGCACGAGGATCCGGGTGTGCGGCTTGTTGAGGTCGACGATGGGGAGGTGCGGGGTCGCCTCGCCGGCCGCGAGCTGGGCGCGCCGCCGTCGCGCCAGGTACAGGCCGGCCGGGATGAGCAACAAGGCGAGCACCAGGATGCTCGGCAGGATCACGAAGGCCAGCACGCCCAGGTATGGGCTGCCTTCCCAGCCGAGCAGGCTGGCGACGAAGATCACCGCGATGAGGACGCCCGTGATGGTGGCGAGCGCCGCCCCCGCGAGGCTCAGCGGATGGGCGAGAAGGTCGCGGCCGGAGTGTTCCATGGCTCTCCTGGTGTCGGCTGGATACCGACAGGGAGAGCGACTGTACCCGAAACGAGATGTGTCACGTTACGGGAGCCCCTAAAGGGCTAGGGAGTCGTCGCGCCGGGGCTCGGGCGGCGAAGCCTTCGGGTTCGGCGGCGCACCAGCGCCAGCTTCTCGGCGCGGGTGAGTCGCTTGATCGCAGCTTCGCGCCGGAGCGCGGCCGAGCGATCCTCGACCGCTTCTCGGTAGACCAGCTTCACCGGCAATCGAGAGCGGGTGTAGCGAGCGCCTTTGCCGCAGGCGTGCCGCTCCACCCGCTTCTCGAGATCCACCGTCGCGCCGGTGTAGAGCGTCCCGTCCTGGCACCGCAGCATGTAGACGTGCCAGGGCCCCGCCAAAGGCTAGCCGGCGACCACGTTCTGCGAGGCGCTCTGCTGGGGCTGCTGGCCCTGCGCCGGCACCACCGGGCGCGGCTCGATCCGCTCGCCCTTGGCCAGCATCTTGAGCGACAGCGAGAGCAGGCGCGCGATGAGCTCGCCGGCGCCGGAGGCGTCGATCTTCCGGTAGATGCGCTTGCGGCGGGCCCGGATGGTCTCGGGGGACACGCCGGCCGCGGCCGCCGAGTCCTTGCACGCGAAGCCCTGCGCCATGCGCAGCACCTCGGCGCGCTCCGCCGGGGTCAGGTTGGTGCCTTCGAGGAACTTGGCGGCGAACGGCGCGAGGATCTCGATGTCGATGTGAGGCATGCGGACTTCCCTTCCCACTTGCGGGGCCTGGATGGTCCCTGCGGCGGCTCACGGTCGGACGAGTGAAAGGTACCTCAACGCACCCCTGCTCGGTTGCCCGTGCCGCCCTTTTGGGACGTTATGCACGCTCCTCCTGGTTGCCACCCCCCTGATGCCGTCCCGAATGGGTCGTCTAGTGGCCGCCCGAGCGCGCCATGAGGTCCGCCCCGAGCCAGTGCTGCCCGAAGCGAGAGGAGAGGCTGGCGAGGTTCCGCCGCCCCTCCAGGTAGCGCGCGTCCTCCGCGTAATTCGACGGGTAGAGGGGCGGCACGTCCTGGGGCGCGAGGTCCGGGTCGACGTTGAGGAAGGTGAAGAGGCAGGAGTTGGAGAGGGCGCGGGCGGCGCGGTCGCGGCTGATCCGCTCGATGCCGGTCTCCACGCAGACCGCCGGCCCGGCCGCGTAGACCACCCGGCTCGTCATGTGGAGCTTGTCGCCGATCTGGACGGGGTGGAAGAAGTTCACCCGGTTCACCGCGGAGATGACCGGCCGGGCCGACGCCACCCGCTCGGCGCAGATGTGCGACAGCTCGTAGGCGCGCCGCATGATGTAGCCGCCGAAGATCACCTGCCAGTTGTTCTCCTGCTCGGGGTAGGTGCGCTCCCAGGTCTCGGTGACGAGGTCGCCCGCGAGCAGGCCGTCGAACCCGGGCCGGTCCTGCGCGTCGTGCAGCTCGCGGAGCAGCACGAACTCCTCGCGGGAGGGCAGGTCCACCGCGCTCTGCCCGGCGCGGCGCCAGGTCTCCCGGCGGGCCATGGCGCGCGCCTCGCGGGTGCGCTCGGCGTCGGAGGCCTGCGACAGCGGCGGCAGCTTGACGCTGTGCGCCTCGGCGCCCTTGCCGGCGCGCGCCACCATGGTGAAGTAGCACGAGGCGAGGTGGGCGCGGGTCGACTCCACCCGGATGCCCACCTCCATCGAGCTCGACCCGACCCGGTTGATGCGGGCGAGGCAGCGGATGTCGTCGGTCACGCCGGCCACGTGTCGCAGGACGATCTCGTCCACGGCGGCGGTGACCACGTAGGCCTCCGGCTCGAAGGTGCGGGCGTAGTCGAGCGCCGTCTCGGCGGCCACGCGATCGAGCACCTCGAGCAGCAAGCCGAACCGCAGGTTGCCGGGGATGGGCTCCTTGAGCACCGCGAAGCGGCGCTGCAGCTCGGGGTCGCGCGAGAGCGGGATCACCTCCTCGCGAGAGGTGTCGGTGGAGTGCATGGCGAGGATTGTAGGCTAGAAGAGATCACCGAACGCGACGTAGATCGTGTTCTCGCCGCCGACCGCGCGGGCCCCCTCCACCCGCAGCACGATGGCGCGATCCCAGATCAGGCGCAGCCCGGCGGCGGCCCCCTCGGCGTGCACCGGAGCGAGGTCCGGCTGGCGGGCCCAGCCGGCGTCCACCCCCGCCGAGAGCCCCAGCTCCTGCGTCTTGCCGGCGAGGTGGGAGGTGAACACCCGCACCGCGAGCTCCAGGTTGCCGAGCGCCTTCTCCTCGCCCGAGACGCGGTAGCGCGCCACCCCGCGGAGCGTGGATGCGCCGCCGAACCCCTCCCCGTAGGAGAGCCCCTCGTAGAGCATCCGCTCGAAGAACGGCACCGCGCCGGGGGCGCCCACCCCGCGGTCGTCGGCGCGCTTGAGGTCGTAGATCCCCCGCACGGCCAGGCCGACGAAGGGCAGGAGCGGCAGCCAGCCCCGCGCGGCGGCGTCGAAGCCGTGGAAGGAGAAGTCGGAGAGGCTGCCGATCCGGGGGACGGCGAAGGCCGAGAGGCTCACGAAGGCGCCGCGCCGCGTGCCGACCTCGCGGTCGCGGGTGTCGAGGAACAGCCCCACCTCGCCCAGCGCCACCCGCCCGCCGCTCGCGCCGGGCGGCGCCGAGGCGGCGAGGAGCGCGCTCTTCTCGGCCACGTCGACGTCCAGGAAGCGGGCCCGGGCGTGCCAGCCGAGCGGGCCGAAGAAGAGGCTGCGCAGCGTCGCCGAGGCGAAGACCCGCCGGTCGCGGTAGCGGAAGGGGACGGGCGGGGTGCCCGAGCCGGTCGGGATCCCCAGGCCGCCGAGGCCGGCGCCCTCGCCCCAGTACGGCATGCGTGAGTCGTCGGCGAGGTGGAGGTTCAGGCTGGCGCGCAGCGAGCTTCCGAGGATGCGCCGCACGTCCCAGCCCGCATCCGCGGCCCGGGGCCCGCGGGTGGCGTACGAGGCGCTGAGCGTCAGCTGGTCGCGGTCCTCGCCGTCGGGCTCGAGCGGCTCGTAGAGCACCAGCGCCCCGCCGACCAGGAGCCCCACGTCGCTGCCGTAGGAGACGAGCGGGACGGCCGCGAAGTGCCAGCCGTCGAGCTCCAGCGCCTCGACCGAGGGCTGGCTCGCCAGGAGCAGGGATGCGAGCAGGGCGGCCGTCATCCAGGTCCAAGCTTGAGGCGCGGCGCGGCGCGGCGCCCGCGAGCCCGTGCCCGAGACGGGGCCTACCCACAAGGTCCCGGTGGCGGAGGTGCGCGCCCGGCCATTGGCCTCCTGTCGGCACACCAGGAGGTTGGTCATGGACATGGACACCGAGCTGCGCCAGGTGCTCGCGGAGAAGAGGAGCGGGGAGGTCCAGACGGTGACGCCGCAGATGACCGTGTCGGCGGCGGTGGAGCTCATCAACGCCCGGAAGATCGGCTCGGTGCTGGTGATGGACGGGGACCGGCTGGTCGGCATCTTCACCGAGCGCGACGTGCTGCGCCGGGTGGTGGGCGAGCGCCGCGATCCCGACCGCACCCGCGTCGCCGACGTGATGACCCGCGAGCTGGTGGTGATGAAGCCGACCGCGACGGTGCGGGACGCGATGACCGTGGTGGCGGAGCGCCGCTGCCGGCACCTGCCCATCGTCGAGGAGGGCCGGCTGCTGGGGGTGATCTCCGCCGGGGATCTGAACCACTGGCTGATCAAGGACCGCGAGGTCCACATCGAGCAGCTGGTGGACTACATCAACGGCTCGTATCCGGCCTGAGTCCGCCGGCGTCTCCGCCGGGATCGACGTCGATGAAGGATCGGCTGCGCTCCCGCACCGGGGTGTTCTCCGGGCGCTGAAGCTCCGCGCCGAGCAGGATGCGACACGGCCCGCCCGCGGTCGGGTGCTCAGGATGCGCGCTGCGGAACTCGGCCGCCGCCTACGGCGGCGTCCTCAAACAGTCCTCGCGCGCCCTCAGGGCTGAACACGGCGCGGCCCGGCGCACGAGGGGCTCATGGCGGCGCTCCTCAAGGCGCCCTCCGCCCACCCCGGCGCTTCGCTTCGCATCCGTATCGGCGACAGATCAACACGGGCGAGCGCTACGGCCGTCCCCGCGAGCCAGCGCGCGTAAGGCGTGCGCGGCGACTTCCTCGGCCTGGAGACGAGCGCCTTCCGCCTGGCGCTGCGCTCGAGGAGGAGGTCGAGGCCGGCCTCCAGGATCTCCTCGGCGGAGGCACCGGCGTGGGAGTGGGAGAGCGCGGCGCGGGCCGCTTCGAGCTTGTCGAGGAAGCGCCGGGAGACGGTGAGGTGGAGGCGCCGCAGGTCGGCGGTGAGGGGGTCGGCGGAGGCGGGCGGGGGGCGCGGCGGAGCGGGGACGAACGCAGGGCTCGCGTGGTCTGAGTGGCCAAGGGACGGGAAGTGATCCGCGGGTTTGCCGGCGAGCGGGTTCCCATCCAGTTCATCCGGATCTCATCATCGATCACATCTCTCGCGCGCCTGCCACCCGAGCTGCATCAGGAGAAGCGTGTCGTAGCCACGTCCGAGCACCAGCCACCCAGGGGCACCGTTGTTCTTGATATGACCGCCGAGCGCGGCGACAGCGA
>DASRRJ010000015.1:0-24878 GCA_035656915.1 Anaeromyxobacteraceae bacterium
AGCCCCCGCCTGCGCGGTTCGGCCGTGGGTACCGTGAACGGCCCGAGGACCAGCGCCGAAGACCGTCCCGGCGCGCAGCGACAACGCGGACCTGAACCCGAGGAACTCCGATCGCTTGGCTGCTAACCGATCGGCATTGCCTCTAGCGGCGCGATCGCACCGCGAGCCCGCCCCCGGGCCAGCTAGTCGCCGGGCAGCGGCTGCCGGAAGACGCGCAGGCCGGCCGAGCCGACCTCGAGGTAGAAGCCGAAGCCGAAGCGGATCTCCCCGTGCTCGTCGGCCATCCCGGCCGGCGGGTTCACGAAAGGCGACGCCTTCCGGAAGGCGTCCATGGCGACGCGGTCGAGGAAGTCGACCCCGCTCGACTGGTGCACCCGGACGTCCTTGAGCGTGCCGCCGCGGTCGAGCGTCACGTCCACCAGGGTGATCCGGTCCTTGTACGCATACATCCGGCCGGTCGGGTCGCGCGTGGCGAGCGCGTCGCCGGGCCGCCACTCGTTCGCGACCGCCTGCTTGATGCGGTTGAGGTAGCCGGCGTACTTCCACTCCCGGGTGTTGAGGTAGGTGCCCTCCCCCTCCTCCACGCCCTCGAGCTTGTCCGGCGCGGGTCCGCCGGCGAGCTTGTCGTAGGTGGAGGCGCTCGGGTGCAGGTCCAGCCGTCCCGGCCGCCCCGCCTCGCTCCCCTTGCCCTCCGCGCCGGCCTGTCCGGCGGCGCCGGTGGTGCCGCCCGCCGCGCCCGCCCGCCCCTCCTGCCCCACGGCCGGCGGCCGGAGGCGGAGCATGCCGTTGGGATCCTCTCCCAGCGCCAGCTTGCGCTGGGCCTCCTGGGCCCGTTTCGCGGCCTCGGCCGGCGCGCCGCTTCGCCCGCCGGCGCTGGGGTTCCCCTGCTGGCCCGCCACCTGCGGCGCGGGCTTGCGGAGCGGCTCGAGGAGCCGCTGCGGCTTCGGGGTCGGCGCCTTCGGCTCGGACGGCCTCGCGAGGGTGTTCTTGTAGCCGGCCCGGGCGTCGCGCGAGCGGGTCTCCTTCTCGACCGTGTTGTTCCGCTCGGACACGAAGCGGCTGTCCTTGGGCGCCGCGTCGTTCCTGGACGGTTCGACGTCCACCACCTGCCCCGGCGCCTGCGGCGTGACCTTGGGTGGGGCGGGCGCTGGCGGCGGGGCTGGGAGGAGGTGCCCCTCCGGCCGCGGCGCGGTCGCCGCCGCCTTGCCCCCCACCGTCCGGTTGGCCTCCCACTGCCGGGCCGAGAGCGGAGCGAGCGCCACCGACCGGGGCACCGCCGCGCCGCCGTCCTTTCCGAGCCAGTCGATGTGGACCTCGGAGAGCACCACCGCGTTCACGAGCAGCGACAGCGCGAGCGCCACCAGCGCGCGCCGCCAGGGGCGCGAAGGAAGCCGCCGGCGGCGGAGCATGGGTCCCAGGAAGGCCACGGAAAAGTTTCGCCCGAGCGGTGACGGCTCTACCAGATTGTAACGCACGAAGGGGGCACCGCTTCCGCCGGCCTTCGCGTTTTCGCACCGGGCGGGTGCGGCCCACCCGCGTTGACCCGCCGGGCGGTCGGGGGCATACATTTCGGCTCTCGATGAGCGCCGGCGAACCAGCACCTCCGCAGCCGCGACCCTCCCCGCAGCCGCGGCGGGCCACGCCGGGGCGCGGCGCCGCCCGCGGGGCGCTCGCCGCGCTGGCGCTGGCGCTCCTGGCCGGGGTCGCGGCGCTCGGAGCGCGCGCCGGGGTCGCCCACGCGCGGGCCGCGTTGGTCGCGAGGCTGCGCGCCCGCGTCCCCGCGGCCCGCCTGGGCGCCGTCGGGCTCGACTGGAGGCTGCGTCTCACCTTCCGCGAGCTCACCATCCCCGACGCGAGCCCGGGCCAGCCGCCGCTCCTCACCGTGGAGAAGGTCGCCGTCCGGGTCGCCTGGCTGCCGCTCCTCGCTGGCCGGGCAGAGCCCGCCGCGGTGCTGCTCGATGGGGTGACGGTCGAGGCGGGGTTGCGGGGGGAGGCGCTCTCCCGCCTGGCCGAGCGGCTGCGTGGACCGGCACGGACGGCTCCCGACGGTGGGAGGCGAGCCCCGCCGGTCGTGCGCGTCCAGCGCGCCAGGTTGCGGCTGCTCCTCCCCGGACCCGGCGGCGCTCCGGAGCTGGTGCAGCTCGGCCCGGCGGAGGGGACCCTGCGCGTGCAGGGCGCCGGAGCGGCGCGGACGGCCGTGGCGCGCGCCTCTTGGGGCGACGGGGCGCACGCCGAGCTCGAGCTCGGGCTCGCGGCGGCCCGCCCGGTGCGGCTCCACCTCGCCGGGGTCGCGCTCGCCGGCCTCCCCCCGGCGCTGGCGCGCCGGCTCCCCTTCCAGCTCCGCGGCGGCTTCCTCTCCCTCGAGCTGCACGCCAGCAACGCGCAGCCCAGCAGCGGGCAGGCGCGGCTCATGGTCGACGTGAGGGAGGCCACCGTGGCCGGCCCCGCCCTGGGTCCGGAGCCGCTCGGTCCGCTCACCGCCGGGCTGCGCGGGGTGGTGGCCTGGGACGCGGGCGCGCAGGCGGTGCTGCTGCGCGAGGCGGAGCTGACCCTGGGCGCGGACGGGCGGGCCCGGGTGGCGCTCGACGCCAGCCTGGCGCTCCGGCCGGAGCCACGCTTCGGCCTGGAGCTCAAGGCCGACGCGCTCTCCTGGGAAGACCTGCTCGCCGCGCTGCCGCAGGCCCTCCGGCCCGGCGACGAGGCGCCGCGCGTGACCGGCGCCCTCGCCGGCCACCTCGCGCTGTCGGGCCCGCTGCGCGGCGCCGAGCGCTGGCGGCTCGACGCCGCGCTCGACCTGTCCGGGCTCGACGGGGACCGGCGCTCTTTCCTGGCGCGCAGCTTCCACTACCGCCCCATCGCGGCGGACGGGGTGGCGCGCGACCTCCTCGTAGGCCCGGAGGATCCGCGCTTCGTGCCGCTCTCGGCCCTGCCGCCGCACCTGGTCCGCGCGGTGACCACCGCCGAGGACGCCGCCTTCTGGGGCCACCGGGGCTTCGACTTCGACGAGCTCCGCAACGCCTTCGCCGAGGGGGTGGACGCCGGGCGCCTCGGGCGCGGCGCCTCCACCATCACCCAGCAGCTCGCCAAGAACCTGTTCCTCACCCCGGAGCGCACCCTCGCCCGCAAGGCGCGCGAGGCGCTGGTGACCGTGGCGCTCGAGGCCTCGCTCCCCAAGGCGCGGCTGCTCGAGATCTACCTGAACGTCGCCGAGTGGGGCCCGGGGATCTACGGGATCGGCGCGGCGGCCCGGCACTACTTCGCCAAGGACCCGCGGGAGCTCACGCCCAAGGAGGCGGCCTTCCTCGCCAGCATCATCCCGAACCCGGTGCGGTACCACATGTACTACGCCCGCGGCGGGCTCACCGAGGCCTGGGAGGCACGGGTGCGCGAGCTGCTCCAGAAGCTCCGCTCCGTCGACGCCATAGACGACGCGCAGCTCCAGGAGGCGCTGGCCGTTCCGCTCGCCTTCGCCCGCGGCTGACCGCTCCCACAGGCCTCTGGGCAGCTCTCCTAGCCCGTGACGGCCGGCGCCGGGGGCGCGGGCGGCCGGGGAGCAGCGCGCCACGCGTCCCAGCGCTCGACACCGGCGGAGAGGGCCCAGGTGACCGCCACCATCGCGGCGATGCCGGCCAGCGTCCCGCCGAGCGACAGCGCGCGGTGGACCGGGTGGCTCCAGAACCCGTAGGTGAGCTCGATGGAGGCGACGTAGCCGAGGAGCGAGTGGCGCCCCAGGGTGCGGAGCCCGGACAGCGAGGGCGCCGCGCTCCCCGGCACGAGCTGGCAGACGGCGGTGAGCGCGAGCACTCCGCCGAGCCGCATGGCGTACCAGCTCGGGGAGGTGTGCCAGAAGTCCTGGTGCCGATAGAGCGGCGGGAGGAGGTCGGCTGCCCAGCCGCCGGCGAAGAGCGCCGCCCCGAGCGACAGCAGGAGCGCCGGACGGTCCCGGTCGCGCAGCAGCCGCCCGGCGGCGCTGCCTGCGAGCAGGAAGGCCGCCCAGTTCAAGAGCGAGAAGTTGGCCCGGGGCCAGGTGGCGTAGAGGTAGTCGAGGGCGCGGCTCTCGGGATGGCTCCAGCCGGCGGCGAGCGGCGCCGCCCCGGCCACCGCCGCCGCGGCGAGCGCGAAGGCCGGCAGCGCCAGGCGGCCCCGCGCGACGAAGCTCACCACCGCGGCCAGCGCCAGCGAGAGCGCGATGACGTTGAGGATGTCGACCCGCAGGATGTCGCGCCAGCCGCCGGAGACCCGGAAGGCGCCGCCGAGGACGTACTCGCCGAACCGGAAGGCGTAGGCCACCCCCAGGAGCCAGAGGGCCCGCGACAGCGCCGCGCGCAGGCGGGCGCCGGGGGGGCTCCCGCGCCGCTCCGCCGAGCCGTCGGCGAGCTGTTGCGAGAGCCCCGCCATGAACAGGAAGCACGGCGCGGCGAAGCCGCCCATCATGAGCAGCACGTCGTGCAGGAGCCCCTGCCCGACGCCCGGGGCCAGCCAGGCGTCCAGGGTGTGCACCTCGACCATGAAGAGCACGGCCACGCCGCGCTCCCAGTCGAGCCAGTTTCGTCTTGGGGAGGCCATCGAGGGCTCGCGGAGGAGTGGACGCGGGCGCCCTCGCGGCGCCGGGGCGTTACTTGTCGCGGTAGGTGATGCGGCCGCGGGAGAGGTCGTACGGCGAGAGCTCCAGCTTGACGCGGTCGCCCGGGATGATGCGGATGTGGAACTTCTTCATCTTGCCCGACGCGTAGGCGAGGACCACCGGGCCCTGATCCACCTTCACGCGGTACATGCCGCCGGCGAGCGCCTCCTCGACGGTTCCCTGCACTTCGATGCCAGCTTCCTTCTCGCTCATCTAACCCCTTCTCTCGAAACGCTGCTCATAACGGGCGAGCGGCCCTCTCGGCTTCCGGAGGGCCGCTCGCGGAGAAACTGCGGTGCGGATAATTAGGGACGGTGTACGTTGGCGGCCTGCAGCCCCTTGGGGCCCTGCACCACCTCGAACTCGACCCGCTCCCCTTCCTTCAGGGTACGGAAGCCGTCCATGCTGATCGCGGTGTGGTGGACGAAGACGTCCTCGCCCCCCTCCTGCGAGATGAATCCGTAGCCCTTCGCGTCGTTGAACCACTTCACGGTGCCGTTCGCCATCGCGTCAGCTTCCTTCTCATGGGTTGACGGGCCCGGAGCCGGCCCCCCCCGGCCGAGGACTCGACCCCCAGCCTGGTCGCCTCGACTATCCCTGAATCGACCACTTAGCGTCAAGCGTTCGGCGCAGCTTCTGCACGCCGAGCGGTCGGGCCAACCGCGCGGGCTGTCGCCACAAATTGACCGGCGTCAGCCGCCGCTCACCCAACGCGCGACCCCCGAGCCCAGGGCTCCGGCCGCCAGGCAGCCCGTCAGGGTGACGGCCATGTAGCCGAGCGCCTGGAAGGCCGCACCGCGCTGCAAAAATCCGAGCGTCTCCTGGTTGAACGAGGAGTAGGTGGTGAACCCGCCCATGACCCCCACCGCGAGCACCGTTCGAGCGTCGGGCGAGATGGCCCCCACCTCGAGCCCGAGCACCGCTACCACGGCCAGGAAGAACGAGCCGACCACGTTGACGATGAGGGTGCCGAACGGGAAGGCCGGGCCGAGATAGCGGGCCGAGCCGAGCGAGACGAGGTAGCGCGCGCCCGTGCCCGCCGCGCCGGCGAGGCAGACCAGGAGGAAGCGAGTCATCTCGTCGGCACCAGGCTCACGCCCGCCGAGCATAGAGGCGCGCTGGCCGAGCGGCAAGCGAGCGTTGCCCCGGAAGCTCACGGGTCGTTCTCGGCGACCATCTCGGATTGGCAGGAGGATCCCACCGCCTCCCGCGCGGCGGGGTGGGCGAGGCCTGCCCGCCGCAGACCTCGCCTCCCCGGCGCGGCGACCCGCGCCACTCAGGCCGGCGCGCCTCCGAGCGCCGTGAGGAGTGCCCTCGCCCGCGCCCCGGGGGCGCCCTGCGAGTCGGCGAGGGCGGAGAGCTCGCCCCTGCCCCGCGCCGCCTCGCGCGGATCCGCGAGCAGCGCCTCGGCCCGGACCAGCCGCACCTGCGCGTCGTCGGGCGCGAGCCGCACGGCCACCTCGGCGCAGAGCCGCGCGGCCACGGTCCGCCCGCGCCGGCGCTCGACCTGCGACAGCATCGCCCAGGGGATGGGGTCCTTGGGGTTGCTGATCGCGAGCCCCTCGAGGATGTCGCGGGCGGCCTCCAGCCGGCCCTCCTCCAGCTCGGTCCGCGCCAGGCCGGCGATGGCCCGGCCCACCTCGGCGGTCATGCCCTGCAGCTCGGCCAGGGTGGGCCGCGCGGTCACTGCGTTCGCCTCGTGCATGGTGTCTTCTCCGCTCATCGGATGTTGTTGATCTCCGACATCCCGGTCTCGTGCAGGCTCCGGAGGATGTTGGAGATGAGGGTGAACATCTGGTTCTGCTTCTCCACGGCCCGCTGGATCTCGAGCATGTCCATCTTCTCGTCGGGCGAGCCGACGTCGCTGCCGCCCGAAGAGCTCGAAGATCCCGAACCGCCCCCCTGTGCCGCCGAACCCGACCCGCTGGTGTGGGCCGACGACCCGCTGCCGACGGCGCTGCTCAGCGCGCCCCCCACCACGCCCCCCACCGCCATGGCGACCGGTATCAGCTCGGGTTGGCCGAGCGCGGTCGCCGCGGCGGCGAGCAACGGTCCGCTCGCCTCGCCCACCACCTTGGCCGCCACGCCCCCCACGACGCCGACGGCGTCGCCCAGGAAGCCGAAGAGACCGCCGCCGCCTGCGTCCTGCGCGGGCGCGGGGGGACCGCCGGACGAGTTGGACGAACCGGACGAGCCGCTCCGCGCGCTCGTCCCGTGCGTCTCGCGGTAGTTCTTCATGAGTCGCACGAGCTCGTCGTCGCCCTTCTTCTGCGTGATCTTCATGAAGCGGAAGAGCTTCTCCTCGATGCTGACCCGCTTGTCGTCAAGGAAGGCGTACTCGCCGCGGGAACTGGAAGAGGCCGAGGAGCTGGAGGAGGTCCTGCTGCTGGACGTGTGCCGGGCCGCGGTCGACCTGGCGGTCGTGCGGACGGCGCCGAGAGCGCCGGCGAGCGTCGAGGCCTGCGCGCCCCCGGCCTGCCCGGCCTGGGCGTCGGCAGCTCCGGCGGCCGCATAGCCAGCCGGCTCGGCCGCGCCCGCGGCGTCGGGAGCGACGGTCCAGCCGCTCCCCCCGGCGCGAGCCAGGCCGAGGGAGCCGGCCGGCCCCGGCGCCTCGATCAGCACCGAGCGGAAGGCGTCGGCGGCCGCGGCGATGCCGGCGGCGGCCGCGGCGGCGGCGCCGCGCGAGAGGCTGCCGGGAGCGAGCAATCCCCCGCTCACGCCGGGCGGTTCGGGCGAGGGGGGGGCGGCGGAAGGGACGAGACCGGGGGTGACGTGCATGAGGCCTCCTTTGCGTGAAGGGTTGGGGTACCGCGGCGGGGGATTAGCGCGCGCCGTGCCAACGCCCGCGCCGCGCCGATCCGGGCTTTCGCGAGGCCGGCTCCGCGCCGGAGGGCCGCGGCGCGGCTCCCCGGTCGCGCCGCGGACGTTTGACGGAGCGCGGACCGCCGCCTAGATTGCGCGCCGATGCGCTACCTCGGCCTCGACCTCGGCCGCGCCACCATCGGCCTCGCCCTCGCCGACGAGGTGCTGCGGACCGCGCGCGCCCTCCACACCGTCCGCCGCGCCCGCGAGGCCGACGACCTCGCCGCGGTGAAGCGGGTCGCGGAGGAGTACGAGGTGACGCAGGCGGTGCTCGGGCTACCCCTCAACATGGACGGCAGCGAGGGCCCCTCCGCGGAGCTGGCGCGCCGGTTCGCGCCTAGGCTCGAGGCGGCGCTCGGGGTACCGGTGGACCTCTTCGACGAGCGGCTCTCCACCTTCGAGGCCGCGTCGCGCCTGCGGGAGCGCGGCCTCTCCGCTCGTGACCAGCGCGCCGTCATCGACGCCGAGGCCGCGGCCGTCATCCTGCAGGGCTGGCTCGACCGGAGGGGCGCGTGAGGCCGCTGAAGCTCCTCGCGGTCGTGGCGCTCCTCGGCGCCGCCCTGGCCGCGGGCGCGCTCGTCTACCTGCGCGCCGACCTCCTCGCCTACCGCGACACGCCGTTCGGCGCCCCGGGCGAGAAGCTCATCGACATCCCCCCCGGCTCGTCGGCGCGGGTGGTGGTTCGCCTCCTCGCGAAGGGGGGCGCGCTCTCCGACGAGCGCCGCGCCTGGCGCTACCTGCGCTGGCTCAAGCGCGACAAGCGGCAGCTGCGCGCCGGCGAGTACTCCTTCGAGGGCCCCCTCACCCCGGACCAGGTCCTGGAGCGCGTCTACCGCGGCGACGTGAAGACCTACCGCTTCACCGTGCCCGAGGGGCTGCGGATGGAGGAGATCGCCGCCATCGTCGAGCGCGCGGGGCTGGGCAAGGCGCGCGAGCTCCTCGCGCTCATGCGCGATCCGGCCGTGGCCCGGGACCTCGGCGTCCCCTTCAAGAACCTCGAGGGCTATCTCTTCCCCGACACCTACGGGTTCAGCCGCAACCCCAAGGCCCGCGCCATCGTCGAGGCCATGGTGGAGCGGTTCCGGCGCGCCTACGCGCAGGCCGAGCTCGGGCGCCTGCCGGGCGTGAGCCTCACCGAGAAGGAGGCGGTGACGCTGGCCGCCATCATCGAGAAGGAGACCGGGCGCCCCGAGGAGCGGCCCCACATCTCCTGCGTGTTCCACAACCGGCTGCGCCGGCACATGCGGCTGCAGACCGATCCCACCGTGATGTACGCGACCATGCTGCGCCACGGCGGCCGCTGGTCGCAGAACATCAGCCGGGCCGACCTGCAGGCCGTGCACCCCTACAACACCTACACGAGCGACGGCCTGCCGCCCGGCCCCATCGCCAGCCCGGGAGAGGCCGCGCTCTCGGCGGCGCTCCACCCGACCGAGTGCAAGGACCTCTACTTCGTGTCGCGCAACGACGGGACGCACGTGTTCTGCCCGGATCTGGCGTGTCACAGCGCCGCGGTCCGCAAGTGGCAGGTGGAGTACTTCCGCCGCCGCACCGCCCGGATCGGCCCCGCCGGGGGCGACGCGGAATAATCTCCCTTCCACTCCCAGGCAATACCGCCCCCCAGGAAGGCCGCGCGCGCGCGTCCGCTCGCATCCGGGGCAAGCGCTTCTTATCCTCCCCTTCATCGGGCGCCCGCACGCGCCGGTCGAGGAGAGGTCGATGCGCGAAGCACGAGAACTGACGAGCACCGGGAGCTGGGTCTCTCGCATCGCGTCGATGCAGGATCGGGAGAGCTACTCCGAGCAGCACTGGGAGGGCTCCTTCGAGGAGTACCTCGACCTGGTCCGCCGCAATCCCAAGGTGACGCGCACCGCCTTCCAGCGCGTCTACGACATGATCCTGTCGCACGGGAAGACCGAGTACCTCGACAACAAGAAGAAGCTCATCCGGTACAACTTCTTCACCGACCCGGACTTCGGCGGGCGGGACGCCATCTACGGCCTCGACGTGCCGCTCATGAAGCTGGTGAACGTCTTCAAGAGCGCCGCGCAGGGCTACGGCACCGAGAAGCGCGTCATCCTGCTGCACGGACCGGTCGGCTCCTCCAAGTCCACCATCGCCCGCCTCCTCAAGAAGGGGCTCGAGGCCTACTCCAAGACCAGCGAGGGGGCCCTCTACAGCTTCGCCTGGGACGTGGAGCGGGTGAACCTCGACGGCCAGAAGCGCCGGGAGGTGATGCCCTGCCCGATGAACGAGGAGCCGCTCCACCTGGTCCCGCAGGAGTGGCGGCCGCAGGTCTACGGCGAGCTCTCGCCGCCGGAGAGCGGCGTCACCATCGCCGACACCGGCGACCTCTGCCCGGCGTGCCGCTTCGTCTACAAGGAGCTGATGACCGAGTTCAAGGGCGACTGGTCCCGGGTGATGGGCCAGATCCGGGTGCGCCGGCTGGTGCTCTCGGAGAAGGACCGGATCGGCATCGGCACCTTCCAGCCCAAGGACGAGAAGAACCAGGACTCCACCGAGCTCACCGGCGACATCAACTACCGCAAGATCGCCGAGTACGGCTCCGACTCCGACCCGCGCGCCTTCAACTTCGACGGCGAGTTCAACATCGCCAACCGCGGCATCATCGAGTTCGTCGAGATCCTGAAGCTCGACGTGGCCTTCCTCTACGACCTGCTCGGCGCGACGCAGGAGCACAAGGTCAAGCCCAAGAAGTTCCCGCAGACCGACATCGACGAGGTGATCCTCGGCCACACCAACGAGCCCGAGTACCGCAAGCTCCAGAACAACGAGTTCATGGAGGCCCTGCGCGACCGCACGGTGAAGATCGACATCCCGTACATCACCCGACTCGCCGAGGAGGTGAAGATCTACGAGCGCGACTACAACGCGCGCCGGATCCGCGGCAAGCACATCGCCCCGCACACCCTCGAGATGGGCGCCATGTGGGCGGTGCTGACGCGGCTCGAGGAGCCGAAGAAGCACAACCTGACGCTCCTGCAGAAGCTCAAGCTCTACAACGGCAAGAGCCTGCCCAGCTTCACCGAGGACAACATCAAGGAGCTGCGCAAGGAGGCGGCGCGCGAGGGGATGGAGGGCATCAGCCCGCGCTACGTGCAGGACAAGATCTCGAACGCGCTCGTGTCGGACAAGGGCGAGGGCTGCGTCAACCCGTTCATGGTGCTGAACGAGCTCGAGGCCGGCCTCCGCCAGCACTCGCTCATCAGCTCGGAGGACCAGCGGAAGAAGTTCCGCGACCTCCTCACCGACGTGAAGCGCGAGTACGAGGACCTGGTGAAGAACGAGGTCCAGCGCGCCATCAGCGCCGACGAGGACGCCATCACCAAGCTCTGCGCCAACTACATCGACAACATCAAGGCGTACACGCAGAAGGAGAAGGTCCGCAACAAGTACACCGGCCAGTACGAGGAGCCCGACGAGCGGCTGATGCGGTCGATCGAGGAGAAGATCGACATCGCCGAGAGCCGCAAGGACGACTTCCGCCGCGAGATCATGAACTACATCGGCGCGCTGGCGATCGAGGGGAAGACGTTCAACTACCGGACCAACGAGCGGCTCCACAAGGCGCTCGAGCTGAAGCTCTTCGAGGACCAGAAGGACTCGATCAAGCTCAAGAGCCTGGTGGCCTCGGTGGTGGACCGGGACACGCAGGAGAAGATCGACGTGGTGAAGCAGCGGCTCATCAAGAGCTACGGCTACTGCGAGATCTGCTCCACCGACGTGCTCAACTTCGTCGCCTCGATCTTCGCGCGCGGCGACGCCAAGGAGTAGCCACCGCCGGCGGCCGAGGTCCCATGTCGCTCAAGATCAAGCAGGACCACGCCCGCTTCCGCGACATCGTCCGCGGCCGCATCAAGAACAACCTGCGCAAGTACGTGCAGAAGGGGGAGATGATCGGCAAGAAGGGGAAGGACTTCATCACCATCCCCGTGCCGACCATCGACATCCCCCACTTCCGCTTCGGGGAGCGACAGCAGGGCGGCGTCGGCCAGGGCGACGGGCAGCCGGGGGATCCACTCTCGCCGGGCCAGGGCGACGGCGGCGGGCAGGCCGGACAGGGCGAGGGCCGCCACCTGCTCGAGGTGGACGTGTCCCTCGACGAGCTGGCGGAGATCCTGGGGGAGGAGCTGCAGCTCCCCCGCATCGAGCCGCGCGGCCGCGACCGGATCGTCACGAGCCGGCTCCGCTACACCGGGATCTCGCCCTCGGGGCCCGAGTCGCTGCGCCACTTCAAGCGCACCTACAAGCAGGCGCTGCGGCGCCAGATCGCGAGCGGCTCGTACAGCTGGAAGAAGCCGGTGATCATCCCCATGCGCGAGGACCGGCGCTACCGCACCTGGAAGCAGGTGCCGCTCCCCGAGACCAACGCGGTGGTCATCTACATGATGGACGTCTCGGGCTCGATGGGGGACGAGCAGAAGGAGGTCGTCCGCATCGAGTCCTTCTGGATCGATACCTGGCTGCGGAAGCACTACAAGGGGCTCGAGACCCGCTACCTGATCCACGACGCGGTGGCGCGGGAGGTGGACCGCGAGACCTTCTTCCACACCCGCGAGTCGGGCGGGACCATGATCTCGAGCGCCTACAAGCTCTGCCGCGAGATCATCGACGCGGAGTACGGCGCCTCGGCCTGGAACATCTACCCCTTCCACTTCTCGGACGGCGACAACTGGAGCGCCGACGACACCCGGCTCTGCGTCGAGCTGCTGCGCACCGGCATCCTGCCGAACGTGAACCTCTTCTGCTACGGGCAGGTGGAGAGCCCGTACGGCTCGGGCCAGTTCATCAAGGACCTGCGCGAGACCGTGGGGCCGCAGGAGAACGTGGCCCTCTCCGAGATCGCCGACAAGGAGGCGATCTACGGCTCCATCAAGCAGTTCCTCGGCAAGGGCAAGTAGGAGCGGCGCGTGAGCGAGAAGCAGACCCACCTCCCCGCGCACCTGCACGACATCCGCGTGCAGGTGGAGCGTTACGCCCGCGAGTACGGGCTCGACTTCTTCGACACCGTGTTCGAGGTGCTCGGCTTCGACGAGATCAACATGGTGGCCGCCTACGGCGGCTTCCCCAACCGCTACCCTCACTGGCGGTTCGGGATGGAGTACGACCGGCTCTCCAAGGGGTACGAGTACGGGCTCTCCAAGATCTACGAGATGGTCATCAACAACGACCCGTCGTACGCCTACCTCCTCGGCTCCAACATGGACGTGGACCAGAAGCTGGTCATGGCCCACGTGTACGGCCACGTCGACTTCTTCAAGAACAACTTCATGTTCCGGCACACCGACCGGAAGATGATGGACCAGATGGCGAACCACGCCACCCGGGTGCGCCGTTACCAGGACCGGCTCGGCGTGGAGAAGGTCGAGGACTTCATCGACCGGGGCCTCTCGCTCGAGAACCTGATCGACTACCAGTCACCCTACGTGAAGCGTCGGGCGGAGCGGGGCGACAAGGCAGAGGAGCCGCAGCTGGCGCGCGGCCTGAAGACCGACCGCGAGTACATGCAGGACTACATCAACCCGCCCGAGTTCATGCAGGAGCAGCAGCGCCGGCTGGACGAGGCGGCGCAGCGCGCCCGAAAGGTCCCGGAGAAGCCGGAGCGGGACGTGCTCCTCTTCCTGCTGGAGCACGCGCCCCTAGAGGACTGGGAGCGCGACGTGCTCGCCATCCTCCGCGACGAGGCCTACTACTTCGCGCCGCAGGGGCAGACCAAGATCATGAACGAGGGCTGGGCCACCTACTGGCACTCGACCATCATGACCCAGAAGGCGCTCACCGCCGCGGAGCTCATCGACTACGCCGACCACCACTCCGGCACGCTCGCGACCAGCCCGGGCCAGCTCAACCCCTACAAGCTCGGGGTGGAGCTCTGGCGCGACGTCGAGGACCGCTGGAACAAGGGGCGCTTCGGCAAGGACTACGCGGACTGCGACTCCTACGAGGAGCGGCGCAGCTGGGACCGCAAGCTCGGGCTCGGGCGCGAGAAGATCTTCGAGGTGCGCAAGCACTACAACGACGTGACCTTCATCGACGAGTTCCTCACGCTGGAGTTCTGCCTGGCGCAGAAGCTCTTCACCTTCGGCTACAGCGAGAAGCACCAGCGCTGGGAGGTGCTCGAGCGGGACTTCAAGAAGGTGAAGGAGAAGCTCCTACACATGCTCACCAACTTCGGCCAGCCGATGATCGCGGTCGAGGACGGCAACTTCGAGAACCGCGGCGAGCTGCTCCTCATCCACAAGCACGACGGCGTGGACCTCAAGCTCGACTACGCGCGCGACACCCTGCAGAACGTGGAGCGGCTCTGGCGCAGGCCGGTGAACCTGGTGACGCGGGTCGAGGGGCGGGGCACGATCATGCGCTTCGACGGACACGAGCACACCGACAAGCGCATCGAGCTCTGACCGGTAGGGATCTGTCGGCGAAGGAGACCGGGGTGGGCCACTGGCGACGTAAAACGCACCTCTGCCTTCGGTTTGTGCCTGAATCCGGGGACGCGATCGGCTACCATGGCCCCCGCGTGTCACGCCCGTCCTTCACCTCGCTCCGCCGCCGTTTCGGCCGCCCCGCCGCCGCCCTCACCGCCGCCGGGCTCTTCCTGGCCCTCCTCGCCGGGCTGCCGGCGTGGCACCGCGCCAGCGCCGCTCCGCCCGCCGCGCGCGCCTCCTCCTCGCCGCCCATGGCGCTGCCCGCGGGCATCGCCGCCGCGGTGGCCCCGTTCGGCACCGCGCAAGCGATCGAGCCGGGCGCCCTCCCCCCCCTGCCGCTGTCGCTCCCTGGCTCGCCGCCCGGCACGCGCGCGGTGGCGCAGGCGATGGCGGCGCGCGCCGGCCCGGTGAGGCGGCTCACGGTCGAGATCGTCAGGCTCGGGCGGAACCAGACCATCGCCCAGGCGCTCTACGGGCTCGCCCTCGACGCCGCCGAGGTCCAGGCCGTGGTCAAGGTGCTCGGCAACGTCTTCTCCTTCCGCCACGCTCGCCCGGGGGACCAGATCCGCATCGAGCGGCTCGAGGGTCAGGGGGGCATCCAGCGCATCACCTATCGGCAGGGACCGGCGCAGGAGTGGATGGTGCAGCGCGCCCCCGACGGCCAGCTCGCCGCAGAGAAGCGGCCGGTCAAGCTCGAGACCGAGGTGGCGCGGGTGGACGTCACCCTCGGCTCCTCGCTCTACGACACGCTCCAGAAGGCCGGCGAGGATCCGTCGCTGGCGGTCGCCGCCGCCGACGTGCTCGCCTGGGACGTCGACTTCTACCGCGACATCCAGCGCGGCGACCGCATGAAGATGCTGGTGGAGAAGGTCTACGCCGATGGCAAGCTCCTCCGTTACGGAGAGATCCTGGCGGCCGAGTACGTCGGCTCCACCGTCGGCCGCAAGCGGCTCTTCCGCTACACCGATCCCACCGGGCAGGCGAGCTACTACGATGAGCAGGGGAACAGCGCCCGGCGCGGGTTCCTCAAGTCGCCGCTCAAGTACGCCCACGTCACCAGCGGGTTCGGGATGCGGTTCCACCCGGTGCTCCAGTACATGCGGGCGCACCAGGGCGTCGACTATGGCGCGCCCACGGGCACGCCGGTCTGGGCGGTCTCCGACGGGATGGTGAAGACGGCCGGCTGGCAGGGCGGCTGCGGCAAGGCCGTCACCCTGCACCACCGCAACGGGCTCGACACGGTCTATTGCCACCTCTCCGCCATCGCGGTGCGCGCCGGCACGCACGTGACGCAGAAGCAGGTGATCGGCGCCGTGGGCCAGACCGGCCTCGCGTCCGGCCCGCACCTGCACTTCGCGGTGAAGCGCGACGGCGCGTTCCTGAACCCGCTCGGCATCAAGCTGCCGCGCGAGGCGCCGCTGCCGAACGAGTACCGCGCCGACTTCAAGAAGAAGACGGCGCCGCTCGTGCAGCGGCTCGAGGCGCAGCCGGTCGCGTAGAGGGGAGTGCCCCCCTCCCCCGCGTTGCGGGAGAGGGAAGAGTCCGGCCGACCCCGGAGCCTACCGGCTGCGTCGCCGCCGAGCCTTCTCGGCGCCGAGCTTGACGCCCTCGAACTCCTTGCCGTCGAGCGCCGCCACGGCCCCCTCGACCGCCTCGGGCGGCACGATGAGGTAGCTGTGGCTGCCGCGGACCTCGACGCCGAGGAGCTGGAGCTCCGGCGCGAGCGCGCCCACCGCCGCGCGAACCTTGGCCTCGTCGGCGCCGTCCTTCTCGCCGAGCTTGAGGAACACCTTTCCGCGCGCGGGCTGCCGCGGCTCCTGCGCGGCCGGGGTCCCCTCCCCCGCCGCGATGGGCACCTCGCGCACCCCGGCCTCCGGCGCTGCTTCGCCGCCGGCGGGAGCCGCGGGTATCGCGGTGCCCGGCACGCTCGCCGCACCCTCGTGGCGCTCGCGCCCCTGGCGGCCCTTCCGCTCCCCGCGCTCGTTCCGCCCGCGGCCTTCGCGACGCTCGCGCCCGCCCTCCTGGCGCTCCCGCTGGCCGCCTCGCTCATGCTGCTCGCGGCGCGGCTCCTCGCCCGCCACCTTGCGCTCGTGCTCCTCGAGCTTGTGCTCGGCCTTCTGGAGCTCCTGCACCCGCTCCATGTGCTGGTGCGTGAAGAAGTACTTGAGCGCGTAGGACATGAGCCACTCGCCGTCCTGCCGCGCCTTGAGCTCCTGCGCGAGCGGGATGTAGGCCTCGAACACCGAGGTGCTCATCCCGTCCTTGAGCCTGCCGACGTGCCGGTCGAGCCAGGTCTTGCGGGCCTCCTCCGGCGAGGGCAGCGCCTTCTCCTCGAACTCGATGGCGTACTTGTTCTTGAGGGTCTTGAAGGTCATCATCTCCGCGCCCGACACCAGGGACACCGCGGTCCCCTTCTTTCCGATCCGGCCGGTTCGCCCCACCCGGTGCAGGTAGACCGCCGGGTCCTCCGGCAGCGAGTAGTTGATGACGTGGGTGAGGTCGGAGATGTCGATGCCGCGGGCGGCGATGTCCGTCGCCACCATGAAGCGCAGCTCGCCCTTCTTGACCTTGGCCATCACCCGCTCGCGCTCCTTCTGCGGCAGGTCGCCGTTCAGCAGCTCGGCGTCGTAGCCGTTGCGGTTCAGCACCGCCGTGACCAGCGAGGTGTCGCTGCGGGTGTTGCAGAAGAGGATGGCCGACTCCGGCTCCTCCGCCTCGATCATGTAGAGGAGGTTGCGCGGCTTCGGGTAGGCGTCGACCGTCGGGTAGACGACGTTGCGGATGTTGTCGACGCGGTACTCGTCGCCGGAGAGCAGGATGGTCTCGGGCGTGGTGAGGTACTTCCTGATGATCTGCTCGATGTCGGCCGGGACGGTGGCCGAGAACAGCAGCTGCTGGCAGTCGTCCGGCAGCCGGTCGAGGATGCGGGTCACGTCCTCGAAGAAGCCCATGTCGAGCATCTCGTCGGCCTCGTCGAGGCAGGAGACGAGCACGTGGTCGAGCTTGAGCGTGCCGCGCTGGATGTGGTCCTGGATGCGGCCTGGCGTGCCGACGATGATCTCGGCGCCCGCCTTGAGCTTCTCGAGCTGCTCCCCCATCCCGGTGCCGCCGTAGACCGCGAGCACGGTGAGGTCCTTGTGCTTCGCGAGCTCCCGCAGCTCGTCGGCCACTTGCAGCGCCAGCTCGCGCGTGGGGCACATCACCAGGGCCGAGGCCTGGCGGCGCCCGGCGGGGACCTTCTCCAGGATGGGGATGCCGAAGGCGGCGGTCTTGCCGGTGCCGGTCTTGGAGCGGACGATGATGTCCTTGCCCGCCAGGATGGGCTTCACCGTCTGGGCCTGCACCGGCGTGGGGTGCTGGTACCCCTTGTCGGCGACGCCGCGGCGCAGCTCCTCCGACAGCCCGAAGTCCTCGAAAGAGGCCTGTGAAACGTACTCGGACGCAGGCGCCTCGGCGCCCGCGGAAATGTTCTGGTCTTCCATGCGCAACTCTCTGATGGTCAGGGGCGCATGGCGGCTCGCTGGACTGCGTCGGCACCGGTCGGGGAGACCGGCGCCCGCGCCACCCTGCGAAACGCCATGCGCCAGTGTGGCCTTGCAACCAAGGCGGCACCTCTATATCACAACGGATCCAGGCGGCCGAAAGTTCCCGCGGGGGCGGGTCGCTCACCATGACCGACCGTTCCGAGAAGCCCGCCGACCGCTCGCGCCCGGCCCTGCCGGCCCCCGCCCCGCGCGCCGAGGCGGGGCTCGCCCGCTACGATCCGCTCCGCGCCTACATGGCGGAGGTGGCCCGCCACCCGGTCCTCTCCCGCGAGGAGGAGCACGCCCTGGCGTTGCGCTACGCCAGCACCGGCGACGTGGAGGCCGCCTACCGGCTGGTCGCCGCCAACCTGCGACTGGTGGTGAAGATCGCCCACGAGTACCACCGCACCGCCTTCAACCTCCTCGACCTGGTCCAGGAGGGGAACATGGGGCTCATGCAGGCGGTGAAGAAGTACGATCCGTTCAAGGGCGTGAAGCTCTCCTCCTACGCCGCCTGGTGGATCCGCGCCTACATCATCCGCTACCTGATGGACAACTGGCGGATGGTGAAGCTCGGCACCACCCAGGCGCAGCGGAAGCTCTTCTTCAACCTGGCCAAGGAGCGGCAGAAGCTCATCGCCCGTGGCGTCGAGCCCACCCCCCGCCTCCTGGCCCGCAACCTGCGCGTCGACGAGAAGGACGTGGAGGAGATGAGCGCCCGCATGGGCAGCGAGGACCTCTCGCTCGACGCCCCGGTCGGCGAGGAGGACGAGCAGCGCGGCTCTCGGCTCGATCGGCTCTCGAGCCACGGGGCGGCGCCCGACGACCAGCTCGGAGACGAGCAGCTGAAGCGGCTCTTCCGCGAGAAGCTGCAGGCCTTCGCCGCCACCATCGCGGACGAGAAGGAGCGCTATATCTTCGAGCGGCGGCTCCTGCCGCCGGACGGCAAGGAGCCGCTCACCCTGCAGGAGGTGGGCGACAAGTACCGGCTCACCCGCGAGCGCGCCCGCCAGATCGAGGCCAAGCTCACCCGCCGGCTCAGGGACTACCTGAAGGCCGAGATCCCCGACTTCGAGCTCCTCTCCCCACCCGAATGATCGAGGCCACCTCCAGCGCGGCGGGGCCGGCGAGCGAGGCCGCGGCGCCCGACCCGGAGCGGCCGCTCGGCCGGCGGGGGTGGGCGGCGGTGGCGGCCTGCGTGATCGTCGCCAACGCGGCCCTGGTCCAGCTGGCGTTCCGGGGCCCGGCTCCCGCCACCCTCACCGGGCCCCGCTTCGAGGACCGCTTCGAGCGGTCCCGCCTCGGGCCGGGCTGGCACACGACCGGCGGCCACTGGCGCATCGTCAGGGGCGAGCTCTTCGCCCCCGGGCCCAAGAACAACCCGCTCTGGCTCGAGCTGGCGCTCCCGCGCGAGGTGGCGATCGAGTTCGACGCCCGCAGCGAGACCGGGACCGGCGACCGGGCCGGCGACATCAAGTTCGAGGTCTTCGGCGACGGCAGGGACCACGCCTCCGGCTACGTCTGCGTCTTCGGCGGCTGGGGCAACCAGCTCTCCGCCATCGCCCGGCTCGACGAGCACGGCCAGGACCGCAAGGAGCGGCGCGACCGCAAGGTGGTGATCGGCCGGACCTACCACATGCGCGTGGAGCGGCGCGGCAACGCCCTGCGCTGGCTGGTGGACGGGGCGCCCTTCCTCTCGTTCGACGACCCCGCCCCACTCTCGGGCGCCGGACACGACCGCTTCGGCTTCTCCGGCTGGGAGGCCGACACCTTCTTCGACAACCTGCGGATCGCCCCCCTGTAGCCCTGCCTACCCGGCGCCCTCGGCCGGGCGCGCGCGCCGGGCGCCGGCAGGCTTGCGCTTCCTGGACGGCTTGCCGGCTGGCCGCGGGCCCTGCTCGCCGCCGCCCCACGCGGCGTGGAGCTGGTAGGCCGCGCCGGAGACCGTGATCGTGGCCCACAGCCCGGCCATGAGGAACGGGCGGCGAACCAGGAGCTCGAGCGCCGGAACCTGGACGGAGAGGGCGACGAGCCCCGTGCAGGCGAGCGCGGCGCCCACGGCGGCCGCGGTGCAGGCGGCCAGGAGGCGCGGCACCAGGAGCCCGAGAGCGCCGCCGAGCGCGGCGCCGATCGCCGTGCTCCACCAGGCGTGGCCGGCGAGGGGGAGGTGCTCGCCCAGGAGCGCGCCCGGGAGCGCTCCAGCCAGGAGCAGGAAGAGCGGCGGGAAGGCCGCGCAGGCACCCAGCAGCAGCGCCGCGCCGCCGTAGCCGGCGATCTCCGGCGCGAGGTCGAGCGGCGCGATGAAGGCCGCAAAGAACTGTGCGCCGGCGAAGCCGCAGAGCGCCCCGCCGAGGGCCGCCACCGCGCGCCGCTGGCGGGCGCCGATGGCGAGGGCTCCCGCGCCGAGGAGGAGGAGCACCGCGCCCGCGGGCCAGGGCAGCTCCCGCAGGCCGAGGGCGTGTTCCGACAGGGCCTTCGCTCCCTCGAGGAGGGAGGCGCCGATTCCGGGCAGGTGGGCCATCGGCGACCGATGCTACCAGAGCGGCGCGGCCGCCTCACGTTTTGGGCGCGGCGACCCGCACGCATCGCGAGCGCGGCCGCGGCCTCCGTCGTAGTATCCCCGGCGCGATGCGCCGACGCACCTTCCTCGAGGCCGCCCTGTGCGGCGCGGCCGCGCTGGCCCTCCCCGGCCGGGCGCGCGCCTTCGGCGACACTGCCCGGCTCGTGATCGGTCAGGTCCAGCACGGCGGCCGCTGGAACCCTCGGCCGACCGGGCTTCGCCGGCTCTGCTGGGAGCTGGTGCAGCGCACCAGCATCGAGGCCGGCGAGGACGCGGTCCCGGTGCGGCTCGGACAGCCCGGGCTGCACCGGCACCCCATGCTCTACCTCGCCGGAGACGGCGCCCTTCCCCCGTTCTCCGACCCCGAGCTGGCCTCCTTGCGCCGCCACCTCCAGCAGGGTGGGTTCCTGCTGGTGGACGCTGCCGACGGATCGGAGGGCACCGGCTTCGACGCCTCGGTGCGGCGTGAGCTGGCGCGGCTCCTGCCCGGCTCGCCCCTCACCCGCGTGGCGCGGGACCACGTGCTCTACAAGACCTTCTACCTGCTCGATCACCAGGGGGGCCGCGTGCTGGCCAGACCCTGGCTCGAGGCGCAGGTGGTGAACGGGCGCCTCGCGGTGGTCTACTCCCAGAACGACCTGGCCGGCGCCTGGGCCCGCGGCGCCTTCGGCGACTGGGAGTACGAGTGCACGCCGGGCGGTGAGGCGCAGCGGGAGACCGCCTTCCGCCTGGGCGTCAACCTCGCCATGTACGCGCTCTGCACCGACTACAAGGACGACGCGGTGCACCTGCCCTTCATCATGAAGAGGCGCAGTTGAGCGACGCCGCCTACAACGCCTGGCGGCTCACCCTCCTCTCTCCCTGGCCCCGCTGGGCGCTCGCGCTCTTCGCGGCGTCGGCGGCGCTGGCGGTGGCGCTCGCCTGGCGGGGGCTGCGCTCCGAGCCGCGGCGCGCCCGCCGGGCGCTGCTGGTCGCCCTCCGCTTCGGCTCGGCCCTGCTGGCCTTCTTCCTGCTCGCCGAGCCAGCGGTGCAGCTGCTGCAGACGGCGCGCGTGAAGAACCGCCTGGCGGTGCTCGTCGACACCTCCCGTTCCATGGGCTTCCCCCTCGAGCCCGGCGGGGAGAGCCGGGCCCGGGCCGCCGCCGACTTCGTGAAGGAGCACCGGGCCGATCTGGAGCGGCTGGCCGACCGGGTGAACCTGGAGTGGTACGGCTTCGACCGCGACCTCTCCGCGGCCGACCCGGGCTCCCTCGCCGCCGCCCAGCCGCCGCGCGGGGGCCGCACCGACCTGCTCGGCGCGTTGCAGGCGCTCTCGCGGGGCGCCGCCGGCTCCGGGCGCCGCCTCGCCGGCGCGCTGGTGATCTCCGACGGCGCCGACAACGCCGCGCTCGCCCAGGGGCTCTCTCCCGCCGCCCGGGCCGAGCTGCGCGCGCTCGGCTTCCCCGTGACCGCGGTCGCCGCCGGCGCCGGCTCGCCCAAGGACCTCGCCATCGAGCGGGTGGCGGTGGACGACTTCGCCTTCGTGCGCAACACCGTCACCGCGGAGGTGACCCTCACCGCCCGCGGCTTCTCGCGCGAGGAGGTGCGGGTGGTGCTGCGGCGGGAGGGGGCGGTGGTGGCCGCCGGGACGGTGAAGCTCGAGCCGGGCAAGGAGCGCTACACCCTGCCGCTCTCCTTCGCCCCCGACACCACCGGCACCTTCGTCTTCACGGTCGCGGCGCCGGTCTTCCCCGGGGAGGCGGTGGCCGAGAACAACAGCCGCTCCTTCGTGCTGCGGGTCATCCGGGACCGGGTGCGGGTGCTGCTGGTCGCGGGCCGGCCGAGCTGGGACGAGCGCTTCCTGCGGGCGCTGCTGAAGCAGGATCCGAACGTGGACCTGGTCAGCTTCTTCATCCTCCGCACCGCCGGCGACAACGCCGGTCCGCAGGAGGACCTCTCGCTCATCCCCTTCCCGGTGAACGAGATCTTCGGCACCCAGCTCAAGACCTTCGACGCGGTGCTCTTCATCGACTTCGCCTACCAGCCGTACCGCGCCCTCGACATCGAGCGCACGCTGCCCGGCCTGCGCGACTACGTGCTCGGCGGCGGCGGGTTCGCCATGGTGGGTGGCGAGCAGAGCTTCGGCGAGGGACACTACGGCGAGACCCCGCTCGCGGAGGTGCTCCCGGTGGACGCCGCCGCGGGCCTGGGTGTGAGCAACGAGAGCCTCCGGCCGCGGCTCACCGCCGAGGGGCGGCGGCACCCGGTCACCAACCTCGCGACGGGCGATGGCGCGAACGAGGCGGCCTGGGCGGCGCTGCCGGCCCTCCCCGGGCTGAACCTCACGCGGGCCCTGCCCGGCGACACCGGCGCGCGCGTGCTCCTCGAGGCCCCGGCGGCGCAGGTGCTGGGGAGCCCGGCGCCGGTGGTGGCGGTGCGCGAGGCGGGTCAGGGGCGCGCGCTGGCGGTCACCACCGACAGCTCCTGGTACTGGGGCTTCCTGGCGGCCGAGCAGAGCGGCTCCTCGCGCGCCTACCAGCGCTTCTGGTCGAACGCCCTCCGCTGGCTGGTGCGCGACCCCGAGCTCACCCCGGTGAAGGTGGAGCCCGACCGCCCGCAGGTCGAGCCGGGCGAGCCGCTCGGCGTCACCGTGGCCGCCCGCGGCGGCGACTACGGGCCCGCGGCGGGCGCGCCGGTCTCGGCGGAGCTGGTCTCGGAGGACGGCAAGGTGGTGGCCCGCGCCGAGGGGCGCGCCGGCCCGGATGGCGCGGCCCACCTCGAGCTCGCGCCGCCGGGGCCGGGGGCCTACCGGATCGTGGCCCGCGCCCGGACCCGCTGCCGCGACGGCGCTCCCTGCCCGGCCGACGCGCCGGCCGAGGTGGCGGGAGGCGCCGTGGCGGTGCGCGCCGCCGGGCCGGAGGACGCCGACGCAGCGCCGCGCCCGGAGCTGCTGCGGGCGATCGCAGAGGCGACCGGCGGCACCTTCTCGGCCCTCCCCGCCCGCTCGCTGCCCGACCTCCCGCTCGCCGATCCGGAGGTGGTCGAGGTGGGGCGCCGCAAGGACGTGCCGATCTGGGATCGGGGCTGGTTCCTGGCCGCGCTCTGCCTCACCCTGAGCGCCGAGTGGATCCTCCGCCGACGCTTCGGCTGGTGGTAGCCGGGCTGCCGGCAGCGCGCCCCGCCGGAAAGCAGGAGGTCGAGGCGAAGGTGCGTGCACCCTTCGGCGCGCTCCGGTATGACACCGCCTTCAACTTTCTCGGAGGCGACATGCAGATTGGCAAGGGCAGCGTGGTGGAGCTCGATTACCGGCTGCACCTCGGAGACGGGAAGGTCATCGACCAGTCGCAGCCGGGCGATCCGCTCTCGTACATCCACGGGGAGGGCCACATCGTGCCCGGCCTCGAGAACGCGCTCTCGGGCCTGGGGGTCGGCGACTCGAAGCAGGTGGTGGTGGCGCCGGCCGAGGGGTACGGCGACCACGACGCCCGCGGCGTGCAGGAGGTGCCGCGCAACGCCTTCCCGCCCGACTTCGCGCCCGAGGTGGGGATGGAGGCCCAGGCCCAGGGGCCGGACGGCGAGCAGCTCAACTTCGTCATCACCGACGTGAAGCTCGAGACGGTGACCATCGACATGAACCACCCGCTGGCCGGGAAGACCCTCCACTTCGACGTCACCGTGAAGGGCGTCCGCGCCGCCACCCCGGACGAGCTGCAGCACGGTCACGTGCACGGCGCCGGCGGCCACGAGCACTGACGCGAACTGGGCGGGGAGTGGCCCGCGCGTCACTCCCCGCGCTTGACCCGCCGGCGGGCCGGCCGCCGCGGCGGGCTCGTCCAGCGCGCTCCGTCGAGCACCTCGAGCACCTGGCCGAAGCTGGAGATGCTGAGCGGCCAGCGGGCCGGCCCCTCCTCCGCCACGTGCCGGCGGGTGACCGCCTTGGCGGAGATGATCGCGAGCCGCTCGCGGTACTCGTTCGACACGTAGGTTCCGTACTCCGCCCAGACGCCGGTCGCGCCCAGCTCCTTCGCGATGGGCATGTCCTTGAGCACGTTGTCGCCGACGTAGAGCACCTCGCGCGGCGAGAGCCCGAAGTCGGCGAGGATGCGCCGCAGTCCCTCCGGCGACGGCTTCTCCGCCTCCCGCGGCAGCTCGCAGACCCGGGTGGCGGAGCGGTAGTGGCCGAGCGCCTGGCGCCGCCGGATGGCCGGATCGACGTTCTCCGGGAGCGCGTAGCCGGGGAGCGTGTAGAGGGCGTCGAGGAGCCGGTCCATCCCCAGCCACTTGAGCCTGAGCTCGGCGGCGTTGCGGGGAGCGTCGGTGAGGGCCACGATCACGAGCCCTCGCTTGCGGATGGCGGCGAGCGCCTCCGGCACCCCCGGGTACGGCCGCAGGTAGCGCTCGCGCGCCTCCTTGAAGGCGCGCCGCGCCGGGTCGACCACCAGCTTGTTGAACGAGTCGAAGTCCCCCTCGTACGGCTGGAAGATGTCCGACTCCTGGATGGCGAAGGGGTACTCGTTCGACTCGTGCTTGGTGTAGACGGCCTTGAGCGACTGGACGATGCGGATGCGCGGGAGGCCGGTGGTGGCCTCCAGCGAGGCCACCATCGCCTCCAGGCTCGGGACGATGTAGTCCACCCACGGGTAGAGGGTGTTGTCGAGGTCGGTGACCACCGCGCGGAAGCCGGGCACGGCGGCATGGTACCGGGAGCGGGCCCCGGCGCCAACGAGCCTCTGCTAGCCGCAATGCCGATCGGTTAGCAGCCAAGCGATCGGAGTTCCTCGGGTTCAGGTCCGCGTTGTCGCTGCGCGCCGGGACGGTCTTCGGCGCTGGTCCTCGGGCCGTTCACGGTACCCACGGCCGAACCGCGCAGGCGGGGGCTC
>DASRRJ010000016.1:0-1571 GCA_035656915.1 Anaeromyxobacteraceae bacterium
TCGAGCGCCGGGAAGCGGCGCAGCACGCGCATGGCGGCGATCCTCCGGCCGGCCGCGCCCTCCCTGAGGTGAAGCGCCCTCTGGCAGAACTCCCAGAGGGAGGAGTAGCCGGCGTCGAGGTAGCCGCGGCGGCGGTCGAAGGTCTCGAGGTGGAGGAGGAAGTCGGCCTGGACCCGCCGCTCGTCGCCGGCGAGCTCGCCGAGGCGGCGGGCCAGTGCGGCGGAGTCGAGCGAGGCGACGGCGGAAGAAGGCGAGAGAAGCGCGTGCATGGACCACCCCCGTGGATGACGCCATGTTCGCACGCGTTTCCGGGGCCTCCGGGAAGGCGCCTGGCGGGCTCGTGGGCGCGGTTTCGGCGGAGGGGCTCGGCCTCTCCTCGCGCGCGGCGATCGTGCTCGGGGACGTCGGCGCGGGCGCCCAGGAGGCGCGATGGCGAGCGATCGCGCGGGTGCGAGGCCGAACGAAGCAGAACCCGGTCAACGAGAATCGGCGGCTTCAATGGGGTGACCTAAAGAAGGCGGCAAAGACGCGCCCCCGAGCGCCCCACCCGCGCGGCGGTGCGGCGCTGGCATCCTGCCCCGAGACGAGCGCTTCGTCCGTCCCGGCCCCTGGCCCTGGCCGAACCGCGCCGCCGCCTGGGCCATGGCCCACCTCGACCGCCGGCTCTTCCAGGCCGCGGCACTGATGTCGGCGGCTTGAGGACGAGGGCGTGCGCCCGAGCGCCTCCAGCCGCGCGGCAGTTCGGCGCTGGCATCCTGCCCCGAGACGATGATGTCGGCAGCTTGGGGACGAGGGCGTGCCCCGAGCGGCCGCGCGGAAGTGCGGCGCTCGCGCCGTTCGTGTGCGAGGCGGTTAGGCCGGCAGCGCGCACGACGTCGCCGCGCCGCCACTTATACGCGTGCGGCCCGCCGAAACCCGCGACCAGCGGCCACCGCTCCGGCCTGCCGAGCTTTGAGCGCCGTCGCGCGCCTGCCGCAGCCGGAACCTCCGCCAGCGACAGTAAACTCACCCGTTCGGGGCTTCGGCGCCGTCGTAGCCCCGCGCTTAACTCCGCGCCACGGCGTTCGCGCAGCCAGTAGCGAGCACACACCGCTGATCAATCCGGCACATTTCCGGGCGCAGCGCCATTTGCCCGAGCGCGTCGTTCAGTTCGAGAGTTCGCAGCCGAGCCGCTCGTCGTTCTTCGAGACTGTGCGTACCACCATCACGGTCACGAAGAGCGTGGTGCAGCGAACCATCGAGCAACGATGGGGCAGGACCGCGCTGTGAGAGCCTCCGCCAGCGGCAGTAATCTCGCCCGTTCGGGGCTTCGCGCGCTGCCCGCCTGCGTTTCTTCCTGGTCGACTTCAGCGCTCGTGGTTCGGCCACGCTCGTCGGCCGCCGCGCAGGGGATGGCCGAGGAGCGGAGGCGGCGCGGGACTCGGACCGGGCCACCTGGGCGGCAGCCGCCGTGCAACGGGCGTGACGGCGCAGCGCGCCGGCGCGCACGGCGTTGCGGCGGGGCCGGGCGCGCAGCCTCCGCCCGCTGGTCAGCGCCGGCGAGGGCCCCCGCAGAGCCGAGCACCGCAGCG
>DASRRJ010000017.1:0-221768 GCA_035656915.1 Anaeromyxobacteraceae bacterium
TCGCCGCCACCTGCCGCTTGGTGGTGCCGTGGATGCGGGTGTCCGCCCACCGCTCCTCCCACTGGTCGAGGTACGCCTGGGCGGCTTCCAGCGTCTCGAAGCGCAGGCCCCGGAGCGGCGTCTTCTGCGCGTGCGCGACGCCCGATTCGACCTTGCCCTTGCGATCGGGGTGGCCGACCCGGCACGGCAGGGCGACGGCGCCGTAGTGCTTCAGCACGTCACGGAAGAGCGGGTTGATGGTCGGGTCGTAGACGTCCGGCTCGAGCACGCCCTCGCGCAGGTTGTCGAGGACCACCACCCTGGGGACGCCGCCAAGGCGGCGGAATGACCGCTCGTGCAGCTCGGCCCAGATCCGGCTGCTCGACCGGAACGTGAGCAAGCGGACCGACTTCCGGCTGAAGCCGAGCGTGAGGACGAAGAGGCGCGTGCGGCGGTACTTGCCCGTCTCCGGGTGCCTCACCATCGGCCCCTCGCCATAGTCGACCTGGGCCTCCTCGCCGGGCGTGGTGACGATGGTCGGGTGGGCCTCCGGTGTCCGCGCCCCGCGCAGCGTGACGACGAACCGTCGGACGCTGGCGTAGCGTGCCTTGAACCCATGGCCGTCGACCAGGTCCTGCCAGATCGCCATCGCGTTGCGGCCACGGCCAAGGGCGGCCTCGATCAGCTCGCGGTAGGGCTCACAGGCGCTCGCCTGCGGCGCCCGGCCCGGGCGCGGCGGCCACGCCGCTGGCGGCGCGAGGTCGGTGGACACCTCGTTGGCCGGATTTGAAGCTTCTGGGTCGGTCGACGTCTCGTTGGCCGGTTTTGGTGGGCTGCCAGGGTCGGTGGACGCCCCATTGGCCGGTTTTAGCGGTGGGTGCCTCCCCCAGCCTCGCGGCGGCCGGACCGGCACCCCCGCCGCCTTCAGGTAGGCGCTCGCCGTCTCACGGCGAACGCCGGTCGCCTCCTCGATGCGCCGCAGAGGCCAGCCGAGCCGGCCCAACGCCACCACTTGCTGTCGTTTCTCGTCGCTCAAGACGTTGGCCATCCCGGCGAGGGGCCACAGCCCTCACGCCTTCGTCAACGTCCCGAGTCCTCAGCTCCGTTGGCCGGTTTTGAGACGTCCACGACTGGCCGGTTTTGGCCGTCCACCGAGGTTTGCGATTGGCGCCACCGCTGGCAAAGGACCTCTTCCTCTTCGCTGACGACCCCGATGAACTCGGTGTGATTCGGCGCGCGGCGCGGTGTAGACTGACGTCATGAAACCCGCAGAGACTGCGAACAACCGCGCACGCATCTACAGCGCCCCGCTGTCGCGGCGTGAGGTGAGCCTGCTGGCTGAATGGGAGCGGGAGCGGCGCGCCATCCTCACGATGGACGTCATCCGGCAGGCGGTGGGGGCCGACGCGGCGCAGGATGTGGCCTGGCGACTCGTCCAGAAGAGGGCCTTGGCGCGCGTCGGCCGCGGCAAGTTCCTGGTACGCCCCCTTCGCACGCTCAACCGGGCAACGGTCCCCTCTGCGGCCGTCCTGGCGGCTGCGCTGTTACAGGGTGAGAGGTACTACCTCGGCGGCCGCTGGGCGCTGACCTTTCACCGCCTCACCGAGCAGCAGTACTCGTCCGCGCTGGATGCGTTCGTGACTCGACGCCACCAGGGTCGCCGGCTCGGCGCTGCCCGTCTCGCGTTCCACCGGGTGCAGGCCGCGCGGCTCGATTACGGCATCGCGACGGTAACGTTCGAGGGCGTGCCGGTGCAGCTCAGCGACCCCGAGCGCACCCTGCTCGACCTGCTGGACTACCCGTCCGTCGCGGGCACCAGCGACGACGCGCTCCGGCTGGTCGAGTCCGTGCTCCCGAAGGTCTCGGCGCGCAAGCTCGTCGAGTACGCGGCCAGGGGATCCCGGAGCAGCACCTGTCAGCGGCTCGGCGTCTTGCTCGAGCGAGCGGGCGTATCGCGCCGGGCGGTCGCCGCCCTTCACGAGAGAGTGCGATCGACGAAGTCGGTGCTCTCGATGCGCCCTGGGGTTTCTCGGGCAGGGCGCCTGAACCCGAGCTGGCGTGTCGTGGAGAACGACGCTTGAGCGTGAGCCTGCCGCCGCTCCCGGATCGCTCGCTTCTCGCCGACCTGTGCCGCGAGGCTGCCGCGCGGGAGCGCGTCGAGCCGCAGCTCATCGAAAAGGACTTCTACCTGACCAGGCTGCTCTGGGCGCTCGGCCAGCGCTTCGGGGACGCGCTCCTGCTGAAGGGCGGGACGCTCCTCAGCAAGGTCGACCTGGGCTTCTTCCGGATGTCGGAGGACGCTGATCTCGTGCTGCCCGGGACGCTGAGCCGGCGAGGGGTGCAGAACGTCGACCGCATGCGCCGCGTGCGCGATGCGATCAAGGACGTGGCCGGGGAAGTGGGCGTGTCGGCGCGGTTCCCGGCGGGGGAACTGCACAACAAGGCCGCGCATGGCGTCTGGCAGCTCGACTACGCCTCCGAGTTCGGCCCGCAAGGAATCATGCTCGAGGTCTCAATCCGTCCGGTGCTGCGCCCGGTGCGCGAAGTCCGGCTTCGACAGCTCCTCGCCGATCCGCTTGCGGGCGACATGACCGACGCGAGGTGCTTCGCGCTCGATGCCCTCGAAGCGCATGCGGAGAAGGTGCGGGCCGCCTTCACGCGCGAGGCCATCCGCGACTTCTACGACCTCGATCGTTTGCTCGACGCCGGCGCCGATCTGTCCTCGCCAGCGTTCATGGGTCTCGTCGATTCCAAGCTTGCCGAGCTGAACGCCGACCCGCTTGCGCGTCAGGGCAGGTCGTTCGCCCTGGACGCGAACCGACGTCGCAAGGTGGAGGCGGGCTTGGCTCTCGATCTGCCAGCCGTCCTGCGCGCCGATGCGCCCGCGTTCGACCTCGAGACCATGCTGTCCCGATTCGACCAGCTCTGGCGGAGGTAGGCGACCAGGGCGTCTAGTTTAGGTCTGTCTGCCGCGCAGGTCGACCCGTGACGAGGCGTTCGTCCGGGGCCGCCGCGTGTGCCGGGTGGAGAGGGAGCATGGCTTCGAGCGGCAGTGGGGGGGGGGAGAACCTCGCACTCCGACTCGAGGGGCCCTACCTGAGTGTCCGTCCGCCGGACGGCACGTCCAAGTCATGCTTGACGGCGGCGGCTTGGAGGGCGCTGGGCGGGTGACGTCAGGAGCAGCCCAGACCGCGACGCCGAAGCGTCAGCCGCGATAGGCCGCTAGGACGTCCTCGAGTTGGTCCGCGATGCTGTCGAGTAGCTCCGCCTGGCGCGGTCGCCTGTTGCGGCGGGCGTGGTTCGCATCCCCCGCGACCCACCCGGCCAAGCTGTCGAGGTGCGCCCAGCTACCCTCCAGCACAATGCCTCCCTCGGTTCGGCGCGCGGTGGCGAGCACGTTCTGCGAACAGGGGAAGTCGAGCTTCTTGAGCAACGTGAGCTCAGCTTCCGACACGATGATGGTGATCTGGGCCTCGGGATCTCTGGGCATCGCAGAACTCCTCTCGCGGACGATACCGCCCTCAAGACGTGGCCGGAGGAGGTTCTTTGCCGGCCTGCACGCGTCCAGCTACGCGCTCACGCGGAGACAGGGGTGCGGTCTAGCGGGCGGACACCTACCCGACGAGCTCGGTGCGGCGCGCAGCGACGGCTGTCGCCCCCGGCCTGATGAAGAGCCCGCGCGCCTGCGGTACCGCCATCGCCCCGGGATAGAGCCTTTCGACCACGGTCAGCGCCGCGAGGAAGCGCCGCTTGAAGTCGCGCGTCCGCCCGTAGTCGCCGCCGAACTGCTGTGCGAGCGACGTCCAGGGCACGAGGGCGGACCGGCCGGTCCGGGCGAGCTGGAACTGCTTGTGGGTGAGCCAGCCGTAGAGGTCGATGCCGAGGCAGTTGTGCTGTCGGGCGAGCTCGCGCACGACTCGAAGATCGAACGGAACGGAGGAACGGAGGATCTCCTCGAAGAGCCGCTGGTTGAGGACGAGCCGCGATGGAAAGACGGCGTCCTGATGCGGGCGCGTCGGGTCCCAGAAGGTGAAGACCCCCTCGAACGGCCGAACTCCGGCTTCGAGCTGCACGTTCCCGCGCTGGTAGGTCCAACTGATGGTCGCGGCGAAGAGGCGGCGGAGCTGCTCGCGCACCCGGCCGATGGTGCCCTGCTCGCCGCCGGTGCGGTGGACGCCGAGCCTCCGCAAGAACTCGGCGAGGCTCTGGCCGAGGACCAGCTCCGGCGAGCGCGTGCGGAGGACCTCGGTAGTCACCCACGAGAGCACGAGGCGCGGGTAGGTGCCGTAGGGGATGCCGAGCCGTCGCGCAGGCTCCACGGCTGTTGCAGGCGCCACGCCGGGCGTGATCTGGAGGGTGAAGTCGCCGTTGCGCCGCGTCCAGGCGAGGATGTCGCCGGGGTCGCGGTGGGGGAGGTTGGTCAGGACGAGGATGCGCGCCAGGTAGCCTATGGAGTCGGCGCTGGCGGCGTCCACCGCCGCCACCTGGAGGCCGTTGTCGACGATCCGGCGGAGGTTGGCGTTGCTGAGGGCGACCGGGTGCCGCGCGTCGCCACGGTCGCTGCAGCGCGCGTCGAGCCGCCCGCCGGAGGGAGCGACGAGGCTGGCCAGGCTCTGGGCAGCCATGATGGCCTACGCTTCGGGCGGCGGCTTGGGCGCCGGGGGGGAAGCCGCCGCCCGATGGGCGGCGGTGCGCAGGAACTTCCGCAGGCCCTCATCCGGGATGCGGATCGAGTTCGACACCCGGATGTGGGGGATGCGCCCTTCGCTGCAGAGCTGATAGACGGTCGCACGGCAGACCTGAAGGCGGCTGGCGGCCTCCTTGATGGTGAGCAGTTTAGGTAACCCGGACTGAGAGTTGCGCACCACCGGCGCACCATCTGGCGAACGATTGGATAGAATGGGTACTACCGAATGGGATGTACGCGCCGATTCGGCCGTAAGAAAAACAACGGCTTGCGAAACCGTGCCAGAAAAAGATACCCCCGCGGAAGGCGTCACCAACGTTCGGGACCAAGGGGTCGCAGGTTCAAATCCTGTCTCCCCGACCATCTAAGGCCCTCGGAATCGCTGGCGAAAGCCTCGGCTCCGGGGGCTTCGTCTTTGTGGGCATGCGACGAAGCCTGCATCGAGGTTGCATTAACCTCGGTCGGCAGACCGAACGAGAGCGCCCGCTCGATTTCCTGGCGAAAGTCCTCGGCGTCGCTGTGGTCGTACGTCCCGGCGGTGATGTCGGGCGTCGAGTGCCCCAGGTTCTTCTGCACGGCGCCGAGGTCCACGCCAGCGCGGCGGAGCAGCGTCGCGTGCGTGTGCCGAAGGTCGTAGAACCGCAGCGGCCTTGGGATCGTCGAGACCCACAGCCTCATGTTGCACTTCGGGCAGCGCTCCTCCGTCGGCGCCGACCGGTTCTCCTTGAAGCCGCAGCCCTTCCGCCGGCAGGTGAGTCGGTATCCATCGACGATGCCGGCCCTGCCGAGCGCGCGTCGGAGGCGGTCCACGAGCGCGTGCCGGATGCGTGGGTCGAAGGGGCTCCCGTCTGCGCGGCAGAAGACGTGCTCCTTGGAGCGAGACGCCTCGATTGCTCGGTGCTACGATGCCGTCACCCGAGCGGGGCAGGGTTCCGACACATCGGGAGGGGAAGCGACCGGCGGTGCCGCCGGGCCGAGTCGCGTCGCCGAGGTTCACGAACCGGGGAACAACATGGTGCGTTTCGAGGACCTTGCCGTTGATTCCTTCGTCTCCGGCATCGAGTCATCGGGGCCAGTGAAGGTTCTCTACGTCCAAAAGGTTGGAACAGACTCGATCAACCTCACCTACGAACTACTGAATGGGCAGGTTCTGAAGAAGAGCCTGTTCCGCGCAGACGAGGCGAAGCTCTCGTTTTCGAGCGCGGGCCGCGTCTGGTCGTTCGACGCACCAGGGGACCGCTTCAAGCTCGCAGCCGAGGCTACACGGATCAAGCTCGCGTACCTGTTCGACCCGATGATGGCGGTGCACACGTCCGACGTGGAGCCGCTGCCCCATCAGATCCAGGCGGTCTACGAGGCGATGCTGCCGCGACAGCCGCTGCGGTACGTGCTCGCCGATGATCCGGGCGCAGGCAAGACCATCATGGCGGGCTTACTGATCCGCGAGCTGCTGCTGCGAGGAGACCTGGAGAGTTGCCTCATCGTTGCCCCCGGTAGTCTTGTCGAGCAATGGCAAACTGAGCTCTCGAGCAAGTTTGGCTTGCAGTTCGACCTGCTCTCACCCGCTCTATCCGAATCAACTCAGGACGGAAACCCGTTCCGCTGGCACAGACGGCTCATCTGTCGCCTCGACCAGCTTTCGCGCAACGAGATGTGGCAGCAGAAGCTACAGGCCGACGACGTCCACTATGACCTCATCATCGTGGACGAAGCTCACAAGATGGCCGCGCACTACTTCGGCAACGAGCTAAAGACTACTCGGCGGTACGATCTGGGCAAGCTCCTTGGAAGCGGCGAGCGGACGCGCAATCTGCTCCTGATGACCGCGACCCCGCACAACGGCAAGGAAGAAGACTTCCAAGCGTGGCTCGCGCTCATCGACGATGACCGCTTCCACGGCAAGGCGAGGGGAAAGGCCGAGCCGAAGGACGTCTCCGACATCATGCGGCGGATGGTGAAGGAGGATCTCATCAAGTTCGACGGCACCAAGCTCTTCCCGGAGCGCCGCGCCCAGACGGTCACCTACAAGCTCTCCGCCGAAGAGCAGCGGCTCTACGAGGACGTCACGGACTACGTCCGGAACGAGATGGGACGCGCTGACCAGTTGGAGGGGAAGAAGCGCGGCATGGTCGGATTCGCGCTCACCATCCTCCAGCGCCGGCTCGCCTCATCTCCTTACGCCATCGCGCAGTCGCTCAAGAGGCGACGTGGGAAGCTCGCTGACCGACTCGAGCAGCTGAAGAACCCGACGCCGCAGAAGCCAAAGAACGGCTACTTGGATGTCGACGTCGAAGATATAGAAGAGGAGCTTACCGCCGAGGAGCTGGAGGAGGTCGAGGAGGAGCTCGTCGACGAGGCGACGGCAGCCAAGACGATTCCGGAGCTGCAGGCGGAGATCGAATTGCTCAAGGGCCTTGAGAAACAGGCTCACGATGTCTTGAAGAGCGGTGTCGACCGGAAGTGGGACGAACTTTCCAAGATCCTCCAGAGTGACGCCAAGGAGATGTACCTGCCCGGCGGCCGACGCCGGAAAATGATCATCTTCACGGAGCACAAGGACACCCTCGACTACCTGCGGAACAAAATCGTAGGCGTCCTGGGTAGTGACGCGGCCGTCATCGAGATGCACGGCGGCACCCGCCGCGAAGACCGCTTGAAGGCGCAGGAGTCGTTCAGGCAGAGCCCTGATGTCGTGGTTCTGGTTGCGACGGATGCAGCGGGCGAAGGCGTCAACCTGCAGGTCGCGAACCTGATGGTGAACTACGATCTCCCCTGGAACCCCAATAGGATCGAGCAGCGATTCGGACGCATCCACCGCATCGGTCAGACCGAAGTCTGCTGGCTATGGAATCTCGTGGCTATCGAGACGCGAGAAGGGGAGGTGTTCCAGCGGCTGTTCCTGAAGCTCGACCAGGAGCGCGCGGCGCTCGGCGGGAAAGTCTTCGACATCCTCGGCCAGTCTTTCGACGAGAAGCCGCTCAAGGACCTCCTCCTCGAAGCGATCCGCTATGGCGACCTGCCGGAGACCAGGGCAAAGCTCTTCGAGAAGGTCGACGGCGCTTTAGACCGCAGGCATCTCCAGGACATCATCGACCGGAACGCACTCACGGCGGAGGTCTTCACCGAAGATCGCCTCTTCAAGGTGAAGGAGGCGATGGAGAAGGCGGAGGCCAAGAAACTCCAGCCCTTCTTCCTGAGGCGTTTCCTCGCAGAGGCCCTGAGCCGCTACGGCGGTCAACTCGCGGAGCGCGAGGGCGGCCGATACGAGATCAAGCACGTTCCGGCATCAATCCGGAAGAAGCACGGCATCGAAGGCGGCCGCCGGCCTGTCCTCGAGAAGTATGAGCGGGTCACGTTTGACCGGCAACTGATGCGGCTCCTACACAAGCCCACCGCCGACTTGGTCCACCCCGCTCACCCGCTGATGGCGGCGCTGATCGACCTCGTTCTCGAAGAAGATGAGCAGTTGCTGCATGGCGGGACCGTATTCATCGATCCCGCTGATCCCGGTCTGACGCCGCGCCTGCTCTTCATGGTCGACCACGGTGTCCGTGAAGGGACGACGATGACACGGCTGGTGTCACGGCGAATGCAGTTCGTCGAGATCGACCGGGCCGGACAGGCGCGCAACGCCGGCGCGGCCCCATACCTGAACTACACGCTTCCTAGTTCCGCAGAGAAGACTTTGGTGCAGAAGGCACTCACGGATCCCTGGCTCCAGCAGGACCTGTCCTCGCTCGCGCTGGATTGGGCCGGCCAGCACCTTGTGCAGGAACACTACGAAGAGGTTCGGCTACGGCGGAACGAGATGGTTCAGAAGACACTCGAGGCAGTTCACGAGCGGCTTACTCGCGAAATCAACTACTGGGCGAAGAGGGCAAACGAGCTAACGGCGGAGGTGAAGGCTGGCAAGCAGCCGAAGCTTCAGCCGGACAACGCTAGGAAGCGCGTTGACGACCTCAAGGCCAGGCTTGCCCGTCGTCGAAAGGAGCTCGAGGCGCAGCTCCAGATCCATTCGAACCCGCCGATCATTGTCGGCTGTGCCTTGATCCTGCCGCAGGGCTTGGTGGACGACTTCCACAACCGGAAGCCCGACCCAGAGGCGGATCCCGAGCTGCGGAAGAAGGTCGAGCTTCTTGCGATGCAGGCCGTACTCGACGCAGAAGCGAAGCTCGGGAACGCGACCCGCGACGTGAGTGCCGAGAAGTGCGGCTGGGACATCACGTCGATCACGCCGGATGGCGCTTCGCGCCACATTGAGGTGAAGGGTCGGCATCGAGAAGCAGAGACCGTGACGGTTACCGCGAACGAGATCCTCGAAGCCTTGAATCAGGGAAACAAGTTCCTTCTTGCCTTGGTCCTTGTGGAGGGGCCCCTTGTCGACGGCCCTCACTACGTAAGAGCTCCGTTCACAAAGGAACCCGAGGGGAGCGCCGTATCTATCAACTTCGCTATCAAGGACCTTCTGAAGAAAGCTACGGCGCCGCACCTAAGCTGAAATCTGGAGCATCACGGAAATGACGAAGCCCATCGATATCCCGCGAAAGCTTATCGAGGTCGCGCTCCCGCTTGACGTCATCAACGAGGCTTCGGCAAAAGAAAAATCCATTCGGCACGGCCACCCGTCCACTCTGCACTTGTGGTGGGCCCGCCGCCCTCTCGCAGCTGCGCGTGCCATCCTGTTTGCGCAGCTAGTCAACGACCCCTCATGGAAATATAGCCCCGAGGAGCTCAAGACACCGAGTATCAAGGGCGCCGTCACGAGGAAGCGAAACGAACTGTTCCGCATCATTTCAGAGCTGGTCAAGTGGGAAAATACGGACAATCGTGCCTTGCTCGAGCGAGCTCAGGCTCAGATACGATCCTCGTGGAAAGAGGCATGCGATCGCAATCGAGACTACCCAGAACTATTTAACCCCAACCAACTGCCGGTGCTTCACGATCCCTTTGCGGGGGGCGGCACTATTCCGCTCGAAGCTCAGAGGCTCGGCCTTTCGGCGTTTGCGACAGATCTAAATCCCGTAGCCGTTCTCATTAACAAGGCTACCATTGCCGTTCCACCACTCTTCGCAGATAGGTCGCCGGTGGGCCCCGCTCCTGCGTCTGAGAAGCAGGAACGTGCCGCCGGCACTGACGACTGGTCTGGTGCGCGAGGTCTGGCCGAGGACGTGCGCAGGTATGGCTGGTGGATGCGGCAAGAGGCCACAAAAAGGTTAGGTCAGCTCTATCCACCACTGGAAATAACAAGAGCTCTGATCAAGGAACGCCCCGACCTGAAGAAGTACGAAGGCAGAACGCTCAACACCATAGCCTGGTTATGGGCGCGCACGGTCGCTAGCCCCAACCCCGCCGCACGTGGCGTTCACGTTCCGCTCGCGTCTTCCCTCGTGCTCTCGTCAAAGAACTCTCGCCGGTGTTCATGGGCCGAGGTGGTGAAGGACAGGTCCGATCCAGATGGCTGGCGGTTCTCGGTCAAGTGCGGCACAGGAAAACCGTCCCTTACAGAAACGGTGACTCGAAGTGGAGCCGTGTGCGTTGTGGCGGGGACCAGCATTCCGCTCGAGTACATCCGCGCCGAGGGTCGTGCCGGGCGGATCAAGATGCGCATGATGGCCATCGTTGCTGAAGGAGACAATGAGCGCATCTACGTCTCGCCGGATGCCGCTGCTGAGGGCGCTGCGCGAGCCGCAAAGCCGCCGCGTGCGTTGCTTTCGGAGGAGTTGCCGGGGCAGGCGCTCGGATTTCGGGTCCAAGGATACGGCATGCGGCGGCACCGCGACCTCTACACGACGCGGCAGCTTACGCTGCTGTCCACGCTGTGCGACCTTGTGAAAGAAGCGCGAGCAGATGTTCTTGCGGCTGCGCTGAGAGCAGGGTGGAATGCGGACAGCAAACGGCTTGCCGGCGGCGGCAGCGGGGCTGCGGCCTATGCTGATGCAGTGTCCCTGTACTTGGCCTTTGCCGTCGATAAGGCTGCGGATAGGAACTCGGCGCTGTGCGTGTGGGAAGCGAAGATGGACCGCATGCGAAATATGTTCGGCCGACCGACTTTGTCTATGGTGTGGGATTTCGTCGAAACAAACCCCCTTGGCGGCGCAGGCGGAGACGTCTACGGCGTATCGGTCGCGATCTGGGAAGTGTTGCGCAAGTCGATTGTGCCTCGACCGATAGGGCGAGCCGAGCAGCGTGATGCGCAAACCGTCGAGTACGCAGGCCAGATCGTGTCCACCGATCCGCCGTATTACGACAATATCGGCTATGCGGATCTGTCGGACGTGTTCTACGTCTGGTTGAAGCGCGCAGCCTCTGATGCGTTTCCAGATGTGCTGCGAACGATTCTAACGCCAAAGGGCGAGGAATTGATTGCGGACCAGCATAGACATTCATCCAGGAAGCAGGCGGATGAGTTTTTCGAGCAGGGCATGGCAAGCGTGATGCGGCGCATCGCCATCGAAGCCCACCCCGGTTTCCCGGCGACCATCTACTACGCGTTCAAGCAAGCTGAGACGTCCGAAGCAGGCACAGCATCGACAGGATGGGAGCGGTTTCTGTCCGCAGTTGTCGGTTCTGGTCTGTCCGTCGTAGGGACTTGGCCGCTTCGAAGCGAACTGGGGACGCGGATCCGCAGCCTTGAATCGAACGCCCTCGCGTCCTCGATTCTCTTGGTGACTAGAACCCGAGATCGGGACGCCGTGTCGGTATCGAGGCGGGACTTCATTAGGGAACTCGAGCGGGCTATGCCGTTGGCGTTGGCGGAAATGATCGCTGATCCCGTTGCGTCGGTTGCACCGGTCGACCTTGCACAGGCCGCCCTCGGGCCAGGGATGGCTATCTTCTCGAAGTACGCTGGGGTGATTGAGGCTGACGGGTCCTCGATGAGTGTTCATTCCGCGTTAGTTCATATCAACAAATGTGTTGACGACTACTTCGCACACGCAGAGGGGGACCTCGACGCAGATACGCGTTTCTGCATCGGGTGGTTTCAGCAATACGGGTTCGAGCCGGGGCCGTTCGGCGAAGCCGATGTGCTCGCTCGCGCCAAAGGAACTGCTGTTGCGGGAATCGCAGAAGACGGTGTAACGACTTCGCGAAAGGGCAAAGTCCAGCTACTCCGAGTCGCGGAGTACCCTGCAGGCTGGGACCCGGCCGCTGACAAGAGGGTGTCGGTGTGGGAGGCGTGCCACCATATGTGCGGGGCTCTGCGGGAAAGCGAAGCTGCTGCTGGGCAATTGTTGGCGCGCATGCCGGAAAAGCAGGATGCCGTCCGGCACCTCGCGTACCGTCTTTATTCGCTGTGCGAACGAAAGGGTTGGGCCGAGGAGGCTCGCGCCTACAACGAGCTCATTTCGTCTTGGCCCGCTCTGGTCGACGCAAGCCGCAGGGCAGGGTTGAAGGGTGAGCAACTCGGTCTCGTGTAGTTCTGGTGCGACCCGCGCATCTGGGGAGTGAGAATGGCCCTGAAGCCATGGAGAGAAGTAGTCCTTCCGCACCAAGATGTTCTGGACGGTAAGTTCCAGGAGGCGGAGTTCGCCGCTGACCTTACGAAGGTGGTCCAGCGCATAGCCTCTGCCGACTACCAGGACCCGATCCGATTCTTCGAGCGTACGGTAATCACAGAAGGCATGAGCCTGCTCCTCCAAAGCGTTCTGAAGCGGCTCACTGGGCGCGGAGGAGACCCGGTCATACAGCTCCAGACTGCCTTCGGTGGAGGCAAAACCCACACGATGCTGGCCGTGTACCACGTGGCTGGTGGTGCGGTGTCTGCGGAGAAGATGCAGGGGGTGCCTGCCCTACTTGAGAGGGCGAAGGTCAAGGAACTCCCGAAGGCGCGAGTCGCAGTGCTCGACGGGAACGCGCTCTCTCCGTCGCAGCCGCGCGAGCACGGCAAGGTCAAGGCAAACACGCTTTGGGGCGAGCTCGCCTACCAAATTGGCGATGAACCCGGCTACGCTCTAGTCGCTGCTGCAGACAAGGACGGTACGTCTCCCGGCAAAGACGCACTAGGAAAGCTGCTAAAGCAGTTCGGGCCGGTCGTCGTCCTTATGGACGAAACGGTTGCGTACTTGCGGCAGTTCGAGTCAGGCAAGAGCTACAAGGGTGGCACCTTCAACTCCAACCTTTCGTTTCTCCAGGCACTCACGGAGGCCGCGGCTGGCGTTCCCAACGCCATCGTCCTCGCATCGCTCCCTGAAAGCGCAATGGAAGTGGGCGACGACCACGGCCACAAGGCGTTAGACGCCGTCCAGAAGCTTTTTGGGCGTATCGAGGCTGTCTGGAAGCCGGTGGCAACTGATGAGGCGTTTGAAATCGTTCGGCGGCGCTTGTTCAAGGCTGTCCAAGACGAGAAGGCCCGCGACGAAGTCTGTGTCGCTTTTGCCGATCTGTATCGGAAGAACGGTGAGAAGTTTCCGGCAGATACCCGTGACGGATCTTATCTACGCAAGTTGAAGGCGAGCTACCCAATCCACCCGGAGGTCTTCGAGCGCCTTTACGAGGACTGGTCGACTCTCCCAAAGTTCCAACGCACCCGGGGCGTGCTCCGCCTCATGGCGCGACTTATCCATTCGCTGTGGCGGGCCGACAATAAGGACTTCGTGGTCCTTCCAGGCTCGATCCCGCTGGACGACCACAACGTCAGGAATGAGCTGATCAAGTACCTGCCCGCTGGGTGGGACCCGATTCTCGACAAGGATGTCGACGGCGCCCACTCGGAGCCGAGACGCATCGATGACGAGACGCCAGTTCTGGGCGCTCTTCAGGCGTGCCGGCGGAGTGCCCGCGCCATCTTCCTTGGGAGTGCCCCCTCAGTCGCTGAGCAGAAGGTGCGTGGTGTCGGAGTGGAGCGCGTCCGGCTTGGGTGCGCCCAGCCAGGGCAGGCTATCGGCCACTACGACGATGCGCTGCGGCGCTTGTCGGAGCAGCTGCACAACCTCTACTCAGGGAACGACCGCTACTGGTTCGACCTGAGGCCGAATCTCCGTCGAGAGATGGAGGATCGGATGCAGCGGTACGATGTGAAGCTTCATCTATACCCCGCGATCCAAGAACGGCTCCAGAAGGTGGTGAAGGGGAGCGTCTTCCAAGCCGTTCATGTGTTCCAGGACGCCAAGGACATCCCGGACAAGGTGGATCTCAGGCTCGTCGTGCTCGACCCCGAGCATGGCCACAAGCGCAAGGACTTCGACAGTCGAGCCGTGGCCAAGGCGAGCGCGATCCTCGCCAAGCACGGCGAGAAGCCTCGCGAGTTCCAGAACCGAATCCTCTTCTTGGTGGCGGATGCAAGCGCCGTTCAGGCGCTTCGCGACCACGTCCGCCGATTCCTGGCTTGGGACTCCATCGTCGACGATGCAGACGAACTGAACCTCGACAAGCACCACGAGAAGGAGGCCAAGAAGAACCTTGAGGATGCTGCCGCCAGAGTCGACGGGAGCATCAAGGAGGTTTATCGGCTGCTGCTCGTGCCGACCCAGGACCCGGACGCTGAAGGAGGCCTGACAGGTGTGACCTGGGAAGACGAGGCTTTGGCGCTGTCGGGCTCGACCTTCGACAAGGCGCTCGAGAACGCCACGCGGGAGAAGGAATGGGTGATCAAGACCTGGGCGCCAACGCACCTGAGGACGCTGCTGCGTCGCTGGTTCTGGAAGGCCGACGTCAAGAGCGTCGGGTTGGGCAAGGTCTGGCTGGATAGCTGCCGTTATCTCTACATGCCTCGGCTTGCGACCGAAGAGGTCTACCTTCAGACGGTGCGGGAAGGCATCCGCAGCGTTGAGTGGTTCGGGTACGCCGCGTCGGAGAAGGAGCCGGGTGAATTCGAGGGGCTGCTCTACGGCGAGGGTGGAAGTGTCTACCTCGACAACGCTGCTGTGCTGATAGATCCGGCTACCGCCAAAGCCGCGAAGGACCGCGTCAAGCCACCGGGCACGGGTGGGAGTGGGGTCGGCGAGGATGAGGGCGAGTACGGGGACACCGGGACGAAGACGGGGACGGGGACGGGCGGCGGAAAGACAGGCACTACGACCGTCAAGCCGACCACCACGACTCGACGGTTCCACGGAACAACGAAGGTCGACCCCGCAGATCCAATCTCGTCGTTTACGGAAATCGTTCAGAACGTGATCGAGCACTTCCAGAGCCAGTACGGCACTGAGGTCGTCATCACCGTCGATGTCGAGGCCAAGAAGCTGAGCGGCTTCGATACGAAGACGGTCCGAGACGTGAAGGAGAACGCAAAGGCGCTGAGCTTCAGCACGGCTGAGTTCGAGGAGCACTAGCGCGACGGGACGCGCGTACCTGTAGAAAGGAAACACGGCGCGATGCCAAAGGGAAAGATCTACTCGGACTACGGCTCCAAGCTGCTCAGCAGCGGCAAGCCGCCGAAGATGGCGAGCCTCGACCCTTTCACTGTCAACCGGGTCGCGAGACCCGCACCGCAAGTTGTAAGGCTTCTCGGTACCGTCCTCGTCGACAACGAGCGTCTTGCGGTGACGGCCGATGTGCCGGCGTTTGCCGTTTCGCAGTTCCTCGACTCGAGCGCTCCGCCCGTCGCGGTCGCCTTGAGAAGGTTTCTTGAGGAACGGTTCACGAAGCCGGATTCGATCGAGTTGACACAGCCTGTGACCGTGCAGGTTGTGGCGAAGGTTGGCGCAGAACTAGAGCCCGCCGGATGCGTACCGTTCAAGGCTCTCAGCATCGCGCCTAGAGCAACCCCGCCGGCATCCGAAGAAGTGGCTCCGCCGGAGCCCGAGCCCGTCCTGATCGATCCTGACCAGGAGTTGATCGTCCTGCAGTTGTCGCCCGACATCGGGGACATCGTGCCGGGACTTGGTCTTCCTGGCATCGTGACCACGGTGTTGCTTCAGTGCGTATCCGCGGCAACTCCGCCCAAGGGGAAGCAGGGCTGGACGGCGTACATCGGCTCGCGCTCGCACTACCAGCAGCTCACGCTGTGGGTCGGACTGTCTTCGAACTTTCCGCTCGACCTCGTGTCGACGATTCAGGAGCGGTTCGAGCTCATGGGCACGGAGGTCGGCCGGGAGATGTCGACGCCGCGCCGTGAAGAGTTGGCGCCGCTCCTCCGGGTCGCGGGAAGAGAGGTGTTCGTACTCGTTCCTGAGGACAGAGCGCCGTGGATGAAGGCTGCGGTCGCCCTCTCCGGCGTGGTTCCCCGGCAAGGCGTGCCGGAGGTGGAGTCCTAAGCCCCGTTGCACCCACGCATTTACCGCCATCCGGGCGCGCCACACGCTGTTGATGCACTCTTCGAGGAGCAATGGAACGGACCACCATCGAGAAGTTCTTCGCGGGTAAGCAACTCGTGATCCCGAGCTTCCAGCGCGACTACGCATGGGAGCCAGCGAACGTGGATGACCTCTGGAGCGATATTCGGGAAGCGCTCGAGTTGGCCGTGTCACACTACCTCGGCACCTTCATCTTGGCCCGTCGGCACGCGGGTGGGAGTTACGATCTCGTCGACGGCCAGCAGCGTCTAACGACGATCACCATGATGCTGCAGGCACTCGTTGACCGTCTTCCTGCTTCAGACACTCGCCGGCGCATCATCAACGAGGAGAAGTACCTGCGAGGTGACGAAGGCGACCGGCTGACGCTACTCGGCGATAACGCCGTCTTCTTCAAGCAGCTCCTCGCCAACCAACACCCCGAGCCACGAACCGGGGGCCAGAAGCGGCTCGTCAGGGCCTACGCGCACATCAAGAGCCTCGTTGAGTCGCTTGCCTGTAAGGATGCGGTTCTCGTGCCACGCTGGCTCGACGGGATCGGGAAGCTCCAGGTCCTGGAATTCGTCGAGGAGGACTCGGGCAACGCCATCCGCATCTTCGAGACCGTCAACGACCGCGGTCGCCCGCTCGCGACCGTTGATAAGATCAAGAGCTTCCTGATTCACACGTCAAACCGGTACCTCGGCTCGGAGCTGGACGGCCCCCTACAGGAACGGTTCGGCCGGATCTTCCGCAGTTTCGACGCCGTGAAGGACTTGGGCGGCGGGCGACTTCAGATTGAACTCATCGTGCGAGAGCGTTTCACGGAAGACGCGGTGCTCCGGTATCACTTCACCGCCTATCCGAGCCAATATCACGACTACAAGTTTACTGCGGAGGACGTCCTCGACCACTTCTTGAAGCCGGCCGTGAAGCAGAAGGTCGCGAACGGGCAACTCAAGGAACTGAAGGCATTTCTCGACGACTACTCGGAGGACCTGGCGCAGTTCTTCGAGGCGTTCGTCGAGTTGCTCAGACGCGGGGACACGGAACCGCAGCTGTTCAAGATCTTCACCAGCCTGGTGCTGTCGGCGTACCTGTACCCGCTGACGATTCGCCTCGCGCAGATGAAGATCCTCGACACCGAGCTTCCCGGCGCGACGGGGCGCACCTTTCTCGATGCCATCGAGACGGCAGACGTTCGCGTCTACAAGACGCGAGGGACAACTCCCGAGAAGGACATTGCGAAGCTTGCCCGGGATGCTCGCGCCCTGCCGCCCGCAGCTATTGCGTCTAGGCTCCGCGAGTTCGTGTCGCAGTTCATGCCTGACGCCACCTTCCGTTTCGAGCTGAGGGGAAACGTATACGAGAACAACGAAGGTGTTCGGTTCATCTTGAACGAGTTTGACGAGGCGTATCGGCTACGGACGGGGAGCGCCGTGCCGACCGTCGGCGAGCTGAAGCAGTTTCGGGCGAAGGATCCAACCATCGATCACGTGCTGGCGCAGCAGCCGACGTTCGACGGTGATTCGCGCGGGTTCAAGGACGAGGCGGACTATAATGCGAACCTGCACCGGCTGGGAAACCTGGCAATCCTAGAGCGGAGCATCAACAGCGCGGCCCAGACGAAGTCACCCGAGCAGAAGGCCAGTGAGGACAAGCTATATCCGGCAAGCGCCTATGTATCCACGCAACGTTTGGCGGCCGACCTGGGGTCCGACGCGGCGGACGGGAAAACCTTCGGGGCGATAACAGTAGACGCGCGTACAAACGAACTCATTGAGTTCTGTGCGACACGCTGGATTCTTTGGTGATGCGCATCGTGCTGGGCTGAGACGGGCGGAAAGTCCATGGCGCTGCTCTCCGAGGGTCAGGTCGTGAGGGGCACCTACGAGGTCGAACGCTTCCTCGGCGAGGGGGCTTTCGCCGAGGTGTTCCGCGTGAAGCATCGGTTCCTCGGACGCCAGGCCATGAAGGTGCTCAAGGCAACCGGGATGACGGTGTCCGAGATCGAGCGGTACCTGGAGGAAGCCATCATCCTGTCGAGGGTCGGACACCCCAACATCGTCCGGGTGTTCGACGCGAACGTGACGGAGACATCCAAAGGGATCTGCGGATTCTTTACGATGGAGTACGTCGCCGGCGGAAGCCTTGAGCAGTTCTGGCGCTCCTTCGGCCGCAACTTCGTGCCGGTCGAGACGGCAGTGGAGGTTCTGCGCCAGGTGTGCAGAGGGCTCGCTGTCGCGCATTCCGAGTCCCCGCCAATCATCCACAGGGACATCAAGCCTCAGAACATCCTGGTTGGCTACGACGGTACCGGGCTTCGCGTGCGGGTGAGCGACTTCGGTCTCGCAAAGCGGGTGAACCCGTTGACGCTGATGGCCACCTCGATGGGCACGAGGTGCTTCAAGCCGCCAGAGGTGTTCGCGACGGAGAAGGGCGATTCTCGGGCGGCCGACGTTTGGGCGCTTGGGTCGACCCTGTATTTGTTGCTCACGGACAGGCTTCCGTTCTCCGCGACTGGAGACATGGATGCGTTCGACATGGCAGCGTTCAGCCGGCCCATGGCGCCCGCCAGCCGGTTCAACATCCTGGTGGACGCGAGGCTCAACGCGATTCTGTCGAAGGCTTTGGCCCTCGAGCCGAACGTGCGATACCAGAGTGCGGGCGAATTGCTCGAAGCCCTAGCGGAATGGACTCCGAGTAGTCCCGCACCGAAAGAACTGAGCAGCAAAGAGCGTCTGTCCACCCGGATGGCGAAGAGCGCGCTCGGCGAACACTCGCCGGGGAGCTTCTCCGCTGCTGAAGCGATGGCGAGGGACGCACTTACCCTCGCTCGCGACTCCGGTCGCCTCTCCGAGGCTGCAGACCTCATGGAGGAAGCCTTCAACCGGTTGCCGGATCTTCGCAAGCAGTACGAGCAACAGGTGAAGGTGTGGAGGCGCGGGATCGCGATGTAAGATCCGGCTGGGGGAGGAGAACTTGGACTCAACGGACTACGACAAGGTTGAGGCGGCGGTGACCTGCCCCGCTCTCGAGGATGCAGCGCTTCCCGAGTTGTATCGGCGAAACGCGTTTCGAGTGGCAGGGGTGGCAGTGGAAGCTTCGGCTCGGGATATCTCTCGCCACGTCGAGAAGCTTCAGTTGATGCAGAAGTTCGGAACGAACGGAGTTGCCAAGTCCCCGCTGGCCATCGTCCCTCCGCCGGCCGACCACGAAGTACGCGCGGCCCTTCACGATCTGAACGACCCGGAGCGGAGGCTCATCCACGAGTTCTTCTGGTTCTGGCCGCTTCAGCTCGGCCAGACGAACACAGACCCGGCGCTGCGCCTCCTCGATGGCGGCAACGTGGAAGGTGCCGCAGGAGCATGGGCACAGTCTGAGACGGGGAGCGAGGCCTTTGTTGCGATCCATAACCTCGCCGTTCTTGATCACTGCTTGGCCCTCGACCTGGAGGCGGAGGCGTCAAAGCGTCCCCTGAGTCACGAGGAGCGAGAGCGACTCGCGCGCCACTGGGAAGGTGCGTGCCGCCGGTGGGGCGCGGTGATTCAGCACGAGGCGTTCTGGAGCCGGCTTTCAAGCAGGATCCGCTCGCTGGAAGACCCGCGACTCACGACAGGGCTCGCGAGGCGGATCCGGATCGCGCTTCCGAATGCGCTGCTCAGCGTGAACGCCACCTTGGCGGTGCGCGCGGCAGAGCGCGGCGACATGGCGACGGCGAAGCGGCACGTGGATACGATGCGGCACATCGAGGGGAACGCGCCGGGGCTGTCGCAAGGGATCGGCCCCGCGACGAGGCACGCCTTGCAGCAGTCGCTCGTGTCGTTGCGTAAGCGGGTTCGCTCCATCTGCGAAGACCTTGAGGCCAGGGTTGACGCGGACCCGTTGCAGGGCGAGAGAGTCACTCGTGAGCTCATCGAACAGACGAAGCCGCTAATCGCCGCGTTCGATGCGCTGCTTGGGTCCGGGGATGCCACTCGAGATGCGGTGCGCGATGAAGTTGCGGCCGCTGCGCTCGGGTGCCAGATACCGTACGGCAACAAGACGAAGAACTGGCGAACATCGCTGCAGTTGCTTGACCTCATCAAGCCCGTTGCCGCAGGCCGCACGATGCAGGCTCGCGTCGACGACAACGTCAAGACGGTCCGGGAGAACGTCGAGATCGCAAGTTGCTGGTTCTGCCGCGAGAATGACGCTGTCCCGGCTGCCGCTCACAGCGTCGCCATGTACGGGGACGTGAGCCGGCAGTGGGGGCTCACCGGAACCAAGGTTCAATGGCGACGGACGAGCGTTTCCGTTCCCCGATGCAGACGCTGCCAAGAAACGCACGATCACTCCTCATCCTTCACCCTCATCGGCGCAGTGATGGGACTCCTGGCCGGCGGCGCTACGTGCGCGGCCGCCGATGCGGGTTCGGGGTTCGTCGTTGGGATCGTCGGCGCCTTCCTCGGCTGGGGCATCGGTGCTGCCGTCGGTAGTTCAAAGCGACCCGACAACGTGAAGCCGAGGTCGCATGCGAAGGAATACCCGAACGTCAAGGCGCTCCTCTCCATGGGGTGGAGTCTCGGTGACCGCCCCAGTTCATAGCCGGAGCGCTGACAAATGAGCCTGAGATCCGCGCTGAGGCAACTCCGCCAACATCCAGAGTTCAGGATCGCCGAGATCGCGTGGCCCGAACGTATCGCTGACGTACTGCGCGTGTTGGGAGAGCGACCCGACGCGGAGGAATCTGTTCGACAGAAGAGCCCCGAGCGTCAGGCGCAGATGCTGGCCGATGTCAGCACCGGCCTCTGGCGTCTACGCCAGAAGATGCAGAAGCCCGGCACAAACCAGCCGCTCGACGAAATGCGAAGAGCTTACCGGCATCTGGAGTCGGTGTGGGACGCGCTCGCTCAGGCCGGCGTAGAGATCCATGACTACACCGACCGGCCGTTCGATCAGGGGCTGTCTCTCAAGGTTATCGCATACCAGCCAACGCCTGGGCTCGCGAGACAACGCATCATCGAAACCATCAAACCCTCGGTCTACCTCGGGAGTGAGATGATCCAGATGGGCGAGGTCGTCGTCGGGACGCCCGGCGAATCCGTTAGCGGTTAGTCCTCGTCACACCCCGGAGAGTGCACACTCATGGCGCGAACCACCATCGACTTCGGCATCGACCTCGGCACCACGAACAGTGAGATTGCCGTTCTACGGGGAACCGAGGTCGAGGTCTTCAAGGACAACGAGGGTTTCGAGTTCACACCCTCGGCCGTCTGGATGGACCCCAAGAACCGTCTTTGGGTCGGGCGACAGGCCAGGGAGAAGTTGGAAGACGATCCTCAGAATGCCTTCTGCGAGTTCAAGCTTCAGATGGGCACCCCGGAGGAGAAGGTTTTCCAGAGGAGTGGCCGTCGCATGTCTCCGGAGATGCTCTCGGCCGAGGTTCTCAAGGAACTCCGGAGCGTCGTAAAGCACAGGACCGGCGAGGACGTCGAAGGCGCCGTGATCACCGTCCCAGCCGCGTTTGAACTGCCTCAGAGCGACGCGACGAACAAGGCGGCGCAGCTGGCTGGCCTGAAGCAGAGCCCGCTGCTCCAAGAGCCGGTAGCAGCAGCCCTCGCGTACGGCTTCCAGAGCTTGAGCGACAGGGTCTTCTGGCTCGTGTACGACTTCGGTGGAGGAACGTTCGATGCCGCTGTGATCCAGGTGCGCGACGGGGTTATCCAGGTCGTGAACCACGGCGGTGATAACCACCTCGGTGGCAAGCTAATCGACTGGGCGCTGGTCGACGAGCTGTTCATCCCAGCGGTTCGTCGGGAGTTCGGCGTTCGCGACTTCGGCCGTGCAAACCCGCTGTACACGGCGGCTATCGCGAAGCTGAAGCTCGAGGCGGAGAAGGCGAAGGTCAAGCTCTCTGCGCGCGAGTCGGTGGAGCTCTCCGTGGGTCTGAGCCTGCCCGGAAACCCGCAGGCAACCTTCGACTTCGAGATCAAGCGCGCAGATCTGGAGCGCATCGCGGAGCCGTTCATCCTGCGATCCGTGAACATCTGCCGGAAGGTGCTGAGTGATAAGCGATTGGCGGCCAGCGCCATCGAGAGGTTGATCCTGGTCGGTGGCCCGACGCTGATGCCGTATCTGCGCAGCCGGCTCGCTGATGCCGTTCACGGCCTCGGGATCCAACTCGAGGCGAAGGTGGACCCGCTCACGGTCGTGGCTCGCGGTGCTGCCGTGTTTGCGGGAACCCAGCGAAACAAGAGTGCATCCGCTCCTATCGCTTCTGGGGCGCAGTACACACTCGAGCTCGAGTACAAACCCATAGGCCCGGATACCGAACCAGTCGTCGGCGGGCGAGTGGTCGGCAAGGCGTCGGACGTTCTCACTGGCTACACCATCGAGTTCGTCAACACAGATGCGCGGCCGCCTTGGAAGAGCGGGAAGATCGGACTGGCACCGACCGGAACGTTCGTAACGAACCTGTGGGCGGAGAGAGGACGTGCCAACAAGTTCGAGATCGTGCTTTGCGACGCCACGGGGAGGAAGCTCCCAACCGACCCCAGTGCGATCCCGTACACGGTTGGAATGGTCATCACGGAGCAGCCGCTGATCCATTCCGTCGGAGTCGCCACCGCCAGCAACGAGGTGAAGCAGTTCTTCGAGAAGGGTGCGCCGCTGCCGGCACGCAAGCGCGACGTTCTCAAGACCGCGTTCGCCGTATCGCGCGGAAACGCGGGAGACGTCATTCGCATCCCCGTCGTCGAGGGGGACAGTCCGAGAGCCGACCGAAACAGGCGCATCGGTGTGCTCGAGATCAAGGCGCACCAGGTGAAGCGGGACGTCCCGGCTGGCAGCGATGTTGAAGTGACGTTGGACATGGACGAGTCGCGCCTGCTCCGAGTCAAAGCGTACGTGCCCGTGCTCGACGAAGACTTCGAGGACGTCATAACGCTCGGCTACGAGAAGACGGACGCCGCTGAGGTGGCGAAGGCACTCGAGGCCGAGAAGCGGCGGCTCGAGGACGTTCGCAAGAAGGCCGAAGCGACAGATGACGATGATGCGACCGAAGCCATCGCTCGAATCGACGCCGAGCGGATGGTCTTCCAGGTCGAGGGAGGTCTTGTCGCCGCTTCCGGAGATCCTGACGCTGCGCAGAAAGCTCGCAACCGACTCGGCGATCTCCGGGCAGCTCTTGACCAAGTGGAAGATGCAGTCGAATGGCCGGCCATGGTGGCCGAAGCAGACCGGATGACTTCCGCGGCTCGCGAAGTGCTCAAGGAGCACGGAGAGCGGGGCGACCTCGGGGCCATCGAGGCGCATGAGGCTGAAATCAAGGCCGCGGTTCAGGCGAAGGACCCGGATATCTTGCGACGCCGGCTGGACGAGCTCCGGGGCACGGTGTTCAGAATTCTCGACCGGAAGGGGATCATGCAGGTCATGTGGTTCCGCAACCTGCTCGGCATGATCGATCAGATGCGAGACAGGTCCCTCGCCGAGCAGCTCGTTGCGCGCGGAAGGAGGGCGATGGACGGCAATGACGTGGAGGGGATGCGCGCCGTCAATCGGCAACTCGCGGGCCTTCTCCCTACGGCGCCTCCGCCGCCCGATCTCAGCACGGTCCTGTAGTTGAACGTCGCAGTCGGCTGAACAAAGAGGAACTATGCCGAGCACGGCCGCCGTGGTTTCACCAGCCGACCATGAGTCGCCCGGGAACGGTCAGGCGGTCGCCGCCCAAGCGGTGCTCGCCCACGCATCGACCCTCGCTAGGGCGGGGAGACTGGATGAGGCGGCCGGCGTCCTGGTTGAGATCGAAGCGGGGTGCGTGGATGTCCGAGTCCTCGATCTCTTGGCTAAGGTGAGGGCGCAGCAGGGCCGGTATGAAGACGCGGAAGCACTCTGGTCCCGGGCGAAGGCGCTGAGCGGATCTGACGGGTATGACGCTGCGCTGAGACGCATTGAGGCGGTCCGCACGAGGCCAGCCTGGTTGCCGTCGAAACTGCTTATCGCTGCGGCGGTAATCGTCGCAGCAGTCGCCCTGGGTATCGTGCGCGCTCCATCATGGACGAAGCCAACGGCGCACTCGGCGGCAGCGGCCGGTATGCAGGCTGTTGCCCCACTCCAACAGCCCAAGGCCAGCAGTCCGGAGGAGGGTAGAGCCAATGCCCCGGCCGCGCAGCCGCAACACTTCTCGGTGGCCGGGGTAACGCAGGCCGCTCGTGATGGCGGCGTGGAATTGACGCTCGCTGAAGGCCTGTTTCGGACGGGCGTGTCGCTCCGGCCACACGCTGTCGCGACCCTGGACGAACTTGGAGCACGTCTCGGAAACGCACCGCAGCGGACGATGGTAGTCATCATCGGGCACACGGACGATATCCCAGTCGCGACCGGGAAGCGCTTTACCGACAACGCGTCGCTTGGCCTCGCTCGAGCGACGGTCGTTATGCGTCGACTCATCGCAAGTTCCTCCCTTCCGGCGACGTCCTTCCTCGTCGGCACCGCAGCAGATGCGGGGGGCCCGTACCCGAACGACACGCGGGACAACCGTCTGAGGAACCGCACAGTGACACTGCATCTCATGCAGGACCCATCGAGCAGGTGACGGCGCGGCCTGGGTAATGTCCTGCGACAACTTCGGCGCGTGGCTTCTCGGTGCGTCTGCGGCCCGTCACCGGTCCGTGACGGTGCTATTGTCCGGACCGAAGGCAACGTTGGGGGGGGCGTGAAATGGGACCGGCTATCGTCACACTGTTGGTCGGGGGAGTGGTCGGGGGCTTCGGTGGCGGCTTGGCGACGGGGGGTGTGTTCTCGCCTTTGTGGGCCGTCGTCGGCGCCGTCGTGACACTAGGCGCCGCAGTTTTCCTCGGCTGGCGCTTCCACGTCGCCGACGAGAAGAAGAAACGCGAGGAGCTCACGCCGGAGATCCGCGCCGTCTTCGACCGAATGCTGGGGGTGGAGCGGGATTCGCGCGGCGGGGTCGTCAGCGATCCGAATGGGATCTTCTCGGGTGGGCGGGACCGCAGAAGTTCCCGTCGCTAGGAGCCCAGCGAACGCGATGACCACGGCACTGTGCACTGCGTGTGGGGCGATGAAGTTCGGCGCGTGGCTTCCGTGCAAGTCGTGCGGGGTGGGCTCCACTGGCAACCGCAACTTCGACATCTTCATGTCGGACCACTACCTTCACGACCGAGCGCTCTCGTTCCTGGGAAGCGTCGCGGCGAAGATCCGGGGCGTTGCCGTCAATCCGGAGTCAGCGCAGCAGCTGTTCATGTACTACGCAGTTCAGACGCTCCCGGGAATGGGCCGCGTCGACATCGACCCCGAACAGAAGAATAGGGTGGACCGTGCGCTCCGGGCGGCGGACATCCCTCAGCTTCCGAGCGACCTTGTCTTCCGCTTTGACGAGACGATCCAGAAGCGGTCGAAGGGCGCGTGGTGGAAGTTGTGGAAGTAGGAAGGCTGGAATGCGCGTGTTCACATCCCGACGCCAGTGACCGGCTCAAGCGCATCGAACTCGTCCTCGGTCCACAACTGGGGGTCCCCGACTGCGATGCCGTAGGCGTCGAGGAGGTCGTCTCCGGAAAGTGCATCGAGCTCGTCCCAGCCTTCGGACGCGTCACGGCCCACGAGAAGGTCAAGGACCTGTGTCGCGTCACCGAGCAGCGCGCGGACTCGCTCCCACGCGGTCTCGCGGTCGGGGGCGTCAAGCGCACCAGTCCAGAGGCAGGGCGCTGTCTGACCCATGTCGCGGTACGGAATCATCAGGACGAACTTCATGGTGACCTCCTCTTCGGCCGTGCTCGCGGAGAGCAACTCCGGCTCGAGCGGGTCGTGGTGAACGCCGTCAGGTGCTCCGCCGATACCCGGATGCTGTGGGTCGAGACCCTCACGAACTGCAACGCTCCGGTCGCGCAAAGCGCGTACACGGTCGCGCTTGAGACGCGGAGCACGAGAGCCACCTCGGCGACGGTCAGAAGGCGCGCGGGCCGGTCGGCGATCCTCGCCCGACCGTCGGCTGGCTGCATGGCCGGTGCATTAGACGGCGTGCAGAACCCGCCAGTTTCATGCAACGCGTCCGTCAGATGGCCTGGCTGATTCCCGTGGTGCTGCAAGGGGATGCATGAGCCTGCAACACCCAGCAAACCCGCTGGGCGCCCTTCGGGACCAAGGGGTCGCAGGTTTAAATCCTGTCTCCCCGACCATCTAAGGCCGCTGGATCGCTCGGCTTCTACCGACGGACCAGCGGCCTTCTTCTTTCTCCGCGACGAAGGGAAGCAGGGAAGCCGGAGCCAGATCGCGCGCGGCGAGGACGAGGCCTCGACGGAAAGCTTCGGGGGGACGACATGGGGCCGGCAGCTTTGCGCAAGGCGTCCGGGCCCACGACCCGGAGCCCTCACCGTCACGCGTGCAGGGCGACGGGGCATGTCGCCGCGCGCGACTCGGCCGGGCGGTAGAGGCCGCCCAGGACGGCGCCGTAGACCAGGTGGCCCATGAGGCTGCCGAAGCCGGCGGCAAAGGCGCCGCCGAAGAGCCCCGCGCCCATCATCGGCATCACCATCAGCCCGGCGGCGAGCCAGGGGGCGAGCGCGTACAGCGCGCCGCGCGCGAAGCCCGGTCCCGGCAGCCGGCTCGCGAAGAAGGCGGCGTAGGCGAGGGCCAGCGCCGCCCCGATCGCGAAGTGCGTCATCCAGCCGAGGAGCAGGCTCCCGCCCATCACCGAGCCGAGCATCGCGCCGATGTTCATCGGCGGGAGCCCCATCCGCGGAGCCATGAGCATGAGCGCCGTCATCGCCGCCGTCGCCACGAGACCTGCCACCACCGCGCGCGTCCAGTTCAGTCGAGCCATCTGAGACCTCCCGCGAGGCGAACCGGCGGGCGGATCCCGCTCCAGCGCCTCTGACGATCGGTCCTGCGAGCGCGCGGAAGATTACGTCGAGGTCCGCTAGGGAAGCCCGCGACGGGCTCACCGGCCGTCGAGCAGGTGCGCGCGACGGGCGGCGCGCTCGCGGCGATCGATGGCCTGGACGGCGCGGACCGCATACTCCTGGGCGGTGTAGATCTGCTTGAGCGAAGGGGTGCCGCCGCGGTGGCGGCTCATGTCCCCCACCGCGAAGAGCCCGCGCACGCTGGTCTCGCTGGTCGCGTCCTCGACGAGCACGTGGCGGACCTCCTCCGGGCCGTCGGCCGGGTCGAGCTCGGCGCCGAGCTGCCGCGCCAGGTCGTTGTAGACGCGGTGCAGGGTGACGGCCACGCCGTAGCGCTCGTGCAGCAGGAGCGCGACCTGCGCCGCGGCCTCGCTGGCGCCGAACACCGCGACCGGGGTGCCGCGCACCAGGTGCCCCTCGCAGAGGATGCAGTAGAGCAGGGACTCGGCGTTGGCCCAGGGGTAGATCCAGCGGATGTCGTCGATGACCTTGCCGCTCTTCGTCGTGAGCTTCACGCTCGGCTGGCGATCCATCACGCCGGTGGAGAGGACGACCGCGCCGCCGCGGAAGCGCTGGCCACGCTCGGTCTCGACGACGAACCCCGTCCCGTCCCGTCCGGCGGCGACCGCCTTCTCGTCGACGAGTTTCACCCGGTCGAAGTCGGCGGAGAGCCGGAGGACGACGTCCGCGACGATGTCCTCGGTGCCGACTACGTCGTGGACGGCTCGATCTCTGCGATGACGAGGCGTTCGGAGCGGGGACGATGATCGTCTTCCGCGAGGGAACAGCGGCGCGCGTCGAGGCCGTCGGGCCTGCGCGGGCGATGCTGCTCGGGGGCGCGCCGCTCGACGGCGCGCCCCACATCTGGTGGAACTTCGTCTCGAGCTCGTGGAGCGGATCGAGGCGGCGAAGCGCGCCTGGAAGGAGCTCCGGGTTCAACTCATCCCCCCAAGGTGACGGCCAGGAGTTCGTCCCCCTTCGGAGATCGGTAGACCGCGCTGAGTCCGCTCCCCCCGCGCAGGCTTCGAGCCGCCGCGGCCCCCGGCGCGTGCCCCCGCCCCCTCCTCACGCGTGCGTCCCCGCCCCTTCCCACGGCCGCGTCTGCAGGGTCCGATCGACGTACTCGAGGTGCCGCCGCTCGTCCTCGGCGCAGCGCTGCACGACGAGCTGCACGTCCGCGGGCCAGGGCATCGAGACGGCCTCGCCGTAGTTGCGGTTGGTGAGCCGCTCGTTGCTCTGCATCGCCTTGAGCGCCTGCTCGATCCCCATCTTCGAGCGGATGGCGGTCATGCCCTGGATGAGGAAGCCCTTGACGTCGGGCTTGTCGGCGGGCGGCTTGCCGCCGAAGCGGGTCACGAACGGCGACAGGTCGATCACGTGGCGCCGGTGGTCCTGCTGGAACTCGGCGAGCCGCGCCTTGATGGTCAAGTCGTCGATGTTGTCGATGGCCTGTTGGTAGGCGCGGACGGCGTCGACGTCGAGCTGCACGAGGTCCTTCAGCTCCTTGGCCATCTGCTCGTTCGTCATCTTGTCACCGATCACGGCTCGTCCCCTATGCGGCTCGTCGCCGCAGCCAGTTGTCCGTGCGAAGGATGCGGTGCGCGGCGCCGGGGCGCAGCGACCCTCGAGAAGGGGCGGCGCGGCGAGGGGGCGGATGGTGAGCCCCCTCCCCGCCCCTCCCCCGCTCGCGCGAAAGAAGGGGAGAGGCTCGGCGGACCGGGCCCTCCCGCGAGCTACGGCTCGGCCGGCACGGGCTCGGCCACCGGCGCGCCGCCGCGCGCGCCGCGGCCGACCAGGAGCGCAAAGAACCCGGCCACCATGCAGATGCTCCCGGCGGCGACGAAGGCGTGGTGGTAGTCGCCGAGCCGCGTCCGGACGAGGCCGGCGCCGAGCGCGGCCACGGCGGCGCCGACCTGGTGCGCGGCGAAGACCCAGCCGAACACGATGGGCGCGTCCTCCTTGCCGAACGAGTCGGTGGCGAGCCGCACGGTCGGCGGCACCGTGGCGATCCAGTCGAGCCCGTAGAACACGGTGAACACGCTCAGGCCGGGGCCGGCCTCGATGAGCGCGCTCGGCAGGAGCACCAGCGAGAGCCCGCGCAGCGCGTAATACGCGAAGAGCAGCTTGCGGCTGTCCCAGCGGTCGGTGAGCCAGCCGGAGAGCGTGGTCCCGAACAGGTCGAAGATCCCCATGGTGGCGAGCAGGCCGGCGGCGCGCACCTCGGGCATGCCGTGGTCCATGCAGGCGGGGATGAGGTGGGTGCCGATGAGCCCGTTGGTGCTCATTCCGCAGACGAAGAACGTGCCGGCGAGAAGCCAGAAGTCGCGCGAGCGCGAGGCGCGGGCGAGGGTACGCACGGCGAGGGCGGCGGGGTTGCCGCGGCGCGGCGCGGAGACGGGATCGCCGGCCCGCGCGCCGTAGGGCAGGAGCCCCATCCCGGCAGGCGACTCGCGGATCACCAGCAGCGCCAGCGGCACGGTGACGAGGGCGCCGATCGACACGATCCGCAGGGCGGCGCGCCACCCCTCCCCCTCCGCCACCCGCGCCAGCAGCGGCAGGAACAGCAGCTGCCCGGTGGCGGTGCTGGCGGTGAGCGCCCCGAGCACGAGGCCGCGCCGCGCCGAGAACCAGCGGGTCACCACCGCGGTGCCGATCACCATGGCGGCCATGCCGGTGCCGACGCCGACGCACACGCCCCACAGCGCCACGAGCTGCCAGGGCGACCGCATCCAGGTGGCCGCAAGGAGCGCCGCCGAGAGCAGCCCCATGGCGAGCGCCAGGGTCCGGCGGATCCCGATCCGCTCGGCGATGGCGGCGCAGAACGGGCCCATGAGGCCGTAGAGCAGCAGGTTCACCGAGATGGCGCCGGAGATGGTGGCGCGCGACCAGCCGAGCTCGCGCTCCAGCGGGACGATGAGCACGCCGGGCGTGGCCCGGATGGCGGCCGACACCAGCAGCACCAGGAACGTCGCCCCGACCACCCACCAGCCGTAGTGAATCCGCCGCGTCATCGGTCCTCGCCTCTCCGCGCCGCCGGGCGCGCATCTGCACTCTAGGAAGGGCGGTGGCCGCGCGCCTGCGACAGCTCTGCATACGTGCTATTCACTTCTGCATGACCGCGGATTGGGACCACCTGCGCTTCTTCCTCGAGGTGGCGCGCGCCGGCACTCTCAGCGCCGCCGCCAAGGCGCTCGGCGTGAGCCAGCCCACGGTCTCGCGGCGCGTGGCGGCACTCACCCAGCGCTTCGGCACGGCGCTCCTCCGGCGCGACGGCAGCCGCTACGTCCTCACCGCGGCCGGCGCGGGCGTCCTCGGCCGCGCCGAACGCATCGACCGCGAGGTGCTGGCGGTCTCGCGCGCGGTCGATAGGCTCGACGCGCTGCCGCAGGGGTCGGTGCGCCTCACCGCGCCGGACGGCCTCGGCCTCGCGCTGGTGGCGCCGGCCCTCGACGCCTTCCGCCGCGAGCACCCGGGGATCGACCTGCTCTTGCAGGCGGAGTCGGAGGTGGCGGACCTCTCGCGCAGCGAGGCCGATCTGGCGCTCCGCTTCGTGCGGCCGCGGCAGCGCGAGCTGGTGATGCGGCGCGTGGCCACCATCCCCTTCCTCCTCTACGCCGCGCCGGGATACCTGGCCGCCCACCCGCGGGCGCCGGGCGGCCCGCCGGTCCTCCCCGGCGACGACCTCGTCGCGCTCCACGACTCGATGGCGGGGGCGCCGCAGTCGGTCTGGCTGCGGCGGCACGGCGCGCCCGGCCGCGTCAGGGTGCGCGTGCGCAGCGTCATCCCGCTCAAGGTCGCGGTGGCCGCGGGGGCCGGGCTCGGGGTCCTCCCCGACTACCTCGGCGAGGACCCCGCGCTGGTCGCGCTCACGCCCGCGCCAGTGATGCGGGGGGACGTGTGGCTGGTGTTCCACCGGGCGCTCAAGGACGTGGCGCGGGTGCGCGCGGTGGCCAGGTTCGCGACCGAGCTGCTGCGTCCGTGGCGGTGAGGGGCGCGGGGACAGGAGCGGCGAACGTCTACCTCACGCAGACGTTCTCGATCTCCTCCACCGTCTTGGGCACCGCGTCGGTCAGGTTGTCGCACCCGCTCGCGGTCACCACCACGTCGTCCTCGATGCGGATGCCGACGCCGCGGTACTCCGCGGGCGCCTGCTCGTCGTCGGGCGGCACGTAGAGGCCGGGCTCCACGGTGAGCACCATCCCGGGCACGAGCGGGCGCGGCTTGCCCTCGAGGTAGTACGCGCCGACGTCGTGCACGTCCATGCCGAGCCAGTGGCTGGTGCGGTGCATGTAGTAGCGGCGGTAGCCCTTGTCCTCGATCCGCTCGTCCACGCTCCCCTGCAGGAGCCCGAGCTTCACCATCCCCTCGGTGAGCCGCCGCACGCAGAGGTCGTGCACGGCCTCGAGCGTGGTGCCGGGCTTCACCGCCGCCATGGCGGCGAGCTGCGCCTCGAGCACCAGCTCGTAGAGCGTCCGCTGCGGCTTGGTGAACGCGCCGTTCACCGGGAAGGTGCGGGTCACGTCGGCGGTGTAGAGGTCGTACTCGCCGCCGGCGTCCACCAGGCAGAGCTCGCCGTCCTTGAGCACGGTGTCGCCGGCGCGGTAGTGCAGCACGCAGGCGTTCACGCCGGTGGCGACGATGGTGCCGTAGCCGGGGCCGCTCCCGCCGCGGCGCCGGAAGGCGTACTCGATCTCGGCCTGCACCTGCGCCTCGCGGCGCCCGGGCTGGCCGTCGCGCATGGCGGCCATGTGGGCCTCGGCGGTGATCTCGGCGGCGCGGCGCAGGCGCGCCAGCTCCTCCGGAGACTTCACCAGCCGCGCCTCGTGCACCAGCGGCCCGGTGTCCTTCACCTCCAGCGGCGGCTCGGACCCGGCCCGCGACCGGCTCCGCAGCTCGGCGAGCGCCCGCGCCACCCGCGCGTCCCAGCCCGGATCCTGGCCGAAGCGGAACCAGAGCGGCCCGGCCTTGTCGAGCAGCCCGGCGAGCCGGCTCTCGAGCTCGGCCACCGGGAAGGCCTGGTCGGCGCCGTGGAGCTCGCGCGCGCCCTCCACCCCGGCGCGCCGCCCGTTCCAGATCTCCTTCTCCTTGTCGCGCGGCCGCACGAACATCACCAGCTCGGGCCGGTCGGGATCGCCCGCGGCATCGGCGCCGCACTTGCCGGAGAAGAGCAGCGCGCAGCCCTCCGGCTCGTCGAAGCCGGTGGCGTAGTAGTAGTCGCTGTCCTGGCGGAAGAGGTACTCGGCGCTCTGGTTCCGCAGCTTCTCCTCGGCGGCGGGCAGGAGCAGCACGCCCCCTCCCATGGCGCGCATGCGGTGGAGGAGGGCGGCGCGGCGGCGGCGGAAGATCTCGAGGTCGCGTTCCATGATGGGCTCCATATTAACCCGGTCCGCGCGCCGGGAAGGCTGCGCCGCACCAGCGATGAAAGGCCTCGCGCTCGGCCGCGCCCGCCCCCTCGCGCGGCTCGAGCCAGAGCGCGTCCTCTGGCTGTGGCGAGAGCTGCACCGGCACCTCCACCAGCTCGTCCCGCCGGAAGAGGTGGAGGCGGAGCTGCCCCTGCGGCCCGCGCTCGCGGAGTCGCTCCTGCAGCCCGGCCCGGTCGATCCGGAACCCGTCCTCGGCCACCAGCTCGTCCTCGGCCTGGAGCCCGGCCCGCTCGGCGGGGCTCCCCTCGCGCACCGCGCTCACCACCAGCTTCGAGTTCGGCCCGAGGTCGGCGCCGAGCCAGCCGGCGGGCTGCTTCTCGCCGGGCTTGCCGGGCGTCCCGCCCTTGTCCTCTGGCCCCTCGCCGGCGCGCCGGCGCAGCGCGAGCCCGAGCGGCTCGAGCGCCAGCCGCTCCGCCACCGGCGCGGTCCCGCTCACGCAGGCCTCGAAGAAGTCGCGCGCCGCCGCCTCGCCCAGGAGCGCCGCCGCCTCGCGCTCCACCCCGTCCTCCGGCAGCCCGTCGGCGGCGTGGCGCTGGTAGAGCCGGAGCAGGAGCGCGTCGAGGGAGCTGCCGGCGCGGCGCAGCAGCAGGTCGAGGGCGAAGGCCACGCACTCGCCGGCGAGGTAGTAGGAGACGGCGCTGTTCACGCTGTTCTCATCGGGGCGGTAGTGCTTCACCCAGGCGAGGAAGCTCGCCTCCTCCGGGCTCATCTTGCGCGCGCCGGGGGTGCGCGCCAGGGCGGTGAGCTGCTCGCCCAGGTGCCTGAGCAACCCCGGCCCGTCGAGGAAGCCGGCGCGCGCGAGCGCGAGGTGGTCGTAGTAGCTCGTCACGCCCTCGAACCACCAGAGGAGGCGGGTGTACTGCTCGCGGGAGTAGTCGTATGGCAGGAGCGCCCGCGGCCGGAGCCGCTTCACGTTCCAGGCGTGGAAGAACTCGTGCGCCACCAGCGAGAGCGTCTCCAGGTACGCGTCGCGCGGGTGGAAGCCGGTGCGGGCCACCTGGAGCGAGGTGCTGGAGGCGTGCTCGAGGCCGCCCTTGCGCTTGTCGGTGAGGTGGACGAGGAACAGGTAGCGCTCGTAGGGGAGCCCGCCCATGAGGCCGCCCAGGTGCTCCACGATCCGCTGCACGTCGCCGGCGAAGCGGTCGAGGTCGAGCGGGCCGTTGCCCCAGACGGCGAGCTCGTGCGCCTTGCCGAGCGCGGTGAAGCGGGCCGTGCGGTGGCGCCCCACCTCCACCGGCGCGTCCACCAGCTCGTGGTAGTCGCGCGCCCGGAACGCGGCCGGCCCACCCTCGAGCGCCGTCGCCACCCGCCAGCCGTCCGGCGCGGCCACCTCGAGGCGGCACGGCTCCGCCTCGCGCCCCTCGGCGTAGAGGAAGAGCGCGGCGCCGTTCCAGTAGCCGTGCGTGCCGTCGAGGTGACAGGTGCGCACGGTGAGGTCGTTGGCGTAGACCCGGTAGCGCACCACCGCCCGGGCCGCCCTGCCGGCGCGGAGCAGGAAGCGCTGCTTGTCGACGCGCTCGAGGAGCAGCGGGCGGCCGGCTTCGTCCTCGGCCCGGATCCCCTCCAGGTGACGCGCGAACTCGCGCACCAGGTAGCTCCCCGGGGTCCAGACCGGGAGCGCCAGCATCGTCGCGGGCCCGGGCCGCTCCAGCACCGCCTCGACCTCGAAGAGGTGTCGGTGCGGCGCCTCCATGGAAACGCGGTAATCCATGGCCGAAAACTCTATCCCGAACGCTCCGGGCCGCCAGGGTTTCTGCTAGGGTACGGCGGTCGCCCAGGGGGGCTTGCACGGAATGGATCTGCGGATCTTCTTGCTCGGACGCTTCGAGGTGCTGCGCGACGACGTGCCCATCCCCGCCGACGCGTGGCGGCGCCGGCGCCCGGCCGACCTCCTCAAGCTCATCGCCCTCTCCGCTGGCCGCGCCCTCTCTCGCGCCGAGGCGGTGTCGCTCCTCTGGCCGGACAAGGACCCGGCCTCCGGCGCCAACAACCTGCACCGCGCGCTCTACGACCTGCGCCAGATCCTGGGCGGCCGTCACGTCGACATCGAGCGGGGCGTCATCCAGCTCGCCGCGGGCGCCTGGATCGACGTCGAGGCCTTCGAGAGCGCGGCCGCGAGCGGGACCCCGGGCGCGCTCGAGTCGGCGGTGTCGCTCTACCGCGGCGACCTCTCGCCGGAGGATCTGGAGTCGGGCTGGCTCGCCGCCCGGCGCGCGCTCCTGCGGCGGCGCTTCGCCGAGGCGGCTCTGCCGCTCGCCCGCGCCCTGGCCGAGCGCGGCGACACCGCCGGAGCCACGGCGCTGCTGCGCCGCGCGCTGGAGGTGGCTCCCGACGACGAGGCCGCCCACCTCGCGCTGATGCGCCTCCACGCCGAGAGCGGGCGGCGCGCCGATGCGCTCCGCCAGTACGACGCCTGCGAGCTGGCGCTGCGCGAGGCCCGCCGCGAAGGCCCCGGGCCCGAGCTCCTGGCCCTGCGCCAGGCCATCCAGTCGGGCGAGGTGGGGCCGCGCCGCAGCCACCTACCGTGGGACGGGCTGCGCCGCGCCTCGCGCCGGCTGCTCGGCGCCCCCGAGCCGCCCCCCCTCCACGGCCGCGCCTCCACCCTCCTCCTCTTCCAGTCGCTGGTGGAGCAGGGCCAGGGCACGCTGGTGCTGCTCGGCGAGCGCGGCGTGGGCAAGACCCGGCTGGCGGTGGAGGGCGCGCGCATCGCCCAGGAGCGCGGGGCGGTGGTGCTGGCCGGCGTCTGCGACCCGGCCCGGCGTGAGCCGTTCGGCCCGTTCGCCGACGCCTGGGCCGACTACCAGCGCGCCACCCCGCTCCCGGGCGGCGGCCCCTTCGCGCGCCACGCGCCGGTCGAAGGCCCGGAGCGGGAGAAGCTCAGGCTGCTCGAGGCGGTGCGGCGGTCGCTCACCGAGATCGGCGCCGGCCGGCCGGTCTACCTGCTCCTCGAGGACATCCACCAGGCGGACGAGTCGAGCCTCAACCTGCTCCACTTCCTCGCGCGCACCTCCCATGCCTCGCGGCTCATGATCGTCGCCACCTGTCGGGAGGACGCCGTGCGCTCCGGCGCGCCCATCCAGATGCTGCTCGCCCACCTCGACTGCGAGCGGCTGGGGCGCGGCATCCGGGTGCAGCGGCTCGATCGCGCCGCCACCGCCGCGCTGGTGGCCGACGTGCTCGGCGGCCCGCCCGCCGGGGAGCTCGCGGCCCAGATCTACCGCATCACCGACGGCAGCCCGTTCTACGCCGAGGAGGTGGCGCTCGCCTGGCGGGAGTCCGGGCAGCTCTCCACTCCGCTCGACCCCGCGGCGGCGGTGCGCGCCCGCGTCGCGCGGCTCGGGCCCCGCGCCGAACAGCTGCTCTCGGCCGCGGCGGTGGTGGGGCAGCGCTTCGACTTCGAGGTGCTGCGCCCGGTGGCGCGGCTCTCGGCCCACGAGGCGGTGGCGGCCCTCGACGCCTGCACCGATGCCCGGCTGGTGCAGGAGGACGGCGAGGGCTACCACTTCCACCACTCCCTGGTGCGCGAGGCGCTCTACGCCTCGCTGCCGACGCCGCGCCGGGTGGAGCTGCACCGCGCGGTGGCCGACGCCCTCGAGGCGCGCGCCGCGGCGACGCCGGGCGGGCTGGAGGAGGCGGCCGAGCTGCTCGCCTTCCACCGCCGCGCCGGCGACCAGCCGGAGCGCGCCCTGCCGCACCTGGTGGCCGCCGGTCGCCGCGCCTTCGCCCGCGCCGGGCTGCGCGAGGCCCTCGACTGCCTCTCCGTCGCCCGCGATCTGCTCCAGCCCGCCGGTGTCTCCGAGGCGCTGCGGCGCGAGGTCCTCACCGAGCTCGGCGAGGTGCAGCGCGCGGTGGCCGACCTGCCCGGCCTGTCGCGGACCCTGGCCGAGGTGGGCGAGGTGGCCGGCGCCGACACCCCAGAGCTGGCGGGGCGCGTCCGCCGCTGGGAGGCGCTCGCGCTCGCCTGCGCCGGGGACGCCTGGGGGGCGGCGGAGCGGCTCGAGGCCGACGCCGAGCTGCCGGTGGACCTCTACCTGGCGCGCTGGGAGGCGGAGCTGCTCGACGGCGCGCCGCACGAGGCGGTGGAGGCCTCGGTGGCGCGCATGCACGAGCGGGCGCTCCGGCTCGACGCCCACGACGCCCTCGCGCTCGCCCGCTCCATGGAGGGAGCGCTGGCGGTCGAGGAGGGCCGCTTCGACCTCGCCGAGCCGGCGCTGCGCGACGCCGCGGCGCTGCACCGCGCGGCCGGCTCCGCGCTCGGGGAGGCCTGGTCGCTGGAGCGGCTCGGCGTGCTGCTCACGGCGCGCGGGCGGCTCGAGGAGGGCATGGGCGCGCTCACCGACGGGGTCCTGGTCGCCGAGCGGGCCTCCCTGCAGCTCCACGCGCTCACCCGGCTCCACGCCTCGCTGGCGCGCAACCGCATCGCCGCCGGCGCCTTCTACGCCGCCGAGGACGCGCTGCGGGAGGCGTCCGAGTGCGCCGCGCGCCACGGCGCCTGCGTCATCTGCGACGCGGTGCTCAGGCCGGAAGCGGTGCGGCTCGCCCTGGCGCGCTCCCTGCCGGGGGCCGCCGAGGACGAGGCCGCTCAGCTCGCCTTCCTGGCCGAGAGCCGCCGCGGCCGGGTGCTCGGCCCCATCGCCGCCGCTGCCCGCGCCCGCACGCTGCTGGCCCGCGGCGAGGCGGCGGCGGCGCGCGAGGCCTTCGCGGCGGCGGCGAGCGGCTACCGGGCGGTGGGCGCGCTCTACGAGGCCGCGCGGGCCACCGCGCTCGGGGCCCGCGCCGCGCGCGCCGCCGGGGTTCCCGAGGAGGAGGCCCGCCGCCTCGAGGCCCTCGCGCAGGAGACCCTCGCCGGCATGGGCGCGCCGCGGCTCGAGGATTAGAGTCGGCACATGGACCCCTACGGCCTGCGCCGCGTGGTGTCGCCCGCCGGGGTGCTCCCGCAGGCCGCCGAGGTGCTCGATCCGCTCCTCCCGCTCGGCGAGGACGAGCTGGCGGTGGCCGTGGAGGCGCTCAACGTCGACGCCGCCAGCTTCCGGCAGATCGAGGGCGCGGTGGGCCGCGACCCGGCGCGGATCGCCGCCGAGGTGGCGCGCATCGTCGGTCAGCGGGGGAAGCTCCACAACCCGGTCACCGGCTCGGGCGGGATGCTCATCGGCGCGGTGGAGGAGGTGGGGCCGCGCCACCCGGCGGCGGGCCTGCTCCGGCCCGGGGACCGCATCGCCACCCTGGTCTCGCTCACGCTCACGCCGCTCGCGCTCCGCGAGATCACCGCCGTCCGGCCGGAGATCGACCGGGTCGAGTGCGCCGGGCGCGCCATCCTCTTCGCCACCGGCCCCTGGGCGCGGCTCCCGGCCGACCTGCCGGAGCGGGTGGCGCTGGCCGCGCTCGACGTGTGCGGCGCGCCGGCGCTCACCGTCCGTCACGTGCGCCCGGGGATGCGGGTGCTGGTGCTCGGCGCCGGCAAGTCGGGCGCGCTGGTCTGCGCCGCGGCGCGGGAGCGACTCGAGGGGCGGGGCGAGGTGGTGGCCGCCGATCGGAGCGAGGCGGCGCTCGACGCGGTGGCCGGCGCGGGCGTCTGCGACCGGACGCTCCTCGTCGACGCCACCGACGCGGTGGGCGCCATGGACCGCGCGCTCGCCGCAGGGGATGCGTTCGATCTGGTGGTGAGCTGCGCCAGCGTCCCCGGCGCCGAGATGGCGGCCGTGCTCTCCGTTCGCGACGGGGGCACGGTGATCCTCTTCTCCATGGCGACCCGCTTCACCGCCGCCGCGCTCGGCGCCGAGGGGGTGGGAAAGGACGCGCTGCTGGTGGTGGGCAACGGCTACGTGCCCGGCCACGCCGAGCTCACCCTCGACCTGCTGCGGCGCCACCCGCGACTGCGCGCGCTCTTCGAGGCCCGCTACGCCCGGTGACCTGGGATAGGATGGGCGCTCTCAAGGGAGCCCGGATGCCCGTCGACCCCCCCGTCTCCGCCGTCGCCCACGCCATCCAGCTCTCCATCGCCCCGGTCTTCCTGCTCACCTCGGTTGCGGCCTTCCTGTCGGTGCTCTCCACGCGGCTCGGGCGCATCGTGGACCGCGCCCGCGTGCTCATCGAGCGGCTCGAGGCCGCGCCGCCGGAGCGGCACGCGGCCATCCGGGAGGAGCTCCTGCTCCTCGTCCGCCGCCGGCGCCTCGTCAACTTCGCCATCACCTGCGGCGTCAGCACGGCCCTCTTCGTCTGCCTCCTCATCGCCATGGCCTTCCTCGGCTCGATGGTGCAGGCCCACACCACCCGCGCCGTGGCGGGGCTCTTCGTCCTCGCCATGCTGACCTTCGTCGGCTCGCTGCTGCTCTTCCTGCGCGAGGTGCTGCTGGCGGTCGCGAGCGTGAAGATCGGGCCGATGCACGAGCACGAGTAGCCGGGCGTACTCGGGACCGCCTGGGCACCGCCGCGCGGCATCCCGGGATCGGGGGACGTGCTCCCCCACCGGCCTTCTGCTATCGCTGGGCGCATGGAGAGGCCCGCGCCGACCGTGGTGGCACGCATCACCCCGCGTCGCCGCGCGGTGATGACGCTCGACCCGACGCCCGAGCCGGTGCAGCTCCCGCCGTCCGTATCCCGCGGCTCGGCCGCGGAGGGCCCGCGCGAAGAGGGGTCCCACACGCTCCTCGCCGCCGCCTTGGCGCTCGCGGGCGTGGCGCTGGTGGGCTGGCGGATCTTCCAGCTCCTCCGACCCTGACCGCTCGCGCCCGACCGGCGGGATGGGGCAGAATGGCTGCGCGTCGCGGGGCCGTGGCGGAATGGCAGACGCGGGGGACTTAAAATCCTCGTCCGCGAGAGCGGAGTCCCGGTTCGAGTCCGGGCGGCCCTAATTTGTGCGATGGCGGCGGCCTACGCCCACTCTGCCCAGTCGCGCGATTGCGCCCAGCGATCCTTCGTAAGGCGCTATCCTCGGATGGGCGCGCAGCAACCGAGGATGAGCGACTCCGAAGGCCCTCTCGATGAAGGCCGTCATGCTCAAGAACCGCGCGCCGCTCGTGCCGCGACCGCCGCGTAACGAATGGATGAGCTCCGCAGCCCTGAGAGCACTTCCCCGGGGCGGTCGACAGCACGTAAGCTCCGAGGATGAATGGTCCGATGGTGCGGGGAGTCGCTTGCGGTCTCGGCGCCGCTCTCCTCTTCGGGCTCTCGACCCCGTTGGCCAAGCTGCTGTTGCCGGAGAGCGGCCCCTTCATGCTGGCGGGACTGCTCTACATGGGCAGCGGGCTCGGGCTGCTCGCGCTCGCTCCATTCGACCGAGCAAGGATCGAGGCGCCCCTGCAGCGGGCGGATACCGGCCCGCTGCTCGGCATGATCCTGGCTGGCGGCATCGCCGCACCTCTGCTCCTGATGTTTGGACTGGGTCGCCTGCCTGGTTCCACCGCTTCGCTCCTCCTGAACCTCGAGGCGCCGTTCACCATCGCGCTCGCCGTGGCGGTCTTCGGGGAGTCGCTCTCGCGGCGGGAGGTGGCGGGGTCGGCCGCGATCCTGCTCGGTGGGGTTGCCCTTGGCATGCAGGACGGTCCCGGACGGCTGCAGCTTTCTGGCGGCTTGGCGGTGGCGGGCGCCTGTCTCGGGTGGGCGCTCGACAACAACCTCAGCCAGCGGGTCTCATTGCACGATCCGGTCGCCGTGGTGCGAGTGAAGTCGCTCGTCGCCGGCGCGGTGAACCTGGCCGTCGCGGTCGCTCTGGGCCACCGGTTCCCCCCTCTCCCGGCGCTCGCCGGTGCGCTCGCGGTCGGGTTTCTCGGTTACGGCGCGAGCATCGTCCTGCACCTGCGCGCCATGCGCGAGTTAGGGACCGCTCGCCAGTCCGCCTTGTTCGCGACGGCGCCCTTCGCTGGTGCTCTCGCGGCAGGGCCGCTGCTGGGAGAGCGGCCCACCGCCCTGGGCCTGGGTGCCGGTGTCACGATGTTGCTGGGAGTGGGGATCATGCTGCGTGCGCGCCACGGCCACGATCACGCCCATGTGCAGACGGAGCATGTGCACGCGCACGTCCACGATGACCACCACCTCCACCCGCACGAAGAATCCGTGAATGGAGCACATTCACACCTTCACCGGCACCCGGCCCTGACACACGACCACCCCCACCTGCCGGACGCGCACCACCGACACGAGCATTGAGTGGCCCGGCCCGCGCGAGCCCTCTTGCCGAGTTGAAGCACGGTGATTCACTTGTTAGACGCAGACCGGCCACCCGTATGCCCCGCGAAGCCAGAGCCCCCGATCAGCCCGAGCCACGCTGGATGCTGCTCATCCACCAGATTCCGCCCAAGCCCGCGTACTTGCGTGTGAAGATCGGTCGACAGCTCACCCGCATCGGAGCCGTCGCGATCAAGAACTCGGTCTACGCGCTGCCCCGAAGCGAGGAGACGCAAGAGGACTTCCAGTGGGTCCTCCGTGAAATCGTGAAGGGTGGAGGGGACGCCTCGCTCGTGGAAGCGAAGTTCATCGACGGCCTCTCGGACGAGCAGGTGGTCGGCCTGTTCCAGGCGGCTCGCGAGGCCGACTACCGGCAGCTCGCCGAGCAGGCGAGCGTGGTGAACGCGGGGCTCCCGAAGAGCGGCCCACCTCCCGAGGGCCGCCGCGCCGAGACGGCCGGACAGCTCGCCCGGCTTCGGCAGCGCCTCCTGGAGCTCGCGGGCATCGACTTCTTTGGAGCACCCGGACGCGAGATCGCCGAGGGCATCGTGACGGGCATGGAGGGACGTATGAAGCCGATCACGGAGGCGAGCGAGGCGGTGAAGCCGCTCGCCCAGCGAGGAGAGTATCAGGGCCGGAGCTGGGTCACCCGGACCGGCATCAAGGTGGACCGGATGGCCAGCGCCTGGCTCATCCGGAAGTTCATCGACCCCAAGGCCTCGTTCAAGTTCGTCCCCGCCAAGGGATACCAGCCCGAGAAGGGCGAGCTGCGGTTCGACATGTTCGAGGCGGAGTTCACGCACGAAGGCGACCTCTGCACCTTCGAGGTCCTCATCCGACGCTTCGGCCTGATCGATCCGGCGCTGGCCGCCATCGCCGAGATCGTCCACGACATCGATCTGAAGGACGCGAAGTACGGCCGCGAGGAGGCGGCCGGGATCGGGCAGCTCGTGGCCGGGATCGCCGCCGGGCATGCGGCGGACGAGGAGCGCCTGGCAAGGGGTGCGGCGCTCTTCGACGACCTGTATGCGCTGCACGGAGCAACGAGACACTGAGGGGACAAGGGTATGCGAACGGCTGGCTGGATCGGGCTCGGCGCGATCGTGGTCGGGTGGGGTGTCGCCTTCGCTCAGGGTGGCGGCGGGAGGACGTGGGACTTCCAGGGCGACGCGGTGAACTCGCCGCCGGCGGGCTTCGGCTTCGGGCGCACCGGGCGAGGAAGCGAGGGCAAGTGGGTCGTCCTCACCGACGCGAGCGCCCCGGCGGGAGACCACGTGCTCGCGCAGACCGATGCCGACGACACCGACTATCGCTTCCCCGTCGCGGTGGCCGAGACACCCCAGGTGAAAGACCTGCGCCTCGAGGTCCGCTGCAAGCCCGTGAGCGGCAAGGTCGACGAGGCGTGCGGCGTGGTCTTCAGGTTCAAGGACCCGGACAACTACTACGTCGCACGAGCCAACGCCCTCGAGGACAACGTGAACCTGTATCACGTGGTCAACGGCCGGCGCTCCCAGATCAAGGGCTGGAGCGGCAAGGTCACGCCGAACGCGTGGCACAGCCTGGCCATCGAGGCGCGCGGGGATCACCTGCAAGTCTTCTGGGAGGGGAAGCCGATCATCGACGCCAGGGACGGCACGTTCCGCGAGGCCGGCAAGGTGGGCCTCTGGACCAAGGCCGACTCGGTCACCTACTTCGACGCCCTGGCAGTGAAGCCACTGGGCTGAAGGGAGGAGCAGCCATGGACAGGAAAGGCATCCACGAGGAGGCGCGTACGGTTGCACGACTTGCACTCATCGCCGCGGCGTCGGCGATCGTCGCCGCTTCTGGGTTCGCCCCTCGCCCAGCCTCCGCGAAGCCGACGATCGACACGGCTCGGATCGAGCAGCTCACCGGAGCAAAGGGACAGGCCGACGAGAAGGAAGGGGTCTTCAAGGTCTCCGTTCCGCGGACCGACATCCAGCCCACGGTGGCCGGCGTGAAGATCCCCCCATCGATGGGGCTCACGTCCTGGGCCGCGTTCCAGGGATCGCCGGGGCACGCCATGGTCATGGGCGATCTCGTCCTCACCGAGGACCAGGTGAACCCCGTCATGAGCGTCGCGCTGGAAGGCGGCCTCGAGGTGACCGCGCTGCACAACCACTTCTTCTGGGAATCGCCGCGCGTCATGTTCATGCACATCGGCGGGATGGGGGACGAGGGAGCGCTCGCCTCCGCCGTCGGCAAGGCCTTCGCGAAGATGAAGGAGACCGCCGGCGGCAAGGGCGAGACGCCGGCGGCTCACATCGACCCGGCGCGGTCGTCGCTCGATGCCACGAAGATCGACGCAGCGCTGGGGGTGAAGGGCAAGCTCGATCAGGGCGTCTACAAGGCCACCATCGGCCGCACCACCCGCATGCACGGGGCCGACGCAGGCAACGCCATGGGCGTGAACACCTGGGCAGCGTTCGCCGGCTCCGAGGATCACGCGATCGTCGACGGCGATTTCGCGATGCTGGAGAGCGAGCTGCAGCCGGTCCTCAAGGCGCTGCGCCACGCCGGCATCGACATCGTCGCGATCCATCAGCACATGGCCGGCGAGCAGCCGCGCATCCTCTTCCTCCACTACTGGGGCGTCGGGCCGGCCCAGGATCTCGCCCGGGGGCTTCGCGCCGCCCTCGATCGCACGTCGGCGCGGCCGGACGCGAGGTGAGCGTGGCGCTGCCCAGAGCCAGCGGGTCAGGCCGGCCGGGACCGAGGCGAGCACGTCCATCGTGCCGGTGACCCCGTGGCCGAACGGATCCCTGCCCCGCCCGCCGCAGCCCCGCCCGCCGAGGTCCAGCAGGTCTCGATGTCCGAGGTCTTCTGGTACTTCCTCAAGCTCGGGTGGCTCGCCTTCGGCGGCCCCATCGGCCAGATAGGTCTCATGCACCTCGAGGTGGTCGAGCGTCGGAGGTGGATCAGCGAGGACGAGTTCGTTCGCGCGCTCAACTTCTGCCATCTGCTGCCGGGGCCGGAGGCGCTGCAGCTCGCCATCTACATCGGCTACAAGAAGGCGGGCTACCGGGCCGGCCTCCTCGCGGGCGTCCTCTTCATCCTGCCCGGTTACCTCACGCTCACCGCGCTCGCCTGGAGCTACGTCCACTTCGGCAAGACGCCCCAGGTGCTGGGCATCCTCTGGGGCTTCCGGCCCGTGGGGCTGGCTTTGCTGCTCGCCGCGCTGGTCCGGATCTCCCGGGCCGCCCTGAAGGGAATCTTCCCCGTGGTGCTGGCGGTGGCGGCGTTCGTCTGCTTCTACTTCGGGCACCTGCCGTTCGTCGTGGTGCTCTTCGGGTGCGGCCTCGTCTACATCGGGTGGCGACGGATGGGGCCGGGCTCGCGCCTGGCGGCAGCGGCGGCGGCGGTCCTGCTCGCCGGGCGCGCCGAGGCCGCCGAATCGATGGGGACGCGCCTCCTCGACATCTCCTGGTTCTTCCTGAAGGTGGGGCTCTTCTCGATCGGCGGCGCTTACGCGGTGCTGCCCTACGTTCGCGAGGGCGCCGTCGCGACCTACGGGTGGATCACCGATCGACAGATGATCGATGCGCTGGCGCTCGGGGAGACCACGCCAGGCCCGCTCATCTCCATCGGCATCTTCGTCGGGTTCCTGGCGGGCAACGGATCGCGCGCGCCGTGGCTCGGCGCCCTCGCGACCACCTTCTGGCTCTTCCTGCCATCGTTCGTGTTCGTGCTGTCGGCGGCCCGCTACATGAACTGGCTCACGTCGCGGCCCGGGCTGAAGGAGTTCTTGAGGGGCGTCACCTCGGGCGTGGTCGGCCTCATCTTCTCCGTCTCGATTCCGCTCGCGAGGGTCGCGTTCATGCCGAACGGCTCGATGGACTGGGTCACGGTCGTCCTCGGCCTGGCAGCCTTCGGGGTGCTCACGTTCTGGCGGTGGCGGCTCAACGTGGTGGTGGTGGTGGCGGCGGGCGGTCTGCTCGGCCTCCTCCGAGCCTTCGCTCCAGGTGTCTTTGGGGGCGCGCTGTCGTGATGGAGCGACTGTCGGGAGCCCGCTGAGCCCCGAGCGACCGAGCGCCCGCCCGTTGTGCCGATGATGCAGCTGTTATATCGACCCGCGTACTGAAGCACCCCCTGGAGAACCCAGACCATGAAGCGCCTCGCTCTCTCCGCCACCACAGCCGCCCTGCTGCTCATCTCGCCGTCCAGCTCCCGAGGCCAGGGAACGCAGCCGCCCGCTCCACCCGCCGCGTCCAAGCCCCCCGCTCCCGTCCCGAGCCTGGCCGAGACCATCACGCCGTCGAAGGACTTCCCGAAGGGCACCGCGACGCCATCGGCCGACTGCGGGGCCTGTCACCAGGCCATCTACCGCGAGTACACCGATGGGTTTGGGAGCGACATGAAGTACCCAGGCGTCAAGCTCCGCGCCAAGGGGGACAAGACCCTCGAGATGCCCGCCGGCACCTCCGTCGCGGCGAGCGCCCACGCCGTCGCCGGAACGGACCCGTGGCCCATCCATGCGCGAGAGACCGAGGAGGAGGGGAAGAGGTGCAACGTCTGCCACTTCCCGCAGCCGTTCTCGATCCCGGATCGCGCCACCGCCGAGATCGCGAAGCCGGCACCGCGCGCCGAGGCGCAGGGCGAGGGGATCACCTGCGCCGCCTGCCACCTCGGGATCGACGGGAAGATCCGCGGTCCCTATGCCGTGAAGGCGCCGCACGCGACCGTCGCCGACGAGCGGATGCAGAGCTCGGAGATGTGCGCCTACTGCCACGCCATGGGGAAGCGGGTCGCGGGCAAGCAGACCCAGACCTACCTCGAGTGGCGCGAGGACTTCTTCAAGCCGGGCCTCGGCAAGCAGCAGTGCCAGGACTGCCACATGCCGCGCACCCAGCGGAAGGTGGCCGAGGACGTGGACGTCCCGTTGCGCGCCGTCGCCCGCCACCTGTGGACGGGCGGCCACTCCGGTCAGCGGCTCGGCAGCGCCCTCTCGATGGTGCTCCTGCAGCCGCAGAAGGAGCAGCCCAAGATCGAGCTGCACGTCATCAACGTTGGCGCCGGCCACTCGGTGCCCACCGGCTCGAACCGGCGTGGCCTCTGGCTCGAGCTGCGGGCGCTCGACCTGCAGGGCCGGCAGGTCGCGACCCGCGAGTGGCTCTTCGCGCCCTGGTACGGTCCGCGGCCGGATGACCGGGCCTTCCTGAAGGAGGACGAGAAGCGTCCCGACCGGATCGCCGCCACGCAGGCCGACGAGCAAGGGCCGCACGAGGCGCCCATCCGCGCCGGCGAGGAACGCATCCTCGCCTGGGAGCCGGGGCTGAAGGCCGGTCAATACACGGTGGAGGCGGTACTGACCTACGACCTCAACCGTTACAACGACCGCGGCTTCCGCGAGGACCAGCGCGAGATCGGGCGCTTCACCCTGCCCGTCACCGTCAAGGCCGGACGCTAGGAACGGGCGTGACCGCAGCGACACCCTGGTCCCACAGCTCGCGATCGACCTGTTCTCTCCTCATCCTGGCGCTCGTCATCCTCTGGCCCGGACCGGCCGCTGCCTACCGCCCGTTCAACGGAACGGACGCCGCCGTGGCGGAGAAGGGAATGTTCGAGCTGGAGCTGGGGCCCCTCGGGTACCTGTCCCAGACTGGCGAGCGAGCCTTGCTCGCTCCCAGTCTGGTCTTGAACTGGGGTGTCGCCGATGGCTGGGAGGTGGTGCTCGAGGGGCGTCACTTCGTCCACGTGGGGGGTGACGCCTCCGAGCCCCGCCTCCGGGTTGAGGACACCGGCCTCTTCCTCAAGGGCGTGATCAGGGAGGGCGAGCTGCAGGAGAAGACAGGCGTGAGCCTGGCGACCGAGCTCGGCGCCCTCTTGCCAACCGTGAACGGCGAGGCGGGCGCCGGCGCAGAGTGGGCGCTCATCGCCTCCCGGCGCTGGGCGAGCGTCACCGCCCACCTCACCGGCGCGGCCTCCTACACCCGAGCCCACTCCCTCGGGCTCTTCGGCAGCACCATCCTGGAGGGACCGGAGCGCTGGGCGGTCCGGCCGGTGGGCGAGGTCTTCGTCGAGGAGGAGGGCGGCGGGGCGGCCACCTTCTCCGGCCTAATGGGCGCGATCTGGCGGGCCACCGACCACCTCTCCTTCGACGGCGGAGTCCGGCTGGCGCGGACCGGAGGCGCAGACACCGTGGAGCTCCGCGCCGGCGTGACCTGGGGCTTCTCCGTGGGGTTTCCGAGATGAGCTTTCGCGCTCCGATTGCCGTCCTCCTCGCAGGGCTCGCCTTCGCCGGCTGCCGCAAGCCAGGTCGCGAGGTGGTGGTCTATCTCTCGATCGACCAGCCCTTCACCGAGCCCATCCTGCGCGAGTACGAGCAGCGGAGTGGCGTGAAGGTCAGGGCGGTCTTCGACACCGAGGAGACCAAGAGCACCGGGGTACTCAACCGGATCGTGGCCGAGGCGGGCAGCCCGCAGGCCGACCTCTTCTGGTCGGGCGATCCGGTGCGCCCGAGCGTCCTCGTGAAGAAAGGGCTGGTCCTCCCCTACGCCTCGCCCTCCGCGGCGGACGTTCCGGCCGAGTACCGGGCCGCCGACGGGAGCTGGAGCGGGGGGGCGGCCCGGGCCCGCCTCCTCCTCGTGAACACGAAGCGGGTGCGCCAGGACCAGCTGCCCCGCTCGGTGAGGGACCTCGCCGACCCGCGCTGGAAGGGACAGACCGCCATCGCCAACCCGCTCTACGGCACCACCACCATGCACGTGGCGGCGCTCGCCGAGGCCTGGGGGGACGACGGGCTGAAGCGGTTCCTCACCCAGCTCAAGTCGAACGGTGTGCGAATCGCCAGCTCCAACGGCGAGGTGAAGCGGCTCGTCGCCTCGGGAGAGGTGGCCTTCGGCCTGGCCGACACCGACGACGCCGCCGAGGCGTCCAAGGAGGGCGCGCCGGTGTTGGCCGTCTACCCGGATCAAGGCGGGATGGGCACCCTGGTGATGCCGACGGCGGTGGTGCTGGTGAAGGGACCTCACCCCGAGGAGGCGAAGAAGCTCGCGGACTACCTGCTGTCCGTCCCCGCCGAGGAGAGGCTCGTCGAGCTCGCGTCGCACATGCCGCTCCGTCCGGAGGTGAAGGCGCCTCCGGGGGTGCGCAGGGCCGGCGAGTTCACGGTGATGAAGGTGGATTACGGCAAGGTGGCCGATGCCATGCAGCGCCTCCAGCCCTGGTTGCGTGAATGGGCAGGTCTCTAGCCACTCGATGGGAGCAGCCGGCGGTCTTCGCGCTCGCCGCCGCGGTCTTCGCGGCCGTCGCCCTCCTGCCGATGCTCTCGCTCGGGGGTGAGCTCCTGCGCGGCGACGCGCTCTCGCACGCGGCCCGGGCGCTCTCCGCTCCTCGCACCTGGAAGCTCTTCGCCGCCTCGCTCGGGTTTGCCGGCGCGGTCACCGCCATCGCGCTGGTCATCGGTGTTCCGCTCGGGTTCGTGCTCGGCCGCTCCGACCTGCCGGGCCGGCGGCTGGCGCTCTGGCTTCACGCCTTCCCGGTCTTCCTGCCGCCCTTCCTGCTCGCGCTCGGCTGGTTCCATCTCCTCGGCCGGGGCGGCCTCCTCGGCTCGGAGGTCACGGCCCGGGCGCTCTTCTCTCCCGCTGGAGCGGTGTTGATCCTGGCCTTGGGGCTCACCCCCATCGTCACCGCCCTGGTCGCCATCGCGCTGCAGGCGGTGGATCCGTCGCTCGAGGAGGCGGCGCTGCTCGCCGGCGGTCCCTGGCGCACCGCCACCCGCATCCTCGTCCCGCTGGTCCGCCCAGCGGTGGCGCTGGGGGCGCTGGTGGTGTTCGCGCTGGCGTTCTCGGAGATGGGCGTGCCGTCGTTCCTGCGCGTCGGCCTCTATCCCGGCATGGTCTTCTCCAGGCTGGGCGGCGTGGATTACGCGCCTGGGGAGGCCTTTGCGCTCGCGTTGCCGCTCTTCGGGGTGGCGCTGCTGCTGCTCGCCTTCGAGCGGGCCGCCGCCGGGCGGCGCTCCTTCGCGGTCCTCGGAGCCCGCAGCCGAGAGGTGCCCGCACTGCGCCTCGGCCGCTGGCGCGTCGCGGCCACCCTCCTCGCCTGGTCCGGCGCCGTCATCCCGCTGGCGCCGCTGGCTGCGCTCGCCCTCCGCGCGACGCGCGGGGGCGGGTTCTCGAGGATCGGCCCGTCGCTGGGCAGCAGCGTGGGGAACAGCCTCACCGCCTCCATCTCGGCCGCGGGCGCGGTCCTGATCCTCGCCATCGTCATCGGCCACGCAGCCGCTCGAGGGCGTCGCCCCGCGCTCGCGCTCGACGCCCTGGCGGTGCTCGCCTTCCTGACCCCGGCCACGGTGCTGGGCGTCGGTCTCATCGCCACCTGGAACCGGCCCGCCACCCAGGCCATCTACGGCAGCGGCGCCATCGTGGCGGTGGCCTTCGCGGCGCGCTACGGCGCCATCGGGGTGCGCGCCGCCGCGGTCTCCTTCGCCCAGGGCTCGGTGCACCTCGAGGAGGCGGCGGCGGTCTGCGGAGCCGGGTTCGTCCGCCGGCTCGCCCGCATCCTCGTCCCCATGCACGCGCGCGGGCTCGCTGCCGCCTTCCTCCTCGCCCTCGTCTTCTGCCTGCGCGACCTCGAGACCGCGGTGCTGCTCTACCCCGCCGGCGAGGAGCCGCTCACGGTCCGGATCTTTACGTTCGAGGCCAACGGCTCCGAGGCCGTGGTGGCCGCGCTGTCCTGCGTCCAGGTGGCGGTCACGGCCGCGGCACTGCTGGCCGGCTCGGTCCTGCTCTTCCGGAGGCGCTCGTGAGCACCGCCATCGTCCTCGAGGACGTCACCGTCGCTCACCTGGGCCGCGCGGTGCTCCGCGACATCTCTCTCCAGGTCGGCGCCGGCGAGCTGCTGACCATCCTCGGCACCTCGGGCTCCGGCAAGACCACCCTCCTGCGCGCCGTGGCCGGCCTGGTGCGCCTGCAGCAGGGGAAGGTCCGCATCGGCGAGGCCCTCGCCAGCGAGGGCGAGCGGCTGCTCCTCGCTCCGGAGCAGCGCGACGTGGCCGTCGTCTTCCAGGACCTGGCGCTCTGGCCGCACCTCACCGTCCAGGGGAACCTGGCCTTCGGCCTCTCTGCGCGCGGCGTCCCGAGGGAGGAGCGGCGCGAGCGCATCGCCACCGTGCTGAAGCGAGTCGGGCTCGACGGGAAGGAGTCGCGTCATCCAGGGGAGCTCTCCGGCGGCGAGCGACAGCGCGTGGCCATCGCTCGCGCGCTGGTCCTCCAGCCCGCGGCGATCCTGCTCGACGAGCCGCTCGCCAGCCTCGACTTCCTGCTGCGCCGGGAGCTGCTGCAGCTGTTCCGGGAGCTCCTGGGCGAGCAGGGCATGACCGCCCTGCACGTCACCCACGACCCGCGCGACGCGCGGGCGCTCGGGGGTCGGGTCGCGCTGCTCGAAGAAGGACGGCTCGAGCACGTGGGCACCTTGGAATCGCTGGCCGGGCGGGGAGACCTCCCGTACGCGCGTGAGCTGGCCGGGACGTGACATGCACCTACACTCACCTACCGTGAAGCCGAAACGGCTTCGGTGGACAACCCTCACCCAATCGGGTTTGCTATTCGTGCACTGGGCGCTCGTCGGCCGTCCAGCGCCAGGGCAGCTCGACGCACGCACGACCGCCCTGAGGGGGCCATGAAGAACATCCGGATCGGCTTGCGGCTCGGCTTGGGGTTCCTGCTCATGCTGGTGATCACCGGAGCGGTCGCGTCTGCCGGCTACTGGGGAGTGCAGCAGGTCGCGAAGATCACTGTCGACATGCTCGCCGGCGACGCCCGCGCCTCGCGCTTCGCCGACGACGCCCGCGCGCACACGCTCGGGCTGAGGCGCTTCGAGAAGGATTACCTCCTCAACCTCGGGGATCCCGGGAAGCTCTCGTCGTACGACGGCGAGTGGTTGAAGCAGTACGAGGCGCTGCGCGCGGACCTCGCGGAGCTGGAGCGCTTGGTGCGGAGCGACGAGGATCGCCGGGCGGTCGAGACCGCCGTTCGAGAGCTCGGCACCTATGCCGGCGGGTTCCGGAAGGTGCAGCAGATGATCCAGGAGGGGAAGGTCACCACCCCGCAGCAGGGGAATCAGGAGATCACCGCCTACAAGGACCCCATCCGCGCGCTCGTCGGCGCCACCGACGAGATGGCGGAGCGCCACGCGGCGGCGATGGCGGCCCAGTCCGCCGTGATGGAGGAGGGCGTGGCGCGGACCCGCTCGTACCTCCTCGCCTTCCTGCTCGCGGCGCTGCTCCTCGGCGCGGGCGTGAGCGTCCTCATCACCCGGAGCATCACCGGGCCGACCCAACTCGTGGTCCAGGCCATCGACCAGATCGCGCGCGGCGACCTGCGCGTCGACGTGCGGGTCGACGGGCGCGACGAACTGGGCCAGGTGCAGGCGTCGATGCGGCAGATGGTGGCGCGGCTCGGGCAGGTCATCGCCGAGGTGCGCGGCGGCGCGATGTCCCTGTCGGGAGCGGCGAGCCAGGTCGCGGCCACCTCGCAGGCGCTCTCGCAGGGCACCGGCGAGCAGGCCGCCTCGGTGGAGGAGACCACCACCTCACTCGAGGAGGTGAGCAGCTCGATCACCCACAACGCCGAGAACGGCCAGGAGATGGAGCAGATGGCGCGCGCGGCCGCCCGGAACGCCGAGCAGGGCGGCCGATCGGTCGAGCAGACGGTGGCGGCGATGAAGGAGATCGCCCAGAAGATCTCGATCATCGAGGAGGTCGCCTACCAGACCAACCTGCTCGCCTTGAACGCAGCCATCGAGGCCGCGCGGGCGGGCGAGCACGGGAGGGGGTTCGCGGTGGTCGCCACTGAGGTGCGCAAGCTCGCGGAGCGGGCGCAGCGGTCGGCCGGCGAGATCGGCGGGGTCGCCTCGCGCTCGGTCGAGGTGGCCGAGCGCTCCGGGCAGCTCCTGGTGGAGCTGGTGCCGGCCATCAAGAAGACGGCGGACCTGACCCAGGAGGTGGCCTCCGCCAGCCAGGAACAGTCGACCGGCGTCGCCCAGATCACCCGGGCGATGTCCCACGTCGATCAGGTGACGCAGCGAAACGCCTCCGCGGCCGAGGAGCTGGCGTCGACGGCGGAGGAGATGAGCTCCCAGGCCGAATCGCTCCAGCAGCTGGTGGGGTATTTCCAGGTGAGCGAGGCCCAGGAAGCGCCTCGCCGGGTGGACCCTGCGAGCGGGGCGCGGCGCCTCACGGCGGCCGCGCCGCGCCAGGCGCCGCTGTCGCTCGCGGCCCGCTCCTGAAGCTCAGTTCGGGAACTCGGGCGGCTCGACCTCGACGCCCTCGATCTCCTGGCGCCCGGCGAAACCGGCGTCGAGCGCGTGCCAGTGGGACACCGCCGGCTCGCCGAACTGCCAGCAGAGGAAGATGGGCTCGCTCCCCCGCAGGCTGTAGAAGTCGATGAGCCCCGACTCGAGGTCCTTGATCACGCAGCCGAGCTTGGTGATGCGCTCGACCGCGGCGCTGATCTGGCCGGCGATCTCCTTCAGCGACGCCCCCTCGCGCTCCAGGCCGGCGGGCGGCGGCTGTCCCTGGTGGAGGATGGCGACGGCGTTGTCTGCCCCGCCCAGGGCGGCGATGACCGGGGCCAGCTCGGAGCGGAGCCGGGCCACCCGCCCGAGCTCCAGCTCCAGCATCGGGACGAGCTCGTTCGCGTCCTCGACGCTGAACATCCGGTGCGCTTCGCTCATGGCGGCCACGGTAGCATGGGCATGTTATAAGCGCGGGCTCCGCCCGCCGGCGGTCCAGGTGAAAGCATGCTCGAGACGGTAGCAAAGGGGTTCAAGGCCGCCCGCAACAAGCTCAAGGGCCGCACCGAGATCAGCGCGGACGTGGTCGACGACGCGCTCCGCGACATCCGCGTGGCGCTGCTCGAGGCCGACGTGGCCTTCGACGTGGTGAAGCGCTTCGTGGCCCGCGTCCGCGAGAAGGCCGTGGGCGAGGTGGTGGAGACCAAGGTCAAGACCGAGAAGGGGATGGTCAAGGTCACTCCGCAGGACCACTTCGTCAAGATCTGCCACGACGAGCTCGAGGCCCTGATGGGCCCGGTCGACACCTCCCTCAAGGTGAACACCAAGCGTCCGACCGGGGTGATGATGGTCGGCCTCCAGGGCTCGGGCAAGACCACCACCACCGGCAAGCTCGCGAACCGCTACCTGAAGGAGGGCAAGAAGCCGCTGCTCGTCGCCGCGGACATCTACCGCCCGGCCGCCGTGGAGCAGCTCAAGGTGCTGGGCGCCCAGCTCGGCGTGCCGGTCTACTCCGAGGAGGGGCTGAAGCCGCCGGAGCTCTGCCGCAAGGCGCAGGACGTCGCCTTCCGCGAGAAGGCCAACGTCATCATCTACGACACCGCCGGCCGGCTCGCCATCGACGAGCCGCTGATGCAGGAGCTCGAGCAGATCAAGGCGGCGGTGGCGCCGGACAACGTGCTCCTCGTCTGCGACGCCATGATCGGCCAGGACGCGGTCAGGACCGCGGCCGAGTTCGACCGGCGGCTCGCCATCGACGGCTTCATCCTCACCAAGCTCGACGGCGACGCCCGCGGCGGCGCGGCGCTCTCGATCAAGGAGGTCACCGGCAAGCCCATCAAGTTCCTCGGCATGGGCGAGGCGCTCGACCGGCTGGAGGAGTTCCGGCCGGAGGGGCTGGCGAGCCGCATCCTCGGGTTCGGCGACATCGTCGGCCTGATGAAGGACTTCGAGCAGCACGTCGACGAGGACCAGGCCAAGAAGGACGCCGAGAAGATCCTCTCCGGCGACTTCTCGCTCGACGACTTCGTGAACCAGATCCGGCTGGTCCGCAAGATGGGCCCGCTCGGCGAGCTGATGGAGAAGTTCCCGCTCTTCGGCGAGCTGCCCGAGGGCTTCCAGTTCGACGACAAGCAGCTCACCCGCATCGTGGCGATCGTCGACTCGATGACCCGCACCGAGCGGCAGCGGCCCGACTCGCTCAACGAGGCGCGCATCAAGCGCATCGCCCGGGGCTCCGGCCGCGAGGAGAAGGACGTCCGCGACCTCCTCAAGCAGTACAACGCCATGCGCGCGGTGATGCGGCAGATCGGCGACGCCCCGGGGCTGCTCTCGCGCCTGCCGGGCGTGAAGCAGCTGGCGCAGCTCCGCAAGCTGCAGGGCAAGGGCATGGAGGACGTGCTCGGGGGCGACGCCGGGGCGGTGGAGCAGCTCATGGGCGGCGGCATGGGGGTCGATCCCTCGCGCCTCGCCGGGCAGATGGCGGGCATGCCGAAGGGCTTCCAGCCGCGCATGCCGGCCGGCGCCATGGCCCGCGCCCGGCTCATGGGCTACGCCCCCGAGCCCATCGCCGGCGGCGAGACCAGGTCCGAGCGCGACCGGCGCAAGAAGAAGCACAAGCAGGAGCGCAAGGCGCGCAAGGACGCGCGCAAGCGCAACAAGCGGAAGTAAGGTGCGCCCGCTACAGAAGGGCGATGGATCGCCACGCCCGCCCTCGCCTGGTCCCCCTCGAGCCCCGGCTCGTGCAGCTCGAGGACGGCTCCCAGGCCGTCGCGCTGCGCGATCCTTCGGGCGTGCTGTCGCACTCGGCGCTGGTGAGCCCGGGGGCGTACCTGGTGCTGGCGCACCTCGACGGCACCCGCACCCTCGTCGAGGTGGAGCGGGCGCTGGCGCTGCAAAATCAGCCGGTGCCGCTCGCCCGCATTGCGGAGCTGGTGCGGACGCTCGAGGAGGCGGGGCTCCTGCACGGCGCCTCGTACGAGGCGGCGCGGCGGCGCGCCCTCGACCAGTTCCGCGCCCTCCCCTCCCGCCCGGCGAGCTGCGCCGGCGGCGCGTATCCAGACGACCCGGAGGAGCTGCGGAGCTTCCTGGACGGCTTCCTGGCGGAGGTGGATGGGGGAGCCGCGCCCCTGCAGGACGGCGTCCGCCTGCTGGTGGCCCCGCACATCGACCTGCACCGCGGCGGCGCCGCCTACGGCCACGCCTACCGGGCCCTGGCGGCCAGCGCGGCCGAGCTCTTCGTGGTCTTCGGCACGGCGCACGCCTCCCCTCCCAGCCTCTACACCCTCACCCGCCTCGACTACGACACGCCGCTCGGTCCGGTGACCACCGACCGGGCGCTCGCGGAGGCGCTCGCGGCCGAGCTGGGTGAGGAGGAGCTCTTCGCCGACGAGCTCTGTCACCGGCAGGAGCACTCGGTGGAGCTCCAGCTCCTGTGGCTGCGCCACCTCTTCCCGGCGCGACCGGTCCTGGCGCTGCCGGTGCTCTGCTCCTCCATCTCGCACCTCGAGGATCCGGAGGCGGCGACGCGGCCGTTCCTCGACGCGCTCGGGCGCGCGGTGGCGGGCCGCAGGGTCTGCTACCTCGCCGGCGCGGACCTCGCCCACGTGGGGCCGATGTACGGCGACCCGGCGGCGCCCACCGCCGAGGCGCTCGCCGCCTTCGCGAGCCAGGACCGGCGCACGCTCTCGTTCGTGGAGCGCGGGGACGCGGTCGGGTTCCACCGGGACGCCACCCTCGACGACGAGCGGCGCCGGCTCTGCGGCGTCGCCCCCATCTACGCGGCCATGCGGGCCGCCGGGACCGGCGCGCGGCTCCTCCACTACGGCCAGTGGAGCGACGGCACCGACTCGGTCAGCTTCGCCGCCGCGGCGGGGTGACCCTCAGGGTCGCAGCTCCTCGTCGTCCCCCACCCGCGACTCGAGGTACTCGATCGCGCAGCGCTGGCAGAGCTGGTTCGGCGGCTCGACCGCGGGCAGGGCCACCACCTCGCCCTCCACCCCGCAGATCTCGCAGCGCCCGCGCAGCGTCACCTCGCCGCGGTCCGCCGGGCTCGCCTTGGTCGGTTCGCGCATGACCGTCTCCCTCAACCGCGCCGCTTCTTCTTCCTCGGCCCAGGCGCCTTCTTCGGCACCACCAGGCCCCGCGAGAGCCGGCGCAGCACCTGCTTCACCTGCCGCTTCTTGTAACGCTCGTGGCTGGCCTCGCCCACCTCGTTGGCGCGGGCGGTGGCGGCGTCCACCACCTGGAACTCCACCAGCGAGAACACCACCCGGCCGAGGTCCTCGGCGGGGGAGGCGGGCGCCTTCAGGAACCCGTCGATCCGGACCGGCAGATCGACGACGAAGTTCAGCACCTTGTACCCAGCGGCGCTGAACTCGTTGAACGGGGCGGTGTCGCCGGCCTCCAGCTCGAGCGGTGCCTGGAGCTGGGAGACGAGCTCGTCGGCCCTCGGGTGGAGCCCCACGATCTGTCGGAACCTGAGCAGGCTGTTCTGGGTCTGGCCCGGCACCAGGTAGTTGAAGGGGAAGAGCGTGGAGGCGAGGTGACACACCACCGGCGCCACCTGGTCGGGGCGGGCGGTGACGATCCGATACCGCACCCGGTCGAAGACCTGCGCGGCCACGCTCTCCCGCTTGGAGATGAGCTTGGTGATGAGCGAGGAGCGGGTCTTGACGCTGCCGCTGAACTCGACGACCGGGAAGCCGAGGTGGGCCATCCGCTTCGCCTCGGCCATCACCCGGCGGTCCACCATCTCCGAGAGGTCCGCCTCGGGGATGGGGGTGCGGAAGAGCAGCTCGCGCGCCTCGAGGTGATGGACCACGTGCATGCACTTCAGCACCACGCAGGCGATGCGCCGGTACTTGCGCGGCTCGATCGCCCCCGAGGCGATGAGGAACAGGTCGCGCAGGTCGGCGGGCGCGGCCACCGGCGCCGCCACGCGATAGCCGAAGGCATTGCGCAGGTAGTCGACCGCCTGGGCCAGGATGGCCCTCAGCCGCGCCTCGTCGCGCGGGTCGGCGACGTCGAGGAGGTTCAGGCCGAGGTAGCGGTCGACCTCCGCGGGGGCCTCGAAGTGCAGCCGGCGCCAGTCGATGACCGAGCCACCGCGCAGCAGCAACCGCAGCGCCTCCAGATCCCCGAGCCGCAGCCTCTCCACCGGGCGGTACTCCGCCGGGTCCGCCTGCTTCATCGTCGCGTCTGCCGTCAAGGCCGACCCCCAGCGTTGCGGCGTACTCAATGCCAGCCGCGCCCGGCGGGGTCAAGGGGCAGGCCCCGTTAGAACTTGAAGGGGAAGACCACCTCCTGGCCGGCGGCGCGAGAGCGCGGGAAGCGGATCTCCTTCACCACACCGGCGATGCAGCGGGAGATCGGCTTCTGCGCCAGCTCGTCGGTGAGAGGGCGCAGGTCGCGCACCGCGCCGTCGCCGCCGATGACGAAGCGCAGCTTCAGCGTCCCCTTGAGCCCGGGCTCGGCGGCGCGCTGGTCGGCGATGCACTGCTTCAGCTCGGCCATCCGCGTGACGACCGTCTGGTTCACCTGCTCCGGCGAGAGCCGCTCGGGCAGCTCGCTCCCCGGCGCGGGCGGCACGTAGACGCTCCGCTTGGCCGGAGCCGCCGGCGAGGCCGGCGCCAGCTCGCGCGCGAGCTCCTCGTCGCTCACGGCGTCGAGTGGATCGGGCGCCCTGGCCTTCGCGACCGTGGCCGGGCGCGGCGGGGCCGGCGCGGCGCTGACGGGCGCCGCGGCGCCGGCCGGCTTCGGCGCGACGCCGAGCTCGGCGAGGAGCTCGTCCTCGCTGCGGGCGGGCCGCGAGGGAGGCGGGAGCTTGCGAGGAGCCTTCTCGACCGGCGCGGACGCGACCGGCGCCGCAGCGGGCGCAGCCGCGGCGGAGGTGGCGCGCGGCTCGGACCTGCGCGGGAGGCGCGGCTCGGCGGCGAGCCGCTCCTTGCCGGTGCCCTGCTGCGAGCGCTTCGGAGCTGCCTGCCGGCTCGCCGGACGGGCTTCGCTCGCGCGCTCGACACCTGCGGAGCCGGGACGCGCCAGCGAAGTGGCGCCCCTCCCCGGCCCGGCCGCGGCTGGGCTCGCGGCCGCGCCATCTTCGCCCGCTCCCCCGGAGCGCGGCACGCCCGTCGACGAGGCCACCCTCTCCCCCTCCCCTCCTGAGCGCGGAACGCCCGGCGGAGGAGCCACCCTCTCCCCCTCCCCTCCTGAGCGCCAACCGCCCGGCGAAGAAGCCACCCTCTCCCCTTCCCCTCCTGAGCGCGGAACGCCCGACGAAGAAGCCACCCTCTCCCCCTCTCCCGCGGAGCGGGGGAGGGCCGGGGAGGGGGCCGGGCGCGCCGTGAAGTAGACGATCCCCGCCCCCAGCGCCGCCGCGCCCACCACCGCGAGCGCCGCCGCGCCGTAGAGCATGCGCCGCTCGACGGGCGCTTGCGCCCGCGCCGGTGGCGACGGAGGCTGGGCCCCGCCGTGCGCGGCGACCCTCGGCGCCTCCCGCGCAGGCGTCCGCGCCAGCTCCGCCAGCGCGCTCGCGGCGGCGCTCTGGACGGGAGCCGGCGCCGGCAGGGGCGGCGGCGCGGGCGCGAGCGGCGAGCGCGGCGCGCCCAGCTCGGGGATCGCCGACGCGGCCGTCCACCCCACCAGCCCCTCCCGCCACACCAGCGCGCCGCGCGACAGCTCTCCCGCCGCGAGCCGCCGCCGGACCTCGGCGTCGGGCACCGGTCCGCTCGCCTGCCCCTCGCCGGCCAGGAACCACTCCGGCCCCGAGCCGGCGGCCGGCGGCGGCGGCGGGACCAGCGCCACGTTGCGCGCGACGGCGGCGTCCTCCAGGAGCTCCAGCTCGGCCGGCGCGCCCGGCCGCACGCGCACCACGTGGCCGCACCGCTTGCAGCGCACCCGCACCCCGGCGCGGCCGAGCCGCTCCTCTGGAATGAGGTACTTCGCCTCGCACGCCTCGCAGCTGAATTGCATGGCACCCTTCGCTCCGCCGCGGGCCGCGCCGCGGCCGCGACTCACAGCCCTGGCCCTCGGCCCCGCCTGCCGCAGCGGCTCGGTCGGCCTGTCGTCACGCATGCCTCGCTCCGTCCTCGGCCGCCCCGGCCCGACCCTCCGAGAGCCGCTCCACCGCCTCCCGGTACATGGCCTCGAGCTGCGGGCCGGCCTCGGGCTCGACGACGCGCCAGGCCTCGCCCGCTCGCAGCGCCTCCTCGGCGCTCCCGCCGCGCGCCGCCAGCACGGCCGCACCCTCGAGCGCGGTGCGCTGCCGGGGATCGTGCTCGAGCGCGCGCCGGAACGCGGCCCGCGCCTCCTCGTCCCGCCCGAGCAGGCTGGCGGTCCAGCCGAGCCGCGCCAGCGTCCCCGCGAGCTCCGCCGACTCGGCCCGCGCGCCCAGCCCCTCCGCCAGCGCGGCCAGCAGGAGGTGCGCGCGCGGGAGCTCGCCGGCCGAGAGCGCCAGCTCAGCGCCGAGCCGCAGCGCCGGGAGATGGCCCGGCGCCCGCTCCAGCGCCGCCGCGCAGGCCCGCGCCGCGGCGGCCCCATCCTCCCGGTCGAGCCGACGGCGCGCCAGCTCGAGATAGAGCCCCGCGGCCTCCTCGGCTGGCAGGTGGCGCGCCTCGGCCTCGAGGAGCTGCTCCGCCCGCCCGCGGTCGCCCTCGCGCTCCGCCAGACCGCGGGCCGCCCGCAGCGCCGGGAGGAACCCCGGGGCCACCGCGAGCGCCTGCCGGAAGGCCGCCGCCGCCTGCTCCGCGTCGCCGCGCCGCTCCGCCTGGAGCACCCCCAGCCGCGTCAGGACCGCGGCCCGATCGTCTCCCGCCGGCTCCCGCTCCGCCAACCGCGAGAGCAGCGCCGCCGCCTGGTCGTGGCGCCCGGCGCCCTCCTCCAGCGCGCAGAGCGCCCGGAGCGCCTCGGCCGAGTCGGGCGCCTCGCGCACCGCCTCCCGCAGCACCTCCACCGCCGCGCCCGCGTCGCCCAGCTCGACCTCTTGCAGCCTCGCCAGCTCGAGGCGGAGCGCGAGCGCCTCCTCCCCCTCGGCCTCGGCCACCCGCGCTCCCAGGAGCGCGGCCAGCTCCTCGAAGCGCCGCTCGCTCCGATAGAGCCGGGCGAGTCGCGCCACCGCCTCCGGCGCGCCGGGCCGGAGCCGGCAGAGCTCCTCGCTCGTCGCGATGGCGCGGGCCGGATCGCCGAGCCGCTCGTGGGCGAGCGCCGCGGCGCGCCCGAGCGCCTCGGCCCGCTCCACCACATCCTTCGACCTCGCCGCCAGCCGCTCCAGCGCGGCGCACTCCTCCGGAGCGCGCCCGGCTGCGCGGTGCAGCTCCGCGAGCGCCCGCCACGGCTCGGGGTCGGACGGGTCGAGCGCAGCCGCGCCGGCGTAGGCGTCGACCGCCCCCGCCTCGTCGCCGAGCTCGCGCGCCTTCAGGGCCGCCACCCGCAGCTGCAGCCGCAGCTTCTCCTCGACCTGGGGCGCCTCGTCCCGGGCGCGCGTCAGCAGCGCGCAGAGGTCGGCGAAGCGACGCTGCCGTTCGAGCAGCGCGGCGAGCCCGGCGAGCGGCTCCGGCGATCCCGGCGCGAGATCCAGGGCGCGCCGCAGCGCCGCCTCGGCCGCGGGCGGGTCTCCGAGCTGCTCCTCATGGAGCTGCGCCACGCGGAGCAGCAGCGCCGCCCGCTCGACCGGCTCGGCGACGCGCTCCGCGAGCCGCTCCAGCGCTCCCGCCAGCCCGCGCGCGTCGCCCCGCCGCTCGCAGGCCGCGGCCAGCGCCGCCAGCGGCGCGGGGCTCGCCGGTTCGGCCTCCAGCGCCGCCTCCCAGGCCGCGGCCGCGCCGGCCGCGTCTTCCAGCGGGCCGTCGCGCAGCGCGCCGACCTCGAGGAGCAGCCGGGCGCGCGCGGCGCCGGCCGCCGACTCCGCCAGGTCCTCGATCACCGCGGCCAGCTCCTCGGGCTGACCCGTGGCCTCGCCCAGCCGGCGCGCCTCCGCCAGCACCTCCGCGTCCCCCGGCGCCTCCTGCAGCGCCCGGCACCAGCACAGGAAGGCCAGCTCCGGCTCGCCGAGCCGCTCCTCCTGCAACCGCGCCAGCTCGCGGCGGAGCGCGCGCCGCTCCTCGGGCGGCAGCGACGGCGCGAAGGCCTCGTCGAGCGCCACCCGCGCGCGCCAGTCCCCCTCGCTCGCCCGCAGCGCGCGGAGCCGCTCCCAGGCCCGCCGCAGCGCCGGGTCGAGGGCGAGCGCGCGCGCGAGCGCGGCCGCCTCGCGGCCCCCGGCCCCGGCCACCCTCCCCCAGCGGTCCGCCGCCTCCATCCAGCCGGCGGCCTCCCCGGACACCTCGGCGCGCGCCTCGGCCGCCCGGGCCGCCCCCTCCTCCGAGCCGCCGGCGTCGAACACCGCCGTGAGCCGGCGCAGGTCGGGCTCGCCGCGCACCCCGGCCGCCAGGGCCCGGCGCGCCTGCTCCACCGCCTCGCGCGGCTCCCCGCCGGCGAGGAGCGCCTCCGCCAGCGCGAGCCGCACCTCGCCCTCGGCCTCGCCCTCCTCCAGCAGCGCCAGCTGGCGCAGCACCTCGCAGAGCGGCTCGCGCTCCCCGCGCGCCGCGTGGGCCGTCCGCAGCGCCCGGAGCGCGGGCAGGTACTGCGGCTCGGAGCGCAGCGCCTCACCCCAGGCCTCCGCCGCCCCGCCCTCGTCGCCGAGCTTGCCGGCGCGCAGCTCCCCGAGGTGGAACCAGCGCTCGGCCCGGGTCGCCGCCGGCCACGCCGCCTGCCCCTCTCCCAGCGCCTCGCGCCAGCAGCGCGCCGCCGCAGTGGCGTCGCCGAGCTCCTCGCAAAGCTCCCCCTCGCGCGCGGCGAGGCGGGCCCGCTCCGCCGGCTCGGGCTCCGACGCCCGCAGCGCCGAGAGCCGCTCGCAGAGGGACGCGCGCCGGCCCGCCGCCTCGTCGAGGCGCGCCAGGGCGAGGAGCGCCTCGCGGTGGCCGGGGTCGCAGGCCCGCGCCGCCTCGTAGGCGCAGAGCGCCTCGCCGGACTGGCCGAGCTCCTCCTCCTGGAGCCGCCCCAGCCGGAAGAGCAGCGCCGCCCGCTCCGGTCCCTGCGCGCTCCGGGCGCGCTCCTCCAGCACCTCGGCCAGCTCGGCATGGCGCCCAGCAGCGGCGTGGAGCCGCTCCAGCGCCGGGAGCGCCGCCGCGGCCGCGCCGGCGTCGAGCGCGCGCGCCTTTTCGTAGGCGCGGGCTGCCCGCCCCGGATCGCCGAGCTCACGCTCGGCCAGCTCGCCCACCGCGAGCGCGAGCGCCGCCTGCTCCGGCGGAGCGAGCCGGCCCAGCTCGGCCTCGTACAGCTCAGCCAGCTCGCGGGCGCGGCCGGCGCGGGCGGAGAGCTCCTCCAGCCGCCGTCGCAGGGCGCGGTCGGCCGGGTCCTCGCGGAAGGCGTCCGCCAGGGCGTCGAAGGCGCCGGTGGCGTCGCCCAGCCGCTCGGCGCGCAGGGCGGCGAGGTCGAGGAGCAGCGCCTTGCGCGCGGTCGGATCGGGCTGCTGCGCCGCGCGTCGGGCCCGGGCGGCCGAGAGCCCGGCGAGGTCGCCGGTCCGCTCGCAGGCTCGCTCCAGCGCCGATGCGGCGACCGACTGCGCCGCATCTGCGTCGAGCGCCGCCTCCAGCAGGGCGCGGGCCTCGGCGGAGGCCGGCTCCTGGTCCAGCGCCTCGGCCGCGAGCGCCACGGCCCCCTCGCGATCGAGCAGCCGCTCCGCGCGCAGCGCCGCCAGCCGGAGCCGCAGGCTCCGCGCCGACGGCAGGTCGCGGGCGGCCTCGGCGGCGGCGAGCTCGTCCTCCAGCACCTCGGCGAGCTCGGCCCATCGCCCGGCGGCGGCGCAGAGCCGGTCGAGCCGCGCCAGGGCCTCCACGTCCCCGGGGCGCAGCGAGAGCAGGCGGCGCGCGCAGGCCGCCGCGCCGCCCGGGTCGGAGAGCCCCTCCAGCACCTGCGACAGCTCCTCCAGCAGGGCGGCCCGCGCCTCCGCGTCCGGCTCCGCCGGCTCGAGCTCGCGCAGCGCCGCCGCGAGCGGCTCCGGCTCGCCGCGCGCGCGGTGGTGCGCGGCGAGCCGGCGCAGCGCCTCGGCGTCGCCGGGGACCTCCGCGAGGAGCCGCCGCCAGGCCTCCGCGGCGCCCTCCGGATCGGCGCCGCCGAGCAGGCGGGCCGCGACCCGGCGCAGCTCCGCGCGCCGTTCCGGCCGACGCGCGCGCGCGGCGCACTCGCCGAGGAGCGGCAGCAGCGCGGGCGGCTGGCCGGCGACGCCGGAGAGCGACTGCACCAGCGCGAGGGCCGCGGCGCTGTCCGGATCTTCCCTGAGCGCCGCCGCCGCTGCCTCGAAGCCGCCGCCCGGGTCGCCGAGCGGCCCGGCGCGCAGCTTCGCCAGCTCGATCAGCGGCGCCGCCCGCCCCGCACCCCCCGGCGCGCGTGCCAGGCGCCACTCGAGCGCCCCGGCCAGCTTGTCCGGCCGGCGCTCGGCCGTGTAGACCGGCTCGAGGAGGGCGCAGGCCCCGTCGGCGGCCGGTCCGGGGCCGGCGGCCAGCGACTCCAGCGCCGCGAGCGCGGCCGGGTGGCGGGGCGCGCGCCGGAGGGCCTCGGTGAGGGCCTCGAGCGCGCCCGGCTCGTCGCCGAGCCAGCGCCGCCGCACCTCCGCCTGCCGCACCCGCAGCGCGGCCGCCGCGGCCGCGTCGCCCCGACGCGCGGCGCCCTCGGCCTCGCGCCCGAGCGCCAGGTCGAGCTCGTCCCAGCGCTGCGCCACTCCGAGCAGCCGCGCGAGGAGCGGCGCCGCCTGCGGGTCGTCGGGGGAGATCGCCAGCAGCTGCCGGCAGGCGTCCACCGCGCCCTCCACCTCACCCTGCTCGGCCCTCATGTTCGCCACCTCCAGGAAGAGCGCGGCGCGCCGCGCCGGGTCTGGCTCGGCCGCTGCCTGCCGCAGCAGGGCGGCGAGGAGCGCCGGCCGATCGCCGCGCCGGGCGAGGAGGCGCGCCAGCTCGGCGAGCGCCTCCGGCTCACCGGCCTCGGCCGCCCGCGACAGCCAGGCCTGGGCGAGGTCGAGCGCGCCCCGCGCGGCGTGCAGCCGCCCCACCCGCGAGATCAGCTCTGGCCGATCCTCCGGGCGCGCCAGCGCGCAGGCGCGCGAGAGCGCCGCCGCCGCGCCCTCGAGGTCGCCGAGCCGCTCGCGCAGCGACCCCAGCTCCGCCTGCAGCGGCCCCTCCTCCGCCGGATCGGCCACCTCGAGCCGGATCGTCAGCACCTCCGCGAGGCGCCGCGGGTCGCCGCTCGCCCGGGCCGCGTCCTCCAGCAGCCTGGCCGCGCCGGCGCGGGCGGGTGGGAGCGCGAGCAGGCGTGTGAGCGCCTCCACCGCCGGGCCCGGCTCGCTCCCCGCGGCCAGCGCCTCGCCGTGGTGCTGGAGCAGCGCCGGCCAGGCCAGGGCGGCCAGCTCCGGGGCCGCCAGCGCCGCCGCCGCCAGCTCGGCGCGGACCTCGCGCGCGCCCGCCTCGGGGAGCCGCGCGGCCACCTCGGTCAGGATGCGCGCCCAGCCCCGCACCGCCCCGCAGCGCTCCGCAGTCGCCCGCAGCTCCGCCCGCGCGCCCGCGTCCTCTGGCAGGGCGCGCACCGCGCGCGCCAGCGCCGCGAAGGCGGGCGCCGACTGCGAGAGCTCGTCCTCCCAGATGCGCGCGAGGCGGCGGTCGAGGCGGGCGCGCTCCTCCGGATCGGCCGCCCGCGCCCGCTCGTCCTCGAGCCGCCGCAGCCGCTCGCGCGGCGCGCCGGCCTCGTCGCCCGCGGGCACGGGGCGCAGCACGGTGAGGGGTGGAGAGCGGTGGACGCCCACGGAAGAGCCTTCACGGCAGCAGGGGAAGGGCCTGCTCCGCTAGAAGGTGTAGGTCACGGTCGGCGCCACGGCGAGCCCCGGAGCCCCCGCCGGGATGGCGTAGAGCCCGTCGATCGCCAGGCCGACCGAGAAGTGACGCAGACGGGTGAAGTACTCCACCCCAGGGCCGCCCCCCAGGAGCAGGCCGCTCGACCCGAACAGCCCGAGCGGTCGCGTGCCGAGCCACCCGCCGCGGCCGTGCAGGTAGAGGAGCAGCCGGTCGACGCCTTGCCGGTCCGCGCCGCGGAAGAGGACGGCGCGCAGGTCCGCCCCGACCGACATCACGTCGAAGGCGCCGTACGAAGGGCTGGCGCTGGCGTTCCCGCCGAGCACGAACACCGCGGCCGCGAACCGATCGCCGAGCTCGTACCCGAGCCGCGCGCCGGCGAGCCAGCCGCTGGCGGTGCCGCCGCCCGTGCCGGCGTAAGGGTGGCGCGCCCGGTCGGCCACCGGCGTCTTGAAGAACGCGAACCAGCCGGTCTCGAGGGCGGTGAAGAGGCCGTGCTCCACCTCGTTGAAGCGCGGCGCGCGCGGGTCCTCCTGGAGCGGCGGGGCCGGCTCGTCGGCCCGCGCGGCGGCGGTGGCGAGGAGGGCGGCGGTCGCGAGGGCCACGCAGGCGCGGGACATCTCAGGCACCTCCGCCGGAGCTGCGCAGGATCCAGGGGTACTTGATGACGGCGATGCCGCCGCCCTTCGGCTTGGGGAACTCCCAGCTGGCGATGCGCGACATCATGCACTCGTGCACCGCGGGGTTCGCGAGGGTGGTCTCGCCGCCGTCCACCGCGAGGTGGCTGGCGCGCCCGTCCGGCCCGATCTGCCAGCGCACCGACACCTTGCCGGCGAGCCGGTGGTCCACCGCCAGCTGCTGCTCGTAGCAGTAGCGGATCTGCGAGGCGTGGTCGCGGATCACCTTGCGCACCAGCTCGGCGTCGACCGCCCCCAGCACGCGCGCGTCGGCGGTGGCGATGGTCACGTCGCGCTCGCCCTTCTTCCCCAGCCCGCCCACGCCGTCACCGTAGCCGGCGAGCCCGCCGCCCCGCCCCTTGGTACCCACGGCACCGATGCCGATGGTGTCGCCGGCGCCGCCGCCGCCCGTGCCGGTGCCCTTGAGCCCCAGCCCGCCCACGCCGCGGCTGTCGCCCACCACCGGGCCGAACAGGTTGCCGATGGCCCCGTGGATGTCGCCGCCGAGGCCCCCCTGGCCGAAGATGGTCGAGAGCCCGGCCTGTCCGTTCCGTCCCCGCACCGCGGCGAGGAGCCCGAGGTTGCGCACCTGCTCGCGCGAGCGGAGGTCCACCGCGCGCGGCGCGCTGCGGCCCTCGGTGCGTGGGGCGTCCTTCTTCCCCATCTGCCCTTCGGCGCCGCGGTGGCGGGCCGCCCGCTCGCCGGGATCGGCGCTTCGCTCGGCCTCGCGCTTCAGCTTCTCGAGGTACGGGTTGCGGCGCGGGGGCTCGGCGGGCATCACCCAGCGCGCCAGCCGCTGCGGCTCGCGCGACGCCTCGGCGGACGGCGGCTCGCCGTGGGCCTCGCTCACCGCGAGCGCCACCAGCGCGGCCTGCGCCGCCAGCAGCACCAGGAAGAGGTTGGCGAAGCGCAGCTCGAGCTGCTTCCAGGCCCGGCTCACGGCGGGCGCCGGCGGCGTGCGCGGCAGGGCCTCGAGCACGAGCCCCGAGCCCAGCTCCACGCGCAGCGCTCCGCGCCGCGGGACCGGCAGCGAGCGCACCCCGCCCGCCTCGCCCTCGTCCGGCGTGGCCTCGCCCCCTGCGCACAGCTCCGCCAGCGACCGCGACCTCTCCCCCTCGACCAGCGACCCCGACATCCCGGCGCCGAAGGCGAGGCGGTGCTCGCCGCCCTCCCAGCGCAGCACCGGGAACTCGGGCTCGGGCAGGAGCTCCGCCGGCGCGTGCAGCGCGCAGCGCGGGCCTTCCCCGAGGCGCACCGGGGAGGCCGGGCGCACGAAGGTGCCGGAGTCGAGCAGCGTGCCGCCCCAGTACAGTCGCAGCTCCACGCCGGAAGGCGAGGCCGCGGCAGCCCCGGGCTCCACCGGCTCCGGCTCGGGCGGCGGCGCCGGGCGCGGCGGATCCTCGGGAGTGGCGGGCGGCGCGGGGCGCGGCGTCTCGAGGGGCGCAGGCGCGGCCAGGTTCACCGCCTGGTTGGCGGCGAGCACGATCCGCATCGCGCCCAGGGTGATCTGGTCGCCGGGGCGCAGCGGGCCGCGGCTCACCCGGCGGCCGTTCACGATGGTCCCGGCGGCGCTCCCCATGTCCACGATCGAGAGCCCGCCGTCGCCGGCCACCTCGATCACCGAGTGGAGCCGGGCCACCCGCTCGTCCTCGAGCCGCAGGTGGGCGGTGGCGAGCCGCCCGATCTTGATCACCGGCCGCTCGAACTGCGCGGTGCGGACCAGCTCGTTCCCGCGGAAGACCTGGAGGGTGACCGGCGTCGCCATGGCTGCGGACCTCGGGGCCACCTCACAGCTCCGATCCCGCCTGCTTCACCTTCTCCCGCCAGCTCTCCCGGATCCGGATCAGGCTCGAGTGGCCCACCTTCTTGCGCGCCTCCACGTACTCGCCGTCTGGCCGGGTGAGATCCCCCTGGATGGTGTCGTCGTCGAAGTTGATGACGGTCTTCTTCTCGTACTCGACGCGCGGCGGGGGCTTCTGCTGCCTCGGCGCTTCCTCCGCGGCCGCCGCCCTCGCGCCGAGCAGCGCCAGCGCCACCACCATCGCCCCGATGCCCGACCTGCTCGCCATGGCGTCCGCTCCAGGTTGCCTGACGACAAGTAAGCTCACTCTCCCGCCCCCGCGACACGGCCGCTCAAGGGGCCTTGCCGCTGGCAGCGGAGGGGCTGCCCGGGCTCCGCTCTGTAGCTTGGCTGCTCGCCACGCGCCTGCCGTCACAGCTGCCCAGCAGCCGAGCAGCCTGGGCGGGCGGGATGGGACCGACCCGCGCCGTGTACCGACCGAGCTCCGCCCGGGCCGCGTCGCACTCCTTGCGGTCCTGCGCCAGGAGCACCGCCCGCGCCAGGTGGACCTCCGGCAAGGAGTCCCCGGCGAGCTTCTCCGCCTCTGCGTAGGCGGCGAGCGCCTCGGCCGGCTTGCCGAGGTGTCGGCGCGCCACCCCGAGCGCGAGCTGTCCCGCCGCGTCCTTCGGGCTCGCCGCGAGCACCACCCCGGCGGCGCGCGCCACCTCCGTCCACCGCTCGCGCGACAGCGAGAGCCGCAGCAGCTCGCGCTCGAGCAGCGCCCCGCTCCGTCCGGAGGCCGCCCGCCGCCACGTCGCCAGGGCCCCGTTGGCGTCACCGCGCCGCTCCAGCACCCGCCCCTCCACCAGCGGGATGTAGGGATCGGCCGGATCCACCTTGGCCGCCTCGAGGGCCAGCAGGCGGGCGAGATCGAGCTCTCCCCGCGCCAGCGAGGCGCGCATCAGCAGCGAGTGGCCGCCCTTCACCGCCGGGTCCTTCGCCACCGCCTCGTGCCCGAGCCGGAAGGCCGCCTCGGCGTCGCCGGCCTCGAGCCGGGAGAGGCCGAGCCGCACCCGGTCGGCCGCGCTCGCGCTCGCCGCCGGCGGCTCACCCTCGGCCCGGGGCGCGCCGGGGGCGGGGGCGTCGAAGGGAGGCCAGGGGACCCGCTCCGGCGCCGGGGCGGCGGCCTCCGGGTCGAGCGCGCGCAGCGCCGCCTCCGCGCGCCGCGCGCAGTCGTTGGCCACGCCGTGGGCCCGCGCCTGCGTCACCGCCAGGGCGAGCCCCTCCACCGCCTTCTGGCGCGGCGCCGCCGCCTGGGCCGAGAGCTGCGCCCGGTACTCCTTCGCGAGCTCCGGCTCGCGGCGCAGCTCCGGTGGAACCGGCGCCTGCAGCAGCGCCTCGGCGAAGCCTCGGTAGCCCTCGCCGATGCGCGCGAGGGCGCACACCGCCGGCTCGGCCGCCTCGAGCTTCACCACCGCCGTGTAGCGCTGCTGCAGCTCGAGGAGCCTCTTCCCCTTGAGCGACACCTGCGCCGCGAGGCGCCGCGCAGGCACCGCGAAGCCGATCCGCCCGTAGTCCTCGAAGGGCCGGTCGAGCTCGTCCACCATCGCCGCAGCCGCGAGCGCCTGCGCCGCGTCACCGGCGCCGCCGCCCGACTCGCGCCAGCGGCGCAGGGCCACCGCGCGGTCTCGCCGCGCGGCCGGGGGATCGCCCGCCTGCTCGTGCAGCCGCGCGAGCCACTGCTGCGCCTCGAACCAGCCCTGCCCCGCCCGCGCGAAGCGGCGCTGGTACTCCTGGAGGTGGCGCGCGGCCCGGCCGGGCTCCCGCTGCCGCTCGTAGATGCTGGCCAGCGAGCGGAAGACCCGCGGCGTCTCCTTTGCCTGCGGGAAGGCGGCCACGAAGGCCTTGCGGTCGGCCTCGGCGCGGCGGAGCTGGCCCAGCCCCTCCCGGTAGATCCCGGCGTCGTGGAGGGCGTCCTGCGCCGAGCGCTCGTCGAAGCGGCTCGCCGGCGCCGCGCCCCTGCTCTTCCGGGGGCGCCGCGCCGCCGCCTCCCGCTCCGCCTTCCAGCCGGCGAAGTAGCGCTCGTAGGCGTCGGCAGCCGGGCCGAAGTCGGCCAGCGCGGCGGCGTCCGCGCCGCTCGAGAGGAGCGCCTTGGCTGCGAGCGGGTGGCCTGGGTGGCGGTCCCAGAGCGCGCGGCGTGCCGCCATGGCGCGCGGCAGGTCGCCGGCCCGCGCGAAGTCGACCGCCGCGTCGAAGAGGGCGGTGGCGGCGAGCCCCGACTCGGGCCAGTCGGTGGCGAAGGCGAGGTAGGACCTGGCGGCCTCGCCGTGCCGCCCCGCCTTCTCCTCCTGCTCGACCAGCTTGAAGGCGCTCTGCTCCACCACCCGCACCAGGTCCGGCTCGAGCTCCGGGTGGGCGACGAGCAGCTCCCGCTTCTCGTAGAGGCGGCGGGCCCACTCGCCGGTGGCCCGCACGTCGCCGAGCAGGTTCTCGGCGTCGAGGAGCAGGTTCGCCGCGTAGCCGGCGAGCGGGTGGCGCGGGTGCTCGAGGGCGATGGCGGCGAAGAGGCGGGCCGCCTCCTTGAGCTCGTCGTGGCGGTAGCGGAGCTGGGCGGCCTGGTAGGCGGCCTCGACCGCCTTCTCCCCGCGCGGCGCCCGCTCGGCGTAGCGCAGGCAGGCGTCGAGGAGCTGCTGCTCCTCGCGCGTGTAGGGGCGCTTCCCGTGCGGCAGCGGCTGGCCCGGAGCGGCGGTGGCGCCGCCGGCGCCCTTCAGCGCGGCGTCGTAGGCGAAGACCGCCCCCTCGAGCGCGTCGGCGAGCCAGCGCCCCGGGGGCCTGCCCCGCGCCGACGGGTCGAGTGCGACCACCCGCGCGTAGGCGTCGCCCGCCTCCTGGAACCGGCCCAGGGCGAAGAGCAGCTCGGCGTGGAAGAAGCGCATCTCGTAGGCGCGCGGCCCCTCCGGGAAGAGCGCCAGGTGGTCGCGATAGAGGTCGGCGGCCAGCTCCGCGGTGGCCGGCTCGCGCGTCTTCTTCCACTCGTTGTGGTACTGCACCGCCAGCGTGCGCAGCGTGTTCTCCGCCTCGCGACGCGCCGACGCCAGCACCTCCTGCTGCCGCTCGCCGGCGGCGGCGCCGCTCCGCTCGGCGGCGCGCACCAGGTCCACGAACTTGCCGGCTTGCTGCACCGCCAGCTCCTTGCGCCCGAGCCGGCCGGCGCCGGTGACGATGCGCGACTGGAAGAGCGGCGCGTCCACCGCGCCCGGCCAGCGCTGGATGAGCCGGTGGTGCACCAGGATCGACTCCCGGTCCTTGCCCTCGTCGTAGTAGAGCTGCGCGAGCTGCCTCAGCATCTCGCGGCCGTCGCCGCCCCCCACCCGCGCGAACTCGCGCTCCGCCGCCTGGGGCTGGCCGACGTGGCTGTAGGTGCGGACGTAGTCGCGCCGCGCCTCGCGGCCCAGGGCGAGCCGCTTCTCGGCGGCGATGCCGGTCCCGCCGCCGTCGCCGTCCCCGAAGCGCACCACCTGCTCGAAGAGCGCCAGCGCGGCCCGGAAGTCGCCGAGGTTGTACTCGACCCAGCCCTGCTTGTAGAGCGCGTACCCCCGCACGCTGCTCTCCTGGTGGGCCGCGGCGCGCCGGTAGGCCTCCCGGGCCGCCCCGAGCTTGCGCGCCCGATCGCCCTTCTCCGCCTCGTCGAACCAGTACTCGCCGAGCGCCACCCAGGCGTCGGGCACGAAGCGCGACTGCGGGAAGCGGGTCAGGAGCCGGCGGTAGGCGGCGCTGGCCTCCCGCGCCCGCTGCTGTCGGGAGAAGTTCTCGCCGAGGAAGAAGAGCACCTCGTCCATGCGGCCCCACTGCGGGAAGCGGCGCACGAGCTCGAGGTAGCGCGCCACCGCCGCCTCCTGCTCCCGGCGGGAGCGGGCCTCGAGGTCGCGCTTCTCGGCGGCGAGCGCGCGGGCGCGCGCGGAGCCGGCGCCGGCCCGGAGCAGCTCGTCGTCCCTGCGATTGGCCTCGAAGAACAGGTGCTGCGCCTCCTCCCAGTGCAGCTCGCCGAGCCGGAAGAGCCAGCCCGGCAGCTCGGCCTCGGCGCCGCCGAGCCGCAGCAGCTCCTCGAGCCCGCTCATCTCCTCGCGCCGCTTGCCGGCCACCTCCACCTCCACCTGGTGGCGGAAGGCGTCGAAGGCCAGCGCCGGCCGGCCCGCGGCGGGGGTCGCCCCCCTGGCCTCGAGGCTGCCGGCGAGGGCCTCGTCGGGGACGGCGCTGCGCTTCTTGCCCATCACCTCCAGCGGCGCGCCGGCGGGCGCGGCGGCGCGGGCCGGCGGTCCCGCGGCGAGGAGCAGCAGGCACAGGGCGAGGGCGGTCACCGGCGCGCACCCTCGCCGCTCTTGGCGGCCGCGCCGGAGGCCGGCTCCGGCGCCTCGCGGCAGCCGCGGGTGAGCGTGTAGGTGTAGCTCCCGAGCTCGTCGCGCCAGAACTCGCCGTCATAGGGCCAGTAGAGGTGCTCGTCTGAGACCGCGGTGGAGTAGCGGTAGGCGCGGGTCACGTCGGGGCGCTGCCCGGTCGCCAGCGAGGCCTCGAGCGCCTCGCGCTCGCGGCGCGTCACCTCGATGCGGATCCGGAGCGCCTGCTGCAGCAGGTCGCGCAGGGAGTCGCGCTCCGCCTCGAGCTGCTGCCGGAGCCGCGCCCCGGCCTCGGCGCCGAGGCGGGCGCGCGCGCTCGCCAGGGTGGCCTGCAGGTGGCGCCCCAGCTCCGAGTCGCGGAACGCGGCCGAGCGCCGCCCCAGCCCGGGCCCCGCCTGCTGGTCGACGGCGCGCAGGGCGAGGTCGAGCCTGCGGACGTTCCGGTCGGCGAGCGCCGCCTTCACCACCCGCCTCGACATCGCCCGGTCCGGCCCCGCGCCGGCCTCGGCGAAGGCGCGGTAGAGCGCCTCCGGCGGCCCCGGGCGCGCCGCCAGCTTCGCCAGCTCGGCCTGCAGCGGCCCCCACTCGCGCGCGAAGCCCTCCAGGATCTCGCGCGCCTCGGGGAAGCGGCAGTTCTCGTAGTAGATGATCGCCTTGAGGACGTAGGACTCCGGGAAGTACTCGTCCTTGAAGTAGGAGGACTGAAGGGTGATGAGGTTCCCGAGCGCCTTCTCGTAGTCGCCGATCCGGTAGTGGGCGTACGACGACTCCCAGAGCCCCTCCAGCCAGCCCTCGCCGCCGAGCGGCAGCCGGTCGTAGTAGAAGATGGCGTAGCGGTTCTGGCGGTGCTCGTAGTGGATGCGGGCCAGCTGCAGGAAGGCCAGGGCGCGCAGCCTCGGATCGGCGGCCGGACCGCGCCGCGGGTTGGTGAGCCGCACCACCTCCTTGAACGACTCGAGCGCCGCCGGCTGGTCGCCCTCGGCGTACCGCACCAGCCCCTCCACGAAGCGGGCCTGCGCCGCCTGCGCCGGGGCCGCGCCCGAGCTCCCGGCGAGCCGCAGCGCCTCGGCGTAGCTCCGCTTCGCCTCCGCGCCCCGGCCGGCCTCCTCGAGCGCGCGCCCGCGCTCGTAGGCCCAGCGCGCCTGCGCCACCTCGAGCGGCCCCTCGACCGCCGGCGGCAGCCCGGCCGCCGCGGCCCCCGCCAGCGCCGCCGAGACCGCGTGCTCGTTGGCCGGATCGCGCTCGCCGAGCGCGCCGAGCTCCTCCACCGCGGCGCCGGCCGCGCCCTGGCCCGGCGCGGCGAGGAGCGCCGAGAGCTCGGCCACCGCCGCCTGATCGAGCCCGAGCCCGGAGAGGCTCCGGGAGAGGAGCACCGCGGCCTCACCCCGCACCGCCGCGGCGGCCGGGTCGCGCTGGAGGGCGAAGGCCGCCGTCGCCGCCTCCTCGTAGCGGCGCTGCTCGACGAGCTTCCGGACCGCGGCGAGGCGGGCGCCAGGCTCGCCGGTGGCAGCGGCCCGCGCGCCGGGGGGCGGCTGGGCCGGGGGCGCGCCGGGCGCCGGCTTCTCGGGCGCGGAGAGATCGATTCCGAGCCCCTGCGGGCGGGCGGCCGCCGGCCCCAGCAGGAGGAGCGCGGCGAGGACGGGGGCGGGGCGGAGACGGGCCATGTTCGCGCCTCAGCGGCCGCCGCCGAAGAAGAAGGAGAGGCCGAGCTCGGTGAGGAGCTGCGACTGCAGATCGGTGCGCCCCTGCACCGGCATCCGGTAAAGATAGTCCTTGAGCTCGAGCCGGAGCGCCACCGCGCGGGAGAGGAAGACCCGCGCGCCGAGCCCGAGGTGGCCGCCCAGGGCGGAGTCGGACGGCGGGGAGCCGCCGGCCGCCGCGGTGCTGGCGGCGGTGGTCGGGTCGAGCACCCGCCGGTAGGCGACGTAGTCGGCGCCGGCGAGCAGCGAGAGGTCGAAGTGGATCACCTGCTCGGCGAAGAGGTTGAGCTTGCCGTAGATGGGGCTGAAGGCGACCTCGACCCCCGCGAGCCAGTTCACGTGGCCCGGCACCTGGTACAGCTCCGCGTCGGTGGCGGCGCGGCAGCCGGCGTTGGAGGGGCAGACGGTGGTGGAGCTGGTCGCGACCGAGGGGCCGGCGGCGAAGGCGCCGGAGAGCCCGAGCTCCTCCGAGAAGTGGTAGCCGAGCCGCGCGCCGAACAGGTACTTCGAGAAGAAGGCGTCGTTGAGCGAGAGCTGCGTCATGGGCGACAGCTCGAAGCGCCCGGCCTTGCCGTACAGCTGCCCCGCCACCGGCGGGATCCGATTCTCGAAGGCGTCGGCGGCGCTGGGGCGCGCCGCGGCCGGCGCGAGCGCGAGCAACGCGAGGAGGACGGCGCGGCGGAGCCGGGCGGCGCTCATGGGTAGACGTACTCGAAGTGGGTGGGGAGGAAGACGGTGAAGCCGAGGCTGGCGGTGACGAGCTTCTGCAGCGTGCTCGGCACGGTCAGCGAGGGCTGGTCGGGGTAGAGGGTGGCGTCGACGCCGAGGTCGAGCGAGAGCCAGGAGCTCGGGTAGAAGCGGAGGCCGGTCCCGACGTTGGCGGCGGGGTGCGGCCCCTCGTTGCGCGGCGAGCCGCTGGTGGCGCTCCAGACGCCGCCCACGCCGGCGGCGAGGTACACGTCGAAGTGGACGATCCGGCTGCCGAGCCAGGCGCCCTTGCCGTAAATGGGCGACCAGACCCCGTCCAGCAGCGCCTTGCCGCGGAGCTGGCTCTCGAGCAGCTGGCTCTCGAAGGCGAGCTTCCCCTCGCGCACGTTGCCGGTGCGCAGGTGCCAGAAGTACGCGCCTACCAGGGAGACCGCGAAGCTGTCGGCGAGATCGTAGGCGAGGTGGCCGCCGACGCCGACCTTCTGGAAGAAGGCGTCGTTGAGCGAGCCGGGCGCGGCGAGGCCGAGCTCGAAGCGGCCGCGCTTGAGGAAGCCCTTTCTCTGCACCGCCTTCACCCGGTCGCCGAGCGCGGCGTCCCGCTCGCCGGTCTCGCCGAGCGGCGAGCGGGGCTCGGCGGCGGGGGGCGGCGCGGGCTCTGCCGCCGGACGCGGCGGCGCCTCGCGCGCAGGCGGCGGCTGCTCGGGCTCGGACAAGTCGAGCCCGGGCACCTCCTGGCCGGAGGCGAGGAGCGGAGCCGCGATCATCAGGAAGAGCGTGACTGGACCCGCGCGAGGCAACGCGACCCCCGTTCTGCTTCACGGATGGACGGTAGGGTCCGCTCGCGAGGCGGGCAACGGAGCGGCCCCGCCGCGACCGCCCGAGCACCCGCCCCCTGCCGGGTGGAGCCCCGCGTTTCCCCCCGGCGGCGGGCGGGCGAGTGCTGACCTTCAGGGCCGATGGGTGCTCGGTCGTTCACCGTGCGGCTGGCGGCCACCCTCGCGGGAGCGCTGCTGGCGTGCCAGCCGCCCGACGTGGGTCAGGCCTGCCCGGTCCGTCTGCCGGCTCAGAACGGCGTCCCGGTGAGCTGCGCCACCGTGCAGGGCGACTACCTCGAGACCGGCGTGACCGCCTGTGAGAACCTGGTCTGCATCGTCTCGCCGACGAACGGCGACAAGCGGGTCACCTGCAACCCCGGTTACTGCTCCAAGCCGTGCGTCTCTGACGCCGACTGCGACACCTCTTCGACCGGGCTGGTGTGCCGGCAGGTGGTGCTCGACCCGGCGTTCCTGGCCTCGATCCCCACCAAGTACCTGGGGGACCTCAAGACCACCTACTGGTGCGCCATCCCGCAGAAGTGAGAGGCGGCGACTACCGCCTCCGAACCCATCGTCTCCAGAGCGGCTCCCACCGCGAAATGGCGTCGCCCGGCCGCCGCGCGGCGCGGCAGACGCGCACCGAGGAGGCAAGCGTTGCCGATCTACGAGTACCGCTGCGAGGCGTGCCAGAAGGTCTTCGAGGAGCTGGTCCTGGGCAGCGCCCAGGCCGAGGCGGTCTGCCCGAGCTGCGGGCGTGGCTCCGCCCAGCGGCTCATGTCCGCGACGGCCCGCAGCGGGACCGGAGAGGCGGCCAGTGACGGCGGGCGCGCGTGCGGACCGGTAGGCTGAGGGATCTGAAGAGGCCGCCGGTCGGCGGCCATCGAGCCAGTTTGGGGACGCGCGACGGCGAGAACAGCCCGACGTTCCCGAAGATGCCGGGCCGCTCGAAGGCGGCGTAGGGCGCGGCCCGAAAGCCGGCACACCCGATTTTCCTCAGTCAAGGCTTGACGCGATCCTGGGCCGTCTCGCGCTCTCCGGAGCAGGCACTCCGCCAGCGTCACTCTCCGCACGCTGCGCGCCCACGCAGCCTCGCCGCGCCGCCTTGCACGGGTCCCCCGACCCCCGCTCCGGATCTCGCGCCTGGTGGCAACCTCGCGCATCTGGCGAGGGCCGAAATTCCGGTGAGACACTCTCAGCATGAACAGCGCGCTCGAAGAGACCTCCCGCCTCGCCCAGCTCCTCCGCAAGGAGCAGGGCGCTCTCGCCGACTTCCTCCTCGCCCTGGCCGACTTCGACCGGCAGAGGCTCTGGCTCCAGCTCGGCCACTCGAGCCTCTTCTATTTCCTCCACCGCGAGCTCGGCCTCTCGAAGGGAGCCGCCCACTACCGCAAGACGGCGGCCGAGCTGGTGCAGCGCTTCTCCGAAGTCATCGAGCCGCTCCGCGACGGCCGGCTCTGCATCACCAGCATCGTCGCGCTCGCGAAGGTGCTCACGCCCGAGAATCGGCACGAGGTCCTGCCTCGGTTCTTCCACTGCTCGAAGCGGGAGGCGATGGCCGAGGCCGCGGCCATCCTGCCCGCCGAAGCGGCGCCGCATCGCGAGGTGGTCACGGCGGTGCGGGACAGGCCGGGCGCGCGGCGGCTCGCGCTGGGGCCGACGGCGCCGCCCCCCAACAGCGAGATGGGTGAGAACGCCCAGGATTCGTTTCAACCGGTTGAACCGGGTCCACGCGTTTCGCCCGCTTCACCGGGCGGCGCCATCTCGACCCCGACCCTCACGCCGACCTCGAAGCCGAACCCGACCCCGAACTGGACCGCTGCCCCACCTCCTCGCGCTCGGCTCGACACCTCCGACCCGCTCACTGCCGACCTCAGCCGCCTCCACATCACCGTCTCCCGCCGCTTCCTCGGCAAGCTCGAAGCTGCCCGGGCCGCGCTCTCCCACTCCTGCCCCGCCAGCTCCGCCGAGGAGATCCTCGAGGCCGGCCTCGACCTCCTCCTCGAACGCAGCGCCAGGCGGAAGGGCCTGGTCGCGAAGCCGCGTCCGGCGGCCGGGCGATCCGCCGGCCCGGTCCCGCAGCCGAAGCAGCCGACCCTCGACGGGTACATTCCCGCCGCGGCGAGACGCGAGGTCTGGAAGCGCGACGCCGGCCGGTGCCAGTGGCCGCTCGCCTCGGGCGGTGTTTGCGGCTCCTCCCTGCGCCTGGAGTTCGATCACGTCGTTCCGCGCGCCCTCGGCGGCCCCTCGACCGCCGAGGGGGTCAGATTGCTCTGCCGCACCCACAACGACCTCGCCGCCAGGCTCGCGTTCGGCGACGAGTGGATGGATCAGTTCACGGGCGGGAACGCGCGGCGATCGCTGAATCGCGAGCAGCACCTGTCGGCCCCAGATGACACGTCGGGAGCGGCCCGCTCGGCCTGACCCCACGACGGCCCAGCGCCGCCTCCCCCTCCGCCGACGGAAGCCCCCCGAGGCGCGCGGCGCGGCACAGCCGACGCGGGCGCGCTGGCGGGCGCGTTGCGGGATCGGACCGCGTGCCTCGACGGCAACGGCGCCGGGTTCCGCTCGCGGCGGCCGAGCGGCGATGCTGCCCCTCGCCGACCGAGCGGCCGGTGGGAGGACCCAAGCAGGGAGGACCCGAGGAGCCCGCCCCCTAATTCTTCTCCTGCGCGATGAGCCTCCGCGCCAGCTCCTCCCCGAGGCTGTCCGCCATGAGGGTCTCCACCTTCGCCGCGAAGGCGGCCCGCTTGCGCTCGTCCTCGAAGATGAAGCGGATGCCCATGCCGGCCGGGTCGCCCTCCTCGCCGGCGCTGGCGCGGATCACCTCGCCCAGGAGCTCGATGGGCTCGGGCTGGCCGGGGAGTGAGAGCCGGAAGACGAACTGGGTCCCGAGGGGGAGCGGGCGGGCAGTGGCGATGAAGGTGCCGCCCTTGGAGATGTTGCGCGTGTAGTCGGCGAAGAAGCGGTTGAGCCGCTTGTACTCGACCTTGAGCTCGATGGGAGCCCGCGGATGCACGCGATTCTCGGACATTGAAGCTGGATGTTACCCCGCGCCACCGGCTCGGGCATAGTTCCCGTCCGATGGACGTCCTGCACCTCCTCTCCGCCCCCGGCCTCGAGCTCGGCCTCGTGGGCGCGCTCCTGGCGGCGCTGTCAGGCGGACCGCTCGGCATCGCCGCGGCCCGACGGCAGCTGGGCCGCTCCGCCCCATCGCCTCTGGCCGCGGTCGCCTCGGCCACCGCGGCGCTGCTCGCGCTGGAGGCGCTCCTCTTCGCCGCGAGCGCCCTCCACGCCCGGCTCGTCACCCCCTGCAGCCCGCTGGCGGGCGCGCCGCTCTTCGCCCTCGTCGCCCTTCCCTCGGCGCTGCTCGCTCCGGCCGTGGGGGTCCTCTGCGCCTTCGGCGCGGCGGGTCGGAGGGGCCTCGCCGCGCTGCTCTATTTCGGCGCCGTCGCCGGCTCGCTGGCGGTCACCGCCCTCGCCGCCTACGACGGCCCCACCGCCGCGGCGCAGGACCACTTCCTCGGGCTCTGGCCCGGGCCGCTCTACGACGAGGCGTTGGCAGTCGATCGCCACCTGCTCCTCTTCCGCGCCGGCACCCTCTCCCTCTGGCTCTGCGCGACCGCGCTCTGCGCCGGGCTCTTCGGGCGCCCGGGCCCGCGTCGGCGCATGGCCGTCCTCGCCGCGGTCGCGGGCGCGCTCGGGGCGGTCTGGGCGGCGCGCGCCGGCGGGGGCGTCACCACCCGCGCCGAGCTCGACGCGGCGCTGGGCGGGCGGCTCGACGGGCCGCGCTGCGAGCTCCACTTCCCCCGCGAGAAGCCGCCCGCCGAGTCGGCGCGGCTCCTGCGCGACTGCGAGTACGACGCCGCCGAGGTGGCGCGCCGGCTCGGCCTGGCGGCGCCGCCGCGGGCGCGGGTCTACGTCTACCGCGACGCCGCCGAGAAGCGCCGGCTCACGGGCGCGGGCCGGACCAACTTCACCAAGCCCTGGCTCTCCGAGATCCACCTCAACGACGCGCCCACGCCGCACCCGGTGCTGCGCCACGAGCTGGTCCACGCGCTCGCCGCCGAGCTCGCGCCCGGCCCGCTCCACGTGCCCGCGCGCGCCCTCCTGCTGGTCTCGGCCGGGCTGGTGGAGGGGCTGGCCGAGGCGGCCGACGCGCCCCACGGTCCCTTCTCGCTGCACGAGTGGACGCGGGCCATGCGCGACCAGGGGGTGATGCCTGCTCCGGCGGCGCTGGTCGGCGCCACCGGCTTCCTCGGCGCCGCGCCGGCGCGGGCCTACACCGCGGCGGGCAGCTTCCTGCGGTGGCTGCTCGACACCCAGGGGCCGGCGCGGGTGCGGGCCCTCTACTTCAGCGGGGACTTCGACCGCGCCTTCGGCCGGTCGCTGCCGGCCCTCACCGGCGAGTGGGAGCGCTTCCTCGACGGGGTGACGGTGCCCCCCGAGCTGCGGGCGGCGGCCGCGCTCCGCTTCCGCCGCGGCAGCCTCTTCACCCGAGCCTGCGCGCGCGAGGTGGCGGAGCTGGAGGCGCGCGCCGGGGAGCTCTCGGCCGGGCGTCGGCCGGAGGAGGCGGCGCCGCTCTGGCGCCGGGCCGGCGCCCTCTCCGGCGGCGATCCTGCCTACCTGCGAGCGGAGGGAGAGGCCTTCGCCCTGGCCGGCGACGCCCCCCGGGCCGAGGCGGCCTTCGCCGAGGCGCTGCGGCGCCTCGCCACCGGGCACGAGCCGGCGCTGCGCGGCGCGCTCGAGGCCGCGGTGGGCGACCTGCGCTGGCGGGCGGGAGACACCGCCGGCGCCCGCGAGCGCTACCGGGCCGCCCTGGCGCTCGCGCCCGAGCCAGCGGAGGAGCGGCTCCTGCGCGCCAAGCTGGCCGCCGCCGGCGACCCGGCCCTCGCCGAGGCGGTGGCGCCCTGGCTGCTCGGCGCTGCCGATCCGGCGCTGGCGCTCTCGCGGCTGGCGCGCTCCCCCGCCCCGCTGGCGCGCTACCTCTACGGACGGGCGGCGCTGGCGCGCGGCGCGCCGGGAATCGCCGCGGCGGAGCTCGGGGGAGCGGGGCCGGCGCTCGGCGATCCGGCCTTCGCGCGCGAGGCGGCGCGCCTCGCTGCCCGCGCGCTCTGCGAGAGCGGCCGCTTCGACGACGCCCTGCGCGGCTACGACGCGCTCGCCCGCGGCTCGCCACGGCCGGCGGAGCGCGAGGCGGCCGAGGACGAGGCGCGCCGCTGCGCCTTCGAGCGGGCCGAGCCCGGCGCCCCACCCCCCGACCCTGGCGACTGGCCGGGCCCCGGTTAGAAGAGGGGCATGCCTCGCGAGGACGAGCCGCGCCGCGCCCCGCCGATCCCGGACCGGTCGCCCGGGACTCCCGAGCCGCCGCGCGAGCCCGATCCCCGCGGCCCCTCGTCCGCGCCCGAGATCCGCGAGCCGCCGAGGGAACCTCGAGGGCCGCCGGTGAAGGACCCGGCGCCGCGCATCGGCGAATGACGCGCTACTTGCCGCGCAGCCGGTCGATGGCAGCCTTGGGGTTCTTGACCCCGTTCTTGAGCAGCCAGAAGCCCACCTTCATGCCGCCCACCGCCAGCACCCCCAGGTAGCCGTGCTGGAGGAGCTGCCCGGTGGGCGCGTCGATGTGCACGCGGACCTTCAGCGCGGGGTCCTTTTCGAGGACCAGCTTGAAGAAGGCGATGCCGAGCTCGCCCACGTCCTCGGCGCTCATGGCGGTGATGCGCTTCACCGCCGCGTCCGGGAGGGTGAGCGTGAAGTCCGGGGCCACGGCCTTCCCCTCCTCCACCACCGGCGCGCCGCCCCGCACGGTGAAGCGGGCGGGGCCGGAGTCGAGCGTCAGCCCCACCTCGGCGCCAGCGTGAAGTGGCTGCGTCGCCCGCCGCGCCGCGGGTTGCGTCTCGAAGAACCGCTTCAGGGCCTCGAAGCTCTCTGCCGCCATCTCGGACCTCCCGTGGCCCGGCAATCTAGGGGGCGCCTGCCAGGCTGGCAAGCACCTCGCCGCGGCGGGCGGACGGGCGGGCGCACCTCCGCCCGTGCGTTGACCGACCCCCCGACAGGGCTGCTAGCCTGCCTACCCGTGCTGGTCTCCCTGCTGATCGCGCTCTCGCTCGCCGTTCCCGGCGACCTCCCGCCCCCTCCCCCGCCCGCTCCGGGCGCGGTCGGCCTCCGCGGCGGCGGCTTCTACGGCGCCGGGATCCTTTGGGACGAGGTGACCGTGCTCACCGCCCTGCACGTGGTGGAGGACATGCCGGAGGTCCGGGTGACGCTGCTCGATGGGGTTGAGCGGCGGGCTGCGGTGGTCGACCGCGACCCGGCGCTCGACCTCGCCCTCCTCCGCCTGGAGGGCGGTCCGGCGGGGCTCCCGGCCCCACCGCGCGCCGCGCGTCCGCCCGCGGCGGGCGCGCTGGTCCGCCTGCTGGGCTGCCCCCGCGACCGCTGCGGCGGAGAGGTGCTCGGGGCGGTGCTGGCGCCGCTCTGGCGCTTCGCCGGGGGCGACTACCTCCGCATCGCCGCCGCGGTCGAGCCGGGCGCGAGCGGCGGGCCGGTGCTCGACGCCGACGGGGCGGTGGTGGGCATCGTCGACCTCGCGCTGCTCGCGCCGGGGGGGGTCGCCCTGGCCGTGCCCATCGCCGCCGCCGAGCGCCGCTTCGGCACCGGCGCGCTGGCCCTGGCTCGCGCCGCGCGCTGAGGGGCCGCGGCGGCCCCTCCCGGCGCTCGCGGCTACTTCTCGTGGTACTCGCCCGCGGGCGGGGTCACCTCGGGCGCGCCGGGGTTGTCGGAGCCGGGCGGCTGCGAGCCCCTGGGCTGCGCGTCGCTCGGCTGCGTCTCCGCGCCAGGCCGCGTGTCGTTCTCGGGGTGCATCGGGCTCGTGGACGTGGATTGCCCGCGCACCGGCATCACCTGCTGCGGGTCGAGGCCGAGCGCCTCGGCGGTCTGGGCGTTGACGTTGCCGGTGGGGGCGAGGTTCACCGAGCGCTGGAAGCTCATGAGCGAGCTCTTGGTCCGGTCGTCCCACATGCCGTTCAGATCGGTCGCGAACCCCTTGTCCGAGAGCGCGCGCTGGACGAGCCGCACCTGCTCGGCGTTCAGGTCGGACGGGCGGGCCACTCCGGCCCTCGGCTCGGCGGCGCTGGAGCCCTGCATGGAGTTGTCGGAGTAGGTCTTCTCGCGGCTGCAGGCGAGCAGCGGGGCGGACAGCGCGAGCACCCAGAGCAGTCTCTTCATTTCCCTCTCCTTTGGTCTGATCGTCAGGTCTGGAAAGTCAGCATCGCCGGGACCTCGGGCGAGCCCCTGCCGGCGCGCCCCGCTCCGCGGAGGTTGACGCTGCGCCGCGCGCGCGGTTTGAATGCGGCATGACCAAGCCCGGCCGAACCCTCGCCGCCCTGCTCGCCGCCCTGGCGCTCGCCGGGTGCGCGGCCAAGCGCATCCCCGGCACCGAGATCCAGGACACCGTCGAGACCCGCGCCATCGTCGCGGTGATCGACGCCTACCGGAAGGCGGTGGAGGCGAGGGATGCGCGGGCGGTCATGGCGCTGGTGTCGCCGCTCTACTTCGACGACGCCGGCACCGCCGACCCGGCCGACGACATGGACTACGGGCAGCTCGAGCGGGCGCTGCCCGGGGACTTCGAGAAGCTCGCCGGCGTGCGGCTGGAGATCGGCGTGAAGCAGGTCACCGTCGAGGGCGACCAGGCCACCGCCGAGGTCTTCTACGACGGCCACTTCCGCGTCGTCACCCCGCGCGGCGAGGTGGCGAAGGCCGAGGCCGACGTGCAGCGCATGCGCTTCCACCACGAGAAGAGCGGGTGGAGGTTCGTGAGCGGGCTGTAGCGCGGGGCCTGCTGCCCGCCCCGTCCGCTACAGCCCGGCGAAGGCCCGGAAGCCCTGCTCGCCCATGTCGCGAAGGGCCGCGAGCCGGTCGCGGTAGCGCCGCCAGTCCTTCCAGGCCAGCCGGTCCGAGCCGAGCTCGGCGCGGTGGAAGGCGTGGATTCGCGAGGCGGTGTAGCGCAGGGCCGCGTAACGCGCGTAGGGGTAGAGGGCGGCGCGGGTGTCGTCGTCGAGGGCGCGCTTCGAGCGGTAGCCCTCGAGGAGCGCCCGGCAGAGCTCCGGCCGGAAGCGCACGTCGTAGGACCAGGCGTTCACCGCCACGCCGAGGTCGTAGGCGAAGGCGTCGACGCAGCACATCTCCCAGTCGAGCACCGCCGAGACGCGGCCCGCGACCCAGTGCACGTTGTCGAGGAAGAGGTCGCCGTGGACGAGGCCGCGCGGGGCCGACGGGAGCGCCTCCGACCGCGCCAGCTCGTCGCGCAGCATGGGCAGCGTCGCCGCCACCTCGGGGTCGCCGTCCCCGTCCGGCTCGAGCTCGGCGATCCAGCCCGCCACCCGCCCGCGCGAGTAGGGGTTCCGCCGCTCGCCCTCGAACCCGGCGGCGAGGTCGTGCAGGCGCCCGAACTGCTCGCCCATTCGGCGGCAGCGCGCCTCGTCCACGTCCTCGCGCCTCAGCTCCTCGCCGGGCGCGAAGGCGAACAGCATCGCCTGCCGCCCCGCCACCTCCACGAAGCTGGCGCCGTCGGCGGCGCGCGCCAGCCGCACCGCCGGGAACCGCGCCTCCTCCAGGTAGCGCAGCACCCGCGCCTCGAAGGCCACGTCGGCGTCGGTCTTGCCCTCGTTGAGCCGAAGGAAGTAGCGCTCGCCGCTGGCCCAGAGGTGGTAGTTGGTGTTGACGCTCCCCTTGGGCTCGGGGACCGCCCGCTCGAGGCGGACGAGTCCGTAGCGACCCGCTACCTGGGAGAGCTGCTCGCTGCTGAGTGGGGTGTAGAGGGCCATGTGCGCCTGGAATGGCCGGTGAGAATGCACGGTTCCGCGCGCCGGGGTCAACCAGGAAGCCGCCCGCCCGCCGCCGCCCCTCGGGAGAGCGAGCGCCCGCTCGCCGCCCTCTCCCACTTTTTCTGGTAGAAGGGCGCCCCTCCCACGCCAAAGAACAGGAATCGGGGCACAGACCGTGAGCAGCCGGGAAAAGGACCACATCGCGCTCTCCGACGAGCACAACTCGCGGGGCATCGAGCTCGCCGACCGCGGCTGGCTCGACGAGGCCATCCGCGAGTTCAAGAAGGCCATCGAGCTCGACCCGACCTCCGCCCACGCCCACGACAACCTCGCCACCGTCTACTCGGAGAAGAAGCTCTACCGCGAGGCGATGGGCGAGTACCTCACCGCCATCCAGCTCGAGCCCGACAGCGCCACCGCCCACTACAACCTGGCCTGCTTCCTCGCCACCCACGGCCCGGAGATGGCGGTCGCGCAGTACCAGGAGGCGATCCAGCTCGAGCCCGACTACCCGGACGCCCACCTGAATCTCGGCCTCACCTACGCCGATCAGGGGAAGACCGAGGAGGCCGCCAAGGAGCTCGAGACCGCCATCGCGCTCGACCCCAAGGACCCCTTCCCCCGCCACGAGCTGGCGGCGCTGCAGATGGACGAGGGCGACTACCGCGCCGCCATCTCCCAGCTCAAGGAGGTGGTGCGGCTCGAGCCGGAGAACTACGAGGCGCACCTCGACCTGGGCATCAGCTACGCGCAGAAGGGCTTCTACGCCGAGGCCGAGCGGGCCTACGCGCGGGCCCGCGAGCTGCAGCCGGAGGATCTGCTCCTCAACTACAACCTGGGCGCGCTCTACGCGCTCTGGGGGAAGCCGGCCGAGTCCCTCGAGGCGCTGCGCCGCGCCCTCGCCTCCGACGCCGCCAAGGTGAAGGGCTGGCTCGCGAGCGACCCCATGTTCGACGGGCTCAAGGGGAACGCCGAGTTCGACGAGCTGGCGCACGGGTAGCGACACCGCGCACATCCCCCTTCACTCTCCGACACTTTCCGGTAAGCTCGGCGGATGGCCGAGCTGGCGTTCTTTCGCCACGGGGAGGAGCTGCTCCGCGTGGCGGTGGGGGAGAAGGTCGCCGTCGGGCGCGCGCCCGAGTGCGACGTGGCGCTGCCCGATCCCGCGCTGTCGCGGGTGCAGGCGGTCGTGGAGCGCCGCGGAGAGCGGTACCACCTGGTCGATCGCTCCGGGCGCGGCACGCGCCTGGGCGGCGCCGCGGTCGCCGAGGCGCCGCTCGACGACGGCGCCGAGCTGTCCCTGGGCGGCTGGCGCGTGCTCTTCCGGGCCGGCGAGCCGCCGGGCGCGGAGCTGACCCGGCAAGACGGGCTCACCGCGGTCCGCGACGGCGCGGCGGCGGCGGCCGCGCGCCCGCCGGCGGCGCGGCTCCGGGTGCGCGAGCGCGGAGAGGAGCGCTCGGTCCTCGTCCCGCCCGGCGGCGCCACCGTGGGCAAGGATCCCTCCAGCGAGGTGGTGCTCTCCTGTCCCTTCGTCTCCGGCCGCCACCTGCGGGTCGAGCCGGAGGGCGGCCGCTGGTGGGTGCAGGACCTCGGCTCCACCAACGGCACCCGGCTCGGGGGGCTCGCGGTGAGCCGCGCCGAGCTCGTCCCGGGCGTGGTGGTGAGCGCCGGCGAGGCGGAGCTCTGGCTCGAACCGCCGCGCGTCGAGCGGCCGGCGGCGTTCGAGGGGATGACCTCCCGCGACCCCTCGATGACCCAGGTCTTCGAGCTGATCGAGCAGGTGGCCCCCGGCGAGGTGGCGGTCACCATCTTCGGCGAGACCGGCACGGGCAAGGAGCTCGTCGCCCGCGCCCTCCACGCTCGTTCGGGCCGGGGCCAGGCGCCGTTCGTGCCGGTCAACTGCTCGGCGATCGCCGAGAGCCTCATCGAGAGCGAGCTCTTCGGCCATGAGAAGGGCGCCTTCTCCGGCGCCGACCGGCTGCGCAAGGGGGCCTTCGAGGAGGCCGACGGCGGCACCATCTTCCTCGACGAGATCGGCGAGCTGCCGCCCGAGCTGCAGCCGAAGCTCTTGCGGGCGCTCGAGCTGGGCGAGGTGAAGCGGGTGGGCGCGTCGCGGCCGATCCAGGTGCGGACCCGCATCGTCGCCGCCACCCACCGCGACCTGCGCGCCCTGGTGCGCGCCGGCCGGTTCCGCGAGGACCTCTACTACCGGCTCTGCGTGGTCCCCATCCACGTGCCCCCGCTGCGGGCCCGCCCCGGCGACGTGCGGGCGCTCGCGGAAGAGCTCCTGGCCCGGGCCGCGCCGCGGGGGGCGTCCCTCTCCTGGTCGGCGGAGGCGCTCCAGAAGCTCGAGGCCTACGACTGGCCGGGCAACGTGCGGCAGCTCAAGAACACGGTGCAGCGCGCGCTGCTCTTCCGGGGCGAGGGGCGCGTGGTCCCGGCGACGGCGATCACCTTCGACGACACCCGGGCCGAGGCGAGCCTCGCCCACGCCGGCACCGACGAGGTGCTGGTGGTGAAGGGGCTCACCATGGAGGAGGTCGAGCGCGAGACCATCCGGCTGGCGCTCCGCCGCAACGGCGGCCGCCGCGCCGTGGTGGCCCGCGAGCTCGGCATCGCCAAGAGCACGGTCATGAAGCGGATCGGCCAGTGGGGCCTGCACGCCGAGGGGCGCGGGGCCTCGGTGGTGGCGGAGGGGGACGACGAGGAGTGAGGGGGCTCGGGAGTCGCCCCTCGCCGTCTACTGCTTCCGCTTCTTCTTCGCGACCGGCTTCGGCGGCGCGAGCTCGGCCAGCTTGGCCTTGGCCTTCTTGGCGGCGGGGGTGCCCGGGTACTTCTGCACCAGATCCTGCAGCGCCGCCCGGGCGTCGTCCTTGAGCTCGAGCTGCTGCAGCGTCTCCGCCATGCGGTAGAGGGCGTCCGGCGCCCGCTCCGACCTGGGGAACTCCTGCACCACCTTGCCGAAGGAGAGCACCGCCTCGCGGTAGCGCTTGTCGCCCGACTGGAGCTCGCCCACCCGGAAGCTCGCCTCGGCGGCGCGCGGATCCTTGGGCCAGCGCCGCAGGAGCTCGTCGTAGAGCTGGCGCGCCACGGCGCGATCCCCGGCGGCCTCCTCCTTCTGCGCCAGCGCCAGGAACGGGCCGGGCTCGGTGGGGCGGGCGAGCTCCTCCGCCCGCTTGCGCGTCTGGTACGCCTCGTACGCCCCGGTGCCCTTCAGGGTCGCCAGCGCGGTCTCGTTGTCGGCCTTGAGCTTCTGCAGCGTGGCATCGAGCTGCCCGAGCCGCTGCTGCTGCTCCTCGAGCTGCCCGCGCAAGGACGACGAGCCCTCCTCGAGCCGGTCCTGGCGCACCGCCAGGTCGGCGCCGGTGCGGCGGGCGGTGGCGTTGAGCTCTCCGAGCTTCTGGTCGAGCTTCTCGATCCCATCCTTGATGGCGGCGCGCTGCTCCTGGAGCGACTTCTGCTGGGCCTCGCTCTCGTCCTCGAGGACCTGCAGGCGGGCCTCGATGCGATCGGCGCGGGAGGAGGTGGCGCAGCCCGGGAGGCCGGCGGCGGCGAGGAGGAGCGAGAGGAGCGCGAGCGCGCGGCGCGGGCTCACTGGACCACGATCTCCGCCCGGCGGTTCTTCTGCCAGGCGCTCTCGTCGTGGCCCGGATCCGCCGGCTTCTCCTTGCCGTAGCTGATGGCCTTGAGCTGCTTCGCGTCGGCGCCGAGCTGCGTCAGGTAACGGCGCACGGCCTCGGCGCGGCGCTCGCCGAGGTGCAGGTTGTACTCGGTGGTGCCCCGCTCGTCGCAGTGCCCCTCGATGGTCAGCTTCTTCGCCTTGAGCCCCTGCAGGCACTGCCAGTCCTTCTGCAGGGCGGCGGTGTCCTCGGCGCTGAGCGTGGCGCCGTTGTAGGAGAAGTGGACCGGCTGCAGCCGCCGCCCGCCGCCCTCGGCCTCGCCGGCGAAGCAGTCCGCCGGGACCGCCGGCGCGACGCACTTGCCCGCCTGGCAGGACGCGCCGCCGGCGCAGGGGCGCTGGTCGTCGCACTCGAGCTTGGGGGCCGCGGAGACCGGCGGCGTCACCGGCGTGACGCAGCGGCCGCGCTGGCAGTCCTTGCCGCCGCCGCAGTCGGCGGGCTGCTTGCACTGGACCGGCGCGCACTTGTTGGCCTCGCAGAGGAAGCCGCTCTTGCAGTCCGTGTCCTGGCCGCACTCCTGGCACATGCCGTCGACGCAGACCCGCCCGACACCCTCCTGGTCCTGGCAGTCCTTGCTCGAGGTGCAGCGTCCGCTGGGCTTGGCCCGGCAGCCCGCCAGGCCGGCGAGCGACATCATGACCGCGAACAGCAGGAGTCGACGCATCGTGTACCTCCAAGGGCGAGCGCGGCTGGCGCGCGCCGTTTTACTTCGCTCCGAAGTCGGGGGGAGTCAAAGGAAATTCGGGCCCGGAATAGGGGGCGCCACCCGGGTTGTTGTCGGGCGAGGCTGGCCAGGATCGCCGCCGGCACCCTCGACCAGCCGGGGGCGCCGGCCACTTGCCGGCGCTGCCCGATCGAGCTAGACCCGCGCCCTTGCGGGCCTCGTCGGCCCCACGGATCCATCCATCCAATGACCAAGCGTCCCAGCTCCGAAGGTTCCGCCCGCTCGCAGCGCCGCCCCGGCGGCGCGCACCGCATCGGCCGCGTCGTCCTGGCCGTCCTGGCCGTCACCCTGCTCGGCGGCGCCGGCGGCGGCGCGCTCTTCCTCGGCTGGACCCACGACCTGCCCACCTTCGAGACCCTCAAGGACTATCACCCGCTCGTCTCCACCCGCGTCTACGGCGCCGACGGCAGCGAGGTCTTCGAGTTCGCCCGCGAGCGGCGCACGGTCATCCCGTTCGATCAGATCCCCGACGTGATGAAGCGCGCCGTGCTGGCGAGCGAGGACGCCCACTTCTACGAGCACCAGGGCGTGAACTACTGGGCCATCGCCCGCTGCGCGCTCAAGGGCGCGCTCGGCGGGCGCGCCTGCGGCGGCTCCACCATCACCCAGCAGGTGGTGAAGACCTTCCTGCTCTCGAGCGAGCGGCGCGTCTCCCGCAAGGTGAAGGAGATCGTGCTGGCGAAGCGGCTCGAGCAGAACCTCAGGAAGGACGAGATCCTCTACCTCTACCTGAACCAGATCTACTTCGGCCACCGGCGCTACGGCGTCGAGGAGGCCTCGCGCTTCTACTTCGCCAAGGGGGTGAAGGACCTCTCGGTGGGCGAGGCGGCGATGATCGCCGGGCTGGTCCAGTCGCCCGAGAAGCTGTCGCCGGTGAAGCACCCGGCGGCCGCCAAGGAGCGGCAGAAGTACGTGCTGCGCCGGATGGAGGAGGAGAAGTTCATCTCCCCCAAGGTGGCGGCCGCCGAGGCGGCGCGGCCGATCAAGGTGGCGCCGCACGGCGAAGATCCCCCCGGCGCCTGGTACGCCGACGCCGTGCGCAAGTACCTCGATCAGAAGTACGGCGCCGAGCGGGTGGAGACCGACGGGCTCGACGTGACCGTCGCCATGGACCCGAAGATGCAGAAGGCGGCCGAGGACGCCCTCGAGGCGCAGCTGCGCGCGGTCGACAAGCGGCAGGGCTGGCGCGGCGCGCCCATCCACCTCGACCCGAAGCAGCTCGGGCCGGCCGAGAAGAGCTGGCGCGAGCGGCTCAAGGCGGTGGAGCCTCGACCGGGCGAGGTGGTGGTGTGGGATCTCGCCAAGGCCTCCGCCGACGACCTCGAGCCGGGCGCGGAGCCGAAGAAGCTCGACCTGCGCCGCGCGGCGCGCGTGCGCCCGCTGGTCGCGGACGGCCTCTACACCGCGCTCGTGGCGCGGGTGAACGACAAGCAGGCCCTCATCGATCTCGGCAACGCCTCCGGCACCCTCTCACTCCCCGACGTGGCCTGGGCCCGCAAGTTCAACCCCGCCTCGGGCACCGCGCAGCCGAAGCGGATGGGCGACGTCCTCAAGCAGGGCGATCTGGTGCTGGTCCGGGTGCTGGGCGGCAAGGGGCCGTCTCCGGCGGACCTGGCCCGCCAGGGCCGGCCGCTCGCGCTGGCGCTCGAGCAGGTGCCGCGCGTCCAGGGCGCGCTGGTGGCCATCGACCCCGCCACCCGCGGCGTCCGCGCGCTGGTGGGCGGCTACGACTTCGCGGTGTCGCAGTTCAACCGCGCCATCCAGGCGAGACGCCAGCCGGGCTCGGCCTTCAAGCCCTTCGTGTGGGGGGCGGCGGTGGAGAGCCGGAAGTACGAGCCGGCGACGCTGGTCTACGACACCCCCGACGTCTACCGCGACCAGTGGACCGGCAAGGAGTGGAAGCCGCAGAACTTCGAGCGCGACGAGTACGACGGCCCGCTGCTCCTCAAGGCGGCGCTGGCCCACTCCAAGAACACCGTGGCGGCGAAGCTGGTCGACTCGCTCGGGGTCGACGCGGTGATGGGGTTCGCGCGCCGCGCCGGCGTCTCCTCCGACCTCCCCAAGAACCTCACCCTGGCGCTCGGCACCGGCGAGGTGCTGCCGATCGAGCTGGTGAACGCCTACGCCACCCTCGCCGCCGGCGGCTACCGCGCCGAGCCGCTCTTCGTGCTCCGGGTCCGCGACCGCAAGGGGCAGGTGCTGGAGGAGCACGCGCCGAACGCCCCGCCCGCGCGCGAGGCGGCGAGCCTGCAGGTCGCGGCGGCCGCGGCCGCCACCCCCGCCGCCCTGGCGCCGGTGCCGAACGCCCAGGCCGGCGCCCCGGTGCTCCCGGCCTCGGCCGGCGCCGCTCCCGCCGCGGCCCAGCCCGCGCCTCCGGTCCAGATCCCCGAGTCGGGGATGGAGCCGGCCGTGGCCTACGTCCTCACCTCGATGATGCGCGACGTGGTGGAGTACGGCACCGGCGCCGCGGCCAAGGCGCTCGGCCGCCCGGTGGCGGCCAAGACCGGCACGGCGCAGGAGCACCGCGACGCTTGGTTCGTGGGCTTCACGAGCGACCTGGTGGCCGGGGTCTGGGTGGGCTTCGACTCGCACGATCCGCTCGGCCCGCACGAGACCGGCGCCGGCGCGGCGCTGCCGGCCTGGCTCGGCTTCATGCGCCAGGCGGCCACCCGCGCCGGGGAGTTCCCGGTGCCGGGCGGCGTCACCTTCGCCCGGGTGGACCTCAAGTCCGGGCTCCTGGCGCGCGAGGGAGCCGATCCGGCCGGCACCGCCGTGGTGCCCTTCGTGGCCGGCACCGTCCCGGCCCAGGTCTCGGGCGAGCTGCCGCCGGCGGGCTCGGCGCCGCAGAGCTTCTTCATGGAGTGAGCGCGCTGCGCGCCGCCGGATCGACGCGCCGTGCGGCGCGCCCTCACCCCCGGCGCGGCGCCAGCCTGCTCAGGACGTCCATCGACATCCCGTGTGGGATGGGCAGGTCGAAGTGCTCGCCGAAGCCCCGCATCATCTCGCGGAAGGCGCTCAGCATGTAGCGGCGCTTGAAGCCGTCCGGCAGCGCGAGCACCTCGGGCAGCTTCCGCGCGTAGAAGGTCATGTAGCAGCGGCCCAGCGCCTCGGCGACCTCGTCGAGCGTCATGGCGTAGGGCTCGATGATGGGGGTGGCGAGGTTGTACTTGGAGTAGTCGTGGACCCGCACCCGGTCCTTCATCGCCTCGTAGAGCGGCGTGAACGGCATGGGGGTGAGGACCGGGAAGACGGCGATGTCCGGGTTGAGCCGGATGGCGCTCGCGATGGTCCGCTCGATCGACTGCGGCGTCTCGGTGACGTGGCCGATCATGAACGACGCCTCGGTCATGATGTCGTGCGCCCGCGCGAGGGCGATGGCGCGCTGGTTCATGTCCACGCTGGTGCCCTTGTTGAGGCTCACCAGCTCCTCGTCGGTGCCGCCCTCGGCGCCCAGGTAGAGGTGGAAGACGCCGGCTGCCCGGTACTTGGGGAGCAGGTCCTCGTCGCGGATGATGTCCTCCACCCGCGTCTCCATGAGGAGCCCCACTCCGAGCTTCGCCTCGATGATCCGGTCGAGCAGCTCCTCCCATCGCGCGCGGTCGTTGGTGGGGTACGGATCGATGAGCGTGATGAACTCGACCCCGTAGTTCTCGACCAGCAGCCGCAGCTCCTCGACCACCGCCGCCGGCCGGCGGGCGCGCCAGTCGCCTCGCCAGAAGGCCCGGTGGCTGCAGAAGGAGCAGCCCATCATGCAGCCGCGCGAGGTGAGGACCGCCGCCATGCGCCCCTGCGGCTCGACCCGGTAGTGATAGCTGGGCCAGTCGAGGAGGTGCCAGGCCGGCCTGAGCGTATCGAGGTCGGCGACGTGCGCGCGCAGCGGCGTGGCGATCACCTCGCCGTCGCGCCGGAAGGCGACGCCCTCCACCTCCTCGAGGCGACCGCCGGCCAGCGCGGCGAGGGCCTCGGGCAGGGTCTCCTCGGGCTCGCCCCGGAGCACCACGTCGACCGGGCTCGACTCGGCGAGCAGCTCGGCGAAGCGGAAGGTCGGGAACGGGCCGCCGAGGAGCGTGACCGTCCGCGGGTCGACCTCCTTCGCGATCCGGAGCGCCTCCACGGCCGCCGGCACCACGGCGGTCGAGATCGCACCGGTGACCGGCAGGTAGTCGTAGGTCACCACGACGTCGGGCCGGAAGCGGGCGACCTCGGCGCGGATGTCGTCGAAGGTCCCACCTTCCTTGTTCATCACGTCGAGGATGCGCGCCTCGTGCCCGGCGGCCTCGACGGAGCCAGCCATGTAGGCGACTTGCAGCGGCGGCCAGGTGCCGATCAGCTCGACCCCCCAACAGCTGTACGGCGGCACGACGAAGAGGATCCTGCTCATCCGGGCACGACTCCTGACCGAGGTCACTAGTGGGGCCCAACCTACTACCGCAGGCGCCCCGATCGGAAGCCACCGGGCGTCATTTCAGGGCGCACCGCCGCCGGTCGCCCGGCCCGGCGACCCTCGGTCCGGCGCGCCGCCGCGCCGGAGCACCGGCGAATCGGCTTGCCAGCGCGACAGCGCCGCCCGGCGCGCCGGAAGCTCCTCCTCGAGGTGGCGACGGATGGCCGCGTCGAGGCGGGGATCGAGGTACAGGTGCGAGGACCAGGTCTCGGCCGGCTCGAAGCCGCGGGAGAGCTTGTGCTCGCCGCCCGCCCCGCCCTCGAAGACCCGCACGCCGCGCCGGATGCACTCGTCCACCGAGTGATAGAGGCAGACGTTGAAGTGCAGGAACGGGTGCTCCTCGCGGCAGCCCCAGTAGCGGCCGTAGAGGTGGGTCTCCGAGGCCAGGTTGAAGGCGGCGGCGATGCGTCGCCCTCCGCGCCGGGCCTCGACCAGCTCCACCGCGTCCGGCATGCCGCGCAGGAGCCGTTCGAAGAAGGAGCGGTCCACCCAGCGCATCCCCCACGCCATCCGGTCCACCGTCTCGCGGTGCAGCGCCTCGAAGTCACGCGCCACCGCCCGCGCCTCGGCGGCCAACTCCGCGCCGCGGAGGGTGGCGATGGTGATCCCCGCGCTCCCAGGCGCGGCGCGCTCGCGCCGGAGCTGGTTGCGCTTCTTGGAGGAGAAGCGGCCGAGGAAGTCGTCCGGCGTCCGGTAGCCCTGGTTCACCCAGTGGTACTGGAAGTCGAGGCGCGGCACGAGCCCCAGCGGCGCCAGCGCCTCCGCCTCCTCCGCCAGCGGGAAGAGCACCTGCACGCCGCCGAGCCGCTCCTCCTCCGCGAGCGCGCGCGCCCCGGCGACCAGCGCCGCCACCGCGGCGCCGCGGTCCACCCCGCCGGCCACCAGGAAGCGGCGCCCGGCGGCCGGCGTGAACGGCACGGTGAGCGCGAGCTTCGGGTAGAACCGCACCCGCGCCCGCTGCGCCGCCGCCGCCCACTCCCAGTCGCGCGAGAAGTCGCCCTCGGAGCCGTCCTTCAGGTACGCCGGCGCCGCTGCCACCAGCCGCCCGGCCCGCCAGAGGGTGAGGTGGCGCGGCGCGAAACCGGCCCGCTCCCCGCAGCCCGACTGCTCGCAGGCGTCGAGGAAGGCGTGGCGCAGGAACGGGCTCGCGCGGGCCGGCTCGTGCTCGAAGAGCCCGTCCCAGGAGGCGGCCGGGACGTCGGAGATCGCCTCGAGGACGCGGAGGTCGAAGGACACCGGCTGGAGATAACCACGGGGGACGGACGGCGCGAGGGGGAGCGCCCGGCCGCCGGGTCGCCGCCGCCGCTCCGGCGGGGTCCGTTGCCGGCCCGCTCCCTCGCGGCTACACGCTCAGCGTACGTGCGAGCTCCGGCGCGGGAGGGCGCGGGAGCCGGGAGCCGGGAGGGACCATGGAGCGTGCGATGCGGTGGACGAGGATGAGCGCGGAGCTGGTGGGGATGGCGGCGGCGGCGTGGCTGACGAGCGCGCCGGCGCGGGCGGAGACCGGAGACCTCGACTCGCCCAGGGCGGACGCGGCGCACCACAAGGTGGCCTTCGAGAACGAGTACGTGCGCGTGGTGCGCTGGGTCATCCCGGCGCACGAGAAGAGCGCGCTCCACGCCCACCCGAGCCTGGTGAACGTGCTGCTGACCGACTCAAACCTGAGGGTGACGACCCCCGACGGGAAGACGGCGGAGGTCCACGGCAAGGCCCGGACCGTCGCCTGGCGCGGCCCGACCACGCACGTCGTCGAGAACGTCGGCGACGCGCCGGCCGAGGGGGTCCTCGTCGAGCCGAAGACGCCGGGAAACCCCGCCTGGGCGCCGCCGCCGAACGACTCGCTGAAGCTCGATCCGACCCGCCACAAGCTCGAGCTCGAGAACGGCGAGGTGCGCGTCGAGCGCTTCGTGATTGGCAAGGGAGAGACGGTCCCGATGCACGACCACCCGACCAACGTGGTGGTCTTCCTCTCCGACGCCCACGCCCGGTCGAGCGAGCCCGGCGGCAAGGTGACCGAGACGCGCAAGAAGCCGGGGGACGCCGTGTACCGGACGGCCCTCTCCCACTCGGTCGAGAACCTGGGCGAAACCTTCGAGGGGTTCGTGATCGCGCTGAAGGGCGCGCCCTCGAAGCCGTGAAGAAGCCGCCTAGGCCCGCCGCCGCCCGACCCGCCAGACCATCCCCGCCGCCGCCAGGGCGAGCGCGAGGAGCCAGTCGCCGCCCTTCAGCGGCACGATCTCGAACACCCGCGCCACCGGTCCGAGGTACATGAACGCCGGCAGGGTGAGCGCCACCCCGCCCCACACCCCCCAGAACCGCCAGGTGCGCGGCAACGGCGCGGCCTGCCACGAGCCGCCCGCCCCGCGCTCCGCCCAGACGAGCAGCAGCGCCCCGGCGATCACCACCGTGAGCCCCATGCTGCGCGCGTAGGCCACCCCCTCGCCGAGGTGGCTCCAGTAGATCCAGATCGCGCCGGCGGTGAGGACCAGCCCCGAGATCGCCGACCGCAGCGCCAGCCGGCCCGGCACCAGCGGCGCGCCCTTCGCTCGCGGCGGCCGCTTCATCAGATCCGGCGGCGGCGCCTCGGCCTCGAAGACCAGCGCCGACACCGGGTGGACGATCAGCTCCAGCCAGACCAGGTGCACCGGCTGGAAGAGCAGCGGCAGGCCCAGCAGCGGCGCAGCCAGCGCCACCCCGATGATGGGGATGTGGAAGGCGATGAGGTAGAGGAAGGCGCGCTGGATGTTCTCGTAGATGGCCCGCCCCTCGCGCACCGTGGCCACGATGGAGGTGAAGTCGTCGTCGAGCAGCACCAGGTCGGCGGCGGCGCGCGCCACCTCGGTGCCGCGCACGCCGAGCGAGATGCCGATGTCGGCGCGGCGGAGCGCCGGGGCGTCGTTGATCCCGTCCCCGGTCATCGCCACCACCTCGCCGTCGCGGGCGAGGGCCTCCACGATGGCGTGCTTCTGCTCCGGGCGCACCCGCGCCAGGATGGCGCAGCCCCGCAGCCGCTCCGCCAGCTCGGCGGGCGGGATGCGGTCGAGGTCCTCTCCGGTGAGGATGGCGTCGTCGGCGTGCGGGATGCCGGCCGCCTCGGCCATGGCGTGGGCGGTGAGGGCGTGGTCCCCGGTGACGAGCTTCACCGCGATGCCGGCCGAGGTGCACTCGGCGATGGCGGCCGGCACCTCGGGCCGCAGCGGATCGCGGAAGCCGAGCAGGCCGAGCAGCTGGAGCCCGGACTCGTCCTCCGCGCGCACCCGGCTCGCGAAGGGGCCGTCGCGTCCGGCCACCGCCAGCACCCGCATCCCCTCCCCGGCCAGCTCGGCGTTGCGCGCCTCGGCCCGCTCGCGCTCGCCCGGGCCGAGCCGGCAGTGCTCCAGGATGCCTTCCAGCGCGCCCTTGGCCGCGATGCGCTCCTGCTCGCCGCCGCGCGCGCGCCAGACGTGGCTCATGTGCTTGCCGACCGGATCGAAGTCGTGGTCGCGGACCAGCGCCCAGCCGGCGGTGACGGCGGCCGGCGCCACGCCGTGCCGGGCGACGTGGGCCACCAGCGCCCGCTCCATGTGATCGGCCGGGTCGGGCTCGCAGGCGAGCAGCGCCGCCTCGAGGAGCGCCGCCTCGCTCACGCCGTCGCCGAGCGGCAGGTGCTTCTCGAGCGCGAACCGGCCCGCGGTGACGGTGCCGGTCTTGTCGGTGCAGATCACGGTGGTGGAGCCGAGCGTCTCCACGCTGGCGAGCCTGCGCACCAGCACCCCGCGCCGGGAGAGGCGGAAGGCGCCGAGCGAGAGGAACAGGGTGAAGACCAGCGGGAACTCCTCCGGCATGGCGGCGATGGCGAGGCTCACCGCGGCCAGCAGCCCCTGCCAGGTGGAGGCGCCGCGGTAGACCTCGAGGGCGAAGACCGCCCCCGCGACCGCCACCGCCACCAGCCCGAACTGGCGCACCATGCGGCTGGTGCGGCGCTGCAGCGGCGTCGGCTCCGGGGCCGACTCCGCCACCAGCCGCGCGATGGCGCCGAAGCGGGTGCGCGGGCCGGTGTGGGTCACCTCGCCTGCGCCCGACCCGGCGAGCACCAGGGAGCCGGCGTAGAACCGCTCCACCTCGGCGCGCGCCTCTCCCGGCGCCGCCTCCTTGGCCTGCGGCTCCGACTCGCCGGTGAGCTGCGACTCGTCCACCGAGAGGTTGCGCGCGCGCCGCACCACCCCGTCGGCGTGGAGCACGTCCCCCTCGCGGAAGAGCAGCAGGTCGCCCGGGACCAGCTCCTCGGTGGGCACCTCCACCTCGGCGCCTCCCCGCACCACCGCGGCCCGCGGGCGAACGGCGCCGGCGAGCTTCTTGAGCGCCTGCCGGGAGCGGGCCTCGAGGAGCACGTCCACCCCCAGCACCGGCACCAGCGCCACCGCCAGGATGATCGCGTTCTTCACGTCGCCGAGGAGCAGGTAGACCACCGCCGCCAGCGCCAGCATCAGCGCCATCGGGTCGGCCGCCACCGAGAGCGCCTCCTTGAGCCACGCCCAGCGCTCCACCGCGACCAGCCGGTTCGGCCCCACCGAGGCGAGCCGCGCGCGCGCCTCCTCCGGCGAGAGCCCGCGCAGCTCCTGCTCCTCGACCCTGGCCGTCTCCATCGCTCCCCCGAGAGGTCGACCGCTACACCCGTCCCGTCGCCGCGGTCCCAGGTGCCCTGCGCGACCCCTTCCCCGCCATGTTACCTCGCCGCAGGGCCGGGGGCGGCTATGCTCGTGGGGTGATGAAGCCCTACCTCTCCCTCCCGGGGCCCTGGCTGGTCGCCCACCGGGGCGGTTCGGCGCTCGCGCCGGAGAACACCCTGCCGGCCTTCGAGGCCGCGGCCCGGCTCGGTGCGGACGCCTTCGAGCTCGACGTGCGGCTCACCCGGGACGGCGTCCTGGTGGTCTTCCACGACGAGGAGACGCTCCGCATCACCGGCGCGCCGGGGCGGGTGCGGGACCGCTCGCTCGCCGAGCTGCGGCGGCTCGACGCCGGCTGGTCCTTCACGCCCGACGGCGGGCGGAGCTGGCCCTTCCGCGGCCGGGGCGTGACGGCGCCGACGCTCGCGGAGCTGTTCGCGGCCCACCCGCGCCTGCGCCTCAACGTCGAGGTGAAGGATCCCGAGCCCGAGGCGGCCGAGGCGCTCGCGAGAGAGGTGCGCGCCGCCGGCGCGGTGGACCGGGTCTGCCTCGGCTCCTTCGACGACGCCCAGTCGCGGCGCATCCGGTCGCTCCTGCCGGAGGCCTGCCACTTCCTGCCCGAGGAGGCCGGCACGCTGCACGTGCTCGCCTCGCGCTGCGGCGCCGACCCGGCCACCTGCCCGCAGGGCTACGAGGTGGCCGACCTCCCGCTGCGGACCGAGGGCGGGCTGCTGGTGGCCGACGCGGCGACCGTCCGCTGGTTCCACGACCTCGGGATGAAGGTGTTCGTCTGGACGGTCGACGAGGAGGCCGACATGCGCGCGGTCCTCGCGGCCGGCGCCGACGGGGTGATGACCGATCGCCCCGACCTCCTGGCGAGCGTCCTGGGGAGGCGGTCGCCGGCTCGTCCTAGTCCTGCCGGCGCCAGCTGAAGGTGAAGACCGCGTGGTCGCCCGCCGGCGCCACCTCCACGTTCGAGGTGGCGGTGGCGCCCGCCTCCTCGATCACCGCCTGGAGCGCGCCGCACAGGCTGATGAGGTACGGCATGGAGCGCAGCTCCGGGGCGAGTGGGCGCAGCACGAGCCGGGCGCCCGACGGCTCGAGGGTGGCGAGCTCGAGCTCGCCGGCGTTGAGGAAGAGCAGCGCCCAGCCCCTGGTGGCGAACTTGAGGAAGTTGCCGGGCGTCACCCGGAACACCTCCACCGCCACCGCGCGCAGCGGCGCGAGGAGCGGGCTGGCGATGGTCCGGCGGAGCGCCGCGGCGGCCCAGCGCTTCGCCTCGCCCGTGCCGAGGCACGTCTGCACGGCGCGCGCGATCTCGACGTCCAGCTCGACCGGCAGCCACGCGAGCCCGTCGGCCCGCTCGATCTGCTCGACCGTGGCGGCGCGGATGAGGCCGCGGACGCCGCCAGCCACCTCGGCGCCGAGGTCGTCGATGGTGGCGAGGTTCAACTTCAGCTGCAGCGCTCGGATGCGGACCTGGCTGTCGGACATTGGGCGTCGACTCCGGTCCCCCACCCCCTGGGTACACCCTGTCTCGACGCGCCGGCATCCCGTGATCCGGGGTCAACGCTCGGTCGTACCGGACCCACCGTGTAGGCCCCGCTGCCCGCCGCCCCGACAGCGGGCCACGCTCGCCCACTCCCGGTCGCCGAGACCGGCGCGCCGCCGGTGAAGGCCCGCCCGGCCGTCAGCTCTTCACGTCCCCCTGGACGCCGATCACCACGTCCTGGAACGGGATGACCTTGCCGGCCTGGGCCAGCGCCTGGCGCGCGGCCTGGCTGATGCCGCCGCAGCAGGGGACCTCCATCCGCAGCACCGTGACGCTGCGGATGGAGTTGCCGGAGAAGATCTGCGTGAGCTTGCCCACATAGGCCTGCAGGTCGTCGAGCTTCGGGCAGCCCACCACCAGTCGCTTGCCGTCGAGGAAGTCCTCGTGGAAGCGGGCATAGGCGAAGGGCACGCAGTCGGCCGCGATGAGGAGGTCGGCGCCGGCGAAGTACGGGGCGCGGGTGGGCACGAGGTGGAGCTGCACCGGCCACTGGCCGAGCCGGCTGTGGGCGGCGGCCGGCCCGGGAGGCGGCGGGAGCATGGCCGCGTTGCCGCCGGCGCTCGCGGGCGGGGCAAAGGTCATGGTGCGCGAGCCGGGGCAGCCGCCGCCCTCGGGCGCGGGGTCGGGCTGCACGAGCCGGAGCGAGAAGCGCGGCTTCGGGGCCGGCGTCGCCGCGGCGAGGTGCTGCTCGACCGCGGCCTCGTCGAACGCCTCCGCCTCGCGCTCCACCACCGTGATGGCGCCCTGCGGGCACTCGCCCAGGCAGGCGCCGAGGCCGTCGCAGAGCTGATCGGCGGAGAGGCGCGCCTTGCCGCCCTCGAGCCGGATGGCCCCCTCGGCGCAGGAGGGGATGCACTGGCCGCAGCCGTCGCACTTCGCTTCGTCGATCTGGACGATCTTCCGGATCATCGGCTCTCCTGCCTGCCCCCGTGCCAGGCGGGGAGCCTTTTCTCATTTTCGGCGGCAGAGGGGCAAGTCCCCGCGAGCCCGGCGAGGAGCGGACCGGCGCGACTCGCCATCGACCCCGGCCAGTCCGCCTACGCGGTCTCGATGCTCGCCGCCTTCTGCAGCCCCAGCTCCTCGATGGCCAGCTCGCGCATCTTGTACTTCTGGATCTTGCCGGTGACCGTCATGGGGAAGCCGTCGCAGAACTTCCAGTAACGGGGGATCTTGTAGGTGGCGATCTTGCCCTTGCAGAAGGCGCGCAGCTCGTCGCCGCTGATCGTGTAGCCGGGGCGGAGCTTTACCCAGGCCATCAGCTCCTCGCCGTACTTCGCGTCGGGCACGCCGATCACCTGCACGTCGGCCACCGCCGGGAGCGTGTAGAGGAACTCCTCCACCTCGCGCGGGAAGACGTTCTCGCCGCCGCGCAGCACCATGTCCTTGATGCGGCCGACGATCTTCACGTAGCCGTCCTGGTCGACGGTGGCGAGGTCGCCGGTGTGCATCCAGCGCCCGGGGTCGATGGCCTCGCGGGTGGCGCCGGGGTTGTTCCAGTAACCGAGCATCACCGAGTAGCCGCGGGTGCAGAGCTCGCCGGGCACGCCGCGCGGCACGATCTTGCCGGTGGCCGGGTCGACGACCTTGATCTCGAGGTGCGGGTGGATGGTGCCCACCGTGGACACCCGCTTCTCCAGCGGATCGTCGGTGCGGCTCTGGGTGGAGACCGGCGAGGTCTCGGTCATCCCGTAGCAGATGGTGACCTCGCGCATGTTCATGTCCTTCTGCACCCGCTTCATCACCTCCACCGGGCAGGGGGAGCCGGCCATGATCCCGGTGCGCAGGGAGGAGAAGTCGAAGGACCCGAACTCGGGGTGGTCGAGCTCGGCGATGAACATGGTGGGCACGCCGTAGAGCGAGGTGCAGCGCTCCTCCTGCACCGTGCGCATCACCGTGGCCGGATCGAAGCTCTCGCCCGGGAGCACCATGGCGGCGCCGTGGGTGGTGCAGGCCATGTTGGCGAGGACCATGCCGAAGCAGTGGTAGAACGGGACCGGGATGCAGACCCGGTCGCGCTCGTCGTAGCGCAGCGTCTCCCCGATGAAGAAGCCGTTGTTGAGGATGTTGTGGTGCGAGAGCGTCGCGCCCTTGGGGAAGCCGGTGGTGCCGCTCGTGTACTGGATGTTGATGGGGTCGTCGAACTGCAGCTCGCGCTCGCAGCGCGAGAGCTCCTCCTCGGAGAGCCGGAGGGCGTCGGCGCGCAGCGCGGACCACTCGTCATCGATGACGATCACCTGCCGGAGCGCCTCGGCCCGCAGCCGCACCTCGCGCACCATCGCCAGGTAGTCGGCGTTGCGGAAGCTGCGCGCGCAGAGCAGGAGCGAGAGCTCCGACTGCGTCACCACGTACTCGAGCTCGTGGACCCGGTAGGCCGGGTTGACGTTCACCAGGATGGCGCCGATGCGGGCGGTGGCGTATTGCACCACCACCCACTCGAAGCGGTTGGCGGCCCAGATGCCCACCCGGTCGCCCTTCTTGACGCCGCGGCTCATGAGGCCCCGGGCGATGAGGCTGGTCTCCTCCCAGAGCTGGCGCCAGGTGAAGCGGCGCCCCTGGAAGGGCACCACCAGCGCCTCGGCGTCCGGCACGCGCTCCACGGTGCGGCGCAGGTTCTCGCCGATGGTCTCGCCCAGCAGCGGCAGGGTGCTGGCGCCGTTCAGGTACGACGGGACGCTCATGGGACGCTCCTCTTCCCCCGTGGAAAAGGCGCCATCCTAGCGAAGCAGCGCTCGCCCCGTCCAACGCCACGTCACCGCTCGGGCGGGGTTCTGCCGGCGTGCTCGCCCGCGAGGACGTCGCGCGCCTCCACCGCGCCCGGACCGGCCTCGGTGCCGCTCCGGCCGCGCAGGAGGGCTCTCCCGGCCTGCCGGTCGAGCCGCGCCGAGCGGCGGGCGCTGGCGAGCGCCGGCGTCCCCGCCCAGAGGCGGCGCGCCGCGAAGGCGAGCGACCAGAGCCCGGCGAGCCGGAACGGACCGCTGCCCAGGAGGCCGCCGATCGCGCCCGCCCCGGCGATGGGCACGAGTCCCCAGTCGGCCACGCGCGCCGTCACGGCTGCTGCTCCCCGCGCCTCCCGCGTCGGAGCGCGGGGCGCGTCCTCCGGTCCCTGGTGCTCCCTGCCACCGCTGTCCCCCTGCTCGCGCTCCTCGAAGTCGCGCTGGGCTTCGCGGCGCAGCTCCCTCATGAGGTCCCGCGGATCGTTCGCGTCCCGACTCGTCGCCATGGCTCGTCCTCACGGCAACCATGGCGGCGCGTGGCGGACCCGGCAGCACCGGAGCGTGGGCCCGCCGGCGCGCCCCCTTGCTTCCGGGGCACGTCGGATGCAGACTCGCGCGCCGGACATGACCCAAGTCAACGAGCCCTGCGTCCCCGGCAGCGATTCCAATCCTGGAGCCGCCGATCTCGCCAGCGATTCCGAGAGCTTGCAGTCGAGCCCCCCGCGCCCTTCCAGGAGGAAGCCGGCGCGCAAGGCGGTTGATCGCGCGCAAGTGCTGCGCCGCGCCGTCCAGCTCGGCTTCCTGGCCCTGAACGTCTGGATCGGGGTCCAGTTCTACCTCTTCGTCCGCTTCTTCGAGACCGACGGCCGGTCGGTCTGGGTGTCGCGCCCCGCCGGCGTGGAGGGCTGGCTCCCCATCGCCGGGCTCATGAACCTGAAGGCGCTGCTGCTCACCGGGGCCATGCCGGAGATGTACCCGGCCGGCCTGGTGATCTTCCTCTCGTTCCTCGCCATCTCGATCGTCTTCCGGAAGGCATTCTGCAGCTGGCTCTGCCCGGTGGGGACGCTCTCCGAGGCGCTCTGGAAGGCGGGCAAGCGGCTCTTCGGGCGCAGCTTCCTCCTGCCGCGCTGGCTCGACTGGCCGCTGCGCGGGGTGAAGTACCTGCTGCTCGCGTTCTTCATCAAGATCGTGGTCGTCGACATGCCGCTCTTCGCGCTGCAGGCGTTCTTCCAGAACCCCTACGGCATGACGCTCGACCTGCGGATGCTCGACTTCTTCCGCCGCATGGGCGGCACCTCGGCCGCGGTGGTGGGCGCCCTCGCCGGCGCCTCGGTGCTGGTCCCGAACTTCTGGTGCCGCTACGCCTGCCCCTACGGCGCGTTCATGGGGCTCGGCGCCTGGCTCTCGCCGCTGCGCATCCGCCGCTTCCCCGACCCGTGCATCGACTGCGGCAAGTGCGCCAAGGTCTGCCCCTCGCGCCTGCCGGTGGACGTGAAGCTCAACGTGCTCAGCCCGGAGTGCACCGGATGCCTCGAGTGCGTCACCGCCTGCCCGGTGGAGGGCGCGCTCATGCTCGCCGCCCCCGCCCGCAGGCGGGTCTCGCCCTGGCTGGTCGCCGCCGGCGTGTCCGGTATCTTCCTCGCCTTCGTCGCGGCGGCGAAGCTCAGCGGCCACTGGGACGGCGCGGTCCCCGTGGAGGCCTGGTGGGAGCTGGTGCGGAGCGCCGCCGGGGCGGCGCACCCGTAGCCGTCACGCCAGCGTGAGCAGCAGGTCCTCCTTCTCGACCTGCCCGCCCTCCTTCACCCGCACCTCGCCCACGGTGCCGTCGGCGCGCGCCTTCACGCTGGTCTCCATCTTCATGGCCTCGGTGACCACCAGCACGTCGCCGGCCTTCACCTGGTCGCCCGACTTCACGGCGAGCTTCAGCACCTTGCCCGGCATGGGCGCGCCAACCTGGCGGGGGTCGGCCTTGTCGGCCTTGACCCGCGCCTCGGTCTTCACCGCGGCGGCCTTGTCGCTCACCATCACCCCGCGCTGATCGCCGTTGAGCTCGAAGTAGAGCTCGCGGGTGCCGTCCTTGCGCAGCGGCCCGACGTTGAGGAGCTTCACGATGAGCGTCTTGCCGGGCTCGATCTCGATCGAGGTCTCCTGCCCCGGCGTGAGGCCGTAGAAGAAGATGGGGGTCGGCACCACCGAGGTGTCGGAGTGGGCCTGCCGGTGGCGGACCAGCTCGGGGTAGACGCCCGGGTAGAGCAGGTAGGAGAGGAGCTGCTCGTCGTCGAGCTGCTCGCCCACCTTGGCGCTCCCCTCGGCGCGCGCGGCCTCGAGATCCGCCGGCGGCAAGAGCTCGCCGGGGCGGCAGCTGATGGGCTCCTGGCCCTTCAGGATCGCCCGCTGCACCTCGGGCGGGAAGCCGCCGTGCGGCTGGCCCAGCATGCCCTTCATGAGCCCGACCACCGACTCGGGGAAGGTGAGCTCGGCCGCCTTCGGCACCACGTCGTCCACGTCGAGGTCGTTCTTCACCAGGAACATGGCCATGTCGCCCACCACCTTGGAGCTGGGCGTGACCTTGATGAGATCGCCGAAGAGCAGGTTCACCTTCCGGTACATCTCCTTGCACTCCTCCCAGCGGTCGAGCAGCCCCAGACCGGCCACCTGCGGCCGGAAGTTGGAGTACTGGCCGCCCGGGATCTCGTGCCGGTAGACCTCGGTGGTGCCGCTCTTGAGCCCCGACTCGAAGGGCGCGTACTGCTCGCGGACGCCCTCCCAGTAGGCGGCCAGCGACTCGAGCCCGCGCAGGTCGAGCCCCGGGTCGCGCTCCGCGCCAGCCAGCGCCGCGGCCACCGCCTCGAGCGAGGGCTGCGAGGTGACGCCGGAGACCGGCGAGAGCGCGGCGTCCACCACGTGCACCCCGGCGGCGGCCGCCTCGAGCAGGGTGGCGACCCCGTTGCCGGAGGTGTCGTGGGTGTGGAGGTGGATGGGGAGCCCCACCTCCTCGCGCAGCGCCTTCACCAGCTTGCGCGCCGCGAGCGGCTTGAGCAGGCCAGCCATGTCCTTGATGCCGAGGACGTGGGCGCCCATCCGCTCGAGCTCCTTGGCGAGCTCCACGTAGTAGCGCAGCGGGTACTTGTCGCGCTTCGGATCGGTGATGTCGCCGGTGTAGCAGACGGCCGCCTCGAGCACGCGCTCGCTGCGGCGCACCGCCTCCATGGCCACCGTCATGCCGCGGGTCCAGTTGAGCGAGTCGAAGACCCGGAAAACGTCCACGCCCGAGCGCGCCGCCTGCTCCACGAAGCCGCGCACCACGTTGTCGGGGTAGTTGGTGTAGCCGACCGCGTTGGAGCCGCGGAGCAGCATCTGCAGCATGACGTTGGGGATGGCGGCCCGCAGCCGGCGCAGCCGCTCCCAGGGGTCCTCGCGCAGGAAGCGCATGGCCACGTCGAAGGTGGCGCCGCCCCAGACCTCGAGCGAGAAGAGGCCCGACTCGAGCCGCGCGGTGGCGGGCGCGGCGCGCAGCAGGTCGTAGCTGCGGAAGCGGGTGGCGAGCAGCGACTGGTGCGCGTCGCGCATGGTGGTGTCGGTGAGGAGCAGGCGGCCCTGGGCCTTCACCCAGCGCACCAGCCCCTCCGGCCCCTCCTCGCGCAGGATGTCCTTGGTGCCGCGCGGGGGCGGCCTCGTGAGGTCGACGCGGGGGAGCGGCGGCTCGCGCAGCTCGGCGCTCTTGAGCGGGCGCGCGACGCCGGGCGCGCCGTTCACGGTCACCTCGCCAAGGAAGGCGAGGAGCTTGCTGCCGCGGTCCTGCCGGCCCTTCACCGAGAGCAGCTCCGGGTGCTGATCGATGAAGGAGGTGTCGCAGCGCCCGGCCAGGAAGTCGGGGTGCGTCACCATGTTCTCGAGGAAGGGGATGTTGGTCTTCACGCCGCGGACGCGGAACTCCATCAGCGAGCGGTGCATCACCGAGGCGGCGGCCGGGAAGGTGAGCCCCCAGGTGCTCACCTTCACCAGCAAGGAGTCGTAGTGCGGCGTGATCTGCGCGCCGGTGAAGGCGCTGCCGGCGTCGAGCCGCACCCCGCAGCCGCCGGGGCTGCGGTAGGCCTGCAGGGTGCCGAAGTCGGGGGAGAAGCCGTTCTGCGGGTCCTCGGTGGTGATGCGGCACTGGATGGCGAAGCCGCGCCGCTGCACCGCCGCCTGGCTCGGGATGTCGATCTCGGGATCGGAGAGCTTCTTCCCCTGCGCGATCAGGATCTGCGCCTGCACCAGGTTGCGGCCGGTGACCATCTCGGTGACGGTGTGCTCCACCTGGATGCGCGGGTTCATCTCGATGAAGTACCAGCGCCCCTGGCCGTCGAGCAGGAACTCCACCGTGCCCGCGCTGCGGTAGCCGACCGAGCGGGAGATGCGCAGCGCCGCGTCGCAGATGTCGGCGCGGGTCTTCTCGTCGAGCGAGAGCGAGGGGGCGAACTCCACCACCTTCTGGTGGCGCCGCTGCACCGAGCAGTCGCGCTCGAAGAGGTGCACCAGGTTGCCGTGATGGTCGCCGAGGACCTGCACCTCGATGTGCTTGGGCCGCTCGATGTAGCGCTCGAGGAAGACCGCCGGGTTGCCGAAGGCCGCCGCCGCCTCGCGCCGGGCGCTCTCCAGCCCCTCGGTGAGCTCGCGGGCGTCGCGGGCCACCCGCATGCCGCGGCCGCCGCCGCCGGCCGCCGCCTTCACGATGAGCGGGTAGCCGTGCTGGGCCGCGAAGCGGAGCGCCTCCTCCTCGCGGCCGATGGGCTCGGCCGTACCGGGGACCACCGGCACCCCGGCCGCCACCGCCGCCTTGCGCCCGGCCACCTTGTCGCCGAGCCGTCGCTGCATCTCGCCGGTCGGCCCGATGAAGACGATCCCGGCCCGCTCGCAGGCGTCGGCGAAGTCGGCGTTCTCGGAGAGGAAGCCGTAGCCGGGGTGGATGGCGTCCACCTCCTTCTCCTTCGCCAGGGCCACGATCTCGTCGATGCCGAGGTAGGCGTCGATGGGCTTCTTGCCCTTGCCCACCAGCCAGGCCTCGTCGGCCTTGTAGCGGTGGAGCGCCAGCCGGTCCTCCTGCGAGTAGATCGCCACCGTGCCGATGCCGAGCTCGGTGCAGGCGCGGAAGATGCGGATGGCGATCTCGCCGCGGTTGGCGGCGAGTACCTTGCGGAAAGGTACGGTCATCGGTGTGGGCTCCGGGATGGGCGGGGCGGGCCGCGCGTGGGGTGCGTAGCAGACCACACGGGGTGCGTAGCGCGCGAGTCACCCGAACGGGGCTGCGTCGACCGCGTCCGACAGCCTCAGTTCCTCCAGCGCGGCCCCGGCCTCGCTCCACCAGTGCTCGAAGGTGCGCCACCCCAGCCACTCGTAGTGGAGCAGCCCGGGGTGCGGCCGCCGCGAGAAGTCGACCGGCGCGGCCGGGCGGAAGCGCTCCTCCTCCACCTGGAAGGGCGCGAGCACCTCGCGCTGGCTCCCGAAGAGGTCGAGCATCCGCTGCTTGGCGTGGCGCGCCGCGGGTCCGAGCGACCGCACCTGCTCACCTTTCCCTCCGGGGAGGAACCGCTGCACCACCAGCGGACCCGGGCCGCGGTGGTAGCCGGTCATCTCCCAGACCGCCGGCCGGGGCGAACCCGCCAGCGCCGCCGCCGCGCGCACCGCCAGCGCGGTGGCGTCGTGGTCGGGGTGCCCGCCCTCGAAGGCGTGCGTCACCACCAGCGCCGGCCGGCGCGCGCGCAGGATGGCGGCGAGCTCCCGGGCGAGGCGCGGCAGCTCGCGGGTGGCCTCCTGGTCGCGCGCGCCGAGGCAGCGAAGGGCGCCGTCCCCGACCTCCGCCACCGCGAGCGCCGCCCGCAGCTCGCCGGCCCGGAGCCGGGCGTACTCCTCGCGCGTCGCCGGGGCCTCGCGCGGCCAGAGACGGGCGTCGAGCGGGGCGCCATCGGTGAGGTGGATCACCTCCACGCGCGGGTGCGCCAGAATCAGCCCCGCGGCCCCGATGGTCTCGTCATCGGGGTGCGCGGCCACGAGCAGCCAGCCCGCGGCGGCGAGCCGGTCGAGCTCGAGCGCCCCCTGCGCGGGCAGGACCGGGCCGGCCGATTCGGGCACTCCCCATCCTATGCACCTCGTGCGGCCGTTCGGACTTAGAATGTGCTCGAATGCGCCTGCTCGCCCCGCTCACCCTCGTCGCGCTGCTCGCCGCCTGCGGGCCCGACCACCCCGCCTGCGCCACCGGTAAGACGCTCTGCGCGGCGACCTGCGTGGACCTCGCCAGCGATCCCCTCAACTGCGGCACCTGCGGCAACGCCTGCCCCGCGGGCGTGGCCTGCGGTCAGGGCGCCTGCTCGATCCCCTGCCAGCCGCACCAGAACGGGCTCGGCCAGACCTACCAGGACTGCGCGCCGCTCGGGAGCTTCGGCCCGACGGCCGCGCTCGAGGCGGCCAAGGCCTGGAGCCCGCAGGGCGGGCGGATCGACGTCGCCTGCGTCGGCACGCCCGCGAACCCCGACTGCCTCGGCTGGATGCGCGGCGACGGCACCTGCGGAATCTGGTGCTACACGGGGACGCTCATGGGGAACGTGTACACGAGCACCAACGCGACGTGCATCTGCTTCGCGAGCGCGCCGGGGAACTGGAACTGACGGGGGGCTGGGCCAACGATTTCAGGCCTTCTACCGCAACTCCCCCACGATCCTCCCCAGCACCTCCCGCCCCGGCCTCACCCTCTCCTCCGGCAGCGTCGCGAGCGGCTCCTCCACCAGCCCGAGCGTGTCGAGGTAGGTCGGCGCCTCCGGGTCCACGTAGAGCACCCCCGTGAGCACCTCGCCCGCCTTCGCCGGCACGAGGAGTCGCTGCATGGCCCGGGCGCGGTCGCGGGGGTCGTAGTCCTCCTCGAGCTTGCGCAGCGTGAGTCGCGAGCCGTCGTGCAGCTTCACCTCCAGCGCCGTGCCCGGAGGGTACTCGACGGCGATGTCCGCGTACGCCGGCACGAAGCCGAGCTCCTGCAGCGGCTGATCGTGGTCCTTCATCCAGGCGTAGCTCTTGGTCGAGCCCTCGTGGTCGTTGAAGGTGACGCAGGGCGAGATCACGTCGAGCACCGCCGTGCCGCGGTGGGAGATGGCGGCCTGGAGCATGGCCGAGAGCTGCCGCTTGTCGCCGGAGAAGGAGCGGCCCACGAAGGTGGCGCCGAGCTGGATGGCGAGGGCGCAGAGGTCGATGGGCGGGAGCGGGTTGACGGCGCCGGTCTTGAGCCGGGAGCCGGTGTCGGCGGTGGCCGAGAACTGGCCCTTGGTGAGCCCGTACACGCCGTTGTCCTCCACCACGTAGAGGATGGGCAGGTTGCGGCGGACGAGGTGCACGAACTGGCCGATGCCGATGGAGGCGGTGTCGCCGTCGCCGGAGACGCCGAGCGCCAGCAGCCGCCGGTTGGCGAGCACCGCGCCGGTGGCGAGCGACGGCATGCGCCCGTGGAGCCCGTTGAAGGCGTGCGAGCGGCCGAGGAAGTAGGCCGGGCTCTTGGAGGAGCAGCCGATGCCGGAGAGCTTGGCCACCCGCTCTGGCTCGATGCCGAGCTCGTAGACGGCGTCGATGATCCGCTCGGAGATGGCGTTGTGGCCGCAGCCGGCGCAGAGGGTGCTCTTGCCGCCGCGGTAGTCGAGCACGGTGAGGCCGATGCGGTTCGGGGCGCTCATGGCTGATCCTCCCGCGCGAGCAGCAGCTCGGTGACGGTGCGGGCGTCGAGCGGCAGCCCGTCGAGGTGGGCGAGGCTGCGCACCCGCGGGACGAGGCCGGGCGGCAGGTCGAGGGTGAGCAGCGCGGCGAGCTGGCCGTCGCGGTTCTGGTCCACCACGTAGACCCGCTCGTGCGCCTCCACGAACTCCCGCACCGCCGCGGCGAACGGCCAGGCGCGCACCCGCAGGTAGTCGGTCTCGAGCCCGCGCTCCTCCCGGAGCTGGTCGCGGCACTCCACCACCGCGTGGTGCGAGCTGCCGCAGGCCAGGATCCCCACCTTCGCGCCCGGGCCCTCCAGCAGCGGCGCCGGCAGGAGCTCCCGCGCCCGATCGAGCTTGCGCGAGAGCCGGGCCAGGTTCCGCTCGAAGACCTCGGGGTCCTCGCTGTAGGCCGAGGTCTCGTCGTGGCCGGTGCCACGGGTGAAGTAGGCGGCGGCCGGGTGCGGCGTGCCGGGGAGCGTTCGCCACCCCACCCCGTCGCCGTCGGCGTCGCGGTAGCGGGCGAAGCCGCCCAGCCGGTCGAGCTCCTCCTTCCCGAGCACCTTGCCGCGCCGCATCGGGCCATCCGGGTAGGTGAATGGCGCGGCGGTCCAGTTGTTCATGCCGAGGTCGAGGTCGGAGAGCACGAAGACCGGCGTCTGCAGCTCCTCGGCGAGGTCGAAGGCCCGCCACCCCAGCTCGAAGCACTCCTCCACCGTGCCCGGCAGCAGCAGCACCTGGCGCGTGTCGCCGTGGGAGAGGAAGGCGGTGGAGAGCAGGTCGCCCTGCGCGGTGCGGGTGGGGAGCCCGGTGGAGGGACCGACGCGCTGCACGTCCCATATGACCGCGGGGATCTCGGCGAAGTAGCCGAGCCCGGCGAACTCGCTCATCAGCGAGATGCCCGGACCGCTGGTGGCGGTCATGGCGCGCGCGCCGGCCCAGCCCGCGCCGATCACCGCGCCGAGGGCGGCGAGCTCGTCCTCCGCCTGCATCACCGCGTAGGTGGCCTTGCCGTCCGGGGCGAGGCGGTGCTCTCCGAGGTAGCCGATGAGCGCCTCGGCGAGGGAGGAGGAGGGCGTGATGGGATACCAGGCGAGCACGGTGACCCCGCCGAAGAGCGCGCCCGCGGCGGCGGCGGTGTTGCCGTCCACGATGAGCTCGCCGAGGTTGGCGTCCATCCGCTCGGCGCGGAACGGGTCCTCCTTCACCAGCGAGGCGCGGGCGCCCTCGAAGCCGGCGCGGGCCGCGGCGAGGTTGAGCTCGCGGGCCTTCGGCTTGGCGGAGAACTGGCGCGCGATGGCGCGCTCCACCTCCTCCAGCTCGACCGCGAGCAGCCAGGCGAGCGCGCCGACGTAGCACATGTTCTTCACCAGCTTGCGCAGCCGGGCCTCCGGGCAGGCCGCCGCCGCGAGCGCATCGAAGGGGAGCGCGTAGGTGGTGAGCCCGGCGGGCGGTGCGGCGGGCCGCAGCGGGGCGTCGTAGAGCACCGCCGCGCCGGGCCGCAGCGCCGCCACGTCCTCCGCCACGGTGGCCGGGTTCATGGCCACCAGCAGATCGACCTCGCGCTTGCGGGCCACGTAGCCGCGCCGGGAGAGCCGGATGGTGTACCAGGTGGGCAGCCCGGCGATGTTCGACGGGAAGAGGTTCTTCCCCGACACCGGGATGCCCATCTGGAAGAGGGCCCGCAAGAGCACGGTGTTGCTGCTCTGCGAGCCCGAGCCGTTGGCGGTGGCGACGCGAATGGCGAAGTCGTTGACGATGGGCGCGCGCTGCATGCGAGGAAAATGTAACGGGCGCGCGCCCCGGCCGCTCCCTCCGGACTACTCGCGCTTGTGGCAGACCACCTCGACGTTGTGGCCGTCGGCGTCCTTCACGAAGGCGGCGTAGTAGCGCGGGTGGTACTGCGGCCGCAGCCCGGGCTGGCCGTTGTCGGCGGCGCCGGCGGCGAGCGCCGCGGCGTGGAAGGCGTCCACCTGCGCGCGCTCCTCGGCGGCGAAGGCGAGGTGGACGCCGCCCGGCTGTGGCTCGCCCCGCGAGAGCCAGAGGTCGGGCTTGCGCCCGACCCCGAAGCCTGCGCCCTGGAAGCCCTCCTCGTCGAACTCCATCAGGAGCGCGTAGCCGAGCGGCGCCAGCGCCTTCGCGTAGAACGCCTTGCTCTTCTCGAAGTCGCGGACCTTGAGCGTGAGGTGGTCGATCATGGAGCGGCAGTCTGCGCCGCCGCGGCGAGGCGGGCGCGGCTCCTTTGGGGAGCCGGCCGCCCGCTAGAAGTGGCCAATCACGCCGGCCGCGTGCGCGGTCATGACCGGATCCCGATCCGGCGAGCCCATGCCGTCCTGCGCGAGCCGCTCGCTGCGGTACGACATGCCGCTCACGATGCCCCAGGTGGCGCCCGCCACCACGCCCACGCCCGCGCCGATGGCGATGTCGCGCCCGTAGTTCCCGCCCTCGATGAGGCCGATCCCGGCGCCCACCAGCGCGCCGGCGAGGCCGCCGTACAGGGCGTTGAGCGCCACGCTGGCCGCGCCCGAGTCCCCGGCGCCGCCGCCGCTGTCGAGGGCGAGCTCGCTGCCGGGATGGACCGAGGGCGCCAGGTCCGGGGGAAGCCGCCCCTCTCCTCGGGCCAGCGCCGGTGCGGCGATGAGCGCGAGCGTGAGCGTCGCGGCGATGAAGCGGTTCATGTTTCCCCCTCCCGGGCCGGCTCCCGGCCCCTCGCCAAAGGTCGGCTCGGGTTCGCTCTCCGTCAACGGAGCGGCCGGGCGAGCTGGGCTGGCCGGCACGACCGGCGGGGGCCTCCCCGCCTGGGGCGGAACCTGCTACCCTGACCGGTCCGATGACCGTGCACGCCCCTCGCGAGATCCCGTTCAACTACACCTCGGCCGACGACCGCCAGGCCGTCACCTTCCTGCTGGGCGAGGGCGTCTGGCAGAAGCTCGAGGAGCTCCGCACCCGCCGGGTCACCGGCCGCAGCGCCCGGCTGCTCATGCGCTTCCTCGGCGAGATCCTGATCCACCGCCGGAACCCCTTCCTCTACGAGGAGCTCATCTCCAGCCGGAGCCGGCGGCGGAAGTTCTTCGACAACATCGCCCAGGACCTCTCGGTCATCGAGGAGAACGCCGCCGAGCCCGGGGTGAAGGAGATCCTGGCCGCCTGCCGCAAGCTCCTCGGCGAGTTTCGCACCGAGATCGAGGACGGGCCCGACTTCCGCGCCCGGCTCAAGGCCCAGCTCGGCGCGGTGGTCGGCAAGGAGAACGTCCTCACCGACCCCTTCACGCTGGTCTCCCACGCCACCGACGCCACCGACTGGCGCCTCCACCTGCCGGTGGCGGTGGTGATGCCCTCCGAGGAAGCGCAGGTGGGCCCGCTGCTCGCCACCATCGGCCAGCTCGGCCTGTGCGCCGTCCCCCGCGGCGCCGGCACCGGTCTCACCGGCGGCGCGGTGCCGGTGCGGCCCAACTGCGTGGTGGTGAACACCGAGAAGCTCAACCGGATCCGCGCGGTGAGCGACCGCGAGTTCGCCCTCGCCGACGGCCGCAAGCTGAAGAGCGCGGTGATGGAGCTCGAGGCGGGCGTCATCACCGAGCACGCCATGAACCACGCCGCCGAGCGCGGTCTGGTCTTCGCCACCGACCCCACCAGCGCCTGGGCCTGCTCCATCGGCGGCAACATCGCCGAGAACGCCGGCGGCAAGACCTGCGTGCTCTGGGGCACCTGCATCGACAACCTGCTCGCCTGGCGGATGGCGCTGCCCGACGGCAGCCACGTGACCATCCACCGCGTCGACCACCAGCTCCGCAAGATCCTGCCCGAGGATCCGGTCACCTTCGAGGTGCGCGACGCCCGCGGCGAGAAGCTCCGCACCGTGGCCCTCACCGGCGCCGAGATCCGCAAGAACGGCCTCTGGAAGGACATCACCAACAAGGCGCTCAAGGGGCTGCCCGGCGTGCAGAAGGAGGGCACCGACGGCGTCATCACCTCGGCCGCCTTCGTGCTCTACCAGGCCTACGAGGAGTCGACCACCCTCTGCCTGGAGTTCTTCGGACCCGACATGGACGAGGCGAGCCGGGTGATCCTCGACCTCGCCGAGGCCTTCCCGAACCGCGGCGAGGAGGTGCTCCAGGCCCTGGAGCACTTCGACGACCAGTACGTGCGGGCCATCCAGTACAAGGTGAAGGCGCCGCGCTCGGAGACGCCCAAGGCGGTGCTGCTCATCGACGTCGTCGGCCACGCGCCCGAACAGGTGGCCCGGGGCGTCGAGGCCATCCGCCGGCTGCTCGAGCCGCACGAGAACACCTACCTCTTCGTGGCCCGCGACGCGGAGGAGGGCAAGCGCTTCTGGCAGGATCGCAAGAAGCTCGGCGCCATCGCCGCCCGCACCAACGCCTTCAAGCTCAACGAGGACATCGTCCTCCCGCTCACCGCGCTCGCCGAGTTCGCCCGCTTCTGCGACGCGGTCAACGTGGAGGAGGAGCGGCACAACCAGCGGATGGTGATCGGCCGCATCACCGATGCGCTCGGCCAGGCGGCCGAGGACGAGGCCCAGCTCCTCTCGGGCAAGGTGGCCCGGGCCCTGGCCCGCTGCGAGAAGGCCGAGGAGGCGCTCCGCGGCGCCGGAGAGAAGGAGCTGCGCGCCCTCTCGGTGCTGAAGCAGCTGCTCGACGATCTCCGCGAGACGGTGGCCGGCTACGAGAAGGTGGAGGCGGCGCTGCAGGCGGCCTTCGAGGAGGGGCGCGCCCGGCGCATCGTCATCGCCACCCACATGCACGCCGGCGACGGCAACGTGCACGTGAACATCCCGGTGCTCTCCAACGACCGCGCCATGATGAAGCGGGCCGAGGTCACCGTGGACCGGGTGATGGAGAAGGTGGCCGCGCTCGGCGGCGTCTGCTCCGGCGAGCACGGCATCGGCATCACCAAGATCAAGTACCTCGACCGCGCCATCGTGGACGAGCTCAGCGCCTACCGGCGCACGGTCGATCCCACCGGGATGATGAACCCGGGGAAGCTCCAGGATCTCGACGTGCTGGAGCAGGTCTTCACGCCCTCCTTCAACCTGCTCGAGCTCGAGGCCCGCATCCTCCAGCACGGGCAGCTCGGCGAGCTGGCGGCCAAGATCGCGACCTGCGTCCGCTGCGGCCGCTGCAAGCCCGACTGCTGCGTCTTCCACCCGGCGCGCGGCCTCTTCTTCCACCCGCGAAACAAGAACCTCGCCATCGGGGCGCTCATCGAGGCGCTGCTCTACGACTCGCAGCGCGAGCGCTCCGCCAGCTTCGAGCTGCTCCGCTACCTCGAGGAGGTGGCCGATCACTGCACCATCTGCCACAAGTGCGTGAAGCACTGCCCGGTCTCGATCGACACCGGCGACGTGTCGGTGCTGGAGCGCGAGATCCTGATGTCGCTCGGCTTCAAGCACACCAAGGTCGCCACCCGCGCCACGCTCAAGTACCTCGAGTCGCGCTCGGAGGGCTACAACGCCGCCTTCCGCCTGGGGGTGGTGCGGCTCGGCGGCTTCATGCAGCGGGCCATGGCCAAGGTGCTCGGGCCGCTGCAGGACCCGGACGCGGCGGCAGGGAGCTACCCGCTGCAGATGGTGCGCTCGCCGCTCGCCAAGGTCGACGCGCGCACGCTGCACGACGTGCTGCCCCACTGCGAGCCCGACCAGGCGCTGGTGCTCGAGCCCGAGGGCGAGGCCAAGGCCAGCGTCTTCTACTTCCCCGGCTGTGGCTCGGAGCGGCTCTTCTCCAGCGTCTCCATGGCCGCCATCCACGTGCTGCTCGAGACCGGCACCCGGGTGGTGCTGCCGCCGCCTTTCATCTGCTGCGGCTTCCCGGCGTACGCCAACGCCCGCACCGAGCAGCACGGCCGCCAGGTGCTGCGCGACAGCATCCTCTTCAGCCAGATCCGGGAGATGTTCTCGTACGTCACCTTCGACGCCTGCATCGTCACCTGCGGCACCTGCCGCGAGGGGCTGCACGCGATGGAGGTGGGCAAGATCTTCGGCGCGCCGGTGGTGGACGTGGCGAAGTTCGCCTTCGACCGCGGCCTGCGCGCGCCGGCGGAGGGCGAGTTCCTCTACCACACCCCCTGCCACGACTCGCTCGACGGCAAGGGGCCGCAGCTGCTCCGCAAGCTCGGGGTCGAGCAGGTGGAGGCGGTGCCGCACTGCTGCTCGGAGGCGGGGACTCTGGCGCTCTCCCGCCCGGACATCACCGACGCCATGCTCCACCGCAAGCGCGAGGCGGTGAAGGACGCGCTCTCCACCCGCCCCGGCGGCGCGGTGATGCTCACCAACTGCCCCTCCTGCATGCAGGGGCTCTCCCGCAACGCCGCCCTGGGCGCCGAGCCGCGCCACATGGCGGTGGAGCTCGCCCGGCGCATCTCCGGGGAGCGCTGGATGGAGAAGTTCGAGCAGGCGGCGGCGCGGGCGCGGCCGGTGCAGTTCTAGCCGGGCCGCCCTCCCGTCTGCGTCGGGGCCCCGGCGCGCGGAGCAGTCAGTGCAGGTCGTGGATGCAGAGGATGTTCCCCTCGGTGTCCTTGAACCAGGCGGCGCGCGCGCCGGCGCGCTGGGCTACGTGGTCCACCGTCCGCAGGCCCGGCAGGTCGTAGTCCTCGAAGCGGACCCCGCGCTTCTCGAGGTCCTGCACCTCGCGCGGAACGTCCGGCACCTCGAAGCTCGCGACGGTGTGCTCCGCCCTGGTGGGCTGGGCGCGCGGCGAGAGCTCCAGCGTCGACCCGCCGCTCTCGTAGAGCACCTCGCCCGCCGGCGTCATCCGACCCGGGCCGAGCCCGAGCCTCCCCTCGTAGAAGCCCCGAGCGCGCGCGACGTCGGTCACGGGCAACACGGTCACGACCCTGGTCCCTGCCAGCATGACGACCTCCGGCCAGCGCGCCGCGAAGGGCGCGGCGTCGCCTCAGGAGCGGCTTAACGGCCCGCCGGCGCCTGACCATTCCCCTTTTGGCCTCGCTGGGCCCTCGCCCGCTTGCTAGAAACATTCATTCCGCCCAGCCGGAGGGATCCATGCGCTCGCCGCTCTCCCTGCTCCTCGCCGCCCTGCTCGCCCCCGGGCTCGCGGCCGCGGCCCCGCTCCGCATCGGGGTGATCAACTCCGTGACCGGTCCCGAGGCCCCCATCGGCGAGAACCTGACCGGCGGCTACAAGTTGGCCGAGGAGGACCTCAAGCGCCAGGGCATCCCGGTGGAGCTGGTCTGGGAGGACGACACCGGCAAGCCGCAGATCGCCATGAGCGCGATGGAGAAGCTCGCCACCCGCGACCGCGTCGCGGGTGTGGTCGGGCCCTACACCTCCGCCTCCGCCAGTGCCGCCGCGAAGCGGGCCGAGCAGTACAAGGTGCCGCTGGTGGTGCCGGCCGCCTCCAAGGAGGAGATCACGCGGCAGGGGCTGAGGTGGGTCTTCCGCCTCTCCGCCACCACCGACGACTACGCCGCCGTCCTGCTCGACCTGGCGCTCCGCGCCGGCAAGCCCAGGACCATCGCCATCGTCAACGAGAACACCGACTTCGGCGTCTCGGCCGCCAAGAGCGCGCGCGCCCTCGCCGAGCGGCGCGGGCTCAAGGTGGTGGCCGAGGAGGCCTACTCGAAGGGATCACCCGACTACCGCTCCACCCTCACCAAGGTGAAGTCGGCCGGGCCGGACGTGGTCTTCATGGTCTCCTACGTGGCGGACGCCATCCTGCTCATGCGCCAGTCGCGCGAGCTCGGGCTGACCCCGCAGGCCTTCCTCGGCGCCGGCGCCGGCTTCGCCACCGTCCAGTTCGCGAGCGAGAAGGACGTCTCGAACGGCGTCTTCTCCAGCACCCAGTGGACCGAGGACGTGAAGTGGCCCGGCGCCCGGGCCTTCTTCGACCGCTACCGGGCCCGCTTCGGCAAGGAGCCCACCTACCACGCGGCCTGCGCCTACGCCTCGCTCATGATCCTGGGGCAGAGCGCCGCCAAGGCGGCCGGCGACCGGGAGAAGCTGCGCGCCGAGCTCGGCCAGGGGAGCTGGGACGGCATCATGGGGCTGGTGAAGTTCACCAGCGGTGGCGGCTACACCAACCAGAATCGGCACCCCATGCTGGTCGAGCAGGTGCAGAACGGCAGGCAGCGCACGGTCTACCCGCCCGAGCTCGCCAGCCACGCGCCCATCTATCCGTTCCCTGGCTGGAAATAGCCCCGCCAGGGCTCTCGAACGGAGCGGTCGCCTCCCTGCCGCCGGACCACGGCCGCTTTAGCTTTGGCTGGATGGACGTCATCCACCCGTGGCCGGGGAAGTCCTACCCGCTCGGCGCCCGCTGGGACGGCGAGGGCGTGAACTTCGCCGTCTTCTCGAAGCGCGCCGAGAAGGTGGAGGTCTGTCTCTTCGATCCGCAGGATCCGGCCCGCGAGCTGCAGCGGGTGGAGCTCACCGAGGTGACCGGGTTCGTCTGGCACGGCTACTTCCCCGGCCTGAAGCCGGGCGCCCTCTACGGCCTGCGCGTCCACGGACCGTACGACCCCGAGCGCGGGCTGCGGTTCAACGCCAACAAGCTCCTCATGGACCCGTACGCCCGGGCCATCGACGGCGAGGTCGACTTCCAGGGGCCGGTGTACGGCTACCGGGTCGGCGCGCCGCAGGAGGACCTGGCCTTCTGCGACGCCGACTCGGCCCCATCCATGCCCCGCTGCGTGGTGCTCGACGACGACGACTTCGACTGGAGCGGCGACGCCCGCCCGGAGACGCCCTGGCACCGCTCGGTGATCTACGAGCTGCACGTGCGCGGCTTCACCATGCGCCACCCGCAGGTGCCGCCCGAGCTGCGCGGCACCTACGCCGGCCTCGCCTCCCCGCCGGCGGTGGAGCACCTGCGGCGGCTCGGGGTCACCGCGGTGGAGCTGCTCCCGGTGCACGAGTACGTGGACGACCCGTTCCTGCAGGGCAAGGGGCTCCGGAATTACTGGGGCTATTCCACCCTGGGCTACTTCGCCCCGGAGCACCGCTACAGCGCCAGCGGCTCGCGCGGCGGCCAGGTGACCGAGTTCAAGCAGCTGGTGAAGACCCTCCACCAGGCCGGCGTCGAGGTGATCCTCGACGTGGTCTTCAACCACACCTGCGAGGGGAATCAGCTCGGCCCCACCCTCTCGTTCCGGGGGCTCGAGAACGAGAGCTACTACAAGCTCGCCGCCGAGCCGCGCTTCTACTCGGACTTCACCGGCACCGGGAACAGCCTCGACGTGTCGAACCCGCAGGTGCTCCGGCTGGTGATGGACTCGCTGCGGTACTGGACCGACGAGATGCACGTGGACGGGTTCCGCTTCGACCTCGCCACCACCCTCTGCCGCAGCCCGCGCGACTTCGACAAGTACTGCAACTTCCTGCAGGCGATGCACCAGGACCCGACGCTGCAGAAGGTGAAGCTCATCGCCGAGCCGTGGGACGTGGGGCCGGACGGGTATCACGTGGGCGGCTTCCCGACCCGCTGGAGCGAGTGGAACGGCAAGTACCGCGACGTCATCCGCCGCTTCTGGAAGGGCGACATCCAGGCCCAGGAGCTCGGCTACCGGCTCACCGGCTCCGCCGATCTGTACCAGGCGGCCGGGCGGAAGATCTTCGCCAGCGTGAACTTCGTCACCTGCCACGACGGCTTCACCCTGCGCGACCTCGTCTCCTACGACCAGAAGCACAACGAGGCCAACGGCGAGGAGAACCGGGACGGCACCGACGACAACGCCAGCTGGAACTGCGGCGTCGAGGGCGAGACCGACGACCCGGAGGTGAACGCGCTGCGCGACCGGCAGGAGCGCAACCTGCTCGCGACCCTGCTCATCTCGCAGGGCGTGCCGATGCTCACCGCCGGCGACGAGCTCGGCAAGACCCAGCGCGGCAACAACAACGCCTACTGCCAGGACAACGAGCTCTCCTGGGTGGACTGGGCGCTCGACGACCGGCGCACGGCGCTGCTCGGCTTCACCATCCGCCTCCTCCGGATGCGCCACGCCCTGCCGGTGCTGCAGCGCCGCCGCTTCTTCCGCGGCGCGCAGATCTGGGACAGCTCGCTCAAGGACCTCGCCTGGTTCCGCCCGGACGGGAACGAGATGACCGAGGAGGACTGGCAGGCACCGTACATCCGCTCGCTCGCCTTCGTGCTCGGCGGCGACGCCATCGACACGCCCGACGAGCGGGGGCGGCGCATCGTGTGCGCCTCGCTGCTCGTGCTCATGAACGCGCACGACGAGCCGGTGCCCTACACCCTGCCCGAGGTCACCTGGGGCGCCGAGTGGGACATCCTCCTCGACACCTCCGGCGTGAGCGACGCCAAGCGCGACCGGCTGGCGGCGCGCGGGGTGGTGGAGGTGTCGGCCAGGTCGCTGGTGGTGCTCACCAGGCCTCCGGGGACGTGAGGGCGAGATGCCGTTCCTCCAGGAGCCACCCCGTCTCGGGAACCAGTACGACGACGACGCCCTGCTCCGCGAACATCTCTCCCGCCGCCTGCCGGCCGGGATGCTCGCCGTGGTGCAGGAGGAGCTGCGCCACCTCGGCGAGCTCGGCGGCGGGGCGCTCTACGCCTTCCAGCAGGCCGACCGGCGGAACGAGCCCACGCTCACCCATTACGATCCCTGGGGGCGCCGGGTGGACCGGATCGAGCTCACGCCGCTCTGGCGCGAGGCCGCGGTCCTGGCGGCGCGGCACGGCCTGGTGGCCGAGGCCTACGAGCGGCGCTACGGCGAGTGGTCGCGGGTCTTCCAGCTGGTGAAGGCCTACCTGTTGGACGCCTCGCTCGACGTCTACTCCTGCCCGCTCGCCATGACCGACGGCGCCGCCCGCACCCTGCTCGACGTCGGGGACGCCCAGCTCGTCGAGCGCGCGGTGCCGCGCCTGACCAGCCGCGACCCGGCCCGGATGTGGACCAGCGGCCAGTGGATGACCGAGCGGGCCGGCGGCTCGGACGTGGGGCTCACCGAGACGCTGGCGCGCCGCGAGGGCGGGCGCTGGCGGCTCTTCGGCACCAAGTGGTTCACCTCCGCCACCACCGCCGAGATGGCGCTCACCCTGGCCCGGCCGGAGGGGAACCCGCCCGGCGGGCACGGCCTGGCGCTCTTCTATCTCGAGCTGAAGGACGCGGAGGGACGGCCCAACGGGCTGGTGCTCGACCGGCTCAAGGAGAAGCTCGGCACGCGCAAGGTGCCGACCGCGGAGCTCACGCTCGAAGGCGCCGTGGCCGTGCCGGTGGCGGGGCTCGACGGCGGCGTCCGCCACATGGCCTCGATGCTCAACGTCACCCGGACCTGGAACGCGGTCGGCGCGGTGGCCGGCATGCGGCGGGCGCTGGCGCTCGCGCGCGACTTCGCCCGCCGGCGGGTCGCCTTCGGAGCGCCGCTGCTCGCGAAGCCGCTCCACGTCGAGACCCTCGCGGGCCTCGAGGCGGAGCTGGAGGCGGGGTTCCTCCTCACCTTCCGCGGGGTGGAGCTCCTGGGGCTGCGCGAGGCGGGCCGCGCGCCCGACGACCGCCAGGCGCTCTCCCGCCTCGTCACCTCGCTCGCCAAGCTCACCACCGGCAAGCAGGCGGTGGCGGTGGCCTCCGAGGCGCTCGAGTGCTTCGGCGGCGCAGGCTACGTGGAGGACACCGGGCTGCCGCGGCTCCTCCGCGACGCGCAGGTGCTGCCGATCTGGGAGGGGACCACCAACGTCCTCTCGCTCGAGGCGCAGCGCGCCCTCGCCGACCCGCGGGCCGGCGCGGCCTTCGCCGCCGAGGTCCGGGCGGAGCTCGCCGAGGCCACCCACCCTTCACTCCAGGCGCCGGTGGAGGCGGCCTCCCGGGCGCTCGACCGGCTCTCCCCCTGGCTCGCCCCGCCGCCGGGCCGGGCGCCGCCGGAGGCCTCGGCGCGCGCCTGCGCCCTCTCGGCCGGGCGGACCCTGGCGCTGGCGCTCCTCTGCGCGCACGCGCAGTGGTGCCTGGACACCGGGCTCGGCGGGCGCGCCGCGGCGGCCGCGCGCCGCTTCGCCCGGCACGGCGTGGACCGCGGCGACGAGCCCGACGCCGACGACGCCCGCCTCCTGGCGGATGGGTGAGGGCTCCACCCACCCCGCCGCTTGACGCGACGAACATCCCCTCCCTAGGGTACGGGCTCTCCCATGCAGACCGCGCGCGGCGTCATCGAGCTCATCGGCCACACCCCCATGCTCAAGGTCGACGGCCTCGACACCGGCCCCTGCGAGCTCTTCCTCAAGCTCGAGAACCAGAACCCGGGCGGCTCCCTCAAGGACCGCATCGGCCTCTCCATGATCCGCGCCGCGGAGCGCGAGGGGAAGCTCGGCGCTCAGCAGCGCCACCTGGTGGAGGCGACCGCCGGAAACACCGGCCTCGGGCTCGCGCTGGTGGCGGCCCAGCGCGACTACCGGCTCACCCTCGTCATCCCCGACAAGATGAGCCAGGAGAAGATCTTCCACCTGCGCGCCATGGGCGTGGAGGTGGTGATGACCCGCTCCGACGTGGAGAAGGGGCACCCCGCCTACTACCAGGATCTCGCCGAGGAGCTGGCCCGGCGCGAGGGCGCCTACTACGTGAACCAGTTCGCGAACCCGGCCAACCCCTTCGCGCACGAGACCGGCACCGGCCCGGAGATCGCGAAGCAGCTCGGCGGGCGGCTCCACGCCATGGTCTGCGGCGTGGGCTCCGGCGGCACCCTCACCGGCCTGTCCCGCTACTTCGCCAAGGCCATCTCCTTCTGCGAGATGGTGCTCGCCGACCCGGAGGGCTCGGTGCTGAAGGGCGTGGTCGAGACCGGCCGGGTGGGCAAGGCCGGCTCCTGGCTGGTCGAGGGGATCGGCGAGGACTTCGTGCCGCCCAACTGCGATCTCTCGCGGGTCAAGCGCGCCTACTCCATCCCCGACCGGGAGAGCTTCGACGCCGCCCGCACGCTCCTGCGAACCTGCGGCGTGCTCGGGGGCTCGAGCACCGGCACGCTGCTGGCGGCGGCGCTGCGCTGGTGCCGCGAGCAGACCTCGCCGAAGCGGGTCTGCACCCTCGTCTGCGACAGCGGCAACAAGTACCTCTCGAAGATGTTCAACGACTTCTGGATGGAGGACCAGGGCCTCGCCGACCGGGCTCCCTCCGGCGACCTGCGCGACCTCGTCGGGCGCCGGCACGCCGAGGGCTCGGTGCAGACGGTGGCGCCCGGCGACCCGCTGCTGGTCGCCTACGGGCGCATGAAGCTGCACGACGTGTCGCAGCTGCCGGTGCTCGAGGGCGGCAAGGTGGTCGGCATCGTGGACGAGGGGGACCTGCTCCTCGCCGCGGTGGACGGCGGCCAGGGCTCCTTCCGCCGCCAGGTGCGCGAGGTGATGAGCGCGCGGGTCCAGACCGTGCCGGTCACCGCGGCGGTGAAGGACCTGCTGCCGCTCTTCGAGCAGGGCATGGTGCCGATCGTCGTGGAGGGGGACGAGTTCGTCGGCCTGGTCACGCGCATCGACCTCCTCAACCACCTGCGGCGGCGGGTGCAGTAGCCCCGCCCGCCTACGCGCCCGGCGACGGCCGGCCGGGCCCGAGGGCGGCCATGCGCGAGCCGACGCTGAGGACGAACGCTCCCGCGACCCCCAGGCTCACGCAGGCGCCGATGCCGACCGGGATCGCGCCGCCCGGGAGTCGCAGCGATGGGAGCACCAGGAGGAACCGCTCCGCCCACAGGCCGAGCAGGATCGCGCCCGCGCCCGCGGCGAGGGTCGCGCGCCGGCGCTTCATCGTCTCGGAGAAGAGCAGCCAGAACGGCCAGGCGGCCACCGCGATCAGCACGGCGACGGTGATGGGGCGGTAGCTCCCGTGCCAGCGGCGCAGGAGCACCTCCGCCTCCTCCGGAACGTTGCCGTACCAGGTCGCGAGGAAGAGCGCCCAGAGCAGATAGCTCCAGACCACGATGAAGCCGAAGAGCAGCTTGCCGAGGTCGTGGCGCAGGTCGGCGCCGGACGTCCCGCGCACGGCGGCCAGGAGCGCCACCCACGCCAGGCCGGAGAGGAACGCGCCGAGGAAGTAGTACGCCGGGACGACCGTGGCGGGCGGGGACTCCGAGAGGCGCATGACGAGCTCGAACGCCCAGATGGAGAGCGCGACCGCGTACGCGGCGACGTAGATCACCCCGGCGGCCTGGACCGAGCCCTCGCTCTGGCCGGGGCGACGCGCGAGGGCGACGAAGCGCCCGCCGAGCGCGAAGAGGACGCCAGTGGCGAGGAGCAGCCTGACCGCCAGCCCGAAGAGCCCTCCGGCCCCCGCCTCGCCGGCCCACGGGATGAAGCCGCGAGCGCCCGCCGCGAGGACGGCGAGGAGCAGGAGCGCGGGCAGGAAGAAGCCCGCGGCGACGTCAGCGATCGGCAGGACGGGCCTCGCCCAGCCGCCGTGTACCACCCGCACCGCGGCCGCGAAGGCGACGCTCCCCGCCGAGAGCCCCGCGAAGAAGAGCCAGCTCGCGTCGAGGGCGGCCAGGGCCGCGTCGGCGTGACCGAGGACCAGCCCGAGCGCGAAGGCGGCGGCGCCGATGGCGAGCGCGCCCGCCGCCAGCCGCGAGACGGGCCGGCCGAGCGCGGCCGAGCAGGCCTCGAGGGAGATGGGGGTCATGGCGGAGAGATCCTCCCCTGGATGGCGCGCACGTAGCTCACGAGCTCCCAGCGCTCCTGGACCGAGAGCCCTTCCCGCTGCGGGGGCATGGCCTTGCCGCCGAAGCTGATGGTCCCCCAGATGAAGCCGTCCGTGCGCTCGACCACCTTCACGTAGGCCAGGTCGGGCGCCTCCGGAAAGAACTTCGAGACCGGACCCTTCCCGTGGCCCTCCTTGCCGTGGCAAGGGGCGCACCGCGAGAGGAAGGTCGTCCGGGCGTGCGCGAACCCCTCCTTGGTGGGCGGGAAGGGGTTCGTCAGGGCCTCGGTGTCGTCACGGCTGTCGTAGCGGGGCCCGGCACCGAGCGGGACCGAGCGCTCGGGCTGGGCGCGCGGGGCGTCCTCCGGCCGGACCGACGGCTGGTACCACATGTCCGTCCGCCAGTCGTTGTTGCAGGCGGCGCAGGCGAGGAGCGCGGCCGCGCCCAGGGTGGCCCTAGCCGACACGGGTCACCTCCTCTGCTCCGCTCTCGCGCAGGACTTCCTCGACGGAGCCCGGATCGCCTCCGGCGGCGAACACGCCGATGACGTCGCCGTTGAACCGCTCGTGCACCGGGAAGTGTTTGGGCCGGCCACCACGACCGATGCCGAAGCCGAGGGCGACGAGGTTGGCGAGCGAGCCGATGAGCACGGTCAGCTCGAAGGTGATCACCACGAAGGGAGGCAAGGAGACGATGGGCTTGCCGCCGGTGACGAGTCGCCAGGCCAGCGACGTGAGGATGGTGAGGAGGAGCCCGCCGACGAGCCCCGCGAGCGCGCCGGGCAGGGTGATGTAGTCGACGAAGCTGCGCGGCTTGCCCACCGCGGCGACCACCTCGGGGAAGGGCGCGGGCATGGCCACCCGGACGTCGCGGTGCCCCTTCGCCTTGAGCGCGCGGACGGCCCGGGCCGCGTCTCCGGGCCGAACGAACGTGCCGAGGACTCCCTGCTCAGGCGTCATGGTCCATCCCCGCGCCGGCGGCGTCCGCGTGGTGCGCCAGGTCCTCCTTCATCTCGGCGATCGACACCGGCGGGATGAGCTTGAGGCCGATGAGCAGCAGGAAGAAGAACCAGCCGAAGGCGCCGAAGGTCATGGCCCACTCCACCCAGCTCGGGACGTAGACCCGCCAGTCGAACGGGAGCCGATCGTGGGCCAGGGAGGTCACGACGATGTTGAAGCGCTCGAGCCACATCCCCACGTTCACGAGGACGCAGATGGTGAGGAGCGCCCAGGCGCGCCCGCGGACCGCCTTGAAGTACAGGAGCGTCGGGCCGACGCAGTTGCAGGTCACCATGAGCCAGAAGACCGGCGCGTAGGCCCCGGTCATCCGGTAGACGAAGGTGGAGCGCTCGGGGTCGTGCGGGGGGCCCTGGAACGCCAGGAGGATCTCGGTCACGTAGGAGTAGGTCACGATCGCGGAGGTCAGGAGCACCAGCCGCGACAGCATGTCGAAGTGGTGCTGGGTGATGATCTCCTCGAGGTGGAACGCCCGCCGCAGCGGCACGAGGATGGTGATGACCATCGCCACGCCGGAGAGGATCGCGCCCGCCACGAAGTACGGCGGGAAGAGGGTCGAGTGCCAGCCCGGCAGGACCGAGACGGCGAAGTCCCAGGACACCACGCTGTGGACCGAGATCACGAGCGGCGTGGCGAAGGCGGCGAAGAAGAGGTAGGCGCGGGTGTAGTGGCGCCACTGCTCGTCGGTGCCCCGCCAGCCGAAGGCGAGCAGGGTGTAGAGCCGCTTGCGCCAGCCCTGGGCCCGGTCGCGGAGCGCCGCGGCGTCGGGGGCGACGCCCACGAACAGGAAGATCGTGGACACCGTGAGATAGGTCGAGATGGCGAAGACGTCCCAGACGAGCGGAGAGCGGAAGTTGACCCAGAGCTCGCGCTGGTTGGGGTACGGGAAGAGCCAGTACGCGAACCAGGGCCGCCCGAGGTGGAGGATGGGGTAGAGCCCGGCGGTCAGCACGGCGAAGACCGTCATCATCTCCGCGACCCGGTAGATCGCGGTCCGGAAGCGCGCCCGGAACAGGAACAGGACGGCGCTGATGAGCGTCCCGGAGTGGGCGATCCCCACCCAGAACACGAAGTCGGTGATGAGGTTCCCCCACATCCCGGGACGCTCGAGCCCGGTCCAGTGGAGCCCTTCGCGCACGATGAGCGAGTAGGACCACCCGCCGAAGGCGGCGGCGGCGCCCGCGATGCCGAGCGCCACGAAGTAGGCCGGGCCGGGGGGACCATGGGTCGCCCGGACGGTCTCCTCGAGGCTGCGGAAGGACGGGGTCGTCATGGCTGCTCCGGCTCCTTCACGCGCGCCAGGTAGGTGATGGCTGGCTGCGCGTTGACCTCCTCGAGCGCGCGGAAGCCGCGCGGCTCGCGCGCCAGCCGGCTCACGCGCGAGCTCGGGTCGTTGGCGTCGCCGAACACCATCGCCTGGGCGGGGCAGCTCTGGACGCAGGCGGGGGTGATCTCGCCGTCGGCCACCGGGCGCCGCTCGTCGCGCGCCTGGTTCTCGCCGTAGCGGATGCGCTGCACGCAGAAGGTGCACTTCTCCATCACCCCGCGGGAGCGCACGGTGACGTCCGGGTTGAGCTGCATCTGGAGCGGCTGCGGGAACTTCGCGTCGCGCCAGTTGAAGGTGCGGACCTTGTAGGGACAGTTGTTGGAGCAGTAGCGGGTGCCGACGCAGCGGTTGTAGACCTGCGCGTTGAGCCCCTCCGCGGTGTGGTAGGTCGCGTAGACCGGGCACACCGGCTCGCAGGGAGCGTTGGTGCACTGCTGGCACAGCATGGGGAGGAGCTGCACGTCGAGCGCCCCCCCCGGCTCGTCACCGAGGTACCGCTCGATCCGGAGCCAGCCCATGTAGCGCCCCTGGACGGCCGCCTCCGCGCCCATGACCGGGACGTTGTTCTCGGCGAAGCAGGCCACCACGCAGGCCTGGCAGCCGGTGCAGCGGTCGAGGTCGATGGCCATCGCCCAGCGGTGCTCGGGGTGCTTCGGCTCGGCGTACATCACGTGGGAGAGGTCCGGCCGCCTGGCGGCGGGCGCGGTGGCGCTCACGGTCTGGGTGATGGCGCGCCCGTGCTGGTAGGGGCTGCCCTCCAGCAGAGGGAGGCGGACGCGCTTTCCGGCCCGGGCCACCGTCGCGGTGGCGGACGCGAAGGCGAAGGCGCCCGAGCCATCCTTCGCGTTGGGCAGGAGGCTCAACGCCTCGGGGCCGCCGAGCGGCAGCCCGACCGCGTCGTCCCGTATCCCCGGGTACACGTAGGCCGGGAGCTCCACCCGGCCGGCGGTGGTGCTGACGGCGAGGAGGTCCCCGCTCCGGACGCCGAGCCGCGCGGCGGTGGCCGGCGAGACCTCGAGCCAGGGGCTCCAGGAGACGCTCGACAGCGCGTCCGGGATCTCGCGCAGCCAGGGGAGGTCGGCGCCGCGTCCGTCGCCGCGCAGCGCGGTGGGGAAGACGGCGAGGTCGAGCTGCGCCCCACCGGAGACGGGCGCCGGCGGAAGCGACAGGAACGCGCCCGCCGCCGCCAGGGTGAGCGAAGGCGTCACCCGCTCCCGGGCCGCGTCGAACCACCAGCCGCCGCGCTGCTGGGCGTCACGCTGCGCGAGCGCGAGGTCGGGGACCGTGCCCAGCGCCGCCGCCGCGTAGGGCTCGGCGCGGGCCTGGACGTAGTCGTAGAAGTCCGACCACTGGAAGTGGGCCGCCTCGATGGGCAGCTTGCCCGCGACCTCGAGGAGCACCTGCGACGCGGAGCGGGTGTCGGCGAGCGGCGTCATCACCGGCTGGGCGGTGTTCACCACGCCCCGGCGCGGCACCGCGTCGCCGAAGGTCTCCAGGGTGTGGTGGTCGGGCAGGACCAGGTGCGCCCGATCGGTGGTGGCGTCGGGCCGGGACGCGAAGCTCACCACCAGCGGGACCTTGCCGAGCGCCGCCTCGGGGCCGAGCGCGGCCGGGAGCGCACCGGCCGGGTCGGCGTGGGCGACGAGCAGGACGTCCACCTTCCCCGCCGACATGGCGGCGAGGAGCCCTTCCACCTCCTGGAACGAGGAGGGGACGTCCTCGCGCGGATCGAGCCCGTAGAGAACGGTCCGCCCCAGGTTCCCGAGCACCAGGTTCACGAGCAGGACCACCCCCGCGAGCTGGGTGGCTCGCGTCCCCTGGCTCGCGGGGCCGGGCCCGAGCAGGGCGGAGGGCCGGCGGCGCGCCAGCTCCCGCGCCAGCCGCTCCACCTCCGCCCACGTCACGCCCGCCCGCGCCGCCAGGTCGGCGGCCTGGAGGGGCTCGACCCTGGCGAAGAGCGCTCGCGCCTCGGGGGCGAGGTCCGGAACGGCGTTCTTCGGATCGGTGAGCCAGCGCAGGAGGCCCAGGGCCACCGCCAGCTCGCCGCCGGCGCGCGCCCGGAGCCAGCCGTCGGCAGACGCGCCGGTGAGCGAGAGCCGGGGTCCCACCCAGGTGAGGCGGGTGCGCTCCTCGCCCACCCGCCCGCGGCCGCTGGCGAACTGCCGGGCGTACTCCACCGGCGAGATCCAGGTCTCCAGGAAGTCGGCGCCGAAGGCCACCACGGTCCGGGCCGCGGCGAGGTCGAGCACCGGCAGCTCGGCCCTGCCGAAGAGGACCTCGCCGGCGGCCCGCAGCGGCGCGGGATCGAACGGCTCCAGGACCACCCGGTCCTCCTCCCGGGCGCCCAGGCTGCGCAGGAAGGCCTTCTGCAAGGCGCCGGCGCTGCCCGGCTCGGACCGACTGAGGAGGCGAACGTGCCCCGGTCCCTTCGCCCGCGCCGCGACCAGCGCCTGCCCGAGGGAGTCCTCCGCCTCGTCCCAGGTGATCGGCGCGAGCTTGCCGCCTGGGCCGCGGCGCATGGGCCCCTTGAAACGGTCAGGGTGGTAGAGGGCCTGGAGCGACGCCTGCCCGCGGGCGCACAGCGCCCCCCGGCCGATGGGGTCCTCGGGGTTGCCTTCGAGCTTCACCGCCCGGCCTTCGCGCGTCCGGGCCGTCACACCGCAGCCGGCCGGGCACTCCCGGCAGACGGTCCGGTAGAAGAGTGGGGTCCCCGGGACGCCCTCGTCGGGCGGGATCAGGTAGGGGATGAGCTTCTGGGTGGCCGCCTTGGGCGAGCAGCCGGCGGCGGCGCTCGCCACGGCGGCCGCCTTGAGGAAGGTGCGGCGGCCCAGGCCTCTTCTGTCATCGGACACGGGCGGCCTCACTTGTGGCAGGTCCAGCAGTCGGTCAGCTTCGCGAGCTTCCCGGGCTTCTCGGCCTGCTTCTTGTGGTGGCAGTCGAGGCACCAGCCCATGGTCAGCGACGGGACCTGGCGCACGGCCTCCATCTTCTCCACCTCGCCGTGGCAGTCCTGGCACTTCACCCCCGCGAGCACGTGACGCTGGTGCGTGAAGTAGACGTGATCCGGGAGGCGGTACACCCTGACCCATTCGATCGCCGTGCCCTCCTCGAGGATCTTGAGGAGCGGCTTCATCTCCTGGGTAAGCGCGGGCCGCTCCTTGTCCTCCTTCACGAACTTGTGACAACCCCGGCAGCGCAGCATCGAGGGGATCCCCGCGACCGTCGAGTGCTCCGCGTAGACGTGACAGGAGGTGCAGCCGATCCCCGCCTCTCCGGCGTGGATCTTGTGGCTGAACTTGATGGGCTGCGCCGGCGCGGCCGGGGCGGAGCCGAACATCGCCAGCGCCACCCCGCCCCGGCAGAGCCCCATGACCACCAGCGAGGCCAGGAGGGCGCGCACGAGGCCGCTCAGCGCTTCACGGTGAGGCGCTCCTCGAGGGTCTTCCCCGCCGCGACCGTGACGCTCTTCTCCGGGGCCTTGAGGTGCGAGTTCCACACCGCCAGCTGGTAGGTGCCGGGAGGCACGCCCTTGATGGTGAAGCTCCCCTTGGCGTCCACCGCGGCGGCGTACGGATTCTGGCCGACGAAGACGTAGCCCAGCATCTCCGGGTGGATGCTGCACAGCTGCGAGTAGACGCCCGGCTTCGCGAAGGTGTAGGTCCGCTCCTCGTTCTGCTTGAACGTGCCGAGGTTGTACCCCTCGTTGTCGGGCGAGTAGACGTTGTGGCCGACGCCGTCGTGGTTCAGGAACTTCACCGTGTCCCCCGCGGTGACGATGAGGAGGTGCGGGAGGAAGGTCATCCCCTTCTGGTCGAGGTTGTGGGTCTTGGGCGGGTGAGCGCCCGGGACCGACTTCAGGTAGACGACCGTCTCCGCGAGGTACTTCGCGGGCGTGGCGTCGACCTTGCCGGTGATGGTGCCCCCCTCGGCCAGGGCCGCCGTGGCGGTGACGACCCCGAGCGCGAGCGTGAGAAGTCGGAAGGTGAGACGTCCGAGGTGGCTCATTGTGTGCCCTCCTGGCTGAACGACTTTAGGTGGCGACGCCGGGTCACATGGCCCAGGCGAGGAACAGCGACACCGACTCGAACTCCTGGGTGCCGCTCGTGGGGGCGACCCCGGGCTTGGGCGTGAGCACGAGCGCGCCCCAGTCCCCGCTGCCGCCCTGCCAGGCGAGCGGGTTGCCGCCGGAGTCCTGCGGGAAGCCGTTCGAGACCTCGATGTTGCCGGCCAGGATCAGCTTGAGGTTGGTCCGGACGAGGAAGGCGATGCCGGGCATGAGGTGCACGTCGTTCACTCTCGTCCCCCCCTCGGGCTTGAGCCACATGCTCTCCACGCGCAGCCCGGGCACCATCCACGGGAAGAGCACGTAGGTCGCCTCTCCGTACAGCACGTCGGCGGTGACGTTGCCGAGGGCGTCGGTGCCGCGGTTGTGGCTCTGGTCGTAGAAGCCGAGGTTGAGCTCCAGCGAGCCGAGCTGCGCGCGCGCGCCGCCGCCGATGGTGAGCCCCACGTCGTTGCTGGCCGCGGTGCCGGCGGTGGTCCCCGGCGTGGAGAAGCGCTCGTTCGAGTGGTAGACGAAGCCGTGGACGGTGAGGGCGTTCTCCGCCCAGGGACGGAGCGGATCCTGCGGGCCGATCGCGCCCTCGCCGTCGAGCCGCATGCCGCCGAGCTTGAAGCCGGCGCTGGCGTAGAAGTCCTCGGTGGCGAAGCTCGAGCCGAAGGAGTTCTTCCCGGAGTTGACGCCGACCGCGTAGTTGACGCGCCCCTCGATGACGCCGTTGAGCTCGAGCCCCTTGTAGTTGTCCACCAGCACGAACGGATCGGGGGAGGTGCCGTAGATCCCGGTCACCGGGGCGTTGGGGATCCCGATGTCGGCGAGGTACGAGGAGTGCGGCCCGAAGGAGGACAGGGTGGGGAAGCCCTTCCCCACCACCAGGTTGAAGTAGTGGTTCGGCCCGGCGAGATCGTTGAAGAGCACCTGGGCGTGCTCGACGCTGACGGTGTCGCTGAAGGTCAGCTCGGCCCAGACGGTGACGGTGTCGCTCAGCGAGGCGCCACCCCACAGGTGCCCCTCGGCGACCAGGTCGTCGAGGTTGAAGACCGCGCCGTTCCTGCCGCGGGCCACGCTCGAGGTCTTGTCGGGCGAGACGAGCGTCTGGCCGTTGAAGCCGACGGCGATGGGCACCGAGGAGGGCAGGGTCCCCGGCCAGATGGAGTTGGGGAAGGTCTTCTTGTTGGCCTCCTGCCCGAGCACCACGGTCTCCTGCTTCACGTAGTCGCTGTCGATCCCGGGGAAGCGGTAGCCGTTGCGGCGAAAGGCCTCTCCGAAGGGCGTCAGCTTGGGATAGACGGTGTGGCAGGTGGCGCAGCTCGTACCGTACTTCCTGGCGAAGGCAGGGATCGCGTGCGCGGAGTTGGGGACGAGCAGGGCTCCCGCGACGGCGACGAGCGAGAGTGCAGCGGCCTGGGCGGTCTTCATCGGTGGTCCCTTTCTGACTGCGTCGGGACGTCCTCGGTGAGCCGGCGCAAGGCGCCGCGAAGGCTTCACCGAGCGTGCTCGCCCAGGCTAGGCCCGGCTCGCGCCCGCTGCCAAGTGAGGCGCCAGGCCATCTTGGGTTGGAGCGAGCATCGCGCGTCACGGCGGGGTTAGGTGACGCCCCGATCGGTGGGTTAGGATCAGCCCGTGCACCGCTGGTCCGGCACCTCCCGCCGCCTCTTCCTGGCCTTCGCCGCGCTCATCGCGCTCTTCGCGGTGGCCTCCTGGCTCGCCCTCTCGGCCCTCGCCGACGTCCGCGCCTCCCTGGCGCGGACCCGCCAGCAGGCGGAGGGGGTGCGGGTGGCGCTCGAGCTGGCGAGCGCGGTGCGCGACCAGTACGCCCACCAGGCCCACACCATCATCATCGGCGACCAGAGCCACCTCGGCTTCTACACCGAGGCCGAGCGGCGGGTGCTGGAGCGCACCGCCGAGGTGCGGCGCCACGCCCGGAGCGAGGAGGAGCGGAGCCGGGTCGACGAGATCGAGCGCGCCTCGGCGGAGCTCGACGCCGTCTTCCGGCGGCGCATCGTGCCGGCGGTGGTGGCCGGGCGTTCGGCCGAGGTGAAGGCGGAGCACGCCCGGGCGCAGCTGGTGGTGACGCGCATCCAGGAGCTCTCGGAGGACCTCGTCACCGCCTTCGAAGAGGACATCGCCACCCAGCAGGCGCGCGCCGAGGCGGTGGGGCGGCGCACCTTCCTGCTGGCGCTCGGGGCGCTCGCCTCCGCGCTGGCGGTGGCGCTCGCGGTCGGGCTCTACATCGGCCGCTCGGTGGCGCTCCCGGTGGCGCGCCTGCGCGCGGGCGCGGAGCGGCTCGCCGCGGGTGATCTCGAGGCCCGCATCCCGGTGGAGCGCGACGACGAGTTCGGCGCCCTGGCCCGCCAGTTCAACTCCATGACCGACGCCCTGCGCCAGCACCAGGCCAGGCTGGTGGAGAGCGAGAAGCTGGCCGGGGTGGGGCGCCTCGCCGCCGGCGTGGCGCACGAGATCAACAACCCCCTGGGCGTGATCCTCGGCTACACCCGCATCCTCAGGAAGAAGGCCGAGGGGACGCTCGCCGAGGACCTGGCGGTGGTGGAGGAGGAGACGCTCCGCTGCCAGGAGATCGTGGAGGGGCTGCTCGACCTGGCCCGGGCCCCGGGCTGGGAGCGGCAGCCGGTGGACCTGGCGCGGGTCTGCGCCGAGACGGTGGACCGGCTGCGCGAGGCGCGGCTGCTCGACGGGGTGGAGGTGGCGGTGCGCGGCGACGGGCGGGCCCGCGGCTCGCCGACCAAGCTCCGGCAGGTGGTGCTGAACCTGGTCAAGAACGCCGCCGAGGCGGTCGGGCCGGGCGGGCACGTCTCGGTCGAGATCACCTCCGACGGCGGCGAGGCGACGGTGGCGGTGGAGGACGACGGGCCGGGGATCGCCCCCGCGGCGCGCGAGCGGCTCTTCGAGCCCTTCCAGACCACCAAGCCCAGGGGCACCGGGCTCGGGCTGGCGGTGTCGCGGGCCATCGCCCGCGCGCATGGGGGCGACATCGAGGTGGGCACGGGCGGGAGCGCCGGAGCCCGCTTCGTGCTCAGGCTCCCGGCGGCGGGCGAGGTGGCGGCATGAGCGGACGCGGCAAGGTACTGGTGGTGGACGACAAGGAGAACATGCTCAAGCTGTTCTCCAAGATCCTGGGCGAGGGCTACGACCTCACCACCGCCGGGGATGGGACGCGCGCGCTGGCGCTGCTCGCCGCCCAGCGCTTCGACGTGGTGGTGACCGACCTGCGCATGCCGGGCGCGGACGGCTTCGCGGTGCTCCGGGCGGTGAAGGACCGCGCCCCCGACACCGAGGTGGTGATGATGACCGCCCACGCCACCGTGGCCGACGCGGTGGAGGCCATGCGCCAGGGGGCCTGGGACTACCTCCAGAAGCCCTTCGACCCCGACCAGGCGGCGGAGGTGGTGGCGAAGGCGCTCGCGCACCGGCGCGCCGCCGCGGCGCCCGCGCCGGCGTCGGCGGACGAGGTAACCGCCTTCCACGGGCTCGTCGGCCGCAGCCCGGCCATGCGCGAGGTCTACCGGCTCCTGCGTCAGGCGGCCGGGCTCGACATCACCGTGCTCCTCGGGGGCGAGACCGGCACCGGCAAGGAGCTCGCCGCGCGCGCCATCCACTTCCAGAGCGCCCGCAAGGAGCGGCGCTTCGTGCCCGTGAACTGCGGCGCGCTCCCGTCGGAGCTGGTCGAGTCGGAGCTCTTCGGCCACGCCCGCGGCGCCTTCACCGGCGCGGCCGGGGCCAAGGCCGGGCTATTCGAGGAGGCCGAGGGGGGCACGCTCTTCCTCGACGAGGTGGGCGAGCTCCCCCTCGCGGCGCAGGTGAAGCTCAACCGCGCGCTGCAGGAGAGGGAGATCCGGCGGGTGGGCGAGAGCTCGCCGGTGAAGGTGGACGTGCGCGTCATCGCCGCCACCCACCGCGACCTCGAGGGCGAGGTGAAGGCGGGGCGCTTCCGCGAGGACCTCTATTACCGGCTGCACGTCTTCCCGGTGGAGCTGCCCCCCCTGCGCTCGCGGCGGGAGGACCTGCCGCTGCTCGCCGCCTTCTTCGTGGAGAAGTACGCCCGCGCCTTCCGGCGAGAGGTGACCGGGCTCACCCCGGCCGCGCTCGCGGCGCTGGCGGGGCACGCCTGGCCGGGCAACGTGCGCGAGCTCGAGAACGCCGTCGAGCGGGCAGTGGCGGTCACCGCCGGGCCGGAGCTCCGGCCCGAGGACCTGCCGGCCGCGGTCACCCGGGCGCCCCAGGGGCTCCCCCCCGGCGAGGCCCTCGCCGCCCTCCCCTACCGCGAGGCGCTCGACCAGGCGCGCGACCAGTTCTCGCGCGAGTACCTGGTGGCGCTGATGAAGGAGTTCGGCGGCAACGTCACCCGCGCCGCCGAGCGCGCCGGCGTGGAGCGCGAGAGCCTGCACCGGCTGCTCAAGCGGCACGGGCTGCGGTCGCGGGACTTCGAGGGCGAGCGCTGAGGCTGCCCGGACCGACGGCTCGACCTGCCCGCGTTCCGGTCACGACCGGCGAGACCAGGGTGCAACTCTCCGAAAACACGCCCCGTAGCGATCGGTACGCAGGGTGCATGGGTGCATTTTGCAACGACGAGCCTGCAAACCGCACTCACCACCGGAGGGACCGTGGCCGATCCGACAATCGCCGAAGTAGCCAAGCAGCTCACCGATACCCAGAACGCGCTGAACATCGTCTGGACGATGGTCGCGGGCTTTCTCGTCATGTTCATGCAGGCCGGGTTCGCCCTGGTGGAGACGGGCCTCACTCGCGCAAAGAACGCCGCGCACACGATGGGGATGAACTTCCTCGTCTACTCCATCGGAGTGATCGGCTTCTACTTCATCGGCTTCGGCATCCAGATGGGCGGCGTCGGCGCCGTCTTCGGCGAGAACCCCATCCTGGCGAAGGAGCTCGTCGTCACCATCGCCGGCAAACCGTTCGGCCTCCTCGGAATGACCGGCTTCATGCTGCACCCGCTGTCGCTCTTCAGCGCGGGCGTGGCGACGACGTTCCTCTTCCAGATGTGCTTCATGGACACCACCTGCACCATCCCCACCGGCGCGGCGGCCGAGCGCTGGAAGTTCAGCTCTTTCGTGATCTTCAGCTTCTTCATCTCCACCATCATCTACCCGGTCTACGCGAACTGGGTCTGGGGCGGCGGCTGGCTCTCGCAGCTGGGTTCCAACTTCGGCCTGGGCCACGGCCACGTGGACTTCGCCGGCAGCTCGGTGGTGCACATGACGGGCGGTGTGGCGGCGATCGTGATCGGCAAGATGATCGGACCGCGCGTCGGCAAGTACACCGCCGACGGGAAGATCCACCCCATCGCGCCGCACAGCATCCCGCAGGTCATGCTCGGGACCTTCATCCTCGCCTTCGGCTGGTTCGGCTTCAACGCCGGCTCCACCCTCTCGGGCATGGACACCCGCCTCGCCGTGGTGGCCACCAACACCATGATCGCCAGCGCCACCGGGGCGTTCTCGGCGTATCTCTACGTGAAGGCGAGGTGGGGCAAGGCGGATCCGAGCTGGCTCGCCAACGGCATGCTCGCCGGCCTGGTGGCCATCACCGCCCCCTGCGCCTTCGTCTCAGCCTGGGCCGCCGCCCTCATCGGCGCCATCGCCGGCGTCCTGGTCATCGTGGCCGCGGTCTTCATCGACTCGAAGCTCAAGATCGACGACCCGGTGGGCGCCTCGGCGGTCCACGGCGTGAACGGCGCCTGGGGCATCCTCTCCCTCGGCCTGTTCGCGAACGGCGTCTACGGCCAAGGTCTGAACGGCGTCCCCTACGGCGTGACCGGCCTCTTCTACGGCGACCCGGGCCAGTTCACGGCCGAGGTGATCGGGATCCTCGTCAACCTCGCCTACGTCGGGACGGTCACCGCGGTCGTCTTCTTCGTCATCGGCAAGGTCGTCGGCAACCGCGTGCCGCTCGAGGACGAGGTGGGTGGGCTCGACCTCCCGGAGATGGGCGTGCTCGGCTACTCGGCCGATCCTGGCCCGCTGCCGGCCGGCGAGGGCCGCCCGCCCGCCGGCGGCGCTCCGGTGCACGTGACCGTCGCGAAGGCGCTCCCCTCGCTCTAGGGCGACGCGCGAAGGCTTCCGGCGGGATCGTCTCCCGCCGGAGGCCCGACCGTCCCGCCTCCCGCCGCGCGCCAGGCACCCTCTCGTCCCCGCTCTCCGCCGCGGTTCGCGGCCCCTGGAGAATCCCCCTGATCGCCCCGCTCCTCATCGCGCTCGCAGTGATCCTCGTGGCCGCCAAGGCCGGTGGCGCGCTCGCGGAGCGGCTCGGGCAGCCCGCCGTCCTCGGGGAGCTCCTGGCCGGGATCGTGGTGGCCACGCTGCCGCTGGGCGGCTTCCATGGCCTCGACTTCGTCGCCCACGAGCGCGGGGTGGAGCTGCTGGCGCAGCTCGGGGTGGTCCTCCTGCTCTTCGAGGTGGGGCTCTCGACCCGCCTCGCCGACCTGATGCGCGTGGGGCTCTCGGCCCTCCTGGTGGCCACCATCGGCGTCGTCGTGCCGATGATCCTCGGCTGGCTGGTGGGGCGCTGGCTCCTGCCCGGCAGCCACCCCTACGTCCCGGTCTTCCTCGGCGCCACGCTCTGCGCCACCAGCGTCGGAATCACCGCCCGGGTGCTGAACGACCTCGACCGCGTCGCGACCGCCGAGGGTCGGATCATCCTCGGCGCCGCGGTCATCGACGACGTGATGGGGCTGCTGGTGCTCGCCGTCATCGTGGGCATGCTGGGCGGCGGCGCCGGGCCGGGAGGCACCGGCCTGCGCGTCGCCCTCATCACCGCCAAGGCAGTCGGCTTCCTGATCGTGGCGCTCGCGTCGGGGCGCGCGCTCGCTCCCCGCCTCTTCCGGCTCGCCGCCCGGCTGCGAGGCCGGGGGGTGGTCTTCACCTCGGCGCTCGTCACCTGCTTCGTCCTCGCCTGGGCCGCCGACCTCGCCGGGCTCGCGCCCATCGTGGGCGCCTTCGCGGCGGGGCTGATCCTCGAGGGGGTCCCCTTCGACGACCTGCTCCCCGATGGCCAGTCCATGGAGCACCTGCTCCTCCCGCTCTCCTCGGTGCTGGTCCCGATCTTCTTCGTCCACATGGGGCTCCTCGTGAACCTGCGCGAGCTGGCGGGCGGCTCGGTGCTCTTGGCGCTGGCGCTCACCGCGGCTGCGGTGCTGGGGAAACAGGCCTGCGGCCTCGCGGTGGTCACCCGCGGCGCGGACCGGCTCACGGTGGGGCTCGGGATGATCCCCCGCGGCGAGGTGGGGCTCATCTTCGCCGGCATGGGGCTCACCCTCAGGGTGAACGGCGCTCCCGTCCTCGGGCCCGGCGAGTTCGCCGCGGTGGTCGGGATGGTGATGCTGACCACGCTCCTCACCCCGCCGCTCCTCAGGTGGCGGCTGGGGGCGGTCCGCGGCGCTTCCTGGCAGTGCGTGACGCAACCCCAACGAGGTGACACGTGAAGAAGATCGAAGCCATCATCAAGCCGTTCAAGCTCGACGAGGTGAAGGTGGCGCTCACGGAGCTGGGCGTGACCGGCCTCACCGCCACCGAGGTGAAGGGCTTCGGCCGGCAGAAGGGGCACACCGAGCTCTACCGGGGCGCCGAGTACGTGGTGGACTTCCTCCCCAAGGTGAAGGTGGAGGTGGTGGTGCCGGACGCGCTCGTCGGGCGCGTCCTCGAGACGATCACCCGCACCGCCCGGACCGAGCGCATCGGGGACGGGAAGATCTTCGTCGTCCCGGTGGAGGAGGCGGTCCGCATCCGCACCGGCGACCGCGGCGAGGAGGCGCTCTAGCGCGTCGACGACCCGATGCGGCGGTCCAGCGACAGAGGGGCGGCGCGCCGCCCTCCGCAGCCCGGAGCGGCGGCCGTCCGCGCCCTCGTCGCCGACCCCGACCCGAGCTCCGGGCGCACGCTGGCCCTGCACCTGGAGGAGCTGGGCTGCCTGGTGGAGCTGGTGGACACGGGTGCGGCCGCGCTGGCGGCGGCCGGGCGCGCGGTCTTCGACCTCGTCCTGAGCGAGCTCGCCCTGGGCGAGGAGGACGGGCTCGATCTCCTGTCCCGGCTGCTCGTCGAGGCGCCCGAGACGGAGGTGGTGATCGTCACCGCCGACGTGAGCTGCGCCACCGCGGTCGAGGCCATCCGGAGGGGAGCGTCGGACTACCTCCGCAAGCCGCTCTCACCGGAGCAGCTCGCGCGGCTGGTCGAGGAGGCGCGCGAGCGCGCAGCCGCCGGCCGGCTCTCGCGCCGGCTGCACGCGATGGAGCTCGAGGCGCCGCCGCTGCGCGAGCGGGTCGAGGACATCCTGCCGCTCGCCCAGGCCTTCGCCGCCGAGCTGGCGCGCGCGGCCGGGCGGCCGGTGCCGGCGCTCCCGCTCGCCACGCGCAAGCTGCTGGTGGCCTGGCCCTGGCCGGGCAACGCGCGGGAGCTGCGGGAGGTGATCGCGGAGGCGATGGCCGCGTCGCCCGACGGGGAGCTGCCGCCGGAGGCCCTCCCGCCCCGCCTCTCCTCACCTCCGCCCGGCGCCCCGGTGCCGGGAGGGCCGTACACGGTGGAGGAGATCGAGCGCGAGCACGCGCTGCGGGTCCTCGCCTGGGCCGGGAGCCTCGCCGAGGCGGCCCGGATCCTCGGCGTCTCCACCGACACCATCCAGCGCAAGCGCCGGAAGTGGCTCGAGCTGGGCGCCGCGTCCGGCTGCCACGGAGACCACGAGATCTAGAGCGCCCACCGCTTCCGCTTGCGCCAGAGCGTGGTTACCGCCACGCCCAGGACCTGCGCCGCCTCCTCGAGCGAGCCCGCCCACGCGAGCACGCGGCGGACGTGCTCCTTCTCGATCTCCTCGGCGCTGAACCAGCCCCCGAGCACCGGGGCCGCGTCGCCTGCGCCGGCGGTGAGCCTCGGGTCGGCGCGCCGGCGCTCCCGTACCCGCTCCAGCTCCAGGCCGAGCTGGGCCCGCGAGAGCGGCTTCACGAGGTAGTCGGCGGCCCCGCTGCGGATCGCCTCCACCGCCGCGTTCACGTCGGGGCTGGCGGAGACGAGGACCAGGTGGAGGCCGGGCCGTTCGGCGAGCAGCTCGCCCGCGAGGCCCGGCCCGCTCTCGCGCTCCAGGCCGGAGTCGAGGAAGGCGAGGTCGATCGGGTGCGCCCGCAGGATTCGCAGCGCCTCCTTCCCCGAGGCGGCCTGCGCCGCGACGCAGCCGAGCCGGTGGAGCTGATCCGAGACGGTCCGCCTGGCCTGGGCATCGGGATCGCAGACCAGCGCGCGCGGCGGGGCTTCCTGGCGGACCGATGCAGAATGCACGGCTCGCGGCGGCGGCGCCGTGCGAGATGCAATCCTCTCCTTCGCCATGGCGCCTGCCTCCGGAGACCGGAAACCGCCCGGTTCTCGCTGCCTTGCACCGGCGCGCGGAGGAAGCGTTGGACCGCTCCGGCGCGCGCCGTGGGCGAGTGAAGTGCAAGGTCGGAGCCCGCGGCCGCGCGCCCGCTATCCCCTGAGCCCCTCCAGCTCCTGCCAGCGCGCGTAGAGCCGGTCCACCTCGGCGCCGAGGGTGGCGAGCTCCTCCTGCAGCGCCGGCACCGAGCGCGGGTCCTTCTGGTAGGTGGCGGGGTCGGAGAGCGCCGCCTCCACCTCCGCCTTCCGCGTCTCGGCGGCGAGGATGGCGGCCTCCATGCCCTCCAGCTCCCGCTGCTCCTTGAAGCCGAAGCGGCGCCTGCGGGGAGCCTCGGCCTCTCCCGGCGCCGGCGCGGAAGGCCGGGGAGGAGGCGCCTCGGCCCGCCCGGCCCGGTCGGCCTGTTCCTTCTGTCCCTTCAGCGTCCGGTAGGTCTCGTAGTTGCCGGGGTACCGCACCACCCGCCCGTCGCCTTCCAGCGCCAGGATGCTGGTCGCCACCTTGTCTAGGAAGTAGCGATCGTGGGTGACGAGCAGCACGCTGCCGTCGAACCCCAGCAGCAGGTGCTCGAGCACGTTCAAGGTGACGAGGTCGAGGTCGTTGGTGGGCTCGTCGAGCACCAGCACGTTGGCGCCGGCGAGGAAGAGCTTCGCCAGCAAGAGCCGGTTCCGCTCGCCGCCGGAGAGCGCCTTCACCTGCAGCCGCTGCATGGCCGGCGGGAAGAGCAGGTCGTCGAGGTAGTCGCGCAGCGCCACCCGGCGGCCGGAGAGCTCCACCCAGGCCTCGCCGCTCGCCGAGCCCGACGCGCCCGCCCCGGCGCCGCCCGGCAGCGCCGCCTCGTAGACCGTCGCCTCCGGGTCGAGCGCCAGCCGCTGCTGGTCGTAGTAGGCGACCTGGGTGCGCGCGCCCACCTCCACCCGGCCGGAGTCGGGGGGCTGCTCGCCCAGCAAGAGCCGCAGGAAGGTGGTCTTGCCGGCGCCGTTCGGGCCCACGATCCCCACCCGCTCGCCGCGCTGCAGGATGAAGCTCGCGTCGCGGATCACCTCGCGCGCCCCGTAGGACTTGGAGACGTGCTCGGCCTCGATCACCTTCTGCGGGAGGCGCGGGGCGGCGGCGAGCTCGAGCCGGGCCGCCTCGGGCCGGCGGAAGCCCTTCTCGGAAAGGAGCTTCCGCGCCCGCTGGATGCGCGCCTTGCTCTTGGTGCGCCGCGCCTCCACCCCGCGCCGCAGCCAGGCCACCTCCTGCGCGATCCAGCGCTGCCGCTTGTGCTCCGAGAGCTGCGCCTGCTCCTCGGCCACCAGCTTCTGCTCGAGGTAGGCCTCGTAGTTGCCCGGGTAGCTCGTCACCCCGCCGCCGGGCGCGATCTCCACCACCCGGTCCACCAGGTCGTCGAGGAAGTAGCGGTCGTGGGTGACGAGGAGGAGCGCCCCGGAGAGCCGGTCGAGCTCCTCCTCCAGCCAGTCGGTGGTGTCGGCGTCGAGGTGGTTGGTCGGCTCGTCGAGGAGCAGCAGGTCCGGGCGGTGCAGCAGCGCGCGGGCGATGGCGACCCGCTTCTTGAGGCCGCCGGAGAGCTCGGCCACCGGCCGGTCCCAGTCCTTCACGCCGAGCCGGTCGAGCAGCCGCTTCGCCTCGTGGGCGGTGTCCCACCCGCCGAGGTGCTCCACCCGATCCGAGAGCGCCGCCAGCTCGGCCAGGATCCGCTCGTGCTCCGCCTCGCCCACCCGCTCCAGGCGGGCCGAGAGGGCCGCGTGGGCGTCGATGGCCTCGCGCAGCGGCGCCCGCGCCGCCGAGAGCTCGGAGGCCACCGTCGCGCCCTCCGGGAAGACCGGCTCCTGTGGCAGGTAGGTGACGCTCGCGCCGCGGCGGAGCTGCACCTCGCCGCGGTCGGGCTCGGCCTCGCGGGCCAGGATCCTCATCAGCGACGACTTGCCGGAGCCGTTCACGCCGACCAGCCCGACCCGCTCCCCCTCCTCGATGGTGAGGGTGAGCGCGTCGAAGACCGCGCGGCTTCCGAAGGTGAGCCGGAGCTCCTTCGCGTGCAGGAGCGTCACGTCGCTTCCCCTTCCGAAGTCACGAGCCGGAGCCCCTTGGGCAGGCTCTCGCCGAAGATGCGCTGCTCGTCGGCCCGCGCCAGCGCCACCACCTCGCGCACCGGCCGGAGCGACTCCTCGGGCACCAGCTCGGCGAGCGCCGAGAGCACCCGGCCGCGCACCGCCTCGGAGACGTCGCGGGCGCGGTCGCCCGAGCGGCGGGCGAGCTGGATGAGCGGGAAGGCCCGGTCGGCCGACGCCGCCTGGATCGCCAGCAGCCGCTCGAGCCAGTCCTCGGCGGCCTCCGGAGAGACGCAGGCGTGGGGCGATCCGTAGAAGGGCACCCGCGCCCCGAGCCGCCCGAGCGACCAGAGCAGGTGCGGCGCCGGACCCTCGGCGGCGGCGCGCGCGAAGAGCGCCTCACCGGCCTGGACCTTGCGCGCCGGCGCGAGCCGCTCGAGCGCCCCGGCGAGCCGGATGAGCTCGTCGATGGCCTCCGGCTTCACGCCCGGCTTCTTCGGCTTCGCCTTGCGCGGGTCCACCGGCGCGAGGAAGGCCCCGACGAGCTCGAAGATCCGCTCCTGCTGGGCGGCGTCGAGCCCGCCGGCGATGCGCCGCCAGAGCACCCACCAGGCCTGCCACTGGTTCGGCTCGGACTGGAACTGGAGCCCCTCGGGGAAGAGCTGGAAGGTCTCGGCGGCGCGCCAGGCGTCGAGCGGCGCGCCGAAGCCGGGGCGCAGGCACCAGCCGGCGAGCTGCAGCCAGAGCCGCTCGTGATCGGCGGTGCGCCGCCGCCGCGCCTTGCCGGCGTGGAGCGCGCCCCAGAGCTCGCGGATGACGGGCGTGGTCCAGCCCTCGCGCGGCCCGAGCACCTTCTCGAGGGCGCGGAAGAGCCCCTTCACCTCGCGCTTGTCCACCTCGGCCGGCTTCTTTCCGTAGAAGATCTCGACGAGCGCCTTCGCCTCGCCGAAGCGGCGCGGCATCTCGGCTACCTCGGACGGGCCCTCGGCGCCGCCCTGGCCGCGCAGCGAGAACTCGAGCTTCCAGCGGGCGTCGCGGTCGGTGGCCACGCACCAGAGCTCGAGGGTGCCGATCTCGGTCAGGCCGGCGTGGAGCCGCACCGGCACCTCGCCGCCCCTCCCGCCGGCGGAGCGGAGCACGGTCTCGATGGGCGGGAGCGGCGCCATGCCCTCGTCGAGCGCGACCAGGTCCCCGGGCTGCTCGAAGCGGGCGCGGGTGGTGGCCCGCAGCTCGAACCGGACCGGCCGGTCGAGCTTGAGCGCGAAGGTTCGCGGCACCTCCACCTCGCGCCCCTCCTCCAGGTGGCGGGGGACGACGCAGAGCGCCTCGGTCCGGCCGGCCGCCCCCTCCACCTCCACGAAGTACGCCCGCGGCGTGCCGCCGCCGATGCGCAGCCCGAGGCCCCGCCGCACCAGCGCGCCGTAGGCCGCCCCGCGCGCCACCGCCACGTCGAGCGAGGCGACCGGCAGGAGCGCCACCGGCGGCTCGGCGGGGAACCAGGAGGAGATCACCTCGGCGAGCCGGGCCCCCACCTCCGGCGGCGTGAAGACCCCGCCGTTGAGGAGCAGGGCGTCGGGGCGGGCCAGCCCGCGCTGCGGCGCGCCGAGCGCCTCCTCCACCTCCGGGGCGTGCTCGGCCAGGAAGGCCGCCGCGTGCCGGGTGACGGCCGGGTCGGCCTGGTAGGGGAGCCCCAGCTCCTGGAGGCCGCCGCGCGCGGTGGCCCGCGGGCGCTCGTCGCGCCCGGTGCGCGGGAAGAAGCCCTCGAGGAGCAGCGCCCGCACCTCCTCGCGCGTCAGCTCCGCGGAGAGGGCCCCGCCGAGCATCCGGGCGCCGCGCGAGACCACCGACACCCGGGTGCGCTCCGGCGCGCCCGGCGAGAGGAGCTTCTCCTTGGCCTCCCGGCAGGCCTGCACCAGCAGGGCCCACTGCACCGCGTCGAGCCGCGCGCCGAGCCGCGCCTCGGCGGTGCGCGCCAGGGCGAGGTCGACGTTGTCGCCGCCGAGGAGCAGGTGGTCGCCCACCGCCAGCCGGGTCAGCGCCGGCGCCCCGTCGCGCAGCGCCGCGTGGATGAGGGTGAAGTCGGTGGTGCCGCCGCCCACGTCGCAGACCAGGATCACCCGGCTGCCGCCGAGCGCGCGGCCGAGGTCCTCGCGGTTGCGGCTGGTGAAGTCGTGGAAGGCGGCCTGCGGCTCCTCGAGGAGCCGCACCCGCGGCAGCCCCGCCTCGCGCGCGGCGCGCAGGGTGAGCTCGCGCGCCACCTCGTCGAAGGAGGCGGGGACGGTGAGCGCCACCTCCTGTCCTGCCAGCGGCGCCTGCGGGAAGACGGCGTCCCAGGCGGCGCGCAGGTGGCCGAGGTAGAGCGCCGAGGCGGCCACCGGCGAGAGGCGCGGCACGCCCTCCGGCGCGGCCCAGGGGAGGATGGCGGCGGTGCGGTCCACCCGGGCGTGGCTGAGCCAGCTCTTGGCCGAGGAGACGAGCCGCCCCGGCACGCGCGCGCCCTGCGCCCGGGCGAAGGCCCCCACCACCACCGGCGCGTCGCCCCAGGGCAGCCGGGTGGCGCCCTGCGGCAGCTCGCCCTCGGCGGGCAGGTAGGCCGACGACGGCAGGAGCCGCAGCTCCGCCGTCTCGCCCGCGGCGACGAGCTGCGGCACCGGGAAGACCTGGATGGCACCCGCGAGGTCGCCCTCGCCGGCCAGGTCCACGTAGGCGAGCGCGGAGTTGACGGTGCCGAGGTCGATGCCGACCAGGTAGCGGGCCGTCATATGGGGGCTGCGCCCCCTCCCCATCGAGCGAAGCTCGCCGGGGCCCCTCCCCTGCTGCGCGGGGCCCACGCGCGCTGGCGCGCGCTGTCCCGCGTGGAGGGGCTCCTCCCCTCCCCACCTCCGGTGGGTCCCCTCCCCGCTGCGCGACCGTGAACCATCCCCGCTACGCCCCCACCTGCTCGCGCAGGTTGAACTCCACCTTCCAGGCCTCGCCGCCCTGCTCCACCGCCTCCAGCTCGAGCGTGCCGATCTCGGTCACGTGGGCGCGGAGCCGCACCGGCACCACCTGCCCGGCGGCGCCGCTCCCGGCGGGGAGCGTGGTCTCGATGGGCGCCAGCTCCTCGAGCTCCGCCTCGCGCTCCACCACCGTGCCCACCTGGTCCTGCCGGCGGGTGGACGACGCGAAGAAGCGGAAGCGCGCCGGCTCGCCCACCACCAGCCCGAGCTCGCGGGCCGGCAGGTCGGCGCGGGTGCCCTCCTCCATGCCCATGGGCGCGACGCACAGGGCCTCGACCGGCGGCGCCATCCCCGGGACCGCCGGCATGGCGAGCTCGAAGCCGACGTAGTAGGCGCGGGCGGTGCCGCCGCGGATGCGGATGCCCTTGCCGCGCCGGACGCGGCCGTAAGCGGCGGCGCCCTTCGCCACCGCGAGGTCGAGGTCGCCGCCGGGGAGCACCCGCGGCGCCGCCCCGCCCTCCTCCTCCACCCAGCCGCTCACCACCTCCACCACGCGCCCGGCGAGCTCCCTCGCCTTCATCACGCCGCCGTTGAAGAGGATGGCGGTCGGGTGGAGGAAGGCCCGGCCGGCGAGCTTCAGCCCGGGCGCGCTGGCCTCGCCGAGGCTCTCCCGGTGGCGGGTGAGGAAGTCGGCGAGGTGGCGGGTGACGGCGGCGTCGGCGGCGTAGGGCAGCCCGAGGGTGGTGAGGGCGGTGCGGCGCTGCGACGCCGGCTTCGCGCTCGCCGGCACGCGCGGGAAGAACCCGTCGACGAGCGTGCCCTCCAGCTCCTCGCGGGTGAGCTCGGTGCGGATGGCCCCGCCCATCAGGCTCGAGCCGCGGCCGGGCACGGTCACCGGGGAGGCGGCGAGCGCCGGGGCGCCGAAGAGCGCCTCCTTGGCCGCGCGCGCGCCGTGGGTGAGCGCCTGGAGCTGCCAGCGGTCGAGCTGCCTCCCCGCCTCCGCGAGCTTGCGCTGCAGGGCGTAGGCGAGCGCGAGGTCCATGTTGTCGCCGCCGAGGAGGATGTGGTCGCCCACGGCCACCCGCTCCAGCGCCAGCGCCCCGTCACGATCGGCCACCGCGATGAGGCTGAAGTCGGTGGTGCCGCCGCCCACGTCGCAGACCAGGATGAGATCGCCCGGCTTCACCTGCTTGCGCCAGCCGTCGCCCATCGCCTCCACCCAGGCGTAGAGCGCCGCCTGCGGCTCCTCGAGCAGCGTGAGCTCGAGGAGCCCGGCCTGGCGCGCCGCCTCGACCGTCAGCTCGCGGGCGACGGCGTCGAAGGAGGCCGGGACGGTGAGGGTGACCTCCTGGTTGGCGAGCGCGAGCGCCGGGTCGCCCTTCGCCACCTCCGCGTCCCAGGCCGCCCGCAGGTGGCCGAGGGTGCGGGCCGAGGCGTCGAGGGGCGAGATGCGCGGCACCTCCTCCGGGCTCCCCACCGGGAGCGCCGCGGCGCGCCGGTCGATGCCGGGGTGCGAGAGCCAGCTCTTGGCCGAGCTGACGAGGCGCACCGGGGTCTCGGCGCCGCGGCCGCGGGCGAGCTCGCCGACCACGTCGGCGGCCTCCGGGTCCCAGGGGAGCGCCAGCGCCCCCTTCGCGAACTCGGTCGGGTGGGGCCGGTAGAGGAAGGACGGCAGCAGCGGCCGCGGCTGCACCTCGCCCGGGTGGACGAGCTGCGGCACGCCGAAGACCTCGGGCGCGGCCCCCTCCTCGCCGAGCGGCAGGAAGGAGAGGGCGGTGTTGGTGGTGCCGAGGTCGATGCCGACCGCGTACTTCGCGAGCTTCACAGCTCGACCTCGGCCGGCGCCACCACCTCGCGTCCGGCCGGGGGCGCGGTGGGCAGCTTCACCGACAGGGCGCGCCAGCCGTGGTGGCGCAGCGCCCCCTTGAAGGGCGGGCTCCCCACCACGTTGCCGGTGAGGCGCACCTGCGCCGCGTCGAAGCCGGGCGCCACCGTCACGCTCGCCCCCTCGGCCTCGCGGTAGATCGGCTCCAGCCGGAAGTAGGTTTCGATGGCCCGCTTGCAGCCGGCGTGGACGGTGCGGGCGGCGGCGCCGATCTCGGCGTCGCTGAAGCCGGCCAGCTCCTCCGAGCAGAAGTCCACCAGGCGCCCGTCGCGCTGCAGGAGGGTGAGGAGGTGGAGCGCCTCCTCGCCGTCCGGGCGCGGCGGCGGCTTCGGGGCCTCGACCGGCTTCACCGGCTCGGGGGCCTTCGGCGGCTCGGCCGCCTTGGCGGGCGCGGCCGGCTTCGGGGGCTCGGCGGCCTTGGCCGGCGCGGCGGGCCTTGCCGCGGGGGGCGGCGTGGACGGCTTCGCCGCCTCGGCCGGAGGCTTCGGAGCGGACGGGCCGAGTGAGGCCGGCGGACGGTCGGGGTGGGCGCGGCGCTCCTCGCGCCAGACGTCCACCGCGCCGGCGAAGCGGCGGTCGGACAGAGCGTAGAAAAAGGCGATGAAGGCGAGAGCGAGGCGCTGCCAGAAGGAGAGGGCCTGGTCCATGGCGCGATCATCTAACCGAAAACCGGTTCCCGGGGGACGCAAAGGATGGGAAGCTTGGGCCCAAGGAGGGCCAACATGGCGATGACCCGCAGGCGCTTTCTCCGTTCCGGGCTGCTGGCGGTCTCCGGACTGGGGCTGGCGGCCTGCGCCGGGACCAGCGCCGGGACCGGCGCCGCCGCCCGCTCGCGCCCACCGCCCCCGCAGGACGGGCCCCAGAAGCACCTCCTGGTCCTCGCCGGCGACGGGTTCGTCGCCAGCCACCTCGTCGAGGCGGCCCTGGCGCGGGCCCACGTGGTCTCGGTGCTGGGAGGCGAGCAGCTCGACCCCACCCTGCGAGCGCGAGTGACCGTGCTCGCGCCGAGCGCGGCGGACGGCCCCGACCCGCTCGAGGGCCGGAGCTGGAACGCGGTGGTCGACTGCCAGAGCCGCCTACCTCGCGAGCTGCACGCCCTCTTGCCGCGGCTCGAGCGCGCCTTCGAGCAGTACGTGTTCCTCTCCAGCGCGACCGTCTACCCGGAGCCCGACCCGGCCCCGCAGCGCGAGTCGGCCCCCATTGGCGGCCTGCGGGTGGCTGGCGAGATCCCGCGCGACGAGGACGGCGCGTCGCTGGCGGCTTGCGAGCTGGCGCTCACCGCGGTACTGCGGGCGAGGCTCACCCGCCTGCGGCCGGCGCTGCTGTGCGGGCCAGGCGACCCCTCCGACCGGTTCACCTTCTGGCCCGTGCGCATCGCCCGCGCGGGAGAGCTGCTCGGCCCGGGCGACGGCGAGGACCCGGTGCAGCTCTGCGACGTCCGCGACCTGGCCGAGTTCGCCGTGAAGGCGGTGGAGGACCGGCTCGGCGGCGCCTTCAACGTGGCCTCGCCGCCGCTGCGGATGCGGGAGCTCGTCGGGGCCTGTCGCGCCGCCAGCGGAGGTGCGCCCCAGGTCACCTGGGTGGACGCAGAGTTCCTCGCCTACCAGCAGGTGCACCCCTGGCGCGACCTGCCGGCCTGGAAGCCGCGCGGCTCGGAAGGCGGGTTCCCGCTCCTCTCCTGCGAGCGGGCCCTCGCGCGCGGGCTGCGGCCCCGGCCGCTGGCCGAGACGGCGCGCGACGTCCTCGACTGGTGGGAGCAGCAGCCCACCACCCGCGCCCTGCGCGCCGGCATCCCCGCGGAGCGCGAGGCAAGGCTGCTGGCGGCCTGGAAGCGCCGGGCGGGGTAGCCGGCGAAATCGTCCCACGGTTTCTGCCTCCGCGGCCAGCCCCGTCCACCTGGAGGAGGCGTGTTCGCCGACGCGCTCGACGCGATGTCCGAAGGCGGGCGCGCAGGCCCCATTTGAGTGAATTTGCTCTCGCCAGCGGAGGCGCACCAATCGTGAACCGGGACAGCGTGCCGCTGGAACGTCGGCGGCAGGCCTTCGTGCGTCGCAAGGTCCGCTGCTCGCGCTCGTGCGCCACGAACGTGCACTACGGCTGCTCGCGGTCGGGCCTCGCGAAGACGCGTGGCTCAAACTGCGTGTGGGTTCGACGGGCCGACCGGACTTCACCAAAGGTGTGACCCCATCAGGCCGCTCATCGTCGTTGACCGGGTTCTGCCTCATTCCGGCTCGCGCGCTCGCGGAACCTCGCAAAGCGGCCCCCCGCGTAGCCTTGCCGGTGTCGCCGCGTCGTTCCCTGCCGCACGTGGAGGCGCAGACCCCCTCCGCGGAAAACGCGCCGGTGAGGCGGCCAGCGGCCTTCCCGGAGCCCATGAAAACCCGTGCGACCATGGCTCCATTCACAGGGGGTGGGACCATGCACGAAGCGCTCACGTTGTCTTCCGTCACCTCGCTCGACTCCGCCGCGCTGGCGCGCCGCCTCGGCGAGCTCGCCGGAGAGGAGCGGCAGGTCCAGGCCGACTTCCTCCTCCACCTCGACGCCTTCGACCGCCGGCGCGGCTATCTCGACGCCGGCTACACGTCCCTGTGGGAGTTCTGCCAGAAGGCGCTCCATCTGCGCGAGGGCGCGGCTGGGCGGCGAATCGCAGCCATGCGCGTGCTGCGCCGGTTTCCGGCGCTCGCGAGCGCGCTGCGCGAGGGCAGGCTGTGCCTCTCCACCCTCGGGTTGCTCGGCCCGGTGCTGACGGAGGAGAACGTGGAGGAGGTGCTGGCCCGCGCCGCGTTCCGCACCCGGGCCGAGGTGGATCGGCTCGTCGCGTCGCTGCAGCCGAGGGCCGCGCCCAAGGACGGAATCCGACGCGTGGTAAGGAACGGGCAGAGTCTCCTTTCGCCGGAACTATCGATTCCCGCACGCGTCGGGACCTCGGTGGCTGCCGCTCCTGCGCTGGGTACCCCGACCTCGCACCTCGGCGCCGCCCTCGAGCCAGCGACGCCAGCGCCTCCCGGAGCTTCGGACCCGCCCGTTACCTTCGCTGGCTCGGCCCCTGCGCCCGCCCCGGTGCCGGGCCGCCCCGAGCTTCGCCCGGTTTCGGAGGAGAGCTACTCGCTGCGCGTCACCCTCGACGCCGCCTTCAAGGACGACCTCGACCAGTTCCGGCAGCTCCTCAGCCACAAGGTGCCGAACGGCGACCTCTCAGCGGTGCTGCGGGAGGCGGTTCGGTGCGGGATCGAGAAGCACGGGAAGCGCAGGGGCGCGGTGACGCCGACGAGGACGGTGGCGTCGCCGAAGGCGGCGCCAGCGAAGGCGCAGGGAGCGGCCCGTTCGAAAGTTGCCACGATGCATGGACCCGCCCGCGAACTGGCTCCCGAGGCTGCCGGAGGTCTCTTCCCCCGGCCCAGGCCGAGGCGGAACCCCAACGCGGCCCGAGAGCGCATCGCCACGCCATCCCCGCCGCCGTCCGCCGGGAGGTCTGGTCCCGGGACGGCGGCCGGTGCACCTGGCAGGGCGAGGACGGCCGCCGCTGCGAGAGCCGCTGGCAGCTCGAGCTCGACCACGTGGTCCCGGTCGCGCTCGGCGGGCCCACCACCGCCTCGAACCTTCGCCTGACGTGCCGGGTCCACAACGGCTTGAGCGCGGAGCGGGTCTTCGGGCCGGAGCACATGGCGCGCTTCCGGCGGGAGACGCCCCAGCAGGGTGAGTTCACTGCCGCTGGCGGCGATGCACCGTGAGTGCGGCAAAGGCGCACGCGCGCGGCCGAGCCTCGCGGCGTCAGCTGCGGCCTCGAGGGATCAGGCGCCGGTTGCCGCAACAGGCCGAAGCCCGCGAGGCTTCTCCCCTCCCGCCGTGCGGGAGGGTCGGGGGAGGGCGGCCAGGAAGGCCCGCGGTCGCGGTGCTCGGCCATCCCACCGCGCAGCGCCCACCGAGCGATGCTGGGCCGGGCCGTCCCATGGACGACTTGACGCCCGCGCGCCTTCGCCGCCCTGGAGCGGCGAACCCCTCGCCACCCACGGCCACCATCACGCGGCCGCGCGGCCGGCTCCGCCCCACCGTGCCCGGAACGTAGTACAGCTTCCGCCGGTCCGCCGCCCATGCCCGCCCTCCCCTCGCGCACCCTCGGCCTCGCCCTCACCGCCGCCGCGGCCGCGCTCTGGGGCTGCTGGGCCCTCTTCCTGCGGCCGGCGGGGCTCGACGGGATCCAGTCGGCGGTGCTGGTGCTGGTGATGATGTCGCTGCCGGCGCCGTTCGCCTTCCGGCGGGCGGCGCTCGCCGACCGCGGCGCCACCCTGGCGCTGCTCGGCCTCGCCGCCGCCGACGTCGGCAACATGGGGCTCTACTTCGCCGCCCTCCAGCGGGGGCCGCTCGCGGTGGCGGTGCTCACCCACTATCTCGCGCCGCTGGCGGTGGCGCTCCTCGCGCCGGTCCTCTTCCGCGAGCCGCCCTCCCCGCGGGCCCTCGCGGCGGCGCCCCTCTCGCTCGTCGGCCTGGCACTGCTGGTCTGGCGCCCGGCCGAGGGCTTCCCGCTCCGGACGGCGCTCCTCGGCGCCGGCAGCGCCGCCTTCTACGCGGCGATCGTGCTCTGCGCCAAGCGGGCCGGCCGGAGCTACGGCCCGACCGCCATCACCGCCCTGCACGCGCCGCTCACCGCGCTCGCGCTCGTCGCCCTGTACGGCCGCGCCGCCCTGCCCGCGGCGCCTGGCCCAGCCCTCCTGGTGATGGCGGGCGGGCTGCTCTGCGGGCTCGCCGCGAGCGTGCTCTTCTACGCCGGCCTGCGCCGCATCCCGGCGGAGGTGGCGGGGGCGCTCACCTACCTCGAGCCGCTCACCGCCTCGCTCATCGGGGCCGCGCTCTTCGGCGAGCGAATCGGCGCGATCGGGCTCGCCGGCGCGGCGCTGGTCCTCGGCTGCGGGGTGTGGGTGGCGCTCGGCGCGCGCGGGCGCTGAGGGGCGCGTACCGCGTCTCCCCGACGTAAGGATGGCCGGGCCGGCTTGGTTCTTTCGATAGTTTGCTCTCGGTCAACCCGCACTGTGGGTCACGCATGCTAGGGGTACAGGCAAGCGGAGTCCTGCAGGCTCACCTCGGGGGGTTCACCAATGAAGACCGATTTCTCTCGTCGTTCGATCGCGCTCGCGCTCCTGGCCGGCGTGGGCTGTGCGTCGATCATCAAGGGAGGTGGGCCGCAGTCCATCTCGGTGCGCTCGACGCCTGCCGAGGCCAGCTTCAAGATCGTGGATCTGAAGTCCGGCGCCACCATCGTGTCCTCGAAGACACCGAACATGGTGGCGCTCAACAAGTCGGCTGGATACTTCAGCGGCGGCCACTACCAGCTCGTCATCGACAAGCCCGGGTACGAGCAGAAGGTCATGGAGATCACGGCCAACGCGAGCGGCTGGTACATCGCCGGCAACCTCGTGTTCGGCGGCATCCTCGGCTGGCTGGTCGTCGATCCCGCCACCGGCGCGATGTGGACGCTCTCTCCGGAGGAATTGAACGTCGACCTGGTGCCGTCCAAGGCGCCGGCCGTGGCGGTGGAGCAGGGCTTCAAGCCCGACCTCTCGCCCGAGTTCAAGCCCGCGGTGCCGGTAGTCCCTGCGTCGGTGGTCACCGAGGGCTGCGGCAAGGACACCGACTGCAAGGGGAGCCGCGTCTGCGTGAAGCACGTCTGCGTCGCGCCCTAGCGCCACGCATCCACCTCGTCGTACCGCCCGCCCCAGGGCGCGAACGGCTCCGCGCGCTGGTCCGGGTGGCCCGGCGACGGGGGCCGGGGCCTTCGCACCGCTGCGAGCGGCGTCACCGCGGGCCGGCGTCGGCCTCCGCGCTCGCGGTCGCGCAGCGCGCGGCCTCCCGCGCCTGCTCCAGGGCGTACTCCCGGATGTCCTTCGGCCACCGCTGGACGAGCGCCTCGAAGCGCGGCGTGTCGCCCTCGAAGAGCGCGCGAGTGGCCTCCTCGTAGTTGGGGCGGTCCCCCGCCATGCTCGAGAGGAACTGGCTCAATGCGGCGCGGACGCGGCGCGCCCGCTCTCTCCCCGGCTGCTCCTTGATCGCCGCCTCCACCAGCCTCCGGAGCGCGCCCGAGATGCCGTTGGGCTGCTGCTCGAGCCACTCCCAGTGGCGCGGCAGGAGCGACACCTCCCGGCTCGTGACCCCCAGCCGCGGGCGCCCTGGCCCGCGTTGGGCGGGCTGCTCTACCTTCGCGAGCACCTCCTCGAGGGAGCCGCGCAGGTCGAAGTCGACCTGGCGCCCTGTCTCGACCTCGAAGACCAGCACGGCGTCCGAGCGGTCCTCGTCGAAGCGGCGCTTGAGGGCCGGGAGGACCTCGCGAAGGGGACCGGCCGCGATCCGGCGAACGCCCGCGAACGCCGCGTAGAGTGGCTCTCTTTCCATGCGGGCCATTCTACCCGGATGAAATTCGCGGTCAATATAACCCGGGCAAAATGGTTCGTCCCTACAACCCGCGCCCGAACAGCGGCAGCAGGACCGTGCCGCTCAGATCGCCCTTGTGCTGATCGCCGAAGGACAGCCCGTCCCTCGCCGGGCGCAGGGCGAGCAGGGCGGACGGCGGCGCGGGGCGCAGCGCTCCCACCAGCGCGCCCAGCGCGAAGCCCACGCCGGCGCTGGTGGCGAGCACCGAACGCCAGTCGGGCTGGGCTTGTCCGGTGGCGCTCAGGAACCCGACCACGCCGCCGCCCAGGGCCGCGCCCGCGAGCCCGCCCATGAGCCCGTACGAGAGCGCGAGCCGCAGCGAGCGCCGAGGCACCCGCAGGTCGATCTCCGGCGGTCGGGCGACGGCCTGCGCGCGCGGCGCGGCGCAGATGCAGAGGCACACTGCGAAGGTGAGCGCGCGGAGCGCGCGCAGGAGCTGAGCGCGCCGGCGAGCGGCGGCGGGATGCGGCGGGAGCGCGACGATGGGGAGCCTCCAGGGACGGGGGCGATGCACGGGGGCGACCACGGGACCAACAGCGCGCCGCCCGGAACGCTTCCGGCGCGCGAGCGCCCGTGCAGCTTTCGACGCTGGGCCGAGCGGCGGTCGCCCCGAGAGCCTGCCGCCCTGCGAACGCCTGCTCCTGGGCGAGCTGGCCAGCCAGCCATCGCGGTGCGGGCGCAGCGACGCGACACCCCGCGCGCCGCTCGATCTCCCTCGGCAATTCGTCCGCCCCGGGCCCACGGCTCACCGGCCGAGCAGCCGCCGCAGCCTGGCGCCGAGCCCGGCCGGCGCTGCCTCCTCCCCCGGCACCGGCCCCGCGAGCCGCACCACCGCCGCGCTGAGGTTGTCCGAGGTGCCGCGCCGGTTGGCCGCGTCGAGGAGCGCCCGGCACGCCTCCGCCGCCCCTCGCCCGTCGCAGAGACCGGGCAGCTCCCGGTCCTCGAGCACGTTGTAGAGCCCGTCGCTGCAGAGGAGCAGCAGGTCGCCCTGCCGCAGCCGCTGCGAGAGCCGGTCGCGGCTCACGATGAGCTCCCGACCCACGCTGCGGGTGAGCACCGAGCGGTCGGGGTGGGTCAGCGCCCGCTCCTTGCTCATGATCCCGTAGCGGACCTTCTCGGCGGCGGCGGTGTGGTCCTTGGTGAGCTGGGTCGCGACGCCATCGCGCACCAGGTAGAGCCGCGAGTCGCCGGCGTGCACCGCAGTGACCTCGCCCCGGTCCACCACCACCGCGGTGAGGGTGGTGGTCATGCCGCGCAGCTCCGGCACCGCCACCGCGCGGTCGTAGATCTCGATGTTGGCCTGCTGGAAGGCGCGGTAGAGCCGCTGGGCCGGGGACCCGGCCGGCTCCTCGCGGTAGGCCCGCAGCAGCACCTCCACCGCCAGCTGGCTCGCCACCTCGCCGGCCTGCGCCATGGAGACGCCGTCGGCCACCACCGCGACCGCGCGGCCGGCCTCCTCGGCGAAGGTGCCGCAGGCGTCCTCGTTGTGATCGCGCTCGGTGCCGACGTCGGTGAGGGCGGCGAGGTCGAGCTCGAAATCGTCCATGGCGTCCTCTCCTGTGGCGCGGAAGGTTGCGTCGCCGCGCTCGGGCGCACTACGCTCACCATATGTCATCTGGGACTCCGGTCGGCTGATGCGCGACCCTTCCGTCGGCGAGACGCTCGACCAGTTCCAGCTCACCGAGCTGCTGGCCCGCAGCGGCATGGCCTCCATCTTCAAGGCCGTCGACACCGCCAGCGGGCGCACCGTGGCGCTCAAGGTGCCGCACGTCCAGCTCGAGAGCGACGTCGTCTTCTACGAGCGCTTCCGGCGCGAGGACGAGATCGGGCAGCGGCTGCGCCACCCCAACGTGGTGGAGGTGCTGGCCACCGGCGAGAAGAGCCGGATGTACATGGTGATGGAGTACGTGGAGGGGCGCTCGCTGCGGGCGCTGCTCGGCAAGCACCCGCTCCCCATCGAGCAGGCCCTCGACCTCGCCCGCCAGATCTGCGCCGCGCTCGCCTACCTCCACGCCGAGGGCGTGCTCCACCGCGACATCAAGCCGGAGAACGTGCTGGTGACGCCGGAGGGGCGGGTGAAGCTGCTCGACTTCGGCATCGCGGTCTTCGCCTCGGCGCGCCGGCTCACCTGGGGGGCGCTCTCCAGCGCCATGGGCACGCCGGACTACATGGCGCCGGAGCAGATCCGCGGCCGCCGCGGAGATCCACGCACCGACGTCTACGCGGTGGGCACCATGCTCTACGAGATGCTCACCGGGCACCTGCCCTACGAGAGCCCCAACCCACGGGCGCTGCTGCGCGCCAAGACCGACGACGAGCCCCGGCCGCCGAGCTGGTACGTGCCCGGCTTCGACCCGTCGCTCGAGGCGATCCTGCTGCGGGCCATCGCCCGCAACCCGCGCGACCGCTACCCGAGCGCCGCCGAGCTGCTGCGAGATCTCGAGAACCCCTCGGCGGTCCCCCCGCGCGACCCCTCCACCGGGCTCGACGCCGGGCGCGGGCCGCACCTCCCGCGCCGCGTGCTCGTGCCGGTAGTGGTCGCCATCGCGCTCGCCGCCCTCGCCTCGCTGGTCTGGCTCAGCTCCCGCTACCAGGCCCCCACCGATCGCTCCACGCCCGCCGCGCGCGGGAGGTGACCCGTGACACAGCTCGCGCAGTCGCTCGACCTCGCCTGGGTGCTCCTGACCGGCTTCCTGGTGATGTTCATGCAGGCCGGCTTCGCCATGCTGGAGACCGGCTTCACCCGCGCCCGCAACGCCGCCAACACCATGGCCATGAACCTGGTGATCTACCCGGTGGGCGTGCTCGGCTTCTGGCTCGTCGGCTACGGGCTCATGCTCGGCGGCGTGCACGAGTGGCCGTCGCTCGGCGGCGGGATGGCGGGAGCGCATGAGGTGGGCCTTCACCTGGGCGGCCGGCTCTGGGGCGTCTTCGGGGCGGCCCGGTTCGCGCTGGTCACGGTCGCGAGCGACCCCGCCGGCCTCGCCATGTTCCTCTTCTCCACCGTCTTCATGGACACCGCCGCCACCATCCCGACCGGCGCCATGGCGGAGCGCTGGAAGTTCTCTGCCTTCCTGCTCTACGCGGTCTTCATGTCCACCCTGCTCTACCCGCTCTACGGCAACTGGGTGTGGGGCGGCGGGTGGCTGGCGATGCTCGGGGCCAACGTCGGGCTCGGGCACGGCCACGTCGACTTCGCCGGCGCGAGCGTGGTCCACATGACCGGGGGCGTGGCCGCCCTGGCCGGCGCGCTGGTGCTCGGGCCGCGGCTCGGGCGCTTCCGCGCCGACGGCACGGTGGGCGCCATGCCCGGCCACAACCTGCCCATGTCGGTGGTGGGCACGCTGGTGCTCGCCTTCGGCTGGTTCGGCTTCAACGCCGGCTCCACCCTGTCGGCGGGGAACCCGCGCATCGCCCTCATCGCCGTCAACACCATGCTCGCCTCGAGCGCCGGGGCGGTGGCGGCGCTGCTCTACGTCTGGGCCAGCTACGCCAAGCCCGACCTCGGCATGGCCTGCAACGGGCTCCTCGGCGGGCTGGTGGCCATCACCGGCGGTTGCGCCTTCGTCACCCCGGCCGCGGCGGTGCTCATCGGCCTGGTGGCTGGCGGGCTGGTGGTCTGGTCGGTGGTGCTGCTCGAGCGGCGGCTGCGCGTCGACGATCCGGTGGGGGCCATCTCGGTGCACGGCGTCTGCGGCATGTGGGGCGCGCTCGCGGTGGGGCTCTTCGCCGACGGCAGCTACGGCTCGGGCTGGAACGGCGTCGCCGGGCCGGTCCGCGGCCTCTTCTTCGGAGACCCGGCCCAGCTCGGCGCCCAGTGCATCGGGGTGGCGGTCGACGCCGGCTTCGTGTTCGCTGCGTCCTATGGGTTCTTCCGCCTAGTGGAGCGGGTGATGGGGAACCGCGTCCCGGCCGAGGTGGAGCTGACCGGCCTCGACGCGCTGGAGATGGGCACCGACGCCTACCCCCGCGGCTGAGCTGAGGAGAGCCGAGCCGCCGGCCGGCGTCCCCGGGGAGAGAGCTCCCGGGGCGCCGGCCAGCGCGCGGCACCCGCTCAGGCGGTCATCGCCGGCCGCTCGACGAACACCGACTTCGCCTTCTTCTTGCTGGAGCGCAGGAAGTAGAGCCCGCCGTACACGCCCCACACGGCGCAGACGCCGAGGGCGATGTAGGGCTCCTTCACGCTCATGCCCGACACCAGGAACGGGCCGACCAGGTAGAAGAGCATGCAGATCAGGTTGGCGACCAGGCCGAACAGCGGCACGAACATGTGCTTGAAGCCGTTGAACGACTGGTGCTCCTTGAAGGCCACCATGGCGATGATGCAGGTGAGCATGTAGAGCAGGAAGGTGCCGAAGTTGCTCACCAGCGTGACGATCACCAGCGAGTTGGGGAGCTTCGCGTAGAGCTCCGGCTTGAAGATGCCGAAGCCGTACCAGATCGAGCCGGCGTACTTCGGCTCGAGGGCCGCCGGGGTGGTGCCGCCGAGGTAGCAGGAGACGGTGACCATGCCGATGACCGCCGAGATCGCCGCCAGCGTCCAGATGGCGCGGTGCGGGGTGAGCCGCTTGCCGTGCAGCAGGCCGAAGTGGCTCGGGACCTCCTCGTCGCGCCCCATGGCGTAGGTGACGCGCGCCCCGGTGGAGAGGCAGGAGAGCGTGGTGCCGATGAGGGCCAGGAACACGGTGGCCGCCTGCACCAGCATGAAGGCCCGGCCGGCGGCGTAGCTGCCGAAGAGCCAGGTGCCGACCAGCACCATCATGTCGCCGAGCGGCGCGCCGGAACCGGCGGCGTCGGCGAGGGTGTACCCCTGGTTGAGGAAGTAGCCGGCCGCGAAGTACTCGATGGCGTAACAGAAGAGTCCCTGGATGCCGAGCGACAGCAGCACCGCGCGGGGGATGTCGCGCCGGGCGTTGCGGGCCTCCTCGCCCATCGAGGTCACCGACTCGAAGCCCACCAGGATGAGGATCGCGATGCAGGCCTGGATGACGATGAAGGAGAAGCCGTGCGGCGCCGGCACCGACCCCGCGGTGGGGTGGAACTTGAAGTGTGGGGTGAGGTCCTTGGGGTGGTCGGCATCGACCGGCTCCATGGCGGTGGCGACGTCGGCCGCGTAGCTCAGGGTGAAGGGCACCGGCTTGCCGTCCTTCAGCTCCGGCACCGGGTTGCCGTCGGCGTCGACCTTGTTCTGGAGCACCGGGGCGCCCGCGGCGTCGAGCTTGGGCTTGCCGTTCTCGAGCACCGGCTCCTGGACCACCACGAAGTCCACCGGGGTGCCGTTGACGAGGTGCCAGCCCTTCGAGCCCTCGGGGTGCTGCACGCGGTAGGAGATGGCCATCACCGAGAAGACCAGCAGCGCCGTGATCTGAATGACGTTGATGGCGAAGTTCACGCCGGTGGTGCCGGTGACGCCGCGGAAGGCGATGTAGGCGGTGCCGAGCGCGAAGGCGCCGCAGAACAGCAGCATGAAGAGCGGGCTGTTGTAGGTGCCGCTGAAGGAGTTGGGGAAGAACTGGTTCAGCAGGTAGCCGGAGAGGATGGCGGTGACGCCCACCATGCAGCCCGGGTAGACCCAGTAGTAGAGGTGGCTCGCCCAGCCGGTGATGAACTTGGCGATGCGCGCGAACTTGTAGGCCTTGGTCTTGTTGAGGAAGGCCTGCTCGGCGAAGAAGTAGGACGAGCCAGCGCCGGGGTAGAGCTTCGAGAGCTCGGCGTAGCTGATGGCGGTGGCGAAGCAGAGGAGCAGCGCGGCGAGGATGCCGAACCACATGGCGGAGCCGGCCATGGGCGCGCCGTAGAGCGACTGCATCTGGAAGGTGAGCCAGAGGAAGGCGCCGGGGGCGATGAGCGCCATGGCGTTGATGGTGAGGCCGGTGAGGCCCAGCGTGGGACGCGAGGTCCGGCTGGTGTCCGCAGGGGCGGGGGCGCTTCCTGGATTCATCGGGTTTCCCTCCTGACAGGGGCGTGGGGCGAAGGCGGTGGCTACGTCAGGGGGGTGCCTTGCAGCGAGCGTGCCGCCTGCCTGGCTCGCACGGAACGCCGCATTCTGCTGGGATTCGACGTCTGGATGGGCGGAGGGCGGGCAAGCGCTGCCCGGTCATGAGGCAGCCCGAAGCGCGGCTCCTAGCCGACCGTCTCCGCGTACGTCATGACGAGGTACATCACCGACTCCTGCTCGCCCGGGTTCTGGTAGCTGTGGGGCCGATCGGCCTCGAAGACGATGGCGTCGCCGGCGGAGAGCAGGTGGCGCGTGCCGTCGATGTCGAGCTCCATGGAGCCGCGGGAGACCACCAGGTTCTCCATGGTCCCGGGGGCGTGGGCGTCGGCGTTCTCCGTGCCGTGGGGCGCGAGCTTGAGCTCGTAGAACTCGACGCGGCGCGGCTCGTCGAAGGGGAAGAGCGCGCGCGAGCTGAAGCTGCCGTCGTGGCTCGCGAGCACCTTCGCGTGATCGGCGCGGAGGATGTGCACGCCCCCGGCGGCGCGCGCCCCCAGAAGGGCCGAGAACGGCACCTCCAGGGCGGTGGAGATCTTCCAGAGCACGTTGATGGTGGGCGCGCTCTGCCCGAGCTCGATCTGCCCCAGCATGGCGCGCGAGACGCCGCACAGCCGGGAGAGCCTCTCGAGCGAGAGGTCGCGCTCGGTGCGGAGCCGGCGCAGGTTCTCGCCCACCACCTGCGTGAGCTGGCCGGCGACCGGGCCCTCCGCGTGGGAAGGGTGCGCGACCGACCGCTCGCCCGCTCCCTTCCCCTTCACGCCCCGCGCCTTCACGCCTGCTTTCAGGTTTGCCATGTGTCGAAAATGTCCGTTATCGCGGAGGGGTTGTCAATTACGGGGACAGGCCGGATGATGCGCGCTTCCCATGGCGCGCGGCGCGGCAGAGACGGCGGCTGGGCCGTGGCGGCTGACCTTCGTCACCAACCCCGACGACTGCAACCTCGCGTGCGACATGTGCCCCGGCCACTCCCGGCTCGGCCCGGGGCCGCGGCGGCCGCCGCGAAGGCTCGATCCGGGCCTGGTGCTGGCGGTGGTCGCGGAGCGGGCCGGCTCGCCGCTCCGGGAGGTCATCCCCTCCACCATGGGCGAGCCGCTCCTCTGGCCCGGCCTCGACCGGCTCGCCGCGGCCTGCGGGGAGCGGGGGCTCGCCCTCAACGTCACCACCAACGGCACCTTCCCCGGCCTGGGCGCGCGCGGCTGGGCGCGGCTGCTCGCGCCGGTGGCGCGCGACGTGAAGGTCTCCTGGAACGGCGCCAGCGCCGCGGTGGCGGAGCGGCTCATGGCCGGCCTGCGCTACGAGGAGGCGGTCGCGAACCTGCGCGCCTTCCTGGACGAGCGCGACGCGATCGCGGCGGCGGGCGGGAACCGCTGCCGGGTGAGCTTCCAGGTCACGGCGCAGGAGGAGAACCTGGCGGAGCTCCCCGAGGTCGTCCGCCTCGCAGCGCGGCTCGGGGTGGAGCGGGTGAAGCTCAACCACCTGCAGCCGCGCCTCCCCGGCCTCGCCGGGCCCGCCCTCGGACGCGACGCCGGCGCTGCGGCGCGCTGGAACGAGGCGGTGCGCGCATGCCGGCGGGCGGCTGCCGAAGCCCCCCTGCCGGCCGGCGGGCGCGTGGCGCTCGAGAACGCCGTGGAGCTGCCGGTGGACGGCGCCGTCGCGCCCCTCGGCCCCTGCCCTTTCCTCGGGCGCGAAGGCTGGGTGCTCGCGGACGGCGCCTTCGCGCCCTGCCCGCACCCGGCGGCCGCCGAGGGCCAGCTCGGGACCTTCGGGAACCTGGCGGCCCGCACGGTGGCGGAGATCTGGGCGGGCGCCGAGCTGGCCGCTCTGCGGCGCGATCACCAGGCACACCCGGTCTGCCGCTCCTGCAGCTTCCGGCGGCCCGGCGGCGCCGGGTAGCAGGCGGGCAGGGGCACGTCGGCCGGGCTCCAACCTGCTGCGGGGGTGCCGCGTTCGGGGCTCTCCTCCGCCGCCCGCGAGGCGCAGGATGGAGGGACGAGCCGAACCAAGGAGACCACCATGGCCGAGCAGAAGAAGCGCGGGTTCCACGCGCTGGAACAGCGCATCCATCAGATGGAGGAACGAGACCAGGGCCAGCAGAAGGAGAAGCAGGCCACCCCCAAGCAGGAGCAGCCCCAGACGGCCCGCACCGAGCCGGGGCAGCCCAAGCCGAGGAAGTAGCCGGGCGGCGGCGCGCGCCTCACCTTCGGAGCATGCGCGCGCCTCGCCTGCTCACCGTCCTCGCCCTCGCCGCCCTCCCTGCTCTCCCGCTCGCCGCCGGTTCCGACCGCGGCGCGGGAGGGGTCAGGGTGGAGTCGCTGCCCAACCAGCTCCGCGCCGGGGACACGGTGCGGCTGCCGGAAGGATGGCTCCGCGTGGAAGGGCCGGAGGAGCCGGGGCCGGCCGGAACCTTCGCGGTGGCGCCGGCCGAAGAGCTCCTGCCCTTCTCCCACTGCGGCGAGCGCTGTGACGTGGCCGCCGTCGAGGGCGCGCCGCAGCCGCCGCCGGCGCTCCCGCCCCCGTCCCCGCGCCGCCCGCGGGGGATGGGGCTCTGCGAGGAGGAGCGGGCCGCGTTCATGAAGGAGCTGCTGCGCATCGCCGGGGTCGAGGTGGCCGATCCGCTGGCGCTCGTCGCGGCCTTCACCGGCGAGGGGGCGGGCGACGTCCCCTCGCTCCGCTTCCCGGAGTGGGGGCTCGTGCCGGTCGACCCGGTGCGCGCGCTCGCCTGGAACTTCGAGCTGCAGATCCGGGCGCGTGAGCTGTCGCAGTGCGTGCGCGACCCGGGCCGCCCGCGCATCGACCCGCGGTTCCACCCCCGCGGCACCGCGCCGGCGGTCGCTCCCGCGGGGCCGTCTACCCCGGCCATCCCGCGGGCCCGCGCCCCCGACCAGCTGGTGGCGCGCGGCGAGTGAGCCGCCGCACCCCCGGCCGCCGGCCGCCGGCCCGCCCCCCCGTATCAAAAAAGCTCCAGAAGGGCTATACGGGCCGCCCTACTGGAGAACCTATTGAAGTCCTTCGCTGACCTGAACCTCTCCGAGAAGACGCTGCACGCCCTCGAGCGCGCGGGCTTCGAGCACCCCACTCCCATCCAGGCCCAGGCCATCCCGCCGGCCCTGGACGGCAAGGACGTCATCGGCGCGGCCGCCACCGGCACCGGCAAGACCGCCGCCTTCCTCCTGCCCATCCTGGAGCGGCTCACCGGCAAGACCGGCACGCGCGCCCTGGTGCTCGCCCCCACCCGCGAGCTGGCGCTCCAGATCGGCGAGGAGCTGGCGCGCTTCGGCAAGGGACGCCACGTCCGCGGCGCGGTGGTGATCGGCGGCGTGGGCATGGGCAACCAGACCGCCGCCTTCCGCGAGCGCCGCGAGGTGATCATCGCCACCCCGGGCCGGCTGGTGGATCACCTGGCGCAGGGCACCGCGCAGCTCGGCGACATCGAGGTGCTGGTGCTCGACGAGGCCGACCGGATGCTGGACATGGGCTTCAAGCCCCAGCTCACCCGCATCCTGGCGAGGCTCCCCAAGGTGCGCCAGACCCTCCTCTTCTCCGCCACCATGGCCGGCGAGGTGGCCGAGTTCGCCCGCCAGCACCTCAAGGATCCAGTGCGGGTGGAGGTGGCCCGCAGCGGCACCACCGCCGCCCGGGCCGACCAGCAGGTGTTCCTGGCGAAGCAGGACGAGAAGCTCCCGCTGCTCCTCGCCCTCCTCGACGACGACGGCGACAGCACGCTGGTCTTCACCCGCACCAAGCACCGCGCCGACAAGGTGGCCCGGATCCTGGAGCGCGCCGGCCACAAGGTCTCGCGCATCCACGCCAACCGGTCGCAGGGCCAGCGGCGCGCGGCGCTCGACGGCTTCAAGGACGGCACCTTCCGCGTGCTCGTCGCCACCGACATCGCGGCCCGCGGCATCGACGTGGCGGAGATCGGCCACGTGGTGAACTTCGACCTGCCCCACGTGGCGGAGGACTACGTGCACCGGGTCGGCCGGACGGCCCGCGCCGCCGCCAGCGGCCGCGCCTCCAGCTTCGCCGCCCCCGAGGAGCTGCCGCTCCTGCGAGGCATCGAGAAGCTCACGCGCAAGGAGCTGCGCCGGGCGGAGGTGCCCCGCGGCGCCCAGGCCTTCCAGGCGGAGGTGGCCCGCGCGGCCGCGAACCCGCCCCCCGAAGGCCGCCCCGCGCACCCGCGGTCAAATGGAGGGCGGCGGGGATCCCCCCGCAGAGGGCACTCGACGGGTTCCCGGCGCTAGATTAAGGTGCTGCGGTCCTCGCCCATGCAGGGCTTGGCTCCGGGTCGGCACTGGACGCCGCCCGCTCACGAAGAAAGTGGACACCGCATGGCCAGTGGCACCGTGAAGTGGTTCAACGACGCGAAGGGTTTCGGCTTCATCACCCAGGACAACGGTGGGGACGACGTCTTCTGCCACCACACGGCGATCGTCGCCGAGGGCTTCCGGTCGCTGCAGGAAGGCCAGAAGGTCGAGTTCGACGTGACCAAGGGCCCGAAGGGCCTGCAGGCTGCCAACGTCCGGGCGGTCTAGGATCGACCGGCACGACAGGCTGATTTAGAGGCCCGGCCGCGAGGCCGGGCCTTTGCTTTCTAGAGGTAGGAGGTGGCATGGCTCAGAATCCAGGACAGCTGAAGCGCATCAAGGAAGCGGGTCGCCGCGAGAAGCAGAAGGACAAGGCCGAGCGCAAGGAGCAGCGCCGGCGCGAGTCGGAGGAGCGCCGCAAGAGCATCCTCCCGGGTGAGGATCCGGACCTCGCCGGCATCAAGCCGGGGCCGCAGCCTCTTCTCGAGGACTGATCGGGTGGGCCGGGCGGCGCGGCGGGGCGCGGGGCGGGATCACTCGCCGCGCACGTCGCAGCCGCCGGGCAGCACCTGGATCTCCGCCCCGGAGTGACGGGCCCGCAGCATCCCGGCGTACTCCTCGACCCGCTGCCGGTTTCGGCTTCCGCAGAGCGGGAAGTCGAGCCGCTCCTCCGGCGTGAGCAGCCCGGCGGTGCAGGCGGGGGCTCCATCGATCGTCACGTGCCAGATCACCGGCGCAGGATACACCAGGGGTGGCGCGCGCCGTCACGCGTCCGATTATCCAAAATCCATGACTCGCCGCGACCCCGCCGCGCTCGGTTTCGCCGACCTCGTGGCCGGCGTGGTGGGCTCGTCGAACTGCATCCGGGACCCGGCCGCGCTCACCACCTACGCCTGCGACGGCCTCACCAACTCGCGGGTCTCCCCGGCGCTGGTCGCCTTGCCCGGCAGCACCGCCGAGGTGGCCGAGGTGGTGCGGCTCGCGTCCCTGGCGGGGATCCCGATCGTCCCGCGCGGCTCGGGGACCGGCCTCTCCGGCGGCGCCCGCCCCGTGCCCGGCTGCCTGGTGCTGGGCCTCTCCCGGATGCGACGAATCCTGGAAGTGGACCTCGAGAACGGCCGGATGCGGGTGGAGCCCGGGGTGATCAACCTCGAGGTCTCCGAGCGGGTCGGGCCGTCCGGCTGGTACTACGCCCCCGACCCGTCGTCCCAGAGCGTCTGCACCATCGGCGGCAACGTGGCCGAGAACTCGGGCGGCGCCCACTGCCTCAAGTACGGCTTCACCACCCACCACGTGCTCGGCGCCACGCTGGTGCTCGACGGCGGCGAGGTGGTCGAGCTGGGCGGGCCGGCGCTCGACGCTCCGGGCTACGACCTGCTCGCCGCGCTGGTGGGGAGCGAGGGGCTGCTGGGGGTGGTCACCGAGGTGTGGCTCAGGCTCCTGCGCAAGCCAGAGGCCACCCGCACCTTCCTGGCCGTCTTCCCCTCCACCGACGAGGCGGGCGCCGCCGTGTCCGGCATCATCGCCGCCGGCATCCTCCCGGCCGCCATCGAGATGATGGACCGGCTCGCCATCGCCGCCGCCAAGGCGGCCACCGGCCTCGACTGGCCCGACACCGGCGCCCTGCTCCTCATGGACGTGGACGGCCCCGCCGCCGAGGCGGAGCACACCGCCGCGCGCGCGGTCGCCATCGCCCAGGCGGCCGGCGCCTCGGAGGTGCGGCGCCCGCGGGACGACGCCGAGCGGCTCCTCATGTGGAAGGGGCGCAAGAGCGCCTTCGCCGCCGTCGGCCGGATCAGCCCCAACTACCTGGTCGAGGACGGGGTCATCCCGCGCTCCGAGATCTCCCGGGTGCTGCGCGAGGTCGCCGCCCTGGCGGCGGCGCAGGGGCTGCGGGTGGCGAACGTCTTCCACGCCGGCGACGGCAACCTCCACCCGCTGGTGCTCTATGACGCGAGCGTCCCCGGTGAGCTGGCCCGCGCCGAGCATCTCGGCGGCGAGATCCTCCGGCTCTGCATCCGCTCCGGCGGCTCGATCACCGGGGAGCACGGGGTGGGCGCCGAGAAGGCGGCCTACATGGCGCTCCAGTTCGGCGAGGAGGACCTCGCCACGATGGCGGCGGTGCGCTGCGCCTTCGACCCGCTCGCGCGCTTCAACCCGGGCAAGGTCTTCCCCACCCCGCGCCTCTGCGGCGACCGGCCCGGCCCGTACCACCCGCACCCGGCCGAGGCCGCCGGCCTCATCGAGAGGGTCTAGGAGGGGCACCGCCGTGATCTCCCATCCGGCCACCGACAGCATCCCCGCTCCGCGCGGCCCGACCCTCCCCGCTCCCTCTCCGGAGCCTCCGCGCCACCTGCCCGCCACCCTGGCCGAGGCGGCGGCGGTGCTGCGCGAGACCGCGGCGCGCCGTGAGCCGCTCGCCTTCCAGGGCGGCGGCACGGACCTCGGGCTCGGCGCGCCAGGGGCTCCCTGCGCCGTCCTCGAGACCACCCGGCTCGCCCGCGTGGTCGAGTACGCGCCGTCGGATCAGGTGGTGGTGGCCGAGGCCGGCCTCCGGCTGGCCGACCTGCAGCGGCTGCTGGCGCGAGAGGGGCAGCGGCTCGCCCTCGACCCGCCGCTGCCCGAGCGCGCCACCCTCGGCGGCATCCTCTCGGCGGGCGCCTTCGGCCCCCTGCGCACCCGGTACGGCGCGCCGCGCGACCTGGTTCTCGGGATCGCCGTGGTGCGCGCCGACGGCGCGGTGGTCCGCGGAGGCGGCAAGGTGGTGAAGAACGTGGCCGGCTTCGACCTGCCGCGGCTCTTCTCGGGCGCGCTCGGCACCCTCGGCCTGGTGGCCGAGCTCTGCTTCCGTGTGCACCCGCTCCCCGAGACCTCGGCCACCGTGCTCCTGCGCGGGCTCGACGCCGCCGGGGCCTGGCGGGTCACGCGATCGCTCCGGGACGCGCAGCTCGAGCCGGCGGCGGTGGCTGCGCTGCGCGAGGCCGGGCCGTTCGAGCTCGGGATCCGCTTCGAGGGGTTCGAGGCGGGGGTGTCGGCCCAGGCGCGACGCGCGCTCGAGCTGGCGGGGAGCGGCGCGGCCACGCTCCTCGAGCCGGCGCCGGCCGCCGCCTTCTGGGAGCGGCACGACACCCTCCGGCGCGCCGGCGCGCTCCGGCTGAAGCTCACCTCGCTGCCCGCCTCACTGGGTCAGGTCGATGACGGGCCGCTCACCGCTCTCCGCCGCGCCCTCGCCGATGGCGTCACCGTCTGGTATCCGGCGCTCGGCCTCGGCTTCGCGGGAGGCGAGCCGCTCGACGGCGCCGCTGCGGCGGTGGCCAGGGCCCGCGCCGAGCTGGCGAAGCTGGGCGGGGCGCTGACGGTCTGCGCGGCGCCTCCGTTCCTCCGCGCCGGCCTCGACCCCTGGGGGCCGCCGCCCCCGGCGCTGACGGTGATGCGGCGGCTCAAGGATCGGCTCGACCCCGACCGGCGCCTCGCGCCCGGGCGCTTCGTGGGAGGCCTCTGACATGACCGCCGAGCACCTCTCCCTCGCCCCGCCGTCCCGCCGGGATCCGCTCGACGACTGCGTGCACTGCGGCTTCTGCCTGCCGCACTGCCCCACCTACGTCTCCTGGGGCGAGGAGATGGACTCGCCGCGGGGCCGGATCGAGCTCATGCGCGGGCTGCGCGAAGGGAGCCTCGGGCTCGACCAGGAGGTGGTGTCCCACTTCGATCGCTGCCTCGGGTGCATGGGCTGCGTCACCGCCTGCCCCTCCGGCGTGCGCTACGGGGAGCTCATCGAGCGCACCCGCGCGGCCATCGAGGTCGCGCGGGTTCGGCCGCGCGCCGACCGCTGGTACCGCGCGCTCCTCTTCGCCCTCTTCCCCTACCCTCGCCGGCTGCGGGTGCTCTTCCCGCTCCTCTGGCTCTACCAGGCGAGCGGCGCGCAATGGCTCGCCCGCCGGGCGGGGCTCCTCCGGCTCCTCCCGGCGCGGCTCGTCGCGCTCGAGGGGCTCCTGCCGCGGCTGCGGCTGCGCGACCTGGGCCGGCGGCTCCCCGCCCGCACAGCCCCCGCCGGCGCGCCGCGGCTGCGGGTGGCGCTCGTGACCGGCTGCGTGCAGCGGGTCTTCTTCCCCGCCGTGAACGGCGCCACCGCGCGGGTGCTCTCCGCGGAGGGATGCGAGGTGCTGGCGCCGCCCGGGCAGGGCTGCTGCGGCGCGCTCTCGCTGCACGCCGGGCGGGAGCCGGAGTCGCTCCGGCTCGCGCGGGCGCTGGTGGCGACGCTCGAGGCGACCGGCGCCGACCTCTACGCGGTCAACGCCGCCGGCTGCGGCTCGCACCTCAAGGACCTGGGCCGCCTGCTGGCCGGCGATCCGGCCTGGGCGGAGCGGGCGCGCGCCTTCTCGGCGCGGGTGCGGGACGTGAGCGAGCTCCTCGCGGCCCTGCCGCCGCGCGCGGAGCGCCACCCGATCGCGGCCCGGGTCGCCTATCAGCCCTCCTGCCACCTCTTCCACGCCCAGGGGATCCGGACCGCGCCGCAGGCGCTCTTGCGCGCCATCCCGGGCATCGAGCTGGTGGAGGTGGGCGACCAGTGCTGCGGCTCGGCCGGGGTCTACAACCTGCTCGAGCCCGGGAGCGCGGCCGAGGTCGGCGCCCGCAAGGCCGAGGCGGTCGTCGCGAGTGGCGCCAGGCTCCTCACCAGCGCCAACCCGGGCTGCCTGCTCCAGCTCGCGGGTCAGCTGCGGTCACTCGGGACGGCCCTCCCCGCGGTCCACCCGATCGAGATCCTCGACGCGTCCATACGGGGAGTGCAGCCGGCGTCCCTGCCGGGACCACGCCGCCCTCCCAAGTGAACATTGACCGCGGTATCCCCGCCGAATCCCTTGACGCCGTGTGACGCTGCGGGCACGGCTAGAGGTCGCAGGCACGAGCGCACGGCAGACGAGCGCACCCCGGAGGCACGATGAACTGGTCCCAGGTCTACTCGCCCCTCGGAAATTTGTATCTCTCGGCCCTCGTCGCGGCCATACCGGTGGTGGTGCTCCTCGGCGCGCTCGCCTTCTTCCACGTGAAGGCGCACATCGCGGCGCTGCTCGGGCTCCTCTGCGCGCTCGCCATCGCCATCGGCGTCTACGGGATGCCGGCGAAGATGGCCGGGGCCACCGCGCTCTACGGCGCGGCCTTCGGCCTGCTGCCCATCGGCTGGATCATCCTCAACGCCATCTTCGTCTACGACCTGACGGTCGAGACCGGGAAGTTCGAGGTGGCGAAGCACACCATCGCCGGGCTGGCCAGCGACCGGCGCATCCAGGTGCTGCTCATCGGCTTCTCCTTCGGCGCCTTCATCGAGGGGGCGGCGGGGTTCGGCACCCCGGTCGCCATCTCCGCCGCCATGCTCATCGGCCTCGGCTTCCGCCCGCTGCCCGCCGCCGGGCTGGCCCTCATCGGCAACACCGCGCCGGTGGCCTACGGCGCGCTCGGCACGCCGGTGATCACGCTCGCCAAGGTCACCGGGCTCGACGTGAACCTGCTCTCGGCCATGGTGGGCCGGCAGTTGCCGTTCTTCTCGGTGATCGTGCCGTTCTGGCTGGTCTGGGCCATGGCCGGCTACAAGGGGATGAAGGAGGTCTGGCCGGCCTGCCTGGTCGCCGGCGTGAGCTTCGCCATCCCGCAGTACCTCGTCTCGAACCACTTCGGCCCGTCGCTGGTGGACATCGTGGCCGCCGCGGTCTCGATCGGCGCCACCTACGCGCTGCTCCGGTTCTGGCAGCCGCCCAACATCTGGCGCTTCCCCGACGAGCGCGAGGCCCCGCTGGCGGCCGGGGCGGTGCCGCGCTCGGTCGGCGCGGCGGCCGCGCCGGTGGTGTCGCGCCGGGACGGCTGGCTCGCCTGGATGCCGTGGATCGTCCTCTCGGTCTTCGTGTTCGTCTGGGGCCTGCCGGACGTGAAGGCCTGGCTCGGGAACCTGCACACGTCGCTCTACAAGCTGCACCTGGCCCCGAAGCCCACCTTCGAGATCCCGGGGCTGCACAACCTGGTGATGCGCATCCCGCCGGTGGTGAAGAAGCCGACCGCCGAGGGGGCCATCTACAGCCTCAACGTCCTCCAGGCCACCGGAACGGCGCTGTTCCTCTCCGGCATCGTCTCCGGGCTCCTGCTCAAGGTCTCGCCGGGCGGCCTCCTTCGCGTCTACCTGCACGCGCTGAAGCGGGTGCGGTTCTCGCTGCTGACCATCGCCGCCATGCTGGCGCTCGGGTTCACCACCCGCTACTCGGGCTCCGACACCACCATGGGCCTCGCCTTCGCCTCCACCGGCGCGCTCTTCCCGTTCTTCTCGCCGATGCTGGGCTGGCTGGGCGTGGCGCTGACCGGCTCCGACACCTCCTCCAACGTGCTCTTCGGCAACCTGCAGGTGGTGAGCGCCCAGCAGATGGGCATGAACCCGATCCTGGCGGCGGCGTCCAACAGCTCCGGCGGGGTCATGGGCAAGATGATCGACGCGCAGAGCATCGTGGTGGCCGGCGTCGCCACCGGCCAGCAGGGGCACGAGGGGCCCATCCTCCGGTACGTGTTCTGGCACAGCCTGGTGCTGGCCTGCCTGGTCGGCGTGATGGTGATGCTGCAGGCCTACGTGTTCACGGGGGTCGTGCCGCACTGAGGGAGAGGGGCCCTCGCGGCCCGCTCCAGCTAGCGAGCGCCGCCGCGCGCCACCTGATCCGCCTGGACCTCGCGCGACTCGCGCTTCGGGTTCTCCTGGTCGCCCCGGCGCGCCGCGTAGATGGCGTCCACGCTCCCGGACGTCGCTCCCACGTACCCGGGCCCGAGCGCGGGATCTCCCTGGGCCCTGGGCTCGTTCGGCGAGAGCGGCACTCCCTGTGGCGTGCCGTACTCGGTGCCGGTGGCGCCGCTCTTGCCGGCGCGCCCCTCGGCGCCGGCGCCACCGGCCGAGGCTCCCGCGCCGTAGGCCCCGGTGCTCCCCGCGCTCGAGCCGCCGCTCTGCGCCCGGGCCGGGACCGCCGCCGCGGCCAGCGCCGCCGCGAGCGAGATGCCGAGCGCTCGCCGTGTCGCCATGTCGCACCCCCGCGAACACCTTGCGCACGCCCGGACGGCGCGGCAGGCCGGCCCAGGGCGGCGAAAAAAATCGGCCGCGGCGCCGGACCATCCGGACGCCGCGGCCGATCCTGCTCAGGAGACTAGCGGGTCGCGACCGGGGTGCCGTTGGAGAGCTTGTCGCCGGGGCCGCGCAGCTCGGCGCGGCGGTTCTGCTTCCAGGCCGCCTCGTCGTGTCCGTCGACCGCCGGGTACTCCTCGCCGAAGGAGATGGTCTGCACCGCGGACGGCACGCCGAGGCCGGTCAGGTAGCGCTTCACCGACTGCGCACGCCGCTCGCCGAGGGCGAGGTTGTACTCCTGCGTTCCGCGCTCGTCGCAGTGACCCTCCACCTTCACCACCGGGAGCTTGCGGGCGCGGATGCAGTCCGCCACGCCGCGCAGCGCGGTGCGGGCCTCGTCGCTCAGGGTGGCGTTGTCGTAGGAGAAGCTGACCTTGGTGAGGGAGCAGGCCGGGGCGCTGGCCACGGGGGCCGGGGCCGGCTTCTGGTCCTTGGCGCCATCGGCGGGCAGGTCGGCGCTCCTGGCGACCGGCGCGGCGGCGGGCGTGGCGTCCTTCTCGGTCAGCCCGCGGTCGCGGGCGCTCGAACCGGCACACCCGACGAGCGAGCCCGACGAGACGGCGGCGAGGAGCAGCATCAGATTTGCACGCTTCATGGCTTTCGAGACCTCCAGTGGCGCCGCGGGAGCGCGGCGGAGATGACGACCCGCGCACTGCCGCAGGTCCTTCTCCTCTCTTCCCCGGCCCATCGGGAATCTCTCGCCCGGCCCCGTTCTTTTTCGGTGACGGTTTCGGGGCGGGGTGGGGCGCCGGCGACCCTGCCCAATGGTTTCAGCCACTTGCAAACTTTCTCCACCGAGGCGAGAGATCGGGGCGCGCGGGGAGAATGAAGGTAGTGAATGCAGGAAGAGCTTCGGCCGAGCGACGACCTCGACCTCGTGCGCGCCGCCGCGCGCGGCGACGAGGCGGCGTTCGCGCTGCTCATCGACGACTGCTGGGACGTGATCGCCGGCGAGGTGGTCCGCACCCGCTTCCGGGTGCTCGGCGAGCGGCTCCGGCGCGAGGACGACCGGGTGCGCGACGCCACGGTCGACGTGCTGGCGCGCATCGCCGCCCCGGTGGCGAAGGGTCGAGCCGAGATCAAGCTCTCCCGCTTCGATCCCACCAAGGCCAACCTGCGCACCTGGCTGCGAGCCGTCGCCCGGCACTGCACCTTCAACCGCATCTCGCAGGATCTCCGGCGGCACCAGCTCCTCGAGGCGCTGGAGCGGATCGCGCTCGTCTACCCCGACCCCGACCGCGGCATGGACGAGGAGGACCACCGCCGGCTGGTGGAGCTGGCCATGGGCCGCCTCGCCCCGCACCACCGCCAGGTCATCGAGCTCAAGTACTACGCCACCACCCTCGACCGCGTGGCCGAGGTGATGCGGCTCCCGCCGGCGGTGGTGCTGGCGAAGCTCGACCTGCGCGCCGACGAGCTCACCCTGCCGCTGCCCATCAAGCTCATGGCCTCGCTGCTCGACGAGACGCCCGAGGCGACCAACTCGCGGCTGGGCGTGGCCCGCAAGGAGCTGAAGCAGCTCTGCGCCCGGCTGCACTGGGACGAGACGCATCCGGAGGAGGTGCTCGCATGACCCGCGCAATGAACCTGGACGACCGGCGCGCCCGCGCCGCCGAGCGGCTCGCGCTGGTCCGCGCCCGCGTCGCCGAGCTGGAGCACCAGCGCCGCGTGCGCGCCGGGCGCAAGCGGCTCCTGGCCGGGGCCGCGGCCGCGCTCGCCTGCGCGCCGCTGCTCCTGCTGCTCTCGCGCCCCGCCGAGCGCCCGTACGTCGAGATCGTCACCTCCGGCAAGGTGGAGATCGAGTACCAGGGGCGCGCCCCGGCCATCCGCGTCCACCGCGGCCTCCTGGAGCGGCGCACCGTGCCCCACGCCGAGGTCCACCGAGGCGAGCGATGAGCCCGATCCTCCTCCTCGCCGCCCTGATCGCCGCCGGTCCGTCGACGCCGCGGCCCGACGGCGGCCCGTCCGCTCCGCTGGTGATCGGCTCCGAGCTGGTCTTCGCCAGGGACGCCACCCTCGACGCCGGCGAGATCGTCTTTCGCCCCGGCGGCCGCATCCGGGTGACCGGCGGCGCCACGCTCAAGCTGCGCGCCCACCGCATCTCCGCGGAGGACGGCGCGGTCATCGACATCGACGGCAAGGGCGAGCAGGGCGATCCGGGGAGACCCGGCGCGGCCTGCGCGGCCTGTCAGACCGCGGTGCAGCGGGTGAGGGGCAGCGCCGCCTTCGCCGCCGCCCTGAACCAGTGCCAGGACGCGGGCGTGGGCGGTCAGGGCGAGCGCGGCGGCGCCGGGAAGCCGGGCGCCGCGGTGGAGATCCTGGCCGAGGAGATCGAGGGCCGGGTGCGCTGCGACGTCTCGGGTGGAGAGCCGGGGCGGGGAGGCGCCGGCGGCCCGGGGCTGATCCTGGAGCGCCAGGGAGCGGGCGGCGCGACGACGCGGACCGCCTGCCCCGCCGGGTCCTCGGGTCCCCCGGGCGCCTTCGGAGCCGACGGGCGCTGCGTGGTACGCTCCCGGAAGTGAGCGGAGCGGCGAGCGGAGGCGGGGCGAGGGCGGCGCGGGCGGCGGTGGTCGTCGCGGCCGCCCTCTTCGTCACCGCGGCATGGGCGGCCCCCGCGGCAGCCCCTCCCCAGCCCTCCCCGCGCGGCGGGGAGGGGGCGCCTCCGGCCGCCCTCCCCTCCACTCCTGGCGCGGCGGCGTCCCCTCCCTCCCTCCCTTCCGGCGGAGCGGAACGCTCTGGCGGGGAGGCACCCCTCCCTCCCCTCCTCGAGCCCGTCGACTGGTGTCGCCGCGACTCCGCCGGCCGCACCTTCACCCACCTGCACGCCCGGGCCGAGGCGATCGTCCGGCGCGGGCTCGACGAGGTGGTCGATGCCTGGCCTGCCGACGACCTGACCGACGTCGCCTTCGACTGGCTCGCCCCATACGCCAAGGACCTCGTCCGGCCCGACGACCGCGGCCGCTTCGAGACCGCCCTCGCCGCGAGCTGGTTCCGGCTGCGCCGCGAGGGCTCGCTCGGCTCCTTCGTGCGCTTCGTCCCCGGGGCCTTCCCGGGCTGCCGGGCCCCGGAGAGCGAGCCCGCCGGAGGCGCCCCGCGGCTCGGCGCCATGACGGAGCGGGTGACGGCCGCCGAGGCGCGCTTCCGCGCGCTGCTGGCGCAGGAGTCCCCGGCGCAGCTCCTCGCCCGGCTGGGGGGCGTCTGCGACGAGGTGCGCGCCGGGCGGGAGCGGGTGGTCCGCGAGGTGAAGGCCGCCCAGGGATCGTGGGAGGCGCTTCACGAGCGTGGCGCGCTCGGGGCGCCGCTCCAGCTCACGGCGCTGCAGGCGCTGCGCGCCCGGCTCCAGGCGCTCGAGGCGGTCCCCTTCTGCCAGCGGTCTGGGATGAAGGCGCTGGCCGCCGAGGCGGCGCTGCTCGACGGCCGGCCGCCGGCGCTCGCCGCCCGCGCCGACGCCTTCCAGGAGGCCCGCGCCCGCGACGTCACCCGCGCCCTCGCCCTCTCCTCGTTCGACGCCGAGGAGGCGCGCCGGCTCCTGCTGCTCCTGCCGGCGGCGGCGAGCGGCGGGGCCGCTCCGTCAGAGGAGCTGTCGACGGTGCAGCGACTCGCGGACGAGCTCATCGAGCGCTACGAGGCGGACGGGCGGCGCCACCTGTCCCGGCTGTGCCAGGAGTCCGAGCGGACCGAGCGCGAGCTCGTGACCGCCCGGCTCCACGCGCTCGGCGCCCGGCTGGCGGCGTCCGAGCCGTTCGTCCGCTACGTGCAGGAGCGCACGCTCGGGGAGGAGCGCTACGCGCCGGCGGAGCAGCTCTTCGCCGAGGTGAGGGCCGAGGTCCACGCCATCGCCGAGCGGGAGCTGCTGCCCCGGGCGCGGCTCTCGCCCGCCGACTCGGCCGCGGTGCTGGAGGGCCTCTCCGGGCTCCAGCTCCTGCGCGCCCGGCCGCTCTTCGAGGCCGACTTCGCGATCGAGCCGGGATTCCCGCTGCCGCTGCGCACGCGCGCCTCGCGGCAGGAGTTGCGCCCCGAGGAGGACCCCTTCTCCGATCCCACCCTCCCCGGCCTGCGGGCCCTCGACGCCCACTACCGGCCGGCCGCCCGGCGCGAGCCGGCCGGGATCTACCTGCAGCCCATCCTGCTCCTCGCCCGGGCGGATGAGGTGGAGGACCTGCGGGCGCTCCTCGCGCACGAGATCGGCCACCAGCTCGCCCCGCGCGCCGGGCGCGGGAGCACACCGGACCTTGGCCCGGCCTTCGAGGCGCTGCTCGACTGCGAGCGGCAGCGCATCCCGATAAGCTCCGACGAGCGCGCCGCCGAGGTGATCGCCGACTGGATCGCCACCCGCGTCGCCGCCGGGCGGCTCGCGGCCGCGGCGCCCGCCGCCCGCGAGCGCCAGGTGGACGCCGCGCTCGGGCTCGAGTGCCGGCTCCTCGACGCCGAGGGCCCGTTCCTCGCCACCGGCTTCATCGGCCCGCTCGTGGACGACGAGCACCCGAGCCAGCTCGCCCGCATCAACGAGCTCTTCGGCCAGGACCCGCTGCTGCGCGGGGCCATGGGGCTCGCCCCGGCGCCCTACTGCACCCTCGGCGGCCCGGGCTCGGCGGAGGAGGCGCTCCGCGCCGCCCGGGCGGCCGGCCTCTACCCCCAGGCGCCGCTCACCTCCTCGCGCTGAGTCGAGCGAGCGCTCAGCGAGCCCGGCCGAGCTTCTTCAGGGCCGCGATCCAGAGCCGCGCCTCCTTGGCGGAGAGGCGCGCGCGCCGGAGCGGCGCCACCAGATCCTTGACTGCGTGGCGCTCGGGGCCGGCGAGAAAGCCGCCGGCGCGGAGGAGCGCGCGCAGCGAGTCGGCGAGCAGCACCTGCTCCTCGTCGGTGGCGGCGGCCGGGAGCGGCGTGGACCGCCCGCGCGGCGCGGCCTGCGCGGCCCTGGCCTCGTAGCAGTAGACCAGCGCCGCCTGCGCCAGGTTGAGCGAGGGCTGTTCCCCGAGGGAGGGAATGACCGAGAGATCGTGGCAGCGGTCGATCTCCTCGTTGGTGAGGCCGCTGCGCTCGTCGCCGAAGACCACCGCCGTGCGCCCGGCCGGCGCCCGCTCCACCGCCTCGCGCGCCACCTCGTCCGGCAGGAGCCGGCGCTTGCCGCGCACCTTGCGGGAGCTGGTGCCGACCACCCAGGCGCAGTCGGCCACCGCCTCGTCCAGGGTTGCGACGACCCGGGGGCGGTCGAGCAGCTCCTCGGAGTGGACCGCCACCCGGCGCGCGGTGGCGAAGTCGTGCGTGCGCGGGTCGACGATGGCCCAGTCGGCGAGGCCGAAGTTCTTCATGGCCCGGGCCACGGCCCCCAGGTTCTCGGGGTTGCGGGGACGGAGGAGGACCAGGCGAAGGGGCATGACTCCGCGCAAATTCCGACGATTCGCCCGAAAGATCAACCTCTTGTGCCTGCTCCAGAATTCCTTGCCCTGTGTCACCTTTGTGACAGACTCCGCCCGCGCACTTCTGCGCCCCAAGGGGGTTGCACCCAATGTCAAAGCGACTCATCGGACTTTTCGCCGCGCTGTGCACGCTCGCGCCCGTCGGCGCGCGCGCGGAGGAAGGCCCCGGAACCATCTACTCCAAGGACAAGTATCCGGAGGAGCTGGCCAAGCGCCCCGTGACCCTTCCCGCCGGCATGGCCGAGGTCTACGTCCCGCTCAACGTGAACCTCTCGACGACCGAGACCTTCCCGGGCGTCACCGAGTTCGGCGCGTTCAAGCCGGTCCGCCTGAACCCGTCCGTCTACTACGGCGTCACCAACGACATCACCGTCGGCATCTACACCGAGACCGAGCCCGTCACCCCGATGTTCGCGGGCCTCTGCCTCACCGGCACGTCGAACGGCTGCTACCCGATCCAGGGCGCCGGCAAGGGCGGCTTCCTCGCCCCGGTGTTCAACACCGTCGCGGGCGAGGGCGTGGTCAGCCTCGTGCGCAAGGACGACTACCAGCTCGCCTTCTTCGGCGGCCTCGAGTTCGTGACCATCAGCGATCCCACCCTGCTCCGGGCCCGGTTCGGCCTGTCGGAGAAGTGGGCGCACGGCAACTTCGCCCTCCCGGTCAAGCTCGGCGTGCACATCGGCCTGAAGAACCGCGACCTGGTGCCCGGCCTCACCGACGACACCCTCTTCGTCGACGCCGAGCCGACCTACAACGTGACCGAGCAGCTGGCCGTCTTCGTGCGCGCCGCCTTCGGCTCCAATTTCAACAACTTCTCCGACCTCATCACCATCCCGGTCGGCGTTGGCTTCGAGTACGGCGTGAACCACAACTTCGACGTGGGCGCCAAGTTCGAGTTCGACAACCTCCTCGGCAAGAACAACACCACCGACGAGCGCGTCGGAACCCTCTTCGCGAAGGCCCGCTTCTAGCCTCACGCGACGAGCTCGCAGCGCCAGGCCGGCGCCGGGAGACCGGCGCCGGCCTTTCTATCCCAGCCGCACCACCAGCCCCGGCACCTCGGCGATCGACTCGAGCAGGTGCCCCGGCCGCGCCGCGACGAGCACCTCCCGCGAGCAGGCGCCCCAGAGCGCGGCCGCGCTGGCCGTCCCGGCGGCGTTGCCGGCGGCGATGTCGTGCGGCGAGTCGCCGATGAAGACCGCCTCCTCGGGCCCGCGGTCGAGCCGGCTCAGCGCCAGCAGCACCGGGTCGGGGTGCGGCTTGTTGCGCGGGCAGGAGTCGGCGCTGACGATGGCGTCCATGCAGTCGGCGATCCCGATGAGCCTCACCGCCCGCTCCGCCGGCTCCTGGAGCTTGGCCGTCACCACCGCCAGCGGGTGTCCCCGCTCCTTGAGGCCGCGCACCACCTCCACCGCGCCGTCGTAGGGGCGGGTCATGCGCTCGAAGTGCAGCCGCTGGTGCGCGCGGTAGCGCTCCAGGAGCGGCTCCACGTCCGCGGGCGCGAGGGCGAAGTCGGCGAGCTGGCCGCGCAGCGGCGTGCCGATCCCGGCGATCCACTCGGCGTCGGTGGGGCAGCGGCCCCGGTAGCCGTCGAAGGTGTGGCGGACCGAGGAGAGGATGAACTCGATGGTGTCGACGAGCGTGCCGTCGAGGTCGAAGAGGACGGCGATGGGGCGGGCCATGGGCGCGCGAGAGTACCCAAGGTCCGCCCGGCGAGGAAGGCCCGGCCCCGCGGCGGCTACGGCTCGCCGAGCTGCTTGGTGGAGCGGGTGAAGCCGGCGGGCACCGCGAAGCGCTCGGCGGGGACGCGGGTGCGCTCGAGCCGGGTGAGCCGCTCCTCCCCCTCCACCTTGCCGTCCGGCCCCAGGCTGCGGCGGATGGCCGGCACGCCCGGCGCCCGCGAAAGCTCCTCGGTGAAGCCGCGCCCGCGCGCCGCCCCGGTCTCCTCCCTCATGGGCCGCCAGAACTCGTCGAGCTTCTCGAGCGGGGCGAAGTCAGCCCGGCTCACCACGCCGTCGCCCCAGGGGATGAAGCAGGTCTCGGCCACCGCCTTGCCCTCCCGCACCTCGCGGTAGTTCTTGCAGGCGTGCCCGAGCACCCGGTCGCCGCCCGACGTCGCCACGTACTCGGTCCGCGGGGGCTGGCGCTTCGCCGGCGCGCCGCCCTTCTGCTCGGCCAGCATCTCCTCGAAGGCCTTGCGCTGCTCCGGCGTCATCCTGGCCTTCGCCTCGTCCATGGCCTTCGAGGCGCGCGCCTTGAGGCCGGTGACGTCGCTCGGCGTCAGCTCCTGGTAGGTCTTCCGCTCGCGGTCGCCCACGATCATCTTGTGCGCGTCCCCGTCCCAGATGAAGAACTGCTTGCCGTCCTTGGCCTCGTCCGAGGCCAGCTTGTTGCCCTCGATGTAGACCACGGCGTCCCGCTCCTTCTTCCCCCCGCGCGTGTCCTCGGTGCCGATGACCAGCCCGGCGCGGGCGGAGGTGGCGGTGAACAGGAGGACGGCGGTGAGGGCGGGGCGCAGGGTCATAGGAACCTCCAGCGAGGTGGCCCGTCGATACCATTGCCGGCGCCATGCGTCCCTTCCCGCATGGGTCGAGCAGGCGAGCGCTGACCCATCGACACCCACGCCCCTTCGTGCTTTTCTTGGCGGATGCTCCAGCCTCACCACGACCCGGTCTACGCCGCCCTCGCCGCGCGCTGGAGCCGCCCCGGACCGGCCGAGCGCGACCTGATCGACGCCACCCGCGAGGCCTTCTCGGGGGCGCGTCCCGACCTCCTCGAGGAGCTGCGCCCCCTGGTGGAGCTCCTGCTCGCCCGGGCGGAGGAGCCGGACGCCCGCGGTGGCGCGCGGCAGGCGCTCTTCGCCTTGCTCGACACCGTGCGCCGCCGGCTGTTCACCGAGGCGCTGCCGCCGGACCGGGTGGAGCCCTGGCTCGCGCTCCTGCTGCCGATCGTCGACCGCGCCGACTACACGGTGGGAGAGCTGCTCCGCTCGCGCGCCGAGACCGACCCGCGCACGGTGGCGCTGCGGGTGCTCGGCCCCGACGGCGGCGACGTCTCCGTCGCGGAGCTGGGGCGCCGCACCCGCACCATCGCCCGCGGACTGCTGGCGGTGCTGCGCGACGACCCCGGCGCGCGCGTCGCCATCCTCTCCGAGAACTCGCTCGAGGCGGCGCTCTGCGACCTCGCCTGCCTCTCGAACGGCATCGTCGACTTCCCGCTCCCCGCCAACGCGGTGGCCGAGCAGGTGGTCTATATGCTGCGCCACTCCAGGGCGCAGGTGCTGCTCTGCTCCGACGACGAGCAGGTGTCGAAGGTGCTGCCGGCGCTGGGGAGCCTCCCCGACCTGCGCGACATCGTGGTCTTCTCGCGCGCCTGCGCCGAGCGCCACGGGCTCCTGTCGCTGGAGCAGATGGTGGGCCAGGGCGGGGCCTTCGACGACGAGGCGCGGGCGGCGCGCGCGGCCCGGGTGCGGAGCCGCGACCTCGCCACGGTGATGTACACCTCCGGCACCACCGGCCGGCCCAAGGGCATCCAGTTCACCCACCAGAACCTGGTGACGAAGCGGCTCTGCCGCGGCTTCGCGTTGCCATCGGTGGGGCAAGGCGACGTGTTCCTCTGCTACCTGCCGCTCTACCACACGTTCGGGCGCTGGCTGGAGCTCATGGGCTCCATCTGGTGGGGCGCCACCTACGTCTTCGCGCGCTCGCCGCAGCAGGCCTCGCTGCTCGAGGACTTCCGCTCGCAGCGCCCGACCGTCTTCATCAGCGTCCCGAAGAAGTGGATGGAGGTGCACGAGGCCGCCGTCCGCACCGCCGCCTCCGACGATCCCGACGAGGTGACGCCGCACCTGCGCGCCATCGCCGGCGGCCGGCTGCGCTTCGGCCTCTCCGCGGCCGGCTACCTCGACCCGGCGCTGTTCCGCGCCTTCCAGCGCGCCGGGATCGAGCTCTGCTCCGGCTACGGCATGACCGAGGCCACCGGCGGCATCACCATGACCGCCCCCGGCCAGTACGTGGACGGCTCCATCGGCAAGCCGCTCCCCGGCATCGAGGCGGTGCGCGCGCCCGACGGCGAGCTGCTCATCCGCGGCCCCTACGTGAGCCCCGGCTACTTCGAGCCGGAGGAGGACGACCGGAGCTGGAACGCCGAGGGCTTCTTTGGCACCGGCGACCTGGTCGCCCTCGACCCCGAGGGCCACTTCCGCATCACCGGGCGCAAGAAGGAGATCTACAAGAACCGCAGCGGCCAGACCATCGCGCCCCAGCGGGTGGAGAACCTCTTTCGCGACTTCGACGCCGTGGCGCAGGCCTTCCTGGTGGGCGACCACCGCGAGTACAACACCCTCCTCATCTGGCCCAACTACGAGGGGCAGCCCGCCCTGCGCGAGAAGACGCCGGAGGAGCTGCGCGAGCTCATCAGCTCCCTGGTCGCGAGCGCCAACCGCTTCCTGGCGCCGTTCGAGCGCGTGGTCTCCTTCCGCGTCCTGCCTCGCGCCCTCGACGAGGACCACGGCGAGCTGACGAAGAAGGGCAGCTTCAAGCGCGAGCAGGTCGAGGAGGGCTGGAAGGCGCTCGTCGAGACCATGTACGAGCAGCGCTACCTCTCGCTCGGCGTGGACGGGATGGAGCTGCGGCTCCCGAACTGGCTGCTGCGCGAGATGGGCGTCCTGCAGCAGGAGGTGGTGCTGCGGGAGGGCCGGGTGCGCGCCGGCGGCCGCAGCCTGGAGGTGGGCAGCTTCGAGAGCGCCCCCGGCTCGATGCGGGTGGGCGACCTCGCCTACGACGCCGGCGGCCGGCCGCTCGATCTCGGCAGCCTGCTGGCGCGCCCGGCGCTCTGGCTCGGCAACGAGGGGCTGCGCGCCTTCCTGGGGGAGGAGGCCTTCGTCTCGCTGGTGGCGCGCCGCCGCAAGGCGGGCGCCGAGATCCGGCTCGACCCGCGCGCCTGGATCCCGCCCTCGCCCGGCCGCGAGCAGGAGCTGCTGGCGCTGGTCGAGAAGTCGCCGGTGAGCTTCCACACCATCCACGCGGCCGGCGAGCTGCTGCGGGCCGAGCGGCCCGAGGCGAGCCGCGCCATCGCCCACCTGCACGACGGGCTCAAGGACGGCACCCGCGACCACGGCACCCTGTGCCGCGCGCTGCTCCGGCGCGCCGCCGACGCGCCCGACGAGGCGGTGCGCCGCCGGGCCTTCCGGGTGCTGGTGCCGCACGAGGAGCCGGAGCGCACCATCGAGACCCTGCGGGTCTTCCTCGACCGCATGGCCCCGGTCGCCTCGCGCGACGAGGACCTGGTCTCCATGGGCGAGAAGGGGCTCTCCGAGCCGCAGGTGGAGGTGCTGCTCGACTTCCTCGCCTCGGAGCGGGCCCGGCTGCCCGACCCGGCCGCCTCCGATCGCCGCCTGCTGGTGGCCACCATGCGGCTCCTCACCGCCTGCACCATCACCCACCCGGCCTGGTACCAGCGGCTGCGGGTGCCCCTGGCCCGCCTCTCCTACCACCTGGTGGAGGAGGTGGCAGCCCGCGCCAGCGAGGAGCACGACCGGCTGCGCCGCGGCTTCTCCAACTGGGTCGGGCCGAACCTGCGCCGGGCCCTCGACCCCGACTCGGGCGAGGAGTACGGCTGGAAGGAGGTGGTGGTCTTCGGGCCGGGCATCGGCTTCACCGCCCGCGACCTGCTGCTGCGGGCGCTCACCGACACCACCCTGATGCGCGCCTCGGTCTTCCTCTTCGGGAAGGGGGCGCTCATCAGCCTCGCCGACGTCCCGCCGGGCGGCGCCGTCATCACGTTCCTCGGCGCGCAGCACGGCAAGAGCGTCTACCGGCTCTCGCTCGCCACCCGGGCTCGCGAGACCTTCGACATCGCCATCAACGTGGCGGAGGCCATGCCCGCCTCCGAGCTGCGCGAGGAGGTCTCGTGGCTGCTGGCGGCCGGCGCGCCGCCGCCGCTGGTGGAGGCGTTCGGCGGCTACTACCCGGAGTACGGCATCTTCACCGAGGAGTTCATCCCCGGCGAGGACGTGGGCCGGGCGGTGACGCGCCTCGAGCGGCAGGGCGAGCTCCGGCGCCTCGAGTCGCTCTGGCCGTTCCTCGCCTGGACCGCCCTCTCCGCCCACGTCGACTTCTGGGACCGCACCGGGCGCACCCTGGCGCTGCGGGTGCCCTCGCCAGCCGCCTTCATCATCCCGTCGCACGACTACCAGATGGGCGCGCGGCTGGTGTCGATCTCCGACCGGTCGAGCTGCGAGAGCTTCGACGAGCTGCTGGAGCGCTTCTCGCAGCACTTCGTCGAGTGGGTGGAGGCGGCCCACGCCCCGCTGCGCGGCATGGTCGAGGACCAGCTCCTCTTCTCCGCGGTGGTGGAGGCGCTGGGGCTCGCGCGCGCGAAGCCCCTCGTCGAGCAGGCGCGCAGCGGCCGCCGCGGCGAGGGCGCGGCGCGCTTCCTGGCGGTCGTCGAGGAGCGCGGCTACACGCCGAAGCGGGTCCACTTCGCGGCGCGGCGCTACGAGCGCTGGATCGCGGTGAACCCATCGGCCACTCTCGAGGCCCAGAGCGCCATGCTGGGCGAGCTCTGGCAGACCTACCGGCTGCCCGAGCTCGAGGAGACCTGGCCCGACACCCGGGTGCGCTTCTTCCGGCAGACCATCTTCGCGCACGCCCGCCCGGAGCTGGGGGAGGCGCTCGACCGCCTGATGGCCCGGGCGCGGCAGCTCCCGCCCGGCGGGCTCGACCTCGAGGAGCAGGTGGCGAGCATCCGGGGCACGGTGCAGTCGACCGCCGAGGAGGACTACTTCCTCGCCCGCATGACCTACCGCTACCTCAAGCCCACCGACGACGCCGCCCTCATCCTGCTGCCGTCGGGCGGCGGCTACGTCACCGAGGTGGTGGTGGGGCTCACCAACGCCGAGGGGCGCCGCTTCTCGGTGCGCGCCCCGGCCACGCCGCGGGAGGTGGCGAAGCTCATCCACCTCTTCGACGAGGCCAACCTGGCGGTGACCTTCTCCGCCGAGCACGAGTTCCTGCTGGCGCTCGACGCCAAGGAGACGGTCATCGGCGGCCTCTTCTACCGGGCGGCCTCGGCCGACCGGGTGCACATGGAGAAGCTGGTGGTGTCCCGCAAGCAGCGCGGCAAGGGGGTCTCCGACGGGCTGATGCGCGAGTTCATGCGCCGGCTCAAGGGGCGTGGCGTGCGGGCGCTCGAGACCGGCTTCTTCCAGCCCAAGTACTTCCGCCGCTACGGCTTCCGCACCAACCCCGGCTCGGGCGGCCTGGTGGCCGATCTGGACGCGGAGGCCACCTTCCAATGGTGAGCGCCCGCGGAGACCTCATGAAGCCCAGCTGGCGCATCATCGACACCACCCTGCGCGAGGGCGAGCAGTTCGCCAAGGCCTCCTTCCGCATCGAGGACAAGCTCGAGATCGCCCGGGCGCTCGACGCCTTCGGCGCCGACTACATCGAGGTGACCTCGCCGGCCGCCTCGCCGCAGTCTCAGCGCGACGCGGCGCAGCTCGCCAAGCTCGGGCTCGGGGCGCGGGTCATCACCCACGCCCGCTGCGTGGTGGACGACGTGCAGGCCGGCATCGACTCGGGCGTCCGCGGCATCGGGCTGCTCTTCGCCACCAGCCGCATCCTGCGCGAGTCGTCGCACGGCAAGAGCATCCAGCAGATCGTGGACGCCATGGGGCCGCCGCTCGAGCTCGCGCTCCGCGCCGGCCTGGAGGTGCGGTTCTCGGCCGAGGACGCCTTCCGCACCGACGAGCGGGACCTGGCGGCGGTCTACCGGGCGGCCCAGGCCCTGGGCGTGCACCGGGTCGGGCTCGCCGACACCGTCGGCATCGCCACGCCGCGCCAGGTCTACGCGCTGGTGCGCGAGGTGCGCCGCACCGTCTCCTGCGACATCGGCTTCCACGGCCACAACGACACCGCCTGCGCGGTGGCCAACGCCTACGAGGCCATCTCCGCCGGCGCCACCCACGTCGACACCTCGGTGCTGGGGATCGGCGAGCGGGTGGGGATCACCCCCATCGGCGCCTTCGTCGCCCGCATGTACAGCGTGGAGCCGCAGTCGGTGGCGGAGCACTACCGGCTCGGGCAGCTGCGCGAGCTGGAGCGGCTGGTGGCCCGCGTCTGCGGCCTGGAGATCCCCTTCAACACCCCGGTGACCGGCGAGACGGCCTACTCCCACAAGGCCGGCATGCACCTCAAGGCGATGATGGAGAATCCCGGCTCCTACGAGATCATCCCCCCCGAGGCCTTCGGCCTCTCGCGCAAGCTGATCCTCGGCAGCCGCCTCACCGGCCGCCACGCCATCGCCTACCGCGCCCGGGAGATGGGCATGACCTTCGGCGAGGGCGAGCTCAAGGCCATCACCCGGCGCATCAAGGAGCTGGCCGACAAGGGCGAGCTCTCCGAGGAGCAGATCGATCAGGTGCTCCGGCAGTGGGTCATCGCCTGACCGGCTGATCCGCCGCTACGGCCGGCGCCCCTGCCGCGTGGCCCCCTGGTGCTCGTTCACCGCGTGGCGGGTGCTGAAGGCCATGTCGAGGTGGTGCTGGATCCGGTCCTTGGTGTCGGCGAGCCACTTCTTCACCTCGGGATCGCGGTCCGGCGCCTGGTCGCGCATCTTCGCCACGTCCTTCACGTCCCCCTGGTGGTCGCTCACCATCAGCTCGGCGTAGGCCCGGTCGAAGTCGGCGCCGGAGCTCGACCGCAGCCGCTCCACCGCCGCCCGCTGCTTCGCGTCCTCCCAGGACGAGGACGGTCTGGAGCCGAGGTCGATGTTGCGCTCCTTGGCGAGCGCCGTCCCCTGCTGATCCATGGCCGTGTGCTCCTCGATCATGTGCTGGGCGAACTGCTTCACCTGCGGGTCGGTCGCCTTCGAGGACGCCAGCCTGGCCGCCTCGATCTCGAGCTGGTTCGCCGCGTGGAGCTTGCCGAGCCACTCGCGCAGCTTGCCGTTGTCCATCTGGCCGGTCATGCCCGGGTTCCCGGTCGCGAGCGCCGTCCCTCCTGCCAGGAGCGCCAGCGCCAGGCCGACCGCCGTGAAGAGCTTCGTGGTCGTCATCGTCGCATCCTCTTTGCTGGGGTTCACCGCCATGAAAGGATGAGGCGGCCCATGCTCCGCGGCGAGTTCCAGCTCCCCATCCATTACGATCTGGCGGCGGTCGTCCTGATGGCCGCCACCGGCGCCCTGGCCGGCCTGCGCAAGCGCTACGACTTCGTCGGCATCCTCTCGCTGGCGCTGGTCTCCGGGCTCGGGGGCGGGCTCCTCCGCGACGGCCTCTTCCTCCAGGGTGGCCCCCCGGCCGTCCTCGGGGACGGCCGCTACCTCGCCGCCGTGCTGGTCGGCGGCGCGGCCGCCGCCTGGTTCGGCCGCCACCTGCACCGGCTGCGGATGCCGATCGTGGTCCTCGACGCCCTGGCCCTCGGGATCTACGGCGTGGTCGGAGCGCAGAAGGCGCTCGACGTCGGGCTCCCGGCGGTGAGCGCTGCGTTCGTGGGCGTGGTGAACGCGGTCGGCGGCGGCCTCCTGCGCGACCTGCTCACCCGCGAGGACCCGCTCATGTTCCAGCCAGGCACCTTCTACGCGCTGGCGGCGGTGGTGGGGCAGCTGGTCTTCCTGCCGCTGGTGGTCTCCTTGCGGCTGGAGCCGGTCCAGGCGGCCCTCTGGTCGATCGCCGCCACCTTCGCCACGCGGCTGCTCTCCATCCGGCTCGGGTGGCGCACGCTGGCCCTGCCCGACCTCCAGTCGGACGAGCGACAGGAGGGGAGGCGGGATTGAGGCCGGACCCGACCCGGCGCCGCGCTACTTGAACAGCCCCTGGAGCCGGCTCTTCGCCTGGTCCTCGAGCTTCTTCCTGGCCTCGTCGGCCCGCTGCCGGGCCTCGTCCGCGGCCTTCTTCTTCGCCTCGTCGACGTTGCCGACCGGCACGCCCGCCGCCTTCCCGAGCGCCTTGCCCAGCAGCGCCGAGCCGGCCTGCTTCACGATGGCCTCCACCGCGGGCCTCAGCGCCAGATCGGTGAGCGCAGGGCTGGTGGCCGGACCGGCCACCCGGAAGGTGACCGGGATGGGCCCGCTCGGCGTCACCTTGCCGCCGGTGATCCCGGCGATGGTGGCCGGCGCGAGCTGCACCGTGGCCGGCATGTCGAGGGTGCCGTCGAGGCCGAAGGCGCCCGTCACGTCGAGGTCCCCTTGCGGCAGCTTCACCGAGAGCGGCTTGTCGAGCTTGGCCGAGCCGTGGTCGAAGTGGACCGAGAAGGGCAGGTCCTTCCCGAGCGGCGTGTTCCCGGCCTGCGGCACCTTGCCCCCGAGCCCCGCCGGCAGCGCCCTCGCGAGCGGCGCCGTGACGCCGCCCACCAGATCCTTGGACTCGAGCGCGCCCCCCTGCACGTTCCCGGCGAGGACGCCGGCGAGGCTCCTGGCGAGGTCCTTGGCCGCCTGCCCGCCGCCGTTCAGGTCGAGCTTGCCCTGGAGCTTCCCGGAGAGCACCCGCCGGTCGGTGAAGAGCCGCGTCGCCTGGGCGAGCTCCAGGCCCGAGAGGTCGGCGGCGAGGTGGAAGGGATCGTCGGGGTGGGCCAGCGCCACCCGCGTGCCGCCTGCGGAGATCACGCCGCCGAAGGCGCCGAGCTTCGCCTGGTCGAGGGTCACCTGGTCGCCCTGCATCCGCAGCTCGACGACGGCGTTGGTGAAGTCGAGCTTCTTGTAGCGGAGGGCGGCCACCTTCACCGACGCCTTCCCCGACAGCCCGGCGAAGCTGGCCGGGTCGAGCGGCTTGGAGGCCTTCTTCGGCCCCGACCAGAGCAGCCGGTCGAGGTCGAGCCGCTGGCTCTGGGCCGAGAGGTCGAAGCGGGTCTGCGCCTTCGCCCCCGCGCCGCTCATGGACACCTCGCCGCCGCCGGTGACGGCGTCGGCCACGAGCCGGAGCGCGAGCTTGGAGAGCTTGACGGTGGTCGCGCCACCGCTGCGCTGGAGCGTCCCCGCCGCCGACAGGGTGAGGGGATCTCCGGGGCGCTTGTCGAGCGACTGCCCCGGGCGCAGGTCCACGCCGGCGAGGTCGGCGGCGAGCTCGAAGCGGTAGGTCCCGCCCTCCCCCTTCGCGGCCCCGCGCAGCTTCGCGTCGAAGGTGGCCCGTCCCCCGGCCGCCTTCTCGAGCTGGTCGGGCAGCCGCATCCGCACCGGGGTGAGGTCGATGGCCAGCTCCACCGCCTGATCCGCCTGGCTCCCGGCCCCGCGCAAGGAGAGCCCGATGGGCCCGGCGAGCCGCTCCCCGAGCGGGCGCAGCGGCGGGTAGAGCGCGGCGAGCTTCGCGAGGTCGAGGTCGTGGGCCGTCACCTCGAGCCCCTCCACCCTGGGGGTCTCGCCGGCGAGCCCGGAGGCCCGCCCCTGCCCGCGCAGCGAGGCCGGGCCGACGTCGAGCCGCAGCGCGCCGATGCGCAGATCGCCCTTCTCGGCGTCGCCGTCGAGGTCGGCGTCGAGCGTTACGTCGAGGGCGCGGCCGCCCTCCTGCGCGGCGAAGCGGAGGCCGCCGGCGCGCAAGGTCCCCTTCACCTTCGTCGGCCCCTTGCCGCCCGGCGCCGCCGCGCCCAGCGCGGCGTCGAGGTCGGCCTGGAGCTGCCCCCCGCGCAGCCCCACGCTCTTCGGCACGAACGGGCCGAGCGGCGCGAGCTCGATGGGCTCCAGCTTCAGCCTCACCCGCTCCGGGGTGGGCACGAGCGACGCCGGCAGGGGAGCCGCCTGGAGCTCGAGCTCGAGGTTCTGCTTCTCCGCCAGCACCGCGGCCCGCAGGAGCACGCGGAGCGGCTTTCCGGCGCGCAGGTCGTCGAGGGTGACGTCGAGGTGGTCGATCGCGAGCTCCTTGGCGCCGGGGGTGGCGCGGTCGAGCAGCGCGATGCGGGCGTCCTTGATCGCGGCGTGGCCCACGCGCAGCCAGGAGAGGTCGGACGGCCCCTCCGCCTTGGCCGCCTCCTTCTTGGCGGGGGCCTCCTCGGCCAGCTTCGCCTGCAGCCGCTCCACGTTGGTGGTCCCGTCGGCGAGCCGCACCACGTTGACCCGCAGCCCCTCCACCTCCAGCGACCGCACCTCCACGTCCTTGCCGAGCGAGAAGATGGCCCTGAGCGCGGCGACCCTCACCTCGGCGCGCGGCAGCTCCAGCAGCGGCAGCTCCTCTCCTGCCGCCGGCCCCACGCGCACCCCCTGAACGCTCGCGCCGAGGCCGGTGAGGAAGCGGGTCGAGACCTTCGCGATCTCCACCGGCCGGCCGAGCCTCTGCGAGAGCTCGGACGCGGCGGCCTGGCCCTTGCGGGTGAGGACGCCGTCGAGCAGGAGCGAGAGCGCCGCCACCGCGACCACCAGCACCGCGACGACGCCGCCGAGGATGAGCGGCCAGCGCCGCGAGGTTCGTTCGGTGGACATGAGGTCGACCAGGTGGTTCACGGAAAGCATGAGCACCCGCCGCCGCGCCCGCCGCCCCGGCCGGGGGTGGGCGCAGGGCCAGGCGTCTGCACGCTTCAGGCGGGGTGCGCGGCGGCGGCCGGGCGGGCGTGGCGCGCCTCGGCGTGGACCTTGAGCTCGAGCAGCCAGCGCCGGACCATCCCGAACACGAGCGGATCGACCGTCGCGAGGAGGAGGCGGCTGCCGCGGTAACGGGCGCGGGTGATGAGGCGCGTGCCCCCGCGCCCGTCGGGGGTGAGGAGGGTCGCCCAGCTGTAGGTGTAGCCGAGGCCGTCGTGGCGGAGCAGGAGCAGCCGCTCCGGCTGCGCCTCGATCACCCGCAGCTCGCTCGCGCCGGCAGGGACGGCGTCGCCCTCGCGCAGCGCCCGGTGCTCTCCGACATCGTCATCGGCGGCCTTCCCGACGACCATCCAGCCCAGGGCCCCCAGGATCTCGCTCGCGCGGAAGGACCGCAGTCCGCGCAGGTCGGCCACCAGCGGCCAGACCTCGGCCGGGCTGGCGTGGATGCTGATGGCGCGGGTCGACACGTCGACGGGCTCGAGGATCAGGTCGTCGCCCGGCATCCGGGCGGCCTGCTCCTCGGCGGTGGCCCCCCAGTTCCGCATCCAGCGACGGACGGGAAACGCATAGACGCCGAGCGCCGCTGCGGCCGCGACCACCCCCGCGCCTCTCACGGTCCTTGCCATGACGTAGTCCTCCCCGCCGGAGAGCCTGCGAGCGGCGGGCCGGGCTGACAAGCGGCCTTCCGGGTGCGCCGAGGGCCGGCCGGAGGAGCGAGCGCTCGCCCTGATCAGGGCGGCCTGGCGACGAGATCGGTCCGGGCCTCCCGCTCCACCAGCGCGACCCGCCCCTCGCGCGCGACCACCCGCCACCCGCGCGCCGGCCCGGGGAGCCCGACCGTCAGGGCCAGCGCCACGCGCGGCGGAAGCTCCGCGAGCCCGTCCCGAAGCACCACGTCCCGGCGCGTGTGCTCGGCCAGCAGCGCCTGGTTCGGATAGTCGACCGGGACCAGCCCCAGCGTGGCGCCCGGCGGGGCGAGCGCGTCGAGCCGGAGCGCGAGCGAGCCGAAGCGGCAGGGGCGCACGGCGTGACGGGCGAGCCGCAGCGGCAGGAGGAGCAGCAGCGCGAGGCCCAGGAGCGCCGCCGCGCGCGGCAGGACGCGCTCGGCGAGCCGCTCCTGGCCGAGCCGGACGAGGAGGTCGTCGGCCGCGGCGCCGGCGAGGAGCGCGAGCGGCGGGAGCGCCGGCAGGAAGTACCACCAGAAGGACCGCGCGGCGGCGCTGAAGGCGCCGATCACCAGCGCTGCCCAGAGGAGGAGGCCGAGGCGCCCGCGCCGCTCGCGCACGAGCGCCAGCGGGGCGAGCGCGACGATGGGCAGCCCGCGCCCGAGGAGGTCGGCGAGGAGCTGCAGGTGGCCGCGCCCGTCGCTGCGCCGCCCGGAGAGGGACGGGAGGAGCTGGTCGTGGAGGTAGCCGTGGAGCCAGGCGCCGCCGGTGGCGGCCCGGTCGGCGGCGGCGAAGAGCGCGAGCGGCGCCAGCGCGCACCCGGCGACGAGCAGCCAGGCGCGGAGGGAGCGGAGGGCGGCGCGCCGTCCGGAGCAGAAGAGCACCAGCGCCGCCGCCACGGGGGCGCCGAGCGCCGGAGCGCCCTTCACGAGCGCGCCCACCCCGGCGAGGAGGCCGCCGAGCGCGAGCCATCCCGCGCTCGTGCCGGCGCGGAGCAGCACCGCGACGGTGAGCGTGAAGAGGAGCACCAGGGGCGGATCGAGCTTGGCGGTGGGACTCCAGCGGAAGAAGGACTCGTTGGTGACGAGGAGCAGCGTCCCCAGGAACGCGGCGCGGGCGCCGAGCAGGGTCCGGCCGATGGAGAAGGTCGCGGCGGCGGTGCCGAGCGCGCAGAGGGCGCCGACGAGGCCGAGGTGGAGCCCAGGCCAGGCCGTCAGGGCCGCGGCCTGCACCCAGAGCCAGAGCGGCGGGTGCTCGTGGAAGACCGGCAGGGTCTCGGTGAGATAGCGCAGGTGGAAGGGGGCGCGGTCCTGTGCGAGGTGCCGGGCGATGACCACGTAGACCGCGCCGTCGTTCTCGTCGACGTGCACCGACAGGAGCGAGAGGAGGAGCCCGGCCAGCAGGAGCAGGGCGGCGGCGAGGAGGAACCGATCGCGGGTCAAGGCGCCGCGAACCTACCCGGAACGCGGGGCGCTGGCCACCCCGGGGCCGCCCCGCCTCCGGAGATGGGCTTGCGCGCCGCTCGGCGGGCACGCAAGAGGAACTGCACGGCACCCCGGAGACCCGCATGGCCCGATCGGAGACCGAAGCGGATCTCGCCGAGTGGGGCGCTGCCGAGATCCTGCGGGCCTACGAGTCGTTCCGCGCGGAGTTCAACCGCATCACCGGCCGGGCCCGCGCGAGGTTCGAGGCGCGAGACTGGCATGGGATCCAGCAGGACGCCATCGAGCGGCTCGACCTGCGCCCGCGCTCGGTCCAGGAGCTGGTCGACGCGCTCCGGGGCCGCTGCGGCACGCCGGATGCGGGGCGCGCGCTCTTTCGCGAGATGAAGCTGGTCTTCGCCGGGATCACCAGCGGCCGCCACGACGTGGAGCTGGCGGAGACCTTCTTCAACTCCGCCACCCGGCGTGTGCTCGGCACGGTGGGGGTCCGGCCGGAGCTGGAGTTCGTGGCCTCCGATCGCGACCTGCCGGCGGCCCCCGCAGCCGGCGCGATCCACGACACCTGGCGGCGCGACGGGAGCACCGAGCAGCTGCTGCGCCGGATCCTCGAGCGCCACTCCTTCGGCGTGCCCTGGCGCGACCTCGAGGGGGACGCGCGCCTCGCGGCGGCCGAGCTGGACGGCTTCCTGGCGCGTACGCCCGGGGGGCCGCTCCAGGCCGTCGAGGTCGCGACGCCGGTCTTCTACCGCAACAAGGCGGCCTACCTGGTGGGGCGGCTGCGGCGCGGCCGCGAGACCTCACCCCTCTTGCTGGCGCTCCTCAACGGCGAGGAGGGGGTGACGCTCGACGCGGTGCTCCTCGCCGAGACCGACGCCAGCATCGTCTTCAGCTTCACCCGCTCCTACTTCCACGTGGAGATCGATCGACCCCACGAGCTGGTGCGGTTCCTGAAGTCGATCCTCCCCTCCAAGCGCACCTCCGACCTCTACATCGCCATCGGCTACAACAAGCACGGCAAGACCGAGCTGTACCGCGAGCTGCAGCAGCACCTGGCGCGGGGCCGCGACCGCTTCCGGGCGGCGGCGGGGGCGCGCGGCATGGTGATGGCGGTCTTCACCCTCCCCTCCCTCGACCTGGTGTTCAAGGTCATCAAGGACCGCTTCCCCGCCCCCAAGAGCACCACGCGCGAGGAGGTGATGAGCAAGTACGCCCTGGTCTTCCGGCACGACCGCGCCGGCAGGCTGGTGGACGCGCAGGAGTTCGAGCACCTCGCCTTCGAGCGGGAGCGCTTCGCCCCGGAGCTGCTGGAGGAGCTCCTGCGGGAGTGCGGCGAGACGGTGCGGGTGGAGGATCGGCAGGTGGTGGTGCGCCACCTCTACGCCGAGCGGCGGGTGGTGCCGCTCGACGTCTACGTCCGCGAGCGCGACGAGTGGAGCGCGCGCGACGCGGTGCTCGATTACGGACAGTGCATCCGGGACCTCGCCGCCACCGACACCTTCCCCGGCGACCTGCTCCTCAAGAACTTCGGCGTCACCCGCCACGGGCGCGTCATCTTCTACGACTACGACGAGCTCTGCCCGGTGACCGCCTGCCGCTTCCGCGAGCTGCCGGTGCCGCGCGACGGGGACGAGGAGACCGCCGGCGAGCCCTGGTTCTACGTGGGCCAGGACGACGTCTTCCCGGAGGAGTTCCTGCGCTTCCTGGGGCTGCCGGCGGGGCTGCGCGAGGCCTTCGTGGCGGCGCACGCCGAGCTGCTCACCGCGGAGTTCTGGCGGCGCAACCAGGAGCGCCACCGCCGCGGCGAGATCATCGACATCTACCCGTACCGTCAGTCGCAGCGGCTTCGCCATTCCGGGTGATGCGCGGCGGGCGTGCCGGTGTATGCTCTGCGCCCAGGCGGGGGGACATGGAAACCAAGAAACCGAAGGTCTTGCTGGTCGACGACGACGAGGCGAACCTGCGCGGCTTCCGGCGCGCGTTCCAGTACGACTACGAGATCGGCGCCGTCCCCTCGGGGCAGGCGGCCCTCGACCTGCTGGCCGACGATCCGGGATGGGACCTCGCGCTCGTCGACTACTCGATGGCGGGCATGAACGGGCTCGAGCTGTTGCACCGGCTGCAGGCGCAGTATCCCGGCATCGCGCGCTTCGTGCTCACCGCGCACGCCGACCTGCCGGAGGTCGCGGCGGCCAGCAGCTCGGGGCTCGCGGTGGCGGTGCTGATGAAGCCGTGGCACCGGGACGACATCGCCCAGGCGGTGAAGCGGGCGCTCCAGCTCGCCTCCATGCGCCGCGCCGTGGAGAGCATGAAGTCACGGCTCGGCGGCCCCTGAGCGGGCCGTCCCGCCCCGTGAGCGAGCTGCCGGCCCCTCGGGCGGTCGCTCACGCCCCCTTCGGTCGACTGACTCGACCTGGGAAGGTCGGGTATGGAGTACCCGGGTGCGCTCGCCCCCGAGGAATTCTTCGACTTGCCCCAAGAACCAGATATCGAGGCGGGAGAGAGGCCGTCCGCTTCGCTCTCCGTGACCCTGCTCGACGCCCTCCCGGCGGGCGTCGCCGTGCTCCGGGGCGAGGCGCTGGTCTACGAGTTCGCCAACCCCACCTACCGGGCCCTCGTCGGGCGCGACGCGCTCCTCGATCGGCCCTTCGGAGAGGTGTGGCCGGAGGTCGGGGAGCGGCTGCGGCCGCTCATGGCCGAGGTGCTGCGGACCGGCCGCCGCTTCCAGGTGCGCGAGCAGAAGCTCCCCATCCGCCGCGGACCGGACGGCGTGCTGGTCCCGGCCTGGTTCGACTTCAGCCTCGACCGCCTGACGCTCCCGGGAGAGGTTCCGGCCCGGGTCCTCCTGCTCGCCAGCGAGATCACCGGGAGCGTGGAGGCGCGCCGCGCCGCGGAGGAGGACGCCTCGCGCAGCGCGCAGGCGCTCCGGCACCTCCGGGCCGAGGTGGACGCCGAGCGCGAGCGCCGGGAGCTCCTCGACCGCGCGCAGCGGCAGGCGGCCCAGCTCGAGACGGTGCTGTCCTCCATCGCCGACGGGCTGATCATCTACGGCCCCCAGGGAGAGGTGCAGCACATCAACCCGGCGGCCCAGGAGATGATGGGCTTCGGCCCCGGGCTCCTCTCGCGGCAGCTGGCGGAGCGGCTGCGGGCCGGCCAGCTCCTGGACGAGGAGGAGCGCCTGCTGCCGGTGGAGCAGACGCCGGCCTGGCGCGCGCTCCGCGGCGAGGTCACCCGGAGCAAGATGGTGGGGATGCGCCGCCCCGACGGACAGCGCATCTGGCACTCGGTGAGCGCCGCGCCCGTCCGCGACGCCGCCGGCGCGGTGGTCGGCGCGGTGGTGAGCCTCACCGACATCTCCGACCTGCGGGAGCTGCAGGAGCAGCGCGAGGACCTCATCCGGACGCTGTCGCACGACGTGCGCACTCCGCTCAACGTGATCGTCAACCAGACCGAGCTCCTGCGGCAGCGCCCCTCGCTGGAGCGGCTGCCCCAGCGGCTCGCCTCGATCGCCACCAGCACCCGGCGCATCACCGCGATGATCGACGATCTGGTGGAGATGGCCCGGATCCACGTCCGGCGCGACCCGCTTCAGCCGACGGCCGTGGACCTCCGCGACTTCGCCGCCGAGCTGCTCGACCGGCTGCGCGGGACCTTGCCGGTGGAGCGGATCGACGCCGAGCTCGCCCCCGGCCTGCCGCCCGTCGCGGCCGAGCCCGGCAGGCTGGAGCGGATCCTGGTGAACCTGTTCGGGAATGCGCTCAAGTACTCGGAGGGAAGGGTGCGGCTCCGCGCCCGGCCGGCCGGGAGCACCCTGGAGATCTCGATCGCCGACGAGGGGCGGGGCATCTGCGCCGAGGACCTGACCCGCATCTTCGAGCGCTTCTACCGCGCGGGCGACGTGGGCCAGACCGAGGGGATCGGGCTCGGCCTCTACGTGGCGCGCTCCCTCGCCGAGGCCCACGGCGGCACCATCCGGGCGGAGAGCCTCGGCCCCGGGCGCGGCAGCATCTTCACCCTGGTCCTGCCCCTCGCCGCGGTGGCCGCGACGTGAGGGCCCTCCCGAGCGGCGGGGGGCCGGCGCCGGTCTGCGCCCAGTGGCGCGTGCTCCTGGTCGAGGACGACGACGACCTGCGCGAGATCACCGCCGAGTGCCTCGCCCTCGAGGGGTTCCTGGTGGACGCGGCCTGCGACGGCGTGGCGGCGCTGGAGCAGCTGGAGCGCGACCCCCTCCCCGATGTCCTGATCCTCGACCTGGTCATGCCGCGCATGGGCGGCCTCGAGCTGATGGAGCGGCTCCTCGCCTCCCCTCGCCTGGCGCCCTTGCCGGTGGTGGTGGTCACCGGGACGCCGCCGAGCGCCCGTCCGCGGGTGGAGGCGATGCTGCAGAAGCCGGTGGACTTCGGACAGCTCTGCCGCGTCCTGCTGCGCGTCCTGGAGCGGCCCCCCGGCGCCATCGACTGAGCTACAATTCCGCGACCCCCCGTCCGCAACCGAGGAGAACCATGCCCGCCCCGACCCTCGCCGAGCTCAACCCGTCCTCGCGCCTCCTGCTGGGCCCCGGCCCGAGCCCGGTGCACCCGCGCGTGCTGCGCGCCCTCTCCACCCCGCTGCTGGGCCACCTCGACCCGCAGTTCCTGGCGATCATGAACGAGGTGCAGGCGGCGCTCCGCGCGGTGATGGGCACCGCCAACCCGTTCACCATCGCGGTGTCGGGCACCGGCTCGGCCGGCATGGAGGCGGCGCTCGTCAACCTGCTCGAGCCGGGCGACACCGCCGTGGTGGGCGTGAACGGGGTCTTCGGCGGGCGCCTCGCGGAGATCGCGGGCCGCTGCGGCGCCAAGGTGGTGAAGCTCGAGGCCGCCTGGGGTGAGGTCTTCACCCCGGCGCAGGTGGAGGAGGCGCTCCAGCGCGAGGAGAAGGTGAAGCTGGTGGCGCTGGTCCACGCCGAGACCTCCACCGGGGCGCGGCAGCCGATGGAGGGCATGGGCGAGCTCTGCCGGCGCCACGGCGCGCTGCTGGTGCTCGACACCGTCACCTCGCTGGGCGGCCTGCCGGTCGAGGTCGACGCCTGGGGCGTCGACGCCTGCTACTCCGGGACCCAGAAGTGCCTCTCCTGCCCTCCCGGCCTGGCGCCGCTCAGCTTCAGCCAGCGGGCGCTCGAGGCGCTCAAGGGGCGCAAGCACAAGGTCCAGAGCTGGTACCTCGACATGACGATGATCGCGGACTACTGGACCGAGGGGAAGCGCGCCTACCACCACACCGCCCCCATCAGCATGGTCTACGCGCTGCGCGAGGCGCTGCGGGCGGTGCTGGAGGAGGGGCTCGAGGCCCGCTACGCGCGCCACGCCCGCCACAGCGCCGCGCTCATGGCCGGCCTGGCGGCGCTCGGGTGCCGGCCCGTCGCGGCCGAGGGTCACCGCCTGCCGTCGCTCAACTGCATCACCGCGCCGGAAGGGGTCGCCGAGGCGCAGGTGCGCAAGGCGCTGCTCGAGGAGTTCGACATCGAGATCGGCGGCGGCCTCGGCCCGCTCGCCGGCAAGGTCTGGCGCATCGGCCTCATGGGCGAGGGGGCGCGGCAGGGGAGCGTCATGGGCGTGCTCTCCGCGCTCGAGCAGGTGCTGGCGCGGCTGGGCAAGACGCCGCGCCCCGGCGCCGCGCTGGAGGCGGCGCTGAAGGTGTACGAGGCGTAGCCGCGCGCGTGCGGCGGGGCTCCTACCCCCCGAACCCGAGGAAGAAGCTCGCCGCTGGCCCCCGGGCGGCGGTGCTCTGCGCAACGTCGAAGCCGATCGCCGGCAGCGCCACGTTGCGCAGGTAGAGCCTCACCCCGAGGCCCGGCGAGAGCCACGACAGGCGCTGCCCGCGGTACCCGAGCACCCCGCCGTCGAGGAAGCCGAGCATCGTCAAGGTGCCGAAGCCCGGGCGCCAGACCGGGATCTGGTAGTCGGCGGTGACGGTGGCGGCCCGCTCGGCCCAGAGCCCGGCGTCGTCGAAGCCGCGCGAGCCGGGCCGGCCTCCCAGGCGGACCGCGTCGAGCACCGGATCGCCCTGCCCGAGGTGCAGCGACGTCGAGAGCGAGGCGGCGTGCCCATCGAAGGCACGGAAGGCATAGCTCGCCTGGGCCAGGCCGGCGCGCAGGAAGCGGTCGCTCCCCAGCGCCGGCACGGCCTCCCGCCAGCGGACCCGGACCTGCGGCCCCACGCTGAACCAGTCGCGGTAGTCCTGCCCCTGGTACTCGAGGTCGGCGGCCGGACCGTGGGCGGGGCGCGCCCGGGGAGGCGCGGCGAAGCCGCCCTCCGGCTCGCTCACCTCGCTGACGCCGAACCAGCCGGCGCGGAGCGCGAGGCGCGGGGTGAAGAGCCAGCCGGCGCGCACCGAGACGTCGGCGCGCTTGTCGCGAAAGCCGTACGCCCCTTCCCCCGCCTCGGTCCGCTCCCGGATCAGGTCCTCCAGCGACGCCTCGGCCGCCACCACGAAGCGGGTCTGGGCCACGCCGGGATCGCGGTAGAAGAGCATCGCCTGGCTGCCGAGGGTGGACCAGGCGCCGACCAGGAACAGATCCTTGCGCAGCCCGAGCAGGTTCGTGTCCACCACCATCGCGCCGACGCGGAAGGCGCCGCGCGAGCCGCCCATCATCGGCAGCACCAGGAAGGTCCGGCGCTCCTCCACCCCGACCCGGAGCACCACCCCGCCGTCACCGCCGGGGACGGCCCGCACCCTCACCGACCGGAAGATGCGGAGGTTGTAGACCCGCTGCTCGTAGCCGGAGAGGTCGTCGGGGTCGACCTCGTCGCCCGGCTCGAGGCCGAGCGCGCGCTCGATCACCTCGCGCCGGGTCCGCTCGTTCCCCTCCACCTCGATGGCGCGCACCCGCGCCGCGGCTGCCCTGGCCAGGTCCGGGCAGAGCAGGCCCAGCAGGAGGAGGGCGGCGCAGGGCGAGGGCGGGCGCAAGCCCACTGCCTACCCCGGCCGCCAGGGCGGTTCAAGAAGCGGCTTCGGCCGCCGCGGCGAGCGGCCCCTCCACCATGCGGAGGGCCAGGACCGCCGCGCCGAGCCGGCCGGCGGCGCTCAGCGCGAAGAGCAGGTGCAGGTTCCCGCCCGGGCGGCCGAAGAGCTCGAGGTGGCGGGGCAGCGCCAGGAGGAGCGCGCCGCCCGCCGAGGACGCCAGCGCGTAGGCGAGGCCGCCGGCGGTGGCGAAGGCGGCGAGGTAGAAGGGGCGACCGTCGCGGGGGGCGGTCTCGAGCGGCAGCGCGAAGCTCGCGAGGCCGTGGCCGCCGAGCAGCGCCCCGGAGAGCAGCGCGTCGACGGCGATGGGCCAGGGGAGCTCGGGGGTGGGGACGATCCAGAGGAGCGGCGCGGCGGCGAGCCCGAAGGAGCAGGCGGCGAGCACGGCCCTCGCGCCCGCCCGGTCGAGGACGCGGCCGAAGAGCGGCGCCGCCAGCACCCGGGCCAGGGCGGCCGCGGTGGCGTGCAGCGCCACCCGGGCGTAGCCGAGCTTGAGGTTCTGGATCAGGTGCACCTGGAAGAAGCTGCCGGAGAGCCCCACCGCGCCGTTCCAGGCGACCAGGTACAGGAGGACGCGGCGCGCGCGCGGATCGGCGAGGGGCCGGAGCGCGGCGCCGAGCGCCAGCCGCGGCTCGGGGGGCGCCTCGGTGCGGCGGGCCTGCAGCACCATGAGCCAGGTGGTGAGCGCGCCGGCGAGGCAGGCGAGCAGCGCCAGCGAGGAGAGCACCCGCCCCATGGCGGCGTCGCCGGCGCCGTCGAGCGCGAGGCCGGCCGCGAGCGCGGCCCCGGTGCCGGCGAGGGTGCAGAGGGCGGTGCGGGCGCCGAAGTAGCGGCCGCGCACCCGCGCCGGGACGAGGTCGCCCATCCAGGCGGTCCAGGCGTTGTTGCCGACGACCGAGAGCAGGCTCGAGGCGGCGGCGACCGCGAGGAGCAGCCCGCGGGCGGCCCCCGGAGAGAGCGGGAGCCACGGCAGCAGCACCAGCGGCCAGAACACCTGCCGCGAGGCCGACACCGCCACGATGGCCACCCGCCTGCGGCCGCAGGCGCTCGTCACCAGGGCCGCGGGGAGTTGGGCGAGGTGCGCGAAGAACGGCAGCGCGCCGAGGAGCCCGAGCCAGAGCGGCCCGCAGCCGAGGTGGAGCGCCCAGCCGGTGAGCACGGCGCCGGCGGCGAAACCGCCCAGGCCGCCGACCGAGCAGGCGGACACCACCTCGGCCGCCATCCCCTCGAGCGTGGAGAGAGACAGGGCGCGGCGGAGCGCGTGGTCTGAACGGCGTTCGATGGTGGGCACGGTCGCCTGCGCCCCTCCCGGCGCGGGCGGCACTCTCTCACGCGCCCCGACGGGGGCTCAAGGGCAGGCGGGCGAGCGAGCCTAGCGGCGCTTCTGGTAGGTCCCCATCAACTCGGCGCTGGCGAGGACGTGGCCCTCGACGGCGGCGAGCAGCTCCGCCTTCCCTGGCGCGCCCAGGTCGGGCAGCGCCGCGTCGAGGGTGGTCGAACGAAGCCAAAGGTGCGCGCGCACGCCGCGGTGGACCAGCGTGCGCGGCGGCGGGCAGCCGCTTAGGATTGGACGCCGTGACCGACCGCCCCCGCTCGCTCTTCCCCAAGGAACACGGCGCCTACGGCCAGCTCCTGCTGCCGCTCGTCACCGCGCTGGCCGTCTCGCGCCCCACCGTCTCCTCGGCGCTCCTCACCCTCGCCTCCCTCACCGCCTTCGGCGCCCACGAGCCGCTGCTGGTGCTGGCGGGGCTGCGCGGCAAGCGGCCGGCGGAGGAGGACGCGCCGCGCTCCCGCGCGCTGCTGGCGCGCCTCGCCGGCTTCACGGCCGCCTTCGGCCTGGCCGGCGTGGCGCTGGCGCCGCCGGCGGCGCGGCTGGCCCTCGCCGCGCCGGTGGCGCTGGGCGGAGCGGTGATGGTGCTGGTCGCCCGGCGCCTCGAGAAGAGCGCGCTCGGGGAGGTGACGGTGGGCGCGGCCCTCTCCTCCTGCGGGCTGCCGGTGGCGCTCGCCGGCGGCGCCTCGCCGGGCGCGGCGCTGGCCTGCTGGCTCACCTGGATCCTCGCCTTCGCGGCGGCGACGCTGGCGGTGCAGGTGATCCTGGTGCGGGCGCGGAGCAAGGGCGCGCGCGATCCCGGCGCGCTCTACGCGCTGCTCACCGCGCTCCTCGCCGGCGCGGCCGCCGCGGCCGCCGCGGCGCGGCTGCTCCCCTGGGCGGTGCCGGTGGCGCTCGCGCCGACGGCCCTGGCGTCGCTCGCGGTCTGCCTCGCCCGCGTCCCCCCGAAGCGGCTGCGCGAGCTCGGCTGGGCGATGATCGGCACCACCACCCTCACCATGGCGCTCCTGCTCGCCGGGCTTCGATGAGGAGGACCTCTACGCCGAGGTCGGCACCGCGAGCGCGGCGTCCGCCCCCGGCGCCGCCGCCTGCCGCTGCAGCGGCAACAGCACCGTGAAGGTCGAGCCGCCGCCCGGCGCGCTCTCGACGCAGATGTCGCCCCCGAGCGCCTCCACGATCTGCCGGACGATCCAGAGCCCGAGCCCCAGCCCGCCGTAGTGGTGGCCCGCGACGGCGCGCTCGAAGCGACCGAAGATGCGCTGCTGGTCGACCGGGTCGATGCCGATGCCGTGGTCCCGCACGCTGAGCCGCGCCCGCGCGCCCTCGGCGCGGATCCTCACCTCGACGGGCTTCCCGCCGCCGTACTTGAGCGCGTTGGAGAGCAGGTTCGTCACCACCTGGTCGAGCCGGAGCCGGTCGGAGGTGGCGACGAGGTCCCCCTCCATGGAGAAGTGGATGGGCACGTCGCCGCGCGTCTCCTCCAGCGCCCGCGTCACCGCCTCGCCGGTCACCGCTGCGAGGTCCAGCTCCTCGAGCTGCAGGACCAGCTTGCCGGAGGTGATGCGCGAGATGTCGAGGAGCTTCTCGATGAGGCGGGCCAGGCGGTCGGTCTGCCGCTCGGCGCTCTTCATCCGGCCCATGAGCGCCGCGCGGTCGAGCGCCCCGCGGGCCACCCCGCGGGCCACGCTCTGCACGTTGAGCCGGAGCGCGGAGAGCGGGGTCCGGAGCTCGTGCGAGGCGACCGAGAGGAACTCCTCCCGCACCCGCACCGCCTCCTGGGCCTCGCGGTAGAGCCGGGCGTTGTCGAGCGACATGGCCACCCGGCCAGCGAGGTCCTCCGCCGCCGCGAGCTCCGGCGCGCCGTAGCGCCGGGCGGGATCGTAGGAGAGCAGGACCATGGCCCCCGCCACCCGCCCGCGCGCGGTCAGCCGCACCACCAGCGCCGACTCGACGCGCCCCTCGCGCTCGCCCTCGCCCCGCGCGGGCGCCTGGCTCAACGCGGGCTCCCCGGTCTGCACGACGTGGCGCACCCGCGCGAGCGGGTCGGCGCCGAACAGGGACCGGAGCTGCACCGCCAGCTCGGCGCCGCCGGACCCCGGCTGCCAGGCCCCGTCGGCCGCGCCGCAGAGCGAGAAGCAGACCTGGTCGCCCAGGGCCGGGACCATCACGCGCCGCAGGCCCTCCAGCAGCGCGTCGCCGTCGAGCGAGCTCCCCACCAGGCTGGCGACGCCGTCGAGCAGCTCGAGGCGCCGGTGCGCGGCTGCGGCCTGCTCCTCCTCGCGGGCCACGCGGCGCCGGGCCCGCTCCTCGCGCTCGCGGTGGCGCAGGTTGGCCAGCGCGAGCGCAGCGGCACCGCAGAGCGCCTCGGCGATGGCCACCACGGTCGGACGCGCGGCAGGGTCCGGCTCGCGCCATTCCAGGGTGAGCTGGCCGAGGGCGAGACCCGGCACGCCCAGGGGCACCACCGCGAAGTCCTCGCTCGAGCCGTCTCGGCTGGGGGGCTCGCCGAGCAGCTCGACCCTCGCGGCGTCCGCCAGCCGAGGCGCCAGCAGTCCGACGAGGCAGGCGAAGAGCGCCTGCTCCGAGGCGCACTCGGAGAGAGCGCGCACCCCCTCCGCGACACAGGTCGCCGCGTCTGCCGCCTGGCGAGCGGGCAGCAGCGCCGGCGGCAACAGCCGGTGAGGCAGGATGGTGGACGGATCTGTCAAGAGCGCCCCCGCGCGGGAACATCTTCCCGAAATGGTGGAAACCCGGTCAACCCCCGTCGGTAGGAGGAGGAGCCAAGGGCGCGAAAACCAAGCCTCATTCTGGCTCCTGGGGCCGCAGGTTGGTACATTGGCGCCGCGTGCGCGTGCTCATCTCCAACGACGACGGGGTCCACGCCGCCGGCCTGGCCGCGCTCGCCGCCGCCTTCGAGGGCGACGAGGTCTGGGTGGTCGCGCCGGACCGGGAGCAGTCGGCCCAGAGCCACGCCATCTCGCTTCACCGGCCGCTTCGCATCACCGAGGTCGGGGCGCGACGCTACGCCGTCGACGGGACGCCCACCGACGCGGTCTACATGGGGCTGAACCAGATCCTGGCCGGCGCCCGACCGGACGTGGTGGTCTCGGGCGTGAACCACGGCCCGAACCTCGGCAACGACGTCCTCTACTCGGGCACGGTCGCGGCCGCGATGGAGGGCGCGCTCCTTGGCTGCCACGCCGTCGCGGTGTCGCTCGCCTGCCCGCCGCCCCACGACTTCCAGCACGCCGCGCGCTTCGCGGTGGCGCTCGCCAGGCGCGTGGTGCGGAGCCGGCCGCCGGCTCCCATGCTCCTCAACGTGAACGTGCCCGCCGGCCCGGTGCAGGGCTACCGCTTCGCGCGGCTGGGCCGGCGCAACTACGGGAACGCGGTGGTGGAGAGCGTCGACCCCCGCGGTCGGAAGTACTACTGGATCGGCGGCGACGCCGCGCCACACGAGGACCTGCCCGGCTCGGACTGCAACTGCGTCCTCGACGAGGGGCTCGTGTCGGTGACCCCCATCCACCTCGACGTCACCCACGACGCGCTGCTCTCGGAGCTGCGGAGCTGGACCGTGGAGGGCTACCGCAAGGAGCCGGCCCGGTGAGTCGCCGGGCGCTCCTGGCCGCGGCCCTCCTCGCCGTCACCGCCTGCGGGATCCACCGCGCCGCGCCGCCGCCAGCGGGCGCGCTCCACCCCGAGCCCGACCTCGCCGGCGTGCTCCACCACGTGAAGCGCGGCGAGACCCTCTACCGGATCGCCCGCACCTACGGGCTGCCCATCTCCGAGCTGATGGAGGCCAATGGCCTCACCGATCCCCGGCGGCTCGAGCCGGGAACCGAGCTCTTCGTCCCCGGCGCCTCGCGGGCGCTGGAGGTGCCTCCGGCGCCGGCCGGCCGGACGGCGGAGGCCGAGACCGAGCCCGAGGAGGCGGGCGGCCGCGTCCTGCGCTGGCCGCTCCGCGGCCTGCTCTACAGCCGCTACGGGCAGCGGCAGGGACAGCGCCACGACGGCATCGACATCGCGGCGCCCGAGGGCACGGTCATCGGCGCCGCGGCCGCCGGGAAGGTGGTCTTCGCGGGGGAGCAGTCGGGCTACGGCTCGATCGTGATCCTCAAGCACCAGGGCGGCCTCGTCACGCTCTACGCCCACGCCAGCGCGCTCCTCGTGAGGGAGGGCCAGGAGGTGGACGGGGGCGCGCCCATCGCGCGGGTCGGCCAGTCGGGCCGCACCACCGGACCGCACCTGCACTTCGAGGTGCGCGAAGGTGCGAGACCCAGGAACCCGCTGCTCTATCTCCCCTGATTCGACGCTGCGTCCGTTGAGCGCCCGTCCGCCCCATGCGACAAATGTTGGCAGAGAGACCGCCAAGGTCTTTCGGACCGCCTCGACCGATACCCCCCCCATCGGTCAGGCGGTCTTTTTTTGTCCTCCGCGCCCCTCCGCTAAGATGCCCCCCATGGACGCCATCCGAGCCCGCATCCGCGACGTGCCCGACTTTCCCAAGAAGGGGATCGTCTTCAAGGACATCACCCCGGTGCTCCAGGACGCGGCCACCTTCAAGCTGGCCGTCGACAGCCTGGCGGCGCGGTGGCGAGGGGAGCGGATCGCGAAGGTGGTGGGGATCGAGTCGCGCGGCTTCATCTTCGCGGCGCCGCTCGCCTACGCGCTCGGGGCTGGGCTCACCATCGTGCGCAAGCCGGGCAAGCTCCCCTACGAGCGCATCTCGGAGGCCTACGCGCTCGAGTACGGGCAGGACTCGCTCGAGCTGCACATCGACGCCATCGGCGCCGGCGACCGGGTGGTGGTGGTGGACGACCTGCTCGCCACCGGCGGCACCGCGGAGGCGGTGGGGCGGCTGGTGGCGCGCCAGGGGGCCCACCTCTGCGGCTACTCGTTCGTGGTGGAGCTCGGGTTCCTGAACGGCGCGCGCCGCCTCGGCGCGGAGAAGGTCCACGCGCTCGTGAAGTTCTGAGGTCGGTCCCGTCCTTATGATGGGACGGTGACCTCCTCCCTCCAGTTCCTCGGCACCGCCGGCGCCCGGCACGTGGTCGCCTCCCAGGCGCGCCACTCGGGCGGGCTGGTGTGGCGGGTGGCGGGCGCGACGGTGTGGGTCGACCCCGGCCCAGGCGCCCTGGTCCGGGCGCTCGCCGCCGCGCCGCCGCTCGACCCGGCGCAGGTCACGGCGCTGCTCCTCACCCACCGCCACCTCGATCATGCCGGCGACGCCACCGCGGCGGTGGAGGCCATGACCGGCGGCGGCTTCCACGCCCGCGGGGCGCTCTACGCCCCCGCCGACGCGCTCGACGAAGAGCCGGTGGTGTTCCGCTACGCGCAGCGCTTCCCGCGCAAGGTGGTGCGACTCCACGCCGGCGGCTCGTACCGGCTGGCGGAGGGACTGGTGCTCGAGACCCCGCTGGCGCACGATCACGGCGTCGAGACCTACGGCTACCGGCTCTCCTTCGGCGGCTTCACCGCCGCCCACGTGGTCGACACTTTCTGGATGGACGCCCTCCCCGCCGCCTACGCCGGGGTCGAGCTGCTGATCGTGAACACCACCCGGCGCTCCGGGCGCGACCGGCGCATCCTCCACCTCGGCGTGGACGACGCCGAGCGGCTGGTGGCGGCGGTGCGGCCGCGCCTGGCGGTGCTCACGCACTTCGGCAAGCAGCTCCTGGCCGGCCCGCCGGCGCGATTCGCGCGCGAGCTCGCGGAGCGGACCGGGGTGGAGGTGCTCGCCGCGGAGGACGGCCTGGTGCTCCCTCTCGGCGCGGAAGCGCTCGACGCACCTTTGGCGGGGCGTTAGGTTCGGCGGCGAATGCACGTCGAGACGACCTTCGCCCCCGCGGCCGTGCTCGCCGCCCACGACGAGACGCCGGCGCTCCGCGCCATCGCCCTGCAGCTCCCGCCGGCGCTGGCCGCCGCCCACCGGCGCCCGGGACAGGTGGTGAAGCTCCGGACCCCGGCCGGCGAGAGCTTCTTCGCGCTCTCCAGCGCCCCGCGCGCCGACGGTCAGGTGGAGCTGTTGGTGAAGCGTGGCGGCCGGGTGGCCGACCGCGCCATCGCGCTCGCCGAGCCGGCGGCGGTCCTCGAGGTGAGCCCACCGCTCGGCAAGGGCTTCCCGGTCGAGGAGGCGCGCGGCAAGGACGTGCTGCTGTTCGCGGCCGGCTCGGGCATCGCGCCCATCCGCGCCCTGGTGCAGCACCTCCTCGCCCACCGGGCGGAGGCGAAGCGGGTGACCCTGTTCTACGGGCAGCGCCACGGCTCCGAGTTCGCCTACCTCCCGGAGCACCTCGACTGGGAGCGCGGAGGGGTGCGGGTGGTGCTCTGCCCCTCGCGCGAGGACGACGCCTGGCGCGGGCTGCGCGGCCGGGTCCAGGAGGTGGCGCACGCCCTCGGCTTCGGTGGGAGCGAGCCGGGAGAGTCGGTGGCGTTCGTCTCCGGCATGACCGCCATGGTCGACGACGTGCGCGCCACGCTGGCGCGCGCCGGGGTCCCGCCGGAGCGGGTGCACCTCAACTTCTGAGCTTCCCCTTCCCGCCCTTCCGCTACACTCGCGCGCATGGCGACCGCCACCACCGCCCGCGCGGCGCTCATCCTCCTGCTGGTGCTGGCGGTGGGGCTGCTCGGACTGCTCCTCAGCCCCTTCGCGAGCGCCTTCTTCATCGCCGCGGTGCTGGCGGGCGCGGTGCACCCGTGGATGGAGGGGCTCTCCCGCCGCTTCGGCGGGCGCCGCCAGCTCGCCGGCCTGACGCTGCTGGCCGGGCTGGTGGTGGTGGTGCTGGCGCCGCTCGCCTGGCTCGGGACGGTGCTGGTGCGCCAGGTGATCGACGCCATCGGCTGGCTGCGCGGGGCGCTCCAGAGCGAGGGGATCACCGGCCTGGTGTCGGGGCTGCCCGGCTGGGCGCGGCCCTTCGCCGAGAGCGCCATCGCCGGCCTGCCGCACGGCCTCGAGGAGCTGCAGGCGCTCGCCGCCAGGGAGGGCGGGCGCGCCGCCGCGGCGGTCGGCGGCCTCCTGGGCTTCGCCGGGAGCTTCGTCTTCCAGACGGCGATGTTCCTCATCGCCTTCTTCTTCTTCATGGTCGACGGCCCGCGGCTGGTGGCCTGGGGCACGGCGGTGCTCCCGCTCAACCGCGGCCAGCTCTTCGAGCTGCTCGGCGACTTCCGCCAGGTCACCGTCTCGGTGCTCCTCTCCACCCTCGCCACGGCCGGCGTGCAGACGGTGCTGGCGATCGCGGGCTACTACGTCGCCGGCGTCCCCAACGCCCTCTTCTTCGCCTTCGTCACCTTCGTGCTCGGGCTGGTGCCGGCGGTGGGCGCGACGGTGGTGGTGGTGGCCATGGCGGTGCTCCAGTACGTCACCGGCCACGCGGTGGCCGGGATCGGCCTCGCGCTCTACGGCCTGCTGGTGGTGGGGATGATGGACAACGTCGTGAAGCCGCTGCTGATGCGCGGGCGGCTGGCCATCCACGGGGCGGTGATCTTCTTCTCGCTGCTGGGCGGCCTGGCGGTGTTCGGCCCGGTGGGCCTGGCCGCCGGGCCGCTCATCGTCGCCTTCTTCATCGCCGCGGTGCGGATGTTCGGGCGGGACTTCGGCCGGAACTAGCGCTCGGGCTTGAAGGCCCGGAACGCCAGCAGGGTCTCGGTCTCGCGGATCCCGGGCACGCGCTGCAGCCGCCCCGGGATGAGGTCGCCGAAGTCCTCGGTGCTGGGGGCGTAGAGCTTCACCAGCAGGTCGAAGGGGCCGGTGATGGAGTGCACCTCCGACACCCCCTCGATCTCCATCACCTTGTTCGCGACCTCCTCGATCCGACCCAGCTCACACCGGACGAGCACGAAGGCTGCCTTCATCTGTTCTCCTCCCGGCCTGGCGCGGCCTCGTCCGCAAGGTAACCCACCCGGCGGCCGCAGTCCCTGCCCTTGCGCTCGGCATCGCCGCCCACCATGTTGGGTGTGGGGCAGCTGGGTGGCACGGGGTGGCGGTAAAGGGAGGGGTCGAGGGCGGGCGCCGCATCACGGGCGCCCGCCCTCCGTCTTTGGGGCCTAGAACCAGCCGAGCGGATAGCGGCCGGCGGTGAGGGTGGCCTCGACCACGGTCTCCCGCAGCGCCACCAGGTCGAGCGGCTCCTCGTCGTAGAGCTTCCGCAGCGTCGCCAGCTCGTCCCGCGCCTTGCCAGGGTCGGCGACGCTGCAGCGGATCGCATGCTTGGCCCGACCCCAGGCGCGCTCGTGCGCCTCCAGGGCGTGGAGCTTCACCGCCGCCTCGACCACCGGGTCGAGCGCTCCGCCCTCGCCCGCCTGGAGCGCCCGCGCCACCGCGCTGTCGGCGGCGTAGCTCTCCATGGCGATGTCGGCCAGCGCGCCCAGCACCTCCTGGTGCACGGAGAGCTCCGGCCCGAAGGCCTCCACCGCCACGCGGGTGGCCTGCACCATGAGGTACTTGTCGAGCTCCGCCAGCCGGCGCTCCCGAGCCAGCGGGCCCTTTCCCACGCGCGGGAGCTCGCCCTTCGACAGCATGGCACCCACCGAGCGGGCGAGCTCGAGGAGCGGGAGGCCGCCCTTGGCGGCCCGCTTGAGCATGGTGCCGGGGATGAGCAGCCGGTTGATCTCGTTGGTGCCCTCGAAGATCCGGTTCACCCGGTTGTCGCGGTAGACGCGCTCCACCGCGTACTCCTCCACGAAGCCGTAGCCGCCGTGGATCTGGACCGCCTCGTCGGCCACCTGGGAGAGGGCCTCGGTGCCCCAGACCTTCAGGATCGAGGCCTCGATGTTGTACTCCTCCACCGCGGCGATGAGGTCGCGGTCGAACTCGGGCGTGTCCCTGGCGGCTGGCGAGGCGGAGATGCGGGCGTCGATGAGCCCCGTGGTGCGGTAGCTCATGGCCTCGCCGGCGTAGACCAGCGCCACCATGCGGGCGAGCTTTTCGCGGATGAGCCCGAACTCGGAGATGCTCTTGCCGAAGGCCTTGCGGTCGCGGGCGTAGGGAGCGGCGAGCGCGATGAGGTTGCGCGCGCCGGCGACCGAGCCGACGCCGAGCTTGAGCCGCCCGATGTTGAGGATGTTGAAGGCGATCTTGTGCCCCTTGCCGATCTCGCCGAGGAGGTTCTCGATGGGGATCTCGGCGTCCTCGAAGATCAGCGGGCAGGTGGAGCTGCCGCGGATCCCCATCTTGTGCTCCTCCGGACCGACCGTGAAGCCGGGGGCGCCCTTCTCGACGATGAAGGCGCTGAACTCGTCGCCGTCCACCTTCGCGAAGACGATGAAGACGTCGGCGAAGCCGGCGTTGGTGATCCACTGCTTGGCGCCGTTGAGGATCCAGCGCTTGCCGTCGGGCGAGCGCACCGCGCGCGTGCGCGCGCCGAGCGCGTCGGAGGCGCTCGAGGGCTCCGAGAGGGCGTAGGCGCTGATGAGCTCGCCGGACGCCAGCCTCGGCAGGTAGCGCCGCTTCTGGGCCTCGGTGCCGAAGTAGACGATGGGGAGGGTGCCGATCCCGACCTGCGCGCCGAAGGTGACCGACCAGGAGCCGTTCCGCGACATGGCCTCGGTCACGAGCATGCTGGTGGTCACGTCTTGCGAGAGCCCGCCGTAAGCCTCGGGGACGTCGAGGGAGAGGAGCCCGAGCGCGCCCGCCTCGCGGAGGAGGCCGGTCAGGAATTCGTAATCCTTGCGCTCGATGCGGTCGGCGTGGGCGACCACCCGCTCGCGCGAGAACTTGTCGGAGAGCTTGTAGAACTCCCGCTGCTGCTCGCTGAGGTCGTCCGGGGTGCGGATCCGATCCGCGCCGGCCGGGACGAGGAGGAAGCCGCCGCCGGGGGGCAGGGGTGGCGTGGTGACGAGCTCGGGGCGGGTGGCCATGGGCGATGCTCCTTCCGTTGATTCCTCGGTCAACGAAGGAAACATGGCGCCCGTGACATGACGCGTCAACCGAACCCGCGAGGGCCATCCGGGGCCGAGCGAGATGTTCGGCTTGGCCGGATCTCCTCAGGGCCAGGCGGGGTTCGGCTGGTGCCAGTCGGCGGTCACCTCGAGCCACATCGCCAGGCCGGCGTAGCGGCCGAAGGGCGCGTACCAGCGCCGGATGGCCCGGTCGGTCGGCTGGCGCCTGCGCCCGCGGAGCCGCGCCAGCTTGGCGCGGGTCCAGGAGTCGAGCGCCAGGTGATCGTGCCGGCCGAGCAGGCGGAGCAGGTGCTCGGTGGCGTAGGGTCCGAAGCCGGCCAGCACCGCGATCCGGGCGCCCAGCGCCGCCGTGTCGAGCGCCGAGCCGCGCCAGGTCTCGAGGTCGAGCGCGCCGCTCGCCACCTCGCGCGCGAGCGCGGCGAGGAACGGGGCGCGGTAGCCGGCGCGGATGACGTCCCGGTAGAAGCGCTCGGACCGGGACGCCATGGCGGCCGCGGTGGGGAAGGTGCGGCCCCCGCCCGGCGCCGGCTCGCCGAGCTCCGAGACCAGCTTCGAGGTCATGGCCCGGGTGAGCGCCCACGAGCAGTTGGTGGTGCAGAGGGTCTTCACCGCGTCCTCGAACACGGTCGGCGAGCGGAGCATCCGGCCCGCGCCGCGCTCGGCGGCCCAGAGGAGATCGGGCAGCCGGTCGCGGCGAGTCGCCCGCTGCCCGATGGAGGGAAAGGCGAGGGGATCTCGCGCGGCGCGCCCCTTCCCTCCCCGCCGGAGAGGGGGAGGGTCCGGGAGGGGTGGCGCCTGCCGCCCCGCGAGGCCCCGCACCAGCGCGTAGAACGGCGCCAGGTCCTCGTCGAGCCCGAGCGCCGCGGAGAGCTGCCGGCGGGCCTCGTCCGACTCGGCGGCGGTGAGCCGCCCCTCGGCGGTGAGGCGCACCGCGAGGCCGCCGCCGGGACCGCCGCGCTCCGCCACCTCGGCGTGGACGGCGCGGCCGGGGCCGAGGAGCAGGGGGCGCGCAAGCACCCGGCGCGCCGGATCCCAGCTCCAGGGCGCGAGGTCGTAGAAGCCGTGCGAGCGGACGGTGAGATCGAGGTCGAAGGGGACCGGCGTTCTCATCGGCTTGCCCCCTCCCCCGCCCTCCCCCGCTGCGCGGTGAGAGGGAGTGCCTGGAGTGTTCCTGCTGCTCCCTCCCGCTGCGCGGGAGAGGGAGTGCCGGCGGAGTGTCCTTCCTCGCGTCGCTACGCGGTCGCTTCGCTCGCCCCGTGGCACTTCTTGTACTTCTTGCCGCTGCCGCAGGGGCAGGGGTCGTTGCGCCCGACCTTGGGGTGGGCGCGGACCACCGTCTCCTGCTTCGCCGGGGCCGCCTCGCCGTCGCCGCCGGCCTCGGCGCCGTGGCTCTCGATGACCCGCTGCTTGCGCCCGAGGGCGAGTCGCTTGCGCTCGATCTCCTCGGCGGTCTCCTGGCGCACCACCTGGAGGCGCAGGATGTTCCCGACGACCGCGCTCTTCACGCGCCAGGTCATCTGGACGAACATCTCGTAGCCTTCCTTCTTGTACTCCTGCTTCGGATCCTTCTGGCCGTAGCCGCGGAGGCCGATGCCCTGGCGCAGGTGATCCATCGCCAGCAGGTGGTCCTTCCAGAGCTGATCGATCGACTGGAGGTAGAGGTACTGCTCCCAGCGGCGGAGCACCGGGACGCCCTCGGCGTCCAGCCCCATGTCCTGCTCCTTGGCGCTCCAGACCTTCTCCACCACGTTGAAGACCTGCTCCTCGATGGCGGCGCGGGCGTCGCGGCCGGTGGGCGCGGCGCCGAACTGGAGGTCCACGCCGAACTGGTCGCGCACCAGCGCGCGCAGCGCCTCCAGGTCCCAGTTGGCCGGGCTCTGCCGCTCCGGGCAGGCGTTGCCCACCATGTCGATGACCAGGTCCTCGAGCAGGTCGAGGAAGTGCTCGCGGGCGTCCGGCCACCCGTAGACCTGCTCGCGGCGGGTCTTCACCCGGGTCTTGGGATCCTCGTCGAACTCCACCACCGGGATGCCGGCGCCGAAGCCGAGGACCATGCGGCGCAGCCGGTACACCGACTTGCGCTGCTGGTTCATCACGTCGTCGTACTCGAGCAGGTTCTTGCGGATGTCGAAGTTGTGGGCCTCGACCTTGCGCTGGGCGTTCTCGATCGCCTTGGAGAGCCAGCGGTGCTCGATCTGCTCGCCCTCCTTCATCCCCAGGCGCTCCATCATCCCGGAGATGCGCTCGGAGCCGAAGATCCGCATCAGCTCGTCTTCGAGGGAGAGGTAGAAGATCGACGAGCCGGGGTCGCCCTGACGGCCGCCGCGGCCGCGCAGCTGGTTGTCGATGCGGCGCGACTCGTGGCGCTCGGTGCCGAGGATGTGCAGGCCGCCCAGGGCCACCACCTCGTCGTGCTCCGCCGCGGACTGGATCTTGAGGCGGGCGACGGTGGCCTCGAGCCTCTGCTGCCACTCGACGCGGCGGGCCTCGAAGGCCTCGACCTCCTCGCCCTCCATGGGCTCGTCCGGCTCCGGCCCGACCTCGTGCTTCGACATCATCTCCGCGTTGCCGCCGAGGAGGATGTCGGTGCCGCGGCCGGCCATGTTGGTCGAGATGGTGACCGAGCCCTTGCGGCCGGCCTGGGCCACGATCTCGGCCTCCCGCCCGTGGTTCTTGGCGTTGAGGACGTTGTGCGGGACGCCGCGCTTCTTGAGGAGCGACGAGACCACCTCGCTCTTCGCCACCGACACGGTGCCCACCAGCACCGGCTGCCCCTTCTGGTGGCGCTGCTCGATCTCGTCGCAGAGGGCGGTGAACTTCTCGCGCTCGGTCTTGTAGACGACGTCCTCGGAGTCCTTGCGGATGTTCTTCCGGTTGGTCGGGATGACCATCACGTCGAGGTTGTAGATCTTGGCGAACTCCTCCGCCTCGGTGTCGGCCGTGCCGGTCATGCCGGACAGCTTCGAGTACATGCGGAAGTAGTTCTGGAAGGAGATGGTGGCGAGGGTCTGGTTCTCGTTCTCGATCTTGACCCCCTCCTTCGCCTCCACCGCCTGGTGCAGGCCGTCGGACCAGCGCCGGCCCGGCATGAGGCGGCCGGTGAACTCGTCGACGATGACCACCTCGCCCTCCTTCACCACGTAGTCCACCTCGTTGCGGTAGAGGTGGTGGGCGCGCAGGGCCTGCTCGACGTGGTGGAGGGTCTCGATCTCGTCGGGGTCGTAGAGGTTCCCGACGTTGAGCTTCTTCTCCATCTTCTCGACGCCCGAGTCGGTCATGACCACCGTGCGGGTCTTCTCGTCCACGGTGAAGTCGACGTCCCGGATCATCGAGGGGATGACCTGGTTCACCGTGTAGTACTTGTCGGTGGTCTCGTCGGAGGGGCCGCTGATGATGAGCGGGGTGCGGGCCTCGTCGATGAGGATCGAGTCCACCTCGTCCACGATGGCGTAGTGGAGCTCCCGCTGGACGTAGTCCTGCAGCCGGAACTTCATGTTGTCGCGCAGGTAGTCGAAGCCGAACTCGTTGTTCTGGCCGTAGGTGATGTCGCAGCCGTAGTTCTGCTGCCGCTCCTGATCGGAGAGCCCGTGGACCACCACGCCGGTCGAGAGCCCGAGGAAGCGGTGCAGCCGCCCCATCCACTCGGCGTCGCGGCGGGCCAGGTAGTCGTTCACCGTGACCACGTGCACGCCGCGGCCGGCGAGCGCGTTGAGGGCGCAGGGGAGCGTGGCGACGAGGGTCTTGCCCTCGCCGGTCTTCATCTCGGCGATCTTGCCCGAGTGGAGCACCATGCCGCCGATGAGCTGCACGTCGAAGTGGCGCATGCCGAGGGCGCGCACGCCCGCCTCGCGCACCGCGGCGAAGACCTCCGGGAGGAGCTCGTCGATCGACCGGCCCTTCTCCTGGACCTGCTGCTTCCACTCGGCGGTGAGCCGCGGGAAGTCCTGGTCCTGGAGCGCCTTCATCCGGGGCTCGAGCTCGTTGACGCGAGCGACGAGCGGCCGGAGCTTCTTGAGCTCGCGCTCGTTCTTCGTGCCGAGGATCTTCTTCAGGGCGTAGTTGAACATCGAGTCCTCTGTGCTCCCAGAAAGCAAAAGCGCCTGCGGCCACGCCGGTGGGTCCGTCGCGCGGCGGCAAGCGCTGCGAAACTACCTGCTTAGGTAACACCGCGCCAGCCGAAATCAAATGGGGGCGGCGCGGCCGGGGAGGCGCTCCGCCGGGCGCTACTCCATCAGGAACTTCCTGGGATTCTCGGCTGTTCCGTTCACCCGCACCTCGTAGTGCAGGTGCGGCCCGGTGGACTTGCCGGTGGAGCCGACCGCGCCCACCTGCTCACCTTTTGCCACCCGCATCCCGCGCTGGACCAGGATGCGCGAGAGGTGGCCGAAGCGGGTCTTCACGCCGCCGCCGTGGTCGAGCACCACCACGTTCCCGTAGCCGTGCTCCACCCCGGCAAACTCCACCTTCGCCGCGGAGGGCGCGAGCACCGGGTCGCCCGGGCGGGCGGCGATGTCGAGCCCGCGGTGGATGGCGCGCGCGGCGCTGTAGGGGTCGAGGCGCGTGCCGTAGTCGCTCGTCACGTGGCCCCGTGCCGGCCAGACGTCGGGGACGCGCTCCAGCAGCGCGCGCTGGTCGTCGAAGTAGGCGAGGGCCGCCCGAAGCTCGCCCGCGCTCCGCTCCGCGCCCTCCTGGACCGCGCCGAGGTCCGCCTCCGCGCGCGGCGGCCCCGCGGGCGAGGAGACCGGGGGCGGCGGGGCGGCGGGCCCCATCGCGCCCGCGGGCGCCACCTCCGGGCTCCGGGCGGCGGGCTCCGCCCGGCTGCGCCCCGGCTCGAGCTGGCCGCTCCGCTCGCGCAGCCGCGCGTCGAGGCGCTCCACGTCGTCGAGCGTGGCGGACACGCGGGTCATCTGCTCGTGCACGGCCGAGAGGCGCGAGCGGAGCGCATCGTTCTCCCCGCGCAGCTGCCGGTTGACGGCCGACACGCGCAGCAGCGAGGCGTAGTGGAGGCCGGTACCGGCCAGCGCCAGGGCCAGGAGCGCCGCGGCCAGGGCGAGCTGGCGCGGGAGCCGGCGCGGCAGCTGGTAGCGCCGGACCGCCTCGGCGTGGGTCCCGATCACCAGCACGGTGAGCGCGCCGGCGGGGGCCGCGCGATCGCCTCTGCGTGGAGCAGCCATCGCGGCCAAACGTAGGTGCGGTCCGGCCGCCGGGGAAGCCCGACCGAGCCGCCGGGGGCCCGTGCGGCTGGGGCGGGCGCGAGGGCACGCCCCGATCAGTCGACGCGGAGCACCACCACCGTGACGTTGTCCTCGCCGCCGGCGGCGTTGGCGCGGTCGACGAGCCGCTGCGGGATCTGCTCCACCGGCGAGGTCGAGGACACCTCGAGCAGCTGCGCGTCGTCCACCATGTTGGTCAGGCCATCCGAGCAGACGAGCAGCCGATCGCCCGGCTGCAGCACCAGCCCCATCAGATCCACCAGCACCGCCTCCTCGAAGCCGACCGAGCGGGTGATGATGTTCCTGAAGCGGCTGGTGCGGGCCTCCTCGAGGGTGATGGCGCCGGACTTGAGCTGCTCGTTCACCAGCGAGTGGTCCTCCGAAACCTGGTAGATGCGGCCGCCCCGCACGAGGTAGCAGCGGCTGTCGCCCACGTGCGCCACGAAGGCGCCCACCCCCTCGACCACCAGGACCGCGGTGACGGTGGTGCCCATCCCGGCGAGCGCGGGCTCGCGCTGTGCGGTGTGGAAGATGGTGGAACAGGCGGTCTCCACCGCCTCCCGCAGGACGTTCCGCGCGGGGTGCTCGTCGAGCCGGGTCCGGGAGGAGAAGGTGCCGGGGTCGACCTCTCGGGCCCGCTGCACCCGGTCCCGGATGGTCTCGACGGCGAGGCGAGAGGCGGTGCCGCCGCCGGCGTGTCCCCCCATCCCGTCGGCCACCACGAACAGCCCGAGCCGCTCGTCGACCAGGAACGAGTCCTCGTTGTGGTCACGTCTCTGGCCGACGTCGGTGAGGCCGCGGGCGGCGATGGTCATGGCGAGTTGCGCCCCGACATCAAGCGCGAAGTGGTGATCGTACCCTTGCCTGGGCGGGGGGGTCAACGCGAACCGGCCGCGCGGACGCTGCCCTTCGTCGCCGTCCTGGCGGCGCTCCTGACCAGAGCCGACCGCCGCCCCTGCCGCGCGGCGCCAGCGCCGACCTCTTCTTCCGCCGGCGTGCCGTCCCGGGCAGCCGCCATCAACGCCGCCGCGTGCTCCAGGGCCGATGGGCCGAGCGTGGCGCCAGCGAGCATGCGCGCCACCTCCTCGCGCCGCTTGGCCTCGCCATCGAGCAGCTCCACCGCCGTGAAGGTGCGTCCGCCAGCCACGCGCTTCACCACCCGGTGATGCCGGTCGGCGAAGGCCGCCACCTGCGGGAGATGGGTGACGCAGATCACCTGCCGCCCCCGCGACACCTCCATGAGCCGCCTCCCGACGGCCTCGGCCACCGCGCCCCCGATGCCGGCATCGACCTCGTCGAAGACGTAGGTGAGCATCGGATCGGTGCGGGAGAGGGCCCGCTTCACCGCCAGCAGGACGCGGGAGAGCTCGCCGCCCGAGGCGATGCGGGCCAGCGGGCGCGGCGCCTCGCCGGGGTTCGGCGCGAGGAGGAGCTCCACCTCCTCGGCTCCCGCGGCCGCGAGCCGGCGCCCCTCGACCTCCACGCCTCCCTCCGGCGGCCGGAAGGCGACCTCGATGCGGCACCTGCCCATGGCGAGCGCGCGAAGCTCGGCCTGCACCTCGCCGCAGAAGGCCCGCGCCGCCGCCGCGCGCGCCCGGGTGAGCTCCGCCGCCCGCGCCGCCGCCCGCGACCCGAGCCCCGGGATCGACGCGTCCAGCTCCGCCAGCCGCGCCGCGCCGCCCGACGCGACCGCCAGCTCCGCCCGCATCTCCTCGCCGCGAGCGAGCGCCCGCTCCAGGCTCCCGCCGTGCTTGCGCGAGAGGCCTCGCAAGCACGCGAGCCGCTCCTCCACCTCCTCGAGCCTGGCCGGATCGCCGTCGAGGGCCGCGCCGTAGCGCGACAGCGCCCGCCCCGCCTCCTCCACCTCGGCCACGGCCGAGCGGAGCAGCGCCACCGCCGGCTCGAGCCTCGGATCGGTGTGCGCGGCCGGCTCGAGCGCGCGGAGGGCCACGCCGAGCCGCTCCGAGGCGCTCCCCTCCTCTCCGTACGCCGCTCCCTCGGCCCGCGCGGCCGCCTCGCGCAGCCGGGCGGCCGCAGCCAGCACCTGCCGCTCCTGCTCCAGCCGGAGGTCCTCGCCCGGCTCGGGCGTGACCGACTCGAGCTCGCGCAGCTGGAACTGGAGGTAGTCGGCGCGGGCGGCGCGCTCGGCCTCGCCCTTCCACAGGGCCTCCCGCTCCCGAGTCGTGGCCGCGAGCCCCTCGAAGGCCTCGCGGTAGCCCGCCAGGAGCGTGCCCTCCACCCCCGCGAAGGAGTCGAGGAGGGCGGTGTGGGACTCGGCGCGGAGGAGGGAGACGTGCTCGTGCTGCCCGCAGATGTCGAGCACGCCGCGGAGCGCCGCCTCGAGCATCGCCGCCGTGCAGAGCGCGCCGTTCACGAAGGCTCGCCCTCGCCCGCCGCGGCTCGCAACCCGGCGCACCAGCAGCTCCGCCGTCCCGCCCTCGCTCGCCCCGGGCGGCGACACCCCGGCGGCCGCCAGCCGCTCGAACACCGGATGCCCGGCGGGGAGCTCGAAGAGCGCCTCGACCACCGCCTCCTCGGCGCCGTCGCGCAGCACCTCCCCGCTCATCCGGCCGCCGAGCGCGAGGTGCAGGGCGCTCACCAGGATGGACTTGCCGGCGCCCGTCTCGCCGGTGAGGACGTTGAGGCCAGGGCCGAAGCGGACCTCGGCGGAGTCGACCACGGCGAGACCGGAGATGCGCAGCGTCGTGAGCATGGCGAGACTCTGCCACCCGCCCCTGACACTGCGCAAATTTTCAGTATGTCCGGTTCTTCATGTCCCTCGCGCAAGGGACTGGCGAGCGATATCTGCGCGACACTAATAGGGAGGAGAATCGCGCCCGGAGTTCCAGGCCGAGGAAGGCGGGTAGCGGAGCTGGGCGATCGATTCCGATGGAGGGAGGGGGAGGTCCGGCCGGGGTTCCTGTCCGACTCTCCGGCCAGCCTGCGCGAGGCGCTCGCCGCCACCCAGGAGGCGCTCGCGCGCGCCGAGGCCGGCCTGCGCGACGCCCGCCGGCAGCGCGCCGACTGGATGGCGCTGCTGGGCCACGAGCTGCGAAACCCCCTCGCCCCGCTGCGCAACTGCGTGCAGCTGCTGCTCCGCGCCCACCACGACCCGGAGAAGCTCGGCCGGGCCACCGCCATCATGGAGCGGCAGCTCGCCCACCTCACGCAGCTGGTGGACGACCTCCTCGACGCCTCGCGCATCACCCGCGGCAAGATCCCGCTGCGCAAGGAGCAGCTCGACCTGTGCGCCACCGTGCGCGCCACCGCCGAGGACCATCGCGCGCTGGTGGCGGAGGCTGGGCTCGCGCTCAGGCTCGAGGTGCCCGACCGGCCGGTGGTGGTGGAGGCCGACGGCGCCCGGCTGGCGCAGGTGGTGGGCAACCTGGTCGAGAACGCGGTGAAGTTCACCGACCCGGGCGGCTGGATCCGGATCTCGCTCACCGCCGCCGAGGGGCAGGCGGTGCTGTCGGTCGCCGACAGCGGCATCGGGATGGAGCCCGGCACCGAGGAGGCGATGTTCGAGCCCTTCGCCCAGGCCGACGTGAGCCTGGCCCGCAGCCGCGGCGGCCTCGGCCTCGGGCTGGCGCTCGTGAAGGGACTGGTGGGGCTGCACGGCGGCGCGGTGCGCGCGCGCTCCGAGGGGCCGGGCCTCGGCACCACGGTCCGCGTCACCCTCCCCTGCCGGACGCGCGCCCAGGCCGCGCCCCGCCCCCCCGGAAAGCCGGTGGTGGCGCGGATCCCCCGCTCCCGGCGCGTGCTCCTCGTCGACGACAACGTGGACGGCGTGGAGACCCTCGCCGAGCTGCTGCGCATGGACGGCCACGTCGTCGAGGTGGCCTACGACGGTCAGTGCGGCCTCGAGGCGGCGCGCCGCTTCCACCCCGACATCACCTTCTGCGACATCGGCATGCCGGGCGAGCTCGACGGCTACGCCGTGGCGGCGCGGCTCCGCCTCGAGCCTTCCCTGTCCGGCCTCTACCTCGTGGCCCTCACCGGCTACGCCAGCCCCGAGGACCGCGAGCGAGCCCGCGAGGCCGGCTTCGACCTCCACCTCGCCAAGCCGCCGGAGCTGGAGGTGCTGCGCGGAGTGATCGAGGAGGCGCCCCTGGCGTGAGGAGCGGCTACCGCTCCCCCCAGCGCAGCTTGGCGCGGAGGATGCCGAAGTAGTCGATGTTCGGGTTGCGCACCAGCAGCACCCGGTTCTGGGACGACTTCACCTGCACGCGGTCGCCGCGCTCGAGCGGCACGCCGCTCTGGCCGTCGAGGGTCAGGTAGACCTCGCCCGAATCGCTCATGAGCACGATGTTGATGCTCTCGTCGTCGGGCACCACCAGCGGCCGCTGGGTGAGGGTGTGCGGGCAGATGGGCGCGATCACCACCCCGCGCATCGACGGGTAGACCAGCGGGCCGTTGGCGGCGAGCGAGTAGGCGGTGGACCCGGTGGGGGTCGAGACGATGATGCCGTCGGCCTTGTAGGTGGTGACGTAGTGGGAGCCGAAGGAGGTGTCGAACTCCACCATCCGCGCCAGCGCCCCCTTGGCGATGACCACGTCGTTCATCACCTCGGTGTCGAGCTCGCGCGCCGCGCCGGCGCCGCCCCGGTGCAGGTGCACGCGCAGCTTCATCCGCTCCGACACCTGCGCCCGGCCCTCCAGGACCGCCTCCAGCATGGGGTACATCTCGCTCTGCGGCACCTCGGTCATGAAGCCGAGGCTCCCCATGTTCACGCCGAGGATGGGCACCTGGCGCCCGTCGACCAGCGAGGCGGCGTGGATGAGGGTGCCGTCGCCGCCGAGCACCACCACCATCTCGGCGACGCGGGCGGTCTCGGTCTCGTCGGTGATCACCTCCACGCCCTTGGCGCGCAGGAACTGGGCCACGTAGACGGCGGTCTCCGCGGCCTCGGCCGAGCTCACCTTGTGGACGATTCCGATCCGGTGAGGGACCGGGCAGGGGAGGCTGTCCATCTCGCCAATATAGACCGGGCCGGGCGGCGCTATAACGCTTTCATGGACCTGTTCGACCACGCCGTCGAGAAGGACGAGGGCGGCAAGCCCCTCGCGGAGCGGCTGCGCCCGCGGCGGCTCGAGGACTTCGTGGGGCAGGAGCACGTGCTCGGGCCCACCTCGGCGCTGCGCCGCGCCATCGAGGCCGACCAGATCCCGTCGCTGCTGCTCTGGGGGCCGCCCGGCACTGGCAAGACCACCCTGGCCCGCATCATCGCCGAGCGCACCGGCTCCACCTTCGTGCCCTTCAGCGCGGTGCTGGGCGGCGTGAAGGAGATCCGCGAGATCGTCCAGGCGGCGAAGGACCGGCGCCGGATGCACCGGCAGCGCACCATCCTCTTCGTGGACGAGATCCACCGCTTCAGCCGCAACCAGCAGGACGCCTTCCTGCCGCACGTGGAGGCGGGCGTGCTCACCCTGGTGGGCGCCACCACCGAGAACCCCTCCTTCGAGATCAACGCCGCGCTCCTGTCGCGCTGCCGGGTGGTGACGCTGCGCGCGCTCACCGAGGAGGAGATCGGGGCGCTGGTGGACCGGGCGGTGGCGGCGCCGGAGGGGCTCGGGGGCAAGGTGGCGGTGGCGCCGGAGGCCCGCGAGCTGCTCGGCCGCTTCGCCTACGGCGACGCCCGGCGGGCCCTCAACGCCCTGGAGGTGGCGGCCGCGGCGGTGGGGCTCGCCGGCCGCGCCGAGGTGCTCCCCGCCGACGTCGAGGAGGCGATGCAGCACAAGGCGCTCCTCTACGACAAGGCGGGCGAGGAGCACTACAACGTGGTCTCCGCCTTCATCAAGTCGCTGCGCGGCTCCGACCCCGACGCCGCCGTCTACTACCTGGTCCGCATGCTGGAGGCGGGCGAGGACCCTCGCTTCGTCCTCCGGCGCATGGTGATCTTCGCCAGCGAGGACGTGGGCAACGCCGATCCCCAGGCGCTGCAGGTGGCGGTGAGCGCGCTGCAGGCGGTGGAGCTGATCGGGCTGCCCGAGGGGGTGCTCCCCATGACGCAGGCCGTTGTGTACCTGGCGCTCGCGCCCAAGTCGAACACCGCCATCACCGCCTACGCCGCCGCGCGCAAGCTGGTGAAGGAGCGCGGCCCCCTGCCGGTGCCGCTCAAGCTGCGCAACGCTCCCACGAAGCTCATGGAGTCCCTCGGCTACGGGGGTGGATATCGGTACCCGCACAACTTCGAGGGGCACTACGTGGCCGAGGAGTACCTGCCGGAGGCGCTGCGCGGCGAGGCGGTGGTGAAGCTGAGCGATAGCGGCCTCGAGAAGACGCTCGGCGAAAGATGGGAGTCCACAAGAAAGGGCGGAAAGGGCTAAGCTGCGGGGGTTTCCGTGCGCCGCCCGGGCGGCGCGGAAGGGGTCCATCCATGCACGCGCACCGGCCGTCCCGCTCCTCGCTGCTCGCCTGCGCCGCCTTCACGCTCGGCGCGTGCGCGACCGCGGGCGCCCCCGCGCGCCAGGCCACCTTCGGCGGCCAGGAGCTCTCGGCGCCCCTCGAGGCGGTGGCGGCCCAGCCCGCCTCGGCTCCGGCCCTGGCGGCCGAGCCGAGGGGGACGAAGGGCTACCTCGCACTCTGCGCCGGCCTGGAGCGGCCCTCGCTGGTGGTGAAGAGGTGGGAGGGCGACACCCTCTCGGCGCTGGGCGGCGCGATCGAGGGCGGGCGGAGCTGCGTGGCGGCCTCGCTCCGGCTCGACGGCGCCGGCGCGCCGGTGGTGGCCTTCGAGGATCGCGACGCGAGCGGGTCCCGGATCGAGGTGCGGCGCTGGGACGGGGCGGCATGGCAGCCCGTCGGCGCGGCCCTCAACCTGGAGCCGGCCGAGCGGGCGGAGGCGCCAGCGCTGGCGCTCGGCAAGGAGGGCACGCCTTGGGTGGCCTGGCAGGAGTCCCGCGGCGACGCGGCGGTGGTGCTGGTGGCGCGCCACGACGGCAAGGCCTGGCGCCCGGTGGGCGGCTCGTTGAACGGCACCCCGGGGCCGGCGGGGACCGGCGCGCCCGCGCTGGTGATCGACGCCCAGGGGCTGCCGGTGGTGGCCTGGCAGGACGGCGAGAGCCACACGGTGCGGGTGTCGCGTTACGACGGCGACGACTGGCGCGACATGGGGAAGCCGCTCAACGAGCGCGGGGCCAGCACCGGCCGCGTCCCGGCCCTCACGGTCGACCCGGCAGGCCACCTCCTCGCCGCCTTCGTGCAGGAGCGCGGCGGCGAGCGCACGGTGCCGGTGCTGCGCTGGGACGGCCGCGCCTGGGGCGAGGTCGGCGAGCCGCTCGCGGCGGGCGGCGCGGCGCCGGCGGCGAGTCGGCCGGCGCTGGCCACCGATCGCTGGGGCATCCCGGCGGTGATCTTCCCCCGCGGCGGCCCCGCGCCGGCGTTGCTCCTCTCTCGCTGGACCGGCGACGGCTGGAGCGACTCCGCCCAGCCGGTCGATGCCGGTGCCGGGACCGCGGCGATCCCGGCGCTCGGCATCATCGGGGACGGGACCTTCCTCATGGGCTGGCAGGAGCGCGCCGACCCGGCGCCTTCGCGGGTGCTCCTGCGGCGCGGCTCTCCCGCGCCCCAGGCAGTGGCCCCGGCCTATCGGCCCCCGGCCGAGGCGGCGGAGGGCCCGGCGGAGGAGCAGCGGTGAGCGCGAAGCTCGGTTGCTGCGAAGATGCCGGGACCGGGGCAAGCTAGGGCCCATGCTCCGCGTGAAGACCTACCTGGCCCCGAGCGCCATCCACGGCACCGGGCTGTTCGCAGGCGAGGACATCCCGAAGGGAACGGTGGTCTGGCGGCTCGACCCGGCGGTTGACGTCCGGCTCACCCGCGCCCAGCTCGAGTCGCTCCCGGGGCCCGGCGCCGAGCAGATCCGCAAGTACAGCTACCGGGACCTGGTGCTGGGCGAGTACGTCCTCTGTGCGGACGACGCGCGCTTCTTCAACCACTCGGACGCGCCGAACTGTGCCGACTACCCCGACGAGGACGGTGGCACCACCGTGGCGAAGCGCGACATCCGCGCCGGCGAGGAGCTCACGAGCGACTACGCCGCCTTCGACGCCGACCACGTGCCGTACGCCATGCTCTGATCGCCCGGGCTCCCGGGACGATTCGCGCTGGGCGCCGCTGCTCACAGATCGTGGCAGGCGAAGCAGAGCCGGCTGCGGTTCATCGGCAGGGCGGTCTTCATGGGCTCGTGCGAGCGGGGGTCGTGGCAGGTGACGCACTCCACCTTGCCGCCGACGAGCGGCATCTCCCGGGGGAGCTGCGCGCTCGGCCGCAGCCGAGAGCCGGCGCGGCGCGCGCCCTCGTAATCGACGTCGATCGGGTGGTTGGCGAGCTCACCGGCCGACCGGGGACCGGGCAGGGCGGCGTGGGCCAGGGTGCCGTCGTGACAGGTGAGGCACGACCGTGAAGGAGTGACCGCCCGAGGTAGCCTGAAGAGGTCGCAGCTCTCCTCGAGCCGGCGCTGGCGCTGGGCGGAACCGTAGGGAGAGGAGGCCTGCCAGCCCACGAGCGCGAGCCCGAGCGCCCACGCGACCACCACCCAGAGCCAGCCCCGTGCCATCGACAAAAAGCTGGGCACACCGGCGGCCGGTCGCGAGAGTCCTGCGCCCGCCAAGCGACATCCTTGGCGTCCGCCCCCCAGGCTGCCGGGGCGGCGCGCAGGCGATCAACCGGCTGTGATTGCCAGGCAATAAAAAAAGGGCCCGCCGTGACAGGCGGGCCCTTCAAGAAAAGATGCGGCAGCGACCTACTCTCCCACACGGCTTCCCGTGCAGTACCATCGGCTCTGGTGGGCTTAACTTCCGTGTTCGGGATGGGAACGGGTGTGACCCC
>DASRRJ010000018.1:0-113815 GCA_035656915.1 Anaeromyxobacteraceae bacterium
CGAGCTGATGCAGGGCGAGATCGAGATCCTGCAGGTCGAGAAGAAGATCCGCACCCGCGTCAAGAAGCAGATGGAGAAGACGCAGAAGGAGTACTACCTCAACGAGCAGATGCAGGCGATCCAGAAGGAGCTCGGCGAGCGGGACGAGTTCAAGAACGAGATCCAGGAGCTCGAGGAGAAGATCAAGAACAAGAAGATGTCGAAGGAGGCCACCCTCAAGGCCAAGAAGGAGCTCAAGAAGCTCAAGATGATGAGCCCGATGAGCGCCGAGGCCACGGTGGTGCGCAACTACATCGACTGGATCCTCACGCTCCCCTGGTACGAGTACACCGAGGACAAGCTCGACATCGCCGAGGCGGAGAAGATCCTCGACGAGGATCACTTCGGCCTGCGCAAGCCCAAGCAGCGCATCCTCGAGTACCTCGCGGTCCAGAAGCTGGTCGACAAGATCAAGGGGCCCATCCTCTGCTTCGTGGGACCGCCGGGGGTCGGCAAGACCTCGCTCGCCCGCAGCATCGCCCGCTCCATGGGGCGCAAGTTCGTGCGCATCAGCCTCGGCGGCGTCCGTGACGAGGCCGAGATCCGCGGCCACCGGCGCACCTACATCGGCGCGCTCCCGGGCAAGATCATCCAGTCGCTCAAGAAGGGCGGCTCGGGGAACCCGGTGTTCCTGCTCGACGAGGTGGACAAGATGTCCACCGACTTCCGAGGCGACCCCTCGGCGGCGCTGCTCGAGGTGCTCGACCCCGAGCAGAACCACAGCTTCAACGACCACTACCTCGACCTCGACTACGACCTGTCGAAGGTGATGTTCATCTGCACCGCCAACACGCTCGGCGGCATCCCCGGCCCGCTGCAGGACCGCATGGAGGTGATCCGGATCGCCGGGTACACCGACCTCGAGAAGCTGGCCATCGCGCGCCGCTACCTGGTGCCGAAGCAGGTGGAGCAGAACGGGCTCGACGACGTGAGCATCCGCTTCCGCAAGGACGGCCTGCGGATACTGGTGGACCGCTACACCAAGGAGTCGGGGGTCCGCAGCCTCGACCGCACCATCGCCAGCATCTCCCGCAAGATCGCCCGCGACGTGCTGAAGCACGGCAAGGAGAAGAAGTGGGTGGTGGGCGAGAAGACGGTGCAGCGGCTCCTCGGGCCGCCCCGCTTCCGCTACGGCACCGCCGAGGCGCTCGACCAGGTCGGGCTCACCACCGGCCTCGCCTGGACCGAGCTCGGCGGCGAGCTGCTGACCATCGAGGCCACGGTGCTGCCCGGCAAGGGCAAGCTCATGATCACCGGCAAGCTGGGCGAGGTGATGCAGGAGTCGGCGCAGGCGGCCATGAGCTACGTGCGCTCCCGGGCGCGGCTGCTCGGCCTCGACACCCGCTTCATCGAGAACATGGACATCCACGTCCACGTCCCCGAGGGCGCCATCCCCAAGGACGGCCCCTCGGCCGGCATCACCATGGCCACCACCCTGGTCTCTGCCCTGTGCAAGATCCCGGTGCGCAAGGACGTGGCCATGACCGGAGAGATCACGCTGCGCGGGCGGGTGCTGCCCATCGGCGGGCTCAAGGAGAAGGTGCTCGCGGCCCACCGGGGCGGGATCAAGAAGATCCTCATCCCCAAGGAGAACGAGAACGACATCCGCGAGATCCCGAAGCGCGTCCGCGACGTGCTCGAGATCATCCCGGTGGAGCACATGGACCAGGTGCTGAAGGAGGCCCTGCTGCTCCAGGACCCCGAGGCCTTCTTCAAGCAACTGCCGGTGGAGAACGGCGCCGAGGGCGTGGAGGGGGCCGCCGCCGCCGCCGCCGCGCTGCCGCGAGCCGAGGCGAAGAAGCGCGAGCAGGGCACCGAGCCGACGGCGCACTGAAGGTTCGGCAGCTCAGACCGGGCCGAGCCGCGCGTAGTACCGCTTGGCTCCGCGCGCGCTCGGGAGCGGCTCCAGCCCCAGGCGCGCCAGGTCCCAGCCCGGCGCGCCGTCCTTCACCAGGACCGCCCTCCGCGCCACTCGGCGCGCGGCGAGCAGCGTCTCCGGCTCGAGCGGCCGCTGGTCGGCGAGCCGGCGCACCAGGTCGAACCCCGGCGGCTCCGCGCGCGCGTGGCGGAACATGGGGTCGAAGCAGACCAGGTCGAAGCTCCGCGGCGGCAGCCCGGCCAGGAGCGCCGCCGCGTCGCCGGCCCGCACCTCGATGCGCCGCGCCGCGGGGTGGGGGAGGCGCGCCAGCCCCTCGGCCACCAGGGCCGCCAGCGCCGGCGAGGCCTCCACACCGAGCACCGAGCCGTCCGGACCGGCGGCGCCCGCGGCCACCAGCGCGTCGGCGCCGAGGCCGAGGGTGCAGTCGAGGATCCGCTCCCCCGGGCGGATCCCGGCCGCGGCCAGGAAGGGATCGGCGGCAGGGGGCTCGCCGCGGTCGAGCCGCTTGAGCCGCAGCGCGCCCATCCCCGGATCCCACCAGCGCTCCACGCCGTCGAGCCAGAGCCCGGCGCGCCGCGGCGAGAGGACCAGCAGCGCCTCGGCGCCGCTCTCCGCGGCGACCTCGGCGAGCGGCCGCTTGCCGCGTGCGGCGAAGGGGAGGTCTCGCGCGGAAGCGGCGGCGCGCGCCGACGCCTCCTCCTGGCGGGAGGGCTCCTGGGAGGTGGTGACCGTGACCCGCACTCGGAGCGCAATCCTACCCTTGACGACAGCCGCCGAAAAGTTATTGAATTCTTGTATGACACCCAGCAGGAAGCCCGCCGGCCGCTCGGCCAAGGTCCGCAGCTTCTCCGCCACCGACGAGGACCTGGCGATGCTGGAGGCCGTGGCCGGGTACCACGGCTTCACCCGCTCGGCCACGCTGGTCGGGCTGGTGCGCCGGGAGTTCTGGCGCCTCTTTCCCGCCGGTACCGCCGGCATCCGCCCCGCCCAGGGCGCCCGGGTGAAATCATGACCCTCCCAGCCTTCCCCATCCACGACCCGGTGGCGAGCCCCGTCGCCGGCAGCGACCTCTCGGCCGACCAGATCGGCGAGCTCGAGGCCGAGATCCGGAGCCTGGCGCGCGAGCAGGACGCGGTCATCCTGGCGCACAACTACCAGGTGCCCGAGGTGCAGCGGGTGGCCGACTTCGTCGGCGACTCGCTCCAGCTCGCCATCCAGGCGCAGCGGGCGCCGCAGTCGACCATCGTCTTCTGCGGCGTGCACTTCATGGCCGAGTCGGCCAAGGTGCTCAACCCCTCGAAGCGGGTGCTGCTGCCGAACCTCTCCGCCGGCTGCTCGCTCGCCGACTCGATCACCGCCGAGTCGCTGGAGGACTGGAAGGCCCGCTACCCCGGCCACGCCGTGGTCACCTACGTGAACTCCACCGCCGAGGTGAAGGCGCTCTCCGACGTCTGCTGCACCAGCGCCAACGCCGCCAGCGTGGTGCGCTCGCTGCCCGAGAAGAAGATCCTCTTCACCCCGGACCGGAACCTCGGCAACTGGGTGAAGCAGAAGGTCCCGGAGAAGGAGATCGTGGTCTACGACGGCTGCTGCCCGGTCCACGACGTGCTGCGCAGCGCCAGCGTCTGCGGCGTGAAGCGCCAGAAGCCCGGCGCGGTGGTGATCGCGCACCCCGAGTGCCGCGAGGACGTGTTGAAGCTCGCCGACGAGGTCTGCTCCACCACCGCCATGCTCTCCGCCGTGGAGCGCCACCCCGACGCCCACACCTTCATCGTCGCCACCGAGCACGGCATCGTGCACCAGCTCAAGCAGCGCTACCCCGACAAGGAGTTCGTGGTGGCCGACGGCTGCATCGGCTGCCGCATGCACTGCCCCTACATGAAGATGGTCGACCTGGAGATGGTCCGGGACGCCCTGCGCCGCGGCAAGCACGAGATCGTCGTGCCGCCCGACGTGGCGGAGGGGGCGCGGCGGGCGCTCGAAAGAATGATCGCGGTGCCCAGGGACGCGTAGGAGCGGGTCGCCGTACGCGCCCTGAGTTCCCGGGCTCCGCTCCGGGAACCGCCCAGAGATCAGCAACGGAAGCGACTTGCCGCGAGCACGGCGCGGATGCCGACCCGGAGCCGGACGGCGACGATCGCTGGCTGAAGCTGCGGCGAAAAAGGAAACGGCCGCGCCCCGAAGAGGCGCGGCCGTCGTTCTACAGAGAGGCTCCGCGGCTACTTGCCCGCCGGGACCTTCCCCTCCACGCCCTTCACGTAGAAGTTGACCGCGCCCTTCCACGCGTCGTCGGCCACCACGCCCTTCGCGAGCACCTCCTTGCCGGTGTTGTCGACGATGGGGCCGGTGAAGACCGCGAGCGTGCCGCTCTTGAGGCCCTGCCGCGCCTCGTCCACCTTCTTCTGCGCCTCGGCCGGCGTGAAGGTGGCCACCTTCACCAGGTCCACCGCGCCCTCCTTCACGCCCCACTTCGTCACCTCGGTCTTCCAGGTGCCGCCGAGGACGTCGTTGAAGGACTTGGTGTAGTAGCCGCTCCAGTCGAGGGCGCAGGAGCCGAGGTGCGCCTTGGGGGCCACCGCGCTCATGTCGCTGTCCCAGCCGAAGGCGTACTTGCCGTTGCGCTCGGCGGCCTGCAGCACCGCGGAGGAGTCGGTGTTCTGGAGGAGCACGTCGGCGCCCTGGTTGAAGAGCGACTGGGCCGCCTCGGTCTCCTTGGGCGGATCGAACCAGGCGCTCACCCAGACCACCTTGGTCTTGATCTTGGGGTTCACGCTCTGCGCGCCGAGGGTGAAGGCGTTGATGTTGCGGAGCACCTCGGGGATGGGGAAGGAGCCGACGAAGCCGAGCACGTTCGACTTGGTCATCTGGCCGGCGAGGATGCCGGCGAGGTAGGCGCCCTCGTAGAACTTGGCCTCGTAGACGCGGAGGTTGTCGGCGGTCTTGTACCCGGTGGCGTGCTCGAACTTCACCTCCGGGTTGTCCTTCGCGACCTTGTTGATGGCGTCCATGAAGCCGAACGAGGTGGCGAAGATGAGCTTGTTCCCCTGGGCGACGAGGTCGCGCAGCACGCGCTCGGCGTCAGGGCCCTCGGGGACCTTCTCCACGAAGGTGGTGACCACCTTGCCGCCGAGCTTCGCCTCGGCCTCCTTGCGCCCCTTGTCGTGGGCGAAGGTCCAGCCGGCGTCGCCGACCGGGCCGACGTAGATGAAGGCGGCCTTGAGCGGCTCGCCGGCCTTGGCCGGGGCGGGCGCGGTCGCGTGCTGCTCGGGCGCGGGCGGCGCCTCCTTCTTGCTGCAGCCGGCGAGGCTCGCGGCCGCGAGCGCCGCTGCCAGGGCGGCGTGCTTCGACAGGGACAGGTTCATGTAGGTGGTCTTCCTCTCGGTTGTGGGTGGGCTGCGGAGCTGCGAACGGAGCTTCAGGCGCCCGGGATGAACGACTTGCCGAGCGAGGCTGGCATGTTGAGCCGGATCCAGAGCGGGTTGCGGGAGATGAGCACCAGCACCACCACCGTGGAGAGGTAGGGGAGCATGGCCATGAACTGGGCAGGGAGCTGGACGCCGCCGGCCTGCAGGTGGAGCTGCAGCATGGTGACGCCGCCGAAGAGGTAGGCGCCGAGGAGGATCCGCGCCGGCCGCCAAGTGGCGAAGACGGTGAGGGCGAGCGCGATCCAGCCGCGGCCCGAGACCATCCCCTCGACCCAGAGCGGCGTGTAGACCACCGACAGGTAGGCGCCGGCCACGCCGCAGAGCGCGCCGCCCAGGACCACCGCCGCCAGCCGGATGCGCCGCACCGGGTAGCCGAGCGCGTGGGCGGAGGCGGGCGACTCGCCGACGGCGCGCACCACCAGGCCGACGCGGGTGCGGTAGGAGACGAAGGCCAGGAGCCCCGCCAGCGCGATGGTGAGGTAGACCACCGGGTGCTGCCGGAACAGGGCCGGGCCGAGGAAGGGGAGGTCCCGGAGCACCGGGACGCCGCGGTGCCCGCCGGTGGTGAGCTGCCGGCCCACGAAGGGGATGCCCGCGAACGCCGACAGGCCGGTCCCGAAGATGCTCACCGCCAGGCCGGTGGCGTACTGGTTGGTGTTGAGCCAGATGACGAGCCAGCCGAGCAGCGCCGAGAGCAGCGCGCCGGCGAGGGCGCCCGCGCCGAGGGCGAGCCACTCGCTGCGGGTGGCGAGGGCGGTGGCGAAGCCGCTCACCGCCGCCACCAGCATCAACCCCTCGGCGCCCAGGTTCACCACCCCGACCCGCTCGTTGACGAGCAGGCCGAGGCCGGCGATGGCGAGCGGGGTCCCGGCCGAGAGCGTCGCGGCCACGAGCAGGTCGAGGCCGGTCATGCCACGCTCCTGAAGCGCAGGCGGTAGTGGACGAGGACGTCGCAGCCGAGCAGCGAGAGCAAGAGCACCCCCTGGAACACCCCCGCCAGCGCCGAGGGGAGCCCGACCCGCGACTGGGCCAGCTCGCCGCCGATGAGGAAGACCGAGAGGAGCAGGCTGGAGAGGATGCAGCCGAGCGGGTGGAGCCGGCCCACGAAGGCCACGATGATGGCGGTGAAGCCGTAGCCCATGGAGACGTGCGGCGTGAGCTGCCCCATCGGCCCCGCTACCTCGACGGCCCCGGCCACCCCGGCCAGCGCGCCCGAGACGAGCAGGGTGGTCCAGATGGCCGCCCGCGAGGAGAAGCCGGCGTAGCGGGCCGCCAGCGGCGCCGGGCCGCCCACCTGCAGCTGCATGCCGCGGTAGGTGCGGAACATGAAGAGCCACATCGCCACCGCTGCCAGGAGCGCCAGCGGGAAGCCGGCGTTGAGCCGCATGCCGCGGAAGAGGCGCGGCACCTCGGTGGCGGCGGCGAACTGGACGGTCTGGGGGAAGTTGAAGCCCTGCGGGTCCTTCCAGGGCCCGAAGACCAGCCAGGAGAGGAACAGGTTCGCCACGTAGACCAGCATCAGGCTCACCAGGATCTCGTTGGCGTGGAAGCGGTCGCGGAGCAGCGCCACCACCGCCGCCCAGGCAGCGCCGCCGGCCGCCCCGGCGAGCAGCGCCAGCGGCAGGAAGACGGGCTGGCTCATGGGCACGCCCGCGGTGGTGACCCAGAGGGCCAGGCCGCCGCCGGCGATGCCGCCGAAGAGGAACTGCCCCTCGGCGCCGATGTTCCAGACGTTGGAGCGGAAGCAGAGGGCGAGGCCGAGCGAGCAGAGGATGAGGGGAGTGGCCTTGAGCCCGAGCTCGGCGAGGGCCCGCGTGCCGTGGAGGGGCTCGAGCAGGAAGACCTCGAGCGCCCGCCCCGGATCCTTGCCGAGCAGGAAGAAGATCCCGCCCCCGATGCCCACGGTGAGGGCGAGCGCGAGGACGGGAGAGAGCACGCCCATGAGCCGGGACGGGGACTGCCGGAGCTCGAAGCGGATCACCGGTGCTCCCCCGCCGCGCGCTCGTCGGGCGCGGCCGGCCAGAGCCCGCTCATCCACTCCCCGATCAGCTCCACGGTGGCGTCCTCGGTGTGCAGGGAAGGGGAGAGTCGGCCGCGGGCGATGACGTGGAGCCGGTCGGACATGGCGAAGAGCTCGTCGAGCTCCTCCGAGACCACCAGCACCGCGCAGCCCTTGTCGCGCAGGGCGATGAGCTCCCCCCGGATCTGCGCCGCCGCCCCCACGTCCACACCCCACGTCGGCTGGGCGACGATCAGCACCTTCGGCAGCGCGTCGAGCTCGCGGCCCACGATGTACTTCTGCAGGTTGCCGCCGGAGAGGCTGCGCGCCACCGCGCCGGGCCCGGCCGCCTTCACCCGGTAACGATCGAGGATCCCGGCCGCCTGCGCCCGCAGCGCCCGGCGATCGATCCAGCCGAGGCGGCGAAGCGCCTCGTGGCGGGTGAGGAGCAGGTTGGCCGCGAGCGAGAGCCCGGGCACGGCGCCGCGGCCGAGCCGCTCCTCGGGCACGAAGTGCAGGCCGAGCCGCCGCCGGTGGCCGGCGCCCATGTGGCCGATGGGGTTGCCGAAGAGCTGGACCGCGCCCGCGTCGGCGCGGGGATCCTCGCCGGAGAGGGCGGCCAGCAGCTCCTGCTGCCCGTTCCCGGAGACCCCCGCGATGCCCACGATCTCGCCGCCGCGCACCTCGAGCGAGACGCGCTCCAGGTTGACGCCGAAGCGGTCGCTCTTCTGGAGCGAGAGCTCGCGCACCCGCAGCGCCAGCTCGCCCACCACCGGCGCGCGCCGCTGCAGCTTCGGCGGCTCGGCGCCGATCATGAGGCGGGACAGGCTGGCGGTGGTCTCGCGCGCCGGGTCGCAGATCCCCGCCACCTTGCCGCCGCGCAGCACGGTGCACTTGTGGCAGAGGGCGCGGATCTCGTCGAGCTTGTGGCTGATGTACAGGATGGAGCAGCCGGTGGCGGCGAGCTTGCGCAGGGTGACGAAGAGCTTCTCCACCGCCTGCGGGGTGAGCACCGAGGTCGGCTCGTCGAGGATCAGCAGCTTCGGCTCGGTGAGGAGCGCGCGGACGATCTCCACCCGCTGCCGCTCGCCCACCGAGAGGGTGTGCACCGGCCGCTCCGGCTCGAGCTCCAGGCCGTACTCCTGCGCCTTGCGGCGGATCCCGGACCTGACGTCGGCGAGCCGGGTGCGCCGGTCCAGCCCCAGCCAGACGTTCTCCGCCACCGTGAGGGTGTCGAAGAGCGAGAAGTGCTGGAACACCATTGAGACGCCGAGCGCGCGCGCCTCGTGCGGGCTGCGGATCTGCGCCGGCTCGCCGTTCCAGCGGATCACCCCGGCGTCCGGACGGAGCGCGCCGTAGATGATCTTCATCAGCGTGGACTTGCCGGCGCCGTTCTCCCCCAGGACCGAGTGGATCTCCCCCGGCAGCACGGTGAGGGCCACGTCGTCGTTGGCGACGACCGCTCCGAAGCGCTTGGTGATGCCCGAGAGCTCTAGCCGCGGGGCGCTCAGGGGGCGTCGCTCCCGTGCTTGATGGGCGTGACGAACCGGTAATCGATGTCCCAGGGGAAGTAGATCCACTTCTCCTGCTTGAACTCCTTCACGAAGGTGTCGACCAGCGGCCGCCCCTGCGGCTTGGCGTAGAGGCAGGCGAAGTGGGCCTTGGGGAGCCGCTCGCGGACGGCGCGCGCGGTGCGGCCGGTGTCGACCAGATCGTCGATGAGGAGCCAGCCCGCGCCGTCGCCCTCGACGTTCTTGAGCCACTGCAGGTCGCCCCGGTGCTGCTGGGCCTCGCCGGCCTTGGCGGCGCCGTAGCTCACCACGCAGACGGTGTCGATGAGCCGGATCTCGAGCTCGCGGGCCACCAGCGCGGCCGGCACCAGGCCGCCGCGGGTGATGGCGATGATCCCCTTCCACTCGCCGAGCCCGTGGAGCACGCGCGAGAGGTACCGCGCGTCACGGTGCAGCTCCGGCCAGGAGATGACGATCTCGTCCCTGTAAGGATGGGGATCGTCTGAAGGCGCCGCCGCGCCCGGGCGGTCGGGCGGAGCGCTGGGGTCATTCGCCATGGGAAGGTTCTTCTCCGTTCCAGCCCCGGGGACCGGGGCAGATGGCGCGGCAGTATGCCATGAAGGTTCGCGCCCCGGCAGGGGCTATGGCACACGTCGCCGCGGATGCGAAAAACCTTAATGAACCCGCCGCTATTCCGCTACTTCCCGCCCTTCAGCTCCTTGGAGATCCGATCCGCCCCGTAGACGCGCTCCAGCGCCTCGAGGAGCGCGCTCGAATGGACCGCCACCGCCCGGTTCACCGAGGCGTCGAAGCCGTAGTCCCCGCCCAGCGACTGGATGTTGCCGTCGAAGATGAGGCCGACGATCCGGGCGTCCCGGTCGATCACCGGCGAGCCGGAGTTGCCGCCGATGATGTCGTTGGTGGTCGCCATGTCGAAGGGGGTCGCGAAGTTCAGCCGCTTCTCGGCGTCGAGCCAGCTCTTCGGGAGCGCGAAGGGGTCGCGCCCGGTGGCGCGCTCGAAGGCCCCGGCGAAGGTGGTGATGGGCTTCACGTAGCGCCCGTTCTCCTGGTAGCCCTTCACCGTGCCGTAGGAGAGGCGGAGCGTGAAGGTGGCGTCCGGGTAGGTGCTCGTGCCCTCGATCTCGAAGCGGGCTTTTGCGACCAGCTCGTCGTTCTTCCGCTGCACTGCCTCCACCTCGTCCTCGTACTTCTTGCGGATGGCGCGGCCGTCGGGGTCGACGAAGCGGGCGAGCTCGATGAGCGGGTCCCGGGAGGCGTCCACCGCGGCCTTGCCGCCCTCCCAGAGCTGCCTGCGCAGGGCCGGGTCGGCGAGCTTCGTGCCCTTGACGAGCTCGGTGGCGAGGTCCTCCGGCGACTTCTTCCCGAGCACCTTCTTCACGAAGGGATCGTCGGCGCCCAGGTTCTCGCGCAGCTTGGTGAGCGAGAAGGTGAGCTGGAAGATCTCGAGCTCCGGGTAGATGGGGGCGGTCGAGAAGAGGGCCTGGGTGACCGCCGGCAAAGCCGAGTCGCGGTACTCGCGCAGCCGCTTCTCGTTCGGCTTCAGCCGCTCGTCGCCGCCCCGCACCAGCGCCCGGGCGTGGTGGAACAGCTCGCCCTGGAACCCGCCGCCCTGCTCGACGTACCGGAGCGGCTTGCGGATCTCCTTGAGGGTGGCCTGGCTCCGCGCCACCGCGTCGAAGGCCGGCAGGTACTTCCGCGCCTTCTCCGGATCCCGGGCGAGCCGTGCCTTGAGCGCCTCCTCGTCCTTCACCTTCGACTGGAACAAGTCCTTCGCGACCAGCGCCTCGAAGCGCCCCTTGAGCGCCTTCACGCCGTTCTCCACGTAGAAGAGCAGGGCGTTCGAGTGGCGCGCCTCCTCGGCGCCGCGCTTCTGGTACTGGGTGAGCTGCCCGCGCAGCTCGGAGAGCGAGAAGAGCCGCTCGGGCAGCGCCACGTCGCGCTGGTACTCGAGCTCGGAGATGGTGAGCTGGCGCGAGGTGCCGCCCGGGTGGCCGGAGACGAAGGTGAGCTCGCCCTCCCTCGCCCCCGCGGGCGACCACTTGAACCAGTCCTTCATCTGCGCCGGCTTGCCGTCCTCGTAGACCCGCAGGAACGAGACGTCGAGGTCGTAGCGCGGGAACATGAAGTTGTCGGGGTCGCCGCCGAAGAAGGCGATGGCGAACTCGGGCGCGAAGACCAGCCGCACGTCCTGGAAGCGCCTGTACTTGTAGAGGTCGTAGATCCCGCCGTGGTAGAGGGTCACCACCTCGCAGCGCAGCGCGTCGGAGGTCTGACAGGCCTTCTCGAGCCGCGCCATCGCCCCCTTCTGGGCCTCGAAGTACTTCTGCCCCTCGAGCCCGGCGGTGGCCTTGGTGATCTCGGCGGTGACGTCGGTGATCCCGACGAGCTGGTTCACCTCGATCTCCGGGCACTTCACCTCCTCCTGGAGCGTCTTCGCCTGGAAGCCGCTCTTCACGAAGTCGCGCTGGCCGGTGGAGAGCTGCTCGATGCAGCCGTGGGCGCAGTGATGGTTGGTCATCACCAGCCCCTCCGGCGAGACGAAGCTGCCGGAGCAGCCGCCCGCGAGCCGCGCCGACGAGAGCTGCACGTGCCGCAGCCACTCCGGCGAGGGCTTGAAGCCGTAGGCCTGCTCCACCTTCTGCGAGGGGAAGTTGTCGAAGGTCCACATCCCCACGTCGGCGCGCGCCGCGAAGGGCGCCAGGGCGAGGGCGGTGAGTGCGGCCAGCGTTCTCATGTCGACTCCGGGTGGGGTGGCGGGCTGCCGGATTCTAGCGACCCAGCATGCTCGCGCCAGCTTGATTCGGGAGTCAAGGACCACGCGAACGCTGCCCCGCGCGGGCGGGGGAGGTGGGGTCGCGCAATCCTTATCGTCTGGTGATGGCGATCGCCTTCGAGACCGACCCCTCGCGCTACCGCCACTGGCGGCTGGCTCTCGAGGGGCCGGTGGCGCGGCTCGGTATGGACGTGCGGGAGGACGGCGGGCTCGACCCCGGCTACGCCCTCAAGCTCAACAGCTACGACCTGGGCGTGGACCTGGAGCTCGCCGACGCGCTGCAGCGCCTCCGCTTCGAGCACCCCGAGGTGCGGGCGCTGGTGATCGAGAGCCTGAAGGAGCGGGTCTTCTGCGCCGGCGCCAACATCGGGATGCTGGGGCGCTCGAGCCACCCGTTCAAGGTGAACTTCTGCAAGCTCACCAACGAGACGCGGCTGGCGCTCGAGGACGCGAGCGCCTGCTCCGGGCTCCGCTCGCTGGCGGCGCTCAACGGCACCTGCGCCGGCGGCGGCTACGAGCTGGCCCTGGCCTGCGACCGCGTCCTGCTGGTGGACGACGCCTCGAGCGCGGTGTCGCTGCCCGAGGTGGCGCTGCTGGGCGTGCTCCCCGGCACCGGCGGCCTGGTCCGGCTCGTCGACAAGCGCAAGGTGCGGCGCGATCGCGCGGACGCCTTCGCCACCTCCGCGGAGGGCGTGAAGGGGAAGCGCGCGCTGGAGTGGGGGCTGGTGGACGAGCTGGTGCCGCGCTCGCGCTGGGGGGAGCGGGTGGCGGCGGCGGCAGCCGAGCTGGCCGCCTCGAGCGACCGGCCCGGCGGACCGGGGGTGGCGCTCACGCGGCTCGCGCCGGTCGAGGAGGGGGGCGAGGTCCGCTACCGCTACGTGACCCTCCGGCCGGAGCCCGCGCGGCGGCTGGCGCACCTCACCCTCCGAGCCCCGGCCGGCCCCGAGCCACGCGACGCCGAAGGGCTCCTCGTCGCCGGCGCGGGCGCCTGGGCGCTGCGCGCCTTCCGCGAGCTCGACGACGCGCTCCTGCGCCTGCGCTTCCACCACCCGGAGCTCGGCACCGTGCTCCTGCGCGCCGAGGGGGACCCGGCGGCGGTATTGGCCGCGGACGCCGGGGTGCTGGCGGCGCGGGACCACTGGCTAGGGCGCGAGGTGCTGGCCCACATGAAGCGGGTGCTGAAGCGGCTCGACGCGACCGCGCGGACCTTCTACGCGCTGGTGGAGCCCGGCTCGGCCTTCGCGGGCTCGCTGCTCGAGGTGGCCCTGGCCGCCGATCGCCAGTACGCGCTCGACGACGCGGAGGGGAGGGCCGCCGTCCACCCCGGGCCGATGAACGCGGGGGCGCTCCCGGGCGCGAACGGCCTCGCCCGGCTCCAGGCGCGCTTCCTCGGCGAGCCGGCGCTGGCGGCCCGCGTCGCCGCCACCCCCGGCCCCATCCCCTCCCGCGCCGCGCTCGACCTCGGCCTCGTCACCTTCGCGCCCGACGAGCTCGACTGGGAGGACGAGCTGCGGGTGGCGGTGGAGGAGCGCGTCGCCCAGAGCCCCGACGCCCTCACCGGGCTCGAGCAGAACCTGCGCGCCGCCGGGCCGGAGACCATGGAGACCCGCATCTTCGGCCGGCTGTCGGCCTGGCAGAACTGGATCTTCACGCGCCCGAGCGCCACCGGCGAGCGGGGCGCGCTCACGCTCTACGGCAAGGCGGGGCAGCGGCCGGAGTTCGACCCGCGGAGGACCTGAGGGACGCCATGGCCTGGCTCACCGACGAGAAGATCCCGAACAACGTGAACCTCTCCGAGGACCGGAAGCTGCAGCGGGCGCTGGAGGCGTGGCAGCCCGACTTCCTCCGCTGGTGGCTCGAGGTGGGGCCGGAGGGCTTCCAGGCCGCCGACGTCTGGCTGCGCACCGCGGTGTCGGTACGCCCCGAGGGCTGGGCGGTCTACGACTACGTGCGCATGCCCGAGTACCGCTGGGGCATCTTCCTCGCCGACTCGCCGCCCGACCGGCGCGTCGGCTTCGGCGACGCGCTCGGCGAGCCGGTCTGGCAGGAGGTGCCGGGCGAGCACAAGAGCGCGCTGCGGCGGCTCATCGTGACCCAGGGGGACACCGAGCCGGCCTCGGTGGAGCAGCAGCGGATGCTCGGGCACACCTGCCCGTCGCTCTACGACCTGCGCAACCTCTTCCAGGTGAACGTGGAGGAGGGGCGGCACCTGTGGGCCATGGTCTACCTGCTCCACCGCTTCTTCGGCCGCGACGGGCGCGAGGAGGCGGAGGCGCTGCTGTCGCGCCGCTCCGGCGACGCCGACCGGCCGCGGATCCTGGGCGCCTTCAACCAGCCCATCCTCGACTGGCTCGACTTCTTCATGTTCACCACCTTCACCGACCGTGACGGCAAGTACCAGCTCCTGGCCCTGGCCGAGTCCGGGTTCGACCCGCTCTCCCGGACCACGCGCTTCATGCTCACCGAGGAGGCGCACCACATGTTCGTGGGCGAGAGCGGGGTGTCGCGGGTGGTGCGCCGCACCGCCGAGCTGACGCGCGACCTCGACGACCCGCGCAAGAGCGGCGGGATCGAGCTGCCGCTCCTGCAGAAGTACCTGAACCTCTGGTTCTCGCTCTCGCTCGACCTGTTCGGCGGCGAGGTCTCCACCAACGCCGCCAGCTTCTTCGGCGCTGGCCTGAAGGGGAGGGCGCACGAGGAGCGCTGGCCGGATCACCGGGCGCTCGACGCCTCGTATCCGCTCGACCTGCCCGACGCCACCGGCGCGCTGCGCCGCGAGGAGGTGCCGCTCCGCAACGCCATGAACGAGGTGCTGCGCGACGCCTACGTGGAGGACTGCGAGCGCGCGGTGGCGCGCTGGAACCGGCACCTCGCCGCCGCCGGGCTACCGGAGCGGCTGCGGCTGCCGTCGCGCCGCTTCCACCGGCAGCAGGGGGCCTTCGCCGGACGGCGCTTCGACCCGGAGGGCCGGCCGCTCGCGGAGGAGGAGTGGGCGCGCCGCCGCGGCGAGTGGCTGCCGTCCGAGGCGGAGCGGGCCTACGTGAAGAGCCTGCAGGCCCGCCCGGTGACCCGGCCCGGCGAGCTGGCCTCCTGGATCGCCGCGCCCGCCAAGGGGATCGAGGGCAAGCCGGTGGAGTTCGAGTACGTGCGGGCGGAGGGGTGAGGGGCGCCTAACCTCCGGCCCGGTCCGGTGTTCCCTGTCCATGAGGCCGCGCTTTGCCCGGGCGCGGCCTCGCGGGAGCGACGAGACGGCGGGCGCTCGATCGCGGGGGTCGCCATGGGCCGGTTCACCTTCCTGTCGCTCGCGCTGGCCGTCGCGCCGGCGCTGGCCTTCGCGCAGCCGGCCGATCCGAGCGCGCCACCTCCTCCTCCGCCGTCCGCCGACGAGGGCCAGCCCGCGCCGCCGCCCGCGCAGGCTCTGCCGCAGCCTCCTCCCACGCCACCGCCAGCGGACGCGGCCGCGCCCCAGCCGGCGCAGACCGGCCAGTGGGTCCAGACCCATCAGTACGGGTGGGTCTGGGTTCCGTACGGGCAGCAGTACACGTTCATCCCCGACGACCCGCAGATGTTCCCGGAGCAGTACGTCTACTACCCCGTCTACGGCTGGCGCTGGGTGGTCGCGCCCTGGGTCTACGGCTACGGTCCGCAGCCGTACTGGGGCGCAAGAGGGATCCGCTTCTTCGCCTGGTACGCGCACCCTTGGTTCCGCGTCGGCGGCTACTGGGGGTGGGGCGGCTACCACGGCTGGGGGCGCTATCGGGGATGGGTCGGCCCCCGCGCCTGGGGCCCGCGCGGCTGGGCGGGCGCGCCGGCCTATTACCGGACCGGGGTCGGCGGGCCGCGCTCGGGCCACGCGTCCCACGCGGCGCCCCGGCACCGCGAAGAGCGCCGGCACGAGCGCTGATTGCCCGTGCTTCAGGTCGAGACGAAGGATCAGGGCGGTACGAGGCCGTCGTTCGGCGGCTCGGGGGCGATGGAGGCGATGGCGATGCCACTGGCGGCGGCTCGAGTCCTTCGAGGAGAACCTCGCTTGAGGCGTTGCGCGCCCGCCGCCCCGCCGGTAGGCCCACGCCATGAAGACCATCGGCCTCATCGGCGCAGGGCACATCGGGAGCCAGCTCGCGCGGCTCTCGGTGGCGAACGGCTACGACGTCGTGCTGAGCAACTCCCGGGGACCGGAGACGCTCGCGGAGCTCGTGAAGGAGCTCGGACCGCGCGCCCGGGCCGCCGCGCCGGAGGAGGCGGCCCGCGCCGGCGACCTCGTGGTCGTCACGGTGCCGCTCAAGGCCTACCGCTCGGTGCCGGTCGAGCCGCTCGCCGGCAAGGTGGTCGTGGACACCAACAACTACTACCCGCAGCGGGACGGCCACCTCCGCGAGCTCGACGAGGAGACCACCACCACCTCCGAGCTCCTGCAGGCGCACCTGCCGCGCTCGAAGGTGGTGAAGGCCTTCAACCACATCTACGCCGCCGACCTCACCACCCACGGCCAGCCGCCCGGGACCCCGAGCCGCCGCGCGCTCGTGATCGCGGGCGACGACGCAGGGGCGAAGGCCACCGTGGCCGGCCTCATCGACCATTTCGGCTTCGACGTGGTGGACGCGGGGCCGCTGCGCGAGGGGTGGCGCATCCAGCGCGACACCCCCGGCTACGGGCCGCGCCGCACCGCCGACGAGCTCCGGCGCGACCTCGCCGCAGCGAAGCGGTACGCGGACATGTGAACGCGCCGGTCGTCCGCCCCGCGAGCCCCCACACCCACGGAGGAGGATCCCGGGCGCGCGCTTCAGAGCGATTTCGGGGACTGGAAGGCTCGATCGGCTCGGTCTCGGGCCTCCGGCGCGCTTAGATAGAAGCGGTCCGGCCCGCTGCTCCTCGCCGTCTCCCAGGACCCGCCATGTCGCCTCACGATGGTCCCCCGCCCAGCCCCGGCGCCCCCGAGCACCCGACGGGGCGGACGGGCGCACGACCCCATGCCGGCGATCTGCGCGGCGCGGTCCGGCTGGTGATCGAGGCGCTCTCGGGCGTGTCCGCAGTGGTCGAGGACATGCAGGTGGCCATCGGGAGCGGGCCGCGAGTCCTGGGCCGGCCGCTCTCGAGCGTGGTCCCGGTCTTCACGGCGCCGGTCCACCTCGCGATCCGGGCGGCGGCCCGGCTCGTCGGAAGCGAGCTCGACGCGGCCCTCGAGAAGCTGGCGCCGCTCCTCCGGGAGAGCGTGCCGGGAGCTGGGCGGGAGGCGGCGCTCGCCGTCCTGAACGGGGTCGTCGGGCACCACCTCGCGGCGACCGGGAACCCGCTCGCGATCGAGATGCGGCTCCGCCGGGGATCGCGGGCGCTCGACCTCGAGGGCCCGGCGAGCGTCCTCGGCGCGGTCCCGGACGCGCGCGGGAAGGTGCTGGTCCTCCTGCACGGCTCCTGCCTCTGCGATCGCGCCTGGGCTCCCGCCGGCCAGGACCGGGCCGAGGCGCTGGCGCGGGAGCTCGGCTTCACCTGCCTGCGCCTGAGCTACAACACCGGGCGCCACATCTCGGAGAACGGGGCCGAGCTCGCGGGGCTGCTCGAGCGGCTCGTCGCGTCCTGGCCGGTGCCGCTCGACGAGCTCGTCCTTCTCGGGCACAGCATGGGCGGGCTCGTGGCCCGCAGCGCCTGCCGCTCGGCGGAGGACGCGGGCCACGCCTGGCGCGCCCGTCTGGCGGCGCTCGTCTGCGTGGCCTCGCCGCACCACGGCGCGGCGCTGGAGCGCGGCGGGAGCTTCATCGACGCGCTCCTCGGGGTGAGCCGCCACAGCGCGCCCCTGGCCCGGCTCGGCAAGATCCGCAGCGCCGGGGTCACCGACCTGCGCTACGGCAACGTGCTCGACGCGCACTGGCGCGGGCGGGACCGCTTCGCGGCCGGGGGCGGCCCGCCGGCCCGGCTCGACCTGCCCCGGGGCGTCGCCTGCTACGCGGTCGCCGCGACCAGGACGGCGGCGCCAGGCGAGGGGCCATACGCGAGCGACGGCCTCGTCTCGGTGGACAGCGCCCTCGGCCGGCACCGGCGCCCCGAGCTCTCGCTCGGCTTCCCCGAGGCGCACCAGTGGATCGGCTTCGGGATGGGGCACCTCGAGGTGCTCGGGCGACCCGAGCTCTACGAGGTGCTGCGGTCGTGGCTGTCCGCGCGCGGATGTCCGTCATCCGCCGAGAGCTCGCGCGCCACTCGCAGCGCGGGCGACAGGTGGGCCCGGCTCGGGAAGTAGAGGCAACCCGTTACGTACGTCGGCCACTCGTCGCGGACGTCATCGCTGCGCGGCGCCGCAGCTGCGGTCGCCGCGCCGCAACGCGAGCGCGAGTTCGAGGTGTTCCAGCGAGCTGTTCCCACCGGAGCAGATGATCCCGATCCTGGACCCCTGCAGGTGGCCGCGAAGCTTGTACGCGGCAGCGAGTGACGCCGCTCCAGCGCCCTCGGCGAGCGTATGCGCTCGCTCCAGGAGCCAGACCACGGCCTGCTGGATCTCGTCGTCGCCCACGAGGACGAACTCGGAGAGGTGCTCGCGCAGGATCGCCTGCGGCAGCTCACATCCCGCGCCGGTCGCGAGCCCCTCCGCAAAGGTCGCGTTGGCGCGTTCCACGCAGCGTCCCGCCCGCCACGAGTCGTGCCCCGCTGGCGCGGCGTCCGACTGAACCGCGATGACCCGGCAGCCCGGAGCGACGGCGGCCGTCACGAGGCATGCCCCCGCTGCCCCGCTGCCACCTCCGACCGGGACGATGATCGCATCGAGGTCGGGCTGGTCTTCGAGCATCTCGAGCACCTGGGTCGCGACGCCCGCGATGAGCGAGGGTTCGTTGGCCGCGCCGACGAGGCGGTAGCCGTGCTCACGCGCCAGGTGCTCGGCGTGTCGCCGCGCGTCGTCGAACTTCGCTCCATGGAAGACGACCTCCGCGCCGAGGGCGCGCAGGGCCGCGACCTTGCTCTGGTTGGCGACCTCCGGCATCACGACGCGCGAGGGAGTGCCGAACAGGCGCGCGGCGTAGGCGATGGACTGTCCGTGATTGCCGGTCGAGTAGGTGATCACCCCGCGGCTGCGCGCGTCGGCGGCGAGCCGGGAGACGAGGTTGATGCCACCCCGGACCTTGAACGCGCCCGTGGGCTGGACGTTCTCGTGCTTCACGAACACCCTCGCGCCGACGGCGGCGCTGAGCGCGGGGTACTCGAACATCGGGGTGCGCGGCAGGTAGGCCGCGATGCGGGCCCGGGCCGACAGCACGTCGCGGAAGGTGGGCGGGACGGGAGGCGCGGGTTCGGTCGCTATCGCGACGGAGGCAGTAGCGCTATCGTTCGTTCTCATGAAGGATGATAGCACCAGTCACCGCCCGACGGAACGGGCGTCGTCGACGGATCAGGTGTACCGCGCGCTGAAGCACCGCATCGCCACCGAGCTGCGGCCCGGCGATCGGCTCCCCGCCACCCGCAGCCTGGTCGCGGCCTTCCGCGTGAGCCCGGTCACCGTGCAACACGCGCTCGCTCGGCTCGCACGGGAGGGGCTCATCTTCACGCGCCCCGGGCACGGGGCGTTCGTCGCGGAGCGCCTGGCGAGGTCCGCCATCGCCGATCACGGCTGGCAGGCCGTCGTGCTCGGCCCGAGCCCGCCGGTGCTCGAGGAGTTTCACGACGTCTTCGCGCCGCCGCGCCCCGACACCATCCCCCTGGGAAGCGGCTATCTCGAGACGGAGGCGCAGCCCTTCGGCGCGCTCGCGAACGCGATGGCTCGCGCAGGGCGTCGGCCTGGCGCCTGGGACCGTGTGCCGAGCGAGGGCGTCGAGGCGCTCCGCGCCTGGTTCGCGAGACAGCTCGGCGAGGCCAGCGCGGACGACGTGCTGATCATGCCGGGCGGACAGGCGGCGCTGTCGACGATCTTCCGCTCGCTCGCCGGTCCAGGGGCGCCGGTGCTCGTCGAGTCACCCGCCCACATAGGGACGCTGGCCGTGTTGCGAGCTCGGCGGCTCCGGGCCGTTCCCGTACCAACGGACGCGGAGGGCGTTCGGCCCGACCTGCTCGAGTCCGCGTTCAAGGCCTCGGGCGCGCGCGTCTTCGCCTGCCAGCCGACCTACGCCAACCCCTCTGGAGCGACGCTCTCCCCCGAGCGCCGGACCGCCGTGCTCGAGGTCGCCCGCCGCGTGGGCGCGTTCATCGTGGAGGACGACGCCGCGCGGGATCTCGCGATCGAGGGCACACCACCCCCACCCCTCGCGGCCAGCGACGACGGTCACGTGGTCTACGTCCGGTCGCTGACGAAGCCGGCTGCCCCCGGCTTGCGCGTCGCCGGCGTGTGCGCGAGAGGGCCGGTCAGGGTGCGGCTCGGCGCGCAGGCGGTGGTGGACGACCTGTTCGTCGCGGGGCCCATGCAGGAGGCGGCCCTCGAGCTGGTCAGCTCACCAGCCTGGGCTCGTCACCTGCGGTCACTCCGCGGCGTTCTTCGCGCGCGGCGGGACGCCGCCGTGGAGGCCGTCCGAGAGCACCTGCCGCAGGTCGAGCTCGGCATCGTCCCGAGAGGTGGGTTCGTCCTCTGGCTCAGGTTGCCTGGAGGGGTGGACGAGGTCGCGTTCGCACGAGCTTGCGCCGAGCGGGCGGTCCAGGTGAATCCAGGTCGGGCGTGGTTCCCCGCCGAGCCGGAGCGAGGCTTCGTGCGCCTGAGCTACGCCGCGGCGAGCGCCGACAGGATCCGGGCGGGCGTCGCGCGGATGGGCGAGGTCCTCCAGTCGACCGCCCTCGGCGCCAGTCCCGCGTCTCCCCCCAGAACGGAGCCGGCGCGGGCCGGTCGCACGCCCGTCAGGAGATAGCCATGGGTCACGAACAGAATGAGATCGGTGTCCCCCCGGTCACCATGCCCGGCTACAGCCCCATCGGCGTCTTCGATTCCGGCTTCGGCGGTCTGACCATCTTCCGACGGATCCGCCAGCTGCTCCCGCAGTACGACTTCATCTATCTGGGAGACAACGCGCGCACCCCGTACGGCAACCGCTCCTTCGAGACAGTTTGCAAGTTCACGACCGAGGCGGTTCGCTACCTGATCGAGCGGGGTTGCCCTCTGGTGATCATCGCCTGCAACACCGCTTCGGCCAAGGCCCTGCGCAACGTCCAGCAGCAGTACCTGCCGGCGCATTGCCCCGACCGCCGGGTGCTCGGCGTCATCCGGCCCACGGTGGAGGCCATCGGAGACCGCCACGACCTGCGAACGGTGGCGCTCTGGGCCACCCAGGGCACGGTCACGTCGGACAGTTTCGCCATCGAGATCGCCAAGCACGCGCCGCGGGTGCGCCTGGTACAGCAGGCCTGTCCGCTGCTGGTGCCGCTGGTGGAGGCCGGGGAGCTGGAGGGCCAGGGGCTGGACCACTTCATCCGCAAGTACTGGGACCTGACGGTCGAGCAGGACGGCACCGTCGACACCCTGCTGCTCGGCTGCACCCACTATCCGCTGATCCAGTCGCGCATCCGGGCACTGCTGCCGCCGCTGGTGCGGATTCTGTCCCAGGACGCGCTGGTGGCGCCCAGCCTGGCGAACTACCTGGTGCGCCACCCGGAGATTGAATCGCGTCTGTCCCGGCGCGAAAGCTGCCTCTACCTGACCACCGACCAGTGCCGGCACTTCGATCACCTGGCGGAGATCTTCATGGGGCACGCGGTGTCGTCGGAGAAGGTGGAGCTGAGCTAGGGGGAGCGCGGGCGCGGTGGTCTCCCGTGCGAAAAGGGCCTGACCCGGTGAGCCGCCCCGGTCGCCGGGCTACACTCCCCCCGTGCTCTCTCGCCGCACCGCCTGGGACCTCTCCCCGAACCGGCTCGCCCGGCGTCAGGAAGAGCTGCGCGCCGCCGGGCGCGATCTCCTCGACCTCGCCGAGTCGAACCCCACCCGCTGCGGCCTCGCCTGGCCAGCGGAGGAGCTCAACGCGCTCCTCGCCGACCCGCGCGTCTCCACCTACGAACCGACGCCGGAGGGGCTGCCGGACGCGCGTGCGGCGGTGGCGGAGTACCTCCTCGATCACGGCGCCGAGGTCCCGCCGGACCGGGTCCTCCTCACCTCCTCCACCAGCGAGGCCTACGCGCTCCTCTTCAAGCTGCTCTGCGACCCGGGCGACGAGGTGCTGGTCCCGGCGCCGAGCTACCCGCTGCTGGACCTCCTCGCCGGGCTCGAGTCGGTGACGCTCGCCCGCTACCCGCTTCGCTACGACGGCGAGTGGCACCTGGACCGGGGCGCGCTCGCCGCCGCGGTCGGCCCGCGCACCCGGGCCCTGGTGGCGGTGAGCCCCTCGAACCCCACCGGCTACGTCCTCGGCCCGGACGACCTCGCCTTCCTGGAGGCCTTCTGCGCGGAGCGCAACCTGGCGCTCCTCGGCGACGAGGTCTTCCTCGATACGGCGGGGGCGCCGCGGGTCACGGTGGCCTCGGCGCGGGGCTGCCTCGCCTTCCACCTCTCCGGGCTCTCCAAGGTGTGCGGCCTCCCCCAGCTCAAGGCGGGATGGATCGCCGCCGCCGGGCCGGAGCCCCTGGTCCGGCCAGCGCTCGAGCGGCTCGAGGTGGTGGCCGACACCTGGCTCTCGGTCTCCGCGCCGGCGCAGCTCGCGCTGCCGGCGCTGCTGGCGCGGCGGGAGCGGTTCCTCGCGCCCCTGCGGGCCCGGCTCGAGGAGAACCGGCGCGCCGCGGCCCGGGAGGCCGCCGGTGCCCCCTTCGACCTGCTCCGGAGCCGGGGCGGCTGGGCGGCGGTGCTCCGGCTCGGCGAGGCGGTGGACGAGGAGGCGGTCTGCCTCGCGCTGCTGGAGGAGGGGGTGGTGGCCCAGCCCGGCTTCTTCTACGACTTCGAGCGGAACGGCCACCTGGTGATATCGCTCCTGCCCGACCCCGCGCGGTTCGCGGACGGGATCTCGCGGATCGGAGCGGTGCTGCGCTATAAACGAGCGCAATGAACCGGGTCAAGATCTGGGTCCTCACGCTGATCGCCGCCGGCGCCGGGGCGGCCGGCCTCTACCTCGTCACCGAAAGCGCGGTCGAGCGCGCCCAGGTGGAGCAGGACGCGCGCCTCACGGGCGCGGCCGCCCACTTCGCGGCGCGAGCCGAGCTCCTCGGCAGGCAGGTCGCGGAGGCCGCCGAGGCCGCCTCGCGCGCCGAGACGGTGCGGGGCGCCGCCGCCGCGGGCGGTGGCCTCGCCGCGGTGGCGCAGGGCGCGCTGGAGCCGGCCGCGAAGGCGGCTGGCCTCGATCCCTCCCGGATGCTGCTCGGGTCGGCCCAGGGTCCCTCCGCGCGGGTGGAGGTGGCCGGCAAGCCGCTCGACGCCAAGGAGCCGCTGGTCCAGCGCACCATCGAGAACGCCGGAGCGAAGGCGCAGAAGGGGTTCGCCCACACCGCCGACGGGGTGTTCTACACGGCGACCGCGCCGGCCGGCCCCGGCGCCGCCGTGGTCGCCGGAGCGCCGCTCGACCTCGCCTTCGCCCGGGCCTTCCGCGCCGAGAGCGGGGTGGAGGTGCTGGTCTCCGCCGACGTGAAGAAGACCGTGAGCACCCTCCCGCCGACCGAGTCGCCGGCGCTCTTCGCCCTGCCGCGCACCGCCAGCGGCGCGCCGGTGGGGGTGGGGCGGCTCGGTCCGGCGCAGGTGGCCGGCGCGCCCCTGCCGCTGCTCTTCGCCAACCCCCCGGCCTGGAGGGTGCGCCTCGAGAAGCTCGGGGCGAGCGGCGCGGCCGTGCTGCTGGCCCTGCCCACCGCGCCTCGCCTCGCCGGCCTCGTCGCCTTCCAGTACGGCGCCCTGGCGGCCCTGGCCGCGCTGCTGCTCCTCGGCCTGGTCCTCGGCGCCACCGCCAGCGACGGCCAGCGCGTCCCCAAGGACCTGCTCACCGCCGCCGAGAAGATCGGGCGCGGCGACTACACCGCCCGCGCGCCGGTGGTCTCGGGCCCGCTCGGCACCGTCGCCCAGGGCATGAACCGCGCCGCGCAGGCGGCGCTCGCCATGCACGCCATCTCGCGCGAGGAGCCGGCCACGCAGGCGCCATTCGACGCGCGGCGGCCCCTGGCCGAGCGGGAGCCGGCGCCCCCCGCCGCGGCCGTGCTGCCGCCCGAGGCCGCGCCCGCCGCGGCGCCGTACGCTCCCGAGAGCCCGGCGGCGGATCTCTTCGGCGCCCCCGGCGTGCCCCCGCGGCCGGAGCCGCCGGCGTACGAGCCGCCCCCCGCCTTCGCGCCCCCCGCGGCCCCGGCCTACGAGCGGCCGCCGGCTCCGCCCGCCTATGAGCCACCGCCGGCTCGCGAGGCGCCGGCCTGGCAGCCGTCGGCCTACGAGCCGCCTGCGCCCGAGGCTTCCGCCTACGCGCCCCCGCCCGCGCAGGAGCAGGAGGCCGTGCCGCTCCCGCCTCCGCGCAGCGACAGCATCACCGGCGCGACCAACCTCACCACTCCCACCCGCGAGCTGATGCTCCACGGCATGGCGGCCGCCGCCGAGCAGCTCGCGGCGCCGGCCCCGAGCGGCGAGGAGCAGGCCTGGCGCGAGGTCTACCAGCGCTTCCTCGAGGCCCGCACCCAGAGCGGCGAGGGCACGGCCGGGCTCAGCTACGAGAAGTTCGAGGCCAAGCTGCAGAAGAACCGGCAGCAGCTCCAGGACAAGTACGGCTGCCGCGACGTGCGCTTCTCCGTGTACCTGAAGGAAGGTCGCGCCGCCCTCAAGGCCACGCCGGTCAAGTAGCGCATGAGCGATCCGGTCGTCTCGGTGCGGGGCGTCGAGAAGCGCTTCGGCGCCTTCACCGCGCTCACCGGCGTGGACCTCGACATCCGCCGGGGGGAGATCTTTGCCCTGCTGGGGCCGAACGGCGCGGGCAAGACCACGCTCATCAGCATCGTGGCCGGGCTCCTGCGGGCCAGCGCCGGCACGGTGCGCGTGCTCGGGCGCGACGTGGTGACCGACTACCGCTTCACCCGTCGCCACCTCGGCCTCGTGCCGCAGGAGATCAACTTCGACCCCTTCTTCACGGTGGAGGAGGCGCTGCGGATCCAGGCCGGCTACTTCGGGGTGGAGCTGACGGAGGAGCGGCTGGAGGAGATCCTCGGCGCCCTCGACCTCGGCGCCAAGCGCCACGTCAACGCCCGCGCCCTCTCGGGCGGGATGAAGCGGCGGCTCCTCATCGGCAAGGCCCTGGTCCACCAGCCCGAGGTGCTCTTCCTCGACGAGCCGACCGCCGGCGTCGACGTGGAGCTCCGCCAGCAGCTCTGGCGATACGTGCGCACGCTCCAGGGGCGCGGCACCACCATCGTGCTCACCACCCACTACCTGGAGGAGGCGGAGGAGCTGGCCGACCGGGTCGGGATCATCGACCGCGGGCGGCTCTTGCTGGTGGAGCAGAAGGCCGAGGTGCTGCGGCGCTACGCCCGCAAGACCCTGCGGGCGGTGCTCTCGATCCCGCTCGCGGCGCTGCCGGCGTCGCTCTCGCCGCTCGGCGCGCGGCTCGAGGACGGCGGGCGGGTGCTGGCGGTGGACGCCGAGCCGGGCGCCTCCTTCGGCCCGGCGCTGGCGGCGCTCGCGGCGGCCGGCCTGGCGGTGCAGGACGTGGAGACCCAGCGCATGCGGCTCGAGGACGTCTTCGTGACCCTGCTGCGGAGCGAGCGGGCGTGAGCGGCCTCGGCCTGCGGACGCTCCTCGCCAAGGAGGTGCGGCGGTTCCTCCGGGTGCCGGGGCAGACCGTCCTCTCGCCCATCATCACCACCACCCTCTACTTCGTGGTCTTCGGCTACTCCCTGGGGAGCCGCCTGCGCGAGGTGGACGGCGTGCCCTACGCCCGCTTCATCGTGCCGGGCCTCGTCACCCTGGGCGTGATCTCCAACGCCTTCCTCAACAGCGCCTCCTCGATGTTCGTGATGAAGCTGCAGGGCACCATCACCGACCTGCTGGTGTCGCCGCTCTCCTACGGCGAGGTGCTGGCGGGCTTCGTGGGGGCGGCGGTGGTGAGGGGGATGCTGGTCGGCCTGCTCATGTGGGGAGTGGCCGGCGCCTTCACCGGCTTCGGCCTGGCTCACCCGGCGGAGGCGCTCGGGCTCCTGCTGCTCGTCGCGGTGGCCTTCGCGTCGCTCGGCTTCATCACCGCGGTCTGGGCCACCACCTTCGAGCAGATCAACTTCTTCCCCACCTTCATCATCACCCCGCTCACCTTCCTCGGCGGCGTCTTCTACTCGGCGCGCATGCTGTCGCCGGGGCTGCGCCGCTTCACCCTCCTGAACCCGATCTTCTACCTGGTGGACGGGGTCCGGTACGGGATGCTGGGCCTCTCCGATGCGTCGCCGCTCGCCGCGCTCGGCATCGCGCTCGGCCTCTGCGCCGTCTCGCTGGGCGTGAGCTACGCGATGCTGCGCACCGGCTACAAGCTCCGCGGGTAGCCGTCCTCACAGGGTCGTCTGGGCAGCCCTCTCAGGCCTTGGCCGGCCGCATGGCGGCCGTGTGAGCCTCGCGGGCGGTCGCCTCGTCGTGCACCTCGGCCAGCCGCCCGAGCGCGAAGGCGCCGACCGCCATGACCGCGTCGCGCGCGGCGACGTCGAGGAAGTGGCCGCTGGCGACGAGGTTGAGCGCGATGCAGACCAGCCAGGCGCAGGCCACGTAGGCTGCGATGCGGGTGAACCGCGTCAGCACCGCCAACCCCACGACCACCTCGATGATCCCGGCGAGGTGCATGAAGGTCTGCGGGCTCACCGGCAGGAGCTGCTTCGCCAGCGGCGAGAGGTAGCCCGCCCAGTCGGTGAGCAGGTTGGTGAACTTGTCGAGACCGGCCACGATGGGCACCACCCCGAAGGCGATGCGCAGCGCCCAGTATCCGGACTCCAGTCGCTTATCGTTCATGACGTCCTCCACACCCCATCGAGTGGAGGCGGGAGCCCGAGGTTACGGCGAGCCGGCTGTCACCTCCGGGCCGGCCCGGCGTCAAGAAGAGGCGGAGGCTCCATGGAGCAGCTCTCGACGTTCAAGGCGGCGCCCGCTGCGGCGCCGGGCGACGAGGAGGTGGTCCGCCGCGTCCTCGGCGGCGAGGTCGCCCTCTTCGAGCTGCTGATGAGGCGCCACAACCAGCGCGTCTACCGCGCCATCCGCTCGCTCCTGCGCGACGAGGCGGAGGTGGAGGACGCGATGCAGCAGGCCTACCTGCACGCCTACGCGCACCTGGGGCAGTGGAGCCAGGAGGCCTCGTTCCGCACCTGGCTCCTCCGCATCGCCGTGAACGAGGCGCTCTCGCGCCTGCGGCCGGGGCGCCGGCCGGAGCTGCTCGCCGAGGGGGGCGAGGAGGACGAACGGATGGACCCCAGCGCGCAGGATCCCGAGCGGCAGGTGGCCGCCCGCGAGCTCGTCGACCTGCTGGAGGAGGCGGTCGATCGCCTCCCCGCCCTCTACCGGACCGCCTTCATGCTGCGCGAGGTGGAGGGGCTCTCCACGGCGGAGACCGCCGGGTGCCTGGGCGTCTCCGAGGAGGCCGTGAAGGTGAGGCTGCACCGCGCCCGGACGGCGCTCCGCCAGGCCCTGCTCGATCGCGCCGCCGGCGCGGCCCGCGTCGCCTTCCCATTCCACGCGCCGCGCTGCGACCGGGTGGTCGCCGGGGTGCTCGGCCGGCTCGCCGCTCCCCCTCCTTGAGCCAGGCGGAGCGCTCGTCCGCCTCCTTGACGGAGCGCAATCACCCCTCTCGTCTTTTTCCCCGGTTGGGTCTATGCTCCGCGCCCAAGTCAACGGACTTCGCTGAGATAACTACCGGAGGAAATGCATGCGTCTCGCTCTCTTCGCCGCGCTCACCCTCGCGATCGCCGCCTGCAGCAAGCAGCCCGCGCCCGCCAGGCCGGGTGAGCCCACCGCGCCCGCCGGCGCCGCGGAAGCCGCTCCCGCGGCGGGCGGCCTCAAGGGCAAGCTCGTCGAGCGCATCGACGCCGCCCCTTACAGCTACCTGAAGCTCCAGACCGCCCAGGGCGAGAGCTGGGCCGCCGTCCCGCAGACCACCGCGGCCAACGGCACCGAGCTCACGGTGATGAACGCCTTCCCGATGAAGGACTTCGAGAGCAAGACCCTGAACCGCAAGTTCCCGGTGGTCTACTTCGGCACCCTCGCCGGCCAGGACGCGGCGGGCAAGGGCCCCGGCGCCCTGGGCGGCGCCATGCCGGCGGCGATGGGCGGGATGCCCCCCCAGGGCATGGGCGGCGGCCAGATGCCCCCGTCCGGCATGGGCGGCCAGCCGCCGAACGTGGCGGCGCAGCACCAGGGCGTGAACGCCGCGCCGGTGAAGGTGGAGAAGGTCGCCAAGGCCTCCGGCGCCGACGCCCGGAGCGTCTCCGAGATCTACGCCCAGAAGGCCTCGCTCAAGGAGAAGAGCGTCACCATCCGCGGCCAGGTGGTGAAGTTCAACGCCGGCGTGATGGGCAAGAACTGGGTGCACCTGCGCGACGGCAGCGGCGCCGAGGAGAAGAAGGACAACGACATCACCATCACCACCATGGACAACGTGGCGGTGGGTGACACCGTCACCGCCAAGGGCACCGTCCACCTCGACAAGGACTTCGGCTACGGCTACGCCTACCCGGTCATCGTCGAGGAGGCGAAGGTCGCGAAGTAGCCCTCCCGGCACCACGGAGTGGAGCGCGGCGGCGCGGCCTCACGGCCCGCCGCCGTTTCAATCGGGGCATGCTGCCCCGCCCCGCCCGGCAAAGCCGTCGGGGCCCCACCCCCCCCCCCGCTCGGCGGGGCCCTTGCGCTTCGCCGTTCGGCGAAGCTCGCCCGCCCTGGAGGGCTCCGCCCTCCCCAGCTTCGCTGGGACCCCTCCGCCGAGTTTCACGATAGCGCGCCGTCCGCCCCGCTATCGCCGTCCGGGCCCTGGTGTAGACTGCGCCGCCCATGCCGCTGCCCCGCTCCTTCCCTGGCGTCGCCGAGGTGGCCGACGCCGCCCGCGCGCTGCGCGCCGAGTGGGAGGCGGGCGATACCGCCGACGCCGCGCTGCGCGGTCGCCTGCAGGACCGGCTCGACGCGCTGCGCGACCTCTGGCGGACCAGTCCGGCGCTCTTCACGCCCGAGGTGACCGGCACGCTGCGCGTGGTCGGGGAGGGCCTCCGCGCGCCGGCGCGCCCGCGGCCGGGGGACGCCGACCCGGCCCGGCTGCTGAAGGAGCTCTTCGGCCACGACCGCTTCCGCCCCGGCCAGCGGGAGATCATCGAGGCGGTGCTGGCGGGCCGCGACTGCGTCGGGGTGATGCCCACCGGCGCCGGCAAGTCGCTCACCTACCAGATCCCGGCCCGGCTGCTCGGCGGCGTCACGCTGGTCATCTCGCCGCTCATCGCGCTCATGAAGGACCAGGTGGACGCCATGAGCCGGGTGGGGCTCGGCGCCACCTTCCTCAACTCGAGCCTCTCGCCGGAGGAGCGGCGGGAGCGGGTGGAGGGGATCCGCGCCGGCCGCTACGAGCTGGTCTACGCCGCGCCGGAGGGGCTGGAGGCCTCGGTGGGCAGCGTGCTCCAGGGGCTGCGCCTCGCGCTCATCGCGGTGGACGAGGCCCACTGCATCAGCCACTGGGGCCACGACTTCCGCCCCGCCTACCGCAACCTCTCGGGGCTGAAGGAGCGTTTCGGCGGCATCCCGGTGCTGGCGCTCACCGCCACCGCCACCCGCGAGGTGACGCGCGACATCGCCGCCCAGCTCGGCATGGAGCGGCCGCTCGCCTTCCGCGGCAGCTTCTACCGCCCGAACCTCCGGCTGCACGCCTACAAGAAGGGCGCGGAGCGCGGCTCCTCCGGCAAGGTCGAGGTGCGCGACTCCATCCTGCGGCTGGTGCGGGGCCGCCCGCGCGACAGCGGCATCGTCTACTGCCTCTCGCGCAAGTCGGTGGAGGGGACCGCCGAGTTCCTGAAGGACCACGGCGTGCGCGCCGCCGCCTACCACGCCGGCCTCGAGCCGGAGGAGCGCACGCGGGTGCAGGACGCCTTCCAGGCCGACGAGGTGGACGTGGTGGTGGCCACCGTCGCCTTCGGCATGGGGATCGACAAGCCCGACATCCGCTACGTCATCCACCGCGACATGCCCCGCTCCATCGAGGGCTACTACCAGGAGATCGGGCGCGCCGGCCGCGACGGCAAGCAGAGCGACTGCGTGCTCTTCTACTCCTGGGCCGACGTGGTCTCGTACGACCGCTTCGCCGGGGAGGCGGACGACCCGGAGGTCCAGCGCTGGCAGAAGCGGCAGGTGCGCCAGATGTTCGACTTCGCCGACGAGGCCCGCTGCCGGCACCTCGAGCTGACCGCGTACTTCGGCGAGGAGATCGGGCCCTGCGGCGGCTCCTGCGACCTCTGCGCCGGGCTCGACCTGGTCGCCGATGCGCCGGCGGTGCGCGGGCGCAAGGTGCGGCTCACGCCCCGCGCCGCGCCCGGCACCCGCGAGCGCGACGGGGACGCCGGCCCGGAGACCGCCGCCGGCGACCTGCGCCTCTTCGAGGAGCTGCGCGCGCTCCGCGGCGGCCTCGCCCGCGAGCGGGGCGTCCCCGCCTACCTGGTGTTCCCCGACTCGGCGCTGGCGGTGATGGCCGAGCGCAAGCCGGTCACCGAGGAGCAGCTCCTCGAGGTGCCCGGCGTGGGGGCGAAGAAGCTGGCGCTCTACGGCGAGGACTTCCTCGCCATTCTCCGCAAGCACGCATGAGAGGGTCGACGGAGCGTCCGCGCTCCGCGCAACCCCGTGAGAGGTCTCCCGTGGCCCTGGCTCCGACGCTCTACGACTTCGACATCACCCTCTCGCACGTGGACCGCGGCCTCGACGCGCAGCTCCACGTCAGGACCGCGCGCCACCCCTCCGAGTCGATGGAGCGGGTCTGGCTGCGGCTCCTCGCCTTCTGCTGCCTGCACGAGGAGCGGCTGGTCTTCGGGCCGGGGCTGAGCGACCCGGAGGCGGCGGACCTCTTCGCCGACGACCTGACCGGGCAGAAGACGCTGCTGGTGCGCGTGGGGCGGCAGGACCCGGCGAAGATCCAGCGCGAGTCGGACCGGGCGGGGAAGGCGAGGGTGGCGCTCTTCCTCGACTCGGCGGCGCGGCTCGCCGCCTTCCGCGAGGAGGCCGCGGCCGCGGGCCTGCCGCGGCTCGGGAAGGTGGAGCTCTACGCCCCGGACGCCGCGCTCCTGCGCTGGCTCGCGGCGCGGGAGGAGCGGCGGCAGAAGCTGTCGCTCACCGTGGTGGGCGACCACCTCTACCTCGGGCTGGGCGGTGAGACGGCCGACGGGCCGCTGCACCGGGGGTAACGGCGAGGCCGCCCCTCCCCAGCCCTCCCCACCAAGGTGGGGAGGGGGCGCGTCGGGGCACAACCGACCGGGCGCACCTCTCTCCCTCTCCCGCGAAGCGGGGGAGGGTCAGGGAGGGGGCCGCTACGGACCCTCGGCCTTCGAGTCGACGTAGAGGTCGAGGGTGAGCGCCGCCGTCCAGTCCTGCTGCGGGAAGTTCACCGGGCCCTGGACGGTGAGCAGGAGCTGCAGCCCCATCCGCTGGTTGGCGAGGTAGTCGGCCAGGTTGATCGCCCCCGACTTGGCGAGGTGGAGCCGGGTCGGGTCGGCGGGGCCGGCGGCCGGGCGGGCGTAGGTGGCGATGGTCTTCGCCTGGGCCGCGCTCGGGTCGGCGCTCGGATCGTAAACCTGCAGCTCCGCCGCGCTCACGCCGGAGAGGTCGCCGCCGCTCGTCGACTTCATCGCGACCTCGGCGCCGTTGAGGGTGACGATCGTCGTGACCTTGAAGGTGCCGCCCTGGTTCTGGCCGGTGAGCGGTATGTCGGCGTTGAAGGTGCCCTTGACGGGGAAGGTGACCGGAGTGGGGACGTCGACGGGCCCGGCCGCGGCGCCCAGCCGGCTCAGGCCGGGCATCCCGGGGAAGTCGCGGGTCACCGCCACCGAGGAGTCCTGCACCTCGGCGGAGAAGAGGCTGCCGCAGCCGGCGAGCAGGAGGACCGGGGCGAGGAGCAGGGCAGCGCGCTGGAAGGCGTTCTCGAGCATGGTCGCGCTCCCTAGAACAGGTAGAGGAGGAAGCCGAGGTTGACGGAGGGCCCGCGCAGCTTGATCGACGGGTTCGCCGCGACGAAGCTCGCCCCCGAGTTGTTCAGGTTCGCCGCCTGCTGGAAGTTCTTGGCCTCGGTCCAGAGCCAGAACACCCCGCCGCGCACGAAGAAGACGAAGCGGTCCTGCGAGCCGAGCTCGATCCCGAGCTGCGCGTTGGCGTAGTCGTAGCCCACCTGCTTCAGCACCAGCCTGGTGGCCGCGGAGGTGCCGCTCCCGGCGTAGCCGCTCACGTCGCCGTCGAACAGGTGGCCGACCTCGACGTGGGCGGTGGGCACCACCCCCCAGTGGAACGGCAGCACCGTGAGCCCGGCGTGGAGCCCGCCGGAGACCACGTCGAAGTTGCCGCCGGCCTCGACCCGCAGGGCGCGCCAGGGCCGGAAGACGAGCGAGAGGCCGGAGACGTCGGGCGCGCCCAGGTCGAGCTGCAGGCCGAACCGGCGGCCGTCGTAGAGTGAGTACCAGCGCCGCTCCGGCTCGGCGGGCCGCGGCTGCTCCAGCCGGGCGGTCCGCTCGGCCCAGTCGCCGCCGGGCGCGGGCGGGACGGGGACCGGCGCCGGGTCGGAGATCCCCGCCGACGTCGCCCTTGAGTCGGCGGCGGCGGTGGCGGCGGAGGCGCGCGCGTCGGCGCTCTGCGCGGGGTCGGCGGCGGCCGCGGAGGCCAGCAGCGCCAGGAGGGGAGCGACGGTCACGGGCACTCCTTCGGCCGGGGAAGACCCGGTTCGATCGGGGGTGGAGAGACCCTAACCCAGGCGGGATGTAGGCGACCAGCCAGGCGGCTGCGGCAAACTTCGCAGGAATGCGTGCGGCCGCTCGGGGATTGATTACATCCAGAGCGTACTGGACCGATGTAGTCGACTTTGAAACCCCGCATCAGAACGGCGGAACCATGAGCAGCCAGCAGGCCCTGCGCGAGATCACCGAGCAGAAGTACCGGTACGGCTTCGTCACCGAGATCGAGGCCGACGCCGTCCCGCGCGGGCTCTCCGAGGAGATCATCCGCCTCATCTCGACGAAGAAGAAGGAGCCCCAGTTCATGCTCGACTGGCGGCTGCGGGCGTATCGCCACTGGCTGACCCTCGAGGAGCCGGCCTGGCCCAACGTCCACTACCCGAAGATCGACTACCAGGGGATCGTCTACTACTCCGCCCCCAGGCCAAAGAAGCAGCTCGGCTCGATCGACGAGGTCGACCCGGAGCTGAAGCGGGCCTTCGACAAGCTCGGGATCCCGCTCGTCGAGCAGCAGCGGCTGGCCGGGGTGGCGGTGGACGCGGTCTTCGACTCGGTCTCGGTGGCCACCACCTTCAAGTCGAAGCTGGCCGAGCTGGGCATCGTCTTCTGCTCCTTCAGCGAGGCGGTGCGCGAGCACCCGGCGCTGATCGAGAAGTACCTCGGCTCGGTGGTCCCCTACAGCGACAACTTCTTCGCCACCCTCAACAGCGCCGTCTTCTCGGACGGCAGCTTCGCCTACGTGCCCAAGGGCGTGCGCTGCCCGATGGAGCTCTCCACCTACTTCCGCATCAACGCCAAGGACACCGGCCAGTTCGAGCGCACCCTGCTGGTGGCCGACGAGGGGGCGCAGGTCTCCTACCTCGAGGGCTGCACCGCGCCGCAGCGAGACGAGAACCAGCTGCACGCCGCGGTGGTGGAGCTGGTGGCGCTCGACGGCGCGCAGATCAAGTACTCGACGGTGCAGAACTGGTACCCGGGCGACGCCGAGGGGCGCGGCGGCATCTACAACTTCGTCACCAAGCGCGGCAAGGCGATGAACCGCGCCCGCATCAGCTGGACGCAGGTGGAGACCGGCAGCGCCATCACCTGGAAGTACCCGAGCGTCATCCTGCAGGGCGACGACTCGGTGGGCGAGTTCTACTCGGTGGCGCTCTGCAACCACCGCCAGCAGGCCGACACCGGCACCAAGATGATCCACATCGGGAAGAACACCCGCTCCACCATCATCTCCAAGGGGATCAGCGCCGGGCGGGGGCAGAACACCTACCGCGGGCTGGTGAAGGTGCTGAAGGGCGCCCTGAACGCCCGCAACTACTCGCAGTGCGACTCGCTCCTCATCGGCGACCGCTGCGGCGCCCACACCTTCCCGTATCTCGAGGTGAGGAACCCGACCGCCAAGGTGGAGCACGAGGCCACCACCTCGAAGATCGGCGAGGACCAGCTCTTCTACTGCCGCCAGCGCGGCATCAAGGAGGAGGACGCGGTCTCGATGATCGTGAACGGGTTCGCGAAGCAGGTCTTGAAGGAGCTGCCGATGGAGTTCGCCGTCGAGGCGCAGAAGTTGCTGGGGATGAGCCTGGAAGGGAGCGTGGGCTGATGGCCGCCGAGAAGGGCAAGATGCTGATCATCGATGGCCTGAAGGCCCGCGTGGCCGAGAAGGAGATCCTCCACGGGCTCGACCTGGTGGTGAAGCCGGGCGAGGTGCACGCCATCATGGGGCCGAACGGCTCCGGCAAGAGCACCCTCGCGCAGGTGCTGGCCGGCCGCGAGAGCTACCAGGTCACCGGCGGCCGGGTGAGCTTCGAGGGCGAGGACCTGCTCTCGCTCACCCCCGAGCAGCGCGCCGCCCGCGGGCTCTTCCTGGCCTTCCAGTACCCGGTGGAGATCCCGGGCGTCGGGAACATGTACTTCCTGCGCACCGCCCTCAACTCGCTCCGCAAGGCGCGGGGCGAGGAGGAGCTCGACGCCATCGACTTCCTCTCGGTCGCGAAGGAGAAGATGAAGCTGGTGGAGATGGATCCGGCCTTCATGAACCGCTCGGTCAACGAGGGGTTCTCGGGCGGCGAGAAGAAGCGCAACGAGGTGCTGCAGATGGCGGTGCTGGAGCCGAAGCTCGCCATCCTCGACGAGACCGACTCCGGCCTCGACATCGACGCCCTGCGGGTGGTGGCGGGCGGGGTGAACGCGCTCCGCAGCCCGGACCGCGCCATGATCGTCATCACCCACTACCAGCGGCTGCTCGACTACATCGTCCCGGACTTCGTCCACGTGATGGCCGGCGGCCGCATCGTGAGGAGCGGCGGGCGCGAGCTGGCGCTGGAGCTCGAGGAGAAGGGCTACGCCGAGGTGCGACGCGGCCCGGCGGAGGCGCGGCCATGATCCGCTTCGAGGAGAGCGTGCGCGCCGCGCTCGCGGTCCGTGATGGCGCCGAGCCGGGCTGGCTGCAGGGGCTGCGGCGCCGCGCCGGGGAGCGGTTCCTGGCGCAGGGGCTCCCCACCACCCGCCACGAGGAGTGGCGCTACACCAGCCTCGCCGGCCTGGCGCAGCTCGCCTTCGAGCACCGGCCTGCGCCGGCCTCCACGGCGCCCGCGCCGGGCGGCGAGCCTGGCTGCCGGCTGGTCTTCGTGGACGGCGCGTTCCGGCCCGACCGCTCGCGGCTCGCCGGGCTGCCGCCGGGGTTGCGGGTGACGAGCCTCGCCGCCGCCCTCGCCTCCGAGCCGGATCGGCTCGAGGCACGCCTGGCTCGCGGCGGCGCCTTCGAGGAGCACCCCTTCGGCGCGCTGGCGCTGGCGCTGGCCCGCGACGGCGCCCTGGTCGAGGTGCCGTCCGGGCTGAAGGTCTCCGAGCCCATCGAGCTGCTCTTCCTCCACACCGGCGCCGAGCCGCGCGCCGCCCACTACCTCTCGCTGGTCTCGGCCGGCGAGGGGAGCGCGCTCACGCTCCTCGAGCGCCACGCCGGCGAGGGCGCCGCGCCCACCCTCACCAACTCGCTGCTGGAGGTGGTAGCCGGGCCCGGCGCCGAGGTCGAGCACCTGCGCCTCCAGGAGGAGGGGCCCGCCGCCTTCCACCTCGGGCTGCTGGCGCTCCGGCAGGACGCGAAGAGCCGGGTGGCGAGCCGGTCGGTGTCGCTCGGCGGGGCCCTGGCGCGCGCCGAGACCCGCGCCCTCCTGGCCGGCGAGGGGGCCGAGTGCGTCCTCGACGGCCTCTACCTGGGCCGCGGGCGGCAGCTCCTCGACCAGGTGGTCCACCTCGATCACCAGAGCCCCCGCTGCACCAGCCGCGAGCGCTTCAAGGGGATCCTCGACGGCGAGTCGCGCGGCGTCTTCTCCGGGCGCATCCGCGTGCGCGAGGGGGCGCAGCAGACCGATGCCGATCAGGTGAGCTCCTCGCTGCTCCTCTCCGACGACGCCCAGGCCGACGCCCGGCCGCAGCTCGAGATCCTGGCCGACGACGTGAAGTGCTCGCACGGCGGGGCCATCGGCCAGCTCTCCGAGGAGGCGCTCTTCTACCTGCGCTCGCGCGGCATCGACCGGGCGCAGGCGCGGAGCTTGCTCACCTATGCCTTCGCGAGCGAGCTGGTGGAGCGCATCCGCCCGGCGGCGCTCCGGGCGGCGGCGCGGCGCGGCGTGATGGCCCGGCTGCCGGGCGGCGCGCTGCTGGCGGAGGCGGCCTAGCCATGGGCGCCCCCGGGCTCAGGGCCATGCCGGCCGCCTTCGACGCCGAGCGGGTGCGGCGCGACTTCCCCATCCTCGCCCGCCCGGTGCATGGCAAGCCGCTCGTCTACCTCGACAATGCCGCCACCACCCAGAAGCCGCGGGCGGTGCTGGAGCGGCTGGCGCGCTACTACGAGGAGGAGAACGCCAACGTGCACCGCGGCGTGCACCTGCTCTCCGAGAAGGCCACCGCCGCCTACGAGGGGGCGCGCGCCCGGGTGGCCCGCTTCCTCGGCGCGACCGATCCGCGCGAGGTGGTCTTCGTGCGCGGCACCACCGAGGCCATCAACCTGGTGGCGCAGACCTTCGGGCGCGCCCGCGTCGGGCCGGGCGACGAGGTGCTCATCACCGGGATGGAGCACCACTCCAACATCGTCCCCTGGCAGATGCTCTGCCAGGAGAAGGGGGCGAGCTTGAAGGTGGTCCCGGTGAGCGACGCGGGCGAGCTCGACCTCGCCGAGGTGGAGCGGCTCCTCGGCCCGCGCACCCGGCTGCTCGCCATCGCCCACGTGTCGAACGCGCTCGGGACGGTCAACCCGGTGCGGGAGGCGGCGGCGCTGGCCCACGCCCGCGGCGTGCCGGTGCTGGTGGACGGCGCGCAGGGGGCGCCGCACCTGCCGGTCGACGTCCGGGAGCTGGGGTGCGACTTCTACGCCTTCTCGGGCCACAAGCTCTACGGGCCCACCGGCATCGGCGTGCTCTGGGGGCGGCTGGAGCACCTCGAGGCCATGCCGCCCTGGCAGGGCGGCGGCGACATGATCCTCTCGGTCTCCTTCGAGCGGACCATCTACAATCGGGTCCCGTACAAGTTCGAGGCCGGCACGCCCAACATGGCGGGGGCTGCCGGGCTGGGGGCCGCGCTCGACTGGCTGGAGAGGCTCGGGGCGGAGGCGCTCCTGGCCCACGAGCGGGACCTGTGCGGCTACGCCGCGGCCCGGCTGGCGGCGGTGCCCGGGGTGCGCCTCGTCGGCACGCCGCGCGAGCGGGCCGGCGTGGTCTCCTTCCTGATGGACGACGTCCACCCGCACGACATCGGCACCATCCTCGACCGCGAGGGCGTGGCCATCCGCACCGGCCACCACTGCGCCCAGCCGCTCATGTCCCGCTTCGGCGTCGCCGCCACGGCGCGCGCCTCGTTCGCCGCTTACAACACCCGGGCGGACGTGGACGCGCTGGTGCTCGGCCTCGACAAGGTGAAGGGGATGCTCGGATGAGCTCGGAGCTGGACGATCTGTACCAGGAGGTGATCCTCGACCACGGGCGCCGCCCGCGGAACTTCCACCGGATCGAGGGGGCGCGCAGCGCCGAGGGGCTGAACCCGCTCTGCGGGGATCACTTCACCCTCTACGTGAAGCTCGACGGGGAGCTCATCTCCGACCTGGCCTTCGAGGGCTCGGGCTGCGCCATCTCCAAGGCCAGCGCCTCGCTCATGACCCAGTCGCTCAAGGGCAAGACGCGCGCCGAGGCCGAGGACCTGTTCCGGCGCTTCCACACCCTGGTCACCGAGGGGCCGGAGCGGGCGCGGGCCAGCGAGCTGGGAAAGCTGGCGGCCCTCTCCGGGGTCTGCGAGTTCCCCACCCGCGTGAAGTGCGCCTCGCTGGTCTGGCACACCCTGCACTCGGTCATCGAGGGATCCGGCGAGACGGTGGTCACCACGGAGTAGCGCATGGCAAGGCACGAACCCCTCTCCCTCCTCCGCGACGTGGAGGTGATCCACATCCCGAGCGGCGAGCGCGGCGTCCTCCCCAAGGGGGCGTGGGTGGTGGTGCAGCAGACGCTGGGCGGCGACGTCACCGTGCTCGCCGAGCGCGGCGGGCTCGCCCGCATCGCCGGCGCCGACGCGGACGCCCTCGGGCCCGACCACGCGGCCGCGGCCGCGCAGGCGGCGGAGAAGCACGCGACCCGGCTCTCCGGCGACTTCGACGAGGAGAAGGTCTGGGACCAGCTCCGGACCGTCTACGACCCCGAGATCCCGTCCAGCATCGTGGAGCTGGGGCTCGTCTACCTGGTCTCGAGCGAGCCGCTCCCGGAGGGAGGATGGAAGGTGCTGGTGCGGATGACGCTCACCGCGCCCGGCTGCGGCGTGGGCCCGATGCTCCTCGAGGACGTGGAGCGCAAGGTGTTGCAGGTGCCCGGCGTGCGCGTGGCGGACGTCGAGCTGGTCTTCGATCCGCCCTGGGATCAGTCGATGATGAGCGAGGCGGCGAAGCTGCAGCTCGGGTTCATGTAGTCGAAGCCGGCGGCGGCGCCGGGCGTCGGCATGCACGCACAGTGACGCACATCGGGCTACCGCGGCGGCAGATCCGCGAGGAGGCCCGTGGTAAGGATCCGGCCGATGAAGCGGCTCCTCCACTACCTGCAGGCGGTGATCATCTTGGGCCTGGCGCTGCTCGGCGGCGCCGCGCTGACGCTGCGTCTCACCCGGGGCAGCCACAGCGAGCCGGTCTCCATCGCGCCGGAGGTGCTGGGCACGCGGAGCGCCGGCGGCGTCTGGCTCTTCGCGGCCCGGGTGGGGACGAAGGTGGTCCTCTTCGACGCCGGGCTCGACCCCGACGGCCACCCGGTCGACGCCCTGCTGCAGGCGCTCAAGGCCGAACGGAGCGACGTCACCGACATCTTCCTCACCCACGGCCAGGCCGACCACACCGGCGCGGTGCACCTCTTCCCGCAGGCCAGGGTTCACGCGGGCGCGGCCGACGTGGAGCTGGCCGCCGGGAAGCGCGACCCGGCGCCGTCGCTCGCCTCCCGCCTGCTCACGCTCGCCTTCCCGCCCTCGCCGGCGCGGATCACCGAGCCGCTGACCGGGCCGGGCGTGGTGGCGGTGGGGAAGGGACGGAACGTGGTGGCGCTGCCGGTGCCCGGTCCCACCCCCGGCTCCTACGCCTACCTGTACCAGGGGGTGCTCTTCGCGGGCGACGTGGTCTGGTACGGCGAAGGCCGGCTCGGCCCGACCCCGCGCCCCTTCGAGGTGCGCCCGGAGGAGAGCCGCAAGGGGATCCTCACGCTCACCTCGGCGGTGGACGACCGCGAGCTGGAGGTGGTCTGCACCTCTCACGGTGGGTGTACGCCGGGCGGTGAGGGGAAGCGGCTCCTGCGTCAGCTCGCGGCCCGCCTTTAGGGCGGGGGCTCCGGAGGCGCGAGGGCCTCAGCCCTTCGTCACCTTCTTCACGCCCTTGAGCTCGAGCAGGGCCGCGGCGCGCTCGCGCAGGTCTCCCTGGAGCACCAGCGCGTTCCCCTCCACCGCGCCGCCGCAGCCGAGGGAGCGCTTCAGCTCCTTGAGCCAGTGGTCGAGCGCGGTCGCCGGGAGGTCGAGCTTCTCGACCACGGTGACCTCCTTGCCACCGCGCCCCTTGCGCTCGAGGCGGACGACGGCGCGCGCGGGCGCTGCCGGGGAACGCTCGGCCGCGGGATGGGGCGGCGCCGCGGCGGGACCGGGCGGGAGCGTGCCGACCCGATCCCGGAGGGCGGCGAAGGGGTTGTGGAACGGCGCCTGCGGCGCGTCGGCGCCGGGGCCCTTGTCGCGCTTGGCCATCACGTCCTCCGGCGCTCGCTGGATCGAGGGCTCGAGCGCCGCGGCCTCGCGAGCCTCGCCGCCGCCTCGGCCCAGAGCCCCTGCAGGCGGGACTCGGCGGCGAGCCCCTCCTCCGGGCTCGGCCCGTCGGGCACGAGCCGCTCCGCCATCCCGCGCGCCTTCTCGCAGAGCGCGAGGTCGTCGCAGAGCCGCGCCGCCTCGCCGTCGTCGAGCCCGCTCGCCGAGAGGAAGGCGCCGCGGTCCCGCGGGCGGACGCCGAGGGAGCGGAGCCATGCGCGCTCGGCAACGGCGCGCTCCTCGGCGCTGCAGGTCAGCCCCGCCGAGCGGGCAAAGGCGGCGAGGAGGGCGCGCTCGAGGCCCCGCGCCGCGAGGTGCGCCGCGTCGGCGTGCGCCCGGAGCGCCGAGAGCACCGCGCCGGAGGAGAGCGGCTCCTCGGCGCCCCACGGCAGCGTGGCCCCTTCCCGCAGCCGTCGCCGGCGGACCAGCGAGGAGATCGGGCGGGGCGCCCTCTCCCCGGCCCGAAGTTCGCGGGCCGCGCCGGGCAGCCTCCCCCTCTCCCGCGCCAGCGGGGGAGGGCCGGGGAGGGGGCGCTCGCCCGCGACGAACGCCGCCGCTGCGCGGATCGTCTCCCGCGCGTCGCGCGCCTTCAGGTCCTCGATCCCGCCCGCCGCCCAGGCCTCCCAGCGCGCCGTCGCCCCTCGCCGCCAGCGCGGCCGCGCCCGGTCGAGCACCGAGCCCCAGGTGCGGTCCTGGTAGAAGATGCCGGCCGCCTCCTCGACCAGCGCGCCCGCCTCGCGCGCCGACAGCACCCGCGCCGCGCGGGCGAGCCCGGCCGCGTGCCGCACGTTCACGAGCGGCAGCGAGAAGGACCGGAAGCCGTGCTCCGGGCCGGTGTGGATGAGCGCCACCTCCGAGTCGTCCTCCACGCGCCCGTCCCGGTACCACTCGAAGATGGTCCCCACCCCCACCATCCCCTCGCGCCGGAGCTCGGCGGCGCGCAGCGCGCCCATGCTGCCGCCGCCGAAGACCGCCACCCCGGCGTCGAGCGCCGCCAGGAGCTCGTGGTGCCAGACCGAGGGCACGCTCTCGAAGACGCCGTCCACCAGCGCCACCGCGCGCGGCCGGAGGGCGAGCGCGCGCCACAGGTCGCCCTGGCGCGCCGGCGGGAGCACGCGGCAGGGGGCGAGCCGCCGCGCCTCGGCGGCGGGGAGAGACGGCCCGAGAAAGACGAGGAGGTCGTTCACAGCAGCTCCGAGAGCCGGAGACCCGGCGCGATCACCTTCACCACGTGCACCCCGAGCGACGGCGGGGCCAGCTCCACCGCCGCCGGCGGGTGGCCTGTCGCGGCGAGCAGGGCTGCGGCGCGGCGCACCCCCTCGGCGGCCCCGGCCGCGGAGAGCTCCGGCAGGTCGGCGGCGCTCGCGCCCGGCCGGCCGCGGGCGCAGGCCCGCTCCACCGCGCGGGCGTCGCCGTCGCCGCGGTGGGCCACGTCCTCCCGCGCGCCGTGGATGTCGGTGAGCCGCGACTGGGCCGCCTCGAGGAGCGCCGAGAGCAGGGCGGCGTCGCGGCCGAGGGCGCAGCCGTAGCCGGCGGTGAGCGCCACCGGGCCGCCCTGGCGGTCGAGGAGCAGCGCCCCCGCCACCGGCAGGGGCAGCCCGGCCGAGAGGGCGAAGAGGTGCACCGCGAAGCCGCGCGACTCGAGGAGGGCGGCGCGGCGGGCGGTGCGCGGCGCGGCCGCGGGGAGGGTGCGGGGGTCGATGCGGCGCGCCCGGAGCGCCGCCGGCGTGAAGCCGTCGGGCAGCGCGCCGGCGAGCTGATCGCGCTCCACCGCCTCGCAGAGCGCGTGCAGGAGGGCGGCGTCGCGCGAGGGGTGGGCGCCCATGCCGTTGGAGGTCCAGCGGGCGGTGGCCGGCCCGGGCGAGAAGCTGCCCGGCGGCGGGCAGTGGACCGCGCTCGCCGGCACCAGCACCTCGGCGCCCGCCGGCGAGCCGGTGAGCCGCACGGCCCGCCGCCAGCCCACCCGCAGCCCGGCGCCATCGGGCGCGAAGACCAGCTCCCCCGGCTCGACCCGCTCGCTCGCCCAGAGCTCCGCCGCCTCAAGCACGGCGCCGCGCGCCGCCTCCTCGAAGGTGTCCCCCTTGCCGTTCGAGACCTGGAGCACGTGGCCGCCCGGGCGGACCGCGCAGGCCACCTCCACGCCGCTCCGGTCGAGCCCGGTGACCCGCGCCACGCGCGAGACGCCCACGGCCCGGGCGAGCCCCCGCCAGTCCACGCCGTCCTCCGCAAGCTCGCGGGCACTTCGCGCCATCTCCCGCTTATATCCTCCCCCCGGCGCCGCGGGCGGTTGTACGCTTCGCCGATCCTCTGAACACCCACCTCGGGAGCGACGGATGCCGGGACAGAAGCTGCAGCAGGCCCTCGATCACCAGAAGGAGAACGCCGCCACCTACCTGGAGGACCTCCGGTCGCTGGTGCGGATCCCGAGCGTCTCCTTCCCCGGCTTCCCGGCCGAGGAGGTGCGGCGGAGCGCGGCGGCGGTGCAGGACCTCTTGCGCAAGCGCGGCTTCGACCGGGTGGAGATCCTGGAGGTCGAGGGGGCCCACCCGGCCGTGTACGGCGAGCGCCTCCGCGACCCGGGCGCGCCCACCCTGCTCCTCTACGCCCACCACGACGTCCAGCCGGCCGGCGACGAGGAGGCCTGGAGCTCCCGCCCGTTCGAGCCGGTGGAGCGGGACGGGCGGCTCTACGGCCGCGGCGCCGCCGACGACAAGGCCGGCATCCTGGTCCACGCCGCCGCGGTCGACTCCTGGGTGCGCGGCGCCGGAGAGCTGCCGCTCAACGTCCGCATCCTCGTCGAGGGCGAGGAGGAGACCGGCTCCGACCACCTGCCGAAGTTCCTCGAGAAGTACCGCGACCGGCTCACCGCCGACGCCATGGTGCTCACCGACACCGGCAACTTCGACACCGGGGTGCCGTCGATCACCGTCGCCCTGCGCGGCATCGTGGGGGCCAACGTCGAGGTGCGCGCGCTCAGGCAGAGCGTCCACTCGGGCATGTGGGGCGGGCCGGTGCCCGACCCGGCCATGGCGCTCGCCCGGATGCTCGCCTCCCTGGTGAACGACGACGGCTCGATCGCCATCCCCGGCATCTACGACCGGGTGCGGCCGCTCTCGGCCGCCGCGCGCGAGACCGTCGAGACGCTCCCCACCACCGAGGCGCAGTTCCGGGAGCTGGCGGGGATGCTGCCCGGGGTGCAGGTGCTGGGCGGCCGCCACCCCTGGGAGACCAACTGGTGGCAGCCGTCGCTCACCGTGAACGCGATCCAGGCCTCCTCCCGCAAGGACGCCCGGAACATCATCAACGAGTCGGCGTGGGCCCGGGTGACGGTCCGCCTCGTGCCCGACATGGAGCCGGGCGAGGTGGGGCGCGCGCTCGAGGCCGCGCTCCGGAAGGCGGCACCCTGGGGCGTGGAGGTGAAGGTGGAGGTCGACGCCGGCGGCGCCCCCTGGACCACCGACCTCTCCCACCCGGCCTTCCAGGCGGCCTTCCGCTCGCTCGAGGCGGGCTACGGGCGCGCGGCGCTCGCCATCGGCTGCGGGGGCTCCATCGGCTTCGTCGAGCCCTTCGCGAAGGCGCTCGGGGGCGTCCCGGCGCTGCTCATCGGCGTGGAGGACCCCCACTGCAACGCCCACTCGGAGAACGAGAGCCTCTCCATCCCCGACCTGGGTAAGGCCACCCGAAGCGCCATCCACCTCTACGGCGAGCTCGCGCAGGTCCTGCGGCGCCGTTAGTCTCCGGAGCACCGATGCCGCCCGATTCCAAGCCCGCCGCCGGCCCCTCCGAGGAGGCGCGCGCGCTGGCTCGCGCCCGCGAGCTCCCCAACTCGCGCACCGCCACCGACGTCGACTCGCTGCGCCGCGCCTTCGCCGACCACCTGCAGTACTCGCAGGCCAAGGACGAGCACACCGCCACCGCGCTCGACCGCTACTTCGCGACCGCCTACGCGGTGCGCGACCGGATGATGCGGCGCTGGGTGCAGACGCAGCAGGCCTACTACCGCGGCGACGCCAAGCGCGTGTACTACCTCTCGCTCGAGTTCCTGATGGGGAAGGCGCTCGAGAACAACCTCATCAACCTCGGCCTGCGCGACTCGATGCGGGACGCGCTCGCCAGCCTGGGGCTGGAGCTCGACGACCTCCTGGCGCAGGAGCCCGACGCCGGGCTCGGCAACGGCGGCCTGGGGCGGCTCGCCGCCTGCTTCCTCGACTCGCTCGCCACCCTCCAGCTGCCGGCCTACGGCTACGGCATCCGCTACGAGTTCGGCATCTTCGACCAGGAGCTGCGCAACGGCTGGCAGGTCGAGCAGCCGGAGGAGTGGCTGCGCTTCGGCAACGCCTGGGAGATCCCGCGGCCCGAGTACGAGGTGCCGGTCCACTTCTTCGGCCGGACCGAGCCCTACACCGACGAGCGGGGCCGCTACCGGGTGCGCTGGGTGGACACGCGCAAGGTGCTGGGGATGCCCTACGACACCCCCATCGCCGGCTACCACAACCACACCGTCAACACCCTGCGGCTCTGGCGGGCGCGCGCCTCCGAGGAGTTCGACCTCTCCGACTTCAACCGCGGCGACTACGTGGCGGCGGTGGAGGAGAAGAACCTCTCGGAGACCATCTCCAAGGTGCTCTACCCCAACGACCTCACGGTGATGGGCAAGGAGCTGCGCCTGCAGCAGCAGTACTTCTTCGTGGCCTGCTCCCTCCACGACATCCTCAACCGCCACCTCAAGACGCACGAGAGCCTCGACGACTTCGCCGACAAGGTGGCCATCCAGCTCAACGACACCCACCCGGCCATCGCGGTGGCGGAGCTGATGCGGGTCTTCGTCGACCAGTACGACATGGAGTGGGAGAAGGCGTGGGGCGTCTGCCGCACCGTCTTCGGCTACACCAACCACACCCTCCTGCCGGAGGCGCTGGAGCGCTGGCAGGTGGAGCTCTTCGGCCGCGTGCTGCCGCGCCACCTCGAGATCATCCTCGAGATCAACCGCCGCTTCCTGGAGGAGGTGCGCGCGGGCGGCAAGGCCGACGAGGGGGCCATCTCGCGCATGTCGCTCATCGAGGAGGGCGCGTCGCCGCACGTGCGCATGGCCAACCTGGCGGTGGTCGGCTCGCACTCGGTCAACGGGGTGGCGGCGCTGCACACCGAGCTGCTCAAGAGCCAGCTCTTCAGCGACTTCCACGCCCTCTGGCCGGAGCGCTTCAACAACAAGACCAACGGGGTCACCCCGCGGCGCTGGCTGCTCGCCGCCAACCCGGAGCTGGCCCGCACCATCACCGAGTGCATCGGGCCGCAGTGGGTGACCGACGCCACCGAGCTGCGCCGGCTCGAGCCGCTCGCCGACGACCGCGACTTCCGCCGCGTCTTCCGCGACATCAAGCGCCAGAACAAGGAGCGGCTCGCCGCCGTCATCAAGGCCGAGAACGGGCTCACGGTGGACCTCGACTCGATCTTCGACGTCCAGGTGAAGCGGCTCCACGAGTACAAGCGGCAGCTCCTCAACGTGCTGCACATCGTGGCCCAGTACCTGCGCGTCAAGGCCGACCCGTCGTTCACGCCGGCCGCCCGCACCTGGATCTTCGGCGCCAAGGCGGCCCCCGGCTACTACATGGCGAAGCACATCATCAAGCTCATCAACTCGGTGGGCGAGGTGGTGAACCACGACCTCGACGTGCGCGGCCGGATGGCCGTGGTGTTCCTCAAGAACTACCGGGTCTCGCTGGCGGAGCGCATCTTCCCGGCGGCGGACGTCTCGGAGCAGATCTCCACCGCCGGCAAGGAGGCCTCCGGCACCGGCAACATGAAGTTCCAGATGAACGGGGCGCTCACCATCGGCACCCTCGACGGCGCCAACGTGGAGATCCGCGAGGAGGTGGGCGCGGAGAACTTCTTCCTCTTCGGCCTCACCGTGGAGCAGGTGGCCGAGCTGCGCCACCGCGGCTACGACCCCTGGGAGTACTACCGGACCGACAAGGAGCTGAAGGCGGTGCTCGACGCCCTCTCCGCCGGGCAGTTCTCGCCGGGCGAGCCGCGCCTCTTCCAGCCCATCGTCGACTCGCTCCTGAACGGCGGCGATCCCTACCTGTGCCTCGCCGACTTCCGCTCCTACGTCGAGTGCCAGGAGCGGGTGGCCCGGGCCTACCAGGACCAGGAGCGCTGGTCGCGGATGGCCATCCTCAACGTGGCCCGCAGCGGCAAGTTCAGCTCCGACCGGACCATCCGCGAGTACGCCGAGGAGATCTGGGACGTGAAGCCCACCCCGATCGGCTGAGGGGCGCGGTTTCCAGGTCACCGCCTGCGCTTCGACCTCGCCGCGCCGGCCCTCCAGCCGTAGCGCGCGAGGGCGACGCGGCCGCGGTCGTCGAACTCCACCCCCTCGCCCTCGAGCAGGTCGCGCTGGATGGCGGCGCCCATGGGGTCGAGGAGCGAGACGCCGGCGGTCTCGCCAGCGCGCTTGCCGAGGACGCGCTGCCAGGGGACGTCGTGCTTCGTCCCCTTGAGCGCGGAGAGGGCGTAGCCCACCTGCCGCGCCGCTCGCGGCTGGCCGGCGAGCGCCGCCACCGCGCCGAAGGTGGTCACCTTGCCGCGGGGCACGCGGCGGACGATCCGGTAGTAGCGCTCCCAGCCCCGCGGCGTCGAAGGCTTCGGCATTGCTGGCGTTCTCCCGGTTTCACTTTACAACCCCCCGCCCGGCATTACGCTAGCGCGCATGACAAAGACCCTCCCCATGCGCGCCGCCCTCGCGGGCCTGGCGCTCCTCGCCGCCACGGGCTGCGGCTTCCAATCCATCCCGCAGGGCGACAACGCCGTCTCCGGGGCCTGGGCCGAGGTCCAGAACCAGTACCAGCGGCGCGCCGACCTGGTGCCGAACCTGGTGGAGACGGTGAAGGGCTACGCCAGCCACGAGAAGAGCACGCTCGAGGGCGTCATCGAGGCCCGCTCCAAGGCCACCTCCATCCAGCTCTCCGCCAACGACCTCACCCCGGAGAACCTGGCGAAGTTCGAGGCGGCGCAGAACCAGCTCAAGGGCGCGCTCTCGCGGCTGATGGTGGTGGCCGAGCAGTACCCGCAGCTCAAGGCCAACGAGAACTTCCGCGATCTCCAGGTGCAGCTCGAGGGCACCGAGAACCGCATCACCACCGCGCGGCGCCGCTACATCGAGACGGTCCAGGAGTTCAACAACCTCGTGACCGTGCCGCCCACCAGCTGGACCAACTCGCTCATGTACCACAAGCAGCCCAAGGCCCAGTTCACCGCCACCACCGCCGGCGCCGAGCAGGCGCCCAAGGTGAAGTTCTAGTGGTCCTGGCGCGCGCCGCGGCGTTGGCGTTGCTCGTCGCCGCGCCCGCGGCCCGCGCCGAGCTGGCCGTCCCCCCCCTCACCGGTCCGGTGGTGGACCAGGCGGGGCTCCTCGACGCGCGCGCCGCCCGGCGGCTCGATGCCCTCTGCCGCGCCGCGCGGGCCGGGGAGGGCGGCCGCGGGGTGCAGCTCCAGTACCTGATCGTCTCCTCGCTCGAGGGCGAGCCCATCGAGTCCTTCTCGATGCGGGTGGCCGAGCGCTGGAAGCTCGGCACCAAGGGCGCCGACAACGGGGTGCTGCTGCTGGTCGCGGTGAAGGACCGGCGCGTCCGCATCGAGGTGGGCGGCGGGGTGGAGGGCGGCCTCACCGACGCCCAGTCCGGCCGCATCATCCGCCAGACCGTCGCGCCGGCCTTCCGCGAGGGGCGCTACGGCGACGGGCTCTTCCTGGCGGGGGAGCAGATCCTCTCGGCGCTGGGGGCGCTGCCGGCCTCGCTGCGGACCCGCCCCCACGACGACCGGCCGGCGCACGAGCTGCCCTCCGGGATCCTGGGCCTCCTGCTCGGGCTCCTCTTCTCGTTCGGCGCCCCGGCCATCTTCATCCTCTTCGTCTTCCTCTTCGTGCTTTCGCGCATCTTCGGCCCGCGGCGGCGAGGGCCCTGGGGCGGCGGTCCCTGGATGGGCGGCGGGGGCTTCGGCGGCGGGAGCGACTGGGGCGGGGGCGGCTCGGGCGGGAGTTGGGGCGGCGGCGGCGGCGGGTTCTCCGGCGGCGGCGCCTCGGGCAACTGGTAGCCTGGGAGGGCGGGCATGAAGGTCGATCGCTTCTTCGGTCCGGAGGCCCGGGCCAGCGTCGAGCGGGCGGTGGCGGAGGCGGAGGCGCGCAGCCTCGGCCAGATCGTGCCGGTGGTGGTGGGGCGCTCGGCGCACTACCACGAGACGCGCTTCGCGGCCGCCCTCTTCGGCGCCGCGCTCGCGACGGCGGCGGCGCTCCTCTTCCGCTGGCCCATCACCCTGCGCGAGCTGGCGCTGCTGCAGGCGGTGGCGGCGGGGCTCGGAGCCCTGGCGGCGCGCCTCCCGGCGGTGGAGCGCTTCCTCGCCGGGGACGCCTCCCTCGCGGCCGCGGCCCGGATCCGCGCCCTGCGCGCCTTCCACGAGCACGGCCTGCACCGCACCTCCCGCGGCACCGGGGTGCTGGTCTTCGCCTCGCTGCTGGAGCGGCGCGCCGTCATCCTCGGCGACCACGGCATCCACGACAAGATGAAGGAAGGCGAGTGGCAGAAGGCGGTCGACGCGCTGGTGGACGGGCTGCGGCGGGACGACCCGGCCGGCGGGTTCACCGCCGCCATCGGCCTGTGCGGCGACAAGCTCGCCGAGCACTTCCCGCGCGACGGCTCCGCGCCGGTGAACGAGCTGCCGGACGCGCTGAACCGGGAGGAGTAGGCGCCCGGCGGCCGGGTCGGCGGCTTCACGAAAAGGCGATTTTCGGCCCGGCGCTGGCATGCGGCGTTCCGGGCTGGCAAACTCGATCGTTCAACGCGAGGGCCCCCGTGAACGCCACCGAGATTTTCCGATCCGCCCGGCAGCTCCTGCAGGACCACCGCCTCGACTACGACCGTGCCTGGCGCGAGTTCCGCTGGCCGGTGCTCGATCGCTTCAACTGGGCCCTCGACTGGTTCGACCCCTACGCCGAGGGCAACCCGCGCACCGCCGTGCACCTCATCGAGGAGGACGGGAGCGAGCAGCGCATCTCCTATGCGGAGCTGTCGCTGCGCTCCAGCCGGCTGGCCGCCTTCCTGCGCCGGAAGGGGTGCGGGCGCGGCGATCGAATCCTCATGATGCTGCCGAACTCGCCGCCCATCTGGGAGCTGATGCTGGCCGCGATGAAGGTCGGCGCGGCGGTGATCCCGGCCACCACCCTGCTCACCGCCGAGGACCTGGCGGAGCGGCTCTCGCGCGGGCGGGTGCGCCTCGTGGTGGCCGACCGCGCCGGGGCCGAGAAGTTCGGCGCCCTCGGCGCCGACTGCAGCCGCCTGGTGGTGGGCGGCCCGGTGCCCGGCTGGACCGACTACCCCGACACCGGCGACGGGCCGGCGCAGTTCCTCGCGCACGGCGAGACCCACGCCAACGATCCGGTGCTGCTCTACTTCACCTCCGGGACCACCGCCCGCCCGAAGCTGGTGGTGCACACCCAGGCCAGCTACCCGGTGGGCCACCTCTCCACCATGTACTGGACCGGCCTGCGCGAGGGCGACGTGCACGTGAACGTGAGCTCGCCGGGGTGGGGCAAGCACGCCTGGAGCAACTTCTTCGCGCCCTTCAACGCCGGCGCCACGGTGCTGGTGCACAACTACGCCCGCTTCAACGCGCGCCGCATGCTGGAGCTGCTGGTCGCCAAGGAGGTCACCACCCTCTGCGCGCCGCCGACGGTCTGGCGCATGCTGGTCCACGAGGAGCTGGAGCGCTTCCCGGTGAAGCTGCGCGAGGTGCTGAGCGCCGGCGAGCCGCTCAACCCCGAGGTGATGGAGAAGGTGAAGCGCGCCTGGGGCCTCACCATCCGCGACGGCTACGGCCAGACCGAGACCACCGCGCAGATCGGCAACACCCCCGGGCAGCTGGTGAAGCCCGGCTCGATGGGCCGGCCCCTCCCAGGCTACCGGGTGGAGCTGCTCGACCCCAACGGCGAGCCGGCGCAGGAGGGCGAGATCGCGCTGCCGCTCTCGCCCCCGCCCCTGGGGCTCATGGCCGGCTACGAGGGGGACGAGCTGCTGCAGGCCTTCGCAACGCGCGGCGGCCACTACCGCACCGGCGACATCGCCCGGCGCGACGCCGACGGCTATCTCACCTACGTGGGCCGGGCCGACGACGTCTTCAAGAGCTCCGACTACCGCATCAGCCCCTTCGAGCTGGAGAGCGCGCTCATCGAGCACGAGGCGGTGGTGGAGGCGGCGGTGGTGCCGAGCCCGGACCCGATGCGCGGCGCGGTCCCCAAGGCCTTCGTGATCCTGCGCGCCGACCGGCTGCCGGATCGCGCGCTGGCGCTCGACCTCTTCCGCTTCCTGCGGAAGCGGCTCGCTCCCTTCAAGCGGGTGCGGCGCCTGGAGTTCAGCGACCTGCCCAAGACCATCTCCGGCAAGATCCGACGGGTGGAGCTGCGCGAGCTCGAGCAGGCCCGCCGCGCCGCGGGTGAGCGGGGCCCCCAGGAGTACTGGCAGGAGGAGTTCCCCGAGCTCGTGTGAGCCCTCACCGGGCCCGGGCGAGCGCGGCGTTCACCGTCACCACGTCGACCAGGCCGAGGGCGCCGTAGAGCGCCGGGATCACCGCCTCGGGCGGGTGGCGGCGACGCAGCTCGGCCACCTTGTCGGTGCCGGCCCGGTAGGCGGGCAGGTACATGCGGCCGAGGAGCGGGTGGGGCGCCCAGCCGCCGGCGAGCTTCCTGGCGCGCTCCTCCGAGCAGAGGTACTCGCGCCGCAGCGTGCGGGCCACCTCGGGCGCGGGCGCCCCGTCGTTCCAGGTCAGCCACGCGGCCTGGTTCTTGGCGTCGTCCTGGAGCAGCGAGAGCAGCACCCCGAGCTGCAGGTCGGGGTCGGGGAGGTCGGCCACCTCGGTCACCCCGTGCGCCAGCAGCAGCGCGTTGTTTGCGATCCCCTCCGAGAGCGCCGCGCCGCGGGTGTTCATGGTGAGGACGGTGGCCTCGAAGCCGAGCGCGCCGGAGAGGTGGCCTGCCTGGAGCAGCGCGAAGGTGCTGACGTGCCCCGGCACCACCTCGTGCGAGACGAGGCTCGCGAGCTCGGGCACCGAGATCTCGAGGGCGGCGTTGACCTCGTAGGTGGCGTCGTAGAGCGGCCGGCCCGCGGGCGTGCGGGCCCGGCCGAGGTAGTTCATCGACCCGGAGAACCAGGCGTCGGCGATGGTGAGGAAGCGGACGTTCGCGAGCGGCACGGCGCGCAGCGCGGGCGGGAGGTGCGGGGTGACGTGCCGCGCCGTGCCGGCCTCCAGCTCGGCGATGAAGGCCTGGGCCAGCATGGGGATCGACTTCGCCGGCACCTTCCGCTCCGCGCGCCAGGCGTCGACGGCGGCGAGGAGTTCCTCCGGCGCGCGCGACGGGTGCCCGGCGCAGGCGAGGAGCTCCTTCACCCGCTCCAGCTTCTCGGCCGGCCGGGAAGGCTCGGGCGGCTTGCCGGTGGAGGCCTCCACGCAGCGCGCGAAGGGGACCGGGGGACCGCGCCCGAGCCGCTCCTGCGAGAGCTCCCACATGACCTGCAGCGAGGTGACGAGCCCCTCGAGGTAGGCGCCGCGGAGGCCGCCCAGGGCGCGGGCCGCCCCGGACACCGCCGCCACCGCGCCCGGCACGTCCACCGCCGAGAGGTAGGCGTCCACCGCGGCCAGGTCGGGCGCGGCGGCGGAGACCCCGCCGCCCTGGCGAAGCGCTGCCGCGGCCGGGTGCGTGTAGGCGGCCGGGAGCGGCTCGTCGGAGAACCAGGAGTCGGCGATGAAGCGGCCGGCGCCGGAAGGGTTCATGACGTCGCCGCCCCAGAGCGTGTCGAGGCCGAGGACGGCGGTGGCGAGGGCAGGGGCGAGCCGGGAGTCGGTGCTCATGCGAGCGGTATAGCGCGGCGCGAACGTCGAGTCCTGCGAGCGTGGATCGCGGGATCCGAGGAGGCTGATCGCGGCGCGTCCAGGCGAGGCGGTGCTTCACCCCTGCCGCAGCGCCGGGCTGGGCCGCTCGCGCAGCGCGAGGCCGAGCGCCACGCCGGCGGCGAGCCCGCCCAGGTGGGCGGCGTTGTCGATGTAGCCCGACATGAACCCGAGCCCGACGTTGAGGGCCACCACCCAGCCGACGTCCTGGAGGATGAGCCGCCGCGCCTGCGGCGTGAGCCGGCGCCGCGCGCGCACCGCGAAGCCGAGCAGCGCGCCGAAGAGCGCGAAGATTCCGGCCGAGGCGCCCACCGAGGGGTTGGGCACGAAGGCCACGCTCGCCGCCATGCCCACCGCGCCGCCCCCGAGGAAGACCAGCAGGAACCTGGGCCGGCCGTAGAGCCGCTCGATCGACGGCCCCACCGAGGCGAGCGCCATGGAGTTGAAGGCGAGGTGCGCCAGGCCGCCGTGCAGGAAGCTGGCGGTGACGAGCCGCCAGACCTCGCCCGCCAGCACCCGCTCGTTCACCTTGGCGAAGAGCGCGAAGAGCCGCTGCTCCGGGTCCAGGCTGGTCGCCAGGAAGGCGACGATGAAGAGGCCGATGAGCGCGTAGCTCGCCGGGCCGTCCTCGATCCGCTGGCGGAGCGTGGGCGGCAAGGCGCTACTTCGTGCCGGGCGCGGCCGGCGGCGGGAACGGCGCCACCGGTCCCCGCGGCGCGCCGGCGGCGTCGAGCCGCTGCAGCGCCTGGCGCGCCTGGAGGGCGATGGGGCTCGCGGGCTCGGTCTCCAGGATCTTGTTCCAGGCCTTCTTCGCCTTCTCGGGCTGCTTCAGATCGTCGGCGTAGACGATGCCGAGGTTGAAGAGGCTCTGCATGTGGCGCGGGTCGATCTTGTTCGCCTTCTCGAAGTTGGCGGCCGCCTTGTCGAAGGCCCCGAGCTCCCGGTACATCACGCCCTGGTCGGTGAGGACGTTCGGGTCGTCGCCCTGCAGCGCGAGCGCCTTGGCGTAGGCATCGATCGACTTCTGCCGCTGGTGCGTGTCGAAGTAGGCGTTGCCGAGCTCGACCCAGCCCTGGCGGTTCTTGGGATCCTGTGCCACGAGCGCCTGGGAGGCGGCGATCTGCTGCTCCATCGCGGCGGCCGGCGGCTGGGGCGCGCCCTGGAGGCCCGTGGTGGGGGCGATGGGCGCGGACGAGGGCTCGTTGATCTTCGAGACCACGATGTAGCCGACGAGCAGGGCGACGACGACGCCGACAGCGAAGCCGAGCACGGTGTTCCGATCCAAGGTGCTACCTCCTCTGGCGGGATCCTCCCGCGAGGGGCGCATTGTCGCACGACTCCGGGCGGCCGCCCATCCGTGAAGTGGCGCCGTCAGCGCGGGCGGACCTTCATCCCCTTGCACGGGTCCTCGCGCTCGGCGCCCGGGGTGAAGACCACGTAGTCGAAGGGGAGGGCGGCGGCGGTGTAGTCCTTGGCGTAGGCCTCGGGGGTGCAGCCGTCCTTGAGGACCTCCACCAGGGCCACCGACACCAGCTTCCGCGCCCGGGCCGCCGGCGGCAGGTACCACGGGACCCCGCGGTCGGTCCGGACGTGGCCGGTCCCGGCGATGAGGATCACCGGGCGGCTCGCGCCGGCGGTCGACAGGCTCTCGGCCAGCTGGGCGTCGCGGGCGCGCTGTCCCAGCACCATCGGGTCGAGGAGCGGCTCGGGGAGCTTGCCGCAGTGCGACTCGGCCATCTCCTCGCGCATCTCCCGGAGCGCCTCCGGCTCCATGGGCGCCTCGACGGCGCGGCGCAGGTCGGGCGAGAGCGCGGCGGGCCCCTTCGTCACCACCTCCTGCACCTCCTTGCGGACCAGGTTGGCGGCGATGAGCGGCAGGTCCTCCTCCACCGCGGCGGCGAAGATGGGCCGGTAGAGGGCGAAGGCGGGCCAGCCGCTCTTGTCCCACTGCACCGCGGCCCCGACGGCGTCGGCGCTGGCCGGCTTCTTCCGGGCCGCGGCGTCGAGGGCCGCCTGCTTGCCGGTGTCGAGCATCTCGAAGGCGATCGCCGGGTGGCGGCCGGAGGCGGCGGCGGCGCGCACCAGCCTGGCCTGCAGCAGGTGGTGGTCCGGGTTGTCATGGGTCTCGCCGAGCAGCGCGAAGTCGGCGCCAGCCACGGCCGCGTCGAGAGCGGCCTGGTCGACGAAGCGCGCCTGCTTCACGTCCCAGATCCTGCCCACCAGCGGGTGGTCGCGGTGCCGCTCGCTCTTCCAGTCGAGCGCGAGCGCGGGGGCGCCGGGGAGCGGCTTGCAGTGCTGCTGCGAGGCGCAGCCGGCGACGAGCGCGGCCGCGAGGGAGAGCGCGAGCGGGAGGGTTCTCATCGCGCAGTGACATAGCCGCTCCGGGGCGGCGGGTCACCCCCTCCCTGGCCCTCCCCCTTCCAGGGAGAGGGGGAAGAGGCGGGCCGCGCGGCACCACCTCGCGGAGGCGCAGCGCTGCTCTCCCTCCCCGCCGCGCCGACGGGCCGCGGCGCCGCTCTCCCTCCCCGCCGCGCGGGGAGGGGCGGCCATGAGGACCGCGCCGCGCCCCGGCGAAGCCGCTGCGCTACTGCGGCCGCTTCGGCCAGGGGGAGGCTTCGCCGCGCTCGTCCACGCGGACCCGCTCGTGGCCAGGGCCGCGCCAGACGCTGCCGGCGATGACCCGGCGCGGCAGCCAGGGCCAGCTGGCGCGGGCGGCGTCGGAGGTGAAGACGGCCGGGGAGGGAGGGATCTCGGGCGTGCCGGTGAGCGGCTCGGACACGGGCGCGGGCGCGCGCGGTCCGCGGTTACGCCGGCGGCCGCGGCGCGAGCCGCCACCGCCGCCGCCGCGCGAGCCGGAAGAAGGGGAGATGAAGTGCAGGTCGTCCAAGATGCGTCTCCTTGCGAGGCTACTCCGCGCCCGCGGCGAGGGCCGTGGGCGCGGTGAACTGCGGGTGCGCGCGGATGAGCTCCAGCGCGTCGGCGGAGGCGTCCGCCGGGAACGGGGAGGAGGAGCGGGCGAGCCGGGCCAGCCAGCGCGCGTCGAGCGGCCGCACCAGATCGTCGCGCGACGTCGCCGCGGCGGTGGTCTCGGCCTTGGGCCCCGAGGCGTCGCCCGCGCCCACGAAGAACCCGGCCAGGAGGAGCGCGCTCCGCACCGCGGTGGCGGTGCTGTAGGTGAAGAGGGTCGCGCCGGGCGCGCAGCGCAGGCGGACCGCGCGGAACGCGGCGGCTGTCCAGAGCGCCGGGTTCTGCTTGGGAGAGAAGGGATCCCAGAAGACGAGATCGGCCCGCGCCGGCTCGCGCGCCAGCGCCTCGAGGGCGTCGCCCTCTACCAGCCTCCAGCCGGCGGCCGCCTCCTGGTGGCGTCCGGTGGCGAGGATCGCCCGGGCCGCGGCGAGGTCCTCGCCGGAGAGGCCGAGCCGGGCGGCGCCCTCGTCGGAGGTCGCGAGCGAGAGCGCGCCAAGGTCGCGCTCGAAGCTCACCAGCTCCAGCCGGCGCGCGCCGGGCGGCGCCGCGCGGGCGGCGCGCAAGGCGGCGAGGGCGTTCGAGGCGGCCCCGAGCCCCACGTCGAAGAGCACCAGGGGAGCGCCGCGCTCCGTGAGGCGGGCCGCGAGGCGCGACTGGGCCACGTAGAGCTGCTCCGACTCGGCGGTGGGGCCGATGACCGGGTGCATCACCTCGCCCACCACCCGGTCGCGAACCGCGGCCGCGCCCTCGCTCGTCTGCACGATCTCGAAGCGGTCCGGCGGCGGCGGCACCGGGACTCCCGGCTGGCGCCCCTCGGGGTCGTGCTCGTGCCGGTCGATGGCCGCGAGCGTCTCCCGGGCGAAGCGCTCGTAGCGCCCCTCCTCGATGGCGGCGCGGATGCCGCGCATCAGCTCGAGGTAGTGGTGCAGGTTGTGGACGGCGAGCAGCCGCGGCCCGAGCGGCTCCTTGCACTTCATGAGGTGGTGCAGGTAGCCGCGCGGGTGGGCGCGGCAGGTGGGACAGGCGCAGACGGGGTCGAGCGGCTCCTGCGAGAGCCGGTGATCGCCGCGGGTGAGCCGCACCCGGCCGGTGGAGGTGAAGGCGGTGCCCTGCCACGCCATGACGGTGGGGATGACGCAGTCGAACATGTCCACGCCGTGCGCGACCATCTCCAGGATGTCGGGCGGGGTGCCCACGCCCATCAGGTAGCGCGGCCGGTCCTCCGGGAGCAGCTCCGCCGCGCGGGCCACCACCTCCGAACGTTGGGCGCGGGTGTCGCCGACGGCGAGCCCCCCGATGGCGAAGCCATCGAAGGGGTGCTGGGTGAGGAAGCGCGCCGACTCGGTCCGGAGCTCGGGCGAGAGGCCGCCCTGGACGATGGCGAAGAGGGCCTGCTCCGGGTCCTGCCGCGCGGCGAGGCTGCGCAGCGCCCAGCGGTGGGTGCGCTCCATCGCCTCGCGGATGGCGCTCGGCTCGGCGGTGGAGGGGAGGCAGATGTCGAGCACCATCATCACGTCGGAGCCGAGCGCGGTCTGCACCTCGATCGACCGCTCCGGGGAGAGGTGGTGGTAGCGGCAGTCGACGTAGCTCTTGAAGCGCGCCCCCTCCTCGGTGATGGTCCGGTCCTTCGCGAGCGAGAAGATCTGGAAGCCGCCCGAGTCGGTGAGGATGGGCCGGTCCCAGCCCATGAAGCGGTGCAGGCCACCGAAGTGGCGCATCGCCTCTGGACCGGGCCGCAGCAGCAGGTGGTAGGTGTTGCCGAGGACGATCTCGGCGCCGAGGCCGCGCAGGTCCTCGGGCGTGAGGCCGGTGACGGTGGCGCGGGTCCCGACCGGCATGAAGGCCGGGGTCTCCACCCGCCCGTGGGGGGTGGTGAAGGCGCCGCGCCGCGCGCGGGTCCCCACGTCGCGGGGGCCTGGGTGGAAGCGGAAAGGCATCTGGTTCAGGGGAGCGGCGCGCCGAATAGAGCACGGTTCGCGCGCGCCGTCACGCCGCTGGGGCGGAAACTTCGACGCCGGCGGCTGGTTCGTGCTTTGCTTCGGGACGTGAAGACCACTCGATTCGGCAAGGCGCTCTGGTTCCTGGCTGTGCTGCTCGTCGTCGCCGTCGCCGGCCTGGCCCTGTACACCTGGGGCACGCTGAGCTTCAGCTACTCCAGCGGCGATCGGGTCGGCTACGTGCAGAAATTCTCGAAGAAGGGCTGGATCTGCAAGACCTGGGAGGGCGAGCTGGCCATGGTCACCCTGCCCGGTGCCATCCCGGAGAAGTTCTACTTCAGCGTCCGCAAGGATGCGACCGCGAATGAGATCAACCGGCTGCTCGGGCGGCGGGTCAAGCTCCAGTACTCGCAGCACCGCGGCGTGCCGACCACCTGCTTCGCCGAGACCGAGTACTTCGTGGACGACGTGAAGCCGGTCGACTGAGAGAGGGAGCGGCTCGCGAGATCAACCCGCCGCTCCGCGGGGTTGTTCCGCGCCGAGCCGGGAGCCGCTCGGCGCCTCGGGCGGAGCGGCGAACGGCTAGCGGATGAACCGCGCCGGCCGGTGCCCCGCCGGCCGCGCCTGGACCAGCTGGCCCGCGCAGTCGGCCGACGCGAACTCGACCGGGCCGGCCTGGACCGGTGGTGGCCGCCGCGAGGTCTCCGCCACGAAGCCGGCGCCGAGGGCGGCGCAGAAGGCGAGGACGGCGAGGCCGCGCAGGCCGGCGAGGCGGGACGGAGTGGGGAAGTGCACCGCGGGGGCGGGGGTGGTGGTCATGTCGGAGTTCCTCCTGACGTCTGGACAGGAGGGCGGCGCGGATCCGACGGATGGGATCCGGTCACGGTCGGGTCAGTCGAGCAGCCCCTGCTCCCTCGCCAGTCTTGCCAGCCGTTCCTTCAGCCGCTCGAAGCGCTTGGAGACCGCGTCGGGGGTCGGCGCGCTCCCCTCGGCGGCGACGACGCCGGCGATCTCGGCCCAGGAGAGCTGCTGGTCGAGCCGCAGCGTGAGGAGCGACTGGTCCTCGGCGGAGAGGCTGGCGCGCAGGCTGGCGAGGGCGTCGCGCTGCCGCTCCACGCGGATCGCCGTGCCGGTGCGGACCTCCTCGGCGAGGGCCGAGGCCTCGCCGGTGGCGAAGGGGCGCGCCCGTCGGCGCCAGGCCTCGTCGCGCAGGTTGAGCGCGGCGTCCCAGGCGATGCGGTAGGCCCAGGTGCGAAGCCCGGCCTCGCCGCGGAAGCGGGGCAGCCCCTTCCACAGGTTCTCGGCGAACTGCGAGAAGGCGTCGCGCGCGTCGGCCTCCTCGCGCAGCACCGCGCGCAGATAGCGCAGGATCTGGGGACCGAGCGCGCGGATGGCCGCGGTGGCCGCGCCCTCCCCGTCCCCGGCGCCGAGGAGCGCTCGCACCCGCGCCTCCAGCGTCTCCAGCTCGCCCGGCCCGGCGTCGCTCACCGCGCCGGCTCCTGCGGACCGAGCCGCCGCCGCAGCGCCTTCACCTCGGCCAGGTAGGGGGCGTCGGCATCGGCGCGCGCCCAGAGGCGGAGGAGGTGGTCCGCCGCCTCCCGGGCCCCGTGGCGCTCTCCCAGGCGCTCCCGGGCCAGCGCCTCCAGGTAGAAGCTCCGGGGGTACATCCAGCTGCGCGCCACGCCGCCCGGCACCCGCCGGAACCGCTCGAGCGCGGCGGCCGCCTCCGCGTCCCGTCCGCTCGCGAGGGCCCACTCGCCCAGGAGCCAGAGCGCCGGCCCGCGCACGTCGAGGCTGGGGCGCTCCGCGAGGGCCCGCACCGAGCCCAGCGCCGCGGCCCGCTCGCCGCGCCGCCACGCCGCCGCCGCGTCGAAGAGCTGCCGGCCCTCGCCGGGCGGGAGCTCCGCCGCCGCGGCCTTCGCCTCCTCGGCGGCGCCGCTGAGCTCGAGCGCCAGCGGCAGGCCGCCCCAGTGCGGCTTCGGCGCCTTCCAGAGCCGGAGCGCCTCGGCGCGAGCCGCGTCCTGCGAGCGGTCGCCGAGCAGAAAGGCCAGGCGCTGCGCGGAATGCTCGGGGGTCATGGGCAGCTCCCGCGGCAGGCCGTCGAGGGCGCGCTGCGCCTCGCGCAGCCGCCCCTGGTAGGAGAGCTGGTTCGCGAGCAGATAGAGCCCCTTGATCCGCTCCAGCCCCTGGCCGCGCTCCGCCGACGGGCGGACCAGGGCCTCGGCCTCGGGGTAGCGCTCGGCGAGGGCCAGCGCGTCCGCCAGCGCGGCGCGGGAGTGATGGCCGCCGTCGAGCTCCAGCGCGCGGCGGTCGTCGGCGACGGCGTCCTCCATCCGACCCGCGGCCTCGGCCCCCTGCGCGCGGGCGCGCCAGGCGGCGGCGCTCGCGGGCGCCTGCTCCACCCAGCGCCGGCTGCGCGCCTCCAGCTCGGCGCCGCGGCCCATCGAGAAGAGGCTGTCCATCAGGTGGAGCAGCGCCGGTTCCCAGGTGGGGTCGAGCGCCAGGGCCCGCTCGAAGAGCGGCAGCGCCTCCTCGGTCCGGCCCTCGTGGAAATAGAGGTCGGCCGCCATGTAGAGGGCGTCCTTGTCCTGCGGGTAGGCGGCGACGGCCTGTGCGTAGAGCCCGTGCGCCTCCTCGTTGCGCCCGTCCATGTGCGCCTTCCAGGCGCGGATGAGGAGCCGCTCCTTCTCCGGCGCCCGCTGCGCGTCACGCAGCGCCTCCTCGATCTCCGCCTTGCGGGTGGCGGCGTCGAGCCCGGTGAACTCCCCCAGGTAGGCGATCTGGTAATGGGCGAGGCTGAAGGAGGGGTCGGCCGCGATGGCGCGCCGGAACCCGGCGAGCGCCTCCTCGTACCGGGTGGCGTCCATGGCCTGCTCGCCGTGGAAGTAGGCAGAGTAGGCCTCGAAGCTGCCGGTGGTGGCGGCGGCCACCTGCACCCGCGAGGCCTTCACCTCGGCCGGCGTCTCGCGCAAGAGCGTGCGGGTCCGCTCCGAGAGCCGGTCGATCATGCCGGGGACGCTCGCCTTGCCGCGCCCCTCCTCCTTGAGCGTGAAGAGGTACTCGCTCGTGTCGGGGTCGAGCGCCTTGAGCTCGATGGCGTAGAGCTGGTCGAAGCGGTGGATGGTGGCGAGCACCAGGGCCCGCGCCCCGGCGCTGCGGGCCACCTCCCGGCCGAGCGGCTCGTCCACCCCGCCCGCGCTCTCCTTCCCGAGCTGGCGGAGGAGGTCGAGCATGCGCACGCGGGTGAGCACCGCGAGGCGGCGCGACTGCTCGAGGGAGGTGATGAGCATGCCGGAGAGGCCCGACAGCTCCGGGTCGCCGGTCTGGTTCACGAAGTCGGCGACCGCCACGGTGATCCGCTCGGACGGCACCGCCGCCAGCTCCCGAGGGGGGGCGACGCCGCGGCGATAGGCCAGCCCCAGCGCGAGGCCGGCGACGAGCAGGAGCGCCAGGGCCACGGGCCACCACCGGGCGAGCCTCCGGTGGGCTCGCACCGGGCCGCCGGGGGCGGGCGGGGTGCGCTCGAGCTCGCCGCGGAAGGCGGCCAGCGCCGCCGCCACGTCGCCGGCGTCGCGGGGGCGGTGCACCGGGTCCTTCGAGAGCATGCGGGCGATGAGGGTGCCCACCGCGGGGACGCCGGGCACCTCGAGCGCCGGCGGCGCCCGCACCCTGCTGGCCGCCTTGCCGCGATCGCCCTCGGGGAAGGGGAGCCGCCCCGAGAGCAGCCGGTAGAGCATGACCCCCAGCGCGAAGACGTCGGTGCGCTCGTCCTCCGGTGCCCCGCGCCACTGCTCCGGGGCCATGTAGGCCGGGGTGCCGCCGTCCACCCGTCGCCGGCCGAAGGCGTGGGCGAGGCCGAAGTCGAGCACCTTCACCTGCCCGTCGGGGCAGAGGAAGACGTTGCCCGGCGTGAGGTCGCGGTGGACCACGCCCTGCCGGTGGGCGCAGGCGAGCCCCTCCGCGACCGCGTGGGCGATCCGCAGCGCCTCGGCGATCCCGAGCTCCCCCTGCCCGAGGCGCGCGGAGAGCGTCTGACCGCGCAGGAGCTCGAGCACCAGGTAGGGCCCGGCCTCGCAGCGCCCGACGTCGTAGAGGGTGACGATGTTGGGGTGGGAGAGGCGCGCCGCCGCCTCGGCCTCGCGCAGGAGCTGCTCGTCGACCGTGCCGCGGTCGGTGCTCGCGCGCACCGCCTTGAAGGCGACCCCGCGGCCGAGCTCGGTGTCGCGCGCCTCCCAGACCTGGCCGAAGCCGCCACGGCCGAGCTCCGAGAGGAGCTCGAACCGGCCGACGATCGCCCCGGGCCGGAGCACCTCGTCCCAGGCCGAGCCGCGCGCTCCCTCGGGGAGGCGCGCCAGCTCGTCCAGGATGGATGACAGCCCTTCGGGCACGCGGGCCTCCGTCGGAAGCACCGCGTAGCCTAACCGGGGCACCAGCGCCCCGGCAGGCCATGTGGGGGCTCTAGAGGAGGCCCGGCTTCCCCTGCTTCCAGCGCTCGAGCTCGGTGGTGAGCAGGGCGACGTGCTCCTGCTCCTCCGCTGCGAGCTCCTTGTAGAGCTCGCGGGCGGCCGAGCCGGCCGGAGCCTTCTCGACGTTCTCGGTGAAGAACTTCACCGCGCGCTGCTCGAAGAGGATGGCGATCTGGAACAGGCTCGCCGGGTCCTCCGGGCGGTGGTCGAGGCCGGCGAAGATGGCCGCGGTGCCGATGCGGAAGCCCGCCGAGGGGGGCGGGACCTCCACGTGGTAGCGCCGCTGCAGCGTCGCCATGTGCTCGGTCTCCATCCCCGCGAACTTGCCGAACAGCTCGCGCAGCACCGGGTCGGACGCCTCCTTGGCCGCCTTCGTGTAGAAGGCCATGCCGCCGAGCTCGATCTCGAAGGCCACCCGCACGGCGTCGAGGGCGGCGCCCTCGACCTTGCGGTCGTCGAGCGGCGCGAGCTTGCCCTCGCCGCAGATCGGGCAGAGGCCGTACGGGAAGGCGAAGCCCTCGCTCACCTTGGCGCACTTCTCACAGCGCCAGGACACCTGCGCGGTGGCGCAGCAGATGTACTCCTCGTCGCCCTCGAGGGGGCGGTGGCACTTCGGACAGGTGCGCACGGGCTCCTCCAGCGCTCCGGCGAGCGCGGTCGCGCCGGCCGGCGCGGGCTTCACCTGGACGGGCGGCTGGAAGGCCGCCGCCTCCTCGGCGGTGACCGGCCAGCTCTTCTTGCCCTCCTTGAGCCAGGCGGCGATGGAGCGCGCGGCGCGGCGGCCGGCGCCCATGGCCAGGATCACGGTGGCGCCGCCGGTCACGATGTCGCCGCCGGCGAAGACGCCGGGCAGGCTGGTGGCCTGGGTGGACTGCGGCTTGCCGTCGTCGGCGGCGATGTTGCCCCACTTGTTGAGCGCGAGGCCGGGGGTGGACTCGGTGACGATGGGGTTCGCCTTGGTGCCGAGGGCCGAGATGACCGTGTCGCACTCGAGCGTGTGGAACTCGCCCGTGCCGACCGGCTTGCGGCGCCCCTTCTCGTCGGGCTCGCCGAGCACCATGCGCTCCACCTTCATGCCGGTGACGTTGCCGTCGTCGTCGGCCAGGATGGCGATGGGGCCGTGGAGGAAGAAGAACTCGATCCCCTCCTCCTTGGCGTGCCGGATCTCCTCGATGCGGGCCGGGGCCTCGGCCTCGGAGCGGCGGTAGACGCAGCGCACCGTCGGGGCGCCGAGCCGCTTCGCCACGCGCAGGCAGTCCATGGCGGTGTTGCCGGCGCCGATCACCACCACGCTCTTGCCGAGGCGGATGGGGGTGTCGAGGTAGGGGAACTTGTCCCCGCCCATGAGGTTCACGCGGGTGAGGAACTCGTTGGCGCTGTAGACCTGGCCCGCGTTCTCGCCGGGGATGCCGAGGAAGGCCGGGGCTCCGGCGCCGACGCCGAGGAACACCGCGTCGTAGCCCTTCTCCTCGAGGAGCTGCGGGACGGTGAAGGTCTTGCCGATGACCTTGTTGGTCTCGATCTTCACGCCCGAGTCGCGCAGCTGCTTCACCTCGCGGGCGATGATGTCGCGCGGGAGGCGGAAGGACGGGATGCCGTACTGGAGCACGCCGCCCACCACGTGGAGCGCCTCGTAGACCGTGACGTCACAGCCGAACTTCACGAGATCGGCGGCGGCGGCCAGGCCGGCCGGGCCGGAGCCGCAGATGGCGACCCTGCCGAGCCGGTCCTGCGCCCGGAACACCGGCGGGGAAGCCTTGGGCATGGCGGCGTTGTCGCCCACGAACCGCTCCAGGCGGCCGATGCCCACCGACTCCATCTTCTTGTTGATGATGCACTGCGACTCGCACTGCGTCTCCTGCGGGCAGACGCGGCCGCAGACCGACGGGAAGGCGTTCGACTCGCGGATCACCGCGGCGGCGCCGTCGATGTCGCGCACCAGCAGGTGGCGGATGAAGCGCGGGATGTCGATCGACACCGGGCAGCCGGCCACGCAGGTGGGCTTCGCGCACTGGATGCAGCGCTCCGCCTCGCCGAGGGCGTCCTGGAGCGAGTAGCCCAGGTTCACCTCCTTGAAGTTGCGGGCGCGCTCGTAGGCGTCGCGCTCCGGCATGTGCGCCTGCTTGGGCGCGAGCTCCTTCAGCTTCTTGTAGTTGCGCTTCTCGTCCTCGAAGAGCTGCTTCTCGAGGTTGCAGACGTGCGCGTAGTCCTGGTTGGCGGCCGCCTCCTGCTCCTTGAAGCGGCGCTGGCGGGCGATGAGCTCCTTGAAGTCCACCTTGTGGCCGTCGAAGTCAGGGCCCTCGACGCAGGCGAACTTGACCTTGCCGTCCACGGTGACGCGGCAGGAGCCGCACATGCCGGTGCCGTCCACCATGATGGCGTTGAGGCTCACCATGGTCTTCACGCCGAAGGGGCGGGTGGTCTCGACGCAGGCGTTCATCATCGGCAGCGGGCCGATGGCGACGACCAGGTCGGGCTTGTCCTTCTCGCAGATCTCCTTGAGCGCCTGGGTGACGAAGCCGGGCTTGCCGTAGCTGCCGTCGTCGGTGCAGACCACCAGGTCGTCGCAGTGCTTCTTGAACTTGTCCTCCCAGAACACCAGGTCCTTGTTGCGGAACCCGATGACGCCGGTGGTGCGGCAGCCGGCCTCCTTGAAGGCGCGCAGCTGCGGGTAGACCGGGGCGACGCCGAGGCCGCCGCCGACGAGCACCACGTGGCCGAGCTTGCCGACGTGCTGGGGCAGCCCGAGCGGACCCACGAAGTCGGCGAACTCGTCGCCTTCCGCGTAGTTGGTCATCATCTCGCGGGTCGTCTTGCCGAGCGCCTGGATCACCATGGTGATGGTGCCCTTCTCCCGGTCGAAGTCGGCGACGGTGAGCGGGATGCGCTCGGAGCCGTCGTGCAGACGCAGCATCACGAAGTGCCCGGGCTGGGCGGCGCGGGCGACGTCGGGGGCGTCGACTTCCCAGAGGAAGGTGGTGTCGGAGAAGGCTTGGCGGCGGACGATCCTGGTCATTGTTCTAGGGTCCTCGCAGTAGCCCCGAAACGGTCCAATTCCCGCTCGGGGTGAACCTTCGTACGCGAACACGCCGGCTGTGGTCAAATGGGCGTAAACTGGACGGGAAAGGTCCGGTTAGAGACCCGCGATTTCACTCCGAGCGGGAGCGGTCACCAGCGCTCGTCAGCCCCTTTTGGGGCTAGCGGCCAGGGAGGCGCGGAACGGCCGTTTATCGTCGTCCCTCCGTGGAAGAAGGGGGCGCCGTTGGCGATGAAGTCGGCCGGGAAGTCGAGCCGGGGGGCGGTGAGGGCGTCGAGGCGGGCCACCTGTCCGGGGGTGAGCCGGACGTCGGCGGCGCCGAGGTTGTCGTCGAGCTGGGCCAGGGTGCGGGCGCCGATGATGGTGGAGGTGACCCCCGGGCGGCCCTGTACCCAGGCGATGGCCACGCGCGACACGGTGGTGCCGAGCTCGGCGGCGATCTCCCCGAGCGCGTCGAGCAGGTCGTAGGTCTTCTCGCCGAGGTTGCGGGTGGCCCAGTCGCCCCGGCCGGCCTGCTGCCGCCCGTGCTCCTCGCGCCGGTACTTGCCGGAGAGCGCGCCGCTCTTGAGCGGCGACCAGGGGGTGACCCCCATCCCGAGCTCGCGCGCCATCGGCACCAGCTCGCCCTCGACGGTGCGCTCCAGCAGCGAGTACTCGACCTGGATGGCGACCAGCGGGGACCAGCCGTGAAAGCGCGCCAGCAGCTGCGCCTCGGCGCACTTCCAGGCGGGCGTGTCGGAGAAGCCGACGTAGCGGACCTTGCCCGCGCACACCAGGTCGTCGAGCGCGCGCATCGTCTCGTCGATGGGCGTGGTGGCGTCCCACGAGTGCATCCAGTAGAGGTCGACGTAGCCGGTCTGCAGCCGGCGCAGGGACTGCTCGCAGGCGGCGACGAGCGACTTCCGGCTGGCGCCGCCGCCGTTGGGATCGCCGGGGTAGAGGTTGGAGAAGAACTTGGTGGCGAGCACCACCCGGTCGCGCTTCTCGGGGTACCGCCCGAGGTGGTCGCCGATGATCTTCTCGGAGTGGCCCTTGGTGTAGGCGTTGGCGGTGTCGATGAAGTTGCCGCCGCGCTCCAGGAAGCGGTCGAGGATGGCCTCGGAGTCGGCCACGCTCGAGCCCCAGCCCCAGTCCTCGCCGAAGGTCATGGCGCCGAGGCAGAGCGGGGAGACGCGCAGGCCGGAGCGGCCCAGGGTGACGTAGTGGTCGAGGGGCATCCGCGTTGCCTAACCGCGGCCGGCCGCGCGGCGCTTCCCTGTCGGGGGCGGCGCGCCTATCCCCGCATCCAGGCCTTGAGCGCGGGGACGGTCTTCTTCGCCCAGCCGCGTCCAGCGCGCACCTCGAGGAAGTCCCCCGCGAGCGCGTCCACGACGGCGGAGAGCTGCTCGACGAGGTGGAGCCGCTCCTGCAGGCGGTCGTCCTCCTCCTCGGTGAGGAGCTCGGGGAGCTTCGCGCTCCGCACGTCGAGGAACTCGGCGTCGAGCGTCGCCTCGTACGCCCGCTCGCCGTGCGAGAAGCGCAGCCGGGCCTGGTGCACCAGCAGCCCCTCGTCGAGCGCGTGCTTCACCTGGGCCGAGTAGGGGGCCTGCGCGCCGCGGGCGGCGACCTCGACCACGTCGCCCTGCACGCCGCGCAGGAGGAGCTTCGAGATGAAGAGCACCGTCACGCCGGTCCCCTCGAGCTCGACCAGCGGCTCGCCGGCCTCGGAGCGCCAGAGCAGCCAGGTGAGGAACTCGCGACCGAGCCAGGCGCGGTTGCGAATGAGCTGCTCGCGCGCCTTGCCGCGCTCCACCTCGGCCTCGTCCCGCTCCTCGCGGTCGGTGGCCTGGCCGTCCACGCCGACGTCGCCGCGCAGGAAGGCGGCCTCCTCCCTCGCCTCACGCCTCGCCACGGTCCACCTCCGCTCCCGAGAGCTCCACGCCGAGCAGCGCGCCGGTGGGCGCGAGCGACTTCCCTTCGAGGCCGGCCGCGCCGGCGAGCCCGGCCAGGTTCCGCGGGGAGAGCGAGGCCTCGAAGGCCGACTCGATCGCCTCGGAGATCTCGTCCACCACGCCGCGCGAGGCGGCCCACACCTGCACCGCGCCGGTCTTCCAGCTCAGGCTCACGTCGTGCACCTTGCTCGTCGGCGGCGTGCGCTGGCGCAGCATGCCGCGGATGGCGTCCTTGGCGTGGGCCTTCTCCCCCCGGGTCGCCTTGCGCCCGTGCTCCTGCTCGAACTTCGCGAGCCAGCGCCCGAGCTCCGCCTTGAGCTGGGGGGCGGGGATCTTGATCTGGTCCACGCGCCAGCCGAAGAGCGCGTACTCGCCCTCGAGGCCGGCGCCGGCGGCGAAGGTGGTCGAGTCGTGGTCCTCCAGCTCGACGAAGCCGGCGGAGCGGTCCTCGGCACCTGCGGCCGGATCGAGCGGCTGGAACGCGCCCTGCTTGAGGGCGCGGGAGAGCCAGCGGCGGGTGTCGGTGGAGGCCGTCTTGGGCAGCTCGGCCTGGAAGCGGGCGAAGGTGACGGTGCCTGCGAGGAGGGGCATGGGGGCGGGCAAGATGGGGGAGAGCGGGGCCCGCGTCAAGCGGGAGCGCGGCGAGGCTCGAGGGCGCCCGAGCGCGGGCCGGTGGGGTGGCCGTGGGGCCGTCCCGCCGATGCGATCGTCGCCGCGCGCCGGCGGGAGCCCACCGCTGCGGTGCTCGCTCCAGCGGCTCCGCCGGGCGCCGATCATCCGGCGGGTCCGGGGGCGCAGAGCGCTCGACCCCGCTGCGGAGCCGATCCTGTGACGGTGCGCGGCTCTGATCCTGGCATGGATGGGCGGACCGGGTTGCCGTCGTGTCACGCGGTCCGATGCCGGACGGCGGCCCGCTTGCGCTGCGCTCCTCGGGAGGGCTCTCGCCGGCGATTGGGGAGCGGCGTGGAGCCGGCGCGCGCGGATCGGGGCCGCAAGCGTCGCAGCTGGAGCGCGCCGAGGGGCTTCGCGACGCGAGTCAGCAGCAGCGTCGGCTGTTCGTCGGCGCTCTCCGCGGCCAGCCGTTCACCCGCAGGGGCGCGTTTGCCCACGGGGAGGAATCGGCCGGAAGAGCGAGCACGGCGCCTTGGCGATCGGCGATTTCGGCTGCCGGAGCGACCCGTCGTCGCCTTCTAGTGGCGCCGGCGGCGGCGCCGTCGGTGCGACGGCGGAGCGCCCTCCGCCCCGGGCTCCTTCGGCTGAGCCGTGCTGGGTCGCCGCTCGCCGGGGGCGAGAGGGTGCGCGGACGCGGGCGCGGCCGGGAGGCGCGTGACGTAGGTGACGACCGGGCCGGTCGGCTCGCGGCGGGGGGGATGGCGCGGGGCGGTCGCGCCTCCCCGGCCGTTACCACGCGATGGGGCTGCTGGAGGTGGCGGGCGGCGCGAGGGCTGCGAAGCGGGCGCGCCGCCCCGGACCTGTTCGGGCGGCCGGGAGGGCGTGGCCGCTGGGGGCGGCGTGTGGTGCGGCGGCGGGTGCGGCTTGGTGGCCCCTCCCCGGCCCTCCCCACGCGGTGGGGAGGGAGTGACGGCGCGCTGCTGGCCACGCTGCCCGTGCTTTTCGCCGCGCGCGCGCTGCTCGCCCCTCGGCTCCTGGCGCTGACCGCGCTGTTCGCGCTGCTCGCCCCTCGGCTCCTGCCGCTGACCGCGTTGTTCGCGTTGCTCGCCCCTCGGCTCCTGCCGCTGACCGCGCCCGCCCCGATGCTGCGGCTCCGGCGCCGGCCTTCCGCTGGGCACGAAGTCGGGGGTGAGCTCGCGGCGCACGTAGGCGCGCCAGATCTCGCGGGCGTCGCCGTTGGCGGCCTGCACGGCCGGGTCGAGCGGCGCGAAGAAGCGGCGGAGGGTCTCGAGGTCGCGCTCGAAGAAGCGTTCGGCCTGGCTGTTGTGCGCCGCGCCCACCACCTGCGGGAAGTCGATGATGGTCGGGCCGTTCCAGGCCATCAGCACGTTGTAGGGCGAGAGGTCGCCGTGGATGAGGTCGCAGGCGAGCATCCGCACCACCTGCTGGCGCAGGTCGGCGTAGTGCTCGGCGGCGCGCTCGCGCGGGAGGACGGCGTCCACGAGCCGGGGCGCGGCGTGCCCGTCGGCGTCCACCACCGCCTCCATGAGCAGCACCCCTTCGTAGAACATCACCGGCCGCGGCACGCGCACCCCGGCGGCGTGGAGTGAGTAGAGCGCCTCCGATTCCTTGGCCTTCCAGGCCTCCTCGGCGGCGCGCTGGCCGAAGCGGCTGCCGCGGACCATGGCCCGCTGGGTGCGGCTGTCGCGCACCTGCCGCCCCTCCTTGTAGGCCGCGTTGTTGTGGAAGCTTCGCGCGTGGAGGTCCTTGTAGACCTTGGCGGCCACCACCTCGCCGGCGTGCTGCACCAGCCAGATGTCGGCTTCCTTGCCGCTCTTGAGGCGCGCGACGACCGCTTCGATGACGCCGTCGGCGAGGAGTTGCTGGAGAGGATCGGACATGGTCTTGGCCCGCGCGGGGGCGGGAGGCGAAGGACTAGAGGACCGCTCGGGCCGGGTCAAGGGCGCTGCGGCGCCCCTTCGCGAGCGCTCCCCGTCAGGCGGGTGGCCGATCGCGTGGCCGGGTGGGAGCTTTGGCTACAGGGAGGTGGAAAAATGAAGCCGGCGGCCCTGGCCTCGCTGTTCGTCGCCTTCAACGCCGTCGACGCGGCCACCACCGCCTGGCTGGTCGGCCACGGGGCCGTCGAGGCGAACCCGCTGATGGGCGCGGTCCTCTCGCTGGGGGTCGTCTCCTTCTTCTGCGTGAAGCTCGGAGTTGCCGTGCTGGTGGCGGCGCTCACCGCCCGCTTCGCGATCCGGGCGCTCCGCGCGCTCTGCGTGGCCTTCGCCGGGATCGTCGCCTGGCAGGCGGCGCTCTGCCTCACCCTCTAGCCCCCGCCGGTCACGGGAGCAGCTCCAGCACCCAGGTGCGCAGCAGCGCGGTCGCCTCGATGTCGGTCGACGAGGGCACCTCGTACTCGGCGACGTCGCGGGTGCCTTCGCGCGGCGAGTAGGTCCGCCCCGGGTCGCCGGCCAGCACCGCGACGCCCTGCCGCACCAGCCCGCGGAACCAGGCCAGGCTGCGCTCGGCCAGGTCGCGTTCGTAGAACACGTCGCCGGCGACCACCAGGTCGAAGCCCTCGAGCGGAGCGCCGAGCAGGTCTTCGCCGCTGACCTCCACCGCGAGCCCGTTCAGATCGGCGTTCAGCGGGATCACCGCCGCGCAGAACGGGTCTATGTCGACCGACACCACCCGCGCCGCGCCGGCCCGGGCGGCGGCGAAACCCACCAGGCCGCTGCCGGCCGCGAAGTCGAGGACGCGCCGCCCGCGCACCAGCTCCGGGCGATCGAGGATCCGGCGCGCCAGCGCCTGTCCACCCGCCCAGGGGAAGGCCCAGAAGGGCGTGTCGTCCCAGCCCTTCAGCTCGGCTGCGGTGGCGTGCCAGAGCGGCGTGATGTCGGAGGCGGTGTAGAGCGCCAGCTCGGGACAGAGCGGCACCTTGGTCGGCGCGGTCCGCGCGCGGACGAAGGCCTCGAGGTCGGCGCGGGAGGGGTGGGCGATCACGGCACATGAGGCGCCCGAAGCCGGGAAGTGTCAACCAGCCGCCGGGCCGCGGGGCGCACCTACATCGGGCGACCTCGCCTCCTCGCCCGGCGAGCCGCCGGGATGTGGACAATCGATCTCTCCGCTGCGAGCATGCGACCGTGGGCTCGCTCTCTCCCAGCCACCAGTCCTTCGAGGACCGGAACCGGGCCGTGCTCGAGGACCCGCGCGCGCTGCGCGACGCCGACCTGCTCCTGTGGAAGGAGGGGCGAGACGCCCTGGCGCGCCGGGCCTTGCAGCGGCAGGGCGGCTCGACGCGCCGCCGCTCGCCCCGGGCCGAGGCGATCCTCCCCGGCTTCCTGGCCGGGCATGGCGGGGTGTTCACCGTCGACCTCGGCTTCGAGGGGATCTCCCTGCGTGTCTCCGGCGAGCACCGGCCGGGCCGCTCCGAGGTTGCCTCGGTGCGGCTCCGGGTCGGCGAGCACTCCGTCTACCTGAGCGGGCGGGTGGCCTGGCTGCAGGACGATCGGCTCGGCATCCACGTCGAGCAGGTCCACCCGGCGGACGAGCAGCTCCTGCACGCGGCGGTCTGCCGGCAGCTGCTCGAGATCCTGCGCGCCGAAGCTCCCACCGGACCGCTGCTGGGGAGGCGAGCCGGCGACTAGACAGCGCCGACACTTCGCCTCACAAAGAACCGTGCCGCTACTTCCGCTCCGCGATCAGTTCGAGGTCAAGAACCGCCTGCTCCTCGACGGCGTGCGCCAGCTCACCGCCGAGGAGCTCGCGATCTGGTCGCACGGCCGGGACTTCCTGGTGGGTCGCGTGCTGGCCCGCGAGGCCGCGGCCACGCCGGCAGCGGGCTCCACGCGCCGGCGCCACCCGCGGACCCACGTACGCGTCGCGGCGCACCTCGCCGGTCACGGCGGCGGCTTCACCGACGACCTCGGCTTCGGCGGCCTCGGGCTGCGCACCCACCGGGTCTCTCCGCTCCGCCGCGGGGACGAGGCCTCGGTGAAGCTCAAGTGGGCGGAGCGCTCCATCTTCCTGCAGGGGCAGGTGGCCTGGACCGAGGGCACGCGGCTTGGCCTCTCCATCACCCGCATCCACCCCCAGGACGAGCAGCTGCTGCAGGCCCTGGTGTGCGAGCGGCTCGGCGACGTCTGGGAAGGCTGAAGCCCTAGTCCGCCAGCCGGCGCCGCCGGACGGCGTCCGCGAGCAGGTCGAGCACCCGGACGCTGTCCTCCCAGCCCAGGCAACCGTCGGTGATGCTCTGGCCGTAGGTGAGCGGCTTCCCGGGCGAGAGGTCCTGCCGCCCGGCCACGAGGTGGCTCTCGATCATCACCCCGAAGATGCGCGCGTCGCCGCCGGCGATCTGCCGGGCCACGTCCTCGCAGACCGGCACCTGGTTCTCCGGCTTCTTCTGGCTGTTGGCATGGCTGGCGTCGATCATGAGCCGCTGCGCCAGCCCGGCCTTGGCGACCTCCTGGCAGGCCGCCTCGACGCTGGCGGCGTCGTAGTTGGGCAGCTTCCCGCCGCGGAGGATGACGTGGCAGTCCTCGTTGCCGCCGGTCGAGACGATGGCCGAGTGGCCGCCCTTGGTGACCGAGAGGAAGTGGTGCGGCTGCTGCGCCGCCCGGATGGCGTCGACCGCGTTGCGGACGTTGCCGTCGGTGCCGTTCTTGAACCCCACCGGGCAAGAGAGGCCGGAGGCGAGCTCGCGGTGCACCTGGCTCTCGGTGGTGCGCGCCCCGATGGCGCCCCACGACACCAGGTCGGCGATGTACTGCGGCGTGATCATGTCGAGGTACTCGCAGCCGGCCGGCACTCCCAGCTCGTCGATCTCGAGGATGAGCTGGCGGGCGATCCGCAGCCCCTCGTTGATGTCGAAGCTCCGGTCGAGCCGGGGGTCGTTGATGAGCCCCTTCCAGCCCACGGTGGTCCGCGGCTTCTCGAAGTAGACCCGCATCACGATCTCGAGGTCCTCGGAGAGCCGCGCCCGCTCCGGCGCCAGCCTGGCCGCGTACTCCTTGGCGGCGGCGACGTCGTGGATGGAGCACGGGCCGATCACCACCACCAATCGGTCGTCCATCCCGTGCAGGACGCGGTGCACCGCCTCGCGGGCGGAGTGGACCACGGCGCTCGCCCGCTCGGTGCAGGGGAGCTCGCGGATGAGGTGCGACGGCGGGGACAGCTCCCGGATGGCCTTGATTCGGAGGTCGTCGGTGCGGAAGGGCATGACGAGCGAGTGTACCAGACGGGCGGCGCCGGCCGGGGCGGTGCCTGCTGCGCGAGCACCTCGCTGCCCGGCTGCGGGCAGCGCGCCGCCGACGGGTGCGCGGGCGTGGAGTTCCGGGCGCGCGCGGCGATCGGCACGCCGGATGCTCTGGAGCTCTGGAGAACGGAGGCGCCCCTTGCTCGACACCACCCTCTGGAGGACCATCCCCGCCGCCAACCGGCCGAACCCGCCGCCGGCCACTGCGCAGCTCGCCCCAGGCGAGGGGAGCGCCCGGCTGCTGCGGCTCTCCGGCCAGCTGGCGCTCGGCTGGATGGGCCGCCTCGTGGCGGCGCTCGCGGCCCGTCGCGTGGGGGTGATCTCGGCGCACGCCCGGCAGGCCGCGCCGCGGCTGTGGGACGCCGATTTCGAGCTCGAGCCGCTCGACCCCGCGGTCGACCTCGCCGCCCTCGACTACCTCGCCTTCGCCGCCCTGCAGCCGGCGCGGCCGCCCTGCGCCGTGCCGCGGCTCCGCTCCTATCGCCTCGAGCGAACCGACGAGGCGGTGCGGGTGGAGCTCACTGCCGCCGACCAGCTCGGCTTCCTCGATGGCATCCTGCGGGCCTTCGCCGCCTGCGGCCTCTTCCCGCGGGAGATGCTGGTCGAGACGCGCGGCGCAGAGGCGCTCGATTCGTTCGACCTCTGCGGCATCGGCGGGAGGGCGCCCCCCCAGGCGATCTGCGAGGCGCTCGACGCCCGGCTGGCGAGGCTGATCGGCTCTCCTGCCGCGCTCACCGCGCGCCCGAAGACCTCACGGTGAGCACCGGGCAGCCCGCCCGCCGGACCACCCGCTCCGCCGTGGAGCCGAGCAGCGCGTGCGCAAAGCCGGTGCGGCCGTGGGTCCCGACCACCACCAGGTCGCACCCGCGCTCGCGGGCCAGCTCGACGATCTCGAAGGCCGGCTCCCCGATGCCCTTCTCGATCGTGACCCGCGGGGCGCCCATGCCCTCCGCCAGGCGCTTCCACTCCTCGAGGTGGGTCTCGGCCTGATCCGCCAGGTCCTGCAGCATCCTGGGGCTCGCCACCACCGAGCCTTCGGGGAGCGTGTAGCCAGGCAGCTGGTAGGCGTGGAACAGCAGCAGCTCGCCGTCGAACTGCCTCGCGATCTCGGCCGCCGCCTTCATGGCGCCGCGCGCCGGGTCGGAGAAGTCGACGGGGCAGAGCACCTTCTTCCAGGGAAAGGTCATGCGACCTCCTGTGAAAGAGCATAGCTCTTCGGGCAGGCGCGGGGGCTCCCAGGAGGGCCCGCTCGCGGGGATCCCTCTCGCGCAGGCTCAGTGGCGGACGCCGGTCGCCTCCGGCGTCTCGCCGCCGCCGTCCGGGGTCGGCACCGGCCGGGGCTCGTCGAGCGGCAGCTCCACCGAGAAGCTGGTGCCCTCGCCCGGGTGCACCTCGACGGCGAGCCTGCCCCCCAGCGCCTCGGCCACGTGACGCGCGATCCAGGGCCCGAGGCCGAGCCCGCCCCAGGTCCGCTCCGCCACCCCGCGGTCGAAGGGCTGATAGATGGCGGCCACCACCGCCGGCTCGAGCCCGCCGCCGCGGTCGCGGACCGCGAGCCGCACCGCCGGTCCGGCCCGCTCCACCGACACCGTGACCGGCCGCCCGCGCCCGGCGCGGAGCGCGTGCCGCACCAGGCTGGCGACGACCTGGTCGAGCCGCGATGGATCCCAGCGACCCACCAGCGAGGTCGCGGCTTCGAGGTGGAGGGAGCAGCCGGCCGCGGCCGCCTCCAGCCGGAGCCGCCGCACCACCTCCCTCGCCACCGCGCAGAGATCCACCTCGCGCGGCGAGAGCGACACCCGGCCGGTGGAGAGCCGCGCCGCCTCGAGGAGCTGGTCCACCAGCCCCTCCAGCCGGTCGAGCGCGCGCAGCGAGGCGTCGATGCGATCGCGGCGCGCCTCGCCGTCGCTCCCGCTCGGATCCCGCTCCATCATCTGCAGGCGCAGGTGAAGGGCGGCGAGCGGGGTCTTGAGCTCGTGCGACATCATGGAGAGGAAGCGGTCCTCCTTCCGCAGCGCCTCCTCGCCCAGCCGCGCCTCGGCGCGGGCCTCCCGCTCCCGTGCCAGCGTGAGGAAGCGCTCGCGCTCGGCGGCTCGCCGCCTCACCTCCGACGCCTCGACGGCTCTCATCGCGAGGAGCACCTGCACCGCCAGGAGCCCGGTGGAGAGCACCACCAGGAGCGCCGCCGACTCGACCGGCGAGATGAGGCGGTGATGCTCGAGCAGGGTGGCGAGGGCCCCGAGCCCGAGGGGCAGGAGCAGGGCGGGCAGGAGCAGCCGCCGGGTGAGGATCCCGAGCGGGCCCCGGTCGGTCAGCAGCCGGACCGCGCGGTGGTGCGGCGTCGCGAAGAGCACCCCGAGGGCGAGCGCAGCGAAGGAGAGCGCGGTCCAGGGCGACACGCCCCGCAGCACGGAGAGGCCGTAGAGCGGCCGGACCGCGTAGAGGAGCCCCACCAGCGCCACCAGCGCCAGCCCCAGCACCGTGTGGCCAAAGGCGACGGCGGCCCGCTGCGAGCGGGGCAGCGAGAGCAGCGCGCCGGCGAGGAGCGCCATGCTGGCGCCGGTCTGGGGAGCGGGCCGACCCAGCCCCGGACCGAAGCGGACGAGCCAGAAGCGCGGCACGAGGTGCTGGTCGAGCGCGGCGCCGGCTCCGAGGGCGTACTCCCCGAGCACGAACGCCCCGCAGAGCAGGAGCAGGATCGCGCAGAGCCTCCCCGCGCGCCGGGCGCGGCGGGTGGCGGCGGAGAAGAGGCCGACGGCGCCGAGCGCGAGGCCGGCGCAGGTGAGCGGGACCATGGGCGGCAGCGACCCGCTCGAGTGCGCGAGCGCGGCGTTTCCGGTGAACCAGCCGGCGAGGGTGGTGAGCGAGAGCAGCAGCACCAGCCCCGCCGCCGCGAGCGGCACGTCAGCGGGCCAGTCCCTCCGCGGCTTTCGTCCCTCGGCCACGGGGCGAGAGAATGCCACCCTGCGCGGCCGGCGCGGCGTAGAAGGCGGCCCGCTCCCCAAGTGTCCGGCCACCCCGCCGGGGCCGCGCCTGCGCGCGGTCGCGCTCCCGCGGGGAGTTTGACAGCGCCCGGGGCCTGCCGGGAGAGTGGCGTCGATGAGCCCGCCCGCACCGGTCGTCCTCCGCGCCGAGCACCTCGGCCGCGTCGCCGACGGCAGGGCGCTGGTGGACGACGTGTCGTTCGAGGTGCGCCAGGGGGATGTGCTGGCGGTGGTCGGCCCGAGCGGCGCCGGGAAGTCCTCCCTCCTGCGGCTGCTCAACCGCCTCGACGAGCCGACCGCCGGCGCCGTGTACCTCGACGGCCAGGACGCCCGCGCGCTTCCTCCTCGCGAGCTGCGGCGGCGGGTGGGCATGGTGATGCAGACCCCCGCGCTCTTCCCCGGCACGGTCGCGGAGAACCTGAGCTTCGGGCCGCGGCAGCGCGGGGCCGCGCTCGGAGACGGGGCGCTGGCGGCGCTCCTGCGCCAGGTGGGGCTCGGCGGCTTCGCCGAGCGCGGCGTGGACCGGCTCTCCGGAGGGGAGGCGCGGCGCGTCGCCATCGCCCGGGCGGTGGCCAACGAGCCCTCCGTGCTCCTCATGGACGAGCCGACCTCGGCCCTCGACGACGTCTCCAAGCGCGAGATCGAGGCGCTGGTGGCCGAGGTGGTGCGGGCGCGTGGGCTCACCTGCGTGGTCATCACCCACGACCTCGCCCAGGCGGCGCGCGTCGCCGGGCGGGTGCTGGTGATGGAGGCGGGCCGGGTGCGCCGCATCGGGCCGGTGGAGGAGGTGCTGCGTGCTGAAGGAACTGGTTCCTGACCCGCTGCTCCTGACGCTCGCCCAGGCGGCGGTGGCCGGAGCGGCGGCGCTGGCGGTGGCGCTGCTCGCCCGGGCGCGGCGCATCCACGTCGAGAAGGAGCTGGCGATCGCGCTGGTGCGCGGCCTGGCGCAGATCTCCGCCGTGGGATCGGTGCTGCTCCTCATGCTGAAGGGGCCGGGCTGGCTCGGGGCGCTGGCCCTCGCCGGGATGATGGTCGCCGCGGCGGCCACCTCGGCGCGGCGCGCGCGGCGGGTGCCCGGCGCCTTCAAGGTGTCGCTGCAGGCCATCGCCGCCGGCTCGGGCTCGGTGATCGCGCTCATGGCGCTCGCGGGGGTGATCGACACCGGCGTGGCGGTGCTGGTGCCGGTGGGGAGCATGCTCGTCGCCAACGCCATGAACGCCAACGGGCTCGCGCTCGATCGCTTCCGCTCCGACGTGGTGGCGCACCTGCGCGAGGTGGAGTCGGCGCTGGCGCTCGGCGCGTCGCCGGAGGTGAGCGTGGCTCCCTGGGCGCAGTCGTCCTTCCGCGCCAGCCTCATCCCGGCCATCGACAACCTGCGCTCGCTCGGGATCGTCTGGATCCCGGGGCTCATGACCGGGATGGTGCTCTCCGGCACGCCCCCGCTGCGCGCGGCGATCTACCAGTTCGTCACCATCGCCATGATCTTCGCGTCCTCGGGGGTGACCTGCCTCGTCGGCACCACCCTCATCCGCGCCCAGGCCTTCTCGCCGGCGGAGCAGCTGCTGCTCCGGCCGGGCGAGGGCCGCTGACGGTCAGCCGCGCCGCCCCCAGCGCCCGCGCAGCACCACCTGGTACTCGCGCACGTCCACGCCCTTCAGCGCCTCGACCTTGCGCACGTCGAGCGCGTCCCAGGGCACGTCGTGGATGGCGCCGCTCGCCTCGTCCACGAAGTGGTGGTGCGGCCGCACGTTGGGATCGAAGACCACCTTGCCCTCGGCGATGACGAGCTGCTTCAGCAGCCCTCGCCGCACCAGCAGGTTGAGCGTGTTGTAGACCGTCGCGCGCGAGATGCGCGGGTTGCGCGCGGCGACCACCTCGAAGACCCGGTCGGCCGACGGGTGGGCGACGGTGTCGAGGACGTACTCCGCCACCGCCCGCCGCTGCGCCGACGGCTGGATGCCGTGGCGCGACAGGAGCTGGGCGGCGAGGGCGTGATCCATGGCTCTTCACCTAGGGACGATTCACGTCGATTTCAACGCGAGCGCCGGCCGGCGGCGATTCCGGCCTCCGACCCAAGCGGGCCTTTCGCGGGGTGGCGGAGACGAATTAGACGCTGTCTAAACCGTAACATCCCCCACGAACCAAGGAGCGCGAAGATGCCCAGGCTGAGCGGCTCGAAGACCCACCAGAACCTCAAGGACGCCTTCGCCGGCGAGTCCCAGGCGAACCGGCGCTACCTCTACTTCGCCAAGGTGGCCGACGTGGAGGGCTACCCGGAGGTCGCCTCCAACTTCCGCGAGACGGCGGAGGGCGAGACCGGCCACGCGCACGGTCACCTCGACTACATCAAGGAGGTCGGCGATCCGGCCACCGGGCTGCCGCTCGGGGACACCGCCACCAACCTCAAGGCCTCCATCGCCGGCGAGACCCACGAGTACACCGACATGTACCCGGGCATGGCGAAGACCGCGCGCGAGGAGGGCTTCGCCGAGATCGCCGACTGGTTCGAGACGCTCGCCAAGGCCGAGAAGTCGCACGCCGGCCGCTTCGAGAAGATGCTCGGCGCGGTGTCGTAGCCGGGCCCCGGCGAGAGGTTCACATGAGCGGAGAGAGCGTGGAGCGGATCTCGTACCGGCCTACCGGGTGGCTCTCCTACGATCCGTCGGAGGAGAAGTACTGGAGCGCCGAGGGGCTCCGGGCCGAGACGGTCCGGGCCTTCGAGATCTGTCACGGCTGCCGCATGTGCTTCAAGTACTGCGACAGCTTCCCCACGCTCTTCTCCCTCATCGACGAGCAGCACGGCGGAGACGTGCGCCGGCTCACCAACGGCGAGGTGGACCGGGTGATGGACGCCTGCTTCCAGTGCAAGCTCTGCGAGGTGCAGTGCCCGTACACCCCGCGGGACGGCCACGAGTTCCAGCTCGACTTCCCCAAGCTCGTGCACCGCCACGACGCGGTGAAGCTGCGGCGGCGCGGCCGGCCGACGCTGCGGGACCGCGTGCTGGGCGACCCGGACGGCGCCGGGCGGCTCGCGCGCGCCTCGCTCGGCCTCGCCAACGCGGCGAACCGCTCGCGGCCGCTGCGCGTGCTGATGGAGAAGACGGTCGGCATCCACCGCGACAAGCTCCTGCCCGACTTCGCCGCCCAGCCCTTCGACGACTGGGCCGAGGAGAACGGGTGGGTGAAGGGCGAGCCCGGCGGCGAGGCGGTGCTCTTCCAGACCTGCTTCGTGCAGCACAACGAGCCGCAGCTCGGGAAGGACGCGCTGGAGGTGCTCGCCGCCTGCGGCGTCGACGCGCGGGTGGTGAAGGGGCTCGCCTGCTGCGGGATGCCGGCCTGGGAGCACGGCGACCTCGAGGCGCTCCGCCGCCAGGCGCGGCGGGACCTCGATCTCCTGCTCCCGTTCGTGAAGGCGGGGGCAAAGGTGCTGGTGGTGAACCCCACCTGCTCGATGATGATGCGCAAGGAGTGGCCGCACCTGCTCGAGGGCGCGGACCGGGCCCGGGCCGCCGAGCTCGCCGCGGCGGTGCGCGACCCCTCCGAGTTCCTCTGGACCTTGCGCGACGAGCCCCGCTTCGTGAAGAGCTTCCAGAGCGTGCCGCCGGGCGGCAAGGTGGCCTACCACGCCCCCTGCCACCTGCGCGCGCAGGGAGTCGGGTTCAAGGGGCGCGACCTGCTCCGGCGCATCCCCGGGGTCACCGTGGCCGCCACGGTGATGGAGTGCTGCGGCCACGACGGCACCTACGCCATGACCGTGGAGGGCTTCGGCCCGTCGCAGCGGGTGGGGAAGAAGGCCTTCGACGGCATGCGCGGAGCGGACGCCCGGGTCTGGGCCACCGACTGCCCGCTGGCGGCGCTCCAGTTCGCGCAGCACGCCGGCCGGCGGCCGCTGCACCCGCTCGCGATCCTGGCGCGCGCCACCCGCAAGAACGGCTTCGCCGACCTCGAGGAGGAGCGCCAGACATGAAGATCGCGCGCGCCGAGATCCTGCGGCTGGAGGAGTACGACGCCCTGCGCCCGGTGGTGCGGGCCGCGGTGCTGGAGCTGAAGCGGCCGCGGCGCGTCCACGCCGGCCCGCTCACCTTCCTCTTCGAGAACGCCGACACGGTGCGCTACCAGGTGCAGGAGATGGTGCGGGCCGAGCGCCTCTACCGCGACGCCGAGATCCAGCACGAGGTGGACACCTACAACGAGCTGCTCGGCGGCCCCGGCGAGCTCGGCTGCACGCTGCTCATCGAGCTCACCGATCCGGGCGAGCGCGACCAGAAGCTGCGGGCCTGGCGCGGGCTGCCCGAGCACCTCTACGCGAGGCTCCCCGGCGGCCGCCGCGTGCGTCCCACCTTCGACCGCCGGCAGGTGGGGGACGACCGGCTCTCGTCGGTGCAGTACCTCCGCTTCGCGCTCGGCGCCGAGGCGCCGGTGGCGCTCGGGTGCGACCTGCCCGGCCTCCCGCTGGAGGTGGCGCTCACCGAGGCCCAGCGGACCGCGCTGCGGCAGGATCTGGCGGCCTCCTGAGCGTCCGCCTCAGCGCCAGCGCACCGTCCACATGTAGCGCGCGTAGGTGCCAGGCGGCTCGAGCCGGCCGTCGAAGATGGGCGAGAACCAGAGGAAGAGGGCGGCGCAGCCGGCCGCGAGCGCCGCCGCCGCGGGCCGCGCGGCGCGCTCCGGCAGGAGGCGCAGGAGCGCCCAGACCACCGCCGGCCCGAGCCAGAGCGAGGCGGGGTAGAAGTAATAGAAGATCTGCGCCCGCGGCAGCGCCGCCCAGAAGAGGAGCGGCGCCCAGTAGAGGAGGGCGAGGTGCCGGTCGGCGCGGGCGGCGCGCCGCCGCAGCGCGGCGAGCCCGAGCCAGAGGGTGGCCGGCAGGGCGCAGGCGAAGAGCAGCGGATTCCCGCCGGCCCAGACGTAGCGCTCGCCCGCCGCGGAGCGCTCGAAGTGGTACCAGGCCGGGCGCAGCAGGGTGGGCCACTCCCAGAAGCGCGAGTGGTACGGGTGGGTGGCGAGGTCCACCCGGCCGAAGCCGGAGAGCATGCGGAGCTGGTAGGCCGGGATGCCGGCGAGCGGGGTGGCGTCCCTCGCGAGCAGCGACAGCGGCAGGAACGGGACGACGTAGGCCAGGACGGCGAGGGCCACGCCGGCGAGGCGACGCCGAGGCGGCGCGTCCGACCAGAGCACGGCCAGGACGCAGAACGGGGCCGCCGACCACTTGCAGGCCATGGCGAGGCCGAGCGCGGCCCAGCCGAGCCACGGCCCCCACCCGGCCCCACCGCGCCGCACCCGGCGCAGCCCCGCCAGCGCGAAGCCGGCCGAGAAGGGCTCGAGCATGGCGGTGCGGCTCTGCACGAACCAGAGGAAGTCGACCGCGGTGAGCCAGACCGCCGCCTCCGCGGCCCAGCCGGGGAAGCCGAGGTCCCGCAGGAGCGCCCCCACCGAGAGGAGCGCCCAGAGCCCGAAGGCGGCGGTCACCAGCCGGTAGGCGGCCGGCTCCGAGGCGAGGTGGAGCCCCTCGGAGAGGACGCGCCCGCCGAGCCCCAGCAGCCACTTCGCGAACGGCGGGTGCTCCCAGTTGAGGTCGCCCGCGAGGTGGGCCAGCGCCTTCGCCGCTGGGACGTAATGGTTCTCGTCGAAGACCAGTCCGGGCGGGTCGGCGGCGTGGGCGGCGAAGAGCGCGCCGAAGGCGCCGACTACCGCGAGGGGTCCGGCTGCGCGGGCGAGCGTCGCCGGGACGGGCAGCGGGGGGCCGGCCATGCCGGGGAGTGTAGGCCGGCGGCCGGAGCGGCGCCCGGCCGTTAGACTCGGAGGCACCATGCCCACCTTCCGCTACGCGAACCCGGACGTGATCCACTGGGGGCCGGGCTGTGTCCGCGAGCAGCTGGGAGAGGAGCTCCGGCGCGTGGGGGCGAGCCGCGTCCTCCTCGTCACCACGCGGAGCGCGGTCGAGGACCCGCGCCTCGCGCCCGCGGTCGAGGCGGCGATCGGGGCGCGGCTGGCCGGACGAGCCGTGATCGGGCAGCACGCGCCGGCGCGGGCGGTGGTGGAGGCGGTGGAGGCGGCCCGCGCCGCCCGGGCCGACGCGCTCGTCTCGCTCGGCGGCGGCTCGCCCATCGACGCCGCCAAGGCGGTGGCCTTCTCGCTCGCGAGCGGGCTCGACCTGGGGGCGCCCGACGCGCCGGCCCGCGCGCGCGGCGCGGCGCTCTCCGGGGCGCTGCCGCACGTCGCCATCCCCACCACGCTCTCGGTGGCCGAGCTGAACGCCGGCGCGGGCTTCAGCGCCGTGGGGACGCGCGAGAAGGTGGGGGTCTCCGCACCGCAGCTGCTCCCGGTGGCGGTGCTCTACGACGCCGAGCTGGCGGTGCGCACGCCGCTCCCGCTCTGGCTCTCGACCGGCCTGCGCGCCGTGGACCACGCCGCCGAGACGCTTTTGTCCGAGGGCGAGCACCCGCTGCCCGACGCCGCCGCGCTCGAGGGGCTGCGACGCCTCGCGGCCGCGCTCCCGGCGGCGCGCGAGCGCCCCGGCGACGAGGCCGCCCGCACCGAGGGTCAGCTCGGCGCCTGGCTCACCTACCTCCTCCCGGGCCCGGCTGCGCGCGGCCTCTCCCACCTGCTCGGGAAGCGGCTCGGGTCGCGCCACGGGATCGCCCACGGGGTGACCTCCTGCCTGCTCCTGCCGCACGTGCTCCGCTACCTCGCCCCGCGCGCCCCCGAGGTGATGGACCAGATCGCGGCGGCGCTCGGCGCGCTCGACGCGCCCGGCGGCGTGGCCGCGCTCGTCGCCCGGCTCGACCTGCCGCAGCACCTGTCCGCCTGGAACCTGTCCGACGACGACCTGGTCGAGGCGGCGCGGCCGCTCGCGAGCCCGGAGCGCCCGCTGGAGGATCTGGTGGGGATCCTGCGGGCGGCGCGGTAGCGGCCAAAAACGTACCGGCCGCTCAAGCCGCGGTCGTCGCCTCCGCGAGCGACCGCCGCTCGGCGCGGAGCGCCTCGAGCGCCTCCTCCTCGCCGCAGGCTGCGAAGCGCACCGCGTCGCCGATCCTCGCCTGGGCCAGCAGGCGGAGGTCGGGGCCGATCACGGTGGCGATCTTGGCGTAGCCGCCGGTGGTCTGCGCGTCGGCCATCATCACGATGGGCCGCCCGCTCCCGGGCACCTGGACCGCGCCGGGGCAGAGCGCGTCGGAGACGATGTCCGGACCGCGGAGGTGGCGGATGGGCGGCCCCTCCAGCTGGTAGCCCATGCGGTCGTTCCGGTTGCCGACCTCATAGGCGGCGCCGAAGAAGGTGGCGAGCCCCTCGGAATGGAAGAGGTCGTCCTGCGGGCCAGGCAGCACGCGCAGCGTCACCGCGCCGCCGCAGGGCAGGACGAGGCCCGGGGCGAGCGCGCGAGGGCGCCGCCGCGCCCAGGGGGTCGGGCCGACCGGCAGGAGGTCGCCCGCGCGGAGCGCGCGCCCGCCGAAGCCGCCGAGCGCGCCGCGGACGTAGGTGGAGCGGCTCCCGAGCAGCGGCGCGACGTCGATGCCGCCGGCCGGCGAGAGGTAGGTCCGGCAGCCGTCGCGGGCGGCGCCGAAGGCGAGCAGGTCGCCCGCGAGCACCGGGAAGCCGGAGGCGGGAGCGACCGGCGTGCCGTTGAGCCGGGGCTGCATGTCGGCGCCGCAGACGCCCACGTAGCCGGGCCGCTCGAAGCGGAAGGTGCCGCCGAGCAGCGTCATCTCCAGCGCCGCCGCGCCGGGCGGGTTGCCGGCGAGCGCGTTCGCGAGCGCGAAGGCGAGCCGGTCCATGGCGCCCGCCACCGGGAGGCCGGAGGCGCGGTGACCCGGGCGCCCGGCGTCCTGGACCGTGGTGAGCAGGCCCGGCTTCAGCACGGCGATCACGGCGGCGCCCCCACGGCGTCCGGCTCGAGCTCCAGCGCCTGGTCGCCGGCCTCCGCCCGGGCCGCGAGCTTCCGGTACTCGCGCTCGGAGCACGGGCGGAAGCGCACTCGATCTCCGGCTGCCAGGAGGAACGGCGAGGGGGCGGCCGGGTCGAAGAGGCGCAGCGGCGTCCGGCCGATGAGCCGCCATCCGCCCGGGCTCTCGACGGAGTAGATGCCGGTCTGGGCGCCGGCGATCCCGACCGAGCCGGCCGGAATCCGCGCGCGCGGCGAGTCGAGGCGCGGCGCGGCGATCCGCTCCGACATGCCGCCGAGGTAGGGAAAGCCGGGCGTGAACCCCAGCATGAACACCCGGTAGAGCGCGCCGGCGTGGAGCGCGATCACCTCCTCCTCGGAGATCCCGGCGTGCCGGGCGACGAACGCGAGGTCGGGACCGAGCTCGCCGCCGTAGGCCACCGGGACGCGGACCACCCGCCCGCCTCCAGGCGCCGCGCCGGCCCGCTCGAGCCCGGCGAGGAGCGCCTCGACGCTCGCCACCAGCCGCGCCCGCGGGAGCCGCAGCGGATCGAAGAGCAGGAGCAGGGAGCGGTAGGTCGGGACCAGCTCCTCGACGAGGTCCCCGAGCTCGCGGCGGACCGCGGCGGCGAGCAGGTGGACGCGCGCGTTCACCTGCTCGTCGATGCCGCTCCCGAGCTCCACCGCCAGCCCGCCCTCGCCGACGGTGAGGAACCTCGCCGGCGCCGGGCTCACCCGGCCGCTCCGGCCGCGGGGAAGGGCCGGACCGCGATGCCCTCGGCCGCGAGCCGCGCCCGGATGGCGCGGATCGCCTCGACGGCGCCGGGCGTGTCGCCGTGCACGCAGACGGTGCCGGGCGACAGGGCCACCTCGCCGCCGTCGAGGGCGGCCACCGTCCCTTGCCGCACCATGCGCACCACCCGCTCCGCCATCTCCGACGGGTCCTCGAGCACCGCGCCCGGCTGCCCCCGCGGCACCAGGGTGCCGGCGCGGGTGTAGGCGCGGTCGGCGAAGGCCTCCTCCACGAACGGCTGGCCGGCGCGCCGGGCCGCCTCCACCTGCTCGGAGCGGCTGAGGCAGACGAGCACCAGCCCGGGGTCGACCGCCCGCACCGCCGCGGCGACGGCGTCGGCGACGCGCGCATCCACCGCCGCCAGGTTGTAGAGCGCGCCGTGCGGCTTCACGTGGCGCAGCGGCACGCCCTCGGCGCGACAGAAGGCCCAGAGCGCGCCCACCTGGTAGGTGACGTCGTCGCGGATCTCCTCGGCGGACGCCGACAGCGCGCGCCGCCCGAAGCCCACCAGGTCCGGGAAGGAGGGGTGCGCGCCCACGGCGACCCCGTGCCGCTTCGCCAGCCGGACCGTGCGCCGCATGGTGCCGGGGTCGGAGGCGTGGAAGCCGCACGCCACGTTGGCCGAGGTCACGAGGGGCATGGCCGCCTCGTCGCACCCGAGCGTCCAGGCGCCGAAGCTCTCCCCCATGTCGCAGTTCAGGTCGACTTCCATCGGCATGAGATCAGGCGAGCTCCCGCCCGCGCGTCTCCGGCAGCAGGTAGATCGAGGCGGCGCCGCCGGCGAAGGCCACCGCCAGGAAGGTGAGCGCGCCGCCGAGCCCGTAGGTCGTCGAGAGCGCGCCGACCACCGTGGGCGCGAGCGCGCTCAGCATGCGGCCGGCGTTGTAGCAGAAGCCCACCGCCGAGCCGCGCGCCTGGGTGGGGAAGAGCTCGGAGATGAACGCGCCGAAGGCGCTGAAGTAGCCGGAGCCGAAGAAGCCGACCAGCGGGCCGAGCAGCATGAGCGTGGTGACGTCGCGCGTGCTGCCGAAGAGCCAGACCAGCCCGGCCGAGGCGAGGAGGAAGACGGCGAAGGTGGGGCGGCGGCCGAAGCGGTCGGCGATGAAGCCGAAGCTCACGTAGCCGAGGAAGGCCCCGATCATCATGGGGATGATCCAGATGGGCGCCTTGGCGATGCCGAGCCCCGCGCCGCCCTTGGCGACCGGCATGGCGAGGAACCCCGGCATCCAGGTGAAGAGCCCCCAGTAGGCGAACATCACGAACGCGCTGGTGAGGGTGCTGAGGAGGGTGAAGCGCAGGAGCGGCGGCCTGAAGATCTGGAAGAAGCCGAAGTCGGCCTTCTGCTCCGACGCCGCGGGCGCGCGCTTCGCGGCGAGCCAGATGGCCGGCTCCTCCACGCGGGTTCGGATCCAGAGCGTGAAGAGCGCGGGCAGGATGCCGACGAAGAACATGGCCCGCCAGCCGAACGCCGGGAGGATCGTCGCTCCGGCCGCCGCCGCCAGGATGTAGCCGATGGCCCAGCCGCTCTGCATGATGCCCACCGCCTTGCCGCGGTGCTGCGGCGGCCAGGTCTCGGACACCAGCAGAGCGCCGGAGGCCCACTCGCCGCCCATGCCCAGGCCGAGCACGGTGCGGGCCAGGGCGAGCTGGGTCAGGTTCTGCGCCAGTCCGGCGAGTCCCGAGCAGACGGAGAAGAGGAGCACCGTGATCATGAGCGCCTTCTTGCGCCCGATCCGGTCGGCCACCGCGCCGAAGAGGATCCCGCCGAACGAGGAGGCGAAGAGCGTCACCGAGACCATGAAGCCGGCCGTGGCGGGGGAGTTGCCCCACTCCTTCATGATGGTGGTGAGGCAGAACGAGTAGAGCATCACGTCGAAGGCATCGAGCGCCCAGCCCATCTGGCCAGCGACGAGGGCGTACCACTGCTTGCGGCTGATCTCCCTGTACCAGGGCGTGCCCGCGGGCGGGGCCAGCACCACTTCGCTCATCGGCGGTCTCCTGAGGCGGCGGTCGGGATCGAGTGCGGGGGCTGCGCGGCGTCTTCGCGGGGCGCTCGGGTGGGGTGGCCCCGAATCGGGCGCTACACCATCCGTCACCTTTGCAGGTTAGATGGAACCTTCCAAGCCCCCCTCTTTGGAGCCCTATGCTCGAGCGCAGCGACGACGGAAGGCCTTTCCGGATCCCACGCTGGAAGCTCACGCCGTGCTGCGCCCTGGGCGCTCACGCCGCCGCGGGCCCTCGCGCCGCCGTCGCACCGGCGAGCGGCAGCCCGGCCGCCGATCCGCCCGCGGCTCCCGCTGGCAGGCAGTACCCGCCGCCGCCGCCGGCGGTGAGCCCGGTCGAGGGGCTCATCGACCTGCACGTCCACAGCGCCCCCGACGTCTTCGGCCGGGCCCTCGACGACGAGGACGCCGCCCGCACCTTCCGCGACCGCGGGCTGGAGGCCTTCGCCATCAAGGGCCACACCACGGTCACCGCCGACCGCGCCTGGCTGGCGCGCCGCCACGTGCAGGGGATCGGGGTCTACGGCGGCGTGGTCCTGAACGGCGCCGCGGGCGGCCTCAACCCCGAGGCGGTGGAGTGGATGGCCCGAGTCCAGGGCTCGTACGGGCGGCTGGTCTGGTTCCCGACCTTCGACGCCGACCACCACGTGCGGCACTTCCGCAACGGGCCGTCGGGCATTGGCGTCCTCGACGCGGAGGGGCGGGTGCTCCCGGCGGCGCGGCGCGTGCTCGAGGCCTGCGCCCGCCAGACGCTGGTGGTCTGCACCGGGCACCTGTCGGCGGCCGAGTCGCTCGCCGTGGTGCGTGCGGCGCGGGAGGTGGGCTGCGAGCGCATCAGCGTCACCCACGCGATGATGGAGGTGCCCGGCTTCACCCTGGAGCAGCTGCGAGAGGCGGCGGGGCTCGGCGCGAAGCTGGAGCTGGCCGCGCTCGGCCTACTCATGGGCCCCGACGCCCACCTCGCCTGGATGCGCGAGTGGCGGCGCGTCACCCACGCCGACATGGCGGCGGCGATCCGCGCCATCGGCGCGCGGCACTTCCACCTCTCCACCGACCTCGGGCAGACGGGCAACCCCGTCCCCGCCGACGGCTACGCGCTGCTCGTCGAGGGGCTCCTGGCCGAGGGGATCACGCGCGACGAGATCCGGGTGATGGGGCGCGAGGTGCCGGGGGCGCTCCTGCTCGGCTGACGGGCTGATCGCCGGCTGGCCGCCGTGGCTGGCCCGCCTTCGCCGGCCGCCCGCGTGGCCGCTTGCGCGCTGGTGATCGAGGGGACGCTCCGCCTCCCCGGCTCCCCGCTGGGTTGCGGCGCTCCGGTGGGGTTTCCATCCTCCTTGCAAGCGGGCCGTGGGGAAACCGGTCCGGGCGGGGGACGGGGGCCGATGCTCGAAGCGAGGTTCGAGGAGAGGAGGGGTGCACTTCTGGTGACCCCGCTGGCGGCGTTGGACGCCGAGGCCGCGCCGGAGCTGCGGCGGGTCGTCGGGGAACGCGCCAGCGGGAGGTCGCTGGTCGTCGTCTCCCTGGCACAGGTCCGGGAGGTGGACTCCTCCGGGCTGGCGGGGCTCCTGGCGGTGCTGAAGCGGATGGCGCCCGGCGGCGAGCTGCGGCTCGCGGCCGTCCCACCTCGCACGCGCGACATCCTGATGGCGACCCATCTCGACGAGGTGTTTCCGCAATTCGAGGATGCGGCCGCCGCCCTGCGGCGATGATCCCGACCGCTCCAGAGACCCGCGAGCGGTGGTACTTCTCGCGCTACGAGGACCGGCTCCCCGCGGAGCCGCTCCGGGTCAGCCCGGCGCGCGACTTCGCTTTCCAGGCCCTGGCGGTGCTCGCGACGGCCCTCGGGGTGCACTACCTCGTCTGGCGCTGGGGGTGGTCGCTGAACCCGGACGCCCTGGCCTTCTCCGTGGCGGTCGCCGTCGCCGAGACGCTGGCCTTCCTGGGCGCGACCCTGTTCTTCCTGTCGGTGTGGAGGATCCAGGATCCGGTGGTCCGGCCGCCGCCCCGCACGGCGAACGAGATCCGCGAGACGCCGCTCCCGATCGACCGACCCATCCGCGTGGACGTGCTCATCGCCACCTTCAACGAGCCGGTGGAGCTGGTGCGACTGTCGGTGCAGGACGCCAAGCGGCTCGGCTACCCCCACCCGCTCACGCTCCGGATCCACGTCCTCGACGACGGGCGGCGCCCGGCGATGGCCCGCATGGCGCGGGAGGAGGGGGTCGGCTACCTGACGCGCTCCGGAAACCAGGGGTTCAAGGCGGGGAACCTGCGGAACGGCCTCGAGCAGACCGACGGTGACCTGGTCGTGATCTGCGACGCGGACACCCGCCCGCTGCCCGGCCTGCTCGCCGACACGCTCGGCCACTTCCGCGACCCGAGCGTCGCCTGGGTGCAGACGCCGCAGTGGTTCTACGACGTCGATCCGGGCACCCCGCTGCCGGAGTGGCTGGCGCGCGCGGCGCGGCTGGGGCGGCCGGGGAGGCTGATCGGGCGGATGCTCGAGGCGGTGATCGGGCCGGTGGCGGTGGGCGCCGATCCGCTCGCCGCCGATCCGGCCGCCTTCTACGAGATCGTCCAGCGGGGCCGGAACTGGTGCAACGCCTCCTTCTGCTGCGGTGCCGGGAGCATCCACCGGCGCGAGGCGGTGATGGAGGCCGCGCTCAAGGACTTCGGGCGCCGGGTCACCGAGTCGGTGCGCCCCTGGACGGCGAAGGTGCGCGACCCGGAGCTCCGCGAGGCGCTGAGGACGGCCTTGGTCGCCCAGGCAGCGCGCCACGCGGAGCTCACCCCCTACCGCTTCCACGTCTCCGAGGACATCTACACGAGCATCGCGCTCCACGCCGATCCCGAGCGCCGCTGGCGCTCCGTCTACCACCCGCGGGCGCTCACCCGCATGCTCTCGCCCCAGGATCTCCCTGCCTGGACGGTGCAGCGCTTCAAGTACGCCGCCGGGACGCTCGACATCGGCTGGCGCGACAACCCGCTGCGGCTCCCGGGGCTGACTCCCTGGCAGAAGCTCATGTACGGGGCCACCATCTACGCCTACCTGGCGCCGCTCTGGACCATCCCGCTGCTGTTCTCGCCGCTCGCCTACTTCTTCATCGGGGTGACGCCGGTGCGCGCCTTCGACGCCGCCTTCTTCGGAAACCTCATCCCCTTCCTGCTGGCGAGCCGGCTCGCGTTCGCCGTCCGCGCCTGGGGCGTGCCCACCTGGCGCGCCGAGCAGTTCCACCTCGCCTCGTGCTGGCTGAACCTGCGGGCGCTGGGGCACGTGCTGGCCGGCCGCCCGCTGCGCTTCGAGGTCACGCCCAAATCGGGCGCGCGCCGGCGCTCGCTCTCGCTCGTGGCGCCGCACCTGGCGTTCATGGCCGCGGCGGTGGTCGGGATCGCCTACCGCGGCGCGCGGCTGGCCGCGGACTCGGGCCCGCCCCACGCGACCGCCTTCGCCTCCAACGTCTTCTGGGCCGCGCACACCAGCCTGTGCTTCCTGCCCTTCATCCTCGCCGCGCTGGCGGTCTCGCTCCGGCGCGAGGGGGGAGGAGCGCGATGAGCTTCCTGCGCGGGCTGCTGACGGCGCGCTCCCACCTCGCCTTCCTGGTGGGGCTGACCGCCGCCGTGGCGGTGGTCCGGATCACCTCGCGGCTGGGCCGCGCCGGGGAGGCGACGACGCTCCGCGAGCTGGTGGCGCCGCTCCCGCGGTCGCTGCCGCTGCGGGCTCCGGGGCGCGTCGGCGCCCGCGAGCGATCGCTGGCGCGGGCCGCCTTCGCCTACCTGGAGCGCAACACCGATGAGGCCACCGGGCTGGCGCGCTCGGTGGCCGGGTATCCCTCCACCACCATGTGGGAGGTGGGCTCGCAGCTCATGGCACTGCTCGCCGCGGAGGATCTCGACCTGGTCTCGCGCGACGGGGCGCGGCGCCGCGCCGCCCGGGTGGTCTCCGCGCTCGCCTCGCTGCCGCTCTGCGACGGGAGGCTGCCGAACAAGGCCTACGACACGCGGACCCTCGCGATGGTGGATTACGGCAACCGGCCCGCCCCCGAGGGGATCGGCTGGTCCGCGCTCGATCTGGGCCGCGTCCTCTCCGCGCTCGGCCTGGTGATGCGCCGCTACCCTGAGCTCGCGCCTCAGATCGAGCGGGCGACCGCGAGCTGGGACCTGCAGGCGCTGAGCGACGGTGACGTGCTCCGGGGCGCCACGCGCCGGCCCACCGGCGAGCTGGAGCGCCATCAGGAGGGGCGGCTGGGGTACGAGCAGTACGCCGCGCGGGCGCTCCTGCCCTGGGGGGTCGCCGCCTCGAGCGCGCTCGACTACCGCTCCCACCTCGCCGCGGCCGAGATCTACCGAATGGCCGTGCCGGTGGACGACCGCCGGCCGGAGGATCACGGCGGGACGCACGCCGCGGTCCTCTCCGAGCCGTGGATCCTCGCCGGGATCGAGCAGGGGTTCGACGCGGTCAGCGAGGCGCTGGCGCGGCGGGTGCTCGAGGTGCAGGCGCGCCGGGCCGACGGGACCGGGCGGATCACCGCCTTCTCGGAGGACGCCATCGACCGGCCGCCCGGCTTCGCCTACTCGGCGATCCTGAACGGCGGTCGCTCCTGGACCGCCTTCGCGGCCGACGGCTCCCCCGCGCCCGCCACCTTTTCGACCAAGGCCGCGCTCGGCTGGGCCGCGCTCTTCGGCGGCCCCTACTCCGACCGGCTGCGGGAGGCCGCGCTGGCGCTGGTGGCGCCGGGCGCCGGCGCCTGGGCCGGGCGCTACGACGCCGGCGGCGAGGTGAACCGGGTGCTCTCGCTCAACACCAACGCGGTGATCCTGGAGGCGCTCTCGTACCAGCTGCGAGGTCCGTTCTCGCGTCGCCCGGTCCGGCTGCCGCGGCAGGTGGCGCGATGAGGGCGCTGGGCCTGTCCGCGCTCCTCCTGGCCGCGCGGGTGGCCGGCGCCCAGCAGCAGTGCCCCGCGCCGGCCCCCCCGCCCTCGCCCGAGGCGGCCTCCGTCGCGCGGGTGGCCTGGACCTACTTCGAGCGCAACTATCGCCCGGAGACCGGCATGGTGGACTCGGTCGAGGGCTACCCGAGCACCTCGGTGTGGGACCTCGGCTCCTCGATCCTGGCAACGGTCGCGGCGCGCCGGCTCGGCGTGCTCTCCGAGCCGGACTTCGACCGGCGCGTGCGAGCGCTGCTGGGGACGCTCTCGCGGCTGCCGCTCTTCGAGGGCGAGCTCCCGAACAAGGCCTACGACACCACCACCGGAGGGATGACCGACTACGCGAACAGGCCCTCGCCCGGCGGGATCGGCGTGTCGGCGCTCGACCTCGGGCGGCTCGCGGCCGCGCTGCGCGCGCTCGCCTGCGCGGAGCCGGCGCTCCGGCCGGAGGTGGAGCGGGTGCTGGCGCGCTGGCGCTGGTGCCGGCTGCTCGGCGACGGAGAGCTGCACGGGATGCTGCGGGGCGGCGCGGGCGCCGTGCAGGTGGTGCAGGAGGGACGGCTCGGCTACGAGCAGTACGCGGCCGAGGGGCTGGCCGGGCTCGGGCTCGACGTCGCTCGCGCGCGCCGCTACGACCGCCACTCCGCCGAGGAGGTGATCCTGGGCGTGCCGGTGCGGCGCGACGCGCGCGACGCCCGCCGCTTCGGTGCGGTGGACGCGCTCGTGACCGACCCCTGGGTCCTCTCCGCGCTCGAGTACGGCCCCGACGCGGCCCGCGCGCCGCTGCTGCGGCGGCTCTTCGAGGTCCAGAAGCGGCGCTGGCAGCGCACCGGCGTGGTCACCGCCGCGAGCGAGGACCACGTCGACCGGGCGCCCTGGTTCGTCTACGACGCCGTCTGGGCGGACGGCGGCGCCTGGAAGGCGGTGACGCCGGAGGGGCGCGAGGTCCCCGAGCTGCGCGGGCTCTCGGTGAAGGCCGCCTTCGCCCTGGCGGCGCTCTTCCCGATCGACCCCTATGCGCAGGTCCTGCTGCAGGCGGCCGGCCGCGCCTACGATCCGGGGCGGGGGTTCTTCGCGGGGGTCTACGAGCGCGGCGGCCTGAACCGCTCGGTGAACGCCAACACCAACGCGGTCATCCTGGAGGTGCTGCTCTTCCAGCGCTCCGGCCCCTTGCTGGGCTGTGGGAGCTGCGCGCAGGAGCCGGCCGGGGCGGCGCTGCGCCTTCCGGCGGGCGCGCGGAGCTGCCCAGCGGTCGCCCGGACGAGCGCGCCGGGCGGCGGCGCCGGGCTAGAGAGCGCAGCCGGGCTCGGGCCCAAGCCGCCGCTCCTCGCGCCGGTGAGCACCGGCACCCGCTTCCTGCGCCTCGACGGCACCTTCTTCCTGGGCTACCGCGGCCTCGACGGTCCGACCGCCGGCGGGGTCGCGACCGCCTGGCTCGGCCGCGCCATCTTCCTGCGGCTCGGAGGCGAGGGCACCCCCAACTCCACCTACGGCCACTCCCGGTTCCTGTGGGGCTTCGGCTACGACGACTGGCGGGACAACACCTTCTTCCTCCACGTGGACAACTGGGGGCCCATCCGGCTCGAGGACAGCCTCTCGCGCTCGGCCGAGGTGAACGCGGGCTACCGCCTCCCGACCCTCTGCGCGAAGAGCTGGCTCTGCGCCTCCCCGGTCGCGCAGGTCACCACGCCGTTCGTGGGCGGGCCGTACCTGAGCGCTCGCGTGAACGTCACCTTCTGGAAGGACTGGTTCCTGATGGGCGGGCTCGGCTGGACCGTGCCCGGCGTGCTGCCCGGTCCGCTCGGCACGCCGAGCTGGCGGGTCATGTACGGGCTCGGCCGCTGGAGCTGGAAGCCCGGGAGCGTCTACGTCACCTATTACGACTGGGGGCCCGATTCGCACAGCGGCAACGGGATCCTCGCCATCGGCATCAACTGGGCGTTCTAGAGGTCGAGAGGGGAGGGGCGCGAGAATGAGAGGGCGTGGCGGGTTCCTGCTGGCGGCGTCGGCGGCGCTGGCGATGGGCTGCGGCCTCATGCCGCCGGAGAAGCCCGGGACGACCCAGCAGTCGACGCCGACGCCTCCGCCGGTGCCCGGGCCCACCCAGACGCCGTCGCCCGCTCCGTCCTCGGGGCTGCCGTCCCCGCTGCCCGGCTACCACCTGCTCTGGCACGACGAGTTCGACGGCGCGGGCCTCGACCCGACGAAGTGGACCGCCTCGACCGGCCCTCGACGCGACGCGACGCTCACCACCGACGCGATCTCGGTCCACGACGGGCTGCTCACCGTCACCACCTACACCGACGGCGGGAAGCACTACACCGGCTTCCTCACCACCGGCAGCGCCTTCCAGCCGACCTTCGGGTACTTCGAGGCGCGGATCCGCTTCAACGACGCGCCCGGGGAGTGGTGCGCCTTCTGGCTCCTCTCGCCGACGAACGGGGTCCCGCTCGGAGATCCGGCCACGGCGGGCGCCGAGGTGGACATCGTCGAGCACCGTGTCACCGACCCGAAGGGCTGGGACGCGCTGCGCGACCTCGTCAAGGAGGAGGTGCACTGGGACGGGTACGGCGCCGACCGGAAGGACTCGCCGGAGCACACCGTCCCGCTCGCCGGCGGCGGTCCCGTGCAAGGCGCCTGGCACACCTACTCGGTGCTCTGGACGGACGCGGGCTACTGGTTCTACGCGGACGGATCGCTGCTCTGGAACTACGACCAGGGGCTCTCGAAGCGGGGCGAGCAGGTGCTGCTCACCTGCGAGGTCGAGGACGGCACCTGGGCGGGCTACGTCCCGGCCGGCGGCTACGGCTCGCTGGCCAGCAGCGCCACCCACATGGACGTGGACTGGGTGCGGGTCTGGGCGCCGGGGCCGTAGTCCTCGGAGCCGGCCGCCTACTCCTCCGGCGCGCCAGCGCCGCGGCCGCGAGGAGCCCTGCCAGCGAGAGCGCGTCCCCTCCACCGCTCGAGGCGCAGCCCCCCCGACCGCCGGCAGCGGCGGAGGCCGGCGTGGGCGATCCTCCAGCCGTCGAGGGCGCGGTGGCCCCCCGGATGACGCCCGAGAGCATGAAGTCGCGCGACGAGCTCCCCACGAACACCGGGGTCTCGCACGCCGGCGATGTCCAGGCGTGCGCCGCCGGGTCCCAGCGCTCGAACGCCTCCGGCGCCAGCGCGACGGTCACGCGCCGGCTGGCGCCCGGATCGAGCGCCACCTTGGAGAACCCCGCCAGCCGGTGCGGCACCGGGTCGGCCTCCCCGGGGCAGGGTCCCACGTAGACCTGCGCCACCTCGGCGCCAGCGCGGCCGCCGGTGTTGGCGAGCGTGAACGAGACCTGGGCCGTGCGGCGGCCGGCGGCGTCCACCGTCGCCGGCGCGACCTCGAGGCCGGAGTAGCCGAAGGTGGTGTAGGAGAGGCCGTAGCCGAAGGGGAAGAGCGGCGCGATCCCCTTCGCGTCGTACCAGCGGTATCCCATGAGCAGCCCCTCCGACCAGGCGATCACCGGGCCGATCTGGTCCTGGGTGGGCGCGGGCTGCGCGCCGACCGGCGTCTGGTCGAGCGAGCGCGGGAAGGTGAGCGGGAGCTTGCCCGAGGGGTTCACGTCGCCGAAGAGCACCCGGGCGACGACGTCCCCCTGCCGCTGCCCCGGGTACCAGGCCTGCACCACCGCCGAGACGGCGGGGAGCCAGGGCATGCTGGTGCCCTGACCGGTGGTGAGCACCACGACCGTGCGCGGGTTGGCCGCCGCCACCGCGGCGATGAGCGCGTCCTGCTCGGACGGGAGCGAGAGGTCCAGCCGGTCGCGCTCCTCGGTCCCGTAATCCCGCGCGACCACCACCGCCACGTCAGAGGCGGCCGCCAGCGCCACCGCCTCGCGCGTGGTGGAGAGCACCGTGCCGGCCGGCATCTGCCACCCCAGCTTCAGATCCCCGCCGCGATCGGTCGCCACCCCGATGCTGGGGGCGTCGGCGACGTAGTCCACCCGAAGGTCGTGCTTCGTGCCGGCGGCGAGCTGCACGGTGGCGGACCTGGAGTCGAGCTCGTGCGAGCCGGAGTGGTCGATGACGAGCGCGCCGTCGAGCCACACCCAGCCCTGGCCGCGGTCGGTGAGCGTGAAGGTGTAGGTGCCGGTCGCCGGCGCGGTGAGGGTGCCGTTCCAGCGGGCCGAGATCTTCTGCAGGGCGAAGCTCTCCGGGAGCTGCGGCTCGGAGGAGGCGTCGACGCTCGGGTAGTCGAAGAAGCCGAGCGAGACCGCCGCCTCGTGGTCCACCCGGATCACCTCCGCCGGGCCGGCGAAGCTCGGGTTGAGCCAGTACTGCGCCCGCAGGCCGCGGGTCCCGTCGTCGAACCCCTCCGGCGTGAGCACCGAGGAGGGGATGGCCGGCGGTCCCGGCAGGAGGTGCGCCGGCGAGACCGGGTCGCCACCGGGCGCGAACCTCACGTCCACCCCGGGTCCGGCGCGCTGGCGCAGGCCGTCGAGCGGAGTCACCGAGGAGGTCGGCTCCACCCGCGCCGCGCCGCCGCCCTGGGCCGCGGCGGTGTCGGCGTCGGCGCCGATGACCGCGATCGAGCGCAGCGCGCCGGCGGAGAGCGGGAGGAGCCCGTCGCGGTTCTGGAGCAGCACCACCCCCTGCTCGGCGATTTGCTCCGAGCGGTCGGAGTCGTCCGCCTCGGCGAGCGGCCCCGGTTGCACCGGCTGGTCCATGAGGCCGAGGCGGAACATGGAGCGCAGGATCCGGCGCGCCTTGTCGTCCACCACGTCGCGCGCCACCTCCCCGCGCTGGACCGCGCCGAGGAGCGAGTGGCCGAAATACTTCTCGAAGGCCAGCTCCTGGTCGAGGCCGGCCGTGGCCGCCAGCACCGTGCCGTGGATCGAGGCCCAGTCGCTGAGGACGTAGCCCTGGAAGCCCAGCTCGCCCTTGAGGACGTCGGTGAGGAGGTGGCGGTCCTCGCAGGCGAACGCGCCGTTCACGCGGTTGAAGCCGCACATCACGCTCCCCACCTGGGCGTCGGCGACCGCCGCCTGGTAGGGCCGGAGGTAGAGCTCTCGCAGGGCGCGCTCGTCCAGCTCGGCGTCCACCGTGAAGCGGTCGGTCTCCTGGCCGTAGGCGACGTAGTGCTTGGCGTCGGCGATCACCGGGTGCTTCTGGATGGCCTGGATGAACGGGGCGGCGAGGCGCGCCGCCAGGAGCGGGTCCTCGCCGAAGCCCTCGAAGGTGCGGCCGGCGAGCGGGTCGCGCGCGAGGTCCAGGGTGGGCCCGAGCAGCACGTTGTGCCCGGTGAGGAAGGCCTCGGCACCGAGCACGTCCCCCTGCTCGGAGGCCGCGGTGGGGTCGAAGCTCGCGGCGAGCGCGATGGGCGCGGGGAGCTGGGTGGCCCGACCGCCGTTCACCCGCTGGTAGGGGATGCGGATGCCCGCCGGGCCGTCGGTCATGGTCAGGGCCGGGATGCCGAGCCGGGCGATGGGGGCGTTGTAGTAGCCGTAGAGCAGGCAGCGCTCGCCCGTCGCGAGATCGATCTCCTCCTCGAGCGCCATGGCCCCGAGCAGCGCCTCGGCGCGCGCATCCGGCGGCTGGCTGGAGTCGGTCCAGGGCCGGCTCGCGGGCGGCCCCTGCTCCGAGCCGAGCGTCGGGCCAGGGCAGTACGGCGGTGGCGCGGCGCCGGCGTGGAGCGCGACCGAGGCGATCACTGCCGCGAGCAGCGCGAGCGCCCCTCGGTCTGCCTGAAACCCGGCGTGGAGCATCCGATGGCCGTGCGCCGTGCGGCGACCCCCCTGCGAGCAAGGGTAGGGCGAGAGGGACGGCAGGCAACGAGCGGGCGGCCGCCGCTCGAGCCCGCGCCCGATGGCCGCGCCGCGACCACGCGCAGGCTCGCGCGCACGAGAGAGCCCGTCCGGGCGTGGTGCTCGCTCGGCCCGGTGGCTTAAATGGCGGAGATCTTGGAGCGCGGCTGGATCTGGAGGCAAGCATGGCCGACACCATGAAGGCGTACGAGGTTCCGAAGCCCGGCTCACCCTTCACCCTGGTCGAGCGGCCGGTGCCTCGACCGGCCCCGGCCCAGGTGCGCATCGCCGTCGAGGCCTGCGGCATCTGCCACTCGGACGCGTACGTGAAGGGTGGGCAGTTCCCCGGGCTGACCCTCCCGCGCGTGCCGGGGCACGAGGTGGTCGGCCGCGTCGACGCGGTGGGGGACGGCGTGACCACCTGGCGGGTCGGGCAGCGCGTCGGGGTGGGCTGGCACGGCGGCCACTGCTTCGTCTGCGAGGCTTGTCGCGCCGGCGACTTCATCGAGTGCGCGCGCGGCCTCATCTGCGGCTTCAGCTACGACGGCGGCTACGCCGAGTACCTGATCGCTCCCCAGGAGGCGCTCGCCGCGGTCCCCGACGCGCTCGACGCGGTGGCCGCCGCGCCGCTGCTCTGTGCCGGGGTCACCACCTTCAACGCGCTGCGCAACAGCGGCGCGCGCGGCGGCGAGCTGGTGGCGGTCCAGGGCATCGGAGGGCTCGGGCACCTCGGCATCCAGTACGCCCGCAAGCTCGGCTTCCACACCGTGGCGATCTCGCGCGGCGCCGACAAGCGCGCCCTGGCCCTCGAGCTCGGCGCGCACGAGTACGTCGACCAGGAGGCCGGCGACGCAGCGGCGGCGCTGCAGAAGCTCGGCGGAGCCCGCGCGATCCTCGCCACCGCGCCCAACTCGCAGCTGATGTCGAAGCTGGTGGACGGGCTCGGCCGCAACGGCACGCTGCTCGTTGTGGGGGCGTCGCCGGATCCGATCCAGGTCTCGCCCTTCCAGCTCATCGGCCCGCGCCGGCGGCTGCAGGGGTGGCCGAGCGGCACGGCCAAGGACTCCGAGGAGGCGCTCGCCTTCAGCGCGCTCAACGGGGTGGCGTCGCGGAACGAGGTCTTCCCCCTGGAGCGCTGCAACGAGGCCTTCGAGCGGATGACGAGCAACAAGGCGCGCTTCCGGGTGGTGCTGAAGGTGCGCTGAACGGCGGGTGGCTCAGCCGCCGCTCAGCGCCTGCACGAGCTGCACCTCGTCGCCGAAGCGCAGCGGCCGGGAGAGGTCGAAGACCTGCTCGCCGTTGACGAAGCAGCGGATGTGCGGCCGCAGCCGCTCCTGCTCGTCGATCACGCGGAAGCGGAAGCCGGGGTAATGACGCTCGAGGTCGAGGAACGCCGCGGCCAGCGTCTCGCCGCGGGCCTCCACCTCCCGCGCCCCGGTGTAGGAGCGCAGCGGGCTCGGGATCAGCACCTTCATGCGATACCGTCCAGCTCGGCCGCCTCCACGGCGTAGATCTCGGGGAGGTGGCGCGCCAGACAGGTCCAGCGCGCGCCCTCGTCGCGGCTCCCCCAGAGCTCTCCGCTCGTCGTCCCGAGGTAGAGGCCGACCGGGTCGCGCAGATCGCCCGCCATCGCCTGGCGCTTCACCGTCCACCACGCCTGCTCCTGCGGCAGCCCGGCGTCGAGCCGCCGCCAGGTCCTGCCGCCGTTCCGGGTGACGTAGGCGGCGGCCTTGCCCCCGGGGCTGGTGCGCGGCCAGACGCTGGTGCCGTCCATCGGGAACACCCAGGCGGTGTCGGGATCGCGCGGGTGGACCACCAGGGGGAAGCCGATGTCGCCGACCCTCTTCGGCAGGCTCCTGCCCACCCGGATCCACTCGCTCGACGGGCGGTCGAGGCGGTAGGTGCCGCAGTGGTTCTGCTGATAGAGCCGGTCGGGGTTGGCGGGGCAGAGGCGGATGCAGTGCGGGTCGTGGAACGCCGGGTTGGAGACGTCGAACCCCTCCACCACCTCCAGCCCCGCGAGGAGCGGCGCCCAGGTCTCGCCGCGATCGAGCGACTCGTGCACGCCGCCGCTCGACATGCCGACGTAGAGGTGGGCCGGGTCGCGCGGGTCGACCAGGATCGAGTGCAGCTTCGGGCCGTCGGGCGTCCCGTCCTGCGGGCCTCCCATCCAGGCCCGGTAGCGGGGGTGGTCGTTCAGCCCGGAGACCGGCTCCCAGCTGGCGCCGCCGTCGCTCGAGCGGAAGAGCCCGTGCGGCGAGGTGCCGGCGTACCAGACCCGTGGCTCGGTCGCGTGGCCGGGCGTGAGCCAGAAGGTGTGGTCGACGACGCGGCCCTTCTCGCCCTCAGGCGCCCTGGGGAAGGCGGGAGGCCGCAGGGCCTCCTTCCAGGTCCGCCCGAGGTCGGTGGAGCGGAAGATCGTGGGGCCGAGGTGCCCGGTCTTCGCCGACGCCAGCAAGGTCCGCCCGTCGCGCGGGTCGAGGACCAGGTGGTTGATGACCTGGCCCAGGAAGTGGGGCCCGTCGACCTGCCAGCGGCGCCGGGCCGCGTCGCCGCGGTAGACCCAGGCGCCCTTGCGCGTGGCGACGAGCAGGAGCAGAGGCGGCGTGGGCCGCCGCCGCCTCGAGCGCGGGGGCGTGGCGGGTCGCGGCCTCCGTGCCGTCGTCTTTCGGGTGGTCGCCATGGGCGCTCCTCCCAGTCCGGGCCTGCTCCGGATGCGTAGGCCGGATCTCTTAAGCCGCCCGGCGCGGCGAGCAACGTGGACGCGCGTGCGCAGGCCGGGCGCGGTAGAACGCTCGGATGCTCCTCGAACACCGGATGCTCCCGCCCCGGACGCCGTCGGACCGGCCGCCGCTGCTGGTGCTCCTGCACGGGATCGGGGCCGACGAGGGCGATCTGCTCCCGCTGGCGCTGTCGCTCGACCCGCGCTTCCTGGTGATCTCCGCGCGCGCGCCCCACGAGGCCGAGCCGATGGGCTACCGCTGGTACGCCATCGACTGGACGGCCACGCCGCCGCGCGGCGATCCAGGCGAGCTCGCCGCCAGCCGCGAGCTCCTGGCCAGGTTCATCGCCGAGGCGCCGGCGGCCTACGGCACCGACCCGTCCCGCACCTTCCTCCTCGGCTTCAGCCAGGGGGCCATCATGGCGCTGGCGCTGCTCCTCGCCATGCCGGACCTGGTGCGCGGCGTGGTGGCGCACTCCGGGCGGCTGGCGCGGCTGCCCGGGCCCGACCCCACGCCCGAGGCGCTCTCCGGCGCGGAGGTGCTCCTCCTCCACGGCGCCGAGGACGAGGTGGTCCCCGCGGCGATGGGGCGCAAGGCGTTCGAGGTGCTGCGGAGCCTCCTCGGCACGCGGGTGGCGTACCGCGAGCTCGAGGGGCTCGCCCACGGGATCTCGGAGGAGAGCCTCGGCGAGGCGGCGCGCTGGCTCGCTGCCCGGCTCGACGGCGTCGATCGGTGAGTAGGCGGCCCCGCCGCATCGAGGCCGCCGCCGCTGGCCTTCCGCGCCCGACTGCGATTAGCTGCCGGGATGGCGCGCGTCGAGATCGAGCTCCCCGACCAGTTCCAGTTCCGCACCGAGATCCCGATCCGGATCGGCGACATCAACTACGGCGGGCACCTCGGGAACGACGCGGTCCTCTCCATCGCCCAGGAGGCGCGGGTGCGCTTCCTGCGCTCCCACGGCTGGACGGAGCTCGACGTCCAGGGCGTCGGCCTGGCCATGGTGGACGCCGCGGTGGTCTACCGCGCCGAGGGGCTGTACGGCATGGTGCTCGGCGTCGAGCTCGCTCCGGCCGACGTCCGCACCCGCGGCTTCGACCTGCTCTACCGGCTCTCCGACCTCGCCGGCGGCGGGGAGATCGCGCGCGTGAAGACCGGGCTGGTCTTCTTCGACTACGCGGCGCGGCGGATCGTGAGGATGCCCGAGGCCTTCCGGCAGGTGGTCGCGCCGGCGTCGGGATCAGACGGCGCCCCTGGCGCACCGCGCGGGCTATGATGGCTCCCCTCGTGCGCCGCCCTATCTGAGCGGCGCGCCCCTCTGGAGGCCGCATGCGACGTGTCGCCGGGCTCTTCGCCTTCTTCCTCGCCGGCTCGCTCGCCGGGTGCTCGAACCCCGGCACCCCCGCCGGTTACGTGGGATATCTGACCCGGGGGGCCGTCGTCGGGAAGACCAGCTACGTCGGCCTGCAGACCGGCCCCACCAGCTTCGGCCTCGGTTGGATGATGAACGTGATGAACGTCTCGGTGACCCCCTTCAGCTACGCGGAGGACTTCACCGGGGACAACGCCGTGCTGGCGCAGGACAAGCTCATGATCGGGTTCCGCGCCCACACCATCTTCCGGGTGCGCTCCGACAAGGTGAAGGAGTTCGTGGAGCAGTACACCACCATCGAGCAGGGCAGGGATCAGGTGCAGGTGGCCTTCGGGAACTTCCTCAGGGAGCCGCTCCGGACCGAGATCCGGGCGGCGGTGGCCCACTACGACGCCTTCTCGCTCAACGCCAGCATCGGCAAGATCAACCAGGAGCTGACGGCCTGGGCCCAGGAGAAGACCAGGGGCACGCCCTTCGAGGTGCTGAACGTGGTGGTGGGCAACATCCAGTTCCCCGCCGCGGTGTCGCAGGCGGTGGGGGCCAAGCTGGCGGCCTCACAGGACCTCGAGACCCGCGCCACGCAGGTGGAGATCGCGAAGAAGGACGCCGAGAAGCGCATAGTGGAGGCCGAGGGCATCGCCAAGGCCACGCAGATCATCCAGCAGCGCCTCACGCCGCTCTACGTCCAGCACGAGGCCATCGAGGCGCAGAAGGCGATGGTCGGGAGCCAGAACCACACCACCATCTACATCCCGGTGGGGCCGATGGGGGTGCCCATCGTCAGCACGCGGCAGCACGGGGACGCCGAGGGCGTGAAGTAGCGCGCCGGCGCCTGCGAGCCGCCTCTCGCGCGAACACTGCCCCCGATGCCGTCCTCCGAACGACACCTCTTCCTCGTCCGCCACGGCGAGACGGACTGGAACGCCGCTGGCCGCTGGCAGGGCCACACGGACGTGCCGCTCAACGCGACCGGCCGGGCGCAGGCCCAGGCCGTCGCGGCGCGGCTGCGCGGCGAGGGTGTCCGCGCGATCGCGACGAGCGATCTCTGCCGGGCGCGCGGCACGGCGGAGATCGTGGGCGAGGCGCTCGGGCTGGAGGTGGCGGTGGTGGATGAGGGCTTGCGCGAGCGCGCCTACGGCGAGTGGGAGGGCCTCACCCGCTGCGAGTGCGAGGTGCGGTATCCGGGGCAGTGGGCGCTCCACCTCTCCGATCCGCGGGTGGCGCCGCCCGGCGGCGAGTCCATGGACGCGCTGCTCGCGCGAGTCGTCCCGGCGATCCACCGGGCCGCCGAGCGCCTCGAGGCGCCGGCGTTGCTCGTGACGCACGGCGGCGTGATGCGGGCGTTCCTCGCCGCCACGCTCGACGCGGCGCCCCTCTCGCCGCCGCGCGTCGTCCCGAATTGCGGCGTGTGGCGGGTGCGCCTGGTGGCCGGCCGCGTGGCCGGGGCGGCGGCGTTGGACGGCCACGGGCGCTGATTCGCTCGCGAAAACGCCGTGATCGACGGTCGTCGTTCCGTTGGTGGGCGGTTGTCCCACCCCCGGATACAGGGTACAGCGTCACCCACTCCGAACGTGCTACCGCTGTTCGATGCCCCTCAAGATCGCCCTGCTGATCGCGCTCGCCCTCTCGGCCTGTAACCCCAACAACTGCGATCCGGGCTGCACCGGAAGCAACGGGAGCTGCGAGAGCTGCCCTTCTCCCTACTCCTGCAACAGCGGCGGGATCTGCAGCAGCGTCGTCAACGGCGTCGCCTGCTGCACCGGAGGCAGCGGCGGCGGCGGTGGTGGTGGCGGCGGGAGCTGCAACGCCGGGTACTGCGTCTCGAACGGCGCCTGCTGCCCGGCGGGCTCGCCGTACTACTGCCGAGGCTCCTGCTACGTCACGTACAACGACCTGCTCCATGCCGGCTGCACCACCGCGGTGCAGGGGACCTGTTACTGAGCGCGCCGTAGCAGATGGCGGGGGCGCAGGTGACGCCCGCTCGCGCGGTCGCCCGCGGGGCAGGGGGGCGAAGGTGCGATTCGGGCCCGCACCCCCGGGCCGCGGAGAAGGTGAGTAACGTGTGAGCGTGCGCTACCACGCGCTCGCCACGGACTACGACGGCACGCTGGCGACTGCCGCGCGGGTCGGCGCGGAGACCGTCGCAGCCCTGACCCGGCTGCGCGCCTCCGGTCGCCGCCTCGTGCTCGTGACCGGCCGCATCTTCTCCGACCTGGCGCAGGTCTTTCCCGAGCACGCGCTGTTCGACGTCGTCGTCGCCGAGAACGGCGGGGTCTCCTGCCGGCCTGGCGCGGCCGAGCGCCTCCTGGCCGAGGCGCCTTCGCCTGCGCTGGCGAAGGCCCTGCGGGCGCGCGGCGTCCCGTTCGATCAGGGGCGGGTCGTCATCGCCACCCGCGAGCCGCACGACGTGACGGTGCTGGAGGTCATCCGGGAGCTCGGCCTCGAGCTCGACGTGATCTTCAACAAGGGCGCGGTGATGGTGCTGCCCTCCGGCGTGAACAAGCGCACCGGGCTCGAGGCCGCCCTGGCGGAGCTTGGGCTCACGGCGCACGAGGTGGTGGCCCTCGGGGACGCCGAGAACGACCACACACTCCTGGCGGGCGCGGAGCTGGGCGTGGCGGTGGAGAACGCGCTGCCCGCGCTGAAGGAGCGCGCCGACCTGGTCACCCGCGGCGCCAGCGGCGCGGGCGTCGAGGAGGTGATCGCAGGGTTGTTGGCCGACGACCTCGCCGGCCTGGATCCGCCCCGCCACCGCGTGGCCCTGGGCGAAGGCGCCGCGGGCGCGCTCTCCGTCTCGCCCGCCGGCACGAGGCTGCTGGTCGCCGGCACCTCCGGCAGCGGCAAGAGCACGTTCGCGAGCGGCGTGCTGGAGAAGCTCGTGGAGAAGGGGTACCAGGTCTGCCTGGTGGACCCGGAGGGCGACTTCGAGGGCTTCCAGGGCCTGACGCCGCTCGGCTCCGCGGAGCGGACCCCCTCGGTCGAGGAGGTGGTGGCGCTGCTCGCGGAGCCGGGCATCAGCCCGGCGGTGAGCCTGCTGGGGCTGCCGCTGCGCGACCGCCCGCGCTTCCTGACCGAGCTCTGGCCCAAGCTGCAGCAGCTCCGCGCCAGGTCCGGGCGCCCGCACTGGCTGGTGGTGGACGAGGCGCACCACATGTTCCCGCGCGCGTTCGACTCGAGCGCCGCGCTGCCCCGCGACCCGGGCGGCCTGCTGCTCGTCACAGTCCACCCCGACCGGCTCGAGCCCGAGGTGCTGCGGACGGTGAACGCCGCGGTGGCGGTGGGGGAGGGCGCGGCGGCGACGCTCTCCGCCTTCTTTCGCTCTGCCGGGCTGCCCGGAGGCGGCCCCGCGGAGACGCAAGCGCCCGAGCAGGCGCTCCTGTGGACCGCCCGTTCCGGCGAGACCGTCGCCTTCCGCCCTGCCCAGCCTCGCGCGGCGCACCAGCGCCACCGGCGGAAGTACGCCTCCGGCGACGTGCACGAGAAGGCGTTCCGGTTCCGGGGGCCAGACGGCCGCCTCGACCTGCGGGCGCAGAACCTCGAGCTCTTTCTCCAGCTCGCAGACGGGGTGGACGACGAGACCTGGCGCTTCCACCTCGAGAACGGGGACTACTCGCGCTGGTTCCGTGAGGCCATCAAGGACGAGGAGCTGGCGCGCGACGCCGCGGAGGTGGAGCGCTCGGCCGGCGGCGACCCACGGGACACCCGCAAGCGCCTGCGCGAGGCGGTGGAGCGGCGCTACGTCGTGGAGGACGCGGGGGCGGTCGCGCGCTGAAGGCCGCCGAGCGCCGCTGCCCTCGAGCCGGGCGGGAGCCGGGGGAAGATCTCCCGGCTCCCGACTTCCTCAGCTGGCGTGCGGCTGCCGGGTCTCGCGGGACGAGACCTCCCGCAGCGTCCTCCCCGCCGCCGCCTCCTCCTCCAGATCGGCGACGTCGGAGAGGCTGATCACGCCGGCCAGCTTGCCGTCCTGGTCGCAGACCATGATGCGGGACTTGCGGTGGTCCCGCATCAACCGCTCCGCGTCCTCGATCGAGTCGCCGGCGCCAGCACGCGGATCGCCAGGTCGCGATCGTTCAAGGTGCCCACCGGCTTGCCGGGGGAGGACATGGAGCACGCGTTCACTCACGCGATGGAGATGCAGGGAACGAGGGGCGCGAGGGACGCGGGTTCAGGGGGACGACGCCCGGCAGGTCACCGCGGGAGCGCCGCTCTCGACGCCCGACACGCTGCAGGCGAGTGAGCCCACGGCTCGCTGGAACGTGAAGCGCAGCACGCCGTCGCTCCACCGGAGGTCGCGGAGGTCATCGCCCGCGGAGGCCTCGACGAGCGCGTCGCCGCCCCGCAGCTCGTCGGCGCGCCAGGACGCGACCACTCCCGGATCGTCGCCCGCGCGCAGCTTCTCGATGACCAGGACGAGGCCCGAGTCGGCTCGTTCCTTTCGCGCCCGGTAGAGGAACCCGGCGGCGGTGAAGGAGGCGGTCTCCGGGAGGTTCGCGCCCGCGCGGGGGCCGCTGCGCGAGGTCGTGTCCTCGGCGCTCGCCCTCGCCTTGGCGGCGCCACGCACGCGGGTCGGGGCGGCATTGCTGCGCTGAGCGTCAACCAGCGGCATCGCTGGGAGGGCCGCGGCGGCGGAGGGTCCGGCGGATGCTTCGCGCCTGGCCTCCGGGGCTGCGGCCGACGAGGAGGGCGCCGCCATCGCCGTGGGAGGTTCGGCGGCCGCGGTCGCGCGCGGAGGCTCGACCGCGGGCGCGAGCGGGCGTGGCGGTCTTGCTCGCGGGGCCGGCGCTGCGGGCGCGGTCTGGAGGGCCGGCGGCGCCTCCGGCAGGTCCGGAGACGACGCTGGAGCGGGCGCCGCCGACTCAGAGCGCGGCTCCAGGGCGGGCGCGGCCGCGCGCGAAACCGCTGCGCTCTCCTCATCGCTGGCGCGGTGAGCCCCCGGTCGCGTGAGCTGGAGCGTCACGCCGAAGGCGACCAGGGCCACGGCCGCCGCGGCTCCAAACGAGAGCGTCGCCGGGCGTGCAAACCAGCGCCGCTCCGGGCGCGCCCGCACCGCGCGACGCGCCGCTTCCACGAGCTGGTCGCGGTTGCTCCGGGGCGGAGCGCTCTCGCGGAGCGCGGAGGCGAGCGCGCGGGTGGAGGTGAGGCGCTGCAGCTGCGGGCCGCAGGTGGCGCACTCCCCGGCGTGGCGCGCGACCTCGGCCGCGGTCGCCGGCTCGAGCTCGCGGTAGGCCAGGTCCAGCAGCAGTTCTTGCGCCTGCTCGTGCGTCATGGCCTCGCGCTCCTGTCGGTCGCCCGGTGGGCGCCGGCCTCCGGAACCTCTCCCGCGGCGTCGAGCGCCCTGCGCAGGGCCTCGAGCGCGTACCGCATCCGGCTCTTCACCGTCGGCAGGAGCGCGGCGGTGACCTCCGCCACCTCCGCGAACGATAGCCCCTCGTACTCGCGCAGGAGGAATACCTCCCGCTGATCCTCGGGCAGCGCCGCGATGGCGCGCTCGAGCGCCGCGCGAAGGAGGACGTCGCCCTCCGGTGCGCCCGCGGCCGGCTCCTTGCCGTCCCGACCCGCCGTGCGCTCCAGCGGCTCGTGATCCCGGTGCGCCGTGCGCCGGGCCGCGTCGGTCGCCAGGTTGCGGGCCACCGCGTACAGCCAGGTCTTGAAGCTCCCGCTCGCCTTCCAGCGCGGAGCCGCGCCGATGAAGCGCATCCAGCAGTCCTGCGCGAGGTCGTCGGCCCGGGCGGCGTCGCCGACGAACCGGCGGAGGAACCGGAAGACGCCCTGGCGGTGGCGGTCGAGGAGCGCCTCGAACGCCGCCACGTCGCCTCGCTGGTAGCGAGTCACGAGCGCCTCGTCGGTGTCGTCGACCACGCCTCTCCCCGGCTCTCCGCGCCGTTCCTTCCAGGGTGAACGCAACGAGCTCGGAAATGGATCTGGCACATCCGAGCCGGGGCCGCCAGGACGGCCTGCGCCAGGCGCGTAGATCCTTCTCAGGCCTGGTGCGTTCCACCGGGCAGGAGGATTCACCATGCGCCTCACGGCCGTCGCCGCCTGCCTCGCCGTCTTCGTCGCCACTGCGCCGCTTCACGCTTTCGCGAGGGACCTCGCTCCCGGTCGCTGGGGGAGCTACTCCGTCGAGCTGCTGGACGAGGCGGGGCGGGTGCTGCCCACCTACGACCACGGGGGGCGCACCTACGTCCTCGGCGCGCTCGGCGGGCGCTACATGATCCGGGTGGCGAACGGCTCGCCGCGGCGGCTGGAGGTGGTGGTCTCGGTGGACGGCCGCGACGTCCTCGACGGCCGCCCGGCGGAGTGGGGCAAGCGCGGCTACCTGGTCGAGCCGCACGGCGCCGTCACCATCGACGGCTACCGCCTGACGCAGGAGGCGGTGGCCGCCTTCCGGTTCTCGAGCGTGCCGCGGTCGTACGCCGCGCTCGAGGGGAACGCGCGCGACGTCGGCGTCATCGGCGTGGCGGTCTTCCCCGAGCGGGAGGTGGCGCTCGCGCCGCGGCCGGACGCGCGCGCGCTCCGCTCCGAGGCGGCGCCCGCCGCGCCGGGGATGGCCGGCGCCAAGGCGATGCGCCGCAATGGGCTCGGCACCGAGTTCGGGGAGGAGCGCGCCTCGCACGTGGAGCAGGTCCCCTTCGAGCGCGCCCGCGCGCGGCCCGACGTGGTCCTCTCGCTGCGCTACGACGACCGGGAAGGGCTGCTGGCGGCCGGCGTCCCCCTCGAGCCGCGCCGCTGCGGAGAGCAGGCGCTGCGCCACGACGCCGACCCGTTCCGCCGCGATGTCGGCTACGCCGCGCCGCCGCCCGGCTGGCGCGGGGCGAGCGCGCGGGATTGAGCGCTGCGGCCCCGGTGCGCCTCCTCTGGTAGCCTGCCATCGGGAGGTCGGGCGATGGACGAAAGGACGCGGCAGCTCCTCGAGCGCATCCGGAGCTTCGCGATGCCGCAGGGGCCGGTGGAGTGCCGAGGGACCTGGCTTCGACAGGTGGGCGAGATGCGGTTCGCGCCCGACCGCTCCTGGTTTCCGTTCGAGGCGGAGCAGTGGTTCGAGGGAGACGGCATCGACTTCCGCTGGAAGGCCCGCGCGCGGCTGGCGGCGCTCGTGCGCGCCAGCGTGGTCGACGCGTTCGAGGCCGGCCGCGGCGCGCTCACCGCACGGCTGTTCGGTGTCATCCCGGTCGCCAGGGCCCGGGGTCCCGCGACGGACCAGGGTGAGGCGCTCCGCGGCCTCGCGGAGCTTCCCTGGCGGCCATTCGCGTTTCGCGAAGGGCCGGGCATCGCCTTTGAGGCGACCGGCTCGGACAGGCTGCGCGCCACCTTCGACGACGGCAGGACCCGCGCGACCGTCGAGTACGAGGTCGACGCCGAGGGCCGGGTGCTCGGGGCCGCGGCCTCGAGCCGGCCGCGCGTCGTCGGCAAGTCGACCGTGGAGACGCCCTGGGCGGGAGTCTTCCGGGAGTACCGTACGTTCGATCGCCTCCGGGTGCCGACCGAGGCGGAGGTGTCCTGGCAGCTGCCCGAGGGTGCCTTCACGTACTGGCGAGGGCGGGTCGTGGAGTTGAGGATCTTGCCGTAGCGAAACGCCGGCGCGCCCTTGCACGGCGGAGACGTTCGCGCGAAGTAGGAGAGCGCGGCGCGCCGTGCCGTGCCGTGTCGACGAAGGGTCCGCCCAGGAGCAACGAGGATGAGAGTCGTCCATTCCGCACTGCACGCTCGCCACGACGGGGGCAAGGAACTCTACCGCGGTGAGCTGGTGCCGTGCTTCGAGTCGCCGGCGCGGGCCGACCTCATCCTCCGGGCGGTGCAGCGCGCCGGCTTCGAGGTGAGCGAGCCTCGCGCCCTCTCCGCGGAGGCGCTCCTAGGGGTCCACGACGCGGGGTTCGTCGAGTTCCTGCGGACCGCTCACCGCGAGTGGCGGGCCACCGGCAGGGGCGGGTTCATGCTGCCGAGCGCGTTCCCCGCGCGCGGCCTGCGCCGCGATCACGCCCCCTCGGGCATCCACGGGCGGATGGGCTACTACTGCTTCGACCCCGGGACGCCGATCGTGGAGGGCACCTGGGACGCCGCGCTCGCGTCGGCCGGGTGCGCGCTCACCGCCGCCGCGCTGGTCGCCGAGGGCGCCACCAGCGCCTACGCCCTGTGCCGGCCCCCCGGGCACCACGCCGGCCGCGCCGTCTACGGCGGCTACTGCTTCCTCAACAACGCCGCGCTGGCGGCGCAGCGCCTCCGCGACCTGGGCCTCGGCCGGGTGGCGGTGCTCGACGTGGACGCGCACCACGGCAACGGGACCCAGCAGATCTTCTGGGAGCGCGCCGACGTGCTCTACGTCTCGATCCACGGCACCCCCGAGACCGAGTACCCGTACTTCCTCGGCTACGCCGACGAGCGCGGGGCCGGGGCAGGGGAGGGCTTCACCCGCAACTTCCCCCTGCCGCGGGAGGCGGCCTGGGCGGAGTACGGCCCCACGCTCGACGCGGCGCTCGACGTCGTGGCCCGGTTCACGCCGGCCGCCCTGGTGGTCTCGCTCGGCGTGGACACCTTCGCCGGTGATCCGATCAGCCCCATCGCGCTCGAGCGCGAGCACTTTCCGCTCATCGGCCAGCGGCTCGCCACGCTCCGCGTGCCGACGGTGATCGTCCAGGAGGGCGGTTACGCCCTGGAGGACATCGGGGCGAACGTCGTGGGGGTGCTGAGCGGCTTCGAGGGGTGAGGTGACGGGGCTCCCCACGAAGGCCCGGTCCTGACGGGCGCGCGCGGCGCTGCTGTCTAGCGAGGCGCGCCGCTGCCGCTCATGGCCATGCCGATGACCAGCTGGACGAGCACGGGCCTCCCGGGACCGACGTCTGGCGAGACGCGCAGCACGTAGCCCGGGAGCGCGACCCCGCTCCCGCGCAGCGGCGTGTAGACCGCGATCTCCGGGAAGACTCGCAAGCTTGGCGTGACCTCCATCGAGACCCCGAGCGTGCCGCCAGCGAAGAGCGCGTCGGGGGCATACCCCGAGTTCTTGCCCATCCCGCTGCCCCACTCTCTCGCGAGCGTGGGGCCGATGACCACCGCATGCTGACCAAAAGCGCCAAAGCGGGCGTCGCCGAGCAGGGTGAGCTTCGCAAGCGCCATCTCCCACGCTTCATCATCGCCATTCGAGCCGACGGCGCCCTGGAGGGCTGGAGCGAGCGCGACGTCGAAGCGGTTGCCGCGAAAGACTTGAACGGTCCCATTGACCTCGATACTCGAGAGCGTGGTCTTCACGCCGAGGTCCAACCATTCGGTGAGCCCATAGCGCACTTGCGCCTCGAGCCCAGGGGAGAGGCGCGCCTGCTCGGTGGTGTCGGTCGGCGAGGGGCGCGCTCCGTTCAGGAACGCCGTGGCTCCCGAGACCGGTCGAGCCGTGATCCCGGCCGCCGCGACATCCACGCGGAAGACGCCGGGGTCGACCGTCCGCGCCTCCTTCAAGCTCGAATACGAAGCACACCCGGAAACGAGGGCGATGAAGACGGTTGGCATGAGCCGGCGCGACGTCGCCTGGAGCACGTGGGTCCACCTCCGTGCACCCAGAGTGTCACGCCGAGACCACGCTGACAAAGCGAACTCGTCATTGCCTGCTGCGCCGAGTCCAGGCACTCGACGAACGGCGCCAACTACCCGAACGATTCGGTGTTCGAGTTGCTGATTCCCGGCGAGCGGGTCGCGATCCGCCACGTCTCCGGTCCGCGCCTCACGCTCACCGTCACGCTCGCGGCGGAGGGCGCGGCGACCGTGCGGCGCTTCGCCGTCCCCCGCGAACGAGGAGAACCTCGACCGGCTCGAGGTGGAGCTGGACGTCAGGGTAGCGCGACGGCGCCCTTCGTCCGTTCGTGGGCGAGCCGTTCACCCCGCGCTGCCGCCACGCCCAGGCCCCACGTCACCGCGAGCGTGAGGAGGCACGCGATCCCGAGCGCGACGTAGCGGTGCACCATCGCGTGCATGGCCCAGCCGTAGACCTGGGTCAGCTTCGACGGATCGGAGAGCCCGACGCCCTCGATCTCTCCGAACGGGACCGCGTCGAGGTCCGTGAGGGCCGCCCACCAGGTGGCGAAGGTGTCCACGAAGGCGGACGCGCCGATGACCAGGAACCCCCAGCGCAGCTGTCCCCGGTAGACCTGCGTGTCGCGCCCGCAGAAGAAGGAACTCATGAGGAGGGTGCCGAGCACGAGGGCTCCCCCGTCGCCTCCGAAGACGATCAGCGCCTGCGCGGTCCGCGGGCTCGCGAGGAGGGTGCCCGCGAGCTGGAGCGACAGCACGACGGCGCCTGCCCAGGTCCAGGCCGCCCGGCGGGCGCGCCGCCCCGCCACGATGAGCCACGCGCCGGCGGCGGCCACGAGCAGCACGATCGGCCACCCGCGCGCCTCGGCCGTGTACGTGACCCAGAGTCCCGGGAAGGCGGCGAAGCCGCAGAGCCAGGAGGTCACGGCGTGCCCGGACTCGTGCACCATCATCGACAGGAACGTCCGCTGCAAGAAGTGCCCGAGCGGCCAGTGGTGGAAGAGCGCGGCGAGCGCCAGCGCCGCGGGGACGGCGCCGAGCCGGAGTCGCCACTCGAGCCGGAGCTCGTCGGCGCGCCCGTCGAACGCGGGGCCAGCCTCGGGGGGCTCCCAGCCTGCCGGCGCGGCGAGGTCGTCCCCAGGCGTTGTGGCCAGGGGTGGCGCGGCGACGTCGTCCATCGGGGCGGCTGGCGGCCCTGGCGCGACCGCCCCTGCCCGGAGCGCCTCCGCCTTGGCGTAGACGGCGCCACAGGAGGCGCACTTCGGCCCTGGGCCGCGGGGGGCATCGCACCAGGCGCAGGTCGCGAGCATCGGGGTCAGTATCTCACGCCATCGTCCGCGCGCGGCCGCCGTAGGTCGCGACGGCGAAGGAGGTCTGCGTGCAGCACCCCAGGATCCTCGGCCTGGCCGTGACCTGACTTACGTTACGAGCCGTTTAGCGTCGGGAGGGCAGGTCAAGAAGGCTCACCGGGCGCGCCGCACGCGTTGCAGCCCCACCGTGAGCGCGGCCGCGATGCCGATGGCCGCGGCGAGATGGAGGAGGAGCGACGGGTCACGTCCGAGGACGGCCCGCAGCACGTCGCGGGACGCGAACAGCCACGCGAGCGGGACCGCGGCCAGCGCGTCGTCCTGCCATGGCGCGGTCTCGGGCGACCGCAGGGCGCGATCGCGCCGATGCAGGGCCCTCAGGGTGAAGAACCCGACCGCCCAGAAGAGCAGGGGCACCCCGATGGCCCAAACGGCACGCCACGCGAGCGATTCACTCATCGGCAGTGCCCTCCGTCGAGGCCGCCCCGGCCTCCTGCATTCCGGCCGAGCATGCTCCGACGTATAGCACGGCGTAGCGGACCCTCGGCCGCCGGCGCGGCGCGGTCGGTCCGCTTTGGAGTAGAGCAGCCCAGCGGAGTTGTGCCGCCACCTCTTCGAAGGAATACATCCTTCGCCGGAGGGCAGTCATGAACGAGGCGAACACGATTGCTGCTGGTACCGCTGTTCACATCCACCAGGACGAGGGCGAGGCATTCCGGCTGGGACCCCTGGAAATCCTCGTGAAGGAGAACGGCGCGGGGACGCGGATGAATCTGGCGGTGGCCGAATTTCGCGGGAGCTCGTTCCGAATCCCGCCGCACGTCCACACCGAGCACGACGAAACGATCTACGTCCTGGAGGGTGGGATGGGGGTGAATCTCGGAGACCAGACGTTCACTGCCACCGCGGGCAGCTCGTTCACGATCCCCGTCAATGTTCCGCATGCGATCTGGAACGAGAGTGGAGCCCGGGCGCGCTTCCTCAACATCATCGTCGCCGCGCGCTACCTCGACTACTTCCGTGAGATGGCTGCGGCAGCGACTACGGGTCTGCCGCCGCCGGGCGTGATCGCGCGGGTCATGGGGCACTACGGGCTCCGGCCTGTGACGCAGTAGCCGATTTCCGATCCCCTGCGCACGCGGCATGGCGACGGCGGACGCCAGCAGGCCCGCTCGCGCAGACCCGCGGAGCCGCCATACTTCGCGAGCTGCTCCTCGTGAATGAGGAGCACCTCTTCGACGTCGAGAAAGGCGGGTCGGTCACTTCGCGAGCTTCCGGAGGGTGGCGTCGTGCGTCGCCATCGCGCGCTGCACGGCGGCCTTCACCCTGGCTCGCTTGGCGCCGCGGATGGGCTCGATGATGAGCCGGGACCCATCCGTGCGCATCTCGAGCTCGGTCTCGCGGTCGATGGTCCAGGAGCTCGAGGATGGGCTTCTCTCGGGACGCTGCCGTCAGCGGCCTGGCGGGGGTGCGCTGTCCCGCACGTGCCTGGGCTCTCCGGTCGGGTTGACGCATCGCTATGACATAGCTATGCTCTGGTCAGTGAAGCTGGTCACCGAACCAGACGTCGCCCCTTGGCTGGGCAAGCATCCCGCCATGGATTGGGACGCCGGGAACAGCACGAAGAGCCAGGCGAAGCATGGGTTCAGCACTGGCGACGTGGAGTCCCTGCTCGATGCGCCGGTGCTCTTCGCCGGTCGCATCGTCGAGCCGGCGCATGAGGAGGCACGTTACCTGCTCCTCGGCGTGACCGCCAGCGGTCGCCGTGCGGCCCTGATCTTCGCGCGCCGCGGCGACACGCTTCGGCCGATCAGCTGCCGCGCGATGCGGAAGAAGGAGAAGGAGGCGTACGATGCAGCGACGTAAGACCACGGGCGCGCGGAAGATGAAGAACGCGGCCACTCACCGCGACGCCACACTGCGCGAGTTCGAGAAGCAGGACCTCGGCGATGACATCGCGGCGGCGGGGACGGCCGTCGTGGTCCGTCCGCAGCGACCGACGTCCATCCTGCTCAGCGACGAGCTCAAGGCTGCGCTTCGGAAGCGCGGTCAGGAACTCGGTGTCGGGTACCAGACCGCCGCCAAGATGATCCTCGCCAAGTACGTCAACGCGAAATTGTAGCAGGCTAGAGTCACTTGGAGGCGAGCGCGGCGCCGAGCGTCGGGGTTCGCTCGCCACGGCAGCAGCGGTCGAGGCTGGCCTTGGTGACGCCGAGGGCCTTAGCAACCTGCGTCGAGAGCCTTCATCGCCGGGGATCGTCCGAAAGGCGGGACCGTTCACAAGCTGAACGAGACTGCCGGTGCTCAGGGACCTCGTCAGGGACCTGCTCCGGTCCCTGACGAAATCCCGAGTCGAATCATCACGGTAAATGGTGGAGGCGCCGGGAATCGAAATTTACTGTACGTGAACGGCTAACCTCGCGATGGTGCACGCCTTTCGTCGGGAAAGCCTTCTCGCTCAGTGAGTATCGGTTGTCGGCGTCGTCCACGGCAGGCAACGCCAGTCGACGTGGATCGGCCTCGGTCTTGGAGACATTCTGGAGACCATGCGTGATCGGTTAGCACGCCCATCCGCGCTTCAAGGTCGCTCTGCCGACGTTGGGATCCAGCGCTTCTCGTGAGAGGAGACGATGCCATTTCCGGAGCTGCGCCGCATCGGGGACCTCGCCCAGGAGCGCGGCGACAA
>DASRRJ010000019.1:0-217877 GCA_035656915.1 Anaeromyxobacteraceae bacterium
GCGAGCGGGCGCCGCGAGCCGCCGCCTGGGGCACGGCGGCTCGCGGCGCGTTCCATTTACGCAAGCGGAGACGAGAAGACCATGAACTCGAGATTCATCATCGGCCCGACCCTGGCCGCGCTGCTGTACGCGGGCGGCGCCATGGGCGCGGAGCACCCCGGCCGGGCGCAGATCGAGAAGGACGGCTACCACGGCCCTTCCACCTGCGAGGCCTGTCACCCCGGCAAGGCCAAGGAGTTCCTCGGCACTGTCCACTGGAAGCACGCCTCCAAGGTGGACAACGTGGCGAACCTCGACCCCTCGGTCGAGCACGGGATGAAGAACCGCATCTACACCATGTGCAACGGCAACGACCTGGTGAACGACCTCAAGGAGATCCCGAAGAACGCCGCGGGGAAGACCAAGCTCACCGGCTGCAACACCTGCCACCCCGGCAACCACCTCGCCGGCGTGGGCAGCACCGGGCCGGAGGCCGAGGAGGCGCTCGACTGCCTCATCTGCCACTCCAGCGCTTACGACATGCGGCAGCGCAAGCCGTACAAGGACGCGCAGGGCCGGGTGGTGGTGAGCCAGGACCGGAGCACCAAGGCCGCGCTGGCGGTCGGCAAGCCCACCGTGAAGAACTGCATGTTCTGCCACGAGTCCGCGGGCGGCGGCGTCCTGGTGAAGCGCGGGTTCGCGTTCAACAAGGAGAGCGACGTCCACGCCGCGAAGGGCATGGTCTGCGTCGACTGCCACAAGGCCACGGAGCACCGGATCCCGACCGGCTTCGACCCGAACAACTGGGCGAACGACGGCGTGCGGGTGGCCTGCTCCGACTGCCACAAGGACAAGCCCCACAAGAGCGCCGACTACAACCGGCACACGGCCAAGATCGCCTGTCAGACCTGCCACATCCCCCGGACCGGTGGCGCGGTGGCGAAGGACTTCACCGAGTGGACGCGAGGCTCGGACCAGTTCTACGAGCCGACCACGCTCAAGCGGGAGGCCAACGAGACCAACCCGGTCTACGCCTGGTACAACCGGACGGTCCGCAACGAGCCGCGCTTCATCGGCCCGAACGGCAGCCGCAAGGACGGCAAGAGCAAGATCTACCCCTTCAAGATCTACATGGGGAAGGCCTACTACGACCGGGGCACGGGCAAGCTGCTCTCCATGGACTTCGCCCCGCCCATGGCCACCGGAGACACCCGCGCCGGCGTCGAGTCGGCCGCCCGGACCCTGGGCATGAAGGACCCGGCCAAGGTCGCGAAGGAGGCGGTGCCGGGCTGGCAGACCGTCTACTTCGGCAGCAACCACCTCGTGACCCGCGCGAAGGCGCTCAACTGCTCCAACTGCCACGGGCCGAACGGCGTGCTCGACTTCCGCAGCCTCGGCTACTCCGACAGCGAGGTGACGAAGCTCACCAACCCGGACTTCTGGTTCGAGCAGCTCATCGAGGCCCAGAAGTCGGAGTGGTGAGGTGAAGCGCCCGCGCGGCGGCGGGAAGGGGGAGTGCTGGCTCTACCCGCCCGCCGCGCGGATCATCTTCTCCAGCCGCCCCAGCGCCAGCTCCAGGGTGGCCATCGCCGGCCCGAAGGAGAAGCGCACGTAGTTGCGGTAGCGCGCGCTGTGCCGGCCGCGCCGCTTGCCGGGGTTCACGTCGAAGAACTCGCCCGGCACGCAGATCACCTGGTGGTCGAGCGCGGCGCGGAAGAAGCCCATGCCGTCGTTGAGCGGCGGCGGCAGCGCCTCGACGTTGCCCCAGACGTAGAAGGTTCCGTCCGGCGCGCGGTCGATGCGCACGCCCAGCTTCTCCAGCCCGGCGAGGAGCCGCAGCCGCTTGGCCCCGAACGCCTGGTGGATGGCGCGGGTCTCGGCCGCCACGTGGTCGTCGGCGAGGAGCGGGATCGCGGCCCGCTGGAGCGGCTTGGAGCCGCCGCCGTCGAGGAAGGAGCCGGCGCTCGCCACCGCGTCGATCACCTTCTTCGGGCCGATGGTCCAGGTGCAGCGCCAGCCCGGGTACCGCCAGTTCTTGGTGAGCCCGTCGAAGATCACCACCGGATCGCGGTTCACGTCCTCGACGAAGCGCGCCGCGCTCTCCACTGGCAGCTGGCCCGGCTCGCCGGTCCAGATGTAGTGCGAGTAGAACTCGTCGAGCAGGATGGAGCAGTCGAGCTCGCGGGCCACCTCGACCCAGCGGCGCAGCTCCTCCCCCTGCACCAGCTTGCCGGTGGGGTTGCAGGGGTTGGAGGCCAGGATGGCGGAGAGGCCGCGGCCCTCCACCTCGCGCCGGAGGTCCTCGGCGGTGAAGGCGTAGCCGCGGTCCCCCTCGAGCAGGATGGGGATGGCGGTGAAGGCCTTGAAGATGTCGAGCAGCTCCTCGTAGGCGGTGTAGTCGGGGAGGAAGTGGCCCAGGTTCACGTGGCCGAGGCTCGCGGCCGCGCGGGTGAGCGCCCCGCGCCCGCCGCCCGAGACGCTTACGTTCTCGGCGGTGTACTGCGAGGGCAGGCCGCGCCGGTAGAGCCGGTTGTAGAGCCCGGCGATCGCCTCGCGCAGCTCCCCGATCCCGGCGACCGGGGCGTACTCCTGGTCGTCGAGCTCGATGCTCACCTGCTGGATCCGCGGCGGAGCGCCCGGCAGCTCGCCGGTCTCGGGCTGCCCCTGGCCGAGGTTGCACCAGTCAGGATTGGAGGAAGAGAAGCCGCGCTTGGTGGCCTCGGCGGTCACGTAGATGACGCCGGTGCGCGGGACGGTTCGGAAGGCGTGGGTCTCGTTCTGGGTCACGGGACCGGGGAGCGTACCACCCGGTCCGGCGCCCGTCAGCCGGGGAGCGGAACGAGGTCTCCCCCGTCGGGGATCACCAGCACGCGGGCCTGCGTGCCGGCGACGTGCAGCGCCTCGCCCAGCGCCGCCTCGAGGCTCGGGGCGTAGGTCGCGTAGCTCTGCGCCACCACCTCCGGCGGCATCCCGGAGACCAGCAGCACCGCGTGGCGCGGCGGCAGGTAGCGCCTCACCCCCAGCTCGAAGATGGCGCGGTTCACCACCTCCGGGCCGCCCGGCCCGATCCCCTCCGGACACTCGGCGCAGACCACCACCACGCCGCCGTCCTTCAGGAAGGCGCCCGCCGGCGGGATGAGCTTGGAGGCCTGGTAGAGGCTCCCGCTCACCGGCAGCGGCGCCGAGACCACCACCACCTCTGCCCGCTGCGCGCGCCCCTCGCACCAGGGGCGCGCGAGGCGCACCGCCTCGCGGTGGGCCAGGACCAGGTCGCCGGCCACCGCGCCCAGGATCGCGCCCGACACCTCGACCACGTCGAGCAGGAAGGCGGCGCGGCCGGCGAGGCTCACCGCCTCCTCGATGTCGTCGCGGCAGGGGTTCTCGTCGGCGCGGCCGAGCCCGGAGGCCGGATCGGCCTTGAGCAGGTGGTTCTGGCGGATGTCCTCCACGTGGCCCAGCCCGGGGAAGATGCCCTTGGCGCCGCCGCCCCAGCCGGCGAAGTAGTGCGGCTTCACCTTGCCGGTGACCACCACCAGGTCGGCCTCGAGCACGCAACGGTTCAGCCGCACCCGGGTTCCGCGCCTGGTACGGCCCACCTCCACCAGGGCGGCCGGATCGCGGCCGTCGTGGTTCACCACCCGGTGCCGGGCCAGCACCGCGGCCGGCAAGCCGAGCCGCTCGAGCGGCGCCGGCCCGTGGGTGCCGTTGGCGACGGCGAGGACGATCCGCTCGTCGGGGAGCGCCGAGAGCTCGCGCCGCGCCGCCTCGTAGAGCGCCGCCCGCGGCTCGTCGCGGCTCGCGTCGGAGAGCACGATGAGCGCGCTGCCCGCGCTCGCGGCGAGCTCTCGAAGGGTCCGGGCGCCCAGCGGCCGCGCCAGGGCCTCCGCCAGGGCCCGCTCCACCGGGACCTCGGGCGGCGACGGCAGCTCCAGCACCTCGCTGGCGAAGCCGTCGGGGAGGTGGAGCGGCGCACGTCCGTAGCCGAGCGCGATGGGCATGGGACCATGCTAGCAAACATCGCGCGCGCCGGTCGGCTGGCGCTATAACGCCCCTTCCCATGGCAGATCGCCCGCACCTCGTGATCGTCGGCGCCGGCTTCGCCGGCCTCTACTGCGCCCGCGCGCTCAAGCGCGCCCCGGTGCGCATCACCGTCCTCGACCGGCAGAACCACCACCTGTTCCAGCCGCTGCTCTACCAGGTGGCGACCGCCACGCTGGCGGTGGGCGAGATCGCCGCCCCCATCCGCCACGTCCTCCGCAAGCAGGGCAACGTGGAGGTGCTGCTCGGCGACGTGAAGGCGATCGACCCGGTGGCGCGCAAGGTGATGCTGGGGGACCGGGACATCCCCTACGACCAGTGCCTCCTCGCCGCCGGCACCACCCACTCCTACTTCGGCCACCCGGAGTGGGCCCGCTGGGCGCCCGGCCTGAAGACCCTCGAGGACGCCATCGAGATCCGGCGCCGCATCCTCACCGCCTTCGAGATGGCCGAGCGCGAGAGCGATCCGGCGCGGCAGAAGGCCTGGCTCACCTTCGTGGTGGTGGGGGCCGGCCCCACGGGCGTGGAGCTGGCCGGGGCCCTCACCGAGATCGCCCGCTTCTCCATGGGCGGCGACTTCCGGCGCATCGCGCCCGAGGCGGCGCGGGTGGTGCTGGTGGAGGGGGCGCCGCGGGTGCTGCCTCCCTTCCCGGCGCCGCTCTCGGAGAAGGCGCGGCGCCAGCTCGAGAAGCTCGGGGTGGAGGTGCGCACCGGCGTGCCGGTGTCGCGCATCGACGCCTCGGGGGTGACGCTCGGCGAGGAGCACCTGGCGGCGTGCACGGTGCTGTGGGGCGCGGGCGTCGCCGCCTCGCCGGTGGCGCGCTCCCTGGGCGTGGCGCTCGACCGCGCCGGGCGGGTGCGGGTGATGCCCGACCTCACCGTCCCCGGCTACCCGGAGCTCCACGTGGCCGGCGATCTCGCCGCCATCGCCCGCGAGGACGGCCGCCCGGTGCCGGGGGTGGCGCCGGCCGCCATCCAGATGGGCCGCCACGTGGCGAGGAACGTGCTCCGCACCCTGGCCGGGAAGCCGCGCGCCCCCTTCCGCTACTGGGACAAGGGCTCGCTCGCCACCATCGGCCGGGCCGCCGCGGTGGCCGAGTTCGCCGGCATCCAGCTCTCCGGGCTCGTCGCCTGGCTGGCGTGGCTCCTCGTCCACATCTACTTCCTCATCGGCTTCCGCAACCGGCTGGCGGTCCTGGCACACTGGGCCTGGAGCTACGTCACCTTCGACCGCGGCTCGCGGCTCATCACCGACACCGCCAGCCACGCCCGGGTGCAGGCGCTCGAGGCCGAGGAGGCGGAGGCAGCGGCCATCGCGCGCCGGCGCGGGGCCAGGGACCAGCCGTGACCACGCCGGGGCGCCGCTGACGAGAGCGCCCTTTGATCCCTGCCGCTACTACCCGGCCTGACCCGCGCCGGGGGCGTCCTCCGGGACCTCCACTGCCTGGGCGGCGACCGTCTCGCCGAGCGCCGCGGCGATGCGGGCGCGGGCGAGGTCGCGCAGCCGGACGACGTCGCCCGGCCCCATCCCCGCGGTGGAGATGGGCTCGAGGATCCGGGCGGTGGGCCGGGCGGGGCGCACCCACGGGCCGTCGGCCGGCATCCCCTCGGCGGTGCCCGACACCGCGAGCGGGAGCACCGGCACCCCCGCCTCGATGGCCAGCCGGAAGGCGCCCGACTTGAACGGCAGGAGCTTGCCGCTGCGGGTGCGGGTGCCCTCGGGGAAGATCATCACGTGCATGCCGTGGTCGAGGTACCAGCGCGCCCGCGCCATCACCTTCTGCGCGCTCTGCGGGTCCCCGCGCTTCACCGGGATGTCCCCGCTGAACCGCAGCATCCAGCCGACCCATGGGATCTTGAAGAGCGACTCCTTGGCGATCCACTTCATCTCCCGCGGCATGTGCGAGATGAGGAAGATGTCGAGCATCGACTGGTGGTTCGAGACCACCACGTAGGTGTCCTTCCCCGGCGGCCACCCGCCGAGCACGCGCACCTTCCAGTAGCGGAAGGTGTGGGCGATGAAGACCGCCAGGAAGCGCAGGAACCGGCCGGCGATCCGGCGGGTGGGGTCGAAGGGCAGCGTCACCAGCCAGACCAGGATCAGCGCCGGCATCCAGAGCGCGATGAGGAGCAGGGAGAGCGCGTAGGCCAGGGCGGCGAAGAGCGGGACCATCATGCGGAGCCCTCTATCACAGGAGCGGCAGCGGCGGCCGCTGCCGGTGGAAGTCGGTGACCGACTGGAAGAGCGCCGCCGCCGAGAGCACCCTCCCCTCCTCCCGCGGGCGCCCCATGAGCTGCAGCCCGACCGGCAGCTTGCCGGGTCCGGCGAAGCCCATCGGCACCGCCGCCGCGGGCAGGCCGCAGAGGTTGCCGGCGGCGCCGACCGGATCGGGCACCCCCTCGAAGAGGAGGTCGAGGCTCTGGGTCACCAGCGGGGCCACCCACGGCATGTTGGGCGCGAGCACCAGGTCGCGGCCCTCGAGGAAGCGGGACATGATCCGCTGCCCCTCCCCGCGGAGCCGCATCGCCCGCACGTAGTCGCTGGCGTTGGCCAGGGGCAGGTAGTCCTCCGGCTTCTTCTCCTGGTGGGAGCGGTCGGCGAGCTGGCGGGTGCGACCGGTGCGGATCAGGTCCTCGAAGGCGGTGCCGGCCTCGGCCTCGATGAAGAGCGTGGCCAGGTCCTCCCAGGGAAAGTCGGGGAAGCGCGCCGGCTCGAGCTTCAGCCCTGCCCGCTCGAAGGCCGCCAGGGCCTTCTCCCAGGCGGCCGCGGTGGCCGCCGAGACCGCCGGCTTGTCGGGGAGGTCGATCACCGCCGCGCGCAGCCCGCGCGCCGCCTCCGCCCGCACCGCGGCGAGGCCCGGCGGGGCGGCGATGCTGGTCGGGTCGGCGGGGTCGGGCCCGGCCAGCGCCGCGAGCACGAGGGCGCAGTCCTCGGCGGAGCGGGCCATGGGGCCGAGCTTGTCGAGGGTGTAGGAGAGGGCCATCGCCCCCTTGCGCGAGAGCACGCCATAGGTGGGGCGCAGCCCGGTCACGCCGCAGAAGGCCGAGGGGCAGGTGATGGAGCCCCAGGTCTCGGAGCCGATGGCGAAGGTGACGAGCCCCGCCGCCACCGCCGCGGCCGAGCCGGAGGAGGAGCCGCCGGCCCAGCGGGCGAGGTCCCATGGCGTGCGGCAGGCGCCGTTGATGGCGGCGTCGGCCTGGTGGTAGCCGAGCCCGCCCGCGAGCTCGATGAGCGAGAGCTTGCCGATGAGCACCGCGCCCGCCTCGCGCAGCCGCGCCGCCAGCGTGGCGTCGCGCTCCGGCACGCGGCCGGCGTAGGGGCGGGCCCCGCAGGTGGTGGGGACGCCGGCGACGTCGAGGAGGTCCTTCACGCCGCAGGGGAGGCCGTGCAGCGGGCCGCGCCAGCGCCCGGCGGCGAGCTCCCCCTCGGCGCGCCGGGCGTCCTCGCGCGCCCGCTCGGCGGTCACGGTCACGAAGCAGTGCAGGCCGGGGGCGTGGGCCTCCACCCGCGCGAGCGCCGCCTCGCAGAGCGCCACCGGCGAGAGGGTGCGGGCGCGCAGCCGCCGCGACAGCTCCGGGATCCCGGCGTAGAGCAGCTCCTCCTCGGCCGGCCCGCTCATGGGCTCTCGAAGGGCACCGCGGCGCGGAACACGAAGGCCGGCTCGGCGTCGTGCGGCAGCGGCTGGTCGCGCACGGCGCGCAGCGGATCTCCCGCGGGTCGCGGACCGTCGCCCGCGGCTCGGCGCGGCTCCGGGAGCGGGCGCGCCTCCGCGCCGGCCGCGGCGCAGCCGGCCGCGAGCGGGGCGGCCAGCGCCAGCTCGAGGAAGAGGCGGCGGGGAAGGCGCCTGGGCGGGGTCGGGAACATGTCCGGCTCATACTCCGGCCGAGCGGCCGGGGCCATTTCCCACGCGGTACGAGGCGAGTGAAACGAAAAATCAGGATGGCGCAGCGCGCCACGCCGGGTGCGTAGAATCACACGCACGTGTAGCAAAGGTGGCGTCTTGACAAGGCCGGGAGCCCGGTGTCTGTACTGTGCACCCACATCCCAATCCACCTCTCGCGTCAGGACGATCCGATGGCCACCGACTTCACCCCCAAGAAGCCCGACGGCGCCAGCAAGAAGGTGCGCCGCGAGGACGCGCTCGCCTACCACTCGAGCGGCCGCAAGGGAAAGATCGAGGTCGTCCCGACCAAGCCCTGCGCCACCGCGCGCGACCTCTCGCTCGCGTACACGCCGGGCGTCGCCGAGCCCTGCCTCGACATCGCCAAGGACGAGGCGCTCTCCTACGAGTACACGGCCCGCGGCAACCTGGTGGCCGTGGTCTCGAACGGCACCGCGGTGCTCGGCCTCGGCGACATCGGCGCCGCCGCCGGCAAGCCGGTCATGGAGGGCAAGGGGCTGCTCTTCAAGAAGTTCGCCGACGTCGACGTCTTCGACATCGAGATCGACGCCAAGGACGTGGACCACATCTGCAGCGTGGTGAAGGCGCTCGAGCCCACCTTCGGCGGCATCAACCTCGAGGACATCAAGGCGCCGGAGTGCTTCATCGTCGAGGAGCGGCTGAAGCGGGAGATGAACATCCCGGTCTTCCATGACGACCAGCACGGCACCGCCATCATCAGCGGCGCGGCGCTCATCAACGCCCTCGAGCTGGCCGGCAAGGACATCGCCAAGGTGAAGGTGGTGGTCTCGGGCGCCGGCGCCTCGGCCATCGCCTGCACCAAGTTCTACCTGACGCTCGGCGCGAAGCGCGAGAACGTGATCCTGGTCGACACCAAGGGGGTGGTCTACAAGGGCCGCACCGAGGGCATGAACCAGTGGAAGGCGGAGCTCGCCTCGGACACCCGCTGCCGCACGCTGGCCGACGCCATGGAGGGGGCCGACGTCTTCCTGGGCGGCTCGGTGAAGGGGCTGGTGACCCCGGAGATGGTCCGCTCGATGGCGAAGAACCCGATCGTCTTCGCGCTCGCCAACCCCGATCCGGAGATCAGCTACCCGGACGCGGTCGCCGCGCGCGACGACGTCATCATGGCCACCGGGCGCAGCGACTACCCGAACCAGGTGAACAACGTCCTCGGCTTCCCATTCATCTTCCGCGGCGCCCTCGACGTGCGTGCCAAGGCCATCAACGAGGAGATGAAGATGGCGGCCGCCAAGGCGCTCGCCGCGCTGGCGAAGGAGGAGGTGCCGGAGACGGTCTCCCGCGCCTACGGCGGCGACAAGTTCTCCTTCGGCCGCAACTACATCATCCCCAAGCCGCTCGACCCGCGGGCGCTGCTCTGGGTGGCGCCGGCGGTGGCCCAGGCCGCCATCGACAGCGGCGTGGCGCGCGTGCAGCTCGCCATGCCCGAGTACCGGGAGCGGCTCAAGAAGCTGCAGAGCCGCAGCCATGAGGTGATGAGCACCGTCTTCGCCAAGGCCCGCGGCAAGAGGCAGGCGCGCATCGTCTTCCCCGAGGGGCACCTGCCCAAGATCCAGCAGGCGGCCGCCATCCTGCGAGAGGAGGGGATCTGCGAGCCCATCCTGCTCGGGCCGGTGAAGGATCTCCGCCGCGGCATCGACGAGCAGCGGCTCGAGGACCTCGACGGCGTCACCATCATCGACCCGAACGAGAGCCCCGAGTTCGGCCGCTACGTGCAGGCCTACTACACGCAGCGGCAGCGCCACGGCGTCACCCTGGACAGCGCGCGCAAGCGGCTGCGGCAGCGGGCCTACTACGGCTCGGTGATGGTGAACCTGGGCGACGCCGACGGGCTCGTCACCGGCCTGGCCATGCCCTACCCGGAGGCCATCCGGGTGCCGCTCGAGATCATCCGCACCAGCGGCGGCCGGCGCGCCGGCGGCGTGAACATCCTCGTGCAGAAGAACGACCTCAAGTTCTTCGCCGACTGCACCGTGAACGTCGACCCGAGCGCCGAGGAGCTGGCCGAGATCGCCATCGCCACCTCCAACCTGGCCCGCTTCTTCGGGATCGAGCCGCGGGTGGCGATGCTCTCCTACTCGAGCTTCGGCAGCGCCGACGGCGCGAGCCCCGCCAAGGTCCGCCGCGCCACCGAGATCGCCCGCGCCGGCAACATCCAGATCGACGGCGAGATCCAGGTGGACCTCGCCTGCTCGCCCGAGCTGCGCGCCGCCGAGTTCCCGTTCAGCACGCTCCAGGACCAGCCGAACGTCCTGGTGTTCCCGAACCTCGACGCCGCCAACATCGCCTACCAGCTGCTGGAGCGGCTCGGGGGCGCCGAGGTGATCGGGCCGGTGCTGCTCCACATGAGCAAGCCGGTCAACATCCTGCAGATGGGCTCGCCGGTGCAGCAGATCGTGAACCTGGCCGCGGTCACCGCGGCGCGGGCGCTCGGCGACGAGTTCGTGTTCTGATCGCCGATCCGGGGTGCGGCGGTCGTCACTCGATGGCCGCCAGCACCCGCCCGAGCCGCTCCTTCACCTCCGCCGCGAGGGGCACGAGGGCCGGGAGCGCGGCGGCCATGGTCGCCGACGGGTCGATGGCCGCCACCTCGGTGCGGCCGTCGTCCCGCTCCCAGACCGCCACGTTGCAGGGGAGCATCACCCCCACGCCCAGCTCGCTCGAGAGCGCGCGGTGCGCCAGCTGCGGGTTGCAGGCGCCCAGGATCCGGTAGCGGCGGAAGTCCACCCCGAGCTTCTGCTTCAGCGTGTCCTTCACGTCGATCTGCGTGAGCACGCCGAAGCCCTCGGCCTTGAGCAGGTCCGGCAGCTTCGCGAGCGCCTCGTCGTACGAGAGGCGCACCGTCTTCTTCATCGAGAACTCCGCCATGGTCTTCCTCCTCCGTGCCAGCGGTGAGAGACGACACCCGCGGCGAAGGGTGCGTCAACGACCCCGAGGGGCTTCCGGATCGGGCGAGCGATCCCTATCTCGCATGAGAGGAGGTCCCATGCCCGAGAAGAAGACCGTCGCCCGCGCACGGCGCGACAAGCGACAAGGAAAGGCCGCCACCACGCAGGCGGGGGAGTTCGTGCGGGAGGAGATGGAGCACGCCAAGCGCGGCAAGCACCCGGTGAAGAGCCGCAAGCAGGCCGTCGCCATCGGCCTGTCCAAGGCCAGGCGCTCGGGCGTGAAGGTGCCCGCGAAGAAGGGAGCGGGGGCGCGCAAGGGCGCGGCGCGGAAGACCAGCGCCCGCGGCGGCGCCCGCAAGGCGCCTGCGCGCAAGACGGCGGCCCGGAAGACCACGCGGCGCAAGTCGGCCAGCTAGAGCGCCACCCGCAGCGCCAGCCCGGCGTCGAGCACCTGCGCGCCCACCGCGACGCGGGGGGTGACCAGCCCCCGCCCGAGGTCCTGCGCCGGGACGTCGAGCCCGAGCCGGAACTCGCCCCGCTTGTCGCCGTAGTGCGCGGCGGCGTAGGCCTCGACGCGCAGGTAGGTGAGCACCAGCACCTGCCAGTCGAGCCGGGTCACGAAGGAGCGGTCGGAGAGGTTGCCCAGCGTCGACAGGGTGATGGTGGTGTCGTTCCAGGACCCGGGCTTCGGGAGCAGGAACCAGGCGCCGGCATAGTGCCGCCCCAGGTAGAACGGGGTGAAGGCGCCGTTCAGCAGGAGCGCCGGGTAGAGGCCGGGGTCGCCGTAGCCGTTGTCGTCGAAGGCGTACTCGACCCCGATCGAGAAGGTGTCCTGGTCGGAGTACTTGTACGACCAGCTCGCGCCGGCGGTGACGGCGGGGCGAAAGCCGCCGGGCTGGTACGCCTCGAAGCTCGCGAGCTGGCCGGGGACGTCCAGGCGGTAGCGGGGCGTGAGGCTGCCCCAGCGGAGCGCCGCCTCGGCGTACAGGTCCACCTCCCCCACCCCGGCCGAGAGGTCCACGCCGAGCCGAGGATCGGTCCCCTTGCGGGCGATGGCGTCGAGCCCCAGCTCGGCGCTCCCGAGCACGATCTCGGCCCGGCCGGCGCCGCCCACCTTCCCGACCTGGCTCGCCGCCTCGTCGCCCTCGAGGAGCGCCACCCCGTAGAAGTTCCAGCCGCGCCGCTCCCAGGGCACGTGCACCTTGACCATGCTGGTGCCGGTGCGGGCGTCGAAGACCGCGAGGGGATCGCGGCGGACCGAGTGGAGGTAGTCGGTCGGGTTCCAGAAGCGCGCCACCCCCCACTTCACGTGCTGGCGGCCCGCGGTGACGAAGGCGGCGTGCTCGACGTCGAAGTTGATCCAGAGCTGATCGAGCACCACCTGGGTCTGCGGCCGCGGCGGCGTGCCGTAGGGACCGGGGGCGTTGGGGTCGACCGTGGGGTCGAAGAACGTCCGCGCCAGGACGAACCCGCGCACCCGCTCGTTGGGCCGGGCGTCGAGGTAGCCGTCGACGATCGACGGCGCCGAGAGCGCCCAGCGCGAGGGCGGCGCGCCCTCCTGCGCGAGGAGCACGCTGCGCAGGTAGAACTGGCCGCCGATGGCGAGCGGGTCGGGGCGCGCGGGCGGCGGCGGCTGCTCGGCCTCGGCGGCCTCCCGGACCCGCGGCGGGGGGCGTCCGGCGGCGCCGGGGCCGGGCGAGGCCTCGGGCTTCGGCGGCTCGGGCGCGGCCGGCGCCCCGAAGATCTCCTCGTCCGACGGCCGCTCCTGGGCCGCGGCGGCGCCGGGGAGGGCGGCCGCCAGGGCGGCGGCGAGCGCGAGCGCCCTCATCGGCTCTTCGCCTCGAGCCAGGCCTTGGTGAAGAGGTTCGGGTCGAGCGCCCGCAGGTCGACCGACCGCACCAGGATGAGGGTCTGGTTGGCCTTCTCGATCTCGTCGTAGAAGCGCATCTCCTCCGGGAACCAGACGTCCCCCTTCTTCGACTCGGAGTGGAGCTTCTTCCAGCGCGGGTAGAGGCTGGTGCGCATGAGCTTGCCGGAGAGGGCCAGCTCCTGCCGCTTGAGCACGTTGTGGGTGGCCTGGTCCACCCAGAGCCGGATCTGCGGGAAGGCCACGTCGACCCCCGGCTTCACGGTGAGGAGCAGCCGGTGCACCTGGTAGGCGCCGAGCTTGCCGTCGCCCTCCCAGACCGCGTCGTACTCCTCGGCGAGGCGGGACTCGTCGAGGTCGCCGCGGCGGGTGTCGGTGCCGCCGATCCGCTCGCGCTCGGTGCGTCGCTCCCAGCGCCCCACGCCCGGGTCGTAGAACCAGAGGTTCTTCTCGATGCGCAGGTAGCCCTTGCCCTGCTCGGAGCGGGGCTTGTCGAAGAGGAGCATGAACTTCTGATCGGACGAGCGCCGGAAGACGGTCAGCTCGTAGACCACGTCGCTCTTGTCCTTCTCCTTGGCCTCCATGTAGCAGAGCGACCGCCAGTCCCCGGCGTTGCGCTGCCGCTCGTCGACGGTCTTCACCACCCGCCTCACCTCCTCGGGCGAGAGGGCGCGGGCGGCGAGCGGGGCGAGGGCGAGGAGCGCGAAGGCCAGGGCGAGGCGCGGGCGGGTCATGGGGGTCATCCGATGTGGTGCATGGCGGTCACCGGCTCGAGGCGGGCCGCGCGCCGGGCCGGGTAGAAGGCCGCGAGGGTGGTGACGAGGGCGATGCCGCCCGCGTCGCGCAGGACCGTGAGGCCGTGCAGCGAGAGGGTGAGGTGGCGCTGCATCAGGAAGAACTGCACGGCGGTGGGCACCGCCACGTGGACGCGGTTCACCGCCGCGGCGACTCCCCAGCCGAGGAGCGCGCCGGCCGCGGTGCCGAGGACCGCCAGCAGGGCCGCCTCGAGCACGAAGAGCCAGAGCACCTTGCGCCGCTGCATGCCGATGGCCCGCAGGGTGCCGATCTCGCGGGTGCGCTCGCGGATGGCGATCCAGAGGGTGTTCATGATGCCGACCACCACGATCACCATCAGCACCGTGGCGAGCAGCCCGGTGAGCCCCTGCAGCGCCGAGAGGATCCAGGTGAGGAAGGAGAGCTCGTCCTCCCAGGTGGTGACGTCGAGCCGCTGGCCGGTCCAGTCCTCCGAGTTGACCCGCTGGAACTTCTGCCAGTAGGGCTGCGGGTCGGCGTCCATCACCTTCCAGCCGTCGTGGGCCAGATCGTCCCGGAGCCGCGCCGCCACCCGGGCGGCCTGGGCCGGATTCCGGAGGAAGAGGTGGAGGGCGCCGGTGTTGTCGGCGCGGAGCTGGTAGAGGCGGCGGATCTCCCCGGCCGGGACGAAGGCGTGGAAGGAGGAGAGCAGCCCCACGCTCTTCGCCACCGCCACCACCCGCACGTCGGCGGTGTTGTTCACGCCCCGCGCGGTGGGGGCGGAGAGGGTGAAGGCGTCGCCCACGCCCACCCCGAGCCGCTTCGCCTGGTCCTCGAAGAGCAGGATGGTGCCCGGCTCGCGCAGCGCGTCGAGGCTGCCGGCCTGGAGCTGCACCACCTCGCGGAAGCGGGGCTCGGCGGCCACGTCGATGCCGGCCAGCACCAGGTTCATGGAGCCGGTGTCGGCCACCGCCTTGGCGTAGCCGCGCCCGCGCACCGCCACGAAGGAGAGCTCCGGCACGTGGCGCCGCACGTCGGCCAGCACCTCCGGGTAGCGGGTGACGAGCGCGCCGGCCATGCCGCTGGTGATCTTGTAGAAGCCGCCCACGTTGACGTGGCCGGTCATGATGGTGGTGGCCGAGTCGAGCATCGCCTCGCGGATGCCGGCGGTGAGGCCGCCGAGCAGCACCAGCAGCGCGGTCACGAGCGCGATGGCGCCGCCCAGGAACAGGTTGCGCCGGGTGTGGCGGGCCAGGTTTCGCGCGGAGATGAGCAGGTCGGTCGCGAGCATCAGTCCTCCGACCGCATCGCCTCGAGCGGCGTGACCCGGGTGGCGATGAGCGCCGGGTAGAGCCCCGACACGACGCTCACCAGGAGCACGATGCCGAGCGAGATCGCGAGCGAGCCGGCGCCGAGCCGGGGCAGCAGGCTCGGGCCGGAGAAGAAGAAGTACATGCGGTCGCTGCCCGCGGGGATCCCGCCGGCGGCGCGGATGAGCCAGACCACCCCGGCGCCGAGGGCGCTGCCGGCGAGGCCGAAGGCCACCCCCACCGCCACCGACTCCACCAGCACCATCGCCCAGATGAAGCGGCGCTGGGCACCGATGGCGCGCATGGTGCCGATCTCGGTCACCCGCTGCAGGGTGGCCATCACCAGGGCGTTGTTGATGATGACCAGCGCGACCGCGAAGATGATCAGCACCGCGACGTAGAGGACCAGGCGGGCCAGGGTGACGAACTGCCCCACCATGCCGGCCGCCTCCTGCCAGGTGACGGCCTTGAGGTGGAGGCCAGCCCTGGTCCCGGCGGCCTCGATCTGCCGCATGGCGGCGGGGATGCGGCGCGGGTCGTCGAGGATCACGGCGGCGTTGAGGGCGACGCCCTGATCGGGGTCCGAAGGCGCAAGGTCGGCGCCCCCTCCCTGGCCCTCCCGCGCTTCGCGGGAGAGGGGAAGAGGGTGCCCCGGGGCTCCTGCCTCGGGGTGCTCCTTGGAAGTCTCACCCCCGAACAGCGTCGCCTCCGCCTCCTCCCGCGACAGCTCCTTCGCGCCGGCCGCCGCCTTGAGGCCCCGGATCTCCGCCAGCTCCTTCGGGCCGAGCCAGCCGTAGAGCTCCCGGAACGAGGCGAGGTCCATCACGCTCATGACGCCCGCGAACCCCGACTTCTCGAGCCCCTTGAACTGCACCAGCCCCCAGACCTTCAGGTTCACCGACTTCATGTAGCCCGACCGCGCCGCCCCCTGGACGGTCACCGCGTCGCCCACCTTGAATGGATAGAGCTGCAGCAGCGGCGCCAGCTCGTCGTAGAAGATCCGGTAGCGGGCCGAGAAGTTCCGGTCGTCGAGCGCGAAGAGCTGCGCCAGCAGCTTGCCGAGATCGTCCTCCCCGGTCCCGAGGGCGCGGCCGAGCCGCCGCGCCGCCTCGGCCGCCTGCAGCGGGTCGAGCTGCATGAGCAGCTCGCGGGTCTGGCCGCCGGCCTCCTTCACCCAGCGCGCCAGCTCCTCGTCGCCGGCGATCTTGCGGTGGTGCAGGGTGATCGCCTCCTGCAGCTGATCGAGCCGGCGCGCCGCGCGCAGCTTCAGGTACTCCTCGGCGTACAGCTTCCCGACCAGGAGCCCGCGCTCCCCGGGGGGCGGCAGGCGCCCCTCCACGATCTCCATCCGGTCGAAGGCCTTCCGGAACTGCTCCAGGTCGGTGCCGACGTAGCGGATGACGATGAGCGTCCCCTCGAGCGCCAGGGGCGCGATCCGGTTCTCCAGGAACTCGAGGGAGGAGAGTGGGTGGCGGTCGAGCTCCTCCCAGAAGCCGCTCGAGGTGGCGCGCGCCAGGTCCTCGGCGTTGCGCGCCCGCTCCGCCGACTCCCGGCTCGCGTCGAGGATGGCGGTGGCCTGCAGCAGGTCGTCCCGCAACAAGGTCGCCATGCGCCGCACGTGCGCCTGGTGCGCCTGGTAGCGGGCCTCCAGCTCCGGCCCGCCCCGACCCGCCGCCCGCGCGCGGACGTCGGCGCGCAGCCTGGCCACCGCCACGTCGAAGAGGTTGCCGGGCGACACCAGGGCGGTGCCGAGCCCCATGGGCACCACCTGCCGCACGCCCGGGACGGTGGCGATGGCCGCCTTCACCCGGGCGAAGTCCGGGAAGGGCGTCAGGTCGGGGTCGCCCATCATGCTGCCGTAGAGCGCCAGCGGATCGCGCGAGCGGGCGTCGTACACCTGCACGTGCCCGGCGAGGCTGCCCTGGATCGAGGCGCGCATCCCGGCGTCGACGGTGTCGACGAGCGAGCTGCCCACCACCACCAGCACCGCGCCGAACAGGATGATGCCGCCGACGATGAGCGTCTTGACGCGGCTGGCGAAGAGATCGCGGAAGGCGATCTGGAGCAGCATCCGCAGCGCCGCGAGGCCGCCCCTCACGACCCCGCTCCGGTGGCCACCTCTCGCGGCGGCGCCTCGCGCTCGGACGCGATGCGCCCGTCGGCGATGCGCACCACCGCCGAGGCGTGGCTCATCACCCGCGCGTCGTGGGTCGAGAAGATGAAGGTGGTGCCGTCCCGCCGGTTCATCTCCTTCATGAGGTCGACCACCTGCCCGCCGGTCTGCGAGTCGAGGTTGGCGGTCGGCTCGTCGGCGAGCACCAGCGCCGGCCGGGTGACGAGCGCCCGGGCCACCGCCACCCGCTGCCGCTGCCCGCCGGAGAGCTCGCTGGGCCGGTGGCGGGCGTGGCTGGCGAGCCCCACGCGCGCGAGCAGATCCCCCACCCGGGCGCGCCGCTCGCGCCCGGAGAGCCCTCCCTGCAGCAGGAGCGGGAACTCCACGTTCTGCTCGACCGAGAGCACCGGCACGAGGTTGAAGCTCTGGAAGATGAAGCCGATGCGCCGCAGCCGGAGCTCGGTGAGGGCCCGCTCCGAGAGGCGGGCGGTGTCCTCGCCGGCGACCGCGACCGTGCCGCTGGTCGGGGTGTCGACGCAGCCGATCAGGTTGAGGAGGGTGGTCTTGCCCGAGCCGGAGGGGCCGGCGATGGAGAGGAACTCCCCGCGGGCGACGTCGAGCGACACGCCGGACAGGGCGCGCACCTCGGTCTTGCCGAGCTGGTACACCTTGGTGACGTCCCGCACCGAGACGATGCTCTCGACCATCCGCTCTCCCGCGCCTCCTAGTCGTCCTGGCGCCCTACCCCGACGGCGAAGCCCCCCGGCTCCTCCTCGACGGCGTGGACCACCCAGGGCCGGCAGCAGACCGGGCAGTCCTCCTCGTAAGTCTGCACGCCGCCGCCGCCGGGGTCGATGAAGATCGTCACCCACTCCCCACAGTAGGGGCACTGGATCTCGTGGTCCATGCAGGGCCGGCTTATAGTTCCTCCGTGGCGAAAAAGCCCTTCAACAACCCCTTCGCCGGGGTGAAGCTCGCGCCGGAGCCGGCCGCCCCGCCGCCCCCTCGGGCCGCGCCGCCGCCCGACCCGCCGGCCGAGCCGCGGGAGCCGAGCGAGGCGGAGCTCTGGGCCGAGGCGACCGCCGGCGCCCACCCGGTGACGCGCGGCCCGGCGCGGGTCGAGCCGCCGCTCCCGCACGGCCGCGCCCCGGCCTTCTACCACCCCGACCTCGATGCGCTCGACGCCCTCAAGGCGCTGGTCTCGGGCGAGGGCTCCTTCGACGTCGCCGACACCGACGAGTTCATCGAGGGGCGGGTCACCGGGCTCGACCCGGCCATCGTGAGGCGGCTGCGCAAGGGGGAGTTCGCGGTGCAGGGGCACGTGGATCTGCACGGCCTCACCCGGGCCGAGGCGCGGGCCGAGGTGGAGCGGTTCCTGCGGGCCGCGCGCAGCGCCGGCAAGCGCTGCGTGCTGGTGGTTCACGGGCGCGGGCTCCACTCCGACGACCAGGTGCCGGTGCTCAAGGAGGCGCTCAAGACCTGGCTCGCGCAGGGCCGCTTCGCCCGCCACGTGCTGGCCTTCGCGAGCGCGCGCCCCTCCGACGGCGGGACCGGCGCGGTGTACGTGCTACTTCGCCGCGCCGGCCGCTGAGAGCGGCGCCTTCGCGCCCAGCACGTCGAGCCCGTCCTGGGCCTGCAGGAGCGCCTGGACGCCCTGCCCAGCGGCCCGGTCGCTCCAGCCGGCCGACAGCACGTAGGTGCGCTCCTCGCCGGCCACCACCAGCACCCGGCCGGCGCTGCCCCTGCCGCCGTAGCGCACCGCCCAGGCCTCCCGGCCGTCGGCGCGCTTCTCGGCGTTGCTCTTCTTCACCTGCCCCTGCGGCAGCTTCACGGCGAGGCCGCCGGCGAGCCGCTCGGCCACATCCTTGACCACCAGCCGCTGCGGCAGCACGGTCACGCGGAGCTGCAGGTCGCCGCGCGCGCTCGCCAGGATCACCGGCGTGAACTGGAGCCCGGTGGAGGTGGGGCCGTCCTCGAAGCGGAGCGGCGGCGCCTCGGGGCGCGTCAGCGCGAAGGCGAGCCGCTCGTGGACGTAGTGGCGTCCCTCCTCCCGGCCGCGGCTGGTCTCGACCTGGCCCCGCGCCGCCGGCCGGTAGCTCGCGCCCGGCAGCGGCGGCCGCGGCTCGACCGGCCAGGGCGGCAGCGCGGCCATCTGCTCGGCGAGGTGCACCGCAACCTCGGCCGGCGCGTCGCGCACCAGCGCCACCTGCCGACCGTTGCGGCAGAGGGCGTCGGCCCTCGCGCCGCGCTCGTAGACCCGGCAGCCGGAGGAGCGCACCTGCCCGCCGCGGTGGGCCTGCACCCCGGCGGCGGAGCTCTCGAACTCGGCGGCGTCGGCGTCGGTGTCCCACGAGGTGGCCCAGAGGAGCGCCGGGGCCTCGCCCGGCTTCTCGTAGAGCGCATAGCGGTCGCCGTTCCAGCCGGCGGCGGCCTCCGCGCCGGTCTCGCGGTTGGTCCAGAGCCCCGCCCAGATGCGGATCCCGAGCTCGCCCAGGCTCCGCTCGGTCCGCTTCTCGAAGTGGCGCGCCCGCAGGATCGAGTCGTCGGCCGGGAGCTTCACCCGCGCCGGCAGCTCGCCCGCGAAGTACTTCTCCGGGTGGAGCGCCTGCTCGGTCGAGGCGGGGGGCGCCGCGAAGGCGCGGTCGAGCAGCTCCGGGCCGCCGCTGCGCAAGAGCGCCGCGCAGAGCAGCATGCCGTCGGCGTAGGCGGCGAGGAGCGACTCTGCGAGGTACGGCGGCACGTCCTCGAGCCCCTGCTGCCGGCCCTGGCGCATGGCCTGGACCAGCGCCGGGACGGCGTCGAGGTCGAGCTGCGGCGCGCCGGCGCGGAGCATGGCGAGCGAGGCGTCGCCCTCGAGCAGCAGCGGCACCGCCTCGTCGGCGTCGCCCTGCGCGGGCACCGCGCGCGTCGAGGCGAGGAGCTTCGCGAGGCCGAGGTGCTGCGCCTGCAGCGCGTGCACCAGCTCGTGCACCACCACCAGGTTGCGGGCGGCGTCGCGGTCCCCCTTGGACGGCGCCGCGGCGCCGGGCTTGCCAGCCTCGGCGGCCGCCGGCTCGGGCGGCTCCTCCCGCATCACCAGGACGTCCTGCTGCTCGTCGTAGTAGGCGATGACCTGCCCGCTCAGCATGGCGGCGGTGGTCGCGGCGAGGTCGGTCACGCTGGCGGGCAGGAGCTCGAGGGCCTTCAGCGCCGCCAGCTCGCCGTCCCAGCGCTCCTTCGGCACCTCGCGCACCTTGCGCTCCACCATGGCGCGGATCTGGCTGGGCTGCTCCACCCGCAGCTTCACCGGGCGGGTGAACTTCAGTCCGCGCAGCTCCTCGGCCGCCTTGACCAGCGCCGGGAAGCGCTCCTGGGCGGTGGCCTCGGGAGCGGCGGCCGCCGGGGCCGCCAGGGCGAGCGCCAGCGCGGCGGCGGCGGCGCGCAGCAGGGAGCGGGCTCGGAGGGACGAGGAAGAGGTGATCACATGTTCCCGCGGCTGGTCGTTCATTCCTGGAGCCCCTCCGCGATGGCGCGCGCGGCGGCGGCGGGGTCGTTCCCCTCCCGCAGCGGGCGCCCGATGACGAGGACGTCGGCGCCGTCGCGCACCGCCTCGGCCGGGGTGGCCGTGCGCGACTGGTCTCCCTGCGCCGCTCCAGCCGGGCGGACGCCGGGCACCACCAGGAGCACCCCCGGCCCGACCGCGGCCCTGACCGCGGCCACCTCGCGCGGCGAGCAGACGATGCCGTGCGCGCCGGCCTTCACCGCGAGCCGGGCCAGCCGCACCACCGCCGACTCGGACGGGCCCGCGAGCCCGATCTCGTCGAGGTCGGAGTCGTCGAGGCTGGTGAGCGCGGTGACCGCCAGCACCTTGACCGCGCCGCCGGCGCCGCGCACCGCGGCGGCCACCATGTCGCTGCCCCCGCTGGCGTGGACGGTGAGGAGCGCGGCGCCGCTGCGGGCGGCGCTGCGGGCGGCGCCCTCGACCGTGTTGGGGATGTCGTGGAGCTTGAGGTCGAGGAAGATCGGCCGCCCCAGCGCCGCGGCGGCGCGCACCGCCGCCGGCCCCTCGGCGGCGAAGAGCTCCAGGCCCACCTTGAGCATCCCCACCGCGGGCGCCACCGCCCGGGCGAAGGGCTCGGCCGCGGCCCAGGTCGGGAAGTCGAGCGCTGCGCAGATGCGGTCGGCGTTGGTCGTCATCACGTTCTTCAGCTTACCTCACCGTCGCCATCAGCTCCGCCGCCTTCGCCTGCACCTCGGCGAGCGGCACCATGGCGACCTCCTTGCCCGCGCGGAGCTTCCACTCCACCGCCCCCTGCGCCAGCCCCTTCTTGCCGATGGCGAGGCGCAGCGGGATGCCGAGCAGGTCGGCGTCCTTGAACTTCACCCCGGCGCGCTCGTCGCGGTCGTCGTAGAGCACGTCCATGCCGGCCTTTCCGAGCGCCGCCACCACCTCCTCGGCCGCCTTCGCCAGCTCCGGCTCGGCGCCGAGGGTGAGCACGGTGGCGTGGAAGGGCGCGATGGAGAGCGGCCAGACGATGCCGTTCTCGTCGTGGTGCAGCTCGATGGCGGCGGCCATGATGCGCTCCACGCCGATGCCGTAGCTGCCCATCACGATGGGCACCTCCTTGCCCTCGGCGGTGAGCACCGTCGCCTTCATCGACTCGGAGTACTTGGTGCCGAGCTTGAAGATGTGCCCCACCTCGAGCGCCTTGAAGACGTCGAGCGTGCCCTCGCAGCGGGGGCAGCCCTCGCCCGCCTTCACGCTGCGCAGCTCGGCGAGCTTGCCGTGGGCGAGGAGGTCGCGGGCCACGTCGACCCCGCGCAGGTGGAACCCATCCTCGTTGGCGCCGGTGGTCATGCCGGTGCGCCCCTCGAGCGCGCGGTCGACGAAGACGCGGCACTTCGCGAAGCCCACCGCGCCGAGCGACCCGGCGTGCGCGCCCATGAGCCCGGGGATCTCCTCCGGGTGGGCCGGCCGCACGTTGGCGGCGCCGGTGGCGGTCTGGAGCTTGGCCTCGTTGAGGTCGTGATCGCCGCGGACCACCGCCAACACCGGCTGCTCGTCGGCCATGTAGACCAGCGTCTTGAGCTGCCGCTTCGCGCCGACGCCGTAAGGCTGGCGCTGCAGGGCCTCGATGGTCACCACCCCCGGCGTCGCGAACTTCTCCGGCACCGGCAGGGAGGGCAGGTCCTGCTCCGCCGGTAGGCGCGAGGTGGCGGTCTCGGTGTTGGCGGCGTAGCGGCACTGCGGGCAGGCGGCGACGAGGTCCTCGCCGGCGTCGGTCTTGACCATGAACTCCTGCGAGCCCGAGCCGCCCATGGCGCCGGAGTGGGCCTGCACCGCCACGAAGTCGAGGCCGCAGCGGCTGAAGATCTTCTCGTAGGCGCCCTTCTCGTCGTCGTAGCGCTGGTCGAGGCCGGCCTGGTCCACGTCGAAGGAGTAGGCGTCCTTCATGGTGAACTGGCGCACGCGGAGGAGGCCCGACTTCGGCCGCGGCTCGTCGCGGAACTTGGTCTGGATCTGGTACCAGACCTGCGGCAGCTGCCGGTAGCTGCGCAGCTCGGAGCGGGCGATGGCGGTGAAGATCTCCTCGTGCGTCATGCCGAGGCAGTAGTCGCCGCCCTTGCGGTCCTTGAGCCGGAACATGTTGTCGCCCATCACGTCCCAGCGGCCGCTCTCCTTCCAGATCTCGGCCGGGTGGAGGGCGGGCAGGTAGAACTCCTGCGCGCCGATGGCCGCCATCTCCTCGCGGATGATGGTCTCGATGCGGGTGAGGGTCCGCTTGGCGAGCGGCAGGACGTCGTAGATCCCGGCCCCGAGCTGGCGGATGAACCCCGCGCGCACGAGCAGCTTGTGGGAGGCCACCTGCGCGTCGGTGGGGGCTTCCTTGAGCGTGGGGATGAAGAGCTGGCTGTAGCGGGCGGTCTGCATAGGGAGCGGGTTATAGCGTAGCCGGAGCGCCTCGGTCATCACCGACCGGCGCTTCCCCCTCCCCCTGCTCCGGGGTACAAGAACCCTCGCGCGGGCCCGCGGTCCCGGCGCAGGAGGCCAAGTGAACTACCCGGTCTGGCAGCTGGAGATGGGGGGTGGGCTGCTCATCGCGCTCGTCGCCGTCACCCACGTCTTCGTGTCGCACTTCGCCGTGGGCGGCGGGCTCTTCCTGGTGCTGGCGGAGCGGCGGGCGTACCGCACCCAGGACGCGGCGCTCCTCTCCTGGCTGCGGCGCCACGCGAAGTTCTTCGCCCTGCTCACCCTGGTGTTCGGCGCGGTCTCCGGGGTGGGCATCTGGTTCACCATCGGGCTGGTCCACCCGGCCGCCACCTCCTCGCTCATCCACATCTTCGTGTGGGGCTGGGCCATCGAGTGGGTCTTCTTCTTCGTCGAGATCGCGGCGGCGGTGATCTACTCCGCCACCTGGGACCGGCTCGACCGGCGCACCCACCTCGCGGTCGGCTGGATCTACTTCGCCGCCGCCTTCATGAGCCTGGTGATCATCAACGGGATCCTCTCGTTCATGTTCACGCCCGGCGCCTGGCTCGACCCGGCCACCCGGTCCTTCGCCACCGGCTTCTTCAACCCCACCTACTGGCCGTCGCTCGTGCTGCGCTCGCTGGCCGCGGTGGCCTTCGCCGGCCTCTACGTGCTCGCCACCGCCTGGCGCGAGCCGCTCGCCGACCGCGCCCGCCTCGCCCGCTACGCCGCCCTCTGGGCGCTCCCCGCCACCCTCGCCGGGCCGCTCGCCGCAGTGCTCTACCTCAAGTCCGCGCCCGGGGCGCTGGAGGTGATCCGCGGCGCCGTCCCCGGCGCGGTCCACTCCTTCCGGCTGGTGGTGGGTTGCGCCATCGCCTATGGCCTGCTGCTGGCGGCGGTGGCGCTCCTGGCGAAGCGCCGGCCCGGCATCGTCTCGCTCCCCACCGGGGCGGCGTTGCTGCTCCTCGGCTACGGCTCCATCGCCGGCGCCGAGCTGGTGCGCGAGTCGATCCGCAAGCCCTACGTCATCGGCAACCCGAAGGGCGGCTACCTCTACGTGAACGGCCTCACCCCGGCCGAGCTCGAGCGCACCCGCGCCAGCGGGCTCCTCGCCGCGGCGCGCTGGGTGAGGGGGAAGGACGGCGCCCCGCTGCAGGGAGCGGAGCGCGGCGCCGAGGTCTTCCGCGTCGCCTGCCGCGGCTGCCACTCGCTCGAGGGCTACCGGCCCATCCGGCGGCGCGTGGATCACAAGCCGGTCGCCGCCATCGCCACCATGGTGGGCCGGCTCGACAAGCTGCGCGGCCGCATGCCGCCGTTCCCGGGCACCGACGCGGAGGCGCACGACCTGGCGCTCTACCTGGGCGGCCTCGACGGCGAGCTCGAACCGCAGGACGCGTCGCCGGGCGGCGCGCTCGCCGGCGGCAAGGCGCTCCTCCAGGACAAGTGCCTCGCCTGCCACGACCTCGACGACCCCAAGGGCACGAACCCGCTCCGGCCCAAGGTGAAGGGGTGGTCGGCGACGGTGGCCTACGAGAAGCTCGGCAGGCTCTCCCAGCTCAACGCCGGGATGATGGGCATGGACGTGACCGACGAGGGGCAGCGCAAGGCGCTCGCCGGCTACCTCGCCACCCTGGCGGCGGAGAACTGAGAGCTGACATGACCGACCCCATCGTCGTCCCGGCCTTCGACGCCATCCCCCTCCCGGCGCCGGCCTGGCTGCTCCAGGCCCTCCTCGCGCTCTGCTTCACGCTGCACGTCGTGCCCATGTCGGTGATGCTGGGCGGCGGCTTCTGGGCGCTGGTGGCCCGCTCCCGGCGAGGCGACCCCGCCCTGGCCGACCTCGCCCACCGCCTCGGCAAGTGGCTCCCCTACTGGACCGCCGCGGCGGTGACCACCGGGGTGGCGACGCTGCTCTTCCTGCAGGTGCTCTACGGGCCGGTCTTCTACGCCGCGAGCGTCCTCATGGCACGGCCCTGGCTGTCGGTGGTCGCGCTGGTGATGGTGGGCTACTACGGCTACTACTTCCGCGCCCTGCGCGACGAGCGGAGCCCCCGTGCCGCCTTCGCGGCCGGCGCGGTGGCGTTCCTGGCCCTGCTCGCGGTGTCCTTCGTCTACGCCAACGTGATGACGCTGATGCTGGCGCCGGCGCGCCACTACCGGATGTACCTCGCGAACCCGACCGGCGGCTGGCTCAACCTCGCCGAGCCGACGCTCCTCGCCCGCTGGCTGCACATGGTGGTGGGCGCGGTGGCCCTCGGCGCCCTCTGGGTCGCGGCGCTCGGCGCGCTCGCGGTGCGCCGCGGCGAGGTCGAGGCGGGCCGCGCGGTGGTGGCCTTCGGCGCCCGCGGGTTCGCCCTCGCCACCGCCTTCGAGGTGGTGGTCGGCTTCTGGTTCCTGGCCGCGCTGCCGCCGGAGCAGCGGCTGCTCTTCGTCGGCGGCGGGCAGCTCGCCTCCTTCTACCTGCTGGTGAGCCTGCTCCTCACCTTCTCGGCGCTGGCGATCGCCTGGAAGCTGCCGGCCCGGGAGCGGCCGCTGCCCGGGCTGATCGCCGCCGCCGGCCACGTCCTCGTGGTGGTGATGCTCATGATCGGGATGCGCGCCATCGTGAGGCGCGAGGCGCTCCGGGGCGTCCTCGATCTCGGCGCCGTGAAGGCCGACCCGCAGTGGGGGGTGATCGCGCTCTTCCTGGTGCTGCTGGTGGCGGGGCTCGCCACGGTGGGGTGGATGCTCTTGCAGCTGCGGAGGCCCGCCCCCTCCGCGTCCCTGCCCCGCTGACGCGGGAGACGGGAAGAGGGGGCCGGAGCCGTCACAGCGCCAGCGCCCCCCGCACCCCGTCGCGCTCCATCGCGGCCCCGTCGCCGCGCTTCACGATCTCGCCGCGCTGCATGACGAGGTAGCGGTCGGCCAGGCTGCGCGCGAAGTCGTAGTACTGCTCGACCAGCAGGATGGCCATGCTGCCCTCCTTCGCGAGGGCTCGGATGACCCGCTCGATGTCCTTGATGATCGAGGGCTGGATGCCCTCGGTCGGCTCGTCGAGCACCAGCAGCGTCGGCCCCATCGCCAGGGCGCGGCCGATGGCGAGCTGCTGCTGCTGCCCGCCGGAGAGGTCGCCGCCGCGCCGGCCGAGCATGCTCCGCAGCACCGGGAAGAGCTCGAAGACGCGCTCCGGGACGCGCGCGCCGGCCGGGCGCGAGGCCAGGCCGACGAGCAGGTTCTCCTCCACCGTCAGCCGGGGGAAGATCTCCCGCCCCTGCGGGACGTAGCCGATGCCGGCCCTCACCCGGCGGTGGCTGGGCGCGCGGGTCAGGTCCTCCCCGCGGAAGGAGACGCTCCCCGAGGCCGCCGGCACGAGCCCCATGAGCGTCTTGAGCAGCGTGGTCTTGCCGACCCCGTTGCGGCCCAGCAGCACCGTCACCTCCCCCGGCGCCGCCTCGAAGGAGACGCCGCGGAGGATGTGGCTGCCGCCGTAGTACTGGTTCAGGTTCTCGACCGCGAGCATCTCACCGTCCCAGGTAGACCTCGATCACGCGCGGATCCTGCTGCACCGCCTCGAGCGGCCCCTCCGCCAGGACCGCCCCCTCGTGCAGCACCGTCACCTTGCCGCCCAGCCGGGCGACGAAGTCCATGTCGTGCTCCACCACCATGAGCGAATGCTCGGCGGCGAGGGTCACGATGAGCTCGGCGGTCCGCTCGCGCTCCTCGTCGGTCATGCCGGCCACCGGCTCGTCGAGGAGCAGCAGCTTCGGCTGCTGCATGAGGAGCATCCCGATCTCGAGCCACTGCTTCTGCCCGTGCGAGAGCGCGCCCGCCGGCCGGTGGGCCACTTGCCCGAGACGGACCAGCCGGAGCATCTCCACCAGGCGGTCCTGCGCCTCCTCGTCGAGGCGGGCCCCGAGCGCGCCGCGCACCCGCTTGTCGGCCTTCATGGCCAGCTCGAGGTTCTCGAAGACCGTGTGCCGCTCGAACACCGTGGGCTTCTGGAACTTCCTGCCGATCCCGGCGTCGGCGATCTCGGGCTCGGAGAGGCGGGTGAGGTCGAGGCTCTGGCCGAAGAAGGCGGTGCCGGAGTCGGGGCGCGTCTTGCCGGTAATGACGTCCATGAGGGTGGTCTTGCCGGCGCCGTTCGGGCCGATCACGCAGCGCAGCTCGCCCACGTCGATGTAGAGCGTGAGCCGGTCGAGGGCGCGGAAGCCGTCGAACGAGACGGTGACGTCCTCGAGGTACAGGATCACCCGGTGCGAGGCGTCGAGCTCGCCGGGGCGCACCGGGTGGATCGAGGCGGAGGGCGCGAAGCCGGGGGGCAACGCGCCCGGGTGGAGCTCGCTCACGCCTTCGCCTCCCGGCGGGCCAGCCGCCGCCAGAGCCCCACCAGCCCGTCCGGCAGGAAGAGCGTCACCACGATGAAGAGCAGCCCCAGGAAGACGTTCCAGAACTCCGGGAAGGCCACCGTGAACCAGCTCTTCGCCAGGTTCACCAGCGCGGCCCCGAGCACCGGACCGACGAGGGTGCCGCGCCCGCCCACCGCCACCCAGATGGCGATCTCGATCGAGTTGGCGGGGGACATCTCCGAGGGGTTGATGATGCCGACCTGCGGGACGTAGAGCGCCCCGGCGATCCCGCACAGCGCCGCGGACAGCGTCCAGGCGAAGAGCTTGTAGTGGAGCGGCTGGTAGCCGAGGAACCTGGCCCGCGACTCCCCGTCGCGGATGGCGGTGAGCACCCGGCCATACTTCGAGGTCACCAGCCAGCGGCAGAGGAGGAGCGTCCCCGCCAGCGCCGCCGCGGTGAGCGCGAACAGGACCACGCGGGTGGCGGGCGAGGTGACGGAGTGCCCGAGGACGCGCTTGAAGTCGGTGAAGCCGTTGTTCCCGCCGAAGCCGGTCTCGTTGCGGAAGAAGAGCAGCATCGCCGCCAGCGTGAGCGCCTGGGTGATGATCGAGAAGTAGACGCCCTTGATGCGCGAGCGGAAGGCGAACCAGCCGAAGACCAGCGCCACCAGCGCCGGCGCCAGCACCACCAGCGCCAGCGCCCACCAGGCGTGCTCGGTGCCGCGCCAGTACCAGGGGAGCGCCTTCCAGTCGAGGAAGACCATGAAGTCGGGGAGGTCGGACTGGTACACGCCCTCGCGGCCGATGGCGCGCATCAGGTACATGCCGAAGGCGTAGCCTCCGAGCGCGAAGAAGAGGCCGTGGCCCAGCGAGAGGATGCCGCCGTAGCCCCAGACCAGGTCGAGCGCCACGGCCACGATGGCGTAGCACATCACCTTGCCGCCGAGCGTGACGGCGTAGTCCGAGACGTGGAGGGCGCTGCCGGCGGGCGTGAGGAGGTGCAGCGCCGGCACCAGCAGGAAGGCGGCGACGGAGAAGGCCCCCAGCGCCGCCCAGCCGGAGCGGGGCATCGGGAGCTGCCAGCGCGGGAGCGGGGGGCGGGCGACGGCGTCCATGTCAGTCTTCCGCGAACCGGCCCTTGAGGGCGAAGAGCCCCTGCGGCCGCTTCTGGATGAAGACGATCACGAAGGCGAGCACCGCGATCTTGGCGATGACTGCGCCGGACCAGCCCTCGAGGAACTTGGAGAGCACGCCCAGGCCGAGGGCGGCGAACACCGCGCCCGCCAGCTGCCCCACCCCACCGAGCACCACCACCATGAAGGAGTCGACGACGTAGGCCTGCCCCATGTCCGGGCCGACGTTGGCGATCTGCGAGAGCGCGACGCCGCCCAGCCCGGCGATGCCGGCGCCGGCGGCGAAGGCCAGGGTGTCGAGCCTGCCGGTGGGCACGCCCACGCAGCCGGCCATGGCGCGGTTCTGCGTCACCGCCCGCAGGAACAGGCCGAAGCGGGTCCGGTTCATGCCGAGCCAGACCAGGGTGAGCACCGCGAGCGAGAAGCCCACGATGGCGATCCGGTTCCAGGGGAGCACCGCGTTGGCCATGAGCTCGACGCCGCCCGACATCCAGGAGGGGTTGGCGACGCTCACGTTCTGCGCGCCGAAGATCGAGCGGGCGGTCTGGCTCAGCACCAGGCTCGCGCCCCAGGTCGCGAGCAGCGTCTCGAGCGGGCGGCCGTAGAGGAAGCGGATCACGGTCCGCTCCAGGGCCGCGCCCACCAACCCCGCGGCGAGGAAGGCCACCGGGATGGCGGCCACCACGTACCAGTCGGCGGCGCGCGGGAGGTGGCGCGCGAAGACCCCCTGCATCGCGTAGGTGGCGTAGGCGCCGATCATGAGCAGCTCGCCGTGGGCCATGTTGATGACGCCCATGAGCCCATATGTGATGGCGAGCCCGAGCGCGGCGAGGAGCAAAATGCTGCCGAGCGAGAGGCCGGAGAAGATCCGCCCCACGAGCTCGCCGAGCGCCAGCCGGCGGCGCACCGCCTCGAGGGAGGCGAGCGCCTCGCGGCGCACCGCGGGGTCGGTCTCCGCCCCGTCGGCGAGCACGCCCGAGAGGAGCCGCTCCACCCGCGGGTTGCCGCTGTCTCGCAGCGCCTTCACCGCGGAGAGCCGCGCCTCGGGCTCGGGGCTCTGCAGGGTGGCCTGGGCGTAGGCGAGGGCGAGCAGCGGCTTCACCTCGCGATCCCGCTCCGCGTCGAGCGCCCGCTTCAGCGCGGGGGCGAGCTCGAGGGAGGCGCCGTCGGTCAGCGCCTGCGCGGCGGCGAGCCGCGCGCGGCGATCGGGGTCGCCGAGCCGCAGGGCGGCGAGGGCGGTGCCGACGTGGCGACGGATGCGGTTGTTGATGGTGACGGGCTCCGCGCCCTCCGGCGCCGGGTCGACCTCGGCCAGCGTGACCGCGTCGAGGTAGCGCTCGCCGTCGAGGAGGAGGACCCGGCCGTCGGCGACCTGCAGGTTGTCGTCGGCGAGCGCCCGCAGCACCCGCGCCGCCGCCGGGTCGGGCGACTGCGCCAGCGCCTCCACGCCGGCGAGCTTCTCCTCGGAGTCCTCGGCGGCGAGCTTCGCCACCGCCTGCGCGTCGAGCGCGGCGCGCGCGGCGGCGGGGGCGAGGAGGAAGAGGAGGAGAGCTGCGGAGTGGGGGCGCATGGGTCGCTCAGGGGTGGCCCCCTCCCCGCCCCTCCCCCGCTTCGCGGGAGAGAGGAGGAGAGGGGTGCCGGTGCTCCGTGGATCACATGTCCTGCTTCGACTGGTTCCCGGCGATGTACGGGCTCCAGGGCTGCGCGCGGATGGGGGCCTTGGTCTTCCAGACCACGTTGAACTGTCCGTCGGGCCGGACCTCGCCGATGAAGACCGGCTTGTGCAGGTGGTGGTTGGTCGGGTCCATGGTGAGCGTGAAGCCGGAGGGCGCCTTGAAGGTCTGCCCGCCCATGGCGGCGATGACCTTGTTTACCTCGATGCTGTGGGCCTTCTCGACCGCCTGCTTCCACATGTGGATGCCGACGTAGGTGGCCTCCATGGGATCGTTGGTCACCACCTTGTCGGCGTTGGGGAGCCCCTTCTTCTTGGCGTACGCCCGGTACTTCTTCACGAAGGCGGCGTTGGTGGGGTTCTTGAGCGACATGAAGTAGTTCCAGGACGCGAGGTGGCCCACCAGCGGCCGGGTGTCGATGCCCCGCAGCTCCTCCTCGCCCACCGAGAAGGCCACCACCGGGACCTCGGTGGCCTTGAGGCCGGCGTTCCCGAGCTCCTTGTAGAAGGGCACGTTGGAGTCGCCGTTGATGGTGGAGATGACCGCCGTCTTGCCGCCCAGGGCGAACTTTTTGATGTCGGCGACGATGGTCTGGTAGTCGCCGTGGCCGAAGGGCGTGTAGACCTCGGCGATGTCCTTGTCGGCCACCCCCTTCGCGTGCAGGAAGGCGCGCAGGATCTTGTTGGTGGTGCGCGGGTAGACGTAGTCGGTGCCGAGCAGGAAGAAGCGCTTGGCGCCGCCGCCCTCCTTGCTCATGAGGTACTCGACCGCCGGGATGGCCTGCTGGTTCGGCGCCGCCCCGGTGTAGAAGACGTTCTTCTCGAGCTCCTCGCCCTCGTACTGCACCGGGTAGAAGAGCAGCCCGTTCAGCTCCTTGAAGACCGGCAGCACCGACTTGCGCGAGACCGAGGTCCAGCAGCCGAAGACCGCCGCCACCTTGTCGCTGCCCACGAGCTGGCGCGCCTTCTCGGCGAAGAGGGGCCAGTTGGACGCCGGGTCGACCACCACCGGCTCGAGCTTCTTCCCCATGACGCCGCCCGAGGCGTTGATCTCCTCGATGGTCATGAGGGCCACGTCCTTGAGCGCGGTCTCGGAGATGGCCATGGTCCCCGACAGGGAGTGCAGCACGCCGACCTTGATGGTCTCCTCTTTCGCCTGCGCGGCGAGCGGGGCGGCGGCCGCGAGGGCCAGGATCGAGCCGGCGAACGTCGCTGCGAGACCTCTTCGAAGCATTTCGAGTCCCCTCTCTGGGTGTTCGGTGAGTGAAACCGCCAGGGTGGGGAGCGAGAAGCGTGCCAAGGCCGGCGCGAGAATCCGTGCGGAGAGCCTTCGCGAGAGCGGGCTTGAGCGCGTGCGCTTCGGCGCGCTCGCCCGCGAGGCGCGCTGGCTGGCAGGCGCGGCGGCGAGCTGCACCGATCGGCGGCAGCCGCTGCGCGCGAAGCGGGCAGCGTCGCCCCGGGCCGCGCCGCGTTACCTGGAGAACGCCTTCACCCCGCCCTCCACGCCCACGTAGATGCGGCCGCCTGCCAGGATGGGGGTCTGGAACCGGCGCACGCCGCCGAGCGCGTCCTGGCGCCCGCCGCCGGCGTAGACCACCTCGCCGGTGTCGCCGTCGAAGCCGCGCAGCCGGTCGTCGCCCTCGGCGCCCACGCTCCAGACGATCGCCTCGGCGCGGCCGTCGGTGGTCGTGACCATGGGGGAGCCCTTGCCGCCCTGGCGCGCGCACCAGGCGAGCTCCGCGGAGGGCGGCGCGCCCGGCACGAGCCGCACCGCGGCGAGGTCGCCGCCGCGCCCGCCGGGACAGGCCTTCCCCTCGCCCCGGAAGACCAGGTAGGAGCCCTTCGCGGTCGAGTAGGCGGCCGCGGCGTTGATGATGGGGCCCCGCGCCACCTCCACCGCGGCGAGCTGCCCGCCGACGCCGCCGAGGCGCGCCCGGTCGAGCAGGTAGAGCTTTCCGTCCTTGCCGAGCGCCGCCAGGAGGCGAGCGGGCGACGCGCCGGGAAGGTCCACCGGGAGCGGCGCGGTGCCGCCGAGATCGGTGTCGGTCTCGTCGAGCGCCTTCCAGTCGGCGGGCGCGAAGAACTCGGGCGCGCCCGCGCCGAGCGGAGCGCCGGCGGCGAAGCGCAGCACCGCCTCGCCGCCGGACCAGGACCTCGCGCCGAAGCTGTTGCCCGTGGAGCCGAAGAGCTGCCCGTCCGCGGCGGAGAGGCCGGCCGGCGCCCAGATCCCCGCGCCCTGCGCCGGGCTCCGCCAGGCGGTGAGCGCGGCGGGGTCGGCGACCGGGACCGCGAACACCCAGCCGTGGAAGTCGCCGCAGTCGCCCCAGTGGCCGCCGAAGGGGACGTAGAGCGTTCCGGCGAGGAGCGCGAGCGCGCCGCGCTGGTTCTGCACCGCGGCGTCGAAGGACAGGCCGCGGGCGCCGGCCGCTCGCGCCACGTCGATCGGCCAGCCGGGCCGGGTGGCGCCGTCGTCGAGCGAGAGCGCGAAGACGAGGTGCCGCTTCGTCGCCCCGCCGTCCGGCGTGGTCATGGCGTCGAGGTAGAGCGTGCGGCTCGCCGGATCGGCCACCGGAGTGCCGGTGACGCCGAGCGGGTCGATGTTGCCGCACGGCAGGCGGGAGCGCGGCACCGGCGCGCCCAGCGTCCGCTTCCAGACCGGCGCGCCGGTGCGGGCGTCGAAGGCCCCCACCTCGTTCCGCTCGCTGGCGGCGACCACCAGGTCCGGCCGCCCCTTCGCGCCCGGCACGTAGAGCGGCTGGGCGTAGACCGCGCCGGAGAGCCGGGCCCGGAAGGACGGGTCGAGGTGGAAGCCGGCGGCGGCGGCGCGGGTGAGCGACGGGTCGACGTAGACGCCGGCCCGGCCTGGGCCGCCGTGGTGCTCGAGCACCGCGCCGGGCGGGGGCGCGGCGTCCGCTCTGGTCATCCCGGCCGGCGCGGCGGCGGCCACCCAGGCGGCGAGCAGGCCTCGTCGCAGGCGCGTCACGCGCTCGCCTACGGCACGTCCCAGGTGCGGAGCAGGAACTCGGTCTCCGGCGGGGAGAGGTCGAAGCGGAGCGCGGCCTCGTCGATGAGCCTGGCGCGCGGGAGGGCGGGGTCGTTGCGCTGCCGCTCGCCCATCCAGCGCAGCGCGGCGCGCAGCGCCTCGCCCTGCGGGATGAGACCGCCTCGGACTTCACCGGTTCCTGGCGTCATGGACACCTCACCGGCAATCCATAACCGGGCGAGGCGAGGGGCGCAGAAGGCTACTTGTTCTCGCGGGCGGTCGCGATGGCCTCCGCCTCGGAGACCAGCGCGTCCTCCAGCTCCTCAGCCTTCATCCGCTTCACGATGGCGCCGCCGCGGAAGAGGAGCCCCACCCCGTTGTGGCCGAAGGCGATGCCCACGTCGGCGGCGCGCGCCTCGCCCGGGCCGTTCACCTCGCAGCCCATCACCGCCACGTTCACCTCGCCCTTGAGGTGGCTGAGGCGGCTCTCGACCCGCTCCGCGATGGGGATCATCCCCACCGAGCAGCGGCCGCAGGTGGGGCAGGCGGTGAGGGTGGCGCCGCCGAACTTGAGCCCCATGGCCTTGAGGAGGATGCGCGCCACCTTCACCTCCTCCACCGGATCAGCCGCCAGCGACACGCGCACGGTGTCGCCGATGCCGTCGGAGAGGAGGATGCCGATGCCCGCGGCGCTCTTCACCGCGCCGGCGAGGAGCGTGCCGGCCTCGGTGACGCCGAGGTGGAGCGGGTACTCGAAGCGCTGCGCGAAGAGCCGGTTGGCCTGCACGGTCATGGCGATGTCGTGCGCCTTGAGCGAGACCTTGATCTCCCGGTAGCCCAGGTCCTCGAGGATGCGGATGTGGCGCTCCGCGCTCTCCACCATCCCCTCGGCGGTGGGCCAGCCGTGCTTCTGGACGATGTCCTCCTCGAGCGAGCCGGCGTTCACGCCGATGCGGATGGGCACCTGCCGCTCCGAGGCCGCCTTCACCACCTCGCGCACGCGGTCGGCCGAGCCGATGTTGCCGGGGTTGAGCCGGATGCAGTGCATGCCGGCGTCGAGCGCCGCCAGCGCGAGCCGGTAGTCGAAGTGGATGTCGGCCACCAGCGGGATGGGGGTGCCCTTGACGATGGCCGGCAGCGCCGCCGCCGCGTCATGGTCGGGGACCGCCAGCCGCACGATGTCCGCGCCGGCCTCGGCGAGGGCGCGCACCTGCGCCAGGGTGGCCGCCGCGTCGGCGGTCTCGGTGGTGGTCATCGACTGCACCGCCACCGGGGCGCCTCCGCCCACGGGCACGTTGCCCACGCGCACCTGCCGGGTGGTCCGGCGGGGGGCGATGGCGGGGAGCTGCTGGTGATCGTAGGCGCCCACGAGGTTCCTCCGGAGTTTGGATGAGGGGGCCGCCTTGAACTAACGGGCGGCGCCCCTCCCCGCCAGCCGGCTACTTCCCCTTCAGCTCGGAGTCGATGAGCGACTTGAACGACTCGAACGGCAGCGCGCCCGAGAGGAGCATGCCGTTCACGAAGAAGGCCGGCGTGCCGTTGACGCCCGCCGCCTCGCCCGCCTTCTTGTCCTCGGCCACGATCTTGGCCTTCTCGCCCGAGTCGAGGCACTTGTCGAACTTCGCCTGGTCGAGCTTGAGCTCGCCGGCGCTCTTCTTCAGGCCGGCGACGTCGAGCGCCTCCTGGTTGGCGAAGAGCTTGTCGTGCATCTCCCAGTACTTGCCCTGGTCGGCGGCGCAGCGCGAGGCCTGGGCCGCCTTCTCGGCCTTGTCGTGGAAGGGGAGCGGGTAGTCCCGGTAGACGAGCCGCACCTTGTCACCGTAGGCCTGGAGCACCTGCTTGACCGTCCCCTCGGCCTTCACGCAGTAGGGGCACTGGAAGTCGCTGAACTCGACGATGGTGATCGGCGCGCTGGACGGGCCCTTGCTGGGGCCCACGGCCGCCACCTCGATCCGGGCGGGCTGGTACGCCGGGAGCAGCACCTCGACCTTGGCCTCGGCGCGCAGCTTCTCGTAGTAGCGCTTGACCGCCTCCTGCTGCTTCTGCTGGACGAGGTAGCGCTCGATCTCGGGCTTCACCTGCGCGTACTCGGGGAGCGGCTGCCCGGCGGCCTTGGCCTGGGCGTACACCTTCTTCATCTCCTCCTCGGTGGGCGGCGTGATCTGCGAGGCGAGCTCCTTCCGGAGCAGCTCCTCCGGCGACAGCCCGGCCGCCTTGGCCTTCTCCTCCACCAGCTTCTTGTTCACGATCGAGTCGAGGCCGGCCTTGCGGAGCTTGTAGAGCTGCTCCTGGTGCTCGGACTCGAGGCGGCGCGCCTCGCCCTTCACCAGCTCCTCGAGGTCCCCCGCGGAGACGGTGGTGCCGCTCCACCTCGCGACCGGAGACTTGGGATCGAGCTCCGGCTGGCCGGGGCTCTGGACGGCCTTGCTGGCGGTGTTGGCCGGCGGCGCCTTGCCAGGCGACTGACAGGCCGCGGCGAGGGTCAGGGCGATGAAGATGAGGCGCATGGTTCTCGTTTCTCCGTTGTGGGACGTCGAAGATAAGGCGGGGGATTCTTTCAGAAACAGCCGGTCGCGGGAAGCACTTCCCCGGATGACAGCCGAGCCGCCGCGCGCTAAGGATCGACGTCCACCTCTTCAACCACGCACCCGGAGCTTCGAGCATGGCCCAGCGAGAGAGACTCGTCATCATCGGCAGCGGTCCCGCGGGCTACACCGCCGCGCTCTACGCCGCCCGCGCGAATCTCAAGCCGCTCCTCTTCGAGGGCCTGCAGCCGGGCGGTCAGCTCACCATCACCAGCGACGTGGAGAACTACCCGGGCTTCCCGGAGGGGATCCTCGGCCCCGAGCTGATGGAGAAGATGAAGGGGCAGGCCGAGCGCTTCGGCACCCGCTTCGTGCTCGGCGACGTGACCCGCGTCGACTTCGGCAGCCGCCCGTTCAAGGTCTGGCAGGACGATCAGCTCTACGAGGCCGAGGCGGTGATCGTGGCCACCGGCGCGTCGGCCAAGTGGCTCGGCCTCCCGTCGGAGAAGAGGTACCAGGGCAAGGGCGTGAGCGCCTGCGCCACCTGCGACGGCTTCTTCTTCAAGGGCGTGGAGGTGGCGGTGGTGGGCGGCGGCGACACCGCGGTGGAGGAGGCCACCTTCCTCACCAAGTACGCGTCCAGGGTGACGATGATCCACCGGCGCGACGCTTTGCGCGCCTCGAAGATCATGGCCGACCGCGCGCGGAACAACCCCAAGATCTGCTTCGAGTGGAACGCGCTGGTGGACGAGGTGCTCGGCGACGACAAGGGCGTCACCGGGGTGCGGCTCAAGAGCACCACCACCGGGGCCACCCGCGAGCTCGCCGTCAGCGGGCTCTTCATGGGCATCGGCCACGAGCCCAACACCGGGCTCTTCAAGGGCCAGCTCGAGATGAACGAGGTCGGCTACCTGAAGGTGCGCGCCCCCTCGAGCCGCACCAGCGTGGCCGGCGTCTTCGCGGCCGGCGACGTCGCCGACCCGAGCTACCGCCAGGCGGTGTCGGCGGCTGGCTCCGGGTGCGTGGCGGCCATCGACGCCGAGCGCTGGCTCGGCGAGCACGCCACCGAGAACTGGGACTGAGCGCCGCATGAAGATGATCGACGTCGGCGCGAAGAGGAAGACCGAGCGGGTCGCCGTGGCGCGCGGCATGGTGTCGATGGCCGAGAAGACCGCGGGCATCGTGCGCCGAGGCGAGTCGGAGAAGGGCGACGTGCTCGCCGCCGCCCGGCTGGCCGGGATCATGGCGGCGAAGCGCACGCCCGACCTCGTCCCGCTCTGTCACCCCATCGCCCTCACCGGGGTCGACGTGAGCGCCACCGTGCGGGACGGCGGGGTGGTGATCGAGGCCACCGTGCGCACCCGCGACCGGACCGGCGTGGAGATGGAGGCGCTCGCCGCCGTCTCGGCCGGGTGTCTCACCGTGTACGACATGCTGAAGCGCTACGAACGCGGCATGCGCATCGAGGCGGTGGAGCTGCTCGAGAAGAAGGGCGGCCGCACCGGTCGCTGGAAGCGCGGGGCCACGCGCAGGAAGGCCTGAGCGCGATCGCGAAGCGCTCCCCGGAAGACGAACGGTGGGTGCGTGTGCCCAGGCCAGTGGGTGAATTGGCCCAGTGCGACAATGCCCGCACATGTGCGCAATACGTACAGGGCGCGGACGTGGCGAGCCGTCTTGAATGGCGGCTCATCAGCGGAAATGCGCGCGCTTTCGCGACGTGACCCGACCGGAAAGTCGCCGCCCATTGGCTGGCACGCCATTCGCTAACGAACGGTCCGTCCTGGCGCGGGGGGCGTCGTGGCCGACGGCATCGAAATTCGAACGGCAGCCGGAGTGGAGCTGAGGCCCATCTCCATGAGCGGCAACCCCGACTACATGGCGGGGGCCGACGGCAGGATCTACACGCGGCTCCGGCACCGCGGCTTCGGACGGTGGAAGTACGTGGATTGGCACCCCGCCACCTCGCGCCGGCGCCAGCGCAGCCGCACGGTGATCGTCGAGCAGGACGACAAGAAGGTCTCGGTCACGCTGGCGCGGATCATCTGCATCGCCTTTCACGGGCCGCCCCCTTGCGAGCCGAGCTGCGTCCTCCACCTCGACGGGGACCAGGACAACAACCGGGCCGAGAACCTCGCCTGGGGCATTGGCACCGAGCTCGCGGCCGTCGGGCACCACCGTGGGTCCGACGAGCAGCACCCGGCACATCGGCTCACCAGCGAGGAGCGCGCGCACCTGCGCTGGGCGGTCGGCGTGGGGCTCTGCAGCCAGCGGCAGGCCTCCCGGATGCTCGGGATCGCGCTCTCCACCGTGCAGGGGATCCTGCACGCCTCAGCCTCCGACGCACACTCCCGCGGCGCATGCGCCCGCGACGCCGCAGAGGGTCCCGTCCGGAGCATTTCCGGTGGGGTTGCAGGAGGCGATCCCGCCATTGCAGGAGACCGTCCCGGTGCGACAGGGATCGGCGGGCTGGCACGATAGTCCGTCCCAGCAGGCGCGGAGATCCCAGCTCGCCGACACGGCGCCGCCCGGGCTGCAGGTGCTGGTGTACGCCCCCTGGATGAAGCTGTCTCCGTTCACCTGCGTGCCGGTGTAGCTGCCTCCACAGCGCGTGAGGCTGATCTGCATCGTGTCGAACAGGGTCGCGAGATCCTGGGTGGACACGGCGCCGGTCACCGAGTCGGTGCAGGTGAGCACCCATCGCGCGTTCATGCCCCAGCGGAACACGGCGCCGTGCACCTCGGCGACGCTCAGCTCCAGATCCTTCGCCAGCGCGTCGGGCACGCACGTGCTGGTGCCGGAGGTGAGCTGGGCCGAGTCCAGCTTGACGGAGCCCGTCATGTAGTAGGTGGGCTCGGCCGCGTTCTGCCACGGGTAGAGCGCGGCCGTGCCGGTGGCGGTGAACGGCACCCCGACCGACTGGTTGAGCGTGAACGTCCCCTGCAGCGCCGGCGACTGCCCAAGGACGAGCGACCAGTCGCTCAGGTGCGGCGTGATGGCGGTGACGGTGTTCGCCGCCACGTCGTAGGAGATCACCTCGGGCGAGACCCAGAACCCGCGCGAGTCCTGGAACCGGATGCCGAGCGACTCGAGCGCCACGCCGGACGGATAGGTGCCGAGCCCCTTGAACGTCACCTTCACCGGACCGGTGAGCGGCCGATCGGCTTCGAGCCGGACGGTCGCCGTGAGCGCCCCGGGCGCATGGCTCGAGAGCGGCGTCGCCGTGAAGGTGGTCGACGAGGAGACGGCGCCGGCTGGAACGGTGAGCGACCAGGCCCCGTCCGCCGCCGACAACGCGCCGCCGCCCGGGCCGATGGTGGTCGCGGTGGACGCGCCCAGCGGCGTCCCGATGGCGGTCGCGGTGGGCACCGGCGCCCCGCGCAGCTGGGAGGGGGTGTCGGTCGAGGAGCCCAGGCGGCAACCGGAGGCGAGCAGGACGAGGAGCAGTCCCCAGGTCGGGGAGGTGAGCCCCCGGCGGGAAGAGGAGCTGAGTCTCACAGGGTCACCGGGGGCGAGCCGCCCTGCACGGCGGCCGGGCCGAAGCGGTACTGGAACACCTTCACGCCGCGCTCTCCGGCTTGCGACACGAAGAGCTTGCCGTTCCCCACGGCCAGGCTGTACGGCGAGATCAGGTTCTCGGGCCCCTCTCCCCGGTAGCCCAGCTCGAGGACGAAGGTCAGGTTCCGATCGAAGACGAGCACCACCGCGCGCAGCCGATCCAGCACGAAGACGTTTCCGCGCTCGTCCGTGGCGACCGCCCCCGCGATGTTGAACTTTCCGGGCGAGCTCCCGCGGGCGCCGAACTGACGCAGCTCCCCCGCGGGCGACATGGCGAACGCCGCGAAGGAGAGCGGCATCGTGAAGAAGAAGGTCCCCTGATCGTCAACCCAGAACCCGGCCATCCCGAGCTTCAAGGCTGGGTCGTGCTTCAGGACCGCAGCTGCGAGGTCGTGCGTCTGCAAGACCTCCCCCTGCTCGTCGGCCACCACCACCTGCATGGCGGCCGTCTGGACGAGATAGACCTTCCCCGCCCGCGCCTGGATGAGGTCCGGCGCGAACCCGGAGAGCCGCGACGGCAGGTTCTTCAGCTCGTAGGTCGCGATCCGCTCGCCCTGGAAGTCGCAGCGGAGGACGACGCGCCGGTCGTTCAGCCTCGTCAGGACCAGGAGGTCCCCGCCGTCGAGCGGCGCGACCCGCTCCACCCAGCCGAGGTCACCGTCGACGCCGAACGCGTAGTACTCCATCCCGGCCGGGTTGAAGACGTGGCCCAGGCCGCCGTAGGTCGCGAACAGGTCGTCGTGGACCCGGTCATAGGCGACCGAGGCCCAGGTCGACTCGCTGGGACCGCCGGTGGTGGCGAGGTCGAACAGGTAGCGGGGCTCCTGCACCGGCGCGGGGGCGGCCGGAGCCGCGGCGAGAGTGAGCGCGCCGAGCAGTGCTGCCAGCCGATTCGCCATCCCGCGCCCCCTATCTGGACAGCGAGAACACCTGCACCCGGTTGTTGTTCCGATCGGCGACGAACGCCAGCCCCTCGCCGTTCACGCAGAGCTGCACGGGGTAGTACAGGCTCCCGTCGCTCCAGCCCATCGAGAGCTCGCGCCCCTGGAAGCTGCCGTCCTCGCCGAGCGCGACGATCGCGTTCCCGTGCTGGTCCACCACGTACAGCCGGCCCCGGCCGTCCGAGGTGACGTAGGTGGGGAAGCTGATCCGGTCCTTGAGGCTCTCGCCGACCGGCTGGAAGGAGCGTGCGGCCGGGTCGGCCACCCACAGCCGCGCGGCCGTCGAGTCCATCGCGAACAGTTTGCCCGTGGGGCCAACCGCGACGTCCGTGAACTCCTGCTCGCCGCGGGGCAGCGCGACCTCGCGCACGACCTTGCCGTCCGGCTCGAGGACCAGCACGCGCCGCTCGCCGGCGTCGAGCACGTACAGCCGGTCGGCCAGGTCCACCTTGAACGCGAGCGGCAGGATGGGCGTGGCTCCGGACGCCCCCTTCACCTCGATCGCGCCGCCGTACCCCCCCGCCCCGTCCACGCGCACGATCTTCCTCGTCTTGCGGTCGAGGACGAGGACGTTCCCCTTGCGGTCGATCTGCACTCGCACCGGGTAGGTGGCCTGCGGCAGCCGCACCGGCGCGCCGCCGGTCGCCTTGCCGTCGCGGAAGCCGTACGTGAGCAGGCGAGCGTTGCCGGTGTCGGCCACCACCAGCGCGCCCTTGTCGTCGCAGGCCACCCCCTCCGGCGCCCTGAGCGGCCCCTCCTTGTCATCGGCGTAGATGGAGCCGACGTGCTTGAAGTTCGCGGCCCGGGTGGTGGCCGGGGTCGCCAGCCAGAGAGAGCCGAGCAGCAGGAGCTTCGGTCGGAGCGTCGTCACGGTGGTCACCTCTTGAACTTGTCGTGACAGCTGGTGCACAGCGTGGTCGCGTTCGCGTAGGGCACCATGTTCTTGTACTCGGAGCCGTGCGCCCGATGGCAGCTCTGGCACTGGAGCGTCAGGTTCGCGTTGCGCGGGTCCTTGACCTTGTTGCCGATCGGGTGGGTCGAGTGCTTCTGCCAGTCGTGACAGCCCCCGCAGAGCTCGATGCCGTTGGGGTTGACGAACAGCAGCGGAAGGTCGCCGGCGTGCGGGTCGTGGCACCGGTAGCAGTCCCCGGCCGCGATGGGCCGGTGCCTGGTCTTCGACCCCTCCTGACGCCGGATGGTGTCGGCGTGGCAGGCGCCGCAGACCACCACCCCGTTCGCCTTGAGCAGCCCCTTCTCCTTCGAGGCGTGCGGCCCGTGGCAGGCCAGGCAGGCGCCCTCCAGCACCGGCTGGTGGACGCGGCTGTGCTCGAGCATGGCGCTCATCTTCTGGCTGTGGCACCCGCGGCAGAGCTCGGCGCCCACCTGCCTGGTCTTGAAGGGCGTCTTGGAGGTGGCCGGCTCGTGGCACATGGCGCACTGCCCGCGAGCGACCGGCGGGTGGACGTTCGCGAGGAACATGCCCTGTGCGTTCGAGCCGTGCGGATCGTGGCAGGTGGTGCAGCGCGTCGACTTCACGGGATAGTCGAGGTGCTTCCTCGCGAGCGCCGGCGTGTCGATCTTGTGGCAGCCGAGGCAGAGCGCCGGGACGTCCTTGCGGAGGAGCGACGACGCGGCCGCCGACCCGTGCGGATCGTGGCAGATGGAGCATCCCTTCTCCACCGGGTGGTGCTTGTGCCTGGCGCTGGCGGCCGCCTCGGCGATGGCCTTGTGGCACGACGCGCAGAGGTCGTTGCCGCTCTTCACCAGGTTGGCCTTGAACTCGGAGGCGTGCGGGTCGTGGCAGCCGACGCAGCGTCCCTCCGCCACCGGCTTGTGCGCGCTCCTCGGGGAGGCGGGGACGATGGCGGCGTGGCAGTCGAGGCAGATGGCCTGCGGGGTCCCGGCGAGCAGCTTGGGGTGCTCCGACGCGTGGGGGTTGTGGCAGCCGGTGCAGTCGCCGCTCTTCACCGGGGTGTGCACCGAGGCCTTCTTGAGGCGGGCCTCGAAGTCCGCGTGGCAGCCGAAGCAGACCTTCCCGCCGCCGGGCTTGAGCTTGAAGCCGCTCCCCGAGGGCGCCGCCGGGACGCCCGCGCGCGCCTTCCGGGCCTTGGTCCCCGCCGGAGTCGCCTGCTTCGCCGCGAGCGGGGGCTGGGCGCCGAGCGCGAGGGCCGAGATGAGGAGGATCGTCTGAACGAGCATGGCGCGCCCCTACTTCTTCCCGGTGACGTGGCAGCCGTCGCACTGCCGCGCGGCGAACGGCGGGTGCACGTTCGACTTGAACATCTTGGCATCCTTCGAGGCGTGCGGCGTGTGGCAGCTGGTGCAGGACATCCGCGCCGGGTCGATGGACAGGTGCGCCGCCTTGAAGTGGTCGTCCTGCTCCTCGTGACAGCCGTCGCAGAGCTGGTGGATGGGCTGGTTGAGGAGCTTCGCCTGCGCCGCCGCGTGCGGCTGGTGACAGTTCCCGCAGCCGTAGAAGGGCGCGTGCTTCTGCTTCTCCTTGAGCCCCTCCGCCATCTTCTTGTGGCAGTTGAAGCAGAGGTCGGGCGTCTGGGCCAGGAGCAGCTTCTTCAGGCCGGCCTTGTGCGGGCTGTGGCACCGGGTGCACTCGCCCTTGCCGAAGGCGGCGTGGACCGTCTTCGACTCCTTGTCTTCGCGCGCCTGCTTCGGGTGGCACCTGAAACAGAGCGCCTTCTGCTCGAGCTTGAGCATCCCGCGGTGGCTCGAGGCGTGGGCCTCGTGGCACTCGAGGCACTTGCCCTCGACGTAAGGCTTGTGGTTCGCCGACGTGCCCACCTCCTTCATGAGCGCCCCGTGGCACTGGAGGCAGAGCCGCGCCCCATCCTCCTTGAGGAGCTTGGGGTTGTCCGAGCCGTGCCCGTCGTGGCAGGCGCTGCACTTGCCCTCCAGCACCGGGCGGTGGGTGAAGGTCTTCGAGAACTTCGCCTCGGCGCCGGCGTGGCAGCCGAAGCAGACCCGGTCCTGCCGGGCGGACATCATGCCAGGGACGTTCGAGCCGTGCGGGTCGTGGCACCCGGTGCAGCCGGTCGCGTCGAGCGCCGCGTGCACCACCTTGAGCCCCCTGGCGCGCTGCTCGAACTTGGCGTGGCAGCCGGCGCACTGGGCGGCGGGCTCGGCGGTGAGCAGCTTCTTCACCTTGCTCACGTGCGGCGCGTGGCAGTTGAGGCAGCCCCGGCCCGTCTTGACGATCTGGTGCGCCGCGGTGAACGTCTGCCCCTGCTGCGGATGGCACTGGACGCAGAGCTGGTTCCCGGCGACGCGCGCCAGCCTGGGGTTGGCCGAGGCGTGCGGGTCGTGACAGGCGAGGCACTCGCCCCGCTTCACCGGCGCGTGCTGCACCGGGCCGCCCTTGTCGAGCGTGGCGGCGTCGTGGCAGCCGGCGCAGAGCTTGCTCGGCTCCCCCCGCACCAGGAACGGCTTCGGGGTGCCGGGCGCGACGTGGCAGGCGTCACACGAGGCGCTCGCCACCACCGAGTGGACGGAGGGCTTGAGGAGCTTCTCGCCGCCGGCGGAGTGCGGGTCGTGACAGCGGCTGCAGGCGGCCGCGGGGTAGCCCCCGTGAGCCTTCTTGAAGGCCGCCGCGTCCGGCGCGTGGCACTTGGCGCAGAGCGCCGCCTCCGGTGCACTGAGGAGGTGCCGCTGCTCCGAGGCGTGGGAGAGGTGGCAAGCCCGGCAGCCGTCCTTCGTCACCACCGAGTGCACCACCTTCTGCTGGAACGGCTTCCTGTCGTGGCAGGTGAAGCAGGCGTCGTTCCCCTCCGCCTTGAGCATGTGCGGGGAGTTGGAGCCGTGGGCGTCGTGGCAGGAGAGGCACGAGCCGTTCTTCAGGACCGGGTGCGCGTTCGGCTTGTCCATGCCGATGGCGTCCCGCTTGTGGCAGCGGTAGCAGAACTCGTTTCCGGTCTCCTTGAGCAGGAGCTTGGGGACGAGCCCGTGCCGCAGGTGGCACTCCTCGCAGCTCTTCTGCTTCACCGCCGCGTGCGCGAACTTGTACGCCGCATACTTGTCCGCGAGCTTGGTGTGACAGTCGAGGCACTGCTTCTGCTTGAACTGCTCGGCGGCGGCGGGGCCGGGCGCCGCGACGAGCGCCGCGAGCGCCAGGGCCGCGGCGAGCCCGCCGCTCCAGGACTGGGACCTACGCATGAGCTGCATCTCCTGGCTCCGTTTTCACCGGCTCAGCCCGCGATCCGGGTGACGAGCACGTCCACCTGCTGGACCTTTCGCAGCTTGGCCGCGTACTCCTTCAGCCCGGCCGCGAGCTTCTCGCCCTCGAGCTCCCGCGCCAGCTTCTCGCGGGCCTCGGCGTAGGGCGTGACGCTCGGAGGCAGCTGCTCCACCACCCGCACCGCGTAGTGCTCGGCCCCGTCCTCGCTCGAGAAGAGCCGGTACTCGCCGGACCTGGCGCCGGCGAGCACCTTGGCGAGCCCCGGCGGCAGCGCATTGGCGCTGACCAACCCTCCGTCGAACCGGAGCTGCTGGCGGTCCGGATCGAGCCGACCGTCCGCGCTGGCCCGCAGCCAGTTGAGGTCGGTCCCGCCCTTCAGCTTCTGGACGGCCTCCTCCGCGGTCCGGCGATCCCGGAAGCCGAGCCCGTCGAGCCGGTACATCGCCGGCGAGGTGAGCCCACCCTTCTTCTGCTCGTAACGCGCCTTCACCTCGCCCTCGGTGACCTTCACCTCCGGCACCAGGACCTTCTCGACGAAGGTGTTGAGCGCGAGCACGCGCTCGTACTGCCGCACCTTGCCGCGGTACGCCGCGGTCTGGTCCAGCTTCCGCTCCGCCGCCTCCCGCGCGAACAGGCGCGAGCCCAGCAGGCTCTCGAAGGTGTCGGCCTTCTGCAGGTTCACCCGGTGCTCCTTGATGGGACCGTCGATGCCGTGGAAGAACTTCTTCGAGATCTCGCCGGTGAGATCGGCCACCGTCACCGGCCTCTCGCCGCGGATGGCGGCGAGCACGCGGCCGTCCTTCGCCAGCGCCTGGTACCCGGCCTCGCCCTTGGCCTCGAAGTCGAGCTGCTTCAGGAGCTGCTCGTCCACCGTGGCGTGCTTCTTGACGAGCTCCCGGTAGAAGCCGCGGATGGCCTTGAACTGCTGGGACGCGAGCGACTGCGCCCGTGCCTCGGCGAGCGCCTTCGCGTCCTTGGGATAGCGCGCTCCCTCGACCTCGAGCACTACCCAGCCCGCCGTCACCTTCACCGGCTGGCTCGCCTGGCCCTGCGCGAGCCTGGCCGCCGCCTGGGCCAGCTCCGGCAGCAGCTGCTTGGCGGAGGCGTACCCCGGCTCGCCTCCCTGGGCCTTCTTGGCGGCCACGGCCGCCTTGGCGAGCGCCTGGAACGACTTTCCCTTCGCGAGGTCCTCCCGGAAGCGCTTGGCGTCGGCCTCCTGGTTGAACATGACCGAGCGGAGCTTCCACTGCTTCACCGCGGCCCTGTAGACCTTGTCCACCTCGCCCGGATCGGGCTTCACGCCGGCCGTCACCTGCCCCTGCAGCAGCCCGCGGAGCGTGGTGGCCTGGAAGGCCGCCATGGCCTCGCGGGACTCGGGGAGGTCGTTCAACCCCATCCTCCTCGCCTCGAGGACGACGAGCCGCAGGTCCACCAGCCGCTCCAGGACCGGCCCGTAGTCCATGGCGCGCGGCTTCGCGCCCCGCCGCGCCCCGGAGCGCGCCGCCAGGTGGGATTGGCCCAGCGCGTCGGCCAGCTCGCCGAGCATGATCGCATCTCCCGCCACCCGCGCCACCGGACAGCCGGCCGAGGCGGCCGAGAAGAGCGGGGCGCGTACCTCCTCCCCGCTGGGCGTCGCCCGGCAGTCGGGATACGCGGGGGAAGGCGCGGCCTTGAGCACCGCGTAGGCGCCGGAGAGCTTTCCCCCGTCGGGGGCCGCGCCGATGGCACGGAAAGGCAGCGCCCCGAGCAGCAGGCCGAGCGAGATCGAGGCGAGACGCATCATTCCTCCCAGGTGACACCAACCGTAAACTCGGTGACCTACATGGTTCATGCCGAGTGATGGACCCCGAATTGCTGCGGTTCCTGGACGATGCGGATCAAGGACCCGCGGTCCGTGCGCGCGCCGGGGCTCCCGGCGCAGGATTTTCCGGTCACGGCTCGGCGAGCCTCCTCCGCTCCCTGAGCATCGGGTCGACGACCCCCTTCGCCAGCTTGCAGGTGAGCGCGCTCGCCGTGCTGACGCGGCCGAGCCCGAAGAAGTAGACGCCGTCCTCGCCGGTCGCGCTGGAGGTCGAGGACCAGCCGAGCTCCGTGGTCTGACGGTCGAGCACGTAGACGCTCAGATCGACGCTCGGCGCGCCGGTCGACCCGGCCGCGTCGGCGAAGGTCCGCACCGTGCCCGAGAGGACGAGATCGGCGTGCAGCAGCTCGAGGAGGGCGCGGGCGTCGTCGAGGGAGACGCCCCCCAAAGCGCCGAAGCGGTACGCGAGCAGCTCCTGACGAACCACCCCCGGCTCCACGACGCGGACGCTGCCGTCGGCGACGAGCGGGCCGAGGAAGCGGAGCGCGGCGACCTCGCCGGCGTCGCGGCGCGTGGTCTCGTTCACGAACGGCAACACCGCGATGGTCCGCCGTGCCTCGTCGGCGAGGAAGGGCGCGCGAAAGGCGCGGTTCGGCGCGATCCCGCGGGCGCCGGCGCAAGGAGCGCGCGGCCGAGGGTGATCCAGGGCGGTCGCGAGCGAGGTCGCGAGCCGGTCGAAGGCCAGCTCGCGCACCCGCTCCATGCTCCCGAGGACCCGGGCGCCGAGCAGGCCCGGATCGTCGCGCCCGGTCCCCGCGAACGAGTCGATCCAGCGGATCTCGGGCTCGGGACCGGTGGCGACCAGCCGGGCCGAGAGCGCGAGGCGGTACGGGGGCTGCTGGAAGTAGAGCTCGAGCGTGGGCACGATCACCCCGGACGCCCCGGTCTCCTCGCGCAGCGCCGCTGCCAGCTCGCGGTCCACCGCCCCCGTGTAGCGCAGCCTCCGGCTCGCCAGCGCCTTGCGCACCGCCGCGTCGGGCACGAGCGTGATCCCGCGCTCGGCGAGCCGCTGACGCAGCGCGAGCGTGAGCTCCTTCGCCGGCGCCGGGCCGCCGCTCAGGTTCAGCATCGGCAACAGGGCCAGGAGCTGGGCCGGGACCACCGGGGGAGCCGGTCTCGGCCCGCGGCATCCACCCAGCATCGCCGCCGCGACCAGCCCGAGCGCCAGGGCCCTAGTCGAACAGCTTCCGGAGGAGGTCATCGACCGCTGCCTCGGTGGTGTCGTTGAGCGGGTCGCCGCCGCTGGTCCCGAGGAGCCGGGCCGCCCAGGTCACGCCGCCCTTGGTGGAGGTGGCGGACCAGACCACCTTGCCCGTGCCGCACTCCTGCATCTGGACGCCCACCGAGACCACGTTCGAGGCCGCCGACATGGCGCGGACCTCACCGTACTCCTTCACGACCCCGGTGATCACCGCGTCCACCTTGAGCATGGCGCCGAGCTTCGCGATCTCCTCGACGGTCGGCGCGGAGGTGGACGAGAGCCCCACCCGCGAGATGGCGCGCGAGACCTCGCCGGTGGGCATCACGTACACGGCGCGGGTCGCCAGCAGTGAGTTCGCGAACACCTCGCGCACCCGGTCCGCCGCCTGCTGGTTCTGCGTCAGGTTCCAGAACGGCATCACCGCCACCGACTTGACGCCCGAGAAGTCCATGTTCGGATCGAAATACGGGCGGTGCTTCGCGCAACCGGCCGCGAGCGCCAGCACCACGGTCAGCCCCACCCACCTGACGCGCGCGTTGTGCATGATGGCCCTCGGAGAATACACCATTTGATCACCAGAGGATGCTGAGTCCGACGGAGAAGGTGCGCGATCGCGTCTCCTGCACGGGTGCGGTGGAGTGCAGGACGGTATAGGTCGAGGTCAGGGAGACATTGCGCCGGATGATCCAGCGCAATCCAGGGGCGAAGATCTCGGTGGTGGTGTCCGAGGCGGTGTCGAGCGTCCGCGTGTAGCCGACCGAGAGCAGGAGATCGCCGCGGAGCGGCGAGTAGTTGAGCTGCAACGAGGCGAGCGTGCTCGGGGTGCCGCTCGGCACGATCAGCGTCCTCGACACGGTCGCGCTCCCGGACAGGGCGTCGGTGGGCCGGAACGAGACGCCCGCGTCCACGCGCGCCGACTCGGTGGTGACCGGATCCGCGTCCGGCGCCGACACCACGCTCAACGCCGAGAGCCAGCCCAGCGTGAAGGAGACGTACCGGTTGGGGATGAGGGAGGCGGTCACGTTGAAGGTGCCGGTCCCGGTGCTCTTGCCGTCGGCCTCGTTCAGCAGGCTGGCTCCGGCGTTGGCCTGCGCGCTCACCCCCTCCCACACCTCCGCGCGGGCGAACGAGTTCAGGGCGTTGGTGAGCGCGCCGGTCGTGTCCACGTACTGGCCGCTGTAGACGAGCGAGCTCGTCAGCGCCGGGAGCGGCTTCCAGACCAGGGCGGCGCTCCACTGCGTCTGGCCGCTGTGGCCGGCCCCCGCGTCGGAGTCCTGCCGGACCACGCGCTCGCTCACCTCGAGGGTGGACGAGAGCCGCTGGCCGGCGCTGAGGCCGTTCGACACGCCGTAGGTGGTGATGTCGGGGGAGACCTGCCGGGACAGGAACACGGTGACGTCGTGCGAGAGGTTCGCGCGACGCCAGAGCAAGGTGGTGGCGCTGGCGTTGAGGGCGGCGCCCGAGGTGGTCCGCTCGCGCGGGACGCTGCTCGCCGGGAGCACGAGCAGCGTCTGCACCTCGGTCACGAGCACGTTGGCGAGGGTGGTGTCGAGCGTGCTCCCGGCGGCGAGCGGCGCGGTCACCGCCTTGAGGTAGCGCGCCTGGGTGGCCTGGATCGGGAGCTCGAAGCGGTTCAGGAAAGGGTCGAAGGTCACCGGTCCCGTGACGGGCACGGCGGTCCACCTGGCGTTGTCGTCGCTCCGGTAGACCGTCCAGGCCCACGCCGCGATCACCTCGGGCTTCACCTTGCGATCGACCCAGACCTGGATGGTGTTGACCGAAGTCACCGCGTCGGCGAACTGCACCCCGGCCTCGCGCAGGTTGCGGTCCCCGGCCAGCGAGGGGGCGTAGCCGATGTCGAGGGCTGCGCTGGCGGTGAGGTTCCCGTCCACCAGCGCCGGGTTGGGCGAGAGGGTGTCGGTCTCCGGCTGCGCCGGGAAGACCTCGATGAGCGACAGCCCGGAGAGCGGGCGCTGCTGCTGCGAGACCGTCCCCGTGCCCACCACCGAGGTGGAGACGGTCTGGTTGTGGAGCGTGAGCGAGGCGTAGAGGGTGGTGCGGTCCTGCAGCAACCGATCGCTGTAGGTGGCTTGCGCGGTCTGGTCGATCGAGCTCGAGACCGTGCCGCCGATGGCGTCGTCGGGCCTGGTCCAGCTCAGGACGTACTTGAGGTCGAACGGCACTGGCGCGTACTGCGCCGAGAGGAGCGCCGAGGTGGTGGTGGTGTCGATGCGGGCCCGCGCCACGTCGTAGACGTGCCCACGGTTGACCTGGAGGTTCACCTGCGGCAGCTCGAGCGGCCGCCAGCCGACCACGCCGGACCAGGTCTCGTTCACCACCCGCGGGGAGGTGTAGGTGGCCTCGTCGCGGAGGTCGTAGCTCAGGCCGCTCGTGAGGTAGGGCAGCGAGAGCGTCAGCCGCCCGTAGGCGCCGCGCACCCGGTCGTCGGCCAGGCTCGACCCCCTGGGATCGTCGGTCCAGGTCCGCTGATCCTGGAACAGCCCGCCCGCGGTGAAGGAGAGAGCCGTGGTCAGCCGCTCGTCGAGCGTGAGGCGATAGTTCTGCAGGAGCGAGCGCGAGTCCTGGTGCGTGGTCTTCCCGGCTTGATCGCTCGTCTCGAGGTGCGTGAGCGTGTAGGTCGGCTCGAGCGAGAGCGTGAGCACGTCGGCGCGCGCCCCCGCGGCGGCCATTAGGAGCGCGAGCACCGCGGCGGCCTTCCGGCTGGCTCGCGCGGCGCCCGCCATCGCCCTAGTTCCGCTCCGAGGCGAGCTTCACCTCGTACGGATCGCCGGGAAGGTCGATGGTCGACAGCAGCCTCCGGCTGGTGAGGTCCAGGACCGCCACGGCGCGCCTCCCGGGCATCAGCGCGAAGAGCTGATCCTGGACCCCGTCGATCGCCATCCGCGACACCCACCCCGGGACCGCGAAGGCGTCCACCGGGAGCATGGAGAAGGAGTCGAACACCTGGATGCGAGGATCCCCGCCGCGCGCCACGTAGACCAGATCGGTCCTGGGATCGACCTGCAGCCCGCTCGCGCCGAGGCCGACCAGGATGCGCCTCGAGACGTTGAACGACGGGAGCGCGTACTCGATCATGTAGGGGGAGCCGACGTGGACGACGTACAGGCGCGTGCCGTCCCGGCTCACCCGGGCGAAGAGCGGCTCCGGATCGGTCGGGACCGTGGCCACCAGGGCGCGGCTCGCCAGGTCGAGCACGCTGAGGGAGTTGGAGCGCCGGTTCACCACGACGGCGCGGGTCCCCGAGCGCAGCAGCAAGATCGACCAGGGCGACTCGCCCACGTCGGCCCGCCCCAGCTCGACGCTGGAGACTCCGTCCACGAAGCTCACCGTCCGGGAGCGGAAGTTGACGACCAGCAGCGTCCGCCGATCTGGCAGGAGCAACAGGTCGCGAGGCTCGTCGCCCGCGCGCAGCGAGATCTGGGCCAACCGCTCGGCGCGGGAGAGGTCGATGACCTCGAGCCGGTCTTCCGCTCCGAGGGCCACGTAGGCGCGGCTCGCGCCCACGTCGAGCGCGAGGCCGTAGGGGGACTGACCGGTCGCCACCACGCTGCTCACGCGGCGGGTGTTGAGGTCGAACAGCGTGACGTCGTTGGTCCCGGTGTTGACGCACGCGCCCACCAGGCCGGGCGGCGTCAGCGCCGGGACGGCGCCGCTGAAGTGAGGATCGAACCTGCCGCCCTCCGCGAGAGAGCGCGCGGCGTCGAGCGAGATCTCGACGACGGCGGCCTGACCGGAGCGCAGCTCGAAGGGCAGGTCGGCGCTCGGGGGCGCGGCCGGGAGGAGCAGGTCGGTGGACGACCCCTGCCCTTCCAGCCGCGGCTTCGCGAGAGTCAGCCGCAGCCCGAGGTACTTGCCCGGTGGCAGGCGCCCGCTGGCGAGGAGCCGCTCGCCCGCGACCTGCTCGGCGCCCACGATCTCGGAGAGCGCGAGCGTCAGCGGGATGGCCTCGCCGTCTTCCAGGAGGGCCGACGCCGCCTCGATCCTGAAGGAGAGCCGGGAGGCCTCGTGTGGCAGGGGCCGTAGGTAGACGTGGAGTTGCCCCTCGGCGCCGAGCGGCGGCGCGCTCACCGGCGGCTTCCCCGCCAGGGCGCAACCTGCCAGCGCGAGCACGCAAGCGGCGAGTGGCCAACGCACCGGACATCCTCCGAGTGAAAAGGGGGAGCCGCTGACGCGGCTCCCCCTCACACTACCATCAGGAGACGGCTAGTCCTTGCCGTGACACTTGTTGCACAGCGAGCGCTGGAAGGTGCCGAAGTCGGCCGGGCTGCGGCCGTAGTAGGCAGCCGTGAGCGCCGTGTTCCCGCGCGCCTGCGAGTCGACGAAGGTCGTCAAGCTCGCGTTGGTGATGAACGTGTCGTCGTTGTTCCACCGGATCATGCTGCTGAAGCCCGACGCGTGGGCGCGGTGGCAGGTGAGGCAGGTCACGTTCGACTTGTCGGAAGCCACCAGGATCGAGGTGCCGGTCGCCGGCGCGCCGACGGCGGCCTTCAGCGAGGTGATGGCGGAGACGCTGCCGGTATTGCCGACCACCTGGAAGGTCTTGGCGTTCTCGAAGGGGACCAGCGAGGTGTACTGGTCGCCCGTGCCCTGGAAGCTGCCGCTCGAGATGTACGAGTTGTAGACGTTGTACTGGCCCGGCTTCAGGGCGGCGTTGTTACCGGCCGGGTGCTTCAGGCCCGTACCGCCCAGCGCGCCGGACAGGTAGTTGTCCATGTGGATGTTGGTGTGGCAGTTCCGGCACCACTCGGCCATACCGGCGCCGTAGGCCACGCGGACCTCGTTGGTCTTGGCGCCGCCCTCGATGTGGTTGTAGCTCGCCGGAGCCACGGCGACCGGCGGGTTGTTGGTGAAGGGCGCGGTCGGGTTGGAGGCCGGGGCGTAGCCCTTGCCACCGAGGAGCCGGTAGGCGCCGATCGCCTGCCCGAGCAGGGGGAGGTTGCCGTAGGAGCCGGACGAGTAGATCGGATTGGTGATGGCGGCGTTGTCACTGCCCGCGCCAGCCGGGCCGGCCCAGGTCCAGGTGACGCTGTCCGTGGTCTGCATGCGGGTGCGGCCGTGCGGGTCGTGGCAGCTGGAGCAGGAGAAGACCTTCTGGCCCGTCGCGTCGAACGAGAGCACCCCTCCCGGAGCCGTGAGGAGTGTGTCGGCCGGGATCGTGAAGTCCGCGGCGACGATGTTGTGACCGTGGCGGTTCATCGCGCCGGCGGGCTCGGTGGTACCCGCGCGGAGCAGCCAGCCGAAGTCGCCGCCCGGCGAGTAGTTCATGTTGACGTAGTCGGTGGCGACGCCGGTGTTCACGATGACGAACGGCTTGGCAGTGCCGCCCGCGGTGGTATCGCCGTGGCAGATGAGGCAGGTGGACGACTGGTCCGCGCCCTGGAGCAGGAACGCCGGAACCGCATCGTTCCAGGGGTTCACCTTCGTCGAACGAGCCACGCCGTGCGAGGCGTTGTGCATCACGTGGCAGCCATCGCAGGCGGCGACGCCGCCGGCGTGGAAGGTGCCCGTGGTGGCGTCGGTCGTCCCGGCGACCCCGCTGAGCCAGCCGGTCTCGTTGTTGTTCAGCACATCCTTGCCCGTGCGCGCGGTCTGAGCATTCGCTCCGAACGCGAAGGCGGCGATGGCAGCCGCCGCCCACTGCATCCTGATTCTCATTTGATTCTCCCCAAGCTACACCGTCAGTCGCTGGGCGACTGGCGCAGGTGATTTCTCACTTCGATGAGCTTCTTCCCCAAACGGACTGCGGAAGCGGCTCAACAGCAGGGCACGGTTGCCAACCCCCTGAGCAACGAACGTGCCGGCGCAGGTTTCCTGGGATTACTGTGAGTTTCCTCCATTCACTGCCCGGCACTGGGGCATTACACGCAGCGTTGAGCACATTGCCTCAATTGTCGGTCCCTGCTTTACTTCCAGTTCACCGATCGAGGCGGTGGTTCCCGACACAAGCGCCGGGATGTGCACGCGAATTCCACGCAGGGAGCGCCGTTGCCCAGGGGCTGATCGATAGGCGCCGGCAGGTCGGTCCGGAGCAAAGAGCTGCGGCGCGATCACCTGCATTGGCAGCCCATTGCAACACCCGACGCTCGTGGGCGGCCGACCGCCCACGGTGGTCTCGCAAGGCTTCCCCGCTCGGGGAGAGAGCAGCGCGCTCGACCGGGGCGAGCTCCGAAGCCTGGCCAGCGGCCTGCGTCTTCACCATCTGTGCATCCAGCAGGGCTAATCCCCCGCATTCCGGCTCATTCGGACAGGTGGGACGGAGCGTGGCGTCCTTCACTTTCGGAAGACTCCAGACTCGAACTGAGCGAAAAGCCGCACGCGCTGAGCCGGGGTGGGGCAAACACCCCAACACAGAGTAAAGGGGCCCCTCTAAACGACTGATACCTTTGAAAACAGGGCTAATCCTAAGGCGGCACGCGACGTGCTTGCTGACGCCTGACTCGCCAGCACGGCCACGGGATACAGGACGCTGGGGTTGGGCCCCCGGCGTCCGGCATGAAGCAGCACACGCGAGGCACGCGCTTTGTCGCGTGCGAAGGGGACAGCAAATGCGTCGTATCTCGTTGGCACTGGCGCTCATTGGCGCCGTGGCCGTCACAGGGTGCGGGGGGAGCAAGTCCTCCGGTACCGGCACGCTGAAGGGCGTGAACCAGGGCACCTTCAACATCGACATCAACCAGCCGCCGGTGGGTGGATCGATCTCCACCAGCGACAACAAGATCAAGTGCGGCGCCTCGGACCTCGGCACGCCGACCGTGGACCCGGCCACCGGGAACCTCGTCTCGACTCCGACCTACCTCACTGGCTTCAGCGCCTGCGCGAAGCAGACGGCCTATCCGACCGGCACTCCGGTGGTGATCACGGCTGCACCGGCCACCGGGTTCGTGTTCGTCGCCTGGGCCGGTGACTGCTCCGGCGCGAGCGCCACCTGCACCTTGAACGGCCCCGGCGACAAGACCCCCATCGCCATCTTCTCCAAGCCGGGCGCGGCGGGTCACCCGAACTTCATGGATCCGACGCTCCACGGGCCGGCCTACCTGGCGTTCTCGCTCGGCCAGACGGGCGCGCTCCAGTGCACCAACTGCCACGGCCCGAGCATGCTGGGGCAGGGCATCGCGGTCTCCTGCGCGTCCTGTCACAAGTGGCCGATGGGCCCGCACTTCGACGCCAGCGCGCAGGCGTGGGGCAGCCACCCGAACTCGGCCCCGTGCTACCGCTGCCACACCAGCGCCGGGTTCCAGAGCTGGATCTCCACCGGCGCCTACCTCGGCACGCCCGCCGGGACGTACACCGACTCCGCCTTCACCGTCACCCCCGCGCCGACGACCGGCCCGCTCACCTGCGCCGCTTGCCACAACTCCGTCAGTGATCCGCTCGGGACCGGCCTCTCGAAGCTCCAGTTCCCGGCGAGCGTCACCGTGACCACCGACAAGGTCACCGCCCTCTGCGGCCAGTGCCACACGGCGCGTGAGTCCACGGTGAGCGTCAATGCCTTGATCGGCACGGTCGCCGCCGACGCCCAGATCAACGCGGCCGGCACCAGCTTCAAGAACCCGCACTACCGCGGCGCTGCCGCCACCATCTACGGCTCCGTCGCGCAGGGCTGGGCGCAGTACCCGAGCAAGGTCTACACGGGCCAGAACCTGCACGGCGGCCAGGCGAGCTGCACGGTGTGCCACGACGCGCACACGGGTGAGGTCGTCGCCACGACGACCACCTGCGGCGCCTGCCACTTCAAGGCCGACGGCACGCCGGTCGCCTCGCTCGACGAGCTCAAGGCGAATCGTCAGTACGGGTTCCAGGGCGACATCGACGGCGACGGCGTGATCGCGCCGCTCGACGTCGAGATCGCTGGCCTCCAGACCAAGCTCTACGCGGCCATCCAGGCCTACGGGACGAACGTCGTCGGTCAGGGCCTCTGCTACGACGCCGCGAGCTACCCGTACTTCTTCAAGCACACCGGCACCGGCGCCTGCGTCGGCACCCCGAACACCGCCGCCACGGGCCTGCCCAGCAACGCCACCGGTGACTACCTCGCCGGCGCGTTCAAGGCCTTCACCCCGCGCCTCATGCGCGCCGCCTACAACTTCAAGTTCGCCGACACCGATTTCGGCGCCTGGGCGCACAACCCCCGCTACGCGATCGAGATCCTCTTCGACGCCATCACCGACCTGAACGCCGGCCTCGGCACGAACGCCATTCCGTTCAATGGCTACCGCGCGTTCTCGGGCGGCCACTTCGGCGGGGCCACCGCCGCAAAGCCGGCCGGTGCCGATGCGTTCTCGCACTGGCCCGGGCCCGTCTTCTTCTCGAGCGCTGGCAACGCGCCCTGCGCCCAGTGCCACAGCGGCCAGGTCGGCCTCGCCGAGTACAGCGCCAACCTGACCGCCAACGGCGCGCCGCTCGCCACGTCGGTCGCCACCGAGGTGAACGCGTTCGAGTGCACGACGTGCCACGCTCCTCAGGCGGGTGACACGAACTTCAAGTCGATGCGCAGCGACATCACGCAGATCGCCTTCCCGCCGGCGAAGGCCGCCTCCGGGAACCCGCTCGTGTTCCCCGCGTCCATCTTCCCGGCCGCGAAGGACAAGGTCTGCGCGACCTGTCACACCGGCCGCGAGAACAAGACCACCGTGGACCTCGCCATCGGCCTCAAGGTGCCGGGTGACTTCACGGTGTCGTTCAAGAACCCGCACTACCTCGGCGCCGCCGGCATGATCCTCGGCTCGAACGCGCACATGCTGTACGAGTACACGGGCAAGACCTACGCCGCGTACCCGGTCTTCTACGGGACGACGGGCGCCGCCCCCGGCCCGTACGGCTCGCCGCACGGTGCTAGCTGCGCCGGCTGCCACAACCCGCAGGGCACGCAGCACACCTTCGGGATCGACCTGGCGACGACCATTCCTGCCGCGCCGACCCCCGGGTACCTGTTCCGTGGCAGCGCGTTTGGAGCGTGCGATAGCTGCCACGCGAACGGCGCCTCGGGCGACCACCGCCTCGAGCCGGTGAAGGCGAACGTGGCCGCCCTGGCTGCCGAGCTGCTCGTGAAGATCAACGCGTACCAGGTGGCCGGCGCCCAGAACGCCGCCTGCTACAACGGCGCCGCCTATCCGTACTGGTACGTCGGCACGGTCCATCCGGGCGGCCAGTGCGACGCGACGGAGACCACCGGTTACGGGTCGAAGTGGGACGCCAAGACCGCCAAGGCGACCTACAACTACCAGTGGTCGCAGAAGGAGCCGGGTGCCTACGCGCACAACTACGACTACATCGCGCAGACCCTGATCGACTCCATCATGGATCTCGATCCGGCCGCGGTGCTGCCGTGCGACGGGCACGACTCGCTGTGCATCAACGGCGTCGGCGGAACCACCGTCCTCACCCGCCCGTAAGCAGGTAAGGCGTTCCAGCAGTCTTCTGGCCCCCGCGGTCCGCCGCGGGGGCCTTTTCATTTCCGACGCCTGCCCATTTCGTATTGCACCGTCCCGAACGTGTCTCCCTGGAATGGGCTAGCTCTCGTCTCCCTCCTTGGTAGTCGCAATCGAGCGGCGCCGGGCGGGCGCCGGCTGTGGCAATGCGCCAATTCACCCAATTCAACCCCGGCCTGCTTTTCGTCATTTCGTCGACGTTCGGGCCTTTTCGCGCGAGCGGGCACGGGGCACGGCGGTTGCTAGGCAGCCCTGCGACTCGCCAGCACGGCCACGGGATACAGGGACGCTGGGGTTGGGCCCCCGGCGTCCGGCAGTCAACAGTGAACGCAAGTCACGCGCATCGGTCGCGTGCAGGGGGAAGTACACATGCGTCGTATCTCGTTGGCACTGGCGCTCATGGGCGCCGTCGCCGTCACCGGATGCGGGGGGAACAAGTCCTCCAGCTCCAGCCAGAAGGGTGTGAGTGACGGCACCTTCAACATCAACATCTACCAGGCGCCGGTCGGCGGCTCGATCTCCACCGCGGACGGCAAGATCAAGTGCGGCGCGTCGAGCCTCGGCACGCCGGTCCTGAATGCGGCCGGGGATCTCGTCACCACTCCCGTCTATCTGACTGGCTTCAGCACCTGCCCGAAGCAGACGGCCTACCCGTCGAGCACGACGGCGGCGCCTGTGGCGCCGGTGGTGATCACGGCCGCCCCGGCTACGGGCTTCGTGTTCGTCTCCTGGGCCGGTGACTGCTCGGGTTCCGCCCTCACCTGCAGCGTGAGCGGCCCCGGCGACAAGGCTCCCATCGCCATCTTCTCGAAGGCTGGCGCGGCAGGGCACACCAACTTCCTCTCGGCGGACGCTCACGGTCCGGCCTTCACCGCGTTCATGCAGGGCAAGACCGGCTCCCTGAACTGCACCAACTGCCACGGCATGACCCTGGCGGGCCAGGGCATCGCACCGGCTTGCGCCCCCTGCCACCAGGCCGCCAACCCGACGCTCGCGGGTCAGGAGATGTGCACCAAGTGCCACACCGGCACGGGGAGCACGAATCACCAGGCGCTCTACAACTCCTTCAAGGACGGCATCGACCCTGCCACCACCAAGCTCTCCGCTCAGATCGTCAGCGTGGTGACGTCGGCCGGCACCAACGCCGGCACGTTCAAGTCCACCGTGACCTTCAAGCTCGCGAAGAGCGGAGCGCCGTACACCACCGGCACCACCCTGAAGCAGAAGACGGTCTACTTCGTCTCCTATGACTCCGCGTCCAACTCGTTCACGACGCCGCCCTACGCGGCCACCGCCGATGTGGATCCCACCGGCGAGATCTCCGGGTACGTGGCGGGCTCGCCAGTCAACTTCAGCTACGGGTCGATCAAGCTGACCGACGCCGCGACCGGCACCTACACGATGGTGAAGGACAACCTCACCGCCGATCCGCTCGGCGCGGCGAGCGCCTTCGTGTACGCGTACTTCGGCGACACGGTCCTGAATATCCCGGTGAAGCCGACGACCCACTACACGTTGATGGACAACGTGGTCAGCGTGGCCACGGTGCTCAACGGGACGATTCCCTACACGTCGACCGCCAACGTCAAGGGCTGCGAGAAGTGCCACGGGGCGCCGTACTCGAAGCACGGCTACCGCCAGGCCACCGTCGCCGGCCTGAACGACTTCGTGGCCTGCAAGGCCTGCCACACCGATCAGCGCCGCGGCACCGACGGCGGCTGGTACATGCTGGTCAACGACCCGCTCGGCTTCACCGTCAATGGCGGCACCCTGACCGCGGCTCAGAAGGCGCAGTACGCCTACACCGCGAACGTGATGCAGGACACGCACAACTCGCACGCGTTCGAGTTCGCCTATCCGCAGTCGATGGCGAACTGCGTAACCTGCCACGAGGACACGGCCACCGCGGGGACCATGAACGTCAACGTCCTCAAGGACGCGAACTTCAACGGGTTCGTCTGCAAGAGCTGCCACGCGACCACCAACACCACGGACATCGCGGGACGCGCGCCGAGCTTCGCCGGTCCGGTCCTCGGGCCGAAGCTCTCGCACCACACCTTCGACTGGGCGACGGGCACCATCCTCGAGAACGGCGTCCAGACGGCCTGCACCGAGTGCCACGGTGACGACGTGGTGAGCGGCTTCGTCCCTGGGGTGCACAGTGCCACGGCCATCGACGGCAAGGGCGCGACGCTGTGGGGGATGTACGTCCCGCTCTTCAAGGACATCCACCCCGGCCTCGACAACACCATCTACGCCGCGGACGGGTCCAAGTACGCCACCACGATCAAAGCGCAGGTCGACTCCGCTTCGTTCGTCAGCGCGACGAACAAGCTCACCGTCAACTTCAGCGTGACCGGCACCGCCGCGAGCGCCATCGTCAAGCCGACCGTCGTGATCAGCCTCTACGGCTACGGCACGAAGGACTTCGTCGTCAGCGGTCACGGTAGCCAGGCGGACGGCACCTCGAACCTCGAGTACACGGAAGGCGCGACTCAGCGCAACAAGCCGACCCTGTCGTCCAACAGCAGCCGCCTGACGGTCACTCCGGCGATGACGGTCGGTAACACGTCGTGGACCGCGACCGCAGACCTGACCCTCTGGGCCAGCAAGCTCGCCGACGGCTCGGTCACGAGGGTTGAGATCGGCATCCTGCCGTCGCTCGGCCTGGATCAGACCAAGGCTCCGCAGTGCGACGCGACCAAGGCCAACTACAACGCATGCATCACCATGGCCGGCGTTGCGACGACGTTCGACCTCGTTGGCAACGCGATCGTGGCCGATGCCGCCTCTTACGGCAAGGGCATCATCGACTCGGCCAAGTGCAACAACTGCCACAACGCGCTCGGGACCACGTTCCACACCCCGAACTACGGCTCTGCCGGCGTCGTCGCCTGCCGGCTCTGCCACTGGGTGGGGAGCGGCGGCTCGCACCTCGAGATGCAGTCGCGCTCGATCGACTCGTACGTTCACGCCATCCACTCGTTCCAGGCCTTCGACATCGGCAGCATCAACTTCGCCGACCCGGTGGCTGCGCTCGAGTACAACGAGCACATCGACGCCACGTACCCGAACTTCACGACCCTGAACTGCGAGTCGTGCCACAACCCGGGTACCTACGACGTTCCGGCGGCAAACAAGTCGCTGCCGGGCATCCAGTCGGCCTCTGCGTCGCTGACCGGCACCAGCCGGACGATCAACGGGGTGCCCAGCGTCGTCACCGGCCCCGGCTCGAGGGCCTGCGGCGGCTGCCACCGCGCCGAGGCGATCAACGACGACAACGCCGGCAAGCTCGGTCTGTATGACGATCACACCGGCGGGTCGTTCGGCTACCGCCAGGTGCCCGACGGCACCGTCAACAAGACCACGACGGACGTCTGGAACGCGATCATCACCAAGCTGAAGACCATCATCAGCGCTCCGTAACTGGCTGAACGAGGCGGGCTCCGCCCCGCCTCGTTCACCGAGGTAACCGAGGGCCCCGCGAGCGCCTTGCTCGCGGGGTCCTCACCTTTTCGAGCGCTCGCCAAGGATCGTGCGCGCCGCCAAGGCGAAGAAGTTGACCGCGCCGGCTCGCCTTCGCCCTCGCGACCCCTGCCTCGGCCGGGCCTAATCCGCACCGGACGCGAGCAGCCGGGCTCGCGACCCTCGCCGCGCGGCGACCCGACTTGTTCTCGGCCCAAGGTCTTCCAGTATCGAGCCCGCCCTCCTACCGTCGCCGCCTCAGCCGGGCCAGGAGCGCGCCCGCCAGCGCCAGGAGCCCTCCCCCGCCGCCGGTACCGCAGCCGCCGCTCGACTTTCCCGCGGCCGGCGCGCAGGTGAGGGTCGCCGCGCCCTTGGGATAGATGGTGCAGACGCCCGTCACGTCGTCCGCGTCGAGCGTCCGCCGGGTCGCGCCGGTGGGGATGGTGGGCTGCATCACCGAGTCCGGCGTGCAGGAGCTGTACGGCGCAGCGTACTGGCAGGTGTGATCGAGCCCGAGCACGTGGCCCGCCTCGTGGAGCGCGATGCTCGCGACGTCCACGTAGGTGCAGTCGGCCGGGAGCGGCGAGGCCCCGTAGGGCGCGGCGCCGCACGAGGGCGAGGGGGCGCAGGTGAAGTACGAGCCGTTGGGCGGGTTGTGTCCGTCCCAGCCGTGCAGCTCGATGTCGGCGTCGAGGATCTCGCCGGTGTTCGGGTTGAAGGTGGTGGTGGTGAGGCCGATGGTGCCGGTGACGTCGTGCTCCCAGCAGTTGTACTTGGCCGAGCAGGCGCCCACGGTGCTCCGGCAGGGATCGCCCTGGGGGACCACCGAGGTGTCCTGGCACTGGCCGCTCCGGAACACGATCAGGTTCACCCCGTCGTTCCCCAGCGCGACCTTGTCGGTCGTGCCGGCGCTCTGGAAGGTGAGGTCGGTGCAGGCCTGCGCCTCACCGGCCCTGGTGGCGCCGTTCCAGCTCGGGAGCGTGGCCGCCACCAAAGTGGCCGCGGCGGCGGCGTCCTGGCAGGGCGCGCAAGACGGGCAGGCGGTCCGGTTCGGCGGCGTCGCGGCGCTGGTCGCGTTCACCGCGAACGAGACCTGCCGCTTCCCCCACCAGAGACAGAGCCCGTTCGCCGGGTCGCCCACCGAGGTGGTGGAACGGACGTAGCCGTACGCCTCGGTCGAGAAGGCGAGCAACGCGGCGGCGGTGATGAGACGCGAGGGCTTCATGGCACGCTCCTGACGCGGCGCTCGAGCTCCGCGGTGGACATCGCCTCGGCGCGCCGCTCCCCGGCGGCGATCCGCTGCGCGATGAAGGTGGTGTGGGAGAGGTCGGGCGCCGCGGTCGGGCCTTCGAGCGCGAACTTGCCCTGCGCGAGGCCGTTGACGCGATAGGCGCCCGCCTCGGCCCGGTTCAGGAAGAGCACGACCTCCTCGCCCTGCGAGAAGCTCGGCGCGCCGTCCACCCGCTGGGCGATCCCGCCGGCGACGCCGCCCGGAACGATCACCTGGACGGACCTTGCCGAGACCCCGCGCCAGCGGGCGGCGACGGCGACGTCCACCAGCGAGTAGACGCGCCGGCGATCGGCCGAGAGCGTCGCGGCGATCTTCGTCACGCGGCCGCGGACGACCGAGTCCGAAGCGCGGGCCAGCCCTTCGACCGAGACGGCGGCGGCCTCCGCGCCGAGCGCGTGCGGCGCGATCAGCAGGGCGACCAGCAGCGCGAACGCTCGCATCCGCCGATGATACCCTCAGTTCGCCGCGAAGCGCCCATTCTCCTACAGGCGCCGAGCATCCCTGTAGGCGTCTCGACCACCCCCGACTGGCGTGTACGGCCCGGACGAATTGATGGCCTCGGCCGCCTCGCCCGTGCATATTGCGCCGGCAATCGCGGCCATGGCGGCGAGAGCACCCCGGGATGGGGGGAGGTGGCGGCAACGTGGAGATTCGAACCGTGGCCGGCGTGAGGCTGGCTCCCCTGCCCATGAGCCCGAGCCCCGACTACATGGCCGGGGAGGACGGGAGGATCTACTCCCGCCTCCGGCACAAGGGGTTCGGCCGCTGGAAGTACGTCGAGTGGCACGCCCTCGGCGGCGCGCGCCAGCAGCGCTCGCGGACCGTGGTGCTGGAGCTCGAGGGCCGCCGGGTCTCGCTCTCGCTCGCGCGGGTCATCTGCGCCGCGTTCCACGGGCTCCCCCCGGACGAGTCGTGCAAGGTCCGCCACCTCGACGGCGACCCGGACAACAACCGCGCCGAGAACCTGGCCTGGGGGACGCAGCAGGAGGCGTGGGTCGACGAGCACGTCCGTCCGCGGGAGACGGGCGCGCCGCGCCGAGGAAGGCGGCTCTCCAAGGAGGACCGGGCGCACCTGCGCTGGGCCCTGGTGGTGGGGCTCTGCAGCCAGCGGCACGCGGCGCGCACGCTCGGGCTGGCGCTCTCGACCGTGCAGGGGATCGTGCGCGAGGGACAGCCCGCGCCCTCGTCGGCCGAGGAGCGGGAAGCGTCGGGCGACGCCGAGTCCGCAGGCAGCCAGGACCCCGGCGAGCCCTCCTAGCGGAGGCCGAGCCAGTCGCGCGCGTTGGCGCCGCAGACCCGCCGCACCACCGCTGGCGAGAGCCCCGCCTTGCGCAGCCGGTCGGCGGCGCGGGGCAGCGCCAGCAGGTCCCCTCCCCCTCCGCCGGCGTCGGACGCCAGGGCGAGCCCCTCCGGGCCGAGCGAGCGCACCAGCCGCACCGCCTCCTCCACCGCGCCTTCTCCCGCCGAGAGGGACAGGGCCGCGAGGTGACCGCAACCGCGGATCATCTTCACGGTCCGGGCGTCGGCGCGAGCCACCAGCACCCGCTCCGGAGCCAGCTCGGCCTCGCGCACCAGCGAGAGCAGCCGGCGGGTGACCTTCACCCGGGACCGCGCCGGCGCTGTGAGCAGCACCGGGAGCCGCAGCGTTCGGGCCAGCTCGAGCTGACGGGCGAGCAGGAGCTCCTCGCGCGGCGTCGCCTGGTCGAGCCCGATCTCGCCGATGGCCCGCACGCCACGCCGGCCGAGCCAGTCGGGGAGGTCGTGCAGCAGGGCCTCGAGCCCGCGCGCCGGGATGCGGCGCGGGTGGAGACCCAGCGCGGCGTAGCCGGCGAGCCCGGCGGCGCGCAGCCGCGCGAGCCGCTCTCCCGACTGCGCCTCGAGGTCGCGCCGCAGCGCCGCGGCCGTGGCCGGCACCACCCCGTCGTCGCAGGGGCCGAGCGCGCCGCCCACGCCGAAGAAGGCGAGGTCGGCGAGGTCGCGCGCCCCGAGGCCACGCAGGTGCAGGTGTGGGTCGAACAGCACGCGAGGCGAGGTCACTTCGCCGCGAAGACCCCCTTCTCGGCAGCGCAGGTCTCGCGAGCCTTCTTCTCGGTGTTGGGCGGGTAGAAGATCAGCTTCGAGCCCTGCACGCCCACGCCCGCGGGGTAGGTGCACGCGCCCACCCGCTTGCGCGAGGGGCACGGCTCCATGGCGAGCTTCCCTCGCGAGTACTTGCAGGCGCTCTCGAGCTTGGGCTGGAGCTGGGGGCCGGCCGCCATCACGTCCCACTCGCTGCAGGTCGCGCCCGACCGGGAGGTGCAGCTCTGGACGTGGCGGCCCATCCCGCCGGCCTGCGCGGGGCCGGCCAGCGCGAGCGCGAGCGCGGTGAGGGCGGCGTGTGCTCCGATTCGCGACATGGTGTGCCTCTCCTGGCGAGTGCGGCGATTCGGCGCCAACATACACCCGGTCGCCTCCCCGCCGCGCAGCGGGCCTATTATATGGAAGGTGGCGGCGAAAGACCCCGCGGGCACTCGCCCGGGGCGCCGCCCTGCTCCGGCCGGCAGGCGGGAGCGACCCGAGCCGAGGTGCCGCCATGCCGTCTCATCCCGCGCGATTCGCCCCGACGCTCGCGCCTCCTCGGACCATCCCGCTCGCCGCGCTCCTGCTCGCGTGCGCGGCGTGCGGATCCGGGGGATCGAGCGGCGCCATCCGACCCGCCAAGGCCTCCCCGGGCTCGCCGATCGCCGCCCCGTCGGCGCGCCAGGTAGACGCCCTCGGCGGCACACTCTCCAGCCCCGATGGGCGGATCACGGTCCAGATCCCGGCCGGCGCGATCTCGCAACCGACCTCCTTCTCGGTGCAGGAGATCACCAACACCGCGCCGCACGGGATCGGCAGCGCCTACCGGCTGGAGCCCTCCGGCACCCGCTTCGCCGTGCCGATCGCGATCACCTTCCGCGCCGACCCGTCCGCCGCGATGGGGATCCAGTCGGTCTGGTACCAGGACGCATCGGGCTACTGGGTGCCGGCGGGCGCCCTGCTCCAGAACCTCGGCAGCCGCCTGGTGACCACCACCAGCTCACACTTCAGCGACTGGGCGCTGGTGGCGAGCGACCCGACGATGAACATGGCCGGCAACTTCACCGTGAGCTCCACGCTCAACGTGAGCTACCCCTTCACCGCCAACGGCACGGCCTCGCTCGCCTACGTGGGTGTGGACACGGTGGAGCGGGTCTACCTGCTCTCCGGGAGCGCCACCCTGCAGCCGGTGACCACCTCCACCGGCGGGACCTGCGTGGACACCGCCACCAAGAACCTCATCCCCAACGTGGCCGAGGCCTTCCTCAACCCGGCCAGCTTGTCGTGGGGCGGCAGCGCCACCTGGAGCTGCGGCGCCGCGCCGGACTTCCTCGAGATGGTCTTCGACACCGCCGGCATCAGCCACCTCGGCTGCTCGCGCGGCTACACCGTCGGCGCCCCCGCCGCGGTGACCACCCAGGATCAGGCGCAGGGCGACTACACCATCGACTGCAGCGCCGCGGCGTCGGCCCCCAGCCTCGGCAAGCTCCGCGTGGTCTGGAACTTCCTCCGCTGCGGCGGCACCTGCACCACCACCGACCCCTGCGCCACCGCGGCGGCCTACACCTGCGCGAGCGGCACGCCGGTCTGCACCGACACCACCTTCGCCGCCGCGGGCACCGCCTGCACCACCACCTCGAGCACCGCAGGCGTCTGCAGCGGCTCGTCGGGCGCCTGCGTCGCCTGCACCCAGGGCGCGGCCTGCACCTCGAGCAACGTCTGCGCCGCCACCGCCACCATCGACTGCTCCACCGGCGCGCCGGTGTGCAAGGATCAGACGTTCCTCGCCGCCGGGACCGCCTGCACCTCGGGCGCGACCACGGGCGTCTGCAGCCCCGCCGGCGCCTGCACCGCCTGCGCGGCCGGGACCGCCTGCACCTCCGGGAACGCCTGCGCGACCTCGTCCACCATCTCCTGCACCAGCGGCGGGCCGGTCTGCACCGACGTGGCCTTCCAGCCCGACGGCACCGGCTGCGCGACCGTCAGCGGCGGCGTCTGCCTCGCGGGGAGCTGTCAGGCCTGCGTCAGCGGCGCGAGCTGCGTCCCGGCCAACCCGTGCGACGTCGGCACCGTCTCCTGCGGCGACCCCGCCGCGGTGCCGCCCACCACCTCCACCTGCGTGGACACCGGCGTGCCCATCACCTGCCCGGTGGGGCAGGTCTGCACCGCCGGCAAGTGCGCGTAGGATCGAAGGACGACCCGCCGCGTTCCGCGGGGCCGCGGCCCCCCGTTTCAGCGCGTCACGGTGAAGAGGTCGAGCCGGTTGTTGCCGCGGTCGGCCACGGCCAGCTCGCCGCCCTGGGTGAGGCAGAGCTGGGTCGGGTAGTAGACGGCCCCTTCGCTCCAGCCGATGGAGAGCCGGCGGCCGAGGTAGCTGCCGTCGATCCCGAGCAGCACGATGCCGTTGCCGTTCTGGTCGACGACCAGGAGCGTGCCCTTGCCATCGCTGGTGAGGTACGAGGGGAAGCTCATAGAGTCCTTGAGCCCCTTGGAGAGGGGCTTGAACTCGGCGCCGCCCTTCGCGACCGACCAGACCTCGGACCCGAGCGCGTCGAGGGCGTAGATGGTCCCGGCCGCGTCCACGGCCAGATCGACGAAGAGCGCACCGCGCTTCGGCAGCTCCACCTTCCGGACCAGCGCGCCGGCCGGATCGAGCGCCAGCACCGCGTTCGAGGTGAGGTCGAGCACGTACAGCCCGTCCGCCGCGTCGAGCTTGAAGGCCGCCGGCACCACGCCGCTCTCGCCCTTCACGTCCACCCAGCCCTGGAAGGCTCCCTTGCGATCGAGCCGCGCGATGCGCTTGGCCTTGCGGTCGAGCACCAGGATGTTGCCCTTGCCGTCGAGCTGGACGCGGACCGGGTAGGTGACCTGCGCGAGCTTGATCTCGGCTCCGCCGCTCACCACGCCGTCCTTCCAGTCGTAGGAGACCAGCCGGCCGTTGCCGGTGTCGGCGACCACCAGCGCGCCGTCGGCGCAGGCCACCCCCTCCGGCGCCTTGAGCGGCCCGTTCTTGGTGTCGGCGTAGACCGGGCCGCGGGAGACGAGGGCCAGGTCGGCGCGCGCCGTGGAGGCGGCCGCGAGGAGGACCAGCGCCAGGATGTTCTTCATCGTCGTGGACACGGGGATCACCTCTTGAACTTCTCGTGACACTTGGTGCAGAGCTCGGTGGTCGTCGGGAACGGGTTCATGTGCTTGTACTCGGTCCCGTGCGCGCGGTGGCAGCTCAGGCAGTCGAGCGTGAGGTTCTGGTTGCGCGGGTCCTTGTGCTTCGCGCCGAGCGGGTGCGTGGAGTGCTTCTGCCAGTCGTGGCAGGTGCCGCAGAGCTCGACGGTGTCGGCCTTGGCCATGAGCAGCGCCGCGCCCGATCCGTGCGGGTCGTGGCACTTGGTGCACTGGCCTTCGGAGATGGGCTTGTGCTTGGTCTCGGAGAGCGCCTGGCGCTTCACCGTGTCGGCGTGGCAGGCGCCGCACACGGTCACCATGTTGGCCTTCACCAGCCCCTTCTCCTTGGCGGCGTGCGGGCTGTGGCAGCTCAGGCAGGCGTCGCCGCCCACCACGGCCCAGTGCACGCGGTTCCGGTCGAGCATGCCGGCGACCTTCTGCGCGTGGCAGCCCTTGCAGAGCGCCATCCCGGCCTGCCGCGGCTGGAACCGCTTCGGCGAGCCCGGCGGCTCGTGGCACTGCGCGCACATCCCCTTCGCCACCGGCGGGTGGACGTTGTCGTAGAGCATCCCGCGCACGTTCGAGCCGTGCGGGTCGTGGCAGGAGGTGCAGCGCGCACCCGCCACAGGGTAGTTCATGTGCTTGGCCACCAGGATGGGACGCTCCATCTTGTGGCAGCCGACGCAGAGCTCGGGGACGCCGCCCTTGAGCAGCGAGGCGCCCTTGGCCGAGCCGTGCGGGTCGTGGCAGGTGGCGCAGTCCTGCTCCACCGGCCGGTGCTTGAACTTCGCCTTGGTGGCCGTCTGTACCACCGCCTTGTGGCAGCCGGCGCAGAGGTCCCTGGGCGCCTTGACCAGGTTGTTCTTGAAGCCGGACGCGTGCGGGTCGTGGCAGGTGAGGCAGCCGCCGTCGGTCACCGGCTTGTGCGCGCTCTTCGGCTTCGCCGGGACCACGTCGTGACAGGCGGCGCAGGTCTTGGAGGGCTCCTCCGAGAGGAGCTTGCCGTGGTTCGACGCGTGCGGGCTGTGGCAGCCGGTGCAGTCGCGCGCCTTCACCGGGGTGTGGATGAACGGCTTCTTCAGCGCCTTTTCGAGGTCGCCGGTGTGGCAGCCCAGGCAGACCTTGCCGTTGGCGCCGGGCTGGAGCTTGAGCTTGTTCTCCGCTCCGGCCGCGCCGGCGGCGAGGAGGGAGAGGGCCGAGAGCAGGGCGAGGAGAGTACGCGAGCGCATGGGGGTCTCTCTCCTACTTGCCGGCCGGCAGGTGGCAGGCGTCGCACTGCCGCGAGGCGAACGGCGCGTGCTGGTTGGCCTTGAAGAGCTTGGCGTCCTTCGAGGCGTGGGGGTCGTGGCAGCTCACGCAGCGGATCACCTTCGGGTCGATGCCCAGGTGCGAGGCGGTGAACGTCTTCTCGCCGCCATCGTGGCACTGCCCGCACACCTCGCCGATCGGCGCCGCCACCAGCTTGGGCTGGGCGGAGGCGTGCGGCTTGTGGCAGGTGAGGCAGTCGCTCGCCGGGGCGTGCGCCTTCTCCCCCTCGAGCTTGGTCTTCACCTGCTTGTGGCAGGAGAAGCAGAGGTCGGGCGGCGAGGCCAGCAGCAGCCGCTTCATGGCGGAGCGGTGCGGGCTGTGGCACTTGGTGCAGGCGCCCTGCGAGAAGGCGGCGTGCACGCTCTTCGCGCCCTCGAGCTGCTTGCCGGTGGCGACGTGGCAGCGCAGGCAGAGCGCCTTCTCGTCCGAGCGGGCCATCCCAGGCGCGTTGGAGCCGTGCGGGTCGTGGCAGTCGAGGCACTTGCCCTCGAGGAAGGGCTTGTGCGAGCTGCCCCCCTCCGCCGCCGCCTTGAAGAGCTGCTGGTGGCAGCCCTCGCAGAGCTTGGAGCCGACCGCCTTGAGCAGCTTCGGGTTGTCCGAGGCGTGCCCGTCGTGGCAGGCGGTGCAGTTGCCGTCCTGCACCGGCCGGTGGGTGTGCACCTTGACGAAGCGGGTCTCCGCGTCGCGGTGGCAGGAGTAGCAGACCCGGTCGGCGCGGGCCTTGAAGAGGTTGCGGGTGGCCGCGCCGTGCGGGTCGTGGCAGGCGCCGCAGTCGCCGCCCGCGAAGGCCGCGTGCACCACCTTCTTCTTCGCCGCCTCCTTCACCTTGGCGTGGCAGGTGGCGCAGATCTGGTCGGCCGGCCTCTTGAGGAGCCTGGCGTTGGCCGAGGCGTGCGGCTGGTGGCAGGAGGCGCAGCCCTCGGGGGAGCTCATCGGCTTGTGCTGCACGGCGGGCGTCTCGGAGAACCGCTTGTGGCAGCGGACGCAGAGCTGGGCCCCGGCCGCCCGCGCCAGCTTGGGCGCGCTCGAGCCGTGCGGATCGTGGCAGGCGAGGCACTCGCCCTTCTTCACCGGGGCGTGCTGCACCTTGCCGGCGAAGTCCTTGGCGTCGTGGCAGCTCTCGCAGAGCTTGAAGCCGGTGGCCTGCACCGCGAACGGCTTGGCCGACTTGGCCGGCGCGTGGCAGGCGTCGCAGGACTGCGAGGCCACCGGGTTGTGGAGGCTCCCCTTGAGCAGCTTGGCGCCGTTGGAGGAGTGCGGGTCGTGGCAGTTGGTGCAGGTGGTGACCGGGTAGCCGCCGTGCGCCTTCTGGAAGGCGCCGTTGGAGGCGTGGCACTGGGTGCAGAGCTTCGACTGCTCGGCGACGAGCAGGTTGGGCACGGCGGAGGCGTGCGCGGCGTGGCAGGAGGCGCAGCCGCTCTTCAGCACCGCGTGGACGGTCTTGCGCTGGAAGGGCTCACGCGCGTGGCAGCCGAAGCAGGCCTCCGCCCCCTCCGCCTTGAGGAAGTGGGGCGCCTGCGAGCCGTGCGGGTCGTGGCACTTGGTGCACTCGCCGGTGCGGAGCACCTTGTGGACGACCGGCTTGTCCATGCCGATCGACTCCTTCTTGTGGCACGAGTAGCAGAGCGCGTTCCCGGTCTGCTTCAGGATCAGCTTGCCGACGGTGCCGTGGCGCAGGTGGCAGGCCTCGCACTTCTGCTCCTTCACCGCCGCGTGGGCGAACTTCGCCTCCTTGAACTTGTCGGCCGCCTTCTGGTGGCAGTCGACGCAGCCCTTGCTCTTGAACTTCCGGTCCGCCGCCGCGGCGCGCCCGGGCGCCAGCAGCGCCGGGGTGGCCCCGAGCGCCGCGACGAGGAGGAGCACCCATCGATTCGCAAGCTTGTTCACGGTCGCCTCGTGTGGGGGTGGCGCGCTAGTAGCCGATGCGGGTCAGGTAGACCGACACCTGGTGCGCCTTGCGGATCTTGGCGGTCGAGTCCTTGAGCGCCTTCGCCAGGTTCTCGCCGATGAGCTTCTTGCCGATGGCGGCGCGCGCCGCCTCGTAGGGCTGCTGCTGGCCGGGGGTGGCGCTCACCAGGCGCACCAGGAAGAACTGGCCGTCGATCTCCTGCAGCCGGTAGTCGCCCGGCTTCGCGCCCGCGAGCTGGTTCGCGAGCTCCGCCGGGATGGCGCTGGCGCTCACCACCGTGTTGTCGAGCTGCGCCTTGCGCTGGTCCTCCTTTACCTGGCCGGCGGCGTTGGAGCGGAGCCACTTGAAGTCGGTGCCGGCGCGCATCTTGTCGAGGGCCGCCTGCGCGTCGCCGGCGCTCGCGAAGGTGAGGCTCTCGAGCTTGTACATGCCCGGCGTGCCGAACTCGCCCTTGTGCTGCGCGTAGTAGGCGCGCCCCTCCTGCTCGGACACCTTCACGTCGGGCATCACCGCCCGCTCGAGGTAGGCGCTGAAGAGGGTGGCGTCCTTGAACTCGGCCATGTAGCGCTTGAAGTCCTCGCTCTCGGCGATCTCGAGGCGCCGCGCCTCGGCCAGCACCAGCCGCTTCCGCAGCACCACCCGGAAGACCTCCTCCTTGGCGGCGTTGGCGCGGTGCTCCTTGATGGGCGCCTCGATGCCGTGGAAGAACTTGGCCTCCATGCCGCGCAGCAGGTCGGCCACGGTGAGCGGCGCGTCCCCGTCGATGGCCGCCAGCACCCGCTGGTCCTTCTTGAGCGCGGCCAGGCCCGGCTTCTTCGCCTCGAGGTCGAGCTTCTTGAGGAGCTTCTTGTCGATGCGGGCGCGCTCCTTCGAGAGGGTCTCGTAGTACTTGATGGTGGCCGACTGCCGGGCGCCCTCGAGCGCCTGCGCCTCGGCGCGGGTCCGCTCGGCCGGGCTGTCCGGGTACCGCGCGCCGAGCACCTGCACCACCGACCAGCCCTCCGGCAGCTTGACCACGCGCGCGGCCTTGGCGGGCGCGCCGACGAGGACCTTCGCCACCTCCGGCTTCACCCCGCCCGGCCGGGTCCAGCCGGCGTCGAGGCCGCCCTTGGCCTTCTTGTCGGCGAGCACCTTCTTGCCGAGCACGTCGAAGTCCCCGCCCGCCGCGAGCGCCTTCTGGAACGCCTTGGCGTCGGCCTCCTTGCCGAAGAGGAGCGATTTGAGCTGGTACTCGCGGACGGCGGCGCGGTAGATGCGGTCCACCTGCGCCGGGCTGGCCTTCACGTCCTTCACCGCCGCCGCGCGCACGCGCACCAGCAGCTGGCTCGTCTCCTCTTCCTTGAGGGCCTGCTTGACCTCCGGGACCTCCTCGAGCCCCATGTCCCGGGCCTCGCGGACGCAGAGCTTCATGTCCACGAGCCGGTCGAGCACCGGCTTGAAGTCGTGCTGCCTGGTCTCGCCGGCATGGCCCACCTCGTGGGCCTCGCTCAGGGCCTCGGTGAGCTGCTGCAGCGTGATCTCCTCGTCGTCCACCCGGGCCACCGGGAGGGTGGCCGAGTCGGGCGAGAAGAGCGGCGCCTGCAGCTCGCGCCCGTCGCGGACCAGGAACGCGCGCATCTCCCGCTGGCCGCCGGCCGGCGCGGGGGCGTTCCCCGCGAGGGCGAGAGCGGGGGCGGCGAGCCCGAGCAGCGCGGTGGCCAGTGCGATCCGGTGATTCACGTGTCCTTCCTTTCGCCGAGCGCTTCGCGCCGGCACGGCTCCATCTCCTGAGCCGCCGTTGACGGTTGCATCCCTCGTGCCCTGTTCATGTGACAGCTTCAGGAACGGAAATCGGCCCCGCCCAGCACGCGCACCGGGCGCGCCGCCGACCCGGCGCGCAAGACCTGCACGCTTCCCTGCCGCTGCACTTTGATTTTGCGCAATCATTGCCGCGCCTCCCGGGCCTGCGACCGCGTGCCGAGAGGTAGGGCGAGGTCGTCCTCGCCCAGGAACGTGACCACCGCGCCCCGAGCCAGCTGGCAGGCGAGCGAGGTCGCGGTGCTGACCTTCCCGGCGTCGAAGAACCAGACGCCGTCCGAGCCGGTCGCGTGCGAGGTGGCCTGCCAGACCACCGTGCCGCTGCGGTCGAGCGCCATCGCGGTGAACTCCAGCGAAGGGGTGGCGCCGTCCACCAGCTCGCGCGCGTAACCCGCGACCACCAGGTCGGCCTGCAGGGTGTCGAGCATCACCCGGGCGGTGTCGAGCGAGACGCCGCCCTCCATGATGACGCGGTAGCGGATGAGCCGGTCGCGGGTGACGCCGGGCTCCACCACCTGCAGCCGCCGCACGGCCGCGAGCTGCCGGGTGAGCTCCAGCGCGAACACCTCGCCGGCGCGCCGGCGCGAGGTCTGGTTGAGGAAGGGGAGCACCGCCACCGAGTAGCCGGCGGAGGGGTCGAAGCGCGGCGAGCGGAAGGACGCCCGCGGCCGGAAGCGTCGCTCGAGCTCGCACGGCGGCGCCGGCCGTCCCACCCCCGCGAGCGCGCCCGACAGCGAGCGCCCCAGCCGCGCCAGCTCCCTCGCCTCGAGCGCGCGGTAGTCGCGCACCAGCCCGAGGCCGAGCAGGCCGGGGGAGTCGTCGCCCGCGCGCGCCACCCCGTCCATCCAGAGGATCCGCGCCTCCGGGCCGGCCGAGACGAGCCGCAGCGTGGCCGCGAGCCGCGGGACGGGCTGGGAGGCGTAACCCTCCACCGCGGTCAGGAGCACCGCGTCGACCCCCAGCTCCTCGCGCGCGGCGGCGGCGGAAGCCTCGTCGATGCCGCCGGTGAAGCGCAGCCGGTGGTGCTCGAGGAAGCGCTCCACCTCGTCCCCCTTCACCACCTTCAAGCCGGCGGCGACCAGCATCCGCTCGAGCTGGGCGTCGAGGCCGCGCAGCGGCACCGGGCCGCCGGACAGGTTGTCCGCCGGGAAGAGCGCGACGCGGGAGAGGCGCAGGGGCGGGGACGGCGCGGCCGCCGCCCGCGGGCCGGCGCAGCCCGCGGCGCAGGCCAGCAGCGCCAGCAGCCCCAGCGCCCGGCCGCTACTGCTTGAAGAGCCGGTCGAGCAGATCATTGACGAGGCTCTCCGTCACGTCGTTCACCGGCGCGCCGCCGCCGCCGAACATCCGATCGCTGAGGGACAGCCCTCCCTTGGTCGACGAGGCGGACCAGATGACCCGGCCGCTCGACGCCTCGAACATCTCCACGCTGGCGGAGACCACGTTGGCCGCGGCCGAGCCGGAGCGCACCTCGCCGTACTCCTTCACCACCCCACCGATCACCGCGTCGCACTTGAGCAGCCCGCCGAGCTTGGTCAGCTCCTCGACGCTCGGGTTGGCCGCGTTCTGGATGCCGAGCCGGCTCAGCCCGCGCGCCACCTCGCCGTTCGGCAGCACGTAGATCGAGCCGGTCGCCAGCAGCATGTTGGCGAAGACGTCGCGGACGCGCTCGGCGCCGGAGGTGTCGCGCGAGAGGTTGGCGAAGGGCAGCACCGCCACGGTCTTGACCGAGCCGAAGTCCATGTTGGGGTCGTGGAACTTGTGGCCGCCGCTGGCGCAGGCGCCGAGGAGCGCGGCGGCCGCGGCGAGCAGGACGGGGGTCTTGAGCGGAGTTCGCATGGTGGCTGTCCCTAGAGCTGGATCGCGAGGCCGGCGGTGAAGGCCCTGGTGTCGGTGGTGCCGGTCGGCGCGGTCGAGCCTAGCAGGCTGTAGTTGAGGTCGAGGTAGGCGCGTGGCGAGAAGTTCCAGCGCAGGCCGGAGTTGGCGACGTGGGTCTTGGAGTCGAGGGCGGTGTCGAGCGACTCGGTGTACGACATGCGCAGCAGGAGCGCCCCCTCCGGGAAGGGAGTGAAGCCGCCGCTGAAGGTGGCGAGGGTGGTGGGACGGGCGCCCTTGACGACCCGCTGCACGGCGGCGGAAAGATACAGGGCGGGGAGGGGGTTCACCGAGAGCGCGCCGTCCACCCGCTCGGTCTCCTGGTTGCTCTCTGGTAGCCCGCCGCCGCTCTGGCGCAGCGCCGCGTAGTTGAAGCTGGTCGAGAGCGACACCACCGGGTTCGGCGACACCGCGAGGGTGGTGATGACCGTGGGGCCGCGGGCGATGGCCCCGCTCTCGAGCAGGTTGTAGGCGTAGCCGGTCGAGAGGAGCAGGTCCACGCCGCGGTAGAGCGCGGCCCGGTTGACCAGGGTGAGCGAGTTGAGCTCCGCGTCGCCGTGGGCGGTCTGGGTGAGCTGGCCGCTGTAGGTGAGCGCGTGGGTCAGGGTCGGGAGGGGGGTGGCCACCAGGGAGGACGAGTACTGCCACGAGCCGTTGTGCTGCGAGCCCCCGGCCGCGCCGCGGATCCCGGTGTCCTGCCGGGCCACGCGGCTCGAGAGCTTCAGGTAGGGCGCGAGGAGCTTGTCGAGCGAGAGCCCGTTCTGCACGGCGAAGGCGCCGTTCCCGCCGCTGTAAGAGAAGTTCCCCGAGAAGTCGTAGGTGAGCAGCGGCTCCTCGAGCAGCTGCTGGCGCACCGCCACCGCGGCGCTCTGCGCCGTGATCGAGGAGTGGCCGCGCACCGCCTCGGCCGCCACCACCAGGTAGGCCTGGAGCTCGGTCACGAAGACGTCGGACCAGCGGCGGTCGGTGCTCACCGCGGCCGGCAGCGGCCTGGTGACCACCTTCACGTAGGGCGCCTGGATCCGGTCGAAGGTGAGCTCGAACCGGTTCAGGAGGGCGTTGAAGACCACGGCGGTGGTCAGGGGCACCCGCGTCCAGGTGACGTTGTCGTCGCTGCGCCAGGCGCTCCAGGCGAAGGCGCCCGAGATCTGGGGCGGGAGCTGCTGCTGGACGTAGACGTAGAGGGTGTTGAGGGAGGTGGTGGGATCCGAGAACTGCACCCCCAGCTCGCGCGGGCTGGTGTCCCCGGCGAGCGACACCGAGAAGCCGAGGTTCACGTTGGCCGAGAGGTCGGTCTTGCCGTCGACCAGGAGCCCGTTGCTGGTCAGGGTGTCGGTCTCGGGCACCGCGGTGGGCGGCTCGACCAGCGAGAGGCCGGCGGCCGGGAGCTGCTGGGTGGCGACCGTCCCGCCCAGGCCTGTGACCGAGGTGTCGGCCAGGCGGTTCGCGAAGCTGTAGCTCGCCTGGACCGCGGTGCGGCCGTGGTTGAAGGTGTCGCCGTAGCTGACGCGCCCGCTGTTGAGCAGGCCGCTGGTGGTGGTTCCCGAGAGGCGATCGTTGGTGTCCTGATACTCGACCGTGTACTGCAGCGTCAGCTGCCTGATGCCGGTGTAGCTCAGGGTGGTGAGCAGGTCGTCGATGGTGGTGTCGGAGAGCTTGCGGCTCACGTCGAAGGTGTTGGTCCGGCTGGCGCGGGTGTCGAGGTCCGGCAGGTCGGCCGGGTGCCAGCCGAGGTGCAGGCTGTAGACCTCGTTGATGTCGTGCAGCCGGCCGGGCGAGAGCGAGGACTCGGTGGACTCGTCCTGCCGTGAGTAGCTGAGGTCGCCGCCGAGCACCGGGGGGCCCAGGTGGAGGCGCGCGCTGCCGGAGGCGCGCCACCCGTCGGACCGGCCCCGCAGCCCGGCGGTGGTGGACCACTGCCGGTCGTCCTCGAAGTTCCCGTTGGCGTCGAACCGCACCAGCGGCGCCAGGGTCTTCGTGAGGGTGAGGTTGTAGCGCTGCAGGAGCTCGTCGGTGACCGAGGTGGTGGTGTGGCCCTGGCTGTCGGTGGTGCGGGTGTCGATGTGGCTGTAGTCGGGCTCGGCGTAGATCGACAGCCCCTCCGCGAGGGCCAGGGCGGGCGCGAACGCGAGCGCCGAGAGCGCGAGCGCGACGGCCGCGAGCCGGGAGCGTGGACGGTGCGGCGCCATCGGGGCTCTCAGAAGCGTTCGCCCTCCACGGCCACGGCGTACGGTTCGTCGCCCACCGCGATGGTCCCGAGGAGGCGGCGGCTCGCCAGATCCAGCACCGCCACCAGGCGCTGGGACGGCACCAGCGCCAGCATCGCGTTCTCGGCGTCGTCGATGGCGAGCCAGCTCACGCCGCCCGGCACGTCGAAGAAGTCGACCGGGATGAGGGAGAAGGCGTCGTAGACGTAGAGCCGGCGCTCGTCGCGCCGGGCCACGTAGAGCAGGTCGGTGCGGGGGTCCACCTTGAGGGCGCTGGCCCCGAGCCCCACCATCACCCGCCCGGCGGAGGTCAGGCCGGGGAGCGCGTAGACCTCGAGCTGCGGCGAGGCGGAGTGGATCACGTAGAGCCGGTCCCCGGCCCGGTTGAGCTGCGCGCGGATGGGCCCGGCGTCGGTCTGGATGGTCCCGGCCACCGCCCGGTTGGCGAGGTCGACCACGGTGACGGTGTTCGAGCCCTCGTTGAGCACGTAGGCCCGGCGCCAGGAGCGGTCGACCAGGAGGGAGACCGGGGAGACGCCGGTCCCGACCCGCCCCCGCTCGACGCCGCTGGCGGCGTCGAGGAAGGCGAGCGTGTTCGAGCCGCCGTTCAGCACCAGCAGGGTGCGGCCGTCGGGCGAGACCGCGACCTCGCGCGGCCGATCGCCCGGCGAGAGCCTGAGCCGGGGGAGCTCGAGGTCGCTGGTGAGATCGCGCACCGCCACCTCGTCCTCCCCGGCGAGGGCCACGTAGAGCCGCGCGCTCGGCGCGGGGGCGAGGGCCAGGCCCTGCGGCTCGCGCCCGGTGGGGAGCACCCCGAAGACCTCGTGCCGGCGCCGGTCGAAGAGGGTGAGGTCGCTGCCGCCGGAGTTGGCGCAGACCCCGTCCAGCGACGGCGGGGGGCGGGAGGGCGGGACCACCGCGAAGCGCGGTGAAAAGGCGACGCCGCCCTCGACCGAGGGCTCGTAGCGCGGCGTGAGCGCGAGCACGGTCGCCGCTCCCGCCTTCACCTCGAAGGGAGCGTCGACCGGCACCGGCTCCTTTCCGACCAGCAGGTCCGCGGGCCCGTCGGGGGCGAGCACCCGTGCCCGGCTGACCGTCAGCTGGAGGCCGCGATAGGGGCCGGGCGGCAGCCGGCCCGAGGCGAAGAGGCGCTGCCGCTGGGCGTCGGCGCCGGGGAGGTCGGAGAGCGCCAGCTCCAGCGGGACGGCGACCCCGTCGGCCCGCAGCGCGGCGAGAGAGGCGATGGTGAAGGAGAGCCGCTCCGCGTCCTGCGGCCAGGACCCCAGATACAGGAAGACCGCCCCCTCGTCGGAGAGGGGCGGCCGGCTGGCGACGCGAGGCGTGAGGAGGCCGCAGCCCGCGAGGAGGAAGGCGAGGAGCGTGGCGAGCGAGGTCTTCACGGGGCCTCCCTGGTGAGCGGCGTCTACACCCTCGGTCTATACAAAAAAAGGAGGGGCCGCGCCTGCGGCCCCTCCCCCACTAGCTCAAGACAGCCGGCGCGTCGGAATTAATCCTTGGCGTGGCACTTGTTGCAGAGCGACCGCTGGGCGTAGGCGAAGTTGGTGGCCGGGCGGTCGTACATCGCCGCCTGGTAGGTCGCCTGGTTCATGCCCATGCTGTACTGACCGTACTTGCCCTCGGCGACCGGAGAGTCGCTGCCAGGCCACTGCCCGCCGAGGGTGAGGAACTCGGCCTTGTTGTTCCACCGGCTCATGCTGTCGAAGCCGCTGGCGTGGGCGCGGTGGCAGGAGAGGCAGGAGACGTTCTCCGAGCCAGTGGTGGGGCCGCCGGTCTGGGTGCCGTTGTTGACGGCGTGGGTGGCGAGGGTGGCGACGACCGTGGTGCCCTCCTCGTAAGGGACGAGCGAGGTGTAGGAGGCGGTGTTGACGCCGGTGAGGTCGCCCGACTTCTTGTAGGCGTTGTAGATGGCGGCGATGGTGGTGCCGTTGGCGGCGCCGGCCAGGTTGTTGGCGGTCGCGGTGAGCTTGGCGCCGTTGCCAGCCGGGTGGATCAGCGCGGTGTTGGCCGCGTTGGTGGTGTCGTTGTGGATCGAGCGGTGGCAGTTGGAGCACCACTCGGACATGCCGGCGCCGTAGGCGACGCGGGTCTCGGTCACGCTCTCAGAGCGGTTGTAGGAGGACGGGGCGACCGCGACCGGGGGATTGGCGTTGAACGCCAGCACGCCCGGGACCGACATCTGGGAGTAGTTGCTGGGGGCGAGGAGGCGGTACACGCCGACGGCCTCGTTGGCATCGGCGACGGCGCCGTAGGAGCCCGGGCCACCGATGGGGAGGACCGCGGTGCCGAAGGCCGAGTTGGCGATCGTGCCGTTGGCGTCGATCACGCGGGCGCGGCTGTGCGGATCGTGGCAGGAGGCGCAGCTCAGGCTCGCGGCCGGGTAGTTGCCGCCCGGGGCGGTGGTGAGGGTCGTATCGGCGACGAGGTTGTAGTCCTGGGCCACGATGTTGTGGCCGTGGCGCTCGCCCTTGGAGGTGACGGTCGCGCCGTAGCTCGCCGTGCCGCTGAAGGTCTGCGTCAGCCAGGCGAAGTCGCCGCCCGGGGTACGCTCGACCGGAGCGCCTACCCCGGCCGCAGGCGGCGGGAAGGTCATGACGTGATAGCCGCTCGGCGTCGCGTCGGCCGCCGCGTGGCAGTTGAGGCAGGTCGAGCTGTTGTCGGAGCCCTGCAGCAGGTAGGCGTTGCCCTGGAACTGCGTGAGCGAAGCCTTGCCCGCGGTGTTCCAGCCGGTGAGGGCGGTGTTGCGGCCGCCCGACATCGCCTTGTTGCCCGACGAGTTGTGCATCGAGTGACAGCCGTCGCAGTAAGCGACGCCGCCGTCGTGGAACGCCCACGCATTGCCGAAGGCAAGCGAGGCGACCACTGCGACTGCGAATCTGAACGACTTCATTGTGTTCCTCCAGGCTACTGGTTTGCGTCGACCGGCGAACTTCCTCGGAGACCGGTGCAACGCGACGGCAGCCACATGAGCACGGGACGTGCCAACGAAAGAACCTGGATTTGCGACGTTTCCGTGAAGTGGCGGTGGGTGAAGACACCCAGATCGCCTCGCGAGGGGTGGGAGGGGTCACGCGGACCCATCGCTCGCCAAGCGCCTCCGAGCCGCCCGCATGAGCGCTCGATCCATGTCACCTGAACCGGGTACAATTTGAGCTGGAACTAGCCTCGGCTCGACGGTAGCCCGAACGGACCATCGGTGCGAAGTGACCGGAATTGCGCGTCATGGGACGCGTCCGAGCCGATCGTGGGTGGTTGTCGTTGGGTGTAGGTGGTGGTGATCCACCACCCGCGGAGGCGTACCCGCCTCGCGCCTCAGCGCCCGGCGCTCGCGGCAGCCGCGGGCGATGCTGCGGCAGAGGGCGAAGGGGCCGCCGGGGCAGGAGGAGCAGCGGGCGCCGGAGGAGGGGGCGGCGGCGGCTCCTGCACCACCAGCCGGAAGGCGCTCACGCCGCGCCGCGCGCTCTGGGAGACGAAGACCTGGTCTCCGGCGACCGCGACCTCCATGGGCGCGATGAGCTCGCCCGGCCCCCACCCTCGCCCCCCGAACTCGCCGCGGAACTCGAGCTCCGGCGAGAAGACCATCACCACCCCGCGCAACACGTCCCCGACCAGGAAGCGCCCGCGGGGGTCGCGGGCGATGCCCCCGACCACGTTGAACTTGCCGGGCGAGCCGCCGCGGTCGCCGAAGGAGGTGACCTTCCCCGAGGGCGTGACCACGAACACCTTGAACATCGGCGCCACGGTGAAGAGGTAGTCGCCCTCCTCGTCCACGTTGAAGGCCTGCATGGCCGGGACGCCGCCGCGGGCGGTCTTGGTCTTGTCGAGCCCGAGCTCGCGGAAGAAGTCGTGGGTCGCCTCGACGTTGCCGTCGACATCGACGACCAGCACCTTCATGGCGCCGCGCTGCGCCAGGTAGAGCTTCCCCCCGCGCGATACCAGGATCTCGGGAGCGAAGTCCTTGGCGAACTCCGGGGGCAGCGCTCCGATCCGGATCTGCGACCTGGGCTCGCCGCGGAAGTTGCAGCGGTGGAGCACCGGCCTGCCCTGCTCGTTCCCCAGCACGATCAGATCGCCCTGCTCCAGCGGGGCGACGGCCAAGATGGTCCCGAGGTCGGCGTCCTGCCCGAAGCGGTAGATCTCCATCCCGCCCTCGTTGAAGATCCCGACCGAGCCGTCTTCGCGATCCACAACGAAGAGCTCGCGGTGCTTCGGGTCCCAGGCGAGCGAGGCCCAGCTCGACGCCACCGCCCCGTCGGTGTCGGACAGGTCGTACAGGAAGGTGCCCTTGGCCGCGGTCTGCGGATCGAAGGGCGCGGCGGCGAGGGTCGCGGCGATGAGCGCGGAGGTGAGCGCGTGGAGCATGAGCGGTTCCGGGCGGCAACATAGCACCGCCTCACCCTCCCCCCACAGGAGCGGGCCGCGCGGCGCCCGTGCTACATTCCAACCTGGGCTCGAACCGGAGTCTTCCCATGCGCCGCCACGCACTGCAGCTCGCCACCCTCCTCGCGGTCCTGCTCATCGTCGGGGCGGACGTGGCCCGGGCCAGGCCCAACGAGACCTTCACGCTGCAGGACAGCGACAAGCTGATCGTCGAGGCGCCCGGCTGCCACGCCTTCTGCGGCATCCAGACGCCGCAGCGGCGCGAGTGCGCGGTGCGGGAGCCGGACTGCACGGTGGTGTGCCAGCCCATCCCGGAGTGCAAGCCCGACGGCCTCCGGCCGATGCGCGTCTGCGCGGTGGTGCGCGAGCGGCGCTAGGCGGATCGAGCTTCGAGAGCAGGCGACCATGCGCTCGGTGGTGAGGCGCCCGCTCAGGGCGCGCCGGCGCCGGGCTGCAGCCGCATGCCGAGGCTCATCTCCGCGTTCGCCTGCTCCGTCCAGCCCTTCCTGGCGTAGGCCATCCCCAGGTTCAGGTGGGCGTCGGCGTAGTCGGGCGCGAGCAGGATCGCGGTCCGGAGCTGGGCGATGGCCTCGTCGTAACGGCCCACCTGGAACAGGGCGACCCCGAGGTCGTTGCGCGCGTCGGGCGAGCGCGGGTCGAGGCGCGCCGCGGCGAGGTACTCGGGGATGGCGGCCGAGGGGTCGCCCGCCTCGACCAGCGCCTTGCCGAGATTGAGGCGCGCCCGGCTCTTCCCGGGCGACTTGGCGGCGGTGTCGGCCCAGAGCGAGACGGCGCTGCCCCAGACCCGGTTCCGCAGGACGGTGGCGACGGAGAGCGCCAGCACCCACCCCGCCAGCGCGGCGGCGAGGGCGCGCCGCCCGGGCCTCGGGAGCGGCGCGAGCAGCGAGAGCGCCGCGGCGGAGGCGGCCGCGAAGAGGCCGGCGCTCGGCAGGTACACGCGGTGCTCGAAGATCACGTCGTCGATGGGGACCACGCTCGACTCGACCGCGAGGGCCAGGAAGAACCAGCAGATCCCGAAGGCCACCAGGCGCCAGGCCGGGTCGGCGGGGCGCGCCGCGGCGGGGCCGGTGCGGCGGTAGAGGAGCGCCGCCACGCCGAGCAGCGCCAGGATGACGAGGAGCGGCCCCGCCACCTCCGGCGCGAGCGGCGAGCGGTAGAGCGGGTAGTCGTAGTCGAGGTTCTGCCCCACCGGGAGGACCAGCAGCCGGAGGTAGGTGCCGATCACCGCGAGCTGCGTCACCAGGTACTCGAGCCGCGACTGGCCGCCGGCGCGCACCACGCCCTCGGCCCGGGAGAGCGCCGCCGCCGGGGTTCGCAGGCCGAGCATGGTGAGCGGGATCACCGCCAGGGTGGCGAGCAAGGGCAGCAGGGCCAGGGCGGTGCGCCGCGAAGGGCGGCCGAAGAAGCTCAGCTCCAGCAGCACCAGCGCCAGCGGCAGCGTGAAGGCGATCTCCTTGGTCTTCATGGCCAGGAGCACGGTCGCGAGGAGCAGCAGGTAGCGCGCCGCCCCGCCGGCCCGGGTGGCGCTCCCGCCCTCCTGGCGCAGCCTCCAGGCCAGGTACTGCGCGGCGGCGAGGAGGTAGAAGAGCGTCGCCAGCGAGGCGATCCGCTGGACGACGTAGGTGACCGCCCCGGTCTGGAGGGGGTGGGCCACGAAGAGCGCGGCGGCGAGGAGCGCGACGTTCCCCGCCGTGGGCGCCAGCGTGGATCCGCGCAGGCGCGGGGTCCGGAAGGCGAGCGCGACGAGCGCGTAGACCAGCCCGGCGTTGGCGAGGTGGATGGCGAGGTTCACGGCGTGGTAGCCGGCCACCTCGAGCCCGCCGAACCGGTAGTTCAGCGCGAAGGTGAGGTAGGCGAGGTAGCGGTTGGGCAGCGCCTCGTACCCGCGCCAGCTCCCGAGGTAGTTCCCGAGGTCGTGGAGGAGCCCGTTGTCGACGATGGTGGCGTCGTCGGCGACGAAGGGGACGTGGAAGGAGCTCGCGTAAACGGCCAGCCCCAGCAGCGCCACGCAGAGGAGCCGCGGCCAGTGGCGCTCGGGCCGGATGAGGGCGCGGACGGCGAGGGTGGTCGACTTCACGCCAGGCATTGTCGGCGATCAACGGCGGGTCGGGTCAAGCGTGGGGCGCGCTGCCCTCTTCGAGGGAGTGCGATTGATTACGATCACCCACAGTCCACCCTTGATAGGGTTTTCTGCGTACAAGCGCCTGACGGACTGGTAGTTTAGAAGTCGCGTCGGCTTCGGAGGCTGGCGCCGCGCCGGAAGCAGTGAGTGGCTCCTCCAGGCCGCACTGGTTCCGGCGCACTTTTTTCTCCACCTTTCGCTGAGCACGCCGGCGAGTCCCGCCGCGGCGCTTGATCCGCTCCTCGCCCCACCCTAGCCTCTCGCCCATGGCCCGTTCCTCCGCTCGCAGCCGCTCCGCTCCGCTCGCAGCCATCGTCCTCGCCGCCGGCAAGGGGACGCGCATGAAGTCCGCGCGCGCCAAGGTGCTGCACCAGGTCTGCGGGCGGCCGCTCGCGTACTTCCCGGTGAAGCGCGCGCTCTCGCTCGGCGCCGACCCGGTGGTGGTGGTGGTGGGCCACCAGGCCCGCGAGGTCGAGGCGGCGCTGCGAGCGGCGCTGCCCGACGCGCCGCTCCGCTTCGCGCTGCAGGAGGAACAGCTCGGCACGGCGCACGCGGTGCTCTCCGCCAAGAAGGCCCTGCGCGGCTTCGAGGGCTCGGTGGTGATCTGCTCCGGCGACACGCCGCTCCTCACCGAGGAGACGCTCGCCTCGGTGGTGGACGCGCGCCGGAAGGCGAAGGCCGGGCTCGCCTTCGCCACCATGACCCTCGAGAATCCCACCGGCTACGGGCGCGTGGTCCACAGCCACGACGGCAAGCTGGCGCTCATCGTCGAGGAGAAGGACGCCACTCCGGAGGAGCGCCGCATCCAGGAGGTGAACGCCGGCCTCTACTGCGCCGACGCCGCCTTCCTCTGGAAGACGCTCGCCAAGGTGGGCCAGCAGAACGCGCAGGGCGAGTTCTACCTCACCGATCTGGTGGCGCTCGCCGCCGAAGGGCCGGGGGCGGTGGCGGCGCGGGTCTCGCCGGTGGAGGCGGCGGGGGTGAACGACCAGGAGGAGCTCTCGCTGGCCGGGCGCGCGCTCACGCGGCGGCTGGCGCAGCGGCTCATGAAGAGCGGCGTGACCCTCGAGGATCCCGAGCGCTTCCTCTGCGACGAGGGGGTGGAGGTGGGCCCCGACACCGTCGTCGAGACCGGCGTGCGGCTGCGCGGCGCGACGCGCGTGGGCCGGGGCTGCGTCGTCGGCCAGGGCTCGGTGCTCACCGACACCGTCCTCGGCGACGGCGTGACGCTCAAGCCGTACTGCGTCACCGAGCAGGCCGAGGTGCGCGATGGCGCCATCGTCGGGCCCTTCGCGCGGCTGCGGCCCGGCGCCGACGTGGGCGAGGGGGCGCACGTGGGCAACTTCGTGGAGCTCAAGAAGACCCGCCTCGGCAAGGGCTCCAAGGCGAACCACCTCACCTACCTCGGCGACGCCACCATCGGCGAGGGCGTGAACGTGGGCTGCGGCACCATCACCTGCAACTACGACGGCGAGAAGAAGCACCCCACCGTGATCGGCGACGGCGTCTTCGTGGGGAGCGACTCGATCCTGGTCGCGCCCATCGAGATCGGCGCCGGCGCCTACGTGGCCGCCGGCTCGACGCTCACCGAGAGCGTGCCGCCGGGCGCGCTCGCGCTCGGGCGGGCGCGGCAGGTGAACAAGGAGGGCTGGGCCGAAGCGCGGCGCGTGGAGAAGGCCGCCGCGCGGCAGCCCACGCCGCGCCGGGCCGCCCGGCGCTGAGCCCGGGCGCGATCCTCCTTGCGCGGCCGCCGGTCGCGCGCGCGATCTGGTAGGCTCGTCCCGTTCCGAGGTCCGGAACGAGGGGGGGACATCATGAGACGACCCATCGCGCTGGCGGTGCTGGTCCTGTTCGCCGCGACGGCTGCCCGCGGTCAGCAGGGCCCGGCCAAGAAGCGCCGCCCGCTGCCGTACGAGTTCGGCCGGGTGGTCATCGCGAACCACTCGGAGAAGGCGGGGCTCGCTCCGGTGGTCTTCGAGCACTGGCTGCACCGCACCAAATACACCTGCCGCGTCTGCCACGTGGACGTCGGCTTCGCCATGAAGGCCGGCGGGACCAACGTCCGCGCGACCGACAACGCCAACGGCTTCTACTGCGGCGCCTGCCACGGCAAGAAGCTCGCCTCCGAGAGCCGGCCGGTCTTCGAGGCCTGCTCCAAGGCGGGGGCGGCCGACCGGCGCACCTGCGTCCGCTGCCACTCGCTCGGCATGAACGTGAGGCCCGAGCGCGGCTTCGACGAGGTGACCCGGGGCCTGCCGAAGGGCCGGTTCGGCAACGGCGTCGACTGGGAGAAGGCGGAGGAGGAGCACCTCATCCACCCCTCCGACCAGCTGGAAGGGGTCTCCATCCCGCGCACCTCCTTCTCCGCCCAGCGGGACTTCGCCCTCTCCCCCAAGCTCGCGGGGCTGCCGGAGATCATCTTCTCCCACAAGAAGCACACGGTCTGGAACGGCTGCGAGCTGTGCCACCCGGAGATCTTCGTGGGCGTGAAGAGGGGCGCGACGAAGTACTCGATGGTGGAGATCTTCGAGGGGCGCTACTGCGGTGCCTGCCACCTCACGGTGGCCTTCCCGCTGCTCGACTGCCAGCGCTGCCACACCAGGCCGGTCCAGTGATCCGCGGCGCTCACAGGTGGTGGCTCGCGGTCCTTGCGGGCGCGGCCACCTCGCTCGCGGCGGCGCAGGGCCCCGCGCGCGCGGCGGCGCAGGCCGAGGCTTCGGCGGCGCGGGACTGGCGCGCGGAGTTCGAGGCGGTCTGCTCGAAGACCCAGGACGCCATGACGCTCTCCCCGGAGGAGCTGAGCTCGCTGGTGGCGCGCTGCGACGCCCTGAAGCCCCGGCTGGAGGCGCTCGACGAGTCGGGCCGCAAGGTGTGGCTCGAGCGGCTGCGCCGCTGCCGCGACCTCTATCAGTTCGTGCTCGAGGCGAAGGGTCGGGAAAAGGAGAAGGCTTGACGACGCGGACCGCGGCGCACGCCCTCCTGCCCTGCCTGCTCCTCCTGCCGGCGAGGGCGCTCGGCATGGAGGTCCCGGCCCCCCACAGCTACGGCCAGGTGGTGCTGGGGCGGCACACCGGCGCCGCCGGGATCCCGCCGGCGGTCTTCGATCACTGGCGCCACCGCGCGCGCTACACCTGCCGCGTGTGCCACGTCGACGTGGGCTTCGCCATGTCGGCCGGAGAGACCGGGATCTCGGCCGCCACGAACCGCGGCGGCTTCCACTGCGGGGCCTGCCACGACGGGAAGACCCTCCACGCCGGCCAGGCCATCTTCCCGTCGTGCTCCGGGGGCGCCGACGTCACCGCCGGGCCGAGCTGCGCGCGCTGCCACGCCCGGAGCGATCCGGCGCGGCTCCGGAAGGAGTACGGCGCCTTCGCCGCGACGCTCCCGCGCACCCGGACCGGCCAGGTGGACTGGGTGGCGGCCGAGGCGGACGGCAGCCTCCGTCCGGCGGACCACCTCGAGGGGGTCTCCTTCGCGCGCCCCAAGCTCCAGATGAAGAAGGAGGTCCCGTTCCAGTCGAGGGGATGGATGGAGGGAGTGATCATCTTCTCGCACTCCAAGCACACGGTCTGGAACGGCTGCGAGGTCTGCCACCCGGAGATCTTCCCGAGCACCTCGCACGGCGCGACGAAGTACTCCATGCTGCAGATCGCGGCCGGCGAGGCCTGCGGGGCGTGTCACGGCAAGGTGGCCTTCGCCATCGCCGAGTGCGAGCGCTGCCACGCCAGTCGCTGAGGCGGGCAAGTCCCCGCTCCGAGAGTCGTCCCGCGCCCGGAGGGCTGCTATAAGTTTCGCCCATGTGCGGAATCGTCGGTTACGTGGGCCCCCGGCAGTGCGTGGAGCTGGTGGTCTCGGGGCTCAAGAAGCTCGAATACCGTGGCTACGACTCGGCCGGGGTGGCGGTCCTCGGCGCCTCGGGCCTGGAGGTGGCGCGCGCCAAGGGCAAGCTCGCCAACCTGGTGGCCGTGCTGAAGGAGCGGCCGCTCGCCGGCACCACCGGCATCGGCCACACCCGCTGGGCCACCCACGGCCGCCCCTCCGACGAGAACGCCCACCCGCACCGCTACGGCGGCGTGGCGGTGGTGCACAACGGCATCATCGAGAACCACCTTTCGCTCCGCTCCACGCTCTCGGCGCGGGGCCACCGGTTCGCCTCGGAGACCGACACCGAGATCTTCGCGCACCTCATCAGCGAGGCGCTGGAGGACGGGCGGCGCAACCTGGTGCAGGCGGTCCGCGCCGCGCTCGCGCAGGTGCAGGGCACCTACGCGGTGGCGGTCCTCTGCGACCGGTTCCCGAACGAGATCGTCGCCGCCAAGAACGCGAGCCCGCTGGTGGTCGGGTTCGGGCAGGGCGAGAACTTCCTCGCCTCCGACGTGCCGGCCATCCTCGAGCACACCCGCGACGTGGTCTACCTGGAGGAGGGCGAGCTGGCCCACCTCACCCCCCAGGGCGTCGCCATCGAGGACCGCGAGGGCGTGCCGCTCGACCGGCCGCCGCGCCGCATCGAGTGGAGCGCGGTGGCCGCCGAGAAGGAGGGGCACAAGCACTTCATGCACAAGGAGATCCACGAGCAGCCGCGGGCGCTGGTGGACACCATCCGCGGGCGCACCCTCCTCGAGGAGGGCGACGTCGCGCTCGACGGGCTCGAGCTCGCCGCCGAGGAGGCGAAGGGGCTCTCGCGCATGATCATCGTGGCCTGCGGCACGAGCTGGCACGCCGGGCTCTGCGGCCGCTACATGCTCGAGTCCCTGGCGCGGCTGCCGGTGGAGGTGGAGCTGGCCTCCGAGTTCCGCTACCGCGATCCCATCGTCGACGCCCGCACCCTCTGCCTCGCCATCTCGCAGTCGGGCGAGACCGCCGACACGCTGGCGGCGGTGAAGGAGGCGAAGCGCCGCGGGGCGCGCGCCATCTCCATCTGCAACGTGGTCGGCTCGGCGATCCCGCGCGAGTGCTCGGGCACGCTCTACACCCGCGCCGGCCCGGAGATCGGCGTCGCCTCCACCAAGGCCTTCACCACCCAGCTCGCCTGCCTCTTCCTGCTGGCGGTGAAGCTCGGGCGGCTGCGCGGCACGCTCTCCCAGGAGGCCGCGCGGACGCACCTGGCGGCGCTCCGGCAGGTGCCGCAGTGGATGGAGCAGGTGGTGCGGCAGGAGCCGGCGGTGCTGCCGGTGGCGAAGCGCTGCGCCCAGGCGCGCGACGTCCTGTTCCTCGGCCGCGGCAGCCAGTTCCCGGTGGCGCTGGAGGGGGCGCTCAAGCTCAAGGAGATCTCGTACATCCACGCCGAGGGCTACGCCGCCGGCGAGATGAAGCACGGGCCCATCGCGCTCGTCGACGAGAACCTGCCGGTGGTGGTGCTCGCCACTCGCGAGCCGGCCTACGAGAAGACGCTCGGCAACATGGAGGAGGTCCGCGCGCGCGGCGGGCAGGTGTTCGCCGTGGTCTCGGAGGGCGACGTCCACGCGGCGAGCCTCGCCCAGGTGGCGCTCACCGTCCCCGAGGCGCCGCCGCTCCTCTCCCCGCTCCTCTCCATCCTGCCGCTGCAGTTCCTCGCGTACCACGTGGCGGACCTCAAGGGCACCGACGTGGACCAGCCGCGGAACCTCGCGAAGAGCGTGACGGTGGAGTGAGGATGCGCCGCGGCGGCCACGAGGAACGCCGGCGGGAGCCCTGATGCAGCTCCGCCTCTTCGTCGCCCTCGACCTGCCCGACCCGGTGCGGGACGCGCTGCGCTCGTTCGAGGCCGGGCTGAAGCGGGCGGCCGGCTCGGTGGCCCGCGAGGTGAAGTGGGTGGAGCCGGCCAGCGTGCACCTCACCCTGCAGTTCCTGGGCTCGGTGCCGGAGGAGCGGTGCGCCGCGGTCGAGGCCGCGGTCGCCACGGCCGCCGCCGCCGCCCGGCCGCTCGGGCTCACGCTCTCGGGCTCGGGCGCCTTCCCCTCCGCGTCGCGCCCGCGGGTGCTCTGGGCCGGAGTCGCGGGGGACCTCGAGCCGCTGCGCGCGCTGGTGGCCGGGCTCGGCCGCGCGCTCGCGCCCCTCGGCTATCCGCCGGAGGAGCGCGCCTTCTCGCCGCACCTCACGCTCGGCCGCGCGCGCGATGCCCGGGGCGCGCGGGCGCTCGCGCCGGCGCTCGGGCGGGCGGGGGCGCTCGCCCCGGTGAGCTGGCGCTGCGGCGAGGCGACCCTGTTCAGGTCGCACCTCTCCCCTTCCGGCGCCCGGTACGAGCCGCTCCTCCGGGCCCGCCTCGCCGGGTCGCCAGCCGCCGCGCCCCACGCGCCGCCGGCCGGCGGCCCTCCCCCGGGTCCCTGAACGCGTGAGCGGCAGCGCCGGGCCGGATCAAGCGATCCAGCCCGGGCTGCCGCCCGGACGTTCAGTGAGCGATCCGAAGGGTCGCTGGTCGACCCTTCCGAATCTAGTTCGAGAAGGCGATGGTGGCCGTGTTGCAGCCGGTCCAGGTGATCCGCGCGCCCTGGTCGGCGAACGTCGTGCCCTGGACGTTGGGCCTCGTCACCCAGACGCGCTTCGCCTCGACCGTGCCGCCGTTGATGCAGCCAGTGGCGTCGCGGGTCACGTCGACGACCACCGCCTCCGAGACCTCGGCGGTGGCGCTCTGGCCGTTGCCCGAGGCGCTCACGTTCACGTCGGCCATCGAGGTGCCCTTGATGGCGGCGCTGGTGACGGTGAAGTTGCCCGAGTACTTGAGGACCACGTTCTCGGTCACCCCCGAGCCACTGAGGGCGAAATTCGCGGTCACGTTCCAGGTGACCAGGTCGCCGACCACCGCGAAGGAGCCGTTCACGGTCAGCTTGTCGGTGAAGCTCGTGGAGGTCGAGGTGACCGTGCAGTTGGCGAAGTTCACGCTGGTGAGCGTGGGCTGGGTCACGCAGGCGGGGTTGTCGAAGCTGGCGCCGGCGGTGAGCGCCTGGCCCGACACGCTGAGGGCCTGGGCCGTGGAGGCGGCCGAGAGGTAGCTCAGGGACGAACCGGTCAGGAGGGCGCCGGTCACCCCTGAAGTGCCGACCGCGGCCTGCGCGGAGCTCGAGCTGGTGCTGGACGTGGCGCCGCTCAGGCTCGAGAGCTGGCTGCTCACGGCCGAGGTCTGGTAGAGGGACGCCTGGCCGGCCGTCCCATAGCTGAAGGTCTTGTTGGCGGCGGCGCTGATGTTGTTGTTGCTGCTTCCACCGCCGCAGGCCGACAGCGCCGCGGCGACGACGAGGAGCGCGATACGCTTCATGGTCATCTCCCTTGATTGAGTAGCCCCCGGCGGACCTCGCCGTGCCCGGATGCTACCCGAACGGGCGAGCGTCCAAGGGCTCCTCGGCACGGTATCCCATTTGGGTTCCCCCTCAGGAGGGGATAAGCGGCCGCGCCGGCGCCAAGTTGACAGCTGACCTTCCGTTCAGTAGTTCTGAGGTGTGGTCGCCGCACGGAAGCCGGGCTGCAGCTGTCAGAGGGGGCTGCTACAAGCTCCTCCACGCAGAGAACGGGGCGGCACCCGCCCCGCAAGGAGAAGACCGAAATGCCCGTGGCACCTGAGAAGGAGAAGGCGATCGAGCTGGCCGTCTCGTCCATCGAGAAGGCCTTTGGAAAGGGCTCGATCATGCGCCTCGGAAACGAGGAGGCGCTCGTGAAGGACGTACAGGCCATCTCCACCGGGGCGGTGTCCCTCGACATCGCGCTCGGCGTGGGCGGCCTCCCCCGCGGGCGCATCATCGAGATCTACGGGCCGGAGTCCTCGGGCAAGACCACCCTCGCGCTCCACGTGGTGGCCGAGGCCCAGAAGAAGGGCGGCATCGCCGCCTTCGTCGACGCCGAGCATGCCCTCGACGTGGGCTACGCCCGCAAGCTGGGCGTCCGCACCGACGACCTCCTCATCTCCCAGCCCGACACCGGCGAGCAGGCGCTCGAGATCACCGAGACGCTGGTCCGCTCCGGCGCCGTGGACGTGCTGGTGATCGACTCGGTGGCGGCCCTCGTCCCCCGCGCCGAGCTGGAGGGAGAGATGGGCGACGCCCACATGGGCGTGCAGGCCCGCCTCATGAGCCAGGCGCTGCGCAAGCTCACCGGCACCATCTCCAAGTCCTCCACCATCGTCATCTTCATCAACCAGATCCGCATGAAGATCGGGGTGATGTTCGGCAACCCGGAGACCACCACCGGCGGCAACGCCCTCAAGTTCTACGCCTCCCAGCGGCTCGACATCCGCCGCATCGGCGCCATCAAGGACGGCGAGTCGATAATCGGCAACCGCACCCGGGTGAAGGTGGTGAAGAACAAGGTCGCGCCTCCCTTCAAGGAGGTGGAGTTCGACATCATGTACGGCCACGGCATCAGCCACGAGGGCGACCTCCTCGACCTCGCCTCCAACGAGAACATCGTGGAGAAGAGCGGCGCGTGGTTCAGCTTCGGCGGCGAGCGCATCGGGCAGGGGCGAGAGCAGGCCAAGTCCTTCCTGCGAGAGCACCCGGAGATGCTGCAACAGATCGAGGGGCAGCTCTTCGAGAAGTTCGGGATCCGGCGCGGCCCCGCCCCGGTACCGGTCCCGGTCCCGGTCGAGGAGGAGGAGGCGGCTCCGGCTCAGCGCAAGGGCGCCAAGCGGGCCGGATAGCCTCTCGCGGCCGTGGTCCCCGGGGCACAAGGTGCGCTAGCATGGAGAACCCTCCTCTCGCACCGTCCCGGCGCCCGTCGTGAGCATCGACCTCTCCAAGAAAAGCTGGCTCTCCGCGCTCGTCGACGCCGAGCTCGGAGGCTATGACCCGGCCGCGGCGAGGCTGCGCCTGCCGGCCGAGCTGCGCCTGCAGGACGCCGATGGGCCCGACCTCGAGGCCCGCGCCCGGCTCCTCGTGCTCCGCTCGCTGCGCCGGCGGATCGACGAGCCGGAGGGATGCCGGCCGGAAGAGGCCTTCCTCTCCCCCCTCCAGGGCCACGTGGGCCTGGTGCTCGACCTGGCGCTGCTGCAGGCCGGCACCTTCGAGCCGCACCAGCGGCGCGCCGAGCTCGCCACCTTCTTCGCCGCCTCCATCGGCGACATCTCGACCGCGCTCGACGCCGACCCGGCCCAGTACGACGAGCCGGACGACGCCCCGGTGCGGCGCGCCTTCGTCCGTTCGGGCGAGGTGCTGAAGAAGCGCTGCTTCCCGGCGAGCGATCCGGTCGGAGGCCTGCCGCTCTACCCCTGTGTCCTGTCGGTGCAGCGCCGGCTCCTGGCCCGCCTCGCCATCGGCTACTACGCCAACGGCCGGCTCGAGGAAGAGCCCACCCGCCGCCAGGTCCTGGCCGCCAGCCGGGAGCTGGCGCTCCTCGCCGAGATGCTGGCCGGCATGTTCAGCCTCGGCGACCCGCTCGACGAGCAGCGTCGCCGTACCTGGCGCCGCCAGGTGACCCGGCTCGGGCTGCAGAAGCTCGATGAGCGCGAGCTCCTGACGCGCGTCGAGGCTCCTCGCACCCCTGGCGCGCTCGCCCGGGTGGTCCTCCCGGTGGCGGCCCAGACCTTCCTCGAGCACCTCGCCCTCGCGGACGTCGCGGCGCCCGTCGCATCTCCCCAGCGCACCGCCTGGGTGGAGGGGCTCGCGGCCGCCACTCAGGTCACGCCCGAGGAGCTGGTGGAGCTTCGAGCGCGCGCCGCCGCCCTCCACGCCGACTACCGCCACCTGTTCCAGGCCTCCGGCGACGGCACCGACCTCTCCCCGGCCGACTGGGAGGACGCCGCCGACGAGGTGCTGGAGAAGGTCTCGCAGGCGGTCGCAGACAACCTCGACGCCGTGGTGGCCGAGCTCCGCGAGACCGGCTCGGTGAGCGGCCTCATCGCCAAGGCGGCCGCCGGCAAGCCGCTCACCCCCGACGAGAAGCGCCGGGTGAAGGTGATCCTCATCGACCTCGCCAAGGCGGTGCCGGCGCTCGCCATCTTCGCCGCCCCGGGCGGCATGCTGCTCCTGCCCCTGCTCTCCAAGCTGCTCCCCTTCGACATGCTCCCCTCCGCCTGGTCGCGCGAGGGGAAGCCGGCGCGCACGGCGGCGCGCGCCGCCCGCCACAAGCCCTGACCTCGCGACCGCGACCGGAGCCTCCTCGTTGAAGATCGCTTTTCTCGGCACCCCGCCCTTCGCCGTGGCCGCGCTCGAGGCGCTCGCCGGAGCCGGCCACGAGCTCTGCTGCGTGGTGGCGCAGCCCGACCGCCCCGCCGGTCGTGGCCAGGAGCTGCGCGCCCCCGCCACCAAGCTCTGGGCCCAGTCGCGCGGTCTGCCGGTGCTGCAGCCCGAGAAGGTGCGCGACGGCCAGCTCGCCGCCGCGCTCGCCGCCCACGCGCCCGACCTGCTGGTGGTTGTCGCCTACGGCCGCATCCTCGGCCAGGACCTCCTCGCCCTCGCCCCGCACGGCGCCGTCAACGTGCACGCCTCGCTCCTGCCGCGCTACCGGGGCGCCGCCCCCATCCAGTGGGCGCTCGCCGAGGGTGAGCGCGAGACCGGCGTCACCATCATGCAGATGGACGCCGGGCTCGACACCGGGGACGTCCTGCTGCAGCGCGCCCTGGAGATCTCCGCCGACGACACCGCGGAGACCCTGAGCGAGCGGCTCGCCCGGCTGGGCGGAGCGGCGCTGGTCGAGGCCCTCGGGCTGCTGGCCGAGGGGCGCATCGTCCCGGTGGTCCAGGAGCACGCGCGCGCCACCCTCGCGCCCATCATCGAGAAGGAGCACGGCCGGCTCGACTTCCACCTGCCGGCCGAGAAGCTCCTCTGCCGGCTGCGCGGCTTCACTCCCTGGCCGGGAGGCTTCACCACCCTCGGCGGCAAGACCCTCAAGATCCACGCCGCCCGCGTCACCCACGGCGATCCGGTGATGGCCCCCGGCACCGCCCAGCCCATCTCGAGCGGGCTCTTCGTGGCCTGCGGCGGCGGCACCGCGCTGCTGGTCACCGAGCTGCAGCTCGAGGGCCGGCGCCGCATGGCGGCGGACGACTTCCTCAAGGGCCAGCCGGTGCCGGCGGGCACGGTCCTCGGCTCATGACAGGGTCGACCCCGTGAGCGCCCGCTCCATCGCCTTCGAGGTGCTGCGGCGGGTGGAGGAGGGCGGCGCCTTCGCCTCCCGCGCCCTCGACGCCGCGCTCGAGACCGCCGGCGCCATCGACCCGCGTGAGGCCGGCCTCGCCACCGAGCTCACCTACGGCACGCTGCGGCGGGCACTCACCCTCGACGCCGCCTTGGCGCCGCACTCCCGCCGGGCCATCGCCGCGCTCGACCCGGCGGCGCGGGTGGCGCTCCGGCTCGGCGCCTACCAGCTCCTCTACCTCGGCACCCCCCCGCACGCAGCGGTGGGCGAGACGGTGAGCCTCGCCAAGTCGGCCGACGAGGGTCGGGCGGCCGGCTTCGTGAACGCGGTGCTCCGCAGCCTGGCGCGCGCCCCGGCCCTGCCCGCGCCGCCGCCGCTGGCGGAGGATCCCGTTGGGCACCTGGCACTCGCCGAGTCCCTCCCGCGCTACGTCGCGCAGGAGTGGGTGGAGTGGCTCGGCGCGGGGGAGGCGCTGGCGCTCGCCCGCGCCATGAACGAGCCGGCGCCGCTCTGCGTGCGCACCCAGCGGCGGGACGAGCTCCTCGAGCGGGCGCGCGCCGCCGGCATCGAGGCCCGCCCGGCGCTCCGCTCGCCGCACGGGGTCCTGGTGTCCGGCGCCTCGGTGCGGGCGCTGGCCCGCGCCGCTGGGGGGACGCCGTTCCAGGTGCAGGACGAGGGGGCGCAGCTGGTCGGGCTCTACGCCGCAGGTCACCTCGCCGGCAGCGGCGCCCGGGTGCTCGACGCCTGCGCGGCGCCGGGCGGCAAGACCTTCCACCTCGCCGAGCTGGTCGGCCCGGCGGGCGAGGTGGTGGCGGTCGAGGTCCACCCGCGCAAGGCGGAGCAGCTGCGCGAGGAGGCGGCGCGCCGCGGCCACGCCAACGTGAAGGTGATCTGCGCCGACGCCAGCCAGCCCGTCCCTGGCCTCGCGCCGGCGAGCTTCGACGCGGTGCTCTGCGACGCCCCCTGCACCGGGCTGGGCACGTTGCGGCGCCACCCGGAGCTGAAGCTCCGCCGCACCGCCGCCGACCTGGCGCGCGCCGCGCTCCTGCAGCGCACCATCGCCGAGAGCGCCCTCCGGTACGCCCGGCCCGGCGCGCCCTTCACCTACGCCGTCTGCTCGCTCAGCCGCGTGGAGGGGCCGTCGCTCGCCGAGGCGCTGGTGTCGCTCGGGTTCGCGCGCCTCCCGGCGCCGGCGGGGTTCCCGCCGGACGTCCTCACCACCGCCGGCGACCTCCTCACGCTGCCGAGCCGCCACGGCGCCGACGGGTTCTACGCGGCCAGGCTCACGGGGCGCTAGCGGCCGATCGCGCCGCCGGCGCCCTGGATCGCGCGCTCCGCTCGTTGCTATGGTGCGGCGGTGACCTGGCCGTCCGCCCGGGCGAAGGCCGCGTGGCCCCTCGCCGCGCTCCTGCTGCTGACGCTGCTCGCCTACTCGGGCTCGTTCGGCGGCGCGTTCCAGTTCGACGATCAGCGCTCGATCGTCGACAACCCGGTGATCAGGGATCTCCGCAACTTCCTGCCGGGCGGCGAGGGGTACCACCAGCGGCCGAACCGCAGCGTCGCCTACCTCACCTTCGCGCTGAACCATCGGGCGGGAGGGCTCGCGCCCGCCGGATACCACGCCGTCAACCTCGCCATCCACCTCCTGAACGGGCTGCTGGTCCTGGCGCTCGTCCGGCTCGCCTTCCGGACGCCGCGGCTCGCCGGCTCCGCCCTCGCCCCGCGCGCGAGCGAGATCGCGGCGGTGGCGGCCCTGCTCTTCGCGACCCACCCGCTGCAGACCCAGGCCGTCACCTACGTGGTCCAGCGGATCACCTCGCTGGCGACGACCTTCTGCCTGCTCACGCTGGTGCTGTACCTCCGCTGGCGGCTGGCGCCGTCCGGCCCGTCGCGCCGCCCGGCGCGCGCCGCCGGCTACCTGCTCCTGCTCCTGACCGCGGCGCTGGCGATGAGGACCAAGGAGATCGCCTTCACCTTCCCGCTGGTGATCGCGCTCTTCGACCTCTACCTCCTCGACGGTCCGTGGACCACGCGCCTGGCCGCGCTGGCGCCGCTCGTCGCCTGCATGGGGATCATCCCGGCCACGGTCCTGTCGACGGCGGGCGCCGCCGCCGACTTCGGCGACGTCCAGCGGCTGACGCGGGTGCAGACCTCGCTGGGCCGGCTCGACTACCTCGCGACCGAGCTGCCCGTGATGGCGACCTACCTGCGGCTGCTGGTGCTGCCGCTGGGCCAGAACCTCGACCACGACTTCCCGCTGTTCCACTCCTTCCTGGCCGCGCCGGTGGCGGCCTCCGCGCTCCTCCTCGGGTCGCTGGTGGCCTTCGGGTGCTGGCTGCTGCTCGCCCGGACGCGCCCCGGTCCCCGGCCGCTCGACCCGGCGGCGCGGCTCGTCGCGCTCGGCATCGCCTGGTTCTTCCTGGCGCTGCTGCTGGAGTCGAGCGTCATCCCCATCGTCGACGTGATCTTCGAGCACCGGGCGTACCTGCCGTCCGTCGGCTTCTTCCTGGCGGTGAGCGCGGGCGGCGGGCTCCTGGCGCGGCGCCTCGGCGACGCGCGCGGCCGGGTCCTCTTCCTCGGCGCCGGGCTGGCGCTCGCCGCCGGGCTCTCGGCCGCCACGTACGCGCGCAACGAGGTGTGGGCCACGCCGCTGTCGCTGTGGGCCGACGCGGCCGCGAAGTCCCCCGGCAAGAGCCGCCCCCAGAACAACCTCGGCGCGGCCCTGGACGCCGCCGGCCGGGACGACGAGGCCCTCCCGCACGTCCTGGCTGCGATCCGCCTCGACCCCGGCAACGCGGAGGCCCACTACAACCTGGGCCGCATCCGCCTGGTCCAGGGCGACTACGCCGGGGCGCTCGACAGCCTCCAGACCGCCGTGGCGCTCCAGCCGGCCCAACCCGAGGCCTGGGCCAACCTGGCGGCGGTCCTGAACCGGCTCCGTCGCTTCGACGAGACGGTCAGGCTCGTGGGCGACGGCGCCCGCATCGACGGGAGCGCCGACGGCCACTTCAACCTCGGCGTGGCGCTGGCGGCGCTGGGAGACGACGACGCCGCCCGGCGCGAGATCCGGCTCCTAGAGGACCGCGCCCCAGCCCTGGCCCGGAACCTCGCGGCCTACCTGGAGGGCCTGCGGGGCTCGCCCCGATAGCGATGGTCGCCGGGAGCCGGCGACCGCGTCACCTTTTCATGGTACCGACCGCAGCCCCCGTCTCGACTAGCTTCTCCCGCTCGAGAGAACGGGAATCGTGGATCGACGGCGCGAGTCCAAGAGGTGGCTGGTCGAGCGCGTCGCGCACGCGGCGCACGGCCGTGGCGTCCGCTTCATCGCCGCATCCGCCCTGCTGCTCGGGCCGGCGCTCGCCCTGGCGCTCGCCGTCACGGTGCGGCCCGCTCCGGCGCCGCTGTCGTGGGAGACCAAGGCCGCCTCCGATCACGCGCCCTACGTGGCCGGTCGTTGCTCCGACTGCCACACCGGCTCCGGCCCCGACCCCGGCCCCTTGCGAGTGGCGGGCGACGACCTCTGCTTCTCCTGCCACGACCAGCTGGTCCAGCACGCGCACGCCTTCCGGAGCTGCCTCGTGTGCCACAACCCGCACAACTCGGTGCTGCGGAAGCTGCTCACCGCCGACCCGGACGACTGCGCCCGGTGTCACGGAGACCGGCGGTAGCGCTCGGCGGGCTCGGAAGCGGACGACCGCGCGTACGTCGCGGGCTCGGCGCTCGGGGTGACTCCCCCCGGTTCGTCCCTGGCCCTAGCTTTCCTGGGAGTTGCGACGGATCGGCTACATCGGCGGGGGTGCAGCGCTGGCCTGGATCCTGAGCGCCACGGTGGGCGCAGCGCTCCAGCCAAGATCCGCGAAAGGTCACTTCGCGGCGCCCACCCCGCGAGCGCAGGCCGCCATCCAGGGCGGCTGCCGGCTCTTCGCCGACGACGCCGACCGCGTCTCGACACACGAGTGCCTCTCCTGCCACACCGGCGGCGTCGGCGCCCAGCTCCGCACCTGCCATCCCATCGAGCTGCCCTATCCACCGGCTTCGAACGAGCCGCCGCTGAGGCCGCTCGAAGACGCCGTCCGGCGCGGCGCCTTCCTGCCCGGGAACGTGCTCCGCTGCGTCACCTGCCACGACCGCAGCTCGCCCTGGGACTCGGCGATCGCCCTCCCGCCCGGCGCCAAGCCGATGCGCGGCGTCGTGCCGGGAGACGCCACGACCTACTCCCCTGACAAGGCGGCACCTCCCCGGCCAGGCGACCGCGTCACCCCGACCGCGCTCTGCCTGGAGTGCCACGCCTACGACTGAACGAGCGGGCGGCTGCGACAGCGGGCAGGCTGCGCGACGCGAGGCGGCTTGCCCCCCATCGCGCAGCCGGGGCGCGCTCCTCGGTGGCTACAGGGCGATGCCCGCGCTCGTGTACACCGTGGCCGTGGTCGCCGGGATCGAGTACTGCCAGGGCGACTCCGTGCCGACCGTGAGCGAGCCGTCGAGCCGGAAGCTGCCGTCGAGAGAGATCGACGTCGTGCCGGCCGCAGGCGCGTTGAAGGTGACGCTCCCCGACGACCTGGTGCCCGTCACGGCCGGAGCTCCGTAGGTGACGTTCCAGGTGCCCGTCGACGTCGCCCACGGGTAGCCGAGGTTCTGCACGCCGATGGTGAACGTCGGATGGTTCGGGACCGACGCGTCGTAGATCGCCGGGATCGAGTACGCCGGGAGGAGGCTCGTCGCCGCTGCCGTGCGGTCCACCCACGGGACCGTCGCGGGCGCGACGCAGGCCGTGCTGGGGATCGCGATCCCGTCGGCGGTCCAGATCTCCTTGATGACCGGCGGGGTCGACGAGTCGGCGCCGTAGACCTCGACCGAGTAGCTGCGCCCGTCACACGGCACGGGAATGCTGACGTTGTGGGTCGTGGCGTCAGGAGCCTGGTTCTGGATGTAGAACCGGGTCTTCGCGTAGGTGGTGACGGTGCACAGGTGGAGCTTCGCGCTGCACGCCGCCCCCGTGAACGCGCTACAGTCGCTGTCCGTCGTGCAGGCCGGCGTCGCCGTCTCGAGCCCCGCGTCGACGAGCGTCTCGGTGGGCGTCGACTGGCTGACCACGACCTTCGCCGTCGCGGAGACGGAGGTCAGCGCGCTCGCGCTGATCGAGACGCCCGACCCCTTTCCGATGGTGGTCGTCGGCGAGCTCGGGCTCGACGGGCTGGTGGCTTCCTGCTGTGCTCCGAGCCCGCACGCAGCGAGCGACATGACTCCAATGATGACGAGACGCTTGGACATCGTTCCCCTCCAGGGTTTCTCACGAAGATCCAGGATGACCGCACCGCACCCTGTTCGGAGGAGGAGGATTGTCGCAGGTCTTGATTGGCAGCTCATTGATTCGGCGCAACGACATGCAGCAATTGCTGCACCATGTTCGAGCTGCGCCACGATCAGGGGACAGCGGCCGCCGAGGGTGCGGCGTCCCGGCCAGCGCTCACTCCTTCCGCTCCCCGGTGACGAGGCCCATGCGCGCGAGCTTCTCGTAGAGCGTGCTCCGGTGCAGCCCCGCGAGCTCGGCGGCCCTGGCGACCGAGCCGCCCGCCTCGCGGAGCAGGTCCTCGAACCAGCGCCGCTCCCAGGCGTCGCGGGCGCGCTTGTAGCGGCCCCCGTCGGCGCTGGCGTCGCCGCCGTCCGGAGGGGTCAGCTCGGGCGGGAGGTCGGCGAGGGTGAGGACCTCGCCGCGGGCCAGGAGCAGCGCCCGCTCGATGGCGTGCTCCAGCTCGCGGATGTTGCCGGGCCAGGGGTGGTCGAGGAGCGCGCGCATGGCCTCGGCGTCGGGCTGGAGCTGGGGCCGGCCGAGCCGCAGCGCGTGCTTCTTCACGAGGTGCTCCACCAGCAGCGGGATGTCCTCGCGCCGCTCCCGCAGCGGCGGCAACCGGAGCGGCACCACCCGCAGCCGGAAGAAGAGGTCCTCGCGGAACCTGCCGGCGTCCACCGCCTTGCGGAGCTGCTCGTTGGTGGCGGCCACGATCCGCACGTCGGCCTTGCGCGGCTTGCGCGAGCCGACCGGGATGTAGTCCCCGTCCTGCAGCACCCGCAGGAGCTTGGCCTGGAGCGTGAGCGGCAGGGTCCCGATCTCGTCGAGGAACAGCGTGCCCCCCTGGGCCTCGGAGAAGAACCCCTCGCGCGCCACCTCGGCGCCCGAGAAGGCCCCCTTCTCGTGGCCGAAGAGCTCCGCCTCGGCCAGGTTCTCCGGGATGGCGCTCATGTTGAGCGCGAGGTAGGGGCCGGCCGCGCGCCGGCTCAGGGCGTGGGCGGCCCGCGCCACCAGATCCTTGCCGGTGCCGCTCTCGCCCTCGATGAGGATGGGCACGTCGGAGGGGGCCACCCGCTCCAGCATGGCCGCCAGCTCCCGCATGGCCGGCGACTTCCCGACGATGCCCTGGAGCTGGTAGCCGCCGGCCAGCGCCGTCTTGAGCTGGGCGTTCTCGCGCCGGAGCCGGGCGTGCTCCACCGCGCGGTCCACCAGCAGCTCCAGCTCCTCCGGGTCGAAGGGCTTCGTGAGGTAGTCGAAGGCGCCGGCCTTCATGGCCGCCACCGCCGTCTCCACGGTGGCGAAGGCGGTCATGATGATCACCGGGATCTCCGGCGCCTTCTGCTTGAACCGCTTCAGCCCCTCGAGCCCGTCGATCCCCGGCATGCGCAGGTCGGTGACGATGACGTCGAACTCGGCCCGCTCCACCGCCGGCAGCGCCTCCGCCACCGCCGCGAAGTCGAACACGTCGCAGCTCCGCGACAACGTGCGCTTCACCATCTGGCGCGCGGAGTCGAGGTCGTCGATGACCATCACCTTGGGCTTCATGCCTTGGGATCCTCCCCGCCCGTCCGCTCCCGGGCCGCGCGCGCGCGCCGCTCCGCCTGCCGCTTCTCCTCGGCCTGCCCGGGCAGGTAGTCGTTGCGGTCCATCCAGCAGACCACCCGGTAGACCACGTAGTAGATGCCGGCCACGAGCAGCAGCGACACCGGCAGCATCACCTTGATGACGTCGCCGAGCAGGTTCGGCGCGGCAGGATCGCCCATGGGGCGAGTCTACACCGGGCCGGCCGCGCCCCCACCCTGCCCCCCGGCGGCGGCCGGGAGCCGCATGCGGAAGATCGCTCCCCCGCCCGGCGGGCTCTCCACCTCCACCGCGCCGCCGTGGGTCTCCGCCGCCTGGCGCACGATGGCCAGCCCGAGCCCGGTCCCGCTCGCCTTGGTGGTGTAGAAGGGCTCGAAGACGTGGCCCCGCACCTCCGGGGAGATGCCGGGGCCGCTGTCCTGGAACTCCACCCACACCTCGCCGTCGCGGGCGCGGGCGCTCACTCGCAGCGCCCCGCCCCCCTCCATCGCCTGCACCGCGTTGACGCAGAGGTTGAGGAAGGCCTGCCGCAGCATGGCGGCGTCGGCGTTCACCTCGGGCAGCCCGGCGGCCACCTCCACCGAGGTCTCCACCCGCGCCTGCGCCGCGGCCGGCCCCACCACCTCCACCGCCTCCCGCAGCACCGGCTCGATCGACTGCGGCGCGGTGACCGCGTCACGGGAGCGGGCGAAGACCAGGAAGCGCTCCAGCAGGCCCGCCGCGCGCTGCGTCTCGCGCCGCACCGCCTCCAGGTCGGGGCGGTTCGGGTGGTCGCCGGGGAGCTCGCGCAACGCCACCGCGGTGAAGCCCCGGATCACGTTGAGCGAGTTCCCGAGCTCGTGGGCGAAGCCGGCGGCGATGCCGCCCAGGGTGGCGAGCCGATCGGCGCGCAGGACGTCGCGGGTCTTCTGCGCCACCCGCTCCTCAAGGCTGCCGATGAGCCGCTCGTTCTCGGTGCGCCGCTCCGAGAGCCGCTGCGACATGTGGTTGAAGGCCTTCACCACCTCCGACAGCTCCCGCTCCTGCGGCACCGCGAGCTGCAGCCCCGCCTCGTCGCGGGCCAGCGCGTCCGCCGCCTCGCCCACCTCGGTGAGCGGACGGGTGATGGTGCGCAGCAGCACCACCGCCAGCACGTGCCCGAGGAAGATCCAGACGGCGGCCAGCGCCGAGGCGGTGAGGGCGAGCCGCTGGGCGCTGCCCAGCACCTGCTCGTGCTCGAACTCGATGCGCACCGCGCCCACCAGCTCGCCGTCCCGCAGCACCGGCGCGCCCACCACGATCCCCTCGGGCTCCACCAGCCGGGTGACCGTCTCCATCGGGCTCTGCGGCGGGGTGAAGACGGTGGGCGCGCCCTCCGGACAGCCGCGGCCGGAGGGATCGGCGCAGGCGAGCACCTTGCCGAAGCGGTCCACCACCCAGGCCCGGGCGATGGGTGAGGTGTTGACGAGCTGCGTCGCGAGGGCGCCCAGGGCGTCGCGCGCGCCGGGACCTGCCCCGTTGGGGCCGACCCAACGAGCGGCCGCCGGTGCGACACTGGCCGCCAGGGCGCTGCCCTCGCGGGCCAGCAGCTCCTGGGAGCGCTGCAGGTCTCGCCAGAGCGCCACCGCCGTGACGCCGGTGGTGGAGAAGATGGTGACGCCCGCGATGAGGGCGAAGAGCTTGACCCGCAGGGTGATCACGGCTTCACCTGGGTTCCGACCGGAGGACCATGCAGCGACCCCGCCTCGTCATCGCCCTTGCCTTCGCGGCCGTGCTCGCCGCGGCCCTCGCCGCCGGCTTCGTCCGCATGCGGAGCTTCATGGAGGAGGACCCGCGGCTCTGCGCCTACTGTCACCGCGCCAGCCCCGAGTTCGCGCTCTGGAACCGCGGCAGCCACCGGATGGTGGCCTGCCAGCGGTGCCACCACAACACGCACGAGCAGCAGGTGGCGATGCTGCGCGGCTTCCTGGCGGGCTCGCCGCCCGGCGGCAAGTCGGGCCACGGCGCGGTCGAGGTGGGCGCCTGCGCCGCCTGCCACCTCTCGCACGACCCGCGCTGGCCGCAGGTGGGCGGCTCGCGCGGCCACCGCATCCACGTGGACCTGAAGCACATCGAGTGCGTCCGCTGCCACGCCGCGGGCGTGCACGGGTTCGAGCCGGTGCAGTCGAGCTGCCGCGGCTGCCACGGTCAGCACGCGGTGAACGTCTCCGGGATGCAGCAGCTCCACTGCTTCGCCTGCCACGACTTCCTCTCCCAGGACCCCGGCCTCAAGCCGACCCGCCGCGACTGCCTGCGGTGCCACCGGGCCGAGGGGGTCCTGCCGGCCCGCTTCTCCGACGACGCGCCCATGCAGTTCGCCTGCGGAGCTTGTCACAAGCCGCACGCCAAGACCAAGGAAGAGGCGCTGGTGGGCTGCGAGAGCTGCCACCAGGGCGTGCTGAAGAAGCCGCTGCACGCGCAGGCCACGGGGCGGCGGTGCACCAGCTGTCACCCGCCGCACCTGTGGCGAGCGGCGGCGGGCAGGACCGCGGCCCCCCACTAGCTCGAGGGGCGGAGCCCGGAGGCCGGGTCAGCGCGCGACGGGTTCACCCAGGTGAGCGGATGCGGGCCGGTGGCCCTGGTAATCGGTCGAGGCGGCCCGCACCTGCTGGACCCTCCAGCCCCCATCCCGGCGAATGAAGTCGTAGGTGAGCCTCACCACCGCCTCGATCTCCGGGCTGGGCGACAGCCCGGGGCGCACGGGCCGATCGTGATACCTCCAGCGCTCGGTGGCATCCACGATGAGCTCGTCCGGGCCTGGACGGGAGACCGCGGTGACCTCGACCCGGTCCAGGCGCGCCTCGAGGCGCACGCCGGCGCGGCTCTTCCGAGCCACCCGCGCTCGAACCTTGTCCTGCTCGGCCTCCCCCGCGACTTTGGAGAGCCCCGCGAAGTCGTCTGCGGCGTAGGCCGCCACCGCCGCCTCGTCGTAGGCGCACACCAGCCGCTCGGCCAGCGGGCGGTCCTGGCAGCCCTGCAGCGCGAGCACCACGAGCGCCAGCGCGCAACCGGCCACGGCCGGCAGGACCCGAGGCCTGGCGCGGTCGGCGGGCCTCAATGGTAGTTGGGTTGATTGCAGCTGCAATCGGCCTCCGACCAGGCGACGCCCGCGCTGGGATAACTCCTGATGTAGAGCCCGGTGGTGACTCCGTTGTCCCAGAACTGGGGGATGTAGCCGCCCTGGAAGTAGGGCGCGGCGGTGTCGTACGAGGTCTGGACCGGCAGCCCCGCCGCCACGCCCGCCTCGGCGACCACCAGCCCGGGCCGCGGACCGCCGTGCGGGACGGCGGCGTGGCAGGTGAAGCACCGCGCGTTGGTGTGCGCGCCGGCGCCGTAGGTGTGCGCCAGGCTGAGCGTGTAGTTGAAGGTGTTCACGTCGTGGCAGTTGGCGCAGAAGATCTTGTACTTCCCCCGGTTGCCCATGGTGATGTCCGCGCTCCAGTCGGTGTTCGGCCCCTTCAGCAGGTACCTGGCCGCCGAGCCGTGCGGTCCGTCCGGATCGGTGGTGGCGTCCGAGGCGTGGCAGTCGGTGCAGCGCATGCGGCTGGTGGTGGTCCAGGGCCGGAGGATGTTGGGCGTCGGGTTGGGCGCCTGGGCGAGCACCGGGTGGAACGACGCGTTCGCCGGGTTGAACTCCATCGCGACGTCGGTCTCCTGGAACCCGCCCGACGGCGAGGTCGGGATCTTGGCGCTGTCGGTGCCCCAGTAGAAGGACGAGTGGCACTTGAAGCAGAGGGTCGCCTCGCCGTCGACGCCGGGCGTGATGCTGGTCACGACGGCGAAGTTGGCCGCGGTGGGCGCGGTCCAGGCGAGCGGCAGGGACGTGAGCTTCGCCCCGGTGGCGCCGGCGATCGCTGGCCCGGCGACCGCCCCGCTCACGGCGCTCCCGATGACGCGCGCGTCGGTCAGGCTCCGCTGCGCGACGTGCGGCGCGTGGCAGTCGAGGCAGTTGGCGTGTCTCGTGGCGGCGCTGTTCGTGCCGAGGGCGTTGCCCCAGGCCAGGCTGGCCTCGGCCACGGTGTCGTGCACGCCGTCGGCGTTGGCGGGGTGCGCGGAGCCGGGCTTCGCGAACTCGGAGGCGATCGCCTTGTTGCTGGCGTTGACGCCGACCACCCCGTTGCCGTGGCAGTTGTAGCAGACGCTGGAGGCGGCGTTCCCCGCCGGCCTCACCGCCCCCGCCAGCAGGGAGGAATTGTCGGAGTAGTGCACGCCCTGCACCGCGCCCCGGTAGCTCACCGCCTGCCCCTCGACCTGGGTGCCGGCGTGGCACTTGGTGCAGTTGCGGACGAACCGCGAGCCGTCGTGCAGCACGTACTCCCAGGGCACGCCGGCCGGAGTCACCCCGACGTTGTGGGCCGAGGAGTCATAGGCGGCGCCGCTCAACCCGGGGAGCCGGGAGTCGACCGGGTTGGTGTGGCAGGCGAGGCAGCCCTGCCCGTACTGGCCCGGCGCGAAGTCGCTCGCCGTCACCAGCGAGCCGGTGGAGGCGCTGGTGGCGAAGCCGTAGGTGCCGGAGTCGAGGACGCTGCCGTCGCGCGTGAGGGCGCGGGAGGCCTGTGTCGCACCGTTCACGTACAGGTTGCTCGCGTGCGAGGCGGCGGGCCAGGTGGCGGGGTCGTTGTGGACGTGGTCGGCGTGGCACATGCCGACGCAGCTGCGGTCGGCCGGTGCGTTGGCGGAGAGCGGATTCCCCCAGGCCAGGGCCGGGTTCTGCGGGCTGTCGTTGGTCCCCTGGACGGAGGTCCCGAGGGTGTGCTTCGTGAGGCGCGGCATCGCCGGCGCCGGGGTACCCTGGGCCTGCATGTTCCAGAACTTGGAGCTGTGGCAGGTGCCGCAGGACTGCCCTCCCAGGCTCTCCTGGCCCCCGAAGCCGTTCGCGTGCGTGTGGCAGGTGGTGCAGGCCTGGGTGCTCGCCCCGGAGAAGTGGCTGTCGGAGTTGCCGGTGTTGCGCCAGCGGGCGATGCCGCCGCCGGTCCGGGTGTGGCAGGCCTGGCAGGGGCCGAGCAGTCCGCTCGCCGGCGCGCTCGACGAGACGAAGGAGACCGCGCTGGCGGTGCCCGAATCGCCGGTCTTCCGATCCCAGAAGCGCACCGGCTTCGCGGTCTGATAGCCGCCGTAGGCCGGGGGGACGATCGACTCTGCCAAAAGCTGGGCGTTGCGGGTCCGGTGGGGCGTGTGGCAGTCGCGGCAGTTCGTGGCCCAGGAGCCGTATTTCGAGATCCCGGAGGCGCTGGAGACGCTCTGGCTGGAGTGCGTCGGCAGCGCGTGGCAGTCGAGGCAGAGCTGGTTCGAGTCGCTCCGGACGAGGAGGTTGCCGTCTCCGCTCCCTGGCGCCGCCACGGTCACGCTGATGGGCGCAGAGTAGCCGGCGCCGCCGCCGGCGGTGACCGCCATCGCCTGCAAGGTCCAGCTGCCGGGCGGGATGGTGGCGAGGTCGGCCTGATACACATGGGCGGAGACCTGGCCGGCAGGGTTGACCACCGGGTCGTACTTGGGGTTGAGCGAGAGCGAGTCGGGGAAGGTGGCGCCGGCGTCGTGGGAGAGCTTGACGCTGCCGATGGAGGTGTGGCTCGGGTCGTATACCTGCACCTGGACCCGCACCCCCTTCCCCGATGCACCGGCGTCCAGGCTGGCCGTCGTGCCGTTTCCGGGGGCCAGGATGAGCACCATCGGCTTGAGGCTCCCGGTGGCGGGATCGCCCGATTTCTGGCCCGCCGGGGCGGAGGAGATGGTCACGGTGCCCCCGGTGATGGCCTGCGCCCCGACCACCGAGACCCCCGGCCCGCCGGTGACGTCGGCGGTGGAGAAGGAGAGCGCGAACGTCCTCCCTGGCGTCGCGCCGTAGGCCGGCGACAGCGTGACCAGGTAGCTCGTGGTTCCGGCGGGGACCGTGAAGCCGGACGCGACCCAGGCCCCCGCGGACGGGGACCAGTTGGCGGCTCCGACGAGCTGATCTCCCGGGTCCCAGCTCCCCGCAACGGCGCCGACGTCGGCGTGGATCTGCAGGCTGGCGACGTCCGCGCCGCCGGCGCTCCCGGCGCTCCGAAGCACGATCCCGGTCAGGGGAACGGAGCCGCCGTTGGAGGGGCTCGCGGTCAGGGAGAACCGGCCGGCCAGCACCTCGGTCTGACCCGGGCTGGCGCTGGCGCTGGGCGACGTCCCGAGCGGATGGGCGCCGAGGCTGAGGGTCCCACCGGCCGCTGGGCAGGCGGTCTGGACCACCGACGCCGTCAGGGGGCTCGGGCCGGCGACTCCGTCGGGATCGGTGAACGAGGCCGCGTAGGAGTAGGTGGCGTTGGCCGAGGGCACCGCGTCGGCGCAGGTCCACCGTCCGCCGTTGCCGCTGCCGCTCCGCGTGAGCGAGGCGCACTGGATGGGTTGACCGTCGCGCGTGAAGCTCACGCCGTTGTCGCCGTCGCCGTCGCCGGTGAAGCTCGCGACCAGCGTGATGCCGGTGCAGGAGCTGGTGCCGGCGGTGAGCCCCATCGCGGTGGTCGGGCCCGGGACGGCGGGCACGGACTGCGCCGCGGTGGTCGCGCCCGCCGAGTAGTTGTTGCAGGCGTCGGCGGCGAACGCGCGATAGACGAAGGTCCCCGCGCCGCTCAGGTCGGCGGCAGCCGTCCCGCTGCCGCTGTAGGCGACGGTGTCGCCGCCGAGGAGCTGCCCCTGGGCGTAGCCGCTCCCGTCCGTGGGAGAGGAGCTCGCCGGCGGCTGGCCCGAGGCGCTTCGCAGCACCACGGTGTTGGCGTAGTCGGAGCCCGGGTTGGTCCAGGCGAGGGAGACCTGACCCGGGGAGGAGCTGGCGGCACCCCAGACCGGCGCCGCGGGCGCCACGCGATCGACGACCACGCTGCCGCGGGTCGGGTCGGAGCCGCCGACCGGGTTCCGGGCCGCGATGCCCACCACGCTCGCGGCGATGGTGTAGCTCGCGCCGCTGGGGAGCGCGGACGGGGGCGCGGGCTTCACCTGGACTCGATACTGGGTGGCGGTGGTGGTGACCGGGATGGTGACCGGGATGGCGTAGCTCCCCGAGGCCTGGTAGCCGAGGCTGCCGAGGACCGCCCCGGTGTCGGAGGTGACGTACAGCGCCCCCACGGCGGCGTTGCCCGTGGCCACCTCGACCGTCACGCCGGTCACGGTGTCGGTCCCGTTCGGCCAGGAGTTGCTGGAGGTGGCGAGGGTGAAGTGATCGAGGTCGTAGAGGACGGCGCTGGTCGCGCTCGCGGCGCAGGCCGGGCTGCCCGTGACCGCCTCGAGCCCGGCGTTGTCGCCGAAGACCGTGACCGGGGGATGGTCGTAGGCGAAGCCGAAGTTCCGGGCCCTGGGCGGCTGTGCGAGCGAGGAGGTCAGGGGAGCGGTCGAGCCCTCTGCGTCGCTCCAGGTGAAGGTGGGGCCGTTCGACAGCACCAGGCGCTTCGCCCACAGGGCGCCCTTGCTGTCGCTGAACACCACCATGGCCCGGCCCAGGCTGGCGAGGTCGGTCACCCCCTGGAACCAGACCTTGGCGTCGGTGCTGCTCTGCGGCCAGTTGATGGTCGCGCTCCCCGACGTGAAGCTCCAGGGCGAGAAGCTCTGTCCGTACGGGCCGAGCGTGAAGGCGGAGTTGAGGAGGTACCCGAAGGACATCTTGTTGGCGGTGTTGGCCAACGCGTACGGGACCACCAGCGCCGAGGTGCCGCCTATCCGGAGCCAGAAGGCGGTGAAGGGGAGCTGGTTCGCCGCCGCGCTGGTGAGCTGGGCGACGCTGTAGCTCTTCGAGAACACGTGCGAGTTCTGCACCGTGTAGGGGATCCACCCGCTGCCGGTCCAGATCCGCGCGCTCAGGTACGTGCCCGTTCCCGTGTACGTCGAGAACACCACGCCGACCTGATCGCTCTGCGGATCCGGCGCGAGGACCACCTGCCAGTACCGGGTGTTCGCTCCCAGGGCGACCGCGGTCTGGGGGAGCCAGCTGCCCGAGGCGGCCTGGAAGCGGTTGGTGTAGAGGTCGTAGTAGTTGTAGTTGACGTCGAGCGCCGACCAGGCGAGCAGCAGGTCGCCCGACGCGCTCGTGAAGGCGAGGTCGAACACCTCGAGGTCCCCGGCGATCGAGAGGTAGCTCAGCGAGTGCGGCGGGCTCGCGCCCGCGTTGTAGGGCGAGAGCGCGTAGGAGGGCTCGTTGCCCCAGGAGCTCCCGTCCCAGAGGAGGGCGGTGAGGTAGGAGTTGGTCGCGTCCATCGCCGCGACGGCCAGCTGGTTGGCGTTGGGCCGGGCGGCGAGCTTCACCCAGTTCACGGTCCCGAAGAGCTGGAGCGTGCCGAACGCCTGCTCCGTGCCCCAGTGGCCGGTGGACGGGTTCCAGATCCGGTAGCGCAGCGAGACGCTCGGCTCCCCGCCGTTCCCGGAGTAGACCACCATGCCGCGGCCGCTGACCTTCTCGTAGGCGAGATCGAAGCGGCGGCCGTTCACCCCGTCGCCGCCCACGGTGGCGCTCCACTCCTGGCGCCAGCTCGCGCCGTCGTAGCGGAGCACGTACAACACCCCAGCGCTCGTCACGTAGCCCGCCAGGTACTCGTCGCGGATCGGCGACGCGCGGAGGACGAAGAAGGTCTGGCCGGCGGCGCCGGGAGGGAGCTGGACCGCCGGGCCGAACGCGTTGGTCGTCCCCTGGCCGCCGTACTGGCTGCTGGCCGGGTTGGCGCTGGCGGTGCCGGGGCTGAAGGCGATGCGCCCGTTGGAGCTGACGCAGGGGGTCTCGGTGACGGTGACGCTCGGGGACGAGCCGGAGACGCCGTCCGCGTCGGCGAGCGACACGCCGTAGGTGAGGCTCTGGTTCTGGTTCGAGGACGGCACCGCGTCGATGCAGGTCCAGGTCCCGCTGTTGCCGCCGACGGTGCCGTTCTGCGGGGGGCTGCGCGTCTTCGAGGCGCAGGTGAAGGCCGCGCCGTTGCGCGTGAAGGTCGCGGCGTTGTCGCCGTTGCCGTCGCCGGTGAAGCTGGCGGTGAGGGTCACGCCGCTGCAGGAGCCCACGGTCGCCGAGAGCGTGCCGGCGGTGGTCGCGTTCGGGACCGGAGGCACCGTCAGCGCGGCGGCCGTGGTCACGCCCGTCGAGTAGTTGCCGCAGGCGTCGGCCGCGAAGGCCCGGTAGAAGTACGTGCCCCCGCCGTTCCCGCTGCTGTCGATGAGGCTCGCGCCGTTGCCGCCGTAGATGACGGTGTCGGTCGGGGTGCCCGCGAGCGCCGTCCCGGGCGCGTAGGCGGTGCCGTCGGTGAGCGAGGTGTTGGTGACGGTCGAGCCCGCTGCGCTCCGCAGGATGACCGTGCTCGCGTAGTTGGAGCCGGAGTCCGACCAGTTGAGCACCCCCTGCCCGGGCAGCGCGGAGACGGTCCCCCAGACCGGGTCCGGGGGCGCGGCGCGGAGGACGATCACGCTCCCGCTGCTGGGGTCGGAGCCGGTGGTCTGGTTGGTGGCGGCCTCGATCCGGGTGACTTGCGCGGCGATGGTGTAGTTGAGCCCGGCCGGTATGGAGGAGACGTTCGCGGGGACCACCTTCAGCCGGAACTGCGTCGGCGTGCTGGTGACCGGGAGGTTCACGTTCTGCGCGTAGTAGTTCCCCGGCGAGATCTGGTACGGGACGTACGGCGCGTAGCCGGTCTGGTACACGGTCGCGCCGTCGTCGCTCGTGATCTCGAAGTAGCCGACGGCCTGGTTACCGGAGGTGACGGTGAAGTAGAGGCCCGTCACCGTGTCCTTCCCGCCGGTCGAGAGGAGCGTGAAGCGGTCCACGTCGTAGAGCGTGTTGCTGGTGTTCGGGCAGACGGCGACGCCGGTCGGCGCTTCGACGCCGGTGTTGTCGCCGAAGATCGTGAGCGGCGGGCGGGCGAAGTCGAAGGCGAAGCCCTGGCTGGTGGTGGTCGCGAGCGCGCCGGTGAGGGCCGCCCCTCCGTCCGCGTTGGTCCAGGTGAGCCCGGGCGCGTAGCCCGGCCCTCCCCCGACGGCGGTGACGGCCTTCGCCCAGAGCGACCCCTTGCTGTCGGCGAAGACCACCATCCCGATGGTCGGCAGGCCCGGATCGGTCTGCGCCTGTATCCAGAGCTTCTGGGCGGTGCCGGTGGCCCACGGCCAGGCGACGGACGCGCTGCCGGTCGAGCTGGTCCAGTCGGTCTGGGTGGAGTTGAGGAAGGCGATCGAATAGGACAGCTTCCCGGTCGCCGCGCTCGAGTCCGCCAGGGGGACGAGGAGCGCGGGATAGTTGCCGGAGTCGAGCCAGAGGGCGCTGAACGCGCGGGTGTGGGGGGTCCCTCCCGCGAAGCCGCCGTAGGTGCCGAAGGAGAGGTTGGAGGACCAGCCGGTCCCACTCCAGACGTATCCGGCGAGATACGGAGAGCCCCAGCTCTTCCCGACGTAGACCAGGCCGAGCTTGTCGCTGAGCGGGTCGGCCGCGAGGGCCACCTGCAGCCCGGCGACCGGGCTGCCGATGCCCGCGAGGGGGAAGACGTACGTGCTCGCCAGCCAGGTCCCCGACGAGAGCCGGTTGACGCACAGGACGGGCGCGGAGGGGTTGGCTCCCCATGCCACCGTCAGGTCGCCGGAGCTGCTCCCGAACGCGAGGTCGAAGGACTCGCTGTCGCCGACCGTGGACGAGTAGTACAGCGGGCTGGAGGAGAGCGGGTAGGAGGGTTCGCTCCCCCAGCTCGAACCGCTCCAGACGAGCGCGGTGAGGGCGGAGCTGGTGTCCACCACCGCCAGCGCGATCCGGCTGCTCCCGACGTCGGAGGCGAGCTTCACCGAGCTCGCGACGCCGGACAGGAGGGCGGACGAGACGGCCTGCTCCGGGCCCCAGCCCGGCGACGTCGGATCCCAGGTGCGGTAATGGAGCGCCGCGCCCGCGGCGTTGGCGGAATAGACCACCAGGCCCCGGCCGGTGGCCTTCTCGTATGCGATGTCGAAGCGCCGGCCGTTGACGCCGTCCCCGCCGACGCTGGCGCTCCACTCGGTGGTCCAGGCGCTGCCGTCGTAGCGGAGCACGTAGAGCACTCCGCCCGTGGTCACGTAGCCCGCCAGGTACTGGCTGCCGTGAAGCGGCGAGCTCTTCAGCACGAAGGAGGCCTGGCCCGCCGCCCCTGGCGGCAGCTGCGCCGCGGCTCCGAAGGTGCTCGAGGCGGTGTAGGTGTTGCTCGAGGGGCTGGGGCTGGTCGCGCCAACGCCGTACACGATCCTGCCGTTGGAGGCCTGGTAGGTCACCGCCCTGGCCGGCGAAGGCAGGAGGCCCAGCAGCGCGAGCAGCAGCGTGCGGCGGACCAGGAGCGCGGCGTGACTGCGTATCGCGAGGCGTCGCCTTGCCGGCGTTGAGCTCACTGGGTCACCATGTATGAAGCGTGGATCGTGGGTACCACCGCGGCGACCGCGTAGAGAGTGGTGGCGGTGAACGCGAGGGCGAGCAGCGTGAGCCAGGCCATGCGCGGCCCGCTCCAGCGATGGAGCACGCGCAGGTGGAGGATCACCGCGAAGGCGATCCAGGTCGCGAGGGAGCTGGTCTCCATGGGGTCCCAGGCCCAGTAGCGGCCCCAGGCCTGGTTCGCCCAGAGCGACCCCGCCACGATCATCACGCCCAGGCACAGGAACGACAGGAGCAGGAGCTGGTGGGCGTGGAGGTCGAGCACCTCCGGGCGGGGGAGCGCGCGGAGCGAGGCCGGCCGCCGCCGCTTGCGCAGGTAGGCGACGGCGCAGGCCGAGGCGAGCACCGCCGAGCCGGCGAAGAGCTTCGCGAAGGCCACGTGGAGCGCGAGCCAGCAGGACTTGAAGACGATCGGGACCTCGGTCTTGAGGCCGAACGTCGACACCGCCCAGCCCAGCAGCAGCAAGGCGCAGGGGACGACCAGCGCGCCGGCGCCGCGCAGCCCGGGCGCGAGCACCGACGCCACGAGCCAGAGCGCCACCACGACGAAGGCCTGGCTGGAGAGCACCTCGTAGCGGGTGTTCCAGGGGCCGTGCCCCACCTCCGCCCAGCGCAGCGCCAGCGCGCAGGCGTGCGGGGCGAGGCCGGCCGCGGCCAGCCCGCGACCCCAGCCGGCGAGGCGCGGCCGCTCGAACGACAGCCCCGCGAAGTGGAGGACGGTCGAGAGCGCGTACACGGCCACGGCCGCCCAGAACGAGCAGCTCTGGATCACGGCATCACGCATCGCCACTCCCTCGCCGACCTGGAGCCCACCGCTCCCACTCCGACCTGAGCTGCTCGCCTCCGCGCACGGCGAACAGGCGCGCTTCGCCGCCCCCGAGCCTTGCCACCCCTGCCGGCAGCACCAGGGCCGCGCAGCCGAGCAGGATCAACCCGAACCCGGCCAGCACCGCCGGCATGCCGGGAGAGCGGGCGTAGCTGAACCCCGACCACCAGGCCATCCCCAGCAGCGTCGCCCAGCCGCCGCCCATCGCGAAGGTCTCGCCGGGTCGCAGCTCTCGCGTTCCTTCGCCGCTCCTCAGCAGCACGCGGATCGCTCCCGTCCCGTCCGGATCGAGCAGCCCGCGCTCCGAGGAGGCCTCGAACCGGAGCGGCTCGGCGCCGGGCCGTGGGAGCGCCCCCTCCATGATTCGTCCGGTGCCGTGGAGATGGACCGATCGAAGCGGACCTTCCGCCGGGGAGAGCACCAGCGCGAGCCCGGTGGGGTTCGCCTGGTACAACCTCACCCCACCCTCCAGGTCGAGGCCCTGGGCCCGATCGAGCGCCGCGCTCCTCCAGCCGGAGCCGACGAGCCGCGCCGCGAGCAAGCTGCGACGGTCGGGGGCGTAGCCCGGCTCGTGGTGACGAGGATCGAACTCCCGCAGGACCACCTCCAGGGCCGGCGGCTGAGCCGGGGCGAGCAGGCCACGCGAGCGGGCGGAGATCCGCCCGGGCTCGTCGAGTCGCAGGGCCTCGCCCGGTGCGAGCTCGAAGCTCCCGCCGTCGTAGAAAGCCTGCTGGCCGAGGGCGCCCACCATGAGGACCAGGAGGCCGGCGTGCAGGAGCCAGCTACCCCAGAGTCCCGCGGCGAGCCGCCTGCGGACCGGCCCTTGTCCCCGGAAACCGCGCTGGCGCAAGAAGGCCTCCAGATCCGCCGCCGTCCGCGCGCGGAGCACCGTGGAGCCGGGCGGCAGCTCACCTCGAAAGATCCGGCGCGCCCGGCTGGCCTTTCCCCAGGTGCAGGCGCAGGTGCTCGCGAAGAGCGCGGCACAGCCGACCAGGAACAGCGGAGAGCTGAACGGGGCCTCCAGGCCGATGGCGTGAGCCCACCCGGGAACGGGGGCGAGGCGGGCCCGGGGCAACCAGGCGCCGACGCCCGCGTAGGAGGCCAGGTAGACCAGCGTCGCGCGGGCGAACCCGGGAGACCTCAGCAATGGGACGAGGGGGGATCCCCGGACGATCGACCACCTCACCGCGCGTTCACCGACAGTGAGCTGGAGTCGGCGTTGTGCGGGTAATGGCAGCTCATGCAGTGGACGTTGCCGCTGGCGTCGAGATCGATGAGCTGGCTCGGCGGTGTGCCGGAGCCCTGGTTCGCTCCCCCGGGGTCGAGGATGGTGCTCTGACAGGCGAGCGCGCCGGCGCAGCCGGCCCCGCGATCGTTGCTCCGGTAGGCGTTGTTGCCGAACGCCTCGTTCACGGGGTGGCTGAAGTAGTTGGTGCCGTTGGCCGGATAGCCAAGATCCTCGCCCCGGGCCCGCAGCGCGCTCTGGAACCGGGCCGGGTGGCACGCCTTGCAGAGCTGGCTTCCGCTCCCGGCGATCTGGTTGGGATAGCGGAGCATCGGATACGAGACGTAGAAGGAGTACACCGCACCCGCCGTGAAGGTCCCGCTGAACGCCACCTGCACGTTGACGTCGCCGGGGATGGCCCCCGGCGAGGTGGACGTCGGCGCGAACGGCGCGCCGGCCGGCTGATAGCTGATCCCCGCGTCGTAGGAGACCTGGAAGGTCGCGGTGCCCGCGGCTCCCCCGGAGACGATGCGAAGGGAGTAGGACCGCTGGGGTGACGTCGCCCCGGTCGCCAGGGACGGCGTCACCGCGCCGCTGCTCGTGCCGGTGAGCGTCACCGGCGAGAGGTGTGGCGTGCCAGCCCCGGCATAGCCGTCGGACCCGGAGCTGCTCGTCACCACGCCGTCGTGCTGGTCGTGGCAGACGGAGCAGGAGATCTTGCCCCCGTTGACGCCGACCCGCCTCGACATCTCCGGATAGGCCAGCGGGTCGGGCGGGACCGCGTCGTGATCGGTGTTGGTCGCCGGAGCGTCCCAGCGGTGGTGCTCGCCGCCGGCCCCGGGCACCGCCTGGCCGTTGCTGGTCCACGGAAAGCCGAAGCTTCCGGTCTTCACGGTCGCGTGACAGCTGTTGCAGAGGTTCGCCTGGGACCGGTCGGAGGTGAGGGCGCTGCCGAGCGCGTTGTGCATCATGTGACAGCTGCTGCACAGGACCGGCGAGGCGAGGCCTGCGACCGGCTCGCCGTCGTGGGGAGGATCCATCGCCCGGGCCGGCAGGCCCAGGATCAGGGCCGCGAGCAACCACGGGAGAGCTGCGAATCGGCTCACGGGGTACCCCCTGGCGCGGAGACGGTGACGGATACCGGGGCGGCGGCGCTGCGGATCGCGAGGTCGTCCACCTCGAGCTCGAAGGCGTAGACGCCGGGAAGCTGGGGACGGAAGGACGGAGTGGACGAGGTCGAGTCTTCGAGCGGCACCCACGGCCCCGCCACCTGGGTCCAGCGGTACCGCAGCCGGTGCCCATCGGGATCGCGGCTTCGCGTGCCGTCGAGCGAGATCGAGGCGCCAGTCGTGGACGCCAGCGGGCCCGCCGCCACCGCCACCGGGATCCCCTGCCCCGCCGTCGAGGAGGTGGCGGTCACCGTCACCCGGGCCGGCTGCGATGGCGCGCCGCCCTCGACGACGGCCAGCTCGAACACGTAGACCCCGGGCGCAAAGGGCACCGCGGTGGCGATCGCCCGGTCGGCGTCGGTGAGCCCCGCGGCGGGGCCGGACACCTGCCGCCACGCGTACTGCAGCCCCCCGCCACTCGAGGCCGCGCTCCCGCCGCCGTCGAGCGCGACCGGCTCGCCCACCGTGGCCTGCAGGCTCGCCTGCGCCAGGGCGGCCACCGGTAGACCGGCGCTGGGACCGACCAGGACCTCGACCAGGGCCGGCGGCGAGTGGAGCGCGCCGTCGGAGATGGTCACCAGGAACGCGTATCGACCGGCTGCGGCCGGCGTGAAGGTCGGCCTGGCGGTGGCGGCGCCCGCCAGGGCTACCGGCGAGCCCGCCACCTGCACCCAGGCATAGGTCCCCGTGCCGGCTGGATCCACGCTCTGACTGGCATCGAGCGTCACCGGCGCGCCGGTCGCGGCGACCACCGGGCTCGACGCCACGGCGGTGGGCGCGGCGGCGTCGCTTGCCACGTAGACCGGCGCTTCGGCCGAGCCCGACTTCCCCGCCGGATCGGCGACCGTGAGCTGGAAGGCGGCGTAGCCGGGCTGGCGCAGCTTGACCGGCAGCGTGGCGGCGGTGGAGGCGCCGGAGAGCGCCGGGCCGGCGGTCTGGTCCCAGACGAACCTCAGCGCGTCGGCGTTGGCATCGGAGGAGAAGCGGCCGTCGAGGACGATCCGGCCGCCGGCGTGCGCCACCACGAGCCGCCCCGCGTCGGGCCTCGGCGCAACGTTCCGGATGCTGGCCTCGATCACCGCCGTCGCGCTCTGCGCTCCGCATGCGGCGGTGCCCTGGAACTGGTAGCGGCCGGCGAGCCGCCCCACGAAGGAGGGCGTGAGCGAGCCGGCGCCGCGCAGGGTCACCGCTGGCCCGAGCCGCTGCTTCCAGGTCACGGTGCAGCTGGTGGGGGAAGACAGGGTCGTGCTGAACCGGACCAGGCCGGGGTCGCTCGCCCTGGGTGCGGGCACGGTGAGCACCGGGGCCTGGGGGGTCGTCTTGGGCAGGGCGTTGGCGACGCGCGGGTTGGTCCCGAGCACGTACTCCTGGAGGTTGCTGAGCCCGTCGCCATCGGCGTCGAGCAGCGCGTCGCCCGCCCAGTAGGGATTGAGGCCGTACTTGAGCTCCCACCAGTCGGGCATGCCGTCGCAGTCGGAGTCGAGCGAGCCGTTGACCGTGCAGGCCTGGGCGGGCGGCGGGTTCCCGGTCCCGAAGCGCTTCACGGCCCCCTGATCCATGCTCGCCACCAGGATCCCGCCGTCCGGCGTCACCGCCACGCCGGCGGGCAGGCTCAGCTGGCTCGGGCCATCGCCGAACTGGCCGACCGTGCCGGCCGCGGCGCCGCCGCGCTGGTACACCGCCACCCGGCCCTGGAAGATGTCGGAGACGAAGAGGCGGCCCGCGCCGTCGACCGCGATCCCGCCGGTCCGGGTCACCTGGCCGCTTCCGCTGCCGTAGGGGGCCGCCGGATGAAGATAGGCACCGGTGCCCAGGTCGAAGGCGAAGGCGTTGTTGCCCTGCTCGTTCGAGCTCACCGAGGCCCAGAGGACCCCGCCCGCGGCGTCGACCGCGACGTCGTCCAGGCCCGCGAGCGACTCCCCCGCCGCGCCGGTGATGACGGCTACCGTGGATCCGTCGAGACGGATCCCCGTGATCTGGTTGGCGGCGGACTCCGCGATCCAGAGGACGCCGCGACCCGCGTCGAGGGCGACGCCGGAGGGCATGCGGAGCGCGCCGCTCCGGAGGGGGATGGCGCGCGGCGGGCCGCCCAGCGGGTCGATGGCGTACAGGCCACCGGAGCGCGAGGTGGCGTAGAGCACGTTCTTGCCGAAGGTCGCCGCCAGCATGCGATCCGGGACCTTCAGGGCCCCGACCGGCTGGCCGTTGGGGGTCATCCGCAGGATGTCCCCCGACCGTGCGTCGACCACGTAGAGCTCGCCGGAGGCGCCCGCCACCACGCGCCTGGGAGCGCGACCGCCGCGGCCGAAGCTGGCCTGGTACTCGGCGAGCGCCACGGTGACGGGCAGCGATGCGGTCGCCGTGCCCTGGCCGTTCGAGACGGTGAGGGTGATGGTGCTCTGCCCGGCGGCGCCCGGGGCGGTCCAGCTGGTGCTGCTGCCGGTCGCGGAGGAGAAGGTGCCGGCGTCCGCCGACCACGCGTAAGTGACGGAGCCGCCCGCGGGGTCGTGCGCGGCGGCCTTCAGCGCGAGCGACTTTCCGGCGAGCGCGCGGTCCGCGGACCCGACCAGCGAGTCGATCACCGGAAGGATCGTGGGCTGGGCCGCGGCCGTCACCGTGGCGCTCGCCGACCCCGAACCGGAGGCGCAGTTCAGGGCGCTGACCGTGACGGTATAGGTCCCGGGGATCGGCGGAAGTACCCAGCTCGCCGCTCCAGCGACGCTGGCAGCTCCCGTCGTGAACGCGACCTGAGTGCTCCCGTCGCCGAGGAGGGTGCCGCCAACCAGGCTCCCCTGCCCGGCCGGCACCACCGCCACGAACCACCTCACGGAAGTCTGGCTCATGGCGGTCGCGGAGATTCCGACCGTGCTCCCGACCACGGCGGTGCGCGAATCGAGCTGGACGGCGACGGTCGGCGGCTGCGTGGCGGTACAACCCCAGCTCAGTCCCATCGCGGTGGCGGCGGACGGAGTGGCGACACAGAAGAAGGCGAGCGCGACGGCTCGACCGGACCTGCTCATGCGCCCCCCCCGGGAGCCATTCAAGCGATTTATTTAGCATTAGACTATTCGGGGCGTGCCTCGCCAGTCCCCTGATCCACGGATGGACCTTCGGAGTGTGAGCGCATGTGACCAAACCGGGGACTCGCCCCACGTTCGGCGCCTGCGGTGTCCTACCAGGGACTCGCGGAGCTCCGGCCAGTCCCAGCGCCGCGTCACGCGGCGCTGCGCTCGACGCTCAACCCGAGCGCCTCCCACTCCGGCATCCCGTGGGGCAGGCGCTCCGCCTTGAAGCCGGCGGCACGGAGCTGCCTCACCGCCTGGATCCCGAGCGCGCAGTACGGCCCGCGGCAGAGGGCCACGATCTGGTGGCGCTTCGGGAGCCTCGTCAGGCAAGCCCCCAGCTCCTCGAGCGGCACCGAGAGGGCCCCCCGGAGATGCGCAGCCGCGTATTCCTCCGGCGGACGCACGTCGATCAAGGTCGCGTCGCCCCGCCGGATCTTCCGGAGCAGCTCCTCATCGTCGATCGACTCGAGCTGGGCGTTCTCGGCCAGGAACTCCCGGGTGACCTTGGCGAAGTCCCCCAGCCTCGCCTCGGCCGTGGCGAGCACCGCCCGCAGCAGCACGAGGACGGAGGGGTCGGCGATCCGGTACCTGACGAACAGCCCCTCCTTGCTGGCCTCGATCAGCCCGGCGGCCCGCAGCACCTTGAGGTGCTGCGAGGTGTTGGCGAGGCTCATCTCGACCAGCACCGAGAGCGCCTCGACCGTGCGCGGCGCCTGCGCCAGGACCTGGAGCAGCTCCAGCCGGTGCGGGCTCGCGAGCGCCTTGGGGACGCGGGCGAGCTGGTCGTAGGAGGCGTCCCTGAAGCGACGAGCTGGGCTGGTCAAGTGGGGGCTCCGTTACTCCTGAGACTGCTTGAGCAGCTCCCTGATTACGGGGGGAGCCCGGGGGCGTCAAGCCCCGAGCGAGCTAAAGGAAGAGGCGCGGCGAGCCGGAGCCCACCGCGCCTCGAGGACGCCTGGTCTTCGGGAGTCGCCTTACGGCAGCTCGTCCTTCTCCGAGGCCTTCTCGTACTCCAGCGGGTGCTCGTCCTTCATGAACTCGAGCGTGGTCTCACCGGTGAGCCAGGTCCAGTTCATGGGGAAGATCGAGGGGCGGAGGTGCACGTTGTAGAAGTGGACCACGAAGAGGAAGAGGATCGCGAGCGTCGCCTCCTCGCCGTGGATGATCTGCGCCACCTCGAGCGCCCAGTGCGGCAGCGCGTGGCTGAAGGCCACCGGGAACCAGTAGATGAACCCGGTGCCGATCATCATCGCGCAGCCCCAGAACACCGCCCAGTAGTCGAACTTCTCCATGTAGTTGAAGCGCTCGAACTTCGGACGCTCCTTCTTCAGGCCGAGCATGTGGAGGATGTTGTCGCGGATGTCGAGGGCGTCCTTCGGCATGGGGAGCATGCTGAAGGGGAGCGCGCGCTTCTGGGCCAGGAAGGCCAGGTAGACGACGTGGTAGATGCCCGAGATGATCAGCAGCACCGCGGCGAAGCGATGCCACAGGCCGGCGGCGTGGGCGCCGCCGAAGAGCGCCAGGAACCTGCGGGAGGACTCGAGCGCCTCAGGCTTCTCGAGGTAGCCGGCGCCGCGGAGCGGCCAGCCGGTGAGCCCGAGCAGGATGCAGCCGGAGAGGAGCAGCCAGTGCTGGATGCGCTGGTGCAGGTCGAAGCGCTTCACGGTCCGCTCGGCCAGCGCCGGCTCCACGTGGTGGTGGTCCTTGCGGCTCAAGCGGCGGCGGATCTCCCAGAGGAAGTCGATGAGCACGTGGAAGCCGAAGAACAGCAGCGTCAGCGTGGTCAGCCAGGAGAACATGATGTGGACGAAGTGCGGGATGGGGGTCCGCGGGTCCTCCTGCGGCTCCCGGTGCGCGATCACCGCGGCGAAGTTGTCGGTGGCGCCGGGGTGGCACTTGCTGCAGGTGACGGCGCGGTTGTGGCCGGCCACCGTGGAGCGCGGGTCGGTCTTGGCGAGGATGCCGTGGCCGCCGTGGCAGTCCGAGCAGTTGGGGGCCCGGGCCGAGCCGATGGCGATCTGCCGGCCGTGGATCGAGTCGCGGTAGGTGACGCCCACCTCGGGGTTGAGGCCGGCCGCCTTGGCGAACTCCTCGTTGCCGTGGCACTTCTCGCAGCGCGCGGCCATGGCGCGCATGGTGGCGTCGCCCTGGGGCCGGTGGCCGCTCTTGTCCTTGGCGACCAGCGGCTTCACCGCGTGGATGGCGCCGTGGCAGGAGACGCAGGTGGCGCCGGCCACCTTGCTCTTGCCCGGCTCGGTGATCGACTTCGCGTGCACCGAGCCCCAGTAGAGATCGGTGACCTCGGAGTGGCAGTTGGCGCAGGCGACGTAGGCGCGCGGCGAGCTGGTCGCCGGCTCACCGGCGGCGTGCTCGCCGTTCGGCTTCGCCTCGCCCGGGCGGCGGGCGGCGGCGAGCTTGGCGACGCGGTCGGCGTCGGCGGCGGAGAGCGCCGGCAGCCCCTCGCCGTGCATGCCGTCGGGCTTGTAGCCCTGGTGGCAGTCGGTGCAGTCGGCGATGCCGGCGTGGACCGAGCCGAGGAAGGCCTTGGCGTCGACGGCGGGCTTGTCGGCGCCCTGCGCCTCGGCGTGGCAGCCGAGACAGGCCTGGGCGTCGGCGGAGAGCTGGTTGTCGGACTTCGCTTCAGCGGCCTGGGCGGCGTGGGCCGCGGCCGTGAAGCTGAGGGCGAAAGCTAGGGAAAGGGCACGCATGGCGGGTGGCCCCGATGCAACCGCTGTGCCCGCGCCGCCCATTTGGGGGACCCGAAGGGTAACAGCCCAAATGCCCGTTCTTCCTGATCGATTTGCTCTAGATCAACCGCAACTTCCCGCAAAAGCTGCGTCCGCGCGGGGTATCCGGTTAAGCTTGCGCGCCCTTCAGGTATGGGCCGCCACCTGCCGGAGGATGTCGAGCTCCTCGAGCGCCTTGCCGGCGCCGATCACCACCGCCGACAGCGGATCCTCGGCGAGGAACACCGGCAGGCCGGTCTCCTCGCGCAGCAGGGTGTCGAGGTTCTTGAGCAGGGCGCCGCCGCCGGCGAGGACGATGCCGCGGTCGGCGATGTCGCCGGCGAGCTCCGGCGGCGTCCGCTCGAGCGTGACCTTCACCGCCTCGACGATGCCGTTGATGGGCTCGGAGAGCGCCTCGCGGATCTCCGGCGAGGTGACGGTGAGGGTGCGGGGCACGCCGGCGACGAGGTCGCGCCCCTTGATGTCCATCGAGAGCTCCTCCTCGCTGGGGTAGGCGGTGCCGATGCCCATCTTGATGAGCTCGGCGGTGCGCTCGCCGATGAGGAGGTTGTACTTGCGCTTGATGTGCTGGATGATCGCCTCGTCCATCTTGTCGCCGGCGACCCGCACCGAGCGGCTGTAGACGATGCCGCCGAGCGAGATCACCGCCACGTCGGACGTGCCGCCGCCGATGTCGACGATCATGTTGCCGGACGGCTCGGTGATGGGGAGGCCGGCGCCGATGGCCGCGGCCATGGGCTGCTCGATGAGGTAGACCTCGCGCGCCCCGGCCGACTCGGCCGCCTCGCGCACCGCCCGCTTCTCCACCTCGGTGATGCCGCTCGGGATGCCGATGATGATGCGCGGCTTCACGAACGACTTCCGGTTGTGGGCGGTCTGGATGAAGTACTTGAGCATCGCCGCCGTGATCTCGAAGTCGGCGATGACGCCGTCCTTCATGGGCCGGATGGCGACGATGTTGCCCGGGGTCCGCCCGAGCATCTCCTTCGCCTCCTTGCCCACGGCGAGGACCTTGCGGCCGCCGCGCGAGTCGTTCTGCACGGCGACCACGGAGGGCTCGTTCGAGACGATCCCCACCCCTCGAATGTAGATGAGGGTGTTGGCGGTCCCGAGATCGATCGCGAGATCGCGGGACATGATGTTGTGGAGCCAGTCGAGCACGGCGAGGTCCGGGACTATAGCAAGGGGGGTGGGGTTATCAACGCTTAATGAAGGTGTTCGCGCACCCAGCCGAACACCACCTCGTGGAACACGCGCGCGTTCCGCGGCTTGAGGATCCAGTGGCCCTCGTCCGGGAACACGAGCAGCTTCGACTCGACTCCGCGCCGCTGCAAGGCGGTGAACGTGGAGTAGCCCTGGGCGACGTTCACGCGGTAATCCAGTTCACCATGGGTGACCAGCGTCGGGGTCTTCCAGCTCGTGACGAAGCGGTGCGGCGACCAGCGGTCGTACTCGGCTTGGTGCTCCCATGGCAAGCCCAGCTCCCATTCGGGGAACCAGAGCTCCTCCGTGTCGTAATACGCGGACTCCAGATCGAAATCGCCCGCATGGGTGATGAGGCAGCGGAAGCGGTCGGTGTGGCCGTTCAACCAGTTGATCATGTAGCCGCCGTAGCTCGCGCCGGCCGCACAGGTTCGCGCCGGGTCGGCTTCGCCCGCCACCACCGCCGCGTCGGTGACGGCCATGATGTCCTCGAAGGGCTTGCCTCCCCAGTCGTGGTTCACCGCGTCGACGTAGGCCTGTCCCCAGCCGGTCGAGCCGCGGGGGTTGGGCAGGATGACCGTCCAGCCCTGTGACGCCCAGAGCATGGGGTTCCAGCGGAAGCTCCAGCCGTCGTGCCACGCGCCCTGCGGCCCGCCGTGCACCAGCACCACCGCCGGCCGCGCCTCCCCGGGCCGGGCGCCCGGCGGCTGCACGATCCAGCCGTGGGTGAGCGCGCCGTCCTTCGACCTCGCCTCGAGCGGGCGGTAGCTCACCGGCTGCACCTGCGCCAGGGCCGGATCGCCGAACCGGGTGAGCCGCCGGGGCTCCCCGCCCTCGAGCAGCACCACCTCCGGCGGCCGCACCAGCGAGTCGGCGAGCGCCGCGAAGACCAGCCCGCTGCGCGAGGCGGTGAGGGCGGAGAGGTTCCGCCCGCGGGTGAGCTGCTCCACCCGCCCGGTGACCAGGTCGGCCTGGAAGAGCTCCACCCGCCCGGCGAGGTCGGCGGTGAAGCGCAGCGCCTTGCCGCCGTTCGCCCAGGAGAGCTCGCGCACGGAGAGCTCGCTCGTCGCGGTGAGGTCGTGGGCCGGGCCGCCGGCGACCGGCATCACCATGAGGTGGAACCGGTCCGACTCGTAGCCGGCGCGCGGCTGGCTCCTGAAGGCCAGGAGCTTTCCGTCGGGCGAGGGCCGCGGTGAGCCCTCCCAGCCCGCGCCGGCGGTGAGCCTGCGCGCCTCGCCGCCCGTGGCCGGCAGGGCGTAGACGTCGGCGTTGGTGGAGGTCGCCTCGACCCGGTCCTCCACCGCCACGAAGTAGATGGTGCGGCCGTCGGGGGAGACGGCGAGGTCGCCCCCGTCGCCGCGCTGGAAGGGCGGCACGTCGCGATCGCCGGGGGTGAGGTCCACCGTCGCGGCGGGCGCGCCCGCCGGGCCCGGCTCGACCGGCACGCGCAGCAGGTGGCTGCGGGTGCGCTCGCGCCAGCTGGTCCAGTGACGGAAGAGGAGCCGGGTCGCGAGGTGCGGCCGCCGCTCGGCGGCCTTCGCCGAGGCCTCGTTGCAGGCCGGGTCGGCGCCGCAGGCCGGATCGACGTCGCTGGTCACGAGGAGCGCCGCGCCGTCGCCGCTCCAGAGCAGCTCGCCCACCCCGCCCGCGAGGCGGGTCACCTGCCGGGGCTCGCCGCCCTTCACCGGCAGCACGAAGGCCTGGCTCGACCCGGCCCGGGTGGAGACGAAGGCCAGCCGCCGGCCCTCGGGGGAGAAGCGAGGCGTCCCGACCCGCTCGCCAGCGGCGCCGGCGAGCCTCCGCGGCTCGCCGCCCCGGGTCGAGACCAGGTACAGCGCCGCCTCGAGCGCGTCGCCCGAGGCGTTGGGCCGCGCCACCGTGAAGGCCACCAGCTGCCCGTCCGGCGAGAGCTCCGGCTCCCCCACCCGCGGCACGGCGAGGAGGTCGTCCACCGTCATGGGGTGGAGCGCGGCGAGCGCCAGCGAGAGCAGCGGAGCGAGCACGTGCGGCCTGGGAAAAGGAGAAGGGCCGGCTCATCGCCGGCCCTCCTCGGGGTTCACCTTGGGTCGAGCCTAGGAGGCCTCGGCCTCCACCTTGACCTTCACCTTGGCGTCCACCTCGCGGTGGAGCTTCACCGGCACCTCGAAGTCGCCCAGGGTCTTGATGGGATCCTTGAGGTCCACCAGGCGGCGGTCGAGCTGCAGGCCGCGGGCGGCGAGGGCCTCGACGATGTCGAGCGCGGTCACCGATCCGTAGAGCTTCTCCTGCTCGCCGACCTTGCGCTTCAGGGAGACCGGGGTCTCGGCGATGCGCTTGGCGACGGCCTGGGCCGACGCCTTGAGCTTGGCGGCCTTGGCCTCGGCCACGGCCTTCTGGTGCTCGAGCTCCCGGACGTTGCGCGGGTTGGCGAGCACCGCCAGGCCGCGGGGGAGCAGGTAGTTGCGCCCGTAGCCGGGCTTCACCTCGACGAGCTCTCCGCCCTTGCCGAGGTTGTCGACATCTTCGCGAAGGATGAGCTTCATGTCTGTCTCCTAGGCGGTGGCGACCGTGTACGGCAGCAGCGCCACGATGCGGGCGCGCTTGATGGCGGTGGCCACCTCGCGCTGGTGCTTGGCGCAGTTGCCGCTGATGCGGCGGGGGATGATCTTGCCGCGCTCGGTCAGGAAGTACTTCATCTGACCCTGGTCCTTGTAGTCGACCTTGAGGGTCTTGTCGGCGCAGAACCGGCAGACCTTGCGGCGGCCGAAGCCGCGGCCACGGCCGCCTTCCTCCATGCCGCCGGCGTCGCGGCCGCCGCGCTCGTCGCGGTCGCCGCCGCGGCCGCCGTAGCCGCCGCCGCCACCACCGCCGCCGAACTTGCCGCCGCCGAAGCCGCCACCACCGAACTTGCCGCCACCCATGTCAGGACGCGCCATGGCTTACTCCTCCCCCCGCTCGAACTCGGGACCGGCCTCGAAGGCGTCCTCGCCGCGCTCGCCGAACTCGGAGCGCTCCTCGCGGGGACGCGGCTCGTCCTCGACCGGCGCGACCTTCACGTCGGCCTCGACCTGCCGGGCCTCGAAGTCCACCTCGTCGGCGACCTTCACCGACTGGAACTTGGTCACGCTGTCGATCATCTTGAGGTTGCGCTCGAACTCGCCCACCAGGCCGGGCCGGCCGACGTAGAGCGCGTGCATGTAGAGCGCCTTCGGGTTCTTGCCGACCGGGAAGGCGGTCTTGCGCTTCCCCTGGTTGGTGAACCGGATGACCTTGCCGCCCTCGCGCGAGACCACGCCGCGGAGCCGCTCCTTGATCTCGTCCACCTGCTCGTCGGGCGTCTCCGCCTTGAGCAGGTAGATGGTCTCGTACTCGCGCACGAGCTTCTTCTGCGTTTCTGCCATCTGAACTCCCCTCGGGTCTAAAAGCGGCGGTTCGCCCGCCGCGAGGAGCTGCCGGCGCCTCCGGGACCATCCCGGCGGTCGCCCTCGGTGCTGCTACTGCGCCCGGCTTGCGCCGGTTTCACAGATGGTGCGTGCAGCTGAGAGACGCTGCACGCCCACCTCTTCAATCGTCTTCTTTCTTCGCTCGGCCCTCTCGCCGATTGAAGAGGTTCATCGCCTTCACCGCGCCCACCTCGACGATGGCCCTGGCGGCCGCGGTGGCCCACTCGACGCACTCGGAGAGGCGGGCCTCCTCGCCCTTGCCGAACCGGCCGAGCACGTAGTCGGCCGGATCCATCTGCGCCGGCGGGCGCCCCACCCCCACGCGGACGCGGGCGTAGTCGGGGCCGCCCACGTGGGCGTTCAAGCTCTTCAGGCCGTTGTGGCCACCGTGGCCACCGCCGACCTTCACCTGCACCCGGAACGGCTCCAGCTCCAGGTCGTCGTGCACCACCGCGAGGTCGGCCAGGTCGGCCTTCCAGAAGCGGAGCAGCGGGCCAACCGCCTCGCCGGAGCGATTCATGAAGGTCCTGGGCTTCACGATCAGGACCTTCTCTCCGCCGATGCGACCCTCCGCCACGTCGGCGGCGAACTTGCCCGCCGCGAACGTGGCGCCGAGCGCGCGCGCCAGCTCGTCGGCCACCATGTAGCCGACGTTGTGGCGCGTGCGCGCGTACTCGGGACCGGGGTTGCCAAGGCCGACGACCAGCTTCAAGGGTCCGTCCGGCTACTTCTTGGCGCCCTTTGCCGGGGCGGCGGCGGCCGGAGCCGCTCCACCCTTGGCCGCCGGAGCAGCGCCCGCGGCCGGAGCCGCGCCCGCAGCGGGGGCGGCGCCAGCGACGGCCGGCGCACCCTCGGCACCCGCGAGGGCGGCGACCGGAGCGGCCACCTCCTCCTTCTCGGGCAGCGAGACCACGGCGACGGTGTAGTTGGTCGCGTACTTGATCTTGACGCCCTCGGGCGCCTTCACGTCGGCGATGTGGATCGAGGCGCCCACCTTGAGGGGGGTGACGTCGATCTCGATCTTCTCGGGGATCGCCGCCGGGAGGGCGAGGACCTCGATGTCGTGCGCGTTGACCTGGAGGATGCCGCCCTCGAGGACGCCCACCGCCTTGCCCACCATCGCCACCGGGACGTGCGCCTTCACCGGCTTGTCGAGCTGGACCTCGAGGAAGTCGGCGTGCAGGAGCTTCCGGGTGACCGGATCGACCTGGTAGTCCTTGAAGAGGACCTGCTTGTCGCCGCCCTCGATCTGCAGGGTGAGCAGGGTGTTGAACTTCTTGGGGGTGGCGATGGCCTTCTGCAGCGCGGCCGGGTCGACGGCCAGGTTGGCCGCCTCGCCGTGCGGCGCATAGACCACCGCCGGGATCAGCCCCTGGGTTCGCAGCCGGCGGGCGGGACCCTTGCCCTTGCCCTCGCGGCGCTGCGCAGAAAGAACGTTCGTGTCAGCCATGTGATCTCCCAACGGACTCGCCGATGACGGCCGGCGAGGGGACGGTGGCGCGTGGCCCCGTCCCTGGGGGTGATTGCCAAGTGGAACCGCGGGCTTTTAGCGGAAAGGCCGGCCGCGGTCAAGCCGGCCCTTCCGATCAGACGAAGAGACTGGAGAGGCTGTCGCCGGTGTGGATGCGCCGGATGGCCTCGGCGAAGAGCTTCGCCACGCTCAGGGACTTGATCTTGGGGCAGGCCTGGGCCTGCGGCGAGAGGGCGATGGTGTCGGTGATCACCACCTCCTCGATGGGGCTCTTCTGGATCCGCTCCACCGCCGGGCCCGAGAGGACGCCGTGGCTGGCGTAGGCGAAGACCCGGGCGGCGCCCTTGTCCATGAGGGCGTTGGCCGCCTGGGTGAGGGTGCCGGCGGTGTCGATCATGTCGTCGAGCAGCACGGCGGTCTTGCCGTTCACCTCGCCGATCACGTTCATGATCTCGGCCACGTTCGGCTTGGTGCGCCGCTTGTCGACGATGCCCAGGGTCGAGCCGAGCCGCTTCGAGTAGGCGCGGGCCCGCTCCACGCCGCCGGCGTCGGGCGACACCACCACCACGTCCTGGGCCTGGCCGTCGAAGCGCTTGCGCATGTGGTCGAGCAGCACCGGCGCGGCGTAGAGGTGGTCGAAGGGGATGTTGAAGAAGCCCTGGATCTGGCCGGCGTGCATGTCCATCGAGACCACGCGCGTGGCGCCCGCCGCCTCGATGAGGTCGGCCACCAGCTTGGCGGTGATGGGGGTGCGCGGCGCCACCTTGCGGTCCTGGCGCGCGTAGCCGTAGTAGGGGATGACCGCGGTGATGGAGCCGGCCGACGCGCGCTTCAGCGCGTCGATCATGATGAGCATCTCCATGAGCCGGTTGTTGGCGTCGGGGGCGGTCGACTGGACGATGAAGGTGTCGAGCCCGCGGACGTTCTCGCCGATCTCGACCTGGATCTCGCCGTCGGAGAAGCGCCCGACCAGGCACTTGGAGAGCGGGCCGTCGAGGTGCGCGGCCACCGCCTGGGCCAGCGCGGTGTTGGAGTTGCCGGAGAAGATCTTGTAGCCGGGCAGGAGCCGGTCGCCGCTCATCTCGTGTGCCTCCGCAGAAGGAAGCGCTGCATACCACTCCGGGGGCGCTCCGTCGACGGGTGCGCGGCGACACCCGGCCCCAGCGCCGCGCTACAGCCCCTGGCTGGCGGCGACGGACGAGGCGGCCGGCTGGGGCGCCGCCTCCTTCTTCGTCTCGCGCTCGTACTCCGCCAGGATGATCCGCTCCATCCGATCGCGGGTCTCGGAGTTGAGCGGGTGGGCGATGTCCTTGAACGTGCCGTCCTTGCGCCGCTTCGCCGGCATGGCGATGAAGAGGCCGGTGTTGCCGTGGATCACCTTGAGGTCGCGGACCACGAAGCAGCGGTCGAGCGTGATGGTCACGTAGGCCTTGAGCTTGTCCTCGTTGACCGGGAAGACGCGGACGTCCGTGATTTCCATGGCGAGACCCCTGGCAGCCGCTGCAGTGTCCGCACGACGAAGACCTCGACCAGCTTCCGGTCGCCCACGCTCCGCGACGCCCTCCGCGCCTCGACTCGATCCGCGAAGAGGCCGAAGACCGTCGGCCCACTGCCGCTCATTATAGTCGCCTCGGCCCCTGCGCCTTCAAGGCGCGCGGCCAGCGCCGCAAGGGGCGTGTGCCGGGCGAAGCAGGGAGCCTGCAGGTCGTTGTGCAGGTCGCGAGGGGCGAACCCGGGCGGGGGGTCGGCCTCCGCTCCGGCCGCCTCCGGCGCGGGCGCGCGGCCTCCGGCGCGGTCCTCGTCGAGGAAGCGATAGGCGTCGCCAGCGCGGATGGCGAGCGCCGGGTCGCGCGGCCAGGCGAGCACCAGGTGGAGCGGCGCCACCTGCGCCGGCGCCAGTCGCTCGCCGCGCCCGCGCGCCCAGGCTGGGCCCCGACCGAGGAAGAAGGGGACGTCCGAGCCGACCGACAGCCCCACCTCCGCGAGCGCGGCACGATCGCCGAAGCGGTAGGCGCGCGCCAGGCAGCGCAGGACCGCAGCGGCGTCGGAGCTGCCGCCGCCCAGCCCGGCGACGATGGGCACCCGCTTCCTCACCACCACGTGGCAGCGGTCCCGGCGGCCGAGCCGCGTCAGGAGCGCGCGGGCGGCGAGGGCGGCGAGGTTGTCGGGGCCGTCGAGCGAGGGGTGCCCGGGGCACTCGCAGGTCACCTCGCCCGGCCGGCCCGGGAAGACCTGCACCTCCACCTCGTCGGCGAGGTCGAGCGGCACCATCAGCGAGCGGAGGTCGTGGTAGCCGTCGTCGCGGCGCGGGCCGACGCGCAGCACGAGGTTCACCTTGGCCGGGGCGCGGGAGACCAGGATCATGCGGGGCCGAAGTTAGCAGGCCGCGCGGACTAGGTGGCGTCCATGGCGATGGGACCCACCCTGGCCGAGGCGGCGCGCAGGTAGTCGGCCGGGGCGACGAAGAGCTGCTCCCCCTTGGCGCCCGCCGAGACGCTGACCACGTCGAACAGCTCGATGGTCTCGTCGACGAAGACCGGGTAGTCCTTCTTGGCCGCGAGCGCGGTGACGCCGCCGCGCACGTACCCGGTGAGCGGCAGGACCTCCTTGAGCGGCACCACGTCCATCCCCTTGTCGCCGGCGAGCCGGGCGAGCGCCTTGAGGTCGAGCCGCTGGGCGAGGGGGATGACGGCGAAGAGCACCCCGAGCCGCTCGCCGCGCACCACCAGCGTCTTGAAGATCTGCTCGGGCGGCAGCGACAGCTCGCGCGACAGCCGGTCCGGCGAGAGGTCGTCGGGCTCGGGGGGATAGGTCCGGAGCTGGTAGGGGATGCCCAGCTTCTCCAGCAGCCGCGCGGCGTTCGTCTTGTGGCTCACGGGCCGAAGGATAGCCCCTTTTTCCGCGGGCGCGGGCCGAGTACCCTGTCGCCACCCCACGCCCTCCGGAGTGCGCACTTGCCCGACCGCCTGTACGAGAAGATCCCCTACCGGACGCCCGAGATCGAGCACCGCTACGGGCCCAACGTCCACCTGCTCGCCGACCCGTTCCTGCTCACCCAGCTCGCCACGCTCTGCGCCAAGGGGACGGTGCAGCCGACCATCAACCGGCTCGTGGCCCAGCTCTACGGCGAGCTCTTCCACGTGGTGCTCAACAACGAGTTCCCGCGGCGGCTGGTCAACGTGCCCACCCGCATGATCGAGAGCGCGCCGCAGGCGGTCTTCCACGGCGAGGCCATCGACCCCGCCACCCGCGTGGTGACGGTCAACATCGCCCGCGCCGGCGCCCTGCCCTCGCAGACGGTCTACGACATGGCCAACATGACCCTGCAGCCGGAGCAGGTGCGCCAGGACCACATCATCATGAGCCGCATGCTCGGCGACGAGCAGCAGGTGGTCGGCTCGGGCATCGGCGGCGCCAAGATCGGCGGCGACGTGCACGACGCCTTCCTGCTCTTCCCCGATCCCATGGGCGCGACCGGCGGCTCGCTCGACGTGGCCATCGACACCTACAAGCACAAGGTGGAGGGCACGCCGCGGCGCATCGTCAACATGCACCTCATCGTCACGCCCGAGTACCTCAAGACCATGACCACCAAGCACCCGGACGTCGCGGTCTACGCCATCCGGCTCGACCGCGGCCTCTCGCCGCCGGAGGTGCTCGCCACCGTGCCCGGCACCCGCTGGGCCGAGGAGCGCGGGCTCGACGACCACCAGTACATCGTCCCGGGCGGCGGCGGCTTCGGGGAGATCATGAACAATGCCTACGTCTAAGGAAGGCGGCCTCCGGGTGGAGGCGCTCCTCACCGAGGAGCAGATCCAGGCGCGCATCCGCGAGATGGGCGCGCAGATCACCCGTGACTACCAGGGCAAGGACCTCGCGCTGGTGGCGGTGCTGAAGGGGAGCTACGTCTTCCTGGCCGACCTGGCGCGGGCCATCGACCTGCCGCTCACCGTCGACTTCATGGGCATCAGCTCCTACGTCGGGACGAAGTCCACCGGCGTGGTGCGGGTCACCTCCGACCTCAACCGGCCCATCGAAGGGCAGGACGTGCTGCTGGTGGAGGACATCATCGACACCGGGCTCACCATGAAGTACCTGCTCGAGAACCTCGGCACGCGACGCCCGGCCAGCCTGAAGCTGGCCGCGTTCCTGGAGAAGCCGTCGCGGGCCAAGGTGAAGATCCCCATCGACTACCGGGGCTTCGAGGTCGAGGACCACTTCCTGGTCGGCTACGGCCTCGACGTCGACGGCAAGCTGCGAAACCTGCCCTACGTGGGCGTGCTGCGCGGGGGGATGTAGTGGCCGAGGAGCAGAAGGCCGAGGCGCCGGGGGAGAAGCGCTGGGAGAAGAAGCCCTCCTCCGGCGGCAAGCTCACGCTGGCCGGGCTGGCGATCCTGATCCTGGCGGGCGCGGTGCTCTGGCTGGCGTCGGAGCGGAACGCGCGGCAGTGGATCCTCACCACCGACGGCGGGGAGCTGGTGGTGAAGCGCGGCATGTTCCTCCCGGTGGGGCGCCAGGCCTTCAAGAGCGACGACCCGGCGCTTGTGGCGGCCTACGCGCCCATCAAGGTGCCGGCCGGCGCCGAGGTGAAGGACGAGCAGGTGTTCGACGAGCGCTCCCAGCTCGACGAGGGGATCTTCGCGCTCCTGGCGAAGTGGGCCCGGAGCGACATCGCCACCGGCAAGCCGGAGGGGCTGGAGCGGGCCGCCGCCGGCGTGGCCCGCGCCGAGAAGCTGCCGAGCATGTCCTCGCGCCAGCGGGAGGAGCTGCGCGCCCTCAAGGCCGAGGTGGGCTTCTTCGAGGCGCGGCAGCTGCTCGACCGGGCCGGCGAGTCGCTCCGCGCCGCGCGCGAGAAGCTGCGCGCCACCTCCGACTCGAGCTCTCCGCGCGCCGGCGACGCCTTCCTGCTGCTCCGGCAGGTGGAGCCGATGGTGGAGGAGGTCTACCGGGCGCAGCGGGCCGCCGGGAGCGCGGTCCAGCCCACCAAGCCCCCCGAGGGCGCGGCGCCGGCCTCGGTCCAGGGCACCGCCCAGTGAGCGAAGTTTGACGCCGCGCCGAGGGAGCCGTACCGTCCGCTGCCGAAGGGAGCACCTGACGATGAAGCGGTTCCTCCTCCTCGCCCTCGCGGCGCCGTTCCTGCTCGCCGGCTGCGGCATCGACTGCGACAAGTTCTGCCAGAAGTGGAACGACTGCCAGGCGCTCGCCTGGGCGCAGGCGCAGCCCCCGCACGCGACGTCGTTCGTCCCCACCACGCAGCAGTGCGTCTCGAGCTGCAGCGCCACCGGCGCCGACAACTCCGCCTTCATCTCCTGCGTCGACGACAGGTCCTGCGCGGACGTGAACGCCGGCATGTGCGCCCTGCCGGTGCCGAAGTAGGTGCGGCCATGAAGCGCGCGCTCCCCTTCGCCGCCCTCACGATCGCGCTGGCCCTCGCCGGCTGCGGTCCCGACTGCCAGCGCTACTGCGCCAAGGTCGCCGCCTGCGAGGCCTCCGGGCAGGCCACCTTCCAGGGCTGGAACACCTCCGACCCGAACGCGCAGGCGGCCTGCGTGCAGGCCTGCGACACCGTCGGGGACGAGAAGAGCCACACCATCGACTGCGTCCTCGGCCACGACTGCGGGGCCATCGCCGGGGGCTCCTGCGACGTCGCCGGCACGGCCAGCACCAACCCGTACCCGTAGCCGGCCCGCGCGGCGCCGCCCCCGCTCCTCCGTTAAGCCTCGATCATGCCCGCGCCCCCCAACCTGGGCCTGCGCCACGTGGCGCTGCGCTTCTCCGATCTGGCCGCGGCGGAGCGGTTCTTCGTGGACGTCCTCGGCTACGAGGTGGAGTGGCGCCCCGACCCGGAGAACGTCTACCTGCGCGGCTCCGGCGACAACGTGGCCCTGCACCGGGCCGAGCGCCCGGCGAGCGCCGCGTCCGCCGAAGGACTGCTCGACCACATCGGGATCCTGGTCGCCCGCCCCGGCGACGTGGACGCCTGGGCGGAGTGGCTGGCGGCCGCCGGCGCCAGGCTCCTCGCCGCGCCGCGCACCCACCGCGACGGCGCCCGTTCACTCTACGTCTCGGGCCCCGAGGAGCTGGTGGTGCAGGTGATCCACCACCCGCCGCTCGCCCCGCCCGGCTGACGCCGCCGCGCCTTGTCGCCCCCCGCCGCCCGCTGCTAGCGTTCCCCGACCCCTCATGGCACGGACTCGCCTCGCCTTCCTCTGGCACATGCACCAGCCCCTCTACCGGGAGCCGGAGACCGGTGAGTACCTCATGCCCTGGGTCCGCCTCCACGCCACCCGCGCCTACTACGACATGGCGTGGATGCTGGAGCGCCACCCGGCGGTGAAGTGCACCGTCAACTTCACCCCGGTGCTCCTCGAGCAGCTCGAGGACTACGCCAGCGGCGCCGCCCGCGACCGCTTCCTCGACCTCACCGCCCGACCGGCCGAGGAGCTCGGCCCGGAGGAGCGGCAGCAGCTCCTCAAGAGCTTCTTCATGGTCGACTGGGAGACGGTGATCCGCCCCCTGCCGCGCTACTGGGAGATCCTGCACAAGCGCGGCCGCGACCTGCGCCACGTCGACCTCGCGCTCACCGCCGAGCGCTTCAGCACCGGCGAGCTGACCGACCTGCAGGTGCTCTTCAACCTCGGCTGGATGGGCTTCGGCGCCCTGGCCGACGACGAGGGGCTGCGGGCGCTGCGCGACAAGGGCCGGGACTTCGGCCGGGCCGACGTGGACTACCTGCTCGCCGCCCAGCGGCGCATCCTCGGCGAGATCGCGCCGCGCTGGCGGAGGCTCGCCGAGCGCGGCCAGGTGGAGCTCTCCTCCACGCCCTACCACCACCCCATCCTGCCGCTGGTCTGCGACACCGACTCGGCCCGCCGGGCGCTGCCCGGGCTGCCGCTGCCGCAGCGCTTCGCCTGGCCGGAGGACGCGCGCTGGCACGTGCGCGAGGCGGTCGCCCGCCACGAGCGGACCTTCGGCGCCAGGCCAGCCGGGATGTGGCCGGCGGAGGGATCGGTGTCGCCGGAGGCGCTCGAGGTCTTCTCCTCCGAGGGGATCGGCTGGCTCTGCAGCGACGAGGCGGTGCTCTTCCGCTCGCTCCCGTCCGATCGGCCGCGGCTCGAGACCCTCTACCGCCCCTGGCTGGTGGAGGCCGGCGACGGGCGCACCGCCCGCATGCTCTTCCGCGACCGCGGGCTCTCCGACCTCATCGGCTTCACCTACGCCCGCACCCCCGCCGGCGAGGCGGTCGCCGACTTCCTGGCGCACCTCGAGGCCATCGGCACCGCCTGGGAGGAGGCCGGGCGGGACGGGCCGGCCACGGTGGGCGTGTTCCTCGACGGCGAGAACCCGTGGGAGCACTTCCCGAGCTCCGGCCACGACTTCCTCGAGGAGCTCTACCGGCAGCTCGAGGCGTCGGGCACGGTGGAGACGGCGACCCTCTCCGAGGCCACCGCCGCCCCGGCCGGCCCGGCCATCCCGCGCATCCACAGCGGCTCCTGGATCGAGGCGAGCTACCGGATCTGGATCGGGCACCAGGAGGATCGGCAGGCCTGGACCGCGCTCGCCAAGGCGCGCGAGGCGCTGGCCGCAGCCAAGGACGTCCCCGCCGAGCGGCTCGACCGCGCCCGCCACCACCTCTACGCCGCCGAAGGCTCCGACTGGTACTGGTGGTACGGCGAGGACTTCACCACCGAGCTCGCCGCCGAGTTCGACGCCCTCTTCCGCGGCCACATCATCGCCGCGAGCCACCTCATCGGCGCCCTCCCGCCGCCCGAGGCGCTCGAGCCCATCAAGCGGGTCGGCCCGTCGGCCGCCGCCGAGCTCAAGCCGCTGCGCGAGCCGACCCTGCTCCTCTCGCCGCGCCTCGACGGCAAGGAGACCACCTACTTCGAGTGGCAGGGGGCCGGGCTCTACCGCCCTGGCCAGCACCGCGGCTCGATGTTCGGCGGCGCGCAGGCGTTCAACGTGCTCCACTTCGGCTTCGACCTCGCCCACCTTTACCTCCGGCTCGACCCGGCCGAGTCGCCGGAGCGCGCGCGCGAGGTGGCGACGGCGGTGCGGCTTGAGCTGGCCTGCGCCGGCCGGCAGGAGCGGGTCGAGTTCGCGCTGCTCGACGGCGGCCCCTTCGACGGCCGCTGGCGCGAGGGCCAGCTCGGGCAGGCCGCCTTCGGCCGGATCCTCGAGCTGGCGGTGCCCTTCGCCTCCCTCCACTTCGCGCCCGGCCAGAAGCTGGCGCTCGCCGTCCAGGTGCTGCGCGGCGGGGTGGCGGTGGAGCGCCTGCCCCGCTACGGCCACCTCGAGGTGGAGGTGCCGGACGAGGACTTCGAGCGCATCCACTGGCGCGTGTAGGTGCGGGACGCCCCCGGGGCTCGGCACCGCGGAGAGTTCCGGGTTACATTCGGGCCCGCGTGAAGAAACCCAGCCCGCTCCCCATCCTCTTCATCATCGTCTTCATCGACCTCCTCGGCTTCGGGATGGTCATGCCGCTCATGGCCCGCTACGCCCGGGAGCTGGGCGCGCCGGTGGAGTACATCGGCCTGCTCTTCACCGGCTACTCGGCCATGCAGTTCATCTTCGCGCCGCTCTGGGGCCGGCTCTCCGACCGGGTGGGCCGGCGGCCGGTGCTGCTCGCCTCGATCGTGCTCTCGGCGGTGGCCTTCTTCCTGAGCGGCCTCTCGCGCACCTTCCTGGCGCTGCTCCTCACCCGCCTCTTCGCCGGCGCCGCCACCGCCAACATCGCCATCGCCCAGGCCTACGTGGCCGACGTGACCGCGCCCGAGGACCGCGCCCGCGGCATGGGGATCATCGGCGCCGCCTTTGGCCTCGGCTTCGTGCTCGGCCCGCCCATCGGCGGGCTCCTCGCCGGGCTGCACCTCGGCGCCCCCTTCTTCGGGGCCGCGGCGCTCTCGCTGCTGAACGGGGTGGCCGCGTTCTTCATCCTGCCGGAGCCGCACCAGCGCGCGCCGGGAGCGCACCCCCGCGCCACCGGGCGGCTCGAGGAGCTGCGCGAGGCCTTCGGACGGCCGGGCTTCCCGCGGCTGCTGGTCTTCTACTTCCTCATCGTCTTCGCCTTCAGCGCCATGGAGAGCACCTTCACGCTGCTCGCCGCCGACCGCTACGGCCTCTCCGACCGGCAGGTGGGCTACGTCTTCGGCTTCATCGGCGTGGTGATGGTCATCGTGCAGGGCGGGCTCGTGGGCCGGCTCTCCCGCCGCTACGGAGAGGTGGCGATGCTCGGCACCGGGGCCGCCCTGATGGTGGTGGGGCTGGGGTCGCTGCCGTACGCCGGCGGCGTGCCCGGGCTGCTCGCGGCCTGCGTGCCGCTGGCGGTGGGCCAGGGCTTCGCGCAGCCGGCGGTGACCAGCCTCATCTCGCGGCTCGCCGCCGCCGAGTCCCAGGGCGGCTCGCTCGGCCTCGGCCAGTCGGTGGCGGCCATCGGCCGGATCGTGGGGCCCGAGAGCGGCACCTACACCTTCAAGCAGTCGATGGCCTGGCCCTACCTGGGCGGCGCGGCGGTCATGCTGGCCGCCACCATCATCGGCTGGACCATCAAGGCCCCGTCGCGGGCGCGCGGCGCTTGAGAAAGGCGCCCCGCCGGGATACGAGCGGGGTGCGGAGGATCTCCAGATGCCCGAACTGCGCAGGGACCCGATCGTCGGCCGCTGGGTGATCATCGCCACCGAGCGAGCCCACCGGCCGCAGCAGCCCAACCATCCCCCGGAGCCGTCGAAGGGGCTCTGCCCGTTCTGCCCGGGCAGCGAGGACAAGACGCCGCGCGAGGTCTACGTGGCCGGGCGGGCCCCGGCCGGCGCAGCCAACGGCGGCGGCTGGCGGGTGCGGGTGGTGCCGAACCGCTTCCCGGCGCTGATGATCGAGGGGGAGCTGGAGCGGCAGGCGGAGGGGATCTACGACCGCATGAACGGCATCGGCGCCCACGAGGTGATCGTGGAGACGCCGGACCACGGCAAGACCCTGGCCGACCTCTCCGACGAGGACGTCACCGAGGTGCTCTTCGCCTACAAGGCGCGCATCCTCGACCTCCGCAACGACCAGCGCTTCCGCTACATCCTGCTCTTCAAGAACAGCGGCGCCGCCGCCGGCGCCAGCCTGGAGCACTCGCACTCACAGCTCATCGCCCTGCCCATCACCCCACGGCAGGTGAGCGAGGAGATCGAGGGGGCGCGCCGCCACTTCGAGCACCGCGAGCGCTGCATCTTCTGCGACATCGTCGGGCAGGAGCGGAAGGACCGCAGCCGGCTGGTTTACGAGAACGAGGAGTTCGTGGCCTTCGCGCCCTGGGCGCCGCGGAGCCCCTTCGAGACCTGGATCCTGCCCAAGCGCCACGAGTCCAACTTCGAGGCGGAGCCCAAGGAGCGGCTCGCCTACTGCGCCCAGGCGCTGCGCGCCACCCTGCGCCGCATCGGCGCCGCCTGCGGCAACCCGGCCTACAACTTCATGGTGCACTCCAACCCGCTCCGCGACCCGTCCAGCCCGAGCTACCACTGGCACGTCGAGGTGATGCCGGCGCTCTCGCAGTCGGTGGCCGGGTTCGAGTGGGGCAGCGGCTTCCACATCAACCCGGTGCCGCCCGAGGAGGCGGCCGAGTTCCTGCGCAAGGTCTCCACCTAGCCGCGATGGACGTCCTCTTCATCGCCTCGGAGGTGGCGCCCTGGTCCAAGACCGGCGGGCTCGGCGACGTGGCCGGCGCCCTCCCCCGCGCCCTCGCCGCGCGCGGGCACCGCGTGGCGGTGGTCACCCCGCGCTACGGGTCGATCGACCCGGTGAAGCGGCGGCTGCGGCGGCTCGAGGTCAACCTCCACGGCCGCAGCGAGGCGGCCGGGCTCTACGTGGCCGACGGCCCGGCGCCGGTCTACTTCGTCGACCACGAGCGCTTCTTCGGACACCGGCGGGGGCTCTACGGGGAGCACGGCCACGACTACCCCGACAACGCGGCCCGCTTCGCCTTCTTCACCCGCGCCGCGCTCGACCTGCCGGCGGCGCTCGGGCTCGCGCCCCGCGTCGTCCACCTGCACGACTGGCAGAGCGCGCTCGGCGCCTGGATGCTGCGCCACGAGAAGCAGGAGCTCGCCTGGGCGCGGGCCGCCCGCAGCGTCCTCACCGTCCACAACCTCGCCTACCAGGGCGTCTTCGCGAAGCAGGCGGTCCCTGCGGTAGGGCTGCCGTGGGAGGTCTTCCGCCACGAGGCGATGGAGTTCTACGACCAGCTCAACTTCCTCAAGGCCGGGCTGGTCTTCGCCGACGCGGTGACCACCGTCTCGCCCACCTACGCGAGGGAGATCGTCACCCCCGAGCACGGCGACGGGCTCGATCCGCAGCTGCGCCACCGCGGCAAGGACCTGCACGGCATCCTCAACGGCATCGACGTCGAGGAGTGGAACCCCGAGACCGACCCGCACCTTCCGGCCCGCTTCCGGCGCGGCGACCTCGCCGGCAAGGCCGCCTGCAAGGAGGCGCTGCAGCGCGAGCTCGGGCTGCCGGTCCGGCCGGAGGTGCCGCTCCTCGGGATGGTGGGACGGCTCGCCGAGCAGAAGGGGCTCGACCTGGTGGCGGCGGCGCTCGGCGACCTGTTGCGCCAGGACGTGCAGCTGGCGGTGCTCGGGAGCGGCCGGCACGACTACGAGGACCTCTTCCGCCGCGCCGCGCGCGAGCGGCCCGACGCGGTCGCCGCCCACCTCGGCTTCGACGAGCCTCTGGCCCACCGCATCGAGGCCGGCGCCGACGCGTTCCTCATGCCGAGCCGGTTCGAGCCCTGCGGTCTCAACCAGATGTACAGCCTGCGCTACGGCACGGTGCCCATCGTGCGCGCGGTCGGCGGCCTCGAGGACACCGTCGAGGACTACGACGGCTACCGCAGCGGCACCGGCTTCAAGTTCCGCGAGTACCACCCCCGCGCCCTCCTCACCGCGGTGCGCCGGGCCCTGGACGTCTTCCGCGACCGGCGGGCCTGGGCCGGGCTGGTGGACCGGGGGATGGCGCAGGACTTCAGCTGGGGGCGCAGCGCGCAGGCGTACGAGCGGCTGTTCGCCGAGCTCGTTCCCCGCTGAGCCGGCGGCCGTTGCCGCGGCCGCGGCCGTGGACATGATGGGCTCGTGCCCCGACGAACCCGCCGCTTCGAAGACGACCTCCCGCAGGAAGAGCCCACCGCCCAGCCGGCCGAGCGCCCTCGCTACGACGACGACGCCGAGGACCGGGTGGTGCCGACCGCGAACGTGGGGGGCGCCGCCCCCACCGAGCTGGGCGGCGACTCGGGCGGGGACCTCCCCGGCTCGGACGACGACCTCTCCAGCCTCGCCGAGCCCGAGCCGCCTGAGCCGCCCGAGGTGGACGCGCTCCACGTGAGCCGCACGCTCGAGAGCGACCGGCGGCGGGGTTAGACGGTCGCGCGCTACGGGGCGGAGGCGCCGAGGAAGGTGCGCACCCGGTGCCGCAGGCCGGGCAGGTCGCCCTTGCAGACGTAGCCGCTGAGCCCGAGGTCGATGACGCTCTGCCGGAGCGTGTCCTCGTCGTTCGAGGAGTAGAGCACGATCGGCACCGGGCGCGGCTCGGCGCCGCGGGCGGGCCGCCGCTGCTGCGCCCTCTGGAGGATGCGCGCCAGCGCCTCTCCCGAGAGCCCCGGCATGTTGACGTCGAGGAGCACCAGGTCCGGCTCCAGCTCCTTGAGGCGCTGCGTCGCTCCGAACGCGCCCTGGTGCGTGTGCACCTGGATGCCGTCGTCCTCGAGCAGCGTGCGGGTGAGGTAGAGGTGGGTGGCGTCGTCGTCGATGACGAGCACGGACTGCTGCTGGCGAGCCATTCTCAGGCGCTCCGTTCCGGGATGGGGGGAATGGTCAGGGTGAAGACGCTGCCGCGGCCGTGGACGCTCTCGGCGGTGAGCTGCCCCCCGAGGAGCTCGGCCATGCTCCTGGCGATGGCGAGGCCGAGGCCGGTGCCCTCGTGCCGGCGCACTCTCGCGTCCTCGCACTGGCGGAACGGGACGAAGAGCCGGGCGAGATCGTCGGGGCGGATGCCGATGCCGCTGTCCCGCACCGCGAGCACCGCGCCGTCTCCGCTCCGCGAGAGCGCCAGCACCACCCGGCCGCGGTCGGTGAACTTGACGGCGTTGCCGGCCAGGTTGAGCACGATCTGGCGGACCTTCTGGGGGTCGGAGCGGATGACGAGCGGCTCCGGCGGGAGCTCCACGTCCACCTCCACCGGCTTCTGTCCGGCGAGCACCCGGGCGGTGGCCCCGAGCTCCGCCGCCAGGGCCGAGAGGTCGAAGCGCTCCGGCACCAGCTCCATCTTGCCGGCGTCCATCTTGGAGAGGTCGAGCACGTTCCCGACGATGCCGCGCAGCGCGGCGGCGCTCGAGACCAGCAGGGCCAGCCGCTCCTCGACCGCCTCGGCCTGGCCCTTCGCGCTGGCGCGCCGGGCGATCTCGGCCAGGCCGATGATGGCGTTCACCGGCGAGCGGAGCTCGTGGGTCACGTGGGCGAGGAAGCGGGTGCGCATGGCCCCCTCCCGCTCCAGCTCGGCGGCGCGGGCGGTGGCCACCTCCCGCTGCGCCAGGCTCGCCGCCAGGGCCTCGCTCTGCTGGAGCGCCAGGTCCCGCACCGAGATGAGGCCGCGGAAGCGCCCGTCCTCCTCCACCACCACCTCGTCGTAGACCACGGCCCGCGGCCGGGAGAGCGCGCGCTCGACGACCTCGGCCAGCGGCGCCGTCGCCTCGACCCGCAGCGGCTCGGGGTTGGCGACCCGCAGCACCGGCCGGCGGGCGAAGAGCTCGTAGCCGAAGTTGCGCAGGAGCTTGAGCAGCAGCTTGGGCCGGGTCACCAGCCCGCGGGCGCGGTCGCCCTCCAGGAGCGCCACCGCTTCGAGCTCCGGCTCCTGGAAGAAGCGGTCGGCGACCTGGCGCACCGTCATGGCCGCCGGGACGCTCTGCTGGGAAGTGACGAGATCTCCGGCGAGCAGCACGGCCCATCGAGTAGCACGCCGTGGCGGCGCGCCCCGCGACGGCTCGGTGAAGCCTCGGTGACGGGGCGGTGCGCGATCGCTTATCCTTGCGAGATGGCGCTCCCCATCCGCATCGCCCCCTCGATCCTCTCCGCCGACTTCGGCCGCCTCGCCGAGGAGGTGCGCGCCGTGGAGGCGGCCGGCGCCGACGTGATCCACGTGGACGTGATGGACGGCCGCTTCGTGCCCAACATCACCATCGGGCCCCTGGTGGTGGAGGCGGTGCGGAAGGTGACGAAGCTCCCCATCGACTGCCACCTGATGATCGTGGAGCCGGAGAGGTACGTCGCCGACTTCGCCCGGGCGGGGGCCGACCTGGTGAGCGTACACGCCGAGGTCTCGCCCCACCTGCACCGCACCCTGCAGGCGATCCGGGCGGCCGGGGCGAAACCGGCGGTCGCGCTCAACCCGTCCACGCCGCTCGACTGCCTCGATTACGTGCTGGGCGACTGCGAGATGGTGCTGATCATGACGGTGAACCCCGGCTTCGGCGGGCAGAAGTACATCTCCGCCTGCACCGAGAAGGTGCGGCGGCTGCGGGCCCTCGCCGACGCGCGCGGCCAGGCGCTCGACATCGAGGTGGACGGCGGGGTGAAGCCGGACACCATCGCCGAGGTGGCGGCGGCGGGGGCCAACGTCTTCGTCGCCGGCTCGGCGATCTTCGGCGCCAAGGACTACGCCCAGGTCATCCGGTCGCTGCGGGAGAACGGGCAGCGGGCCGCCGCGGCCTGAGAAGCCGCGGCGTCCTTGACTCGGACCGCGGCCGGGCATACGACATCGGCACTCGTGCTACGCGCCCCCGCGCGGCGGACCCCACCCCATGCACATGGCCGACGCCCTGCTCTCGCCCGCCGTCGGGCTCGCCCTCGACGCGGGGGCGGGCGCGCTCCTGACCGGGGCGGCGCGCCAGCTCTCCCGGCGGCCCGACTACCAGCGCAAGGTGCCGCTGATGGGCGTGCTGGGGGCGTTCGTCTTCGCCGCCCAGATGGTGAACTTCGCCATCCCGGGGACCGGCTCGAGCGGACACCTCGCCGGCGGTCTGCTGCTCTCGATCCTGCTCGGGCCCGAGGCGGGGCTCCTGGTCATCGCTTCGGTGCTGCTGGTGCAGGCCTTCTTCTTCGCCGACGGCGGGCTGCTGGCGCTCGGGTGCAACCTCTTCAACATGGGGCTCTGGCCGGCGCTGCTCGGGCTGCCGCTCTACCGGCGGCTGGCCGGGGATCGCCCGGGCACGCTCCGGCTCACCCTCGCCTGCCTGGTGCCAGCGGTGCTGGCTGCGGAGCTGGGGGCGTTCGGGGTGATGGTCGAGACCCAGCTGTCGGGACGGGCGGACCTCCCCTTCTCGCGCTTCGCCGCGCTCATGCTCGGCATCCACCTCCCCATCGGCGTCGTCGAGGGGCTGGCGACCGCGGCCATGATCCGCTTCGCCGCGCGCATGGGCGCGCTGCGCCCCGCGCCGGAGGGTGCGGCGCCGGAGCGGCTGCCGCTCGCCCCGACGGTGCTCGCGCTGGCGGTCTTCCTGGGCTGCGCCGGGGCCTGGTTCGCCTCGACCCGGCCCGACGGGCTGGAGTGGTCGCTCGCCCGCGCCGGCGCGGCGCTCCCGACGGCGCCGGGGCGGGCCCACGAGGTGTTGCGCGCGGTGCAGCGCTTCACCGCGCTCATGCCCGACTACGCCCTCCCCGGCCGCCGCGACGCCGCCGCTCCACCCGCGAAGCTCGACACCTCGCTCGCCGGCGCGCTCGGGCTGCTCGCCACCGCCGGGCTGGTGGCCGGGGGGGCGGCGCTCTCCCGGCGCGGCCGCGGCCCTGGCCGGAGCGCCCGGTGAGCCTGGTCGCCGCGCGCGCGCTCGACCGCCTCGGATACGCCGACAGCCCGCTCCACCGGCGGGACGCGCGCGCCAAGCTGCTCGTCTGCGCCGCCTTCGTCCTCGGCGTCTCCTCCTTCCCCCGGTACGAGCTGGCCGGCCTGCTGCCCTTCTTCCTGGTCCCCGCCGCGCTCGCCGCCTTCGGCCGAGTGCCGCTCCGGCCGGTGCTTGGGCTGGTGCTGGCGGCGAGCCCCTTCGCGATCCTGGTCGGCCTCGCCAACCCGTTCCTCGACACCCGGGTGGCGGCCCGCGTCGCCGGCGTGGCGGTGAGCGGCGGCCTGCTCTCCTTCGCCTCCATCCTGCTGCGCTTCGCGCTCTGCACGAGCACCCTCCTGCTGCTCGTCGCCACCACCCCCATGCCGCGGCTCGCCGCCGGCCTGCGCCGGCTCGGCAGCCCGGCCGCGCTCACCGTGCAGGTCCAGATGCTCTACCGCTACCTCTTCCTCCTCGTCGCCGAGGGCGAGCGACTCTCCGCGGCGCGGCTGCTGCGCGAGCCCGGCCGCCGGCTGCCGCGCTTCGCCACCGCCCGGGGCATGCTCTCGATGCTGCTGCACCGCACCTGGGAGCGCGGCGACCGCGTCCACCGCTGCATGCAGGTGCGCGGCTTCCAGGGGGAGCTGCCAACGCTGGCGGCGGCGCGCTTCGGAACCGCCGATGCGCTCTTCCTCGCGGCCGGCGTCGGCTTCTGCGCAGCGGCGCGAGTCCTGCCGCTGGCGCGCTGGGCGGGCGAGGCCTTCCTGGCGAGGGGCGCATGACCGACGCGCTCTCGCTGGAGCGGCTCGCCTACCGCTACCCCGACGGCACCGACGCGCTCCGCGAGGTGACGCTCCGGCTCGGGGAGGGGGAGCGGCTCGGCCTGGTGGGCCCGAACGGCGCCGGCAAGACCACCCTCATCTCGCTCCTGGCCGGCCTCGCCGAACCGAGCGCCGGCGAGGCGGCGGTGGCCGGCCTGCCGCTCGGCCCCGCCTCCCTGCCCGAGATCCGGAGCCGGACCGGCTTCCTCTTCAACGACCCCGACGACCAGCTCTTCATGCCGACGGTGCTCGAGGACGTGGCCTTCGCCCCGCTCGCCGCCGGCGCGCCGCCCGCCGAGGCGGAGCGGCGGGCGCTGGCGCTGCTGGAGGAGCTGGGGATCGCCCGGCTCGCGCGCCGCTTCCCGGGGCACCTCTCCTCGGGGGAGAAGCGGCTCGTCACCCTGGCCGGCGCGCTGGTGAGCCGGCCGCGGCTGCTGGTGCTCGACGAGCCGACCGCGTTCCTCGACCCCTGGGCGCGCCGGCAGCTCCTCGAGCGCCTGGCGCGGCTGGAGCAGAGCCTGCTGGTCATCACCCACGACCTCGAGCTGGTGGTGGAGCTCTGCTCGCGGGTGGCGGTGCTGGACGACGGCCGGGTGGTCGCCGACGGCCCGACGGCGTCGGTGCTGGGCGACGAGGCGCTCATGGCGGCCCACCGCCTGGAGACGCCGCACATCCTCAAGCACCGGCACCCGCACGGCGGGTAGCTACCGCAGCTCCTCCCCGGTGGTGGCCGGCACCACGCGCCCGTACTTCACGCCCTTGGTGCTCACCAGGCTCTCGCCCATCCGCAGGATCTCGCGCGCCTTGCCTCGCAGCACCAGCACCTCGAGGCAGTTGTGCTCGTCCATGTGCACGTGGAGCGCCGACACCACCGCGAGGTGGTTCTCGTGCTGGATGTGGGTGAGCTTCTGCGCCAGGCTCGAGGAGTCGTGGCCGTACACCAGCGTCACCACCGCCACCCGCTGCTCGTCCCCGCGCGCCTCGGTCCAGCCGCGGGCGACCAGCTGCTCGCGGATGAGGTCGCGGATCGCCTCCGACCGGTTCTCGTAGCCCTTCTCGGCGATGAGCCGGTCGAACCGCGCCAGCAGGTCGTCCTCGAGCGAGATGCCGATGCGCTCCAGCATGCGGGATGCCTCCTCCCGCCATGGGTAGCAGCCGGCGCGGCCGGAGGCAACGCGCGACGAGCGGTCCCGCTCGCGGACCAACCGCGGGGAGGAAGCCTCGGCGCGGGCGCGACCCTCAGAAGGTCCAGGCCGCGGTCGCCCGGAAGCTCCGCCCCTCGGCCGGGTGGAGGTGGACGTCGCCCACGCCGGCGGCCGGCTCTCCCGGCAGGCGCGAGGCGTAGAAGTAGGAGACGTCCTCGGCGCGCCGGTCGAGCAGGTTGAAGACCTCGAGCGCGAGCCGCAGCGACCGGGCCGCCCTCCAGCCGACCTGGGCGTTCAGGGTGGTGGAGGCGGAGGAGCGGACGCCGTCGTCCTCGACCAGCGGCCGCGGCCCGAAGTACCGCAGGAAGAGCGAGGCCGACCAGGGGCCGAGGTCGCGCAGCGACGCGCCGGCGGAGACGGCGGTCTCGATGGCGCCGGGGACGTGGTCGCCCACCGGGGAGGTGTCGGTGAAGCGCGCCCGCGACCAGGCCACGTCGAGGTCGAGGAGGAGCCACGGCCAGGGCGCCCACTGCGCGCTCCCCTCGATCCCCTCCCGCCGCGACGGCCGAGAGGGCTCGGTGGTGCCGGCGTCGCCGGTGAAGAGCAGCTCCGAGTCGCGGTCGAGCCGCCAGAGCGCCAGCGAGGCCTGCAAGCCCGGGATGGCCTCGGTGCGGACGCCCAGCTCGCCGCCGCGCGTCCCGACCAGCGGCGTCACCGGCGAGAGCGGGGCGCCGGAGACCGGGTCCACGGTGGTGGTGACGCCGCGGGCGTCGTTCGAGTGGAAGCCCTGGCCCCAGTCGGCGAAGAGCTCCGTCGCCGCCCACGGCCCGAGGACCAGCGTGCCCTTCGGGGAGAGGCGGCCCGCGCTGGCGCTGCCGGAGTTGCGCGGGTCGCTGCTCGCCACGTCGAAGAGGTAGCCGTCCCCGCGCAGCCCGGCCACGGTCCGCAGCCAGGGCGTCCAGGCGACGCCGAGCTGGGCGTAGAGCGCGCCGCTCGACTCCTTCACCGCGTCCTGGCGGATGGTGGAGAGCCGACGCCGGGCCTCGGTGCGGTAGAGGCCCACCGGATCGATCCGGTCCACCCGCGCCTCCCAGCCGGCCTCTGCCCGGGTGGCGAGCCCGGCGAGGCGGCCCTGCCAGCCAAAGCTGCCGGAGTCGCCGTAGTACCAGCGCCCGTCGGCCTGCTCGAACTGGTCGCCGTGGACCGGGTCGTCGAGGAAGTAGGTGAAGTCGGAGAAGAGGTGCAGGTCGTAGCGGACGGCGTAGGCCGAGGCGCGGAGCACGCCGCCGCCGAGCGGCCGCTCCAGGCTGGCCGAGAGGCCGTAGCGCCGAGAGGAGCCGCCGTCGGTCGGGTCGACGGCGCCGAACCGGTCGAGCACACCGGAGCGCACCGCGCGCAGCGGGATCTGGTCGGTGGAGCTCCAGCGGCCGGCGTAGGCCAGCGCCTCGACCGTCAGCTTCGCCGCGCCGAGGGGCCGGGTGTAGCGCAGCACGCCGTTCACGCGCCGGTAGTCGTCGGGGTGGAGCCACGGGCCGTCCTCGTGCTGCACCTCGAGCGCGTAGAGCAGCCGGCCGCCGGCGAGCTCGGGCGACCCGGCCGCCAGGGCGCGGGCGAAGCCGAACGTGCCGCCCGCGACCTGGAGCAGGCTGCCCGGCAGCGCCTCCGCATAGTGGAGGTCGGCCGCGCCGGCGGAGGCGAAGTCGCCCTTGGAGGCGAAGTAGGGACCCTTGAAGTAGTCGATGCGGTCCACCAGCTCCGGGATGAGGAGGTTGAGGTCGGTGTAGCCCTGGCCGTGCGCGTGGGTGCGCAGGTTGAGCGGGACGCCGTCGAGGGTGGTCGCGAAGTCGGTGCCGTGGTCGAGGTTGAAGCCGCGCAGGAAGTACTGGTTGGCCTTGCCGGCGCCGCTGTGCTGCGTGACCACCAGCCCGGGGACCAGCTCCAGCACCTCGCCCGAGCGGGATAGCGGCCGGTCCTCGACGAGCCGGGCGGTGACCGTGCCGGCGCTGGCGGCGTCGGGAGCGCCGACCCGGTCCTCGCGGTGCGTGACCACCACCACCTCCGGGAGCTCGACCGGCTCCTGCCCGTCCCCGGCGTCGGCCGGGACCGCTTCGCCGGCGCGGGCCGGCGCGGCGGAGGCGAGCAAGGCGAGGAGGAGGGCGGCGGAGGGAGAGAGCCGAGGGGCGTCGCGCATCACGGGTGCAGGCGTATGCCGCTGTTACGAAAACGTAGCACGCTTCCTACCAGGGCGCGGCCCGGGGGACAACCGCGCAGCCCGGGCGCGCTTGCCGTCCCCGCGGGACGCCTCAGTCCGCCCGCTCCACCCGCACCCGCGCCACCCCGCGCTCGAGGATGCCGAGCGCGCGAGCGGCGCCGACCGAGAGGTCGACCACCCTCCCCTTCACCCACGGCCCGCGATCGTTGACCGTGGCCTCCACGCTCCGGCCGGTGTCGAGGTCGGTGACCCTGACCCGGCTGCCGATGGGGAAGGTCCGGCTGGCGCAGGTGAGGCCGCGGGGGTCGTAGCGCTCGCCGCTGGCGGTGCGCCGGCCCTGGAGCTCGCGGCCATAGAAGCTCGCCAGCCCGACCTCCACCGGCCCCTCGCCGGCCGGCCGCCCGTGCGCGCAGGCGGCGAGCGCGGCGGCGAGCACCAGGGCCGGCGCGAGTCGGCGGCTCAGGCTCCGTTCCTCCCGGCGCGCGCGAAGGTGCGGCGCACCTCAGGGTGACGCGCCAGCAGCCCGAGCGCCTTCTCCAGCAGCGTCTTGCCCGGCTCCATCTTGAACCAGGTCGAGGCGCCGCTCGGGTGCGGCAGGCAGATCACGTCGCTCTCCACGCCGTGATAGTGGAGCCGGAGCTTCCTGCCGACCACGTCCTCGAGGGGCGGCTTGCGCCCGAGCACCTGCTCGATGGCGAGGCGCCCCACCGGCACCACCAGCCCGGGGCGGAGGATGTCGATCTCGCGCTCGATGAAGCCCCGCGAGGCGGCGATCTCCTCCGGGCTCGGCACCCGGTCGCCGCCCCCCTTGGCCTTGCCGGGAAAGCAGCGCACCACCGCGGCGATGTAGACCCGCGCCCGGACCTCCTCCTCGCCCGCGCCGGTGGCCCGCTCCAGCCAGCGGAAGAGCGTCTTGCCGGCGGTCCAGGCGAAGGGGCGCCCCAGCGCCGCCTCGTGCGGGCCGGGCGCCTGGCCGATGAGGAAGATGCGGCTCGCCACCGGCGGCCCGTGCACCGCCGGCCCCATGAACCCGGGCATGGCGAGGGCGCGGATGTCCGCGTGGACGGCTTCGAGCGCGGCGAGGACCTTTGCTTCCCCCGCTACGCGTCGCGCCACGGTTCCTCGCGCACAGAGTAGATCCAGCCCTCGCTCCGCGGCACGTTGGCGGGCACGCCCTCGAAGTCGGCCGCCGCCGCCGCGCCGGCGCCCACCGCCGCCAGCACCGCCCGCAGCCCGTCGGCGCGCTCGTCCTCGACGATGCTCGCCGCCGTCTCCATGTCGAACTCGAGCTTGGACGAGGTGCGGAGCGTGCGCAGCAGCACCGCGCGGAGGTTGGAGCGGTTCACCCCGTCTCGCGGGTCGTCGGCGTAGGCGCAGGCGCCGGTGAGCACGCGCGCCACGTGGACCGGGCAGACCTCCACCGCCGACGGCTGTCCGGCCTCGGGCGGGTCCCAGGGGACGAAGTTCACGACCTCGCCCAGCCGCGCCAGCGCCACCAGGCCGAAGAAGGTGTTGCGGTACAGCTTCTGGCTGGTGGGGGCGTTGGGGGTGGCGCGGTAGCAGTCGGTGAGCCGGATGCGCTCCTTGCCGAGCTGGTCGCGGAACACCTCGGCCGCCTCGCTGAAGTCGACGCCCTGCGGCAGGAAGCGCTCCTCGACCGCCTTGCCGAGCGCCGCCGGCCCGCGCAGCGCCTGCCGCAGCAGGTTGAGCTGGCGCAGGTGGGTCTCGGAGAGGCTGAAGGGGAAGTCGAGCCCGACCACCAGCTTCCCCTCGGCCCAGCGCGAGGTCTCGGCGATCCACTCCGGGAGCCGCTGCAGCACGTCGCGCCGGCCGGGCGCGTCGGTGAAGGGGCGCCAGACCTGGGACAGCTTGGCCCTGGTGGCCGAGAGGTCCACCTTGGCGGCCATGATCTGGTTGCCCGCCCCCTGGGCGCCGCTCCAGGCGACGCCCAGCAGCACGCCCTTCTTCGGCAGCGCGACCCTCGGCGGCGGGACGCGCCCGAAACCGGACGAGGTGGTTCCGCCCCCATTCGTAGAGACCATCGTGGTTGGGTTATCGCCCAGCCTCGGCGGGTGTCAATCCGGCTTTGCGTCACGCCCCGACAGGCTTGGCCCCGTCGAGGCAACGACCGGAGGCCGGCGCCTGGCGCGGCGGCGCAGGGCCTCGAGGCCGCGGAGGGCGAAGAGCGTCCCGATGGCCGCGCCGAACAGGAGCGGTCGGGTGTGGTCCCGCTTCACGCGCCAGAGGAAGTGGACGATGGCCAGGGCGCCGGCAGCGTACGCGAGCCGGTGCAGCTGCTTCCAGCGCAGGTAACCGAGCCGCCGCACCATGGCGTCGGTGGAGGTGAGCGCAAGGGGGACGAGGACCAGGAGCGTGGCGAAGCCCACGATGATGAAAGGGCGCTTCGTCAGGTCGGCCCCGATCACCTGCCAGTCGAAGAACTGGTCGACGGCGACGTAGGTGGTGAAGTGCAGGCAGGCGTACAGGAAGGCGAGCAGCCCGAGGGCCCGGCGGATCCGCACAGGCCAGGAGAGGCCGAGGAAGGCCTTGGCGGGGGTGGGGACGAGCGACAGGGTCAGGAAGGTGAGGGTCCAGAACCCGAGCCGGTTGAGCGCCTTCTCGATGGGGTTCGCGCCCAGCCCCGGCGTGAGCACGCCGTCGTAGACGAGCTTCGCGAGCGGGAGGAGCCCCGCCGCCCAGGCCAGCGGCACCAGCCAGGGCCAGGCGCCCTGCTTCCTCCGCGCGGCCCGCGGCTCGGCCGCCGGAGCCGGGGTGGCCGGCGTGGGCGCGCCCATCAGTAGAGCTTCCTCGGGTCGAGGCCGGCGTAGAGCTGCGCCACCTGATCGCCGTAGCCGTTGAAGGGGAGCGTCTTGCGGCGGAAGAACTCGCCGATGCGCCGCTCCCGGGCCTGGCTCCAGCGCGGGTGGTCCACCGCCGGGTTCACGTTGGCGTAGAACCCGTACTCGTCGGGCGCCGCCAGGTTCCAGGTGGTGCGCGGCTGCTCCTCGGTGAAGGTGATGCGGACGATCGACTTGGCGCCCTTGAAGCCGTACTTCCACGGGGTGACGAGCCGGAGTGGCGCGCCGTTCTGGTTCGGGAGCACCCGGCCGTAGAGGCCCACCGCGAGGAGCGCCAGCGGGTTCATCGCCTCGTCGATCCGCAGCCCCTCCACGTAGGGCCACTCGAGGACGTGGCGCCGCTGGCCGGGGAGCTGCGCCGGATCCTCGAGCGTGGTGAACTTCACGTACTTCGCCTTCGAGGTCGGCTCCATGCGCTTCACGAAGTCGGCGAGCGGGATGCCGTCCCAGGGGATCACCATCGACCAGGCCTCGACGCAGCGCATCCGGTAGATCCGCTCCTCCACCGGTAAGAGCTTCACGAGCGCGTCGACGTCGAGGGTCTGCGGCCGCTTCACCTCGCCGTCCACCTGCACCGTCCACGGGCGCGGGCGCAGCGAGCCGGCGTTGCGTGAGGGGTCCTCCTTGTCGACTCCGAGCTCGTAGAAGTTGTTGTAGGTGGTGACGTCTCGCCACGGCGTCGGCTGCTCCCCGCCGGCGAGGTCGGCCTTCTTCCCGACCGGCAGCGCCGCGCCGGACGGCTCCGACGCCGCGGCGGCCCGCGCCGCGCGCGGCAGGAGCGCGCCGATGGCCCCGGCGGCCCCCAGCGCCAGGAACTCCCGCCGGCGCAGGTACAGCCGCTCCGGCGTCACCTCGGACTCCCTCACGTCGGGTCGGAAGCTGGCCATGTGCTCTCTCCTTAAGCGCCGGCCGGTCGTGTCGCCCGGCTCCCGCGCCTGCCGTCTTGCGTCCCGCGGCCGCCGCCGGTATTTCACCCGCACCCCAGGAGGTCCATGTCCGTCGCCGCCGTCGCCGCCCCACCCGCGCCCGAGGCGCTCGCCTTCGACGCCGCCGGCCGGAGCTACGGCGCCTTCGCCGCGCTGGCGGGCGTGCGGCTCTCCCTGTCTCCCGGCGAGCACGTCGCGGTGATCGGCCCCTCCGGCGCCGGCAAGTCCACCCTGCTCGGCCTCGCCAACGCCTCGCTCGCCCCCACGGCGGGCTCGGTGCGCGTGCTGGGACAGGACCCGGCGCGGCTCTCGGCCCCGGCGCTGCGGCGGCTGCGGGCGCGGGTGGGCACCGTGCACCAGCGATCTCACCTCGTCGCCCAGGCGAGCGCGCTCGAGAACGTGCTCATGGGGCGGCTCGGCGTCCGCTCGGCCCTCGCCACGGCGCTCGCCGTCTGGCGCCGCCGCGACCGCGAGGAGGTGGGGGCGCTCCTCGACCAGGTGGGCCTCGGCGCCAAGCTCTTCGAGCGGGTGGACCGGCTCTCCGGCGGCGAGCAGCAGCGGGTGGCCGTGGCGCGGGTCCTCTACCAGGCGCCCGAGCTGGTGGTGGCCGACGAGCCGCTCGCCTCGGTCGACCCGACCCGGTCGGCCGAGGTGCTGGAGCTCCTGCTCGAGGCCGCGCGCGGCCGGACGTTGCTCCTCTCCACCCACCGGCTCGAGCCGGTCCTGCCTTTCTTCCCGCGGGTGGTGGCGCTGCGCGCGGGGCGCGTGCTCTTCGACCGGCGCCGGGGCGAGGTGTCCGCCGCCGACCTGGAGCGCCTCTACCGCACCGGGCCGGAGGCCGCCCCGGAGGTCGCGGCGCCGGAGGCCACGTGAGCGGGACCCGCGCGGCCGTGCCGCCGCGCCCCTTCCTCCTCCGGCTCCCCGGGCTGGGCCTCCTCCTGGCGCTGGCCCTCGCCTGGCGCCTCTCGGAGGGGGATCTCGCCGCGCTCTTCGCGCCGGCGGCCCGCGCCTCCTTCGCCGACTTCGCCCGCGGCTTCTGGCCGCCGGCGTCGTCGCGCGACTTCCTGCTGAGCCTCGGCCGGCCGCTCGCGGAGACGGTGGCCATCGCCGCCTGCGGCATGGCGCTCGCGCTCGCGCTGGGCGCGCCGCTGGCGCTCCTCGCCACCTCGCCGCAGGTGAGCGCCGCCCTCGGCGGCCGCGCCGGGAAGGGGCGCCGGGCGCTGCAGCTCGCCGCCCGCGGGCTCTTGGCGCTGCTGCGCTCCATCCCGGAGGTGATCTGGGCGCTCCTCTTCGTGCGCGCCGTCGGCATCGGCCCGGCGCCGGGGGTGCTCGCGGTGGGCCTCGCCTACGCCGGGGTGATCGGGAAGGTGTTCGCCGAGATCCTCGACGCCACCCCACGCCAGGCGGCCGCCGCCCTGGCGGAGGCCGGCGCGAGCCCGGCGCGCGCCTTCCTCTTCGGCCTCTTCCCTCCGGCGCGCCCGGTGCTCCTCTCCTACGCGCTCTACCGCTTCGACTGCGCCCTGCGCACCTCGGCGGTGCTGGGGATCGTCGGCGCGGGCGGCCTCGGGCAGCAGATCGAGCTCTCGCTCAAGCTGCTCCGGCCCGACGAGGTGGCCACCGAGGTGCTGCTCTTGCTGGTGCTCGTGGGCGGGGTGGACCTCGCCTCGGTCTGGCTCCGGGGCCGGCTGGAGCGCCGCCGCTCGCTCCTGCCGGAGGGCGCGGCCGGCCTCCTGCGCACCGCGGCGGAGGCGCTGGCCGTCGCCGCCGCGGTGGCGCTCTCGGCGTGGCTCCTCGACCTCTCCCCCGCGGCGCTCGCGGGCGCCGAGGCCCGCGCTGGCGCGCTCCAGTTCCTGCGCGGGCTCTGGCCGCCCGACCTCGGCCTCGCCGCCCTGCGCGCCGAGGTGCTGCCGGCCTGCGTGGAGACGCTGGCGCTGAGCGTGCTCGGCACCGCGCTCGGCGCCGCCGGGGGCCTCGCGCTGGCGCTCGCGGCCGCGCACCGGCTCCGCGCCGCGGGGGGCGAGCGCGACGCCTGGCCCGGCCGCGCGCTCGCGCTCCTCCTCGCCGGCCTCGCCCGCGCGGGGCTCGCCTTCGCGCGCACGCTGCCCGAGCTGCTCTGGGCGCTCTTCTTCGTGCTGGCGGTGGGGCTCGGTCCCTTCGCCGGGGCCCTCGCGCTCGGGGTCCACACCGGCGGGGTGCTGGGCCGGCTCTACGCCGAGGTGCTGGAGGAGGTGCCCCCCGGACCGGTGCGGGCGCTGCGGCAGGCCGGCGCCACTCCCTTCGCCGCGGCGGTGCTGGGCGCGCTGCCGCAGGCCTGGCCGCAGCTCCTCGCCTACACGCTCTACCGCTGGGAGGTGAACATCCGCGCCTCGGCGGTGCTGGGGGTGGTGGGCGCCGGCGGGCTCGGGCGGGCCCTCCACGTCTCGATGGGGCTCTTCGACGACCACCGCACGGCCACCCTGGTGCTGGCGGTGCTGGCGCTGGTCACGCTGGTGGACCTCGCCTCGGGCTTGCTGCGCGAGCGGCTCGGCGCGAGCTTCACCTCGCGGGCGTCGACCCACCCTTGAGCAGCCCGGCCGACTGCGCCGCCTCCTCGATCTCGCGGTAGTTCTCCGGCCGCGTCTCGACGAAGCGGGAGGCGCGCTGCAGGTCGAGGATCGCCTTCTGCAACGGATCCTTCGGATCGAGCGCCAGGAAGGCGTCCCTGATCTTCCGCACCAGCGCCGGGTCGAGCCGGCCGCGGACCGTCCAGTTGTAGTCGTGGAACGGCGGCGTCGTGTAGAAGACGCGCACCTTCGAGGGGTCCACACGCTTCTCGTCCACCAGCTTCTGCCAGACCGACTCGTTGACCGCGCCGGCCTCCACCTTGCCCGACTCGACCCACCTCGCCGTCACGTCGTGCGCGCCGCTGTAGGCGACGTGGGCCAGGTCCCGCTCGGGGTTCACGCCGGCCTGGAGCAGCCAGTAGCGGGGCATGAGGCTGCCGGAGGTGGAGCTGACGCTGCCGAAGGCGAAGCTCCGGCCCTTGAGGTCGGCGAGCGTCCGGATGGGCGAACCGGCGGCGGTGATGAACTTCGCGTGGAAGGTGGCGTCCTCGGCGCGCTGCACCAGCGGGATGGCGTCCCCGGTGCGGCGGCGCGCCTGCACGAAGGTGAAGCCTCCGAACCAGACCAGGTCGAGGTGGCCGCCCGCGAGCCCCTCCACCGTGGCGGCGTAGTCGGTGACCGGCTGGAACTTCACCGGCATGCCGAGCGCCTTCTCGAGGTAGTCCCCGAGCGGCTTGAACTTGCGCGCGAGCTCGGTGGGCGCCTCGTCGGGGATGGCGGAGACGCGCAGCACCCTGGGGAGGTCGGCGCGGGCCGGGGCGGCCGCGGCGACGGCCAGCGAGAGGACCGCGAGCGCGAGCGGCCGGAGGCGCGACGCGAGGACCTCGCGGCCTCTCCCTCTCCCGCGAAGCGGGGAAGGGCCGGGGAGGGGGCGCGGCATGCCCCGGCTACTTGTGCGCCGCCCGGTACTGATCCCGCGCGCGCTTCACCTCGTCGAAGAAGGGGGCCGGGATGACCTTGCCCCGCACCACCGGCCAGGCCTTCTCGGCGGCGGCCCGCCACGGCGCGGGGTCGGGCTTGAGCACGTTGAGCCCCTGCCGCGTCATCGCCGTCACCGCCTGGTCGTTCTGCTTCTTGACCTCGGCGTCGACCCGCAGCCCGAGCTCGCGCGCCGCGGCCAGGAGCTTGGGGCGGAGGTCGGCCGGCACCTTGTTCCAGGCGTCCTTGCGGATCAGCGTGGCGCCGATCAGGTAGCCCCAGTTCACGTCGATCATGTCGGGCGCCTTGTCGTGCAGGCGCGCCGCCAGCACGTACTGGGGCACGTTGGCGATGCAGTTGATCATCCCGGTCTGGAGCGAGGGGACCATGTCGGTGCTGGAGAGCACCACCGGCCGGAAGCCGGCCGCCTTCCAGGCCTCGACGCTGGCGGGGTCGCCGTCCCACGCGAACATCTTGGCGTCGCTCATCTCGGCCGGCGTCCGGTACGGCTTCGAGCAGAAGAACTTGATGAAGCCGATCTGCGCCCACTGCAGCGCCACGTAGCCGTGCTGGTCGAGGAGCTGGTCGAGGCGCGGCTCCACCTTGGGGAAGACCGCCTGGAACTCGGCCTGGCTGTCGATCATGCCGGGCACCGAGAGGGCCTGCGGCTCCTTCACCACGTCGTGCATGCCCACCGCGCTGATGGAGGCGGCCTGCAGCTGGCCCACGCTCATCTTGCGGACCATGTCGCCCTCGGAGCCCTGCGTGCCGCCGGCGTAGATCTTGAGCTTCACCTTGCCGCCCGAGACCTGGCTCCAGCGCTCCGCCAGCTCCTTGAGCAGGTTGTGCCAGGTGGAGCCCTGAGGGGCCAGGGTGGCGAGCTTGATGACCACCTCGTCCGCGCGAGCGGTGGTGGCGAAGGCGGCGAGGCAGAGGGCGAGCAAGAGCTTTCTCACGGCGGTCTCCGTGCAGCGTCGTTCGATGATGCCGGTAAAGGTGGGTCCGGGGGCGGCGCCGGGCTCAGGGGAAGAGGTCGTCCTCGTGGGCCAGCAGCAGCTTCGCCCGCTTCTGGGCGATGAGGTTGGCGAGCCGGAAGTCGGGCGCGTCGTCGGCCTCGAAGTCGACCACCCGCTTGAGCAGTTGCTCGAACTCGCGCTTGTCCTGGGCCTGCACGCTGACCCCCTCGGCGTACGCCACCAGGCCGCCCAGCTTCTTGCCGTGGCTCAGCGCCTGGGCGCGGTCGAGGTGGGCGCGGGCCGCCTTAGGGCCCCCGCCCGACGCGGCGCCCCGGGCCGCGTCGAAGGAGACGAAGAACTCGTGCAGCGCGCCCTGGCTCCAGCTCTCGTCCAGCGCCAGCGCCCGCTCCGCGAGCGCCTCCGGCGCAGGCAGCTCGGCGACCAGGTCCATCTGCTCCTTGCCGTTGGAGATGGCGAGGGCCCAGGACGCGGCCGTCCAGTAGAGGAGCGGCACGTCCTCCAGCTCGGCGTCGCGCAGCGCGGCCGGCAGGTCCCTCATGCTGCGGAGCTTCGCCGCCATCCCCTCGTGGCGCGCGTCGAGCCCCCGCAGCCCGTAGTCGCGCGCCCGCAGGTAGAGCTTGCGGGCCCGGTCGCGGCCGGCGCGCGCGGCCGCGGTCTTGCCCTCGAGCTCGGCGGCGTCGGCGTCGGCCTGCACGAAGGCGTAGGCGTACTGGGTGAAGCCGCCGGTGAGCGCGGTGAGGAGCCCCACGTGCCGGGGTTGCTCCTCGAGCACGCTCTCCATGGTCTTGAGGCCGAAGGGGACCGCGTCCTTCACCAGCTCCGGGTCGTCGTCGGAGGAGAAGGCGCGCGAGTTGGGGCCGCCGGCCGACAGCGCGCTGGCCATCACCTTGGAGGCGGCGGTGGAGCAGGCGGTGAGCGAGAGGAGCCAGGCGGCCGCGACTGCGGTGGCGATGTGCTTCACGATCTCCTCACCTCTCCTCGCTTTCGGTTCGTGCTAGTCATAGGTTCCCCTGTTTCAGGGGTCAATCGCGTTCGTGAGCTCCTCCTCCACCGACACCGACGCCGTGCCCTCCTCCGCGCCTTCCGCGGACGCCGTCCCGCCGCGCCCGGGCACCTGGCTCGAACGGGGCGCGGTCTCGATCCTGCTCCTCGCGATGGTGGCGCTCCCCGCGGGCGAGACCCTGTCGCGCCGCCTCCTCGGGCGCGGCATCCCCGGCTCGGCCGTGCTGGTGCAGCACCTCACCCTCTGGGTGGGCTTCCTCGGCGCGCTCCTCGCGAGCGCCGCCGGCAAGCACCTCGCCCTCTCGACGGCCGAGGCCATCCCGGCCGGCTGGCCGCGGCGCGCCGCCCGCTTCGCCGGCAACACCGTGGCCGCCGTGGTCTGCGCGCTGCTCGCGCTGGCGGCGGCCATCCTGGTGAACCAGGAGCGCGCCAGCGCCCGCACCCTCACCTTCGGCGTCCCCTTCTGGTGGAGCGAGCTGGTGGTGCCGGTGGGGGCTGCGCTGATGGCGCTCCGCTTCGCCTGGCGCGCCGGCGAGGGCCGCCGCGCCGGGCTCGCCCGCGCGCTCGCCTTCGCCGCCATCGCCGCGGTGATGCTGCTCGGCGAGGCGGTCCACGCCACGCCGGACGACTTCCCGCTCTCCGCTTTCGGCCCGCTCGGCCGCGCGGTCTCGGCGCTCGCCGCCTTCGTCGCGGCCCACGCCGGGGCGCTCACCGCCTCGCCCCACCCGCTGGCCTGGGTCTACGGGCTGGCGCTGCTCGTCGCCTTCCTGCTCGGCGCGCCGGTCTTCGTGGCCATGGCCGGCCTCGCCATGGCGCTCTTCTTCAAGGACGGGACGCCCATCGCGGCGGTGCCGACCGAGACCCTGCGGCTCGTCACCAACCCCACCCTCCCCGCCATCCCGCTCCTCACCGTGGCCGGCTACGTGCTCGCCGAGGGCGGCGCGGCGCGGCGGCTGGTGCGCGCCTACAAGGGGCTCTTCGGGTGGATGCCGGGCGGCATCGCCGTGATGGCGGCCTTCGTCTGCGCCCTCTTCACCACCTTCACCGGCGCCTCCGGCGTCACCATCCTCGCGCTCGGCGGGCTCATCCTGCCGGCGCTGCTCGAGGAGGGCTACCCGGAGGACTTCTCGGTCGGCCTGGTCACCGCCGCCGGCTCGCTCGGGCTGCTCTTCCCGCCCTCGCTGCCGGTGATCCTCTACGGCGTGGTGGCGCAGACCCCCATCGACCACCTCTTCATCGGCGGGCTCGTCCCCGGGCTCATCATGGTGCTGCTGGTGGCCGCCTACGGCATCCTGGTGGGCGTGCGCGCCCGCGCGCCGCGCCAGCAGTTCCAGCCCAGGGAGGCCGGGGCCGCCCTCTGGGCCGCCAAGTGGGACCTCGGCCTGCCGACGCTGGTGGTGCTCGCCGTCGGCACCGGCTTCGCCACCGTGGTGGAGGCCTCGGCGCTCGCCTGCGCCTACTCGATCCTGGTGGAGGTGCTGGTCTTCCGCGAGGTGCACCCCACCCGCGACCTGCCGGCGGTGCTGGCCCACGCGGCGACGCTGGTGGGGAGCGTGGTGATCCTGCTCGGCGTGGCGCTCGGGCTCACGAGCTGGTTCGTGGACGCCGAGATCCCGGCGCAGCTGGTCGACTGGATGACCGCCCACGTGCACAGCCCGGCGCTGTTCCTGCTGGTGCTCAACGTGGCGCTGCTGGTGCTCGGGAGCGTGCTCGAGATCTACTCCGCCATCGTGGTGCTGGCGCCGCTGGTGGCGCCGCTGGGCGTGGCCTACGGCATCGAGCCGGTGCACCTCGGGGTGGTGTTCCTCGCCAACCTCGAGCTCGGCTTCCTCTTCCCGCCGATGGGGCTGAACCTCTTCCTCTCGGCCTCGCGGTTCCAGAAGCCGCTGCCGTACCTGTACCGGAAGACGCTGCCGTTCCTCGTCATCATGGCGGTGGGCGTGCTGCTCATCACCTACCTGCCGGCCATCACCACCGGGGTGGTGCACCTCGTGAAGCCGTAGGCCCCTCGCGCGCGCCTGCTCGACGGCGGCGGCCCTCGGTCAGGCTCGAGCCGGCCGCCACTCCCGCAGCGCGAAGATCGCGAAGGTGAAGGCGTAGGCCCCGAGCACGTCCACCGTGTAGTGCAGGTGCGAGAGGAAGACGCTCGCCACCACCAGCACGTGGCCGAGGAGCGCGGCGGACCGGAGCCGCGGGCGGTCCCAGACGTAGAGCAGGATGAGGAAGGTGGTGGCGGTGTGGCCGGAGAAGAAGAGGTCCTTGGTGAGGTAGGCGCTGGCGGTGCCGCGCGCGAAGACGCCGAGCGGTGAGCAGAGGTCCAGCCAGGCGTCGAGGAAGGAGCGGCCGCCGATGCCGGGGCCGGCGTGGACCGGGTCGGGCGCGCCCAGGCCGGTGGCGGCGATGCAGAGGCCGCGGGCGAGCGAGACCAGGCCGCCGGTGACCATGTAGCGCACCCAGCGGCGCGGCGCGCTCCAGAGGAAGGCGAGCGTGAGCGGCAGGTAGCAGCCGAGCCAGAGCAGGTAGTTGGCGCGGCCGACCCCGGCGACGTAGGGGGTGATGGCGAGGACCGCGTCGGGGAGCGTCGGCGCGGGCCGCAGCTCGGAGTGGAGCGCGAGCGCCGTCATGGCGGCGTAGCTGAAGCCGCGGAAGGCGAGCGCGAAGAGGATCGCGGGCCAGAGGGCGCGCAGCGCGGCGAGGCCGCGACCGGGAGCCCCTGCCCGCCCCTCCCCGGCCCTCCCCGCCCGGTGCGGAGGGAAAGCAGCGGGGCTCACCTCGTCGGGGCTGTCACCGGAGCCGCGATCCCGGCGCGCCTCTCCCCCTCTCCCGCGGAGCGGGGGAGGGTCGGGGAGGGGGCTCACGGGAAGTGCCCGGTCGCCGCGAGCAGGTCGAGACGGGACTGCCGGACCGCGTCCTCGGCCTGCACCGCCGCGGTGTCGGCGTCGCGGGCGCGCTGCTCCGCGTCGACCACGTCGATGTTGGTGGTGGCGCCGGCGCGGTACGAGGTGGTGGCGAGCTGCAGCGTCAGGTTGGCGCGCTCCCCGGCGCGGCGCGCCGCGAGCAGCGCCTGCTCGGCGTGGCGCAGCGCCTCGAAGGAGAGGCGCACGTCGGAGCGGGCCTGGCGGAGGAGCCCGTCGAGCTGCGCGGCCGCCTCTTCGGAGAGGGCGTCGCGCTCCTTGCGCTGCCCGGTGCGGAGGAAGCCCTCGAAGATGGGGAAGGAGAGCACCAGCTGCGCCTGCCAGCCGGTCTCGGGCGTGGTGAGGCTCGCGGGGTGCTGGTAGAAGGGCTGCGCGGTGCCGAGCAGCGTGGGGAGCCAGTCGGCCCAGCTGTCCCGCGCCACCCGATCGGCGGCGCGGGCCCGCTCGCGCGCGGCCTTCACGTCCTGGCGGAGGTCCTCGGCGTCCTTCAGCGCCCCCGCCTCGCCCGGCGCCCGCAACTCGGGCTCGGCCTGGACGTCGAGCGGCTCGTCGGCGCCCAGGGCGATCCCGAGCGCCTCCTGGGCGCGGGCCAGCCCGGTGAAGGCGTTCTCGAGCTGCGCCTCGGCGGTGGCGAGCTGCTGATCGGCGCGGGCCTCGTCGAGCGCGTTGCCGACGCCGCCCTCTCGACGGGCGTGGGAGAACTCGAAGTGGGCGCGCGAGGCCGCCACCGATCGGGCGGTCACGTCGATGACCCGCTTCTGCGCCACCACCGAGAGGTAGGCCCGGGCGGCGAAGAGGGTCACCTGCCGGCGCACGTCGGCGTCGCTGGCGCGGGCCACCTCCACCTGATCGGACCCGTGGGACCACTGGTACCAGCGCGAGGGCGCGAAGAGCGGCACGGTGAGCGTCACGTTCGCCGCCTGCTGATCCTTGGCGGCGAAGAGCTGACCGGAGGAGGAGCGCCGGTCGCCGTCGAGCCGGGTCAAGGTGCCGGCGGCGGCGAGGGTGGGCAGCGAGCCCGCGCGGGCCTGCTCGAGGAGCCCCTGGGCGCGGCGGAGCTCCTGCTGGGCGACGAGCGCGTTCACGCTGCGGGTCGAGGCGAGGGAGACCGCGTCGGCGAAGGAGACGGTGCGGGGCGAGCGGGCGGGCGCGGCGGGTGCGCCCCCTCCCTGACCCTCCCCCGCCGCGCGGGAGAGGGGAAGCGGGGCCTCTCCCTCCCCACTGCGTGGGGAGGGCTGGGGAGGGGCGGCCAGGAGGATCACGCCGAGAACGGCCCCGATCACGTCGCGCTCTCCGGCGTGAGGTCCTCGTCCGCGTCGGGCTTGTCGTGCTTCGAGAACCGCTCGAGCAGCGTGTAGAGCGCCGGGATGAGGAACAGCGTGAAGAAGGTCGACACCGTGAGCCCGCCGATCACGGCGCGCGCGAGCGGCAGGTTGGTCTCGCTCCCCTCCCCGATGCCGAGCGCCATGGGGATGAGCCCCACGATGGTGGCGATGGTGGTCATGAGGATGGGGCGCAGCCGGGTCTTGCCGGCCTTGATGGTGGCCTCGACGAGCGGCTCGCCGCGCGCCTGCAGCACGCGGGCGAAGTCCACCAGCAGCACCCCGTTCGACACCACGATGCCGACCATCATGATGATCCCCATGAAGCTGTTCACCGACAGCGTGGTGTGGGTCGCCCAGAGCATGGCGAAGACGCCGGTGATGCCGAGCGGCACCGAGAACATGATCACCAGCGGGTCGAGGAGCGATTTGAACTGCGAGGCGAGGATCATGTAGACGAGCGCGATCGCCATCAGGGCCGCGAAGCCCAGGCCGGCGAAGGCCTCCTTCTGCGCCTGGGTCTGGCCGCCGAGCTGGGCGGTGAACCCCTCCGGCGGCGGCAGCTCGTCGAGCGCCCGCTGCACCGCGGCGCTGGCGCTGCCGAGGTCCTTGCCTGGCGCCACGTTGGCGGTGACGTCGATGATCCGCTGCAGGTACTTGCGGCTGATGGTCACCGGCCCCGAGCCCCGCTTCACCGTGGCGATGTTGGCGAGCGAGACCAGCGCGCCCGAGGGGGCCTTCACGAAGACGTCCTTCAGGTCGTCCACGTGGCGGCGGTAGCGGTCGTCGAGGCGCACGTTGATGTAGTACTGGTTGCCGGTCTTGTCGTCGATGTACGGGATGGGCTGGAACTGCGTCGACCCGACCAGGCTGGTGAGCACGCTCTCCGCCACCCGCTGCTCGCTCACGCCGAGCGTGCCCGCCTTCTGGCGGTCCACCACCACGTCGAGCTCCGGGTAGTCCTCCTCGCGCGAGATCTGCACGTCGGTCATGAGCGGCCGGCCGTCGGCGTCCCCGAGCTGCCGCACCCTGGCGGCGAGCTGCTTGGCGTAGTCGCCGCCGGCCTGCAGGTCGTAGCCCACGATCTCCACGTCGATGGGGGCGGCGGCCCCGAAGTTGAGGATGCGCTTCACGATGCCGCCCACGAACGTGTAGACCTGCGTGCCCGGGAGCGTGTCGCGCAGCGCGGCGCGCACCTTCTCGTTGGCGTCGACGTCGGAGAGCGCCCGGTCGTTGTGCGAGACCAGGTTCACGCCCAGGTTGGCGGAGTGCGGCCCGGTGTTGGTGGTGAAGAGCGCGGTGCGGCCGCCCGGGAGGCCGGTGTCGGAGAGCACGGTGGTGTAGATCGGGCCCCCGCCGTTGGCCTTCTCGCCGCCGAGCGCGCGGGCCACCGCCGCCTCGACCCGCTTCGTGACCTCCTCGGTCCGCTCCACCCGGGTGCCGATGGGCGTCTTGTAGATGATCTGGAACTGGCTCTCGTCGGTGTCGGGGAAGAACTCGGTGCCGATCTTCCTGGAGAGCAGGAGCGAGGCGCCGAAGAGCAGGAGGATGCCGGCGATCACCGGCAGCCGGTGCCGGAGCACGAAGCCGAGGGCGCGGGCGTAGGCCTCGTCGAGGGCGTCGAGCTTGCGCGTCACCCAGCCGCCGAAGCGGCTGCCGTGCCCCGGCTCCTCCGCCTTCAGGTACTTGAGGCAGAGCAGCGGGGTCACCGTGCGCGACACGAAGAAGCTCATGATGAGCGCGAAGGCGATGGTGAGCGCCAGCGGCATGAAGAGGTTGCGCGCCACGCCGCCCAGGAAGGTGACCGGGAAGAACACCACGATGGTGGTGACCGTGGACACGAAGATGGGCATGGCCACCTCCTGCGCCGCGTTCAGCACCGCGGTCTTGCGGTCCTGGCCGGCGGCGAGGTGGCGGTGGATGTTCTCCAGCTCCACGATCGAGTCGTCGACCAGCCGCCCGACGCCCAGGGCCAGGCCGCCCAGGGTGAAGACGTTGAGGGTCTGCCCGGTGAAGTAGAGCAGGATGAAGGTGGCGATGATCGAGAGCGGGATGGCCACGGCGATGATCCCGGTGGCCGAGAAGCTCACCAGGAAGATCAGGATCACCAGCACCGCCAGCAGGCCGCCGGTGACCGCCTCGTGCTCCAGGGAGGAGATGGCGGCGCGGATGTAGGAGGACTGGTCGAAGCTGATGGCGAGCTTCACCGAGGGCGGCACGCCGCGCAGCTTCGCGATCTGCTTGCGCACCGCGTCCACCACCGCCACCGTGTTGGCCCCCGGCTGCTTGAGGACCCGGAAGTAGACGCCGCGCTGCCCGTTGATGCGGACGATCTCGTTCTGGTCCTGGACGCCGTCCTCCACCTGCGCCACGTCGGAGACGCGCACCGGCCCGGAGTAGTCGCCGCCGGCGGGGGGCTTGCCCTCGCGGATCACCACGTCGCGCAGCGGGCGGGCCTGCCCCAGGCTGGAGTTGGAGAAGACGTTGTAGTCGCGGTCGCCGGCGCGCAGGTCGCCCGAGGGGAAGAGCAGGTTGGTGCCCTTCACCGCGTTCACCACGTCGAGCACCGCCAGGCCGCGGGCGCGCAGGGCGTCGCGCCGGACCTTCACCTCGATCTCCCGCACCTGGCCGCCGCCCACGGTGGCGCTGGCCACCCCGGAGATCCGCTCCAGCTGCGGCTCGATGACGTTGTAGCCGAGGTCGTAGAGCTGCTTCTCGTCGAGCCCCTCCCCGCTCATCGCCACCTGCACCACCGGGATGTTGGTGACGTCGAACTTGATGATGAACGGCTGCTGGATGCCGGGCGGCAGCGTGTTCAGGATCTGCGCCACCCGCTGCGACACCTCGAACTGGGCGTTGTCGAGGTTGGTGCCGTACTGGAACCAGACCGACACCAGCGAGACGCCCTGCTTCGAGGTGCTCTCGACGCGGTCCACGCCCGGCGACGCCGAGACGGCGCGCTCGATGGGCATGGTGATCGACTTCTCGATGTCGACCGGCCCGGCGCCCGTGTAGAAGGTCGCCACCCGGATGATGGGGATGTCGATGGAGGGGAAGAGGTCCACCGAGAGCCGGCCGAGGGAGACCCACCCGAGGGCGAGCACCATCAGCGACATCATCAGGATGAAGACCGGGTTTCGGAGCGCGAGCCGGGTGAGCCACATGGCCGGGTGCCCTGCCTACGGGTTCGAGGGGGTGCGCTCGGCCGTGACGGGCTGGCCGGTGAACGGGTCCACGTTCCGCTGGGCGCGGACCACGGCGCCGTCGGAGAGCACGTCGGCGCCCGCGGTGACCACCTCGTCGCCGGGCGAGAGGCCGCCCGTCACCTCCAGCCAGTCGCCGCCGTCCACCCCGGTCCGGACCTCGATCCGCTTCACCTTGTCCCCGCGCAGCACGAACACGTACTGCTTGCCGCCGGAGAGCTGGATGGAGCTCGCCGCCAGCACCAGCGCGCCGCGGTGGATGTCGGTGACGATCGCGCCGCGCCCGTACATCCCGGCCCGCAGCTCGCCCGTGTTCTGCAGGTGCACCTCGGCGTCGAGCGTCCGCGCCACCGGGTCGAAGGACGGCGAGACGCGCACCACCTTGCCGCGCCAGCTCCTGCCCGGCACGGCGTCGAGCTCGACGTGGGCGTCCTGGCCCAGCTTGAGACGGGTGACGTCCTGCTCGTTCACGGGCACGAAGACCCGGAGCACGTCGATGCGCGTCACGGTGAGGAGGGGGCCGATGGCGGGGCCGACGAGCGCGCCCGGGTCGAGCTTGCGCACCGCCACGTAGCCGTCGAGCGGCGACTCGATGCGGGTCTCGCCCACCTTGACCGCCAGCGCCGCCGCGTTGGCGCGGGCGGCGTCGCGGGCCGCCTCGGCGGTGGCGAGCCCGGAGACGTTCTGCTGCAGCTCCTGCTGCGAGACCACGCCGGAGGGGGCGAGCCGCTCGGCCCGCTCCTTGTTGGCGCGCGCCAGCTCCACCGCCGCCTGGGCCTGCGCCAGCGCGCCCCGGGCGCTGGCGAGCTGGTCGGGGAGATCGGCCGGGCGCACCAGCGCCAGGAGCTGGCCCTTCTTCACCCGGTCGCCGCGATCCACGAAGACCGCGTCGAGGTACCCGAGGACCTTCGACCCGAGGTCGGCCTGCACGATGGGCCGCAGGTCCACCGGCGCCTTCACCTCCACCGGGACGTCGCGCACCTCTGCCGGCGCGACGGTGACCGCCGGCGGCGGGCGGGTGCGGGGAGCGTTCCCGCCGCTCTTGCTGCAGGCGGCGGTCAGGGCGGCGGCGAGCGCCGCGGCGAAGAGGAGCTTGGTGGGCACGGGGCCGACTGTTAGTGCGATGGGGTCGAAAAGACAATCCCCGCGGGGCGTCCGCGCACCACGCGCGGCGGGTGAATGGAACCCTCGCCCGCCCGGCAGGTTAAGCGCCCGCCGTGGCCCCGTTCGGGGGATCCAGCGGCGCTGCCGCGAGGGCCCGGATCAGCTTCGGCCGCACACCAGTGGCCTCGAGGAGCGCCTCGAGTCGCGCCCGCGCCTCGCGACCCTCCCCGCGGACCTTCTTCCCGAGGATGAGCTCGTTCTTGAGCGAGTGCTCCCAGCCCGCGAGCTCGGTCACGGTGACCCGGTATCCGTGCGCCTCGAGGGCCAGGGCGCGGATGACGTTGGTGAGGTGCGAGCCGAACTCGCGCCGGTGCCAGGGGTGCTCGAAGAGGGCGTCGAGCGGCGCGCGCGCGGGGGCCTCCTCGAGCTGGCGCGCCACCTCGGCCTGGCAGCAGGGCACGACGGCGACGTGGTCCGCCCCGCGCCGGATGGCGAGCGCGAGGGCGTCGTCGGTGGCGGTGTCGCAGGCGTGCAGCGCGGTCACGAGGTGCAGCCGCGCCGGCACCTCGGCCGTCTCCACCGCGCCCGTGACGAAGCGCATGCGCCGGTAGCCGAGCCGGCTGGCCCGCTCCTCGGCGGCCCGGGTGAGCTCGGGCCGGGTCTCGATGGAGAGGACGGTCCCCTTCCCCGCCGGCTCGACGAAGAGCTCGGCGAGGATGAAGCCCAGGTACCCCTTGCCGGCCCCGCAGTCGGCCACCACCGGCTCGCCGAACCGGCCGAGCACGTCCTCCACCGCCGGCTGCAGCAGCCGCACCAGGTGGTTCACCTGCTTCAGCTTGCGGAGCGAGTCGGCGTTGAGCCGGCCGTCGCGGGTGAGGAGGTGCAGCTCCTTGAGGAGCGCCGGCGACGTGCCCGGGAGCAGCTCCCGCGCCACCGCCGCCTCGCCCTTCACCTGTCGGCGCGCCTTGTCCATGGAGCTGAAGCTACCTTGTCCCGTTCTAACGATGGTGGGCGGCCAGCTCGGGCTCCTTCTCGACGAACTCGTCGAAGGTGCCGTTGAAGTCGGTGATCTCCTCGCCGGGGCGCATCGCCCAGATGCGCGTCGCCACCTCGCCGATGAGCTGCTGGTCGTGGGTGACCACGATGGCGGTGCCCTCGTAGCGGCCGAGCCCCTCGGAGAGCGAGCCGATCGACTCGAGGTCGAGGTGGTTGGTCGGCTCGTCGAGGATGAGGACGTTGTCCCTGGTCATCATCAGCTTGGAGAGGAGCAGCCGCACCGTCTCGCCGCCGGAGAGGGTGTCGGTGGGCTTCATCCGCTCCTCGCCCGAGAAGAGCATGCGGCCGAGCAGCCCCGAGATCTCCTCGTTCGAGAGCTTGTCCTCGAGCTCGCGCAGCCAGCCGAAGGCGGTGGTGCCCTTGCGGATCACGCCGGCGTGGTCCTGCGGCAGGTAGCCCACCGAGGCCTGGTGGCCCCACTTCAGGTGGCCGTGATCGGGCTTGAGCTCTCCCGCGATCATCCGCACCAGCGTCGACTTGCCGACGCCGTTCTTGCCGATGACGCAGATCTTCTCGCCGCGGGTGACGAGGGCGGAGAAGGGACGCACGATCTTCTCGTCGCCGTAGCTCTTGGAGAGGTCCTCGACGGTGAGGGTCTGCTTGCCCGACGGCCCCTTCTGCTCGAACTTGATGAAGGGCCGGGCGATGTTCGACCGCTTGAGGTCCTCGGTCTTGAGCTTGTCCATGGCCCGGATGCGGCTCTGCACCTGCGAGGCGCGGGTGCCGGCGTGGAAGCGGGCCACGAAGTCCTGCAGCGCCAGGATCTTCTTCTTCTTCTCGGCGTTCTCCGACTCGACCCGGCTCCGCACCTGGGCCTTCTGGCGGATCATGTCGTCGTAGCCGCCGGAGTAGGTGATGATCGTCTCGTAGTCGATGTCGGCGATGTGGGTGCAGATGGCGTTGAGGAAGTGCCGGTCGTGCGAGATGGTGATGAGCACGCCCTCGTAGGCGTGGAGGAAGCGCTCCAGCCAGCGGATCGAGTCGAGGTCGAGGTTGTTGGTCGGCTCGTCGAGGAGCAGCCCCTGCGGATTGCCGAAGAGCGCCTGGGCGAGGAGCACGCGCAGCTTGTAGCCGCCCGCGAGCGCGCGCATGGGCTGGTCGTGGAAGGCGGTCTCGATCCCGAGGCCGTCGAGCAGCTCGCCCGCGGTGGCCTCGGCGGTGTAGCCGTCCTCCTCCGCCACCACCGTCTCCAGCTCGCCGAGCCGGTGGCCGTCCTCCTCGGTGATGTCCGCCTTGGCGAGCAGGACCTCCTTCTCCCGCATCGCCTCCCAGAGCCGCTCGTTCCCCATGAGCACCACGTCGATGACGCGGTCGTCCTCGTAACGGAAGTGGTCCTGGCGCAGGGTGCCGAGCTTCTTGGGCCGGTGGATGGCGCCGCTGTCGGCCTCCTCGTCGCCGGAGAGGATCTTCATGAAGGTCGACTTGCCGGCGCCGTTCGGGCCGGTGAGGCCGTAGCGGTTGCCCGGCGAGAAGGTGACGTCGACGTCCTCGAACAGCTTCTTCGGCCCGAAGGCCTTGCTGACGTTCTGAACCGAGATCATGGGAGCGGCGTCCTTGTAACCGAAACGCGGCCGGTTGGCGAGGTGCGGCGGACCCCTGTCCGCCCGACGCCCGCCCGGCCCGCCCGCGTGGCCCAGGCTCGCCCGCCCCCGTCCCCAGGAGCCCGCGCCTCACGCCCTGGAGAAGGTTGGCGCCGGGCGCGGCGGAGGCGCACGGTCTCCGCGCAGGAGGTCACCATGTCGCCACGAATCCTCACCGGCCTCGTCGCGGGTGCGCTGGGCCTGACCGGCTGCGCCCACGAGAACGCCGGCTCCCCCGATCGCGCCTCGGAGCAGGCCCGGGCCGCGGCCGGGCCCACCACCGGCAGCCCCGGCGATCCCCAGGCCCCGAACCAGGCCGCCAGCGTGCGCCCGCAGGCGAGCCCCCGCGCTGCCATGCCGCCGTCGATGACCGGGACCGGCTCGTCGCGGACGAGCCCGCAGCAGCCGGCGCTCGAGCCGGTCACCGAGGAGCCCGCCTCGCCCGAGACCAACCCGCCCGCGCCCGCCGCTCCGGCCACTCCGAAGTAGCTCCCCCCGGCGCCGCGCGTTCCGCGGTAGAGAACGGGCGTGCCGCACGAACGCGTCTTCGCCGCCTGCGCCCCCGGCCTCGAGCCGCTCCTCGCCGCCGAGCTTCGCGAGCTGGGGCTCGAGGCGCGGCCCATCCCGGGCGGCGCCGAGGCCGAGGGCGAGGACGCGGTGGCGGTGGCCTGCCTCGGCAGCCGGCTCGCCGACGCCCTGTCGCTGCGGCTCTACGAGGGGCCGGAGCGCGGCCTCGACCGCGCCCGCGCCGAGGCGCGGCGCCGCTACGGCGCGGAGGCGCGGCCGGTGGCGCGCGTCCGGGGGGCCGCGGCCACCCTCTCGCTCGACGCCGCAGGCGCCCCCCTCTACAAGCGCGGCTACCGGGAGCGGATCGGGGCCGCGCCGCTGCGCGAGACCGTGGCCGCGGCGCTGCTCCGCTTCGGCGGCTTCGACCCTGCCCGGCCGCTGCTCGATCCCATGTGCGGCTCCGGGACCGTCCCCATCGAGGCGGCGCTGATCGCCGCCGGCCGGGCGCCGGGCGCCGGGCGCGCCTTCGCCTTCGAGCGCTGGCCGGGTCACGACGCATCCCGCACCGCCGCGGTCCGGGCCCGGCTCGAGGTGCGCCCGCGGGCGCCCGGGGCCGCGATCCAGGCCTCCGACCGGAACGCGGGCGCGCTCCGCCTCGCCCAGAAGAACGCCGCCGCGGCCGGCGTGGGGGCGGCCATCGCCTTCGCGCGCGCCGACGCCCGCGGCGTGACCCCGCCGCAGGGCCCCGGCCTCTGCGCGGTCAACCCGCCCTTCGGCGTCCGCATCGACGAGGGGGCCGCCGAGGCCTGGGAGGCGCTCGCGGCGCTGGTCCCGCGCCTCGCCGGCTGGACGCTGGCGCTGGTCGCGCCCGAGCGCGGCTGGGAGCGTAGCCTGCCGGCGCGCCCGGCGGCCGAGCTCCCGTTCGTCGATGGGGGGCTCGCGTGCAAGCTCCTGCGCTACCAGCTTTGATGGGTGCCGATCCCTACCCAGACCTTCACCAGGCAGGCGAGCAGGCAGGCGAACCGAGCCTCGCCGCCGCATAGTCCCGGGATGTTCGAGAGGCTGAGGGACCTGCTCGTCCCCCGCCGCCTGCTGGTGCCCCGGCGCGCCCGCGAGGGCGATGCGAAGATCGCGGTGCAGCGCGTCGGACACCGCTTCGGCAACGAGGTGGTGGCCCTCGACAACGTGAGCATCGACGTGCACGCGGGAGAGTTCGTCTGCCTCCTCGGCCCCTCGGGGTGCGGCAAGTCGACCCTGCTCTACGCCCTCGCCGGGCACCTCTCCCCGAGCGGCGGGCGCATCACCATCGACGGCCAGCAGGTCTCCGGCCCGTCGCCGGAGCGGTTGCTGGTGTTCCAGGAGCCGGCGCTCTTCTCCTGGCTGTCGGTGAAGCAGAACCTCACCTTCCCCCTCCGCGCCCGCGGCCTCTCGCGCGCCGCCGCCTCCGCCCGGGCGCTCGAGTTCATCCGGCTGGTGCAGCTCGAGGGCTTCGAGGGCGCCCAGCCGCACGAGCTCTCCGGCGGCATGCGCATGCGGGTGTCGCTCGCCCGGGCGCTGGCGATGGACCCGGCGGTCCTGCTCATGGACGAGCCCTTCGGCGCGCTCGACGCCCAGACGCGCGACCAGATGCACCGGCTGCTGCAGCGCATCTGGACGCGCGACAAGAAGACGGTGGTCTTCGTCACCCACAACGTCCGCGAGGCGCTGGTGCTCGGCGACCGGGTGGTGGTGATGGCCTCCCGCCCCGGGCGGGTGATCCACGACCTCGACGTGCGCCTGCCCCGCCCACGCGATCCCGACGACGAGGCGCTGGTGCACCTCTCCCGGCAGATCCGGGAAGAGATCGGCAGCGCCGAGGCCCCGTCCCGCAAGAGGAGCGCACCCCCCGCCCAACCGTCCGACGAGGAGCGCGATGTCGCCGAGAGCGCACCTGCAGCAGGCCGCCTTCCTGACGGCGCTCCTGGTTCTCTGGGAGCTCGCCTCTAGGTTCGGCCCCTGGCCCCACCACCTCTTCCCCGGCCCGGGCGCCGTGGCGCAGAGCCTGTGGCGGATGATCCAGGACGGGCGGCTCGGGGCCGCGGTGACACGCTCGCTCTCGCGCCTGGCGCAGGGCTACGCCCTCTCCGCCTGCATCGGCGTGCCGCTCGGGGTCACCATCGCCCGCTCGCGTCAGGTGAAGGTCGCGATCCGCCCCCTGGTCCTGGGGCTGCAGGCGCTGCCCTCCATCTGCTGGCTGCCGCTGGCGGTGCTCTGGTTCGGCCTCTCCGAGTGGGCCATCCTCTTCGTGGTGGTGATGGGCTCGCTCCTCGCCATCACCATCTCCACCGAGGACGGTGTCTCCGCCATCGACCCGCTGGTGCTGCGGGCCGCCGGCACCCTCGGCATCACGGGGGCGCGATTCTACGGCGGCGTGCTGGTGCCGGCGGCGCTCCCCGGCATCGTCACCGGCCTCAAGCTCGGCTGGAGCTTCGCCTGGCGCGCGCTCATGGCGGGGGAGCTGCTCTTCGTGGCGGGCGGGCTCGGACAGCTGCTCGCCAACGGCCGCGAGCTGCTCGACGTGCCGCAGGTGATGGCGGTGATGGTGGCCATCGTCTTCATCGGCTCGGCGGTGGATCAGGTGGTCTTCCACCTCGCCGAGGTGCGGGTGCGGCGGCGCTGGGGCCTGTCGGAGGCCACGTGACGCGGCGCGTCCCGCTGGCGCTGGCGCTGGCGCTGGCGCTCTGCGCGCTGGCCTGCCGCCGCCCCGCGCCGGTGAGCGGCCCGCTGCGGATCGGCTACTTCCCCAACATCACGCACGCGCAGGCGCTGGTGGGCGACGCGGACGGCACCTTCGCGGCGGCGCTGCCGGGGAAGGGGATCGCCGCGAAGACCTTCAACGCCGGCCCCACCGCGATGGAGGCGCTCCTCGCCGGCGAGCTCGACCTCTGCTACGTGGGCAACGCGCCGGCCAGCCTCGCCTACCTGCGGTCGCAGGGCGGGCTGCGAGTCATCGCCGGCGCGGCCTCGGGCGGGGCGGCGCTGGTGGTGAAGGACGCGCGCGCCGCGGCGGACCTCGCCGGCAAGCGGGTGGCCTCGCCGCAACTCGGCAACAGCCAGGACGTCGCCCTCCGCTGGTGGCTGCGCCAGCAGGGGATGAAGCTCGGCGAGAAGCCGCCGGCGGTGAACGTGACCCCCATCGCCAACGCGGAGATCCTGGCGCTCTTCCAGCAGGGGCAGCTCGCCGGAGCCTGGGTGCCGGAGCCGTGGGCGGCCCGCCTCGTGGACCAGGGCGGCGGGCACATCCTGGTGGACGAGCGCGACCTCTGGCCGGAGCGCACCTTCCCGACCACGGTGGTGGTCGCCAGCGAGCGGGCGCTCCGGCTGCGCCGCGGCGACCTGGTGGCGATCCTGCGGGCGCACCTCGCGCTCACCGAGCGCTGGCGGCGCCTGCCCGACGAGTTCGCGCGCGCCTCCAACGCCGCCTTCGCGAAGCTCACCGGCCACACCCTCGAGGAGGGGGTGCTGAGGGACGCCTTCGCCCGGCTGGAGCCGGCGGCGGACCCCATGGCGGGGAAGCTGGTCGTGGCTGGCGCGCGCGCGGCGGAGCTGGGGCTCGCGCCGCGAGGCGACCTCTCCGGGCTGGTGGACGCGACGCTCCTCGCCGAGGCTCGCGGGGAAGCGTCGCGGCGTTAGCCGGGCCGCTCCTCCCCCCGCCCCGCTTCCGGGGGACTGGACGCCAGCGCTCGCCATCCAGAAGTTGCAGGTGCGCCCTGGGCGCGCCGCGCAACGGGAGGAGAGTCGCCGCAGCCCGAAAGGTGGATTGGGATGGAGAGGACGACCGCGCTGCAATCGCCCGAGGATCTGCTGGCCGGCGGCGCCGCCGCGCTGCCGCTCCCGCCCTCCCGCCTGAGCCGGCTCCTCTCGCTCGACGAGACGCTGCTCCTCGGCGTGCGCCGGTTCCACGGACCCTGGCGGACCCGCCTGGCGCGCTTCCTCACCGCGGTCGGAGACGCCCGCAGCTGGACCTTTCTCGGCCTCTCGCTCCTCGCGACCATGCAGCCGCGCGGCATCCACCTCGGCCTGCGGCTCGCCGCCGGCAGCTCCATCGCCGCCCTCTTCGCGCAGGGGCTGAAGCGGACCCTCAACCGCGCCCGCCCCTCCTCGGCCATCGAGCAGTTCGAGGCGCTCGCCGACAACCCGGACGCCTTCAGCTTCCCCTCCGGCCACACCGCGGCCGCCTTCGGCGTGGCGGTGGCCTTCGCCGGCGAGCCGTTCGGGGCCAGCCCCATCGCGCTCACGCTGGCGGTCGGGATCGGGCTCTCGCGCGTCTACCTGGGCGCACACTACCCGCTCGACGTGGTGGCGGGCTCGGTCCTCGGCGCCGCGGCCGGGGTGCTGGCGCGGCTGCTGGTGGCGTAGCCTCAGGCGTTGGCGGTCGGGCCCGTGGCGCTGGGCGACCGCGAAGGGCCGCGGAGCGGCAGCTCTCCGGTCAGCTCCTCGACCTCCACCTCATCCGCGCTCGCCAGGCCGGCCCGGGCGAGCTCCTCGCGAAAGGCGGCCGCCGCGGAGTCGGCGTCCCAGGCCTGCAGGACCATCTCCTCGCCGAGGTCCTGCCCTGCGTGGACCCGACATCGGAAGAACCGCTCGCGCCTCGTGCTCATCGCCGCCTCGAAATAGCTGGGTAGGTAGGTCCCCACCCATAGCTCCGGGGTCTTCCGCCGAAAGTGACAACTCGGTGTCGGACTTATCCCCCGCCCGAGGGAGGAACCGCCATCATTGGCGCAAGGCTCCGCAACTCCTCGAGGATCCTGTAGAGACCGAACTTGGGCAGTCGGAGGAACCCAGAGAAGGCTGCCCCCGCCAGGGTGCCGTCCGCGAGCCACTCCGACAGCCATTCCGAGGCGAAGGCCGGCTCCCCCTGCTTCAGCCCCGCGCCAGCCTGCACCAGCCAGCGCCGGTTGTACTTCTCGTGAGCCCCCACCGGCCAGGCGCAGATGATCGGGAGCCCGAGCGCCGCGTAGAACGTGAGCTCGGAGGGCTTGGTCCAGAGCGCGTCGGCGCGGGCCAGGAGCGCGTTGAAGTCGCGGTAGTAGTGCTCGAACGAGCTGGCCTCGAGCACCTCCAGCGCGCCGGGCGGCAGGCTCCCGAACCCGGCGCGGGCGATCGCCTCCCGGAAGGCGTCGGCCACCTCGCGCCGCAGCCCGGCCACCAGCGCGAGGCGCAGCCGCCCCGACTCCAGCGCCGGCCGCAAGCCGGGCAGGAAGGCGCCGGGGAGATCCGCCTGGGCGCCGGCGCCGCCCACGGCGAAGACCAGCAGCGGCGGACGCCCCTCCTCCTCCTCCGGCAGCGGGCCGAGGAAGTGGGTGAGCTCGTGCTGGGAGGCGCGCCGGAACTCGCGCTCGGGGTCGAGCCGGACGAGCCGCGCCGCCAGGTTGCGCGTGAGCACCGGCAGCTCCGGGCCGCCCACCAGCTCGTGCGGCAGCGGGAAGCCGGTGAGCACCACCCGCTCCGCCGGCACCCCGTAGGCGACGAGGCGGCGCACCGCGCGGGGCGTCGGCGCGAGATAGCGGATGCGGCTCGTGGCCGGCTCGGCCGGTGCCCAGATCCGGTGGATGTCGGAGTCGGTCACCACGCAGTGGACACCTCGGCAACCGGCGCGGTCCGCGGCGAGGGCCGGGGTGTAGAAGGTGGTGACGAGCGGCGCGCCGGTGCGGCGCAGCGCCTCGACCAGCCCCTGCCCGAGCTTGCCGCCTCCCAGCAGCCGCTCGAGCGCGCGCACCGGCCGGGTGGCGGCCGAGAGGTCGCGGAGCGGGTGGAGCGGCTCGATGCGGGTGGCGGCGTCGAGCGCGCTCCGGAGAGGGGCGCCCACCACCGGCCACTGGGAGAGGCGCGAGGTGAGCTCGTAGACGGCCCGGGTGCGCGACCAGAGCCGCTCCTCGTCCGGGCCGGCGAGGGGCGCGCGGTCCACCTCGCACACCGGCACCCCCAGCGCCTCGGCGATGGGCCGGGCGGCGCGCAGGTGGCCGTAGCCCATGTCGGCGGCCACCACCAGCGGAGCGGGGACGGTCATGCCGAGGGTGTAGCAGCGGAGGCGCCTTCGAGGCGACTCGGCACCGGCTCCAGCCGGGTGCCGGGCAGGACGCGGAGCCGGTTGCCGCGCCAGACCACCTCCCGCGCGAAGAGGCCGTGAGCCCAGGCGGCGGCGAGCACCAGGTCCTTCACCGGCGCGGCGGCGGCGGCCAGTCCGTAGCCCCGCCGGCGCAGCATCCGGGCGCAGGCGCAGTCGTGCAGCGAGCGCGCCGCCGCCACCGCCGCCAGGGCGGCGAGCTTGCGCGGGGTGGGGTCGAGGGCCGCAGCCGAGGCGGCGAGCAGGGTCGGGTTGAGGAGCCCCTGGGCGGCGTGGAGCGCCGGGCCGACCGAGGCCCGCTGCAGGACGCTCCAGCGCTGCTGGCGGGCGAAGAACTCGCGCACGGAGCGGCGCTGGCTCACGTTCTCCACCGGGCTGCGCGCCACCGCCACCCGCTTGCCGAGGCGGGCCGGGACCATGCGGCCGAGCACGTAGTCCTCGGCTAGCACGTCCTTCACCTCCGCGAAGCCGCCCAGCCGCTCGAGGTCGGCGCGGCGGAAGGCCATCGACTTCCCCACCACGATGTCGCTGCCGGCGAGCAGCTTGGCGGTCACCACGCCCGGGGCCACGCCGCCCGCGAGCTGCAGGCCGTCGAGCAGCGAGCCGATCCGCTCGGCGCCCGTCCCGGCGATGAGGTGGGTGACGAGGCCGACCTGGCGGTCCTGGAGGAGGGCCGCGATCTCGCACAGGTAGTCGGGCCGGACGCGGACGTTCGAGTCGCTCACCACCAGCACCTCGCCCCGGGCGGCGCGAGAGAGGGTGAGGAGCTGGTTCACCTTGGGGTTGAGGCCCGGCTCCCCCCGCTGCACGCAGAGCCGGAAGCGGCCCGGGTGGCGCGCCATGGCGGCGCGCGCGACCTCGGCGGCCGGGTCCTGGAGGCTGCGCACCCCGAGGAGCACCTCGTAGTCGGGGTAGTCGAGCGCGGCGAAGGTCTCGAGGTTCTCGGCGAGCCCGTCGTCCACGCCGCAGAGGGGCTTGAGCACCGAGACGGCGGGCGCGGAGCGGCGGAGCGGCCGCGGCCCGCGCAGGTGGGCGCGCAGGACGAGGCACCCCGCCGCGAGCAGGACGAGGCCACCCAGGGCGGCGGCGAGGAGCATGCTGCTCAGGACGGCGGCCAAGGCGGACCTCCTGCTCGGGTCGGGCTCCGGAACCGGCCGGAGCGGGACTCATCGTGCAGGAGGCGCGTGACGCGCCGGGGGAGCGGAAGAGACCCGGCCGCAACTCCTCGGTGACGGGGAGGAGTCGGCGTACGAGAGCGGCTGCTCGGGCGCCGCCGGCCTAGGCCTGCTCGCGGGTCCCCGGCTCGCGGCTCCCCGGGTGGCGCACGTCGGTGCCGCGCACCATGAACACCACCATCTCGGCGAGGTTGATGGCGTGGTCGCCGAAGCGCTCGAGGTGCTTGGCCACGAACATGAGGGCGGTGGCGCGGCGGATGACGCGCGAGTCCTCCATCATGAGGGTCAGGAGGTCGTTGAAGATCTCCAGGTAGAGGGCGTCGAGGATGTCGTCGCCCCGCATGACCTCCTCGGCCTTGAGGGCGTCGCGAGAGACGAAGGCGTCGAGCGCCTTCTTGAGCTGCGCCTCGGAGAGCTCCGCCAGCCGGGCCAGCCGGTGCTGCGGCGGCAGCGGCGGGGCGCTCGAGAGGTCGACGCCGCGCTCGGCGACGTTCACCGCCAGGTCGCCCATGCGCTCGAGGTCGGTGACGATCTTGAGCGCGGTGGTGATGAAGCGCAGGTCGCTCGCGGCCGGCTGGCGCAGCGCCAGCAGCCGGCGGCAGGCGGAGTCGATCTCCACCTCCAGCCGGTTGACCTCGCGGTCGTCGGCCTTGACCTTGTCGGCGAGCGGCTGCTCGCGCTCGAGCACGGCGCGCACGGAGAGGGCTATCGCGGCCTCGACCTTGCCGCCCATGGCGAGCAGCTTGTCGCGGAGATCCTGGAGCTCAGCCTCGTAGGCGCGGTCGGTGTGGGGGGTGACCATGGCTGTCTCGATCCTAACCGAACTTCCCGGTGACGTAGTCCTCGGTGCGCTGCTCGCGGGGGTTGGTGAAGATGGTCTCGGTGTCGCCCACCTCCACCAGCTCGCCCATGTAGAAGAAGGCGGTCTGGTCGGAGACCCGGGCCGCCTGCTGCATGTTGTGGGTCACCACCACGATGGTGTACCGCAGCTTGAGCTCGTGCATGAGCTCCTCGACCCGGGCGGTGGCGATGGGGTCGAGGGCGCTCGCCGGCTCGTCCATGAGCAGCACCTCCGGCTCGACCGCCAGCGCCCGCGCGATGCAGAGCCGCTGCTGCTGGCCGCCGGAGAGCGAGGTGGCGGGGGAGTGGAGCCGGTCCTTCACCTCGTCCCAGAGGGCCGCCTGCCGCAGGCAGCGCTCCACCACCTCCTCGAGCCGCCCGCGCCAGCCGTTGAGCCGGAGCCCGGCCGACACGTTGTCGGCGATCGACATGGTGGGGAAGGGGTTGGGGCGCTGGAATACCATCCCCACGCGGCGCCGGATGCTCACCGGGTCCACGTTGCGGGCGTAGAGGTCCTCGCCGTCGAGGGTGACCTTGCCGGAGGCGCGGCCGCCCGGCACCAGCTCGTGCATCCGGTTGAGACAGCGCAGGAAGGTGGACTTGCCGCAGCCGGAGGGGCCGATGACGGCCGTCACCGAGAGCGGCAGCACGTCGATGGAGACGTCGCGGACGGCGTGGTTCGCGCCGAACCAGGCGTCGAGCCCCTCGACGCGGATCTTGGGCTCTGCGGCGCTCATCGGCTGCTCCCGAGGGTGTTTCTCATGGCGATTCGAGCGAGGAGGTTCAGGGCCCCGACCACCAGGAGCAGCACCAGCGCGGCGCTCCAGGCCTTCTGGTGCCAGTCCTCGTACGGGCTGATGGCGTAGTTGAAGATCTGCACGGTGAGGGAGGCGGTGGGCTGGTCCGGACGGAAGTTCCAGTACTGGTTGTTGAGGGCGGTGAAGAGCAGCGGCGCGGTCTCGCCGGCGGCCCGGGCGATGGCGAGCAGCGCCGCGGTGACGATGCCCCCGCGCGCGGTGCGCAGCACGATCCGCCAGCTGGTCTTCCACTGCGGCACCCCCAGCGCCAGGGAGGCCTCGCGCAGGGACCCGGGCACGAGCCGCACCAGCTCCTCGGTCCCCCGCGCCAGGGTGGGCACCATCAGCAGCGCCAGCGAGAGCGCCCCGGCCAGCGCCGAGAAGCGGTGCATGGGCACCACCACCAGGCCGTAGGCCACGATGCCGACCACGATCGACGGCACCCCGGAGAAGACCTCGGCGGTGAAGCGCACCGCCCGGCCGAAGAGGCCGTCGCCGCGCTCGGCCAGGAAGACGCCGGCGCCGATCCCGAGCGGCAGGCCGAGCAGGCAGGCCAGGCTCACCAGCATGGCGGTGCCGACCACGGCGTTGCCGACGCCGCCGCCCGGCTCGCCCACCGGGGTCGGCAGGGCGGTGAAGAAGGAGGCCGTCAGGCCGGGCACCCCCTTCGAGATCACGAGCCAGAGCAGCGAGGCGAGCGGCGCCAGGGCGAGGAGCACGCCCAGGCCGCACAGGGCGCTCATCAGGTGGTTCTTGAGGCGGCGGAGCAGCAGGGATCTCATGAGAGCTAGGACGCGACGCGCGAGGGGCCGGAGGAGACCAGGCGGACCAGCAGGCGCGCGGCCGAGTTGAGGATGAGGCTCACGCCGAAGAGCACCAGGGCCAGCCCGGCGAGGGCGCCGGTGTGGACGTCTCCCGTCGCCTCGGCGAACTCGTTGGCGATGACCGCCGGCAGCGAGTAGCCGGCGGCGAAGAGCGAGGCGCTCACGGTGGGCGAGTTGCCGATGACCATGGTCACCGCCATGGTCTCGCCGAGCGCGCGGCCGAGCCCGAGCAGCGCGGCGCCGAGCACGCCGGCGCGGCTGTAGGGGAGGATGGCCATGCGGATCGCCTCCCAGCGCGTGGCCCCGAGCGCCAGGGCGCCCTCCTTGAGCGCGGCGGGGACGGTCTTCAGCACCTCGATGGTGACCGAGGCGATGGTGGGGAGGATCATCACGGCCAGGATGAGACCGGCCGCGAGGTAGCCGAGGCCGATGGGCGCGCCGCGGAAGAGGGGCAGGAAGCCGAGGGTGCGGGCGAGGAAGGGCTCCACCGAGTCGCGGAGCCAGGGCACCATCACGAAGAGGCCCCAGAGGCCGTAGATCACGCTCGGGATGGCGGCCAGGGTCTCGATGGCGAAGGAGACCACCGGGCGCAGCCGGCGCGGCCCCATCTCCTGGAGGAAGAGCGCCAGGCCCACCGAGACCGGGACCGCCACCACGATGGCGACGACGCTGGTCACCACGGTGCCGTAGATGAAGGGGAGCGCGCCGAAGGAGCCGGAGACCGGATCCCAGTCGCTCGAGGCGATGAAGGTGCCGGCGCCGGCGCGCAGCGCGGGGCGCGCCAGGTGGACCAGCACCAACACCACCACGCCCACGGCGACCAGCACCGCGCCGCCGAGCAGGCCGAGCAGCCCGGCCCAGGCGCGGTCGCCGGCGTTGCGGCCCCTGGAAGCCCCCGGCGCGCGCGCGCCGTCGGCCTCCAGGGTCCGGGTCAGGGAGATGTCAGTGCTGGACGGCAAGGGAGACGGGCTTCCCCTGGACGGTCAGGGTCTTGAGGGTGGCGGTGACCTCGTCCACGACCTTCTTCGGCAGCGGCGCGTAGTCGAGCGGCGCGGCGGCGGCCTGGCCCGCGTGCACGGCCCAGTCGAGGAAGTGGACGAGGGCGGTGCCCTTCGCCGCGTCGTGGGCGTCTCGGTAGACGAGCAGGTAGGTGAAGGAGGCGATGGGGTAGGCGCCCTTGCCGGCGGCGTCGGTGATGGAGACGCGGTAGTCGGCCGGCATCTTGACGCCGGCGGCGGCCTCGGAGGTGCTCTGGATGGAGGGCTTCACGAAGTGGCCGTCGCGGTTCTTGAGCGAGGCCATCTCGAGCTTGTTCTGGTTGGCGTAGGCGAGCTCGACGTAGCCGACCGCGCCGGGGGTCTGCTTCACGAGGCCGGTGACGCCCTCGTTGCCCTTGGCGCCGAGGCCGACCGGCCACTTCACGCTCTTGCCCGCGCCGGGGCCGCCCTTCCACTCGGCCGAGACCTTGGCGAGGTAGTCGGTGAAGATGGCGGTGGTGCCCGAGCCGTCGGAGCGGTGGACCACGGTGATCGCCTGGTCGGGCAGCTTCACGCCGGCGTTGTCCTTGGCGATGGCCGGGTCGTTCCACTTCGTGATCTTGCCGAGGAAGACGTGCGCCAGCGTCTCGCTGGTGAGCTTGAGGTCCTTCACCGGCGCGTTGTAGGTCACCACCACCGCGCCGAGCACGGTGGGGATGTGCTGGATGCCGGGGGCCTTGGCCAGCTCGGCGTCGGTCATGGGGGCGTCCGAGGCGCCGAAGTCGACGGTCTTCTCGGTGACCTGCTTGATGCCGCCGCCCGAGCCGATCGACTGGTAGTTGAAGCGAAGGTCGGGGTGCTGCTTGTTGTAGTCGCTGAACCAGCGCGAGTAGAGCGGGAACGGGAAGGTGGCGCCCGCGCCGGTAATGAGGAGGTCGTTGGCCCGCGCCGACACCGCGGCGCTCAGCAGGAGCGCCGCTGCCAGGAGCTTTTTCATTTTGTTTTCCCTCGGTTCGGTTGGTCGGGGGGTTTCTAGGCCCGGCGCATGACGCCGGCGTGGCCGGAGGTGACGGGAAGGTGACGAAAACGTGAAGAACTGGCGGCGGCGGATGGTTATCCGGCGCGCTGGAGTCGCACCCAGAACCGGCTGCCGCCGGCGCCGCTCTCGACGCCCACCGACCCGCCCTGCGCCTGGGCCAGGTGCTTCACGATGGCGAGGCCGAGGCCGGTGCCGCCCTGGTCGCGCGCCCGCCCGGCGTCCGCCCGGTAGAAGCGCTCGAACAGGCGCGGCAGGTGGTGGCGCTCGATCCCGGGGCCGGTGTCCGCGACCGAGAGCAGCGCGGTCTGGTCCTCGGCCGCGCCCGAGAGCGTGACCGCGCCGCCCGGCGGCGTGTACTTGATGGCGTTGTCGAGCAGGTTCACGAGCACCTGCTCGAGCGCCCGCGGATCGGCGCGCACCAGCAGGCGCTCGGGCAACGAGCGCTCGAGCCGCAGCCGGCGCTCGGCCGCCGAGGCGGCGTAGAGCTCGAGCGCGTTCACCGCCAGCGGCACCGCGTCGAGCGGCGCCACGTTCATGGCCCACTGGCCCGACTCGATGCGCGAGAGGTCGAGCAGGTCGCGGGTGAGCCGCGCCAGCCGGTCGGCGTGGCGGGCGATCATCTCCACGAACTGACGGGCCTGCGCCGGCTCCTCGAGCGCGCCGCCCAGCAGCGTCTCGGCGGCCCCGTGGATGGCGGTGACCGGCGTGCGCAGCTCGTGGCTGGCGTTGGCGACGAGGTCGCGCCGCGCCCGCTCCGCCTCGCGCGACTGCGTGACGTCGCGCAGGAGGAGCAGCACCTCGCCGCGCAGGAGCGGGGTGAGGTGCGCCACCAGGATCCGGTGGGCCCCGGGGAGCTGCAGCTCCAGCCGGCGCGCGGACCCCTCCAGCGCCCGCTGCACCGCCTCCGCCAGCTCGGCGCTCCGGGTCAGCTCGAGCACGGTGTGCCCGGCGGCCCGGCCGGCGGCCGCGAAGGCGTCGGCGGAGACGTTGGCCACCCGGATCCGCGCGTCCTTCCCCACCACCGCGGCGGCGTCGGGGATGGCGGCGAGGAGCTCCCGCTCCGGCTCCTCCTTCGGCCGCAGCCGCTCGCTCCGGGTCTCGAGCAGGTCGGCGAGGAGCTGCACCTCGGGGATGAAGGTCGCCCTCGGTCCGCCGGCGAGCTCGATGCGGAGCGCCTCCACCGCCTCGGGGACGGGGTTGCGGAAGCGGGCCAAGCCCTACTCTCCCGCCCCGGGCGCCACCAGCCGGTAGCCCACGCCGCGCACCGTCTCGAGCAGGTCGCGCGCCGGCCCGAGCTTCTCGCGCAGCCGCTTCACGTGGGTGTCGACGGTGCGGGTCTCCACCTCGGCCGACATCTCCCAGACGTCGGTGAGGAGCTGGTCGCGCGACTGCACGCGCCCGAGGCGGGACATGAAGGTGGTGAGCAGCTTGAACTCGAGGGCGGTGAGCTCGACCTCGTCCTGCCCCACCCAGCAGCGGTGGGCGTCGAGGTCGACGCGGATGGGCCCCACCTCCGAGGTCGGGCGCTGCTCGGCCGGCTGGGCGGCGGCGCGGCGCAGCACCGCCTTGAGCCGCAGGGCCAGCTCGCGAACGCTGAACGGCTTGGTCACGTAGTCGTCGGCGCCGAGCTCGAACCCCACCACCCGGTCCACCTCGTCGGAGCGGGCGGTGAGCATCACCACCGGCACGCTCCGGGTGCGGGCGTCGCTCTTCACGCGCCGGCAGATCTCGATGCCGGAGAGGTCCGGCAGCATCAGGTCGAGCAGGATCAGGTCGGGGACGCGCCGCTTGAGCTGCGCCAGCGCCTCCTCGCCGCTCTGGGCGAGCAGGGTCTCGAAGCCGGCCTGCCGGAGGTTGAAGTCGAGCAGGGAGACGAGATCGCTCTCGTCGTCCACGATGAGCACCGAGGGCACGGCTCACCTTATAACGGCCAGATCATGAAGGGCAGGCGGCATTCCGGTGACGAGGCGGTGACGGCATCCGAGCGGGTGACCCGCGTACGGGCTAGAGTGCGCCGATGAAATTCTTCGCCACCTGCGCCAAGGGCACCGAGGGGCCGCTGCGGTCGGAGCTCTCCCGGATCGGTCTCAAGCACCTCAAGGGCGACCGCGGCGGGGTCCGCTTCGAGGGAAAGCTCGAGGCCGGCATGCGCGCCTGCCTCCACAGCCGGGTGGCGATGCGGGTGCTGCTCGAGCTCGCCACCTTCCCGGCGCCCGACGCCGACGCGCTCTACGAGGGGGCGCGCGCGATCGCCTGGGAGGAATGGCTCACCGAGCGGACCACACTGGCGGTGGACGCCACCGTGAAGGACTCGGCCCTCACCCACTCGCAGTTCGTGGCGCTGAAGGTGAAGGACGCGGTGGTCGACTCGCTGCGTGAGAAGCTGGGCGGACGCCCCGACGTCGACCCCAAGGACCCCGACGTCCGCATCGTACTCCACCTCGCCAACGACCAGGCCACCCTCTCGCTCGACCTGGCCGGCCACCCGCTGCACCGGCGCGGCTACCGGGCCGCCATGACCGACGCGCCGCTCAAGGAGACGCTGGCGGCGGCGGTGCTGGCGCTCGGGCAGGTGGACCCTGCGCTGCCCTTCGTCGATCCGATGTGCGGCTCCGGGACGCTCGCCATCGAGCACGCGCTCGCCGCGCGCCGGATCGCGCCGGGGCTGGGCCGCGCCTTCGGCTTCCAGCGCTGGCCCGCCTATCGGGGAGCGCCGCAGTCGCGCTGGGATCTCCTGAAGGAGGAGGCGCGGGCGGCGGTGCTCCCGGCCGCGCCGGCGCCCATCGTGGCCCGCGACTTCGCCGCCAAGCCGCTCGAGGCGACGAGGCTCTGCGCCGCCGCCGCCGGCGTGCTCGCCGACCTGCGGGTGGAGCGCGCCGACGTGCGCGACCTCGCGCCCGAGTGGCCGGAGGGGACCCTCTGCGTGAACCCGCCCTATGGCGAGCGGCTCACCGGCACCCACGCCGAGCGCGAGGCCCGGCGCGGGCGCGACGAGGGGCGCGGACCGCGCGGCAGCCGGCCGGCGCCGCACCGCGAGGCGCCGCCCGATCCGCGCGAGGAGCAGATCAACCTCAAGAAGCTCACCGGCCTCTACCGGCAGATGGGCGAGGTCTTCCTGCGCCACCACCGCTGGTCGGTGGTGATCCTCTCCGGCAGCCCGCTGCTCGAGGAGGCCTTCCCGTTCAAGGCGGAGATCTCGCACCGGCTGTGGAACGGGCCCATCGAGGCCCGCATGCTCCGGTACCGGATGCCGTAGGCAGGCCGGCCTGACCCTTCCGGCCGCCCGCGTTCGGGCCCGACCCGATCGAACCGGGCGCGCGACCGCGAGCCAAGGCCGCGTCGGCGCTCGCCTTTCGACGCTCCGTCGCGCTCCCCCTTCTGAGCCTGTTCGGCGCTGCAGGGAGCCCTGCCACGCTGTGGGGGTTTTCGCGACCTTCGCGAAGCGGGGAGGACGACATGAATCGCAGGGAGTTCTTGAGGTGGAGCGCGATGGGCGGGATGGCGCTGGCGCTGCGGCCCTCGCTGGCCTGGGCCTTCTCGCAGTCGCCGGCGAGGCTGCGAAAGTTCATCCAGCCGCTGCCCGGCCTCGGTCCGGACGGCATGCCGGTGGCCACCGCCGACACCCGGACCTTCCCCGGCTCCGACTTCTACGTGCTCGAGGCCGGGCAGTACCAGCACCAGTTCCACCCCGACCTCGCGCCCTCGCGCGTCTGGGGCTACGCCGATCTCGACGGGAAGCACGGCTACCTGGGCGGCGCGATCGTGGCGCAGCGCGACCGCCCGGTGCGGCTGCGAATGTACGACAAGCTGCCGGCGAAGCACCCGCTGCCGATCGATCGGACGATCCCGGGCGCCGGCGGCCCGCAGAACCGCATCTGCGTCCACCTGCACGGCGGGTTCGTGCCCTGGAGCAGCGACGGCGGACCGTTCGCCTGGTTCAGCCCCGGCAACTCGCACGGACCGAGCTTCGTCAACGCCGGCCCGGACCTCGGCTCCGCCGACTACTACTACCCGAACCAGCAGAGCGCGCGGCTGATGTGGTACCACGACCACGCGATGGGCCTCACGCGGCTCAACGCCTACGCCGGGCTCGCCACCGCCTACCTCCTCACCGACGCCTTCGAGCAGGGGCTCATCGCGAGCGGCGTGCTGCCGTCGATCGGCATCCCGCTGGTCATCCAGGACAAGACCTTCGTCGACGGCTCGGATCCCAACTACACCTGGGGTCAGGTCGGCGACCTCTGGTACCCGTACCTCTACGAGCCGGAGCGCTGGGAATATGCCCCGCCTCCGGGCGCAGCGCCGCTGCCCGTCCCGTCCTGCGTCCCCGAGTTCTTCTCGGACACGCCCATCGTGAACGGCGCCGCCTATCCCTATCTGGAGCTGCAGCCGCGCCACTACCGCTTCCGCATCCTCAACGGCTCGCAGGCGCGGTTCCTCAACCTGCAGCTCTACTACGCCGACGCGAGCGGCACCGAAGCCGACCTCACCCGGCCCGGCCCGAAGATCCTGCAGATCGGGACCGAGGCGGGCTTCCTGCCAGCGCCGGTGACGCTCAACGATCCGCCGCAGCAGATCGGCTTCGACCTCGGCGGCAACGCCAGCCGCTACACGCTGCTGCTGGCGCCGGCCGAGCGCGCCGACGTCCTCGTCGACTTCTCCGGCGTGCCGGCGGGCGCGAAGCTCATCCTCTACAGCGACGCGCCGGCGCCCTTCCCCATGGGCGACCCGCTGAACGACTACTTCAGCGGAGCTCCCGGCCAGGGCGGCGGCGGCGCGGCCTCGACGCCGCCGGGCCTCGGCCCGAACACGCGCACCATCATGCAGCTGCGGATCGTCCCGCTCGCCGGCAAGGGCGACCCCTCCACGCTGAGCGCGCTCTCGAAGCCCAACAACCGCATCCTGCCGCCGGTCGCGCCGCTCGACCCGGCGACGGCCGCGCGGACGCGCGACCTCACCCTGAACGAGAGCTTCGACGACTACGGGCGGCTCATCCAGCGGCTCGGGACCGCGGTCCAGAACGGCCTCGACACCCAGGGGCTGCCGACCTGGGGGCGCGGCTACATGGACGCGCCCACCGAGACCCCGAAGGCCGGCGACGTGGAGGTCTGGAGGATCTTCAACCTCACCGGCGACACGCACCCGATCCACTTCCACCTCGTCAACGTGCAGGTGCTTTCGCGCCAGCCGTTCGACCCGGGGGCGTGGAACGGCAGCCCGGCCTTCACCGGACCGCCGCGCCCCCCGGACGCGAACGAGCGGGGCTGGAAGGAGACGGTGCGGATGAACCCCGGCGAGTGCACCACGGTCATCATGAAGTTCGACCTGCCCTCGGTGCCGTTCGCGGTGCCGCCGAGCCCGCGCACCGGCGGCCACGAGTACGTGTGGCACTGCCACATCCTCGAGCACGAGGAGCACGACATGATGCGGCCGCTGGTGGTCCAGCCCTGACGCCGGGCGACCCGCTCAGCGCACCTTCACCCCGAACGCCAGCCCCTCCTCCGTGGGCAGCATGGTGGCGCGGAAGCGGCCGCCCTGGGCGAGCCGCAGGTTGAAGCGCTTCAGCGCCTCCACGCCCTCGGCCGAGTGGCGCCCCTGGTAACGATCCTGGGCCACGCCGCCCCAGCCGAAGGCGTTGTCGGCGAGCACCGTCCCTCCCAGGCGCAGGTGCTCCTCGGCCCAGGCGAGGTAGTCGGGGTAGCCGGTCTTGTCGGCGTCGATGAAGACCAGGTCGAACGGCCCCTCGGGCTCCACCTCGCGCAGCGTCTCGCGGGCGTCGCCCACGTGGACCCGCACCTGCGCCGCGAGCCCGGCGCGGCGGAAGGTCTCCTTCGCCACCTCCGCGGTGGCCGGCTCGCGCTCGAAGGTGTGCAGGAAGCCGTCCGCCCCCATCCCGCGCAGCAGGCAGACCCCGCTGTAGCCGCCCAGGGTGCCGATCTCCACCGCGCGCCTCGCCCCGGTGGCCCGGGCCAGCACCTCGAGGTGCAGCCCGTCGAAGGGGCCCACCTGGATGGCGCGCAAGCCCGCGGCCCCGGTGCGCTCGACCACCTCGCGGAGGAGCGCGTCCTCCGGCCGGAAGACCCGCTCGACCCACCGCGCCAGCTCCTCGCTGCCCTGCCCGAAGCCCTTCTCCCCGGCCGCGCTCACGAGATGCTCCTAATCCGGCTGCTCGAGCCTCGCCTGCATGCGGGCGAGCAGCTTCTGCTCGCGCGGCCCGCGCTGCCCCCCGGGCAGCGCCGCTCCGTAGGCCAGCGCCTCCGCCAGGGCGACCCGCTCGGCGGCGCGGTCGCCGAGCTTCGCCAGGATCGAGGCCTCGAGGTCGTAGACCTTGAGCTTGCGCGGCCCGTAGGCGCGCGCCAGCGCCCGCTTCGCCGCCGCGAGCGCCTCGGGCTGGCGCCCGAGCTCGCGGTAGAGGAAGGCGAGCCGCGCCGGGGGGTTGTAGTCGCCGGGGAGCGCCTGCTCCGAGCCCTGCAGCGCCGGGAGGGCGAGCGCCGGATCCCCGAGCGCCAGCGCCGCGCTCACCCGGGAGGAGTCGAAGACGGCCCGCGCCTCGGGCGTCGGCGCCCGCCCCGACGCAGCCTCGAGGTAGGCCCACCAGCGCCGCGCCAGCTCCCTCGCCCCCGGCGCATCCCCGCGCGCCTCGCGCGCCTGCACCAGCTCCTCGTAGAGGCCGGCCAGGTCGTCGGGCAGCGCGCTCCGGACCTGCAGCGCCTCCTGCGCCAGTCCCTCGAGCCGCTCCAGCGCCGCCGCCCTCCACGGCGCGTCCTCGGGGGCCGAGAGGGCGCAGGAGAGCGCCAGGGCGGCGCCGTTCGCGAAGCTGGCGTCGCGGGCCGCCGGGGGCAGCTGCGCCTCGCCCTCCCTCGCGCAGGCCTGCCAGTCCTCGGCCTCGCCGAGCGCGAGCAGGAGCGCGTCCACCGCGCGGCCGCGTCCGGCCCAGCGCGGCCCGCCCTTGGCGAGCGCCTCGCGGTACAGCGGCGCCGCCGCGGCCGGGCGGCCGGCGCCGTTCTCGCGATCCGCGCGAGCCAGCGCCGCGTCGGCCGGAGACGCGCGGGTCGAGCGCACCGCGCGCTCGCCGTCGGCGAGCAGCCGCCGGAGGTCGTTCACGTCGGCGCTGCCGAGCCACTTCAGCACCGCGCGCTCCTCGGCGGGCTCGATGACGAAGAGGGTGGGCCAGGCGTCCATGGGGAACTTCTCCAGGAACCCGGCGTTCCCGGCCTTCTCGGTGTCGACGCTCAGCCAGACGAACCGCCCGGCCTGCTTCCGGAGCCGCTGGTCGGTGAAGACCTCGGCCCGCATGAAGCGGCAGGTGTGTCACCAGGGCGCCCAGGCGTCGACGAAGAGCGGGAGCTTGCGGGCCCGCGCCAGCGCCAGCGCCTTCGGGTAGTCGTCCTCGACGAAGGGGAGCGCGGGGCGGCGGGGAGCGCTCGAGGCGCGCGCCGGGGACGCGACGGCGAGGACCAGCGTGGAGAGCGCGGCGAGGAGGAGCCTCATCGGCTGGTGAATATACCCGAGGCGCCGCGCCGCGGGCCCGCGAGGTCACCGGCCGATCGAGCGGGGCCTCGGCTCGCCGCGCGCCCACCGCGCGGGCCAGGGTGCGGGTGGGCTTGCGTCACTTGCGGGGCGCGCACCCCATGGCCAGCTTCGCCGCCACCGCCTGATGAACACCCTGCCGATCGAGGTCTCCATGCGCCGCTCCCTGCACGCCCTCCTGCCGGTTCTCCTCGCCGCCAGCGCCGCGTGCGGCGGACCCGCCGAGGCGGGCGCCGTCGCAGATGCAGGCTCTGGCTCGAACGCGCCCGCGCAGCAATCGGCCGACGGCGGACAGGCGTCCGGCGCAACGGGCGCGTCGACCCCCGGCGGCACCGTGACCAGCCAGGCGAGCGCGCCCGCAAGCGCATGGCAGCCGTGCGCAGCCACGCTGCCGGCGAACCAGCCGGTCCGCGCGGTCTCGGGCGCGAGCGGCGCCGACCTGTGGGCGGTGGGGCCGGCGGGCATGGTGCTCCACCGGACGGCGAGCGGCTGGTCGGCCTTCTGCAGGGCGGGCGGACCGTCCCTCGCCGCCGTCTGGAGCGCGGCGGCGAACGACGCGTGGATGGTGGGCGACGGGCTGGTGCTGCACTTCGACGGCGCGGCGCTCTCGGAGGTCGCCCCGCCGCAGGCGGCGACGCCGCTCCGGGCAGTGTGGGGCTCGAGCGCGAGCGACGTCTGGGTGCTCGCGGCGGCGGAGGTGCTCCACTTCGACGGCAAGGCCTGGAGCCGCACCGCCGCGGCCGCCATGCAGACCCTCGGCTTCGACTTCGGCGCCTTCCGCGACGTGTGGGGCGCCGGCCCGGCCGAGGTGACCATCGCCGCGGAGCGGGGCACGCTGCGCTTCGACGGGAAGGGCTGGTACGCGAGCCTGGCGGCGCCGGCCGACCAGCTCCTGCAGAGCACCTGGTCGAGCGGCGCGGGCGACGCCTGGGTCGCGGGCAAGAACCTCGACGGCGGCAGCGCGCTCTGGCGCTACGCGGGGACCTCCTGGGCGCCGCAGGCGCTGGTCCAGCGCTCGGTCATCGACGCCGTGCGCGGCAGCTCGGGGAACGACGTCTGGTTCCTCGCCGGGGCCGAGCTCCTGCACTGGGACGGCGCCGCGCTCTCCAGCGCGACCGCGCCGCCGGCCGCGCCCGCCGGCGCGCCGCACGTGCTCGGGCCGCGCGACCTCTACCTCCCGGACGCGCAGGGGATCGCCCACTGGGACGGCGCGGCCTGGACGCGGGCGCTCGGGCGCTGAGCCGAAGCCGCGTCGCCGCGCTACTTCCGCTTGAGCGAGAGCCCCATCTCGAAGCGCGCCACCGGCTCCTCGCCGTACTTCGACGGCACCGTGGCGAGCACCTCGAGGGGCACCAGCACGCGCTCCCCGGTGGCCTCGGCCTGGCGCACCGCCTCCGCCACCGCGCGCCCCTGACGCATCTCGAAGCGCACGTCGCCGTCGGCGCGCTTCAGGAACTCCGCCTTCACGTCCTTGAAGACGAGCTGCACCTTGCGGTGGCCGCCGAAGTAGATGAGCCGCGCGGCGTTCAGGCCGGCGGCGAGGTCGGCCCCGGCGCAGAGGGCGCCGAAGTACATCGAGCCGAGGTGGTTGCGGGAGCGGAGGCCGAGCGCGATGGCCACCGCGCAGCCGTCCTCGTCGAGCCGCTCCACCGTGGGCCCGAGGAAGAAGAGCACCGGGATCTTGAGCCCGAGCAGGCGAACCAGCGCGGTTTCCTTGAGGAGCACGCAAACCTCCCGCCGGGAGTGTAGAGGGACTCGCGACTTCGTTGTACGAGACTCACCCGCCCCGTCAAGCCGCTCGGCGGTGTGAGTCAGTGTACTCCCTGGAGGCATGGAGTCGCACCGCCCTCGGCTCAGCCCGGGCTCGTGGCTGGACAGCGGGAGAGAAGAAGGGCAAGTACAGCCCCCTCTCTGCGCAGATCGCCCCGTGAACATGCGAAAGCTCTCCCTCGGAACGAAGCTCGTCCTCGCCACCGGCCTCGCCTTCGTGATCGTCCTCGGCGTGTTCACCGCCGCTTCGGCGTCCTTCACCGCGCGCACGGTGGACCAGGTCACCCGCGAGGCGCTTCGCGCGCGGGTCGGGCTGGTTCACGACATGACGCTGGTGTACGAGCAGAGCCTCGCCCGCGGCGCCAGTGAGCTCCTCGGCGCCTTCCGCGGCTCGTACCCCGATGCCGTTCGGACCGACTCCTCCCGCACGGTCGCTCAGGGAGGCGTTCCGCTCCCCGGGCTGGTCTCGGGCGGCCGGCTGGTGAACCTCGACTTCGAGCGCGTCGATCGCTTCACGGCCACGACGGGCGCCGTGGCGACGGTGTTCGCGCGGGCCGGCGACGACTTCGTGCGGGTGACCACCTCCGTGAAGATGGGCGACGGACGCCGCGCGGTGGGGACCTTCCTCGGCCACGATCACCCCGCTCACGCGCGCCTGCTCTCGGGAGAGCCGTACTCCGGGAAGGCGGTCCTGTTCGGGCGCGACTTCCTCACCCGCTACGAGCCGATCCTGGAGGGCGGGCAGGTGGTGGGGGCCTTCTTCGTCGGCGTCGACTTCACCGACGGGCTCGCCGCGCTCCGCGATCGCATCCGATCGATGAGCTCCGGGGAGAGCGGCTACTTCTTCGTCGTGGATGGGAGCCCTGGCGTGCACCGAGGCGACCTGATCGTGCACCCCCGCCGCGAGGGCGAGAAGCGGGCCGGGCTGGTCACCGAGGGCGGGCGCCCGCTCGCCGACGCGGTCCAGGGTGGCGAGACCGAGCTGCGGATCGTCGGCGGCGACGGGCGAGGCGGAGGCGCCCAGGCGGCCGCGTGCCGCGCGTTCCAGCCGTGGCAGTGGATCGTGTGCGGCGCGGTGGACGAGCGTGAGCTGACCCGCGACGGCCGGCGGCTCGCGCGGATGCTCGGAGGCGGCGGGATGGTGCTCATCGCCGTGCTCGTGCTGGTGGTCCTGCTCCTCGCCCGCAGGCTCATCCTCTCGCCGCTCGCGGAGGCGTCCGCGTTCGCGAGCGCGGTGGCGAAGGGCGATCTCACGCGAGAGCTGCCGGTGCACAGCGGCGACGAGCTGGGCGCGCTCGCAGGCGATCTGAACGAGATGGTGATCCAGATCCGCGGGGTGGTGGGCTCGATCCGGGGCGCGACCGACGCGGTGGCGGAGGCCTGCCAGAGCCTCTCCGCCGCGACGGAGCAGACCGCTTCGGGCGCGTCGGAGCAGGCTGCCAGCGCCGAGACCGCCTCGGCCGCGGTGGGGGAGATGGCCGAGCGCGTGCGCGAGGTGGCGGCGAGCGTGTCCGAGACCGAGATCATCGCCCGCCGCTCCTCCGACGACGCCCGGGAGGGCGGGGCGGCGGTGCAGAAGGCCGTCGACGCGGTGCAGGCGATCGCCGGGCGGACCGCCGTCATCGAGGAGATCGCCCACCAGACCAACCTGCTCGCCCTGAACGCCGCCATCGAGGCCGCCCGGAGCGGCGAGCACGGACGCGGCTTCGCGGTGGTCGCCGCCGAGGTGCGCAAGCTCGCCGAGCGCAGCCGCGCCGCCGCGGGCGAGATCGGGGCGCTCTCGGAGGCCACCGTCGGGGCCGCGCGCAGCGCGGGGGCCGCGCTCGAGAAGGTGGTCCCCGCCATCGAGCGCACCGCCGGGCTCGTGCGCGGCGTCGCGCGCGCCACCACCGAGATGTCCGATGGGACCGAGCAGGTGACCTCGTCGATCGGTCAGCTCGAGCAGGTGATCTCGGCGAACGCCTCCTCCGCCGAGGAGCTCGCCACCACCTCCGCCCTGCTCGCCGAGGAGGCCGAGGCGCTCCGGCGATCGGTGGCGTTCTTCCGGACCGGGGACGAGGGCGCCTCTCGCGCGCGGCAAGCCCGCGCTCTCGTTCCGCGGGACGGGATCGACGCGCGACTCGACCTTGGCCTGGAGCCGGCGAGGCGGTCCGCGCGCGTGGTGTTCAGAGGATGACCCGACAGAGGATCAACCGCGCCATCCGCGCGAACCTCTAGAACCGTCCCACCGCCGAGAGCCCCGGCCCGCCGCCGCCGAACGGGACCAGCGCCAGGCCGGGGCCCGCTGCGGAGGCGGCCCGCGCGTGGAGCCACGGCACCGCCACCCCGACCGCGAGGCCAGCGGCGGCGCCCACCAGCACGTCGGAGGGAAAGTGGCGCCCCGCCGCCACCCGCTCCACGGCGACGCTCGCGCCCACCGCGCCGGTGACGAGCCACGGCCAGACCTGCTCCCCCTCGCGCAGCCGGAGGGTGTAGGCCGCGGCGCCGAGCGCGGCGAAGACGGTGGAGGTGTGGCCCGAGTAGAAGGAGCGGTAGCCGCCCGGCTCGTGGAGGAGCTTGGGATCGCCGGCGTAGGTGCGCGGGAGCGGCCGCTGCACGATGACCTTGGCCGCCTCCACCAGCGCCCCGTTCACGAGCAAGGTCTCGGCGAACACCGCGCCGTCCTCGAGCCAGGCCCTCCCGTAGCCGAGGTGGACGAGGTCGAGGAGCGGCGGGGCGGCCATGGCGACCACCGCGGTGACGTCGCTGGCGGTGTCGGCGAAGGCGTTGGCGTTGCCGATGGCGCCGCGGTCGAAGCCGTTCACCTCTCCGGGGCTGCACGGGCAGCGCTTGGCGATGAGGTCGCTCGCGAAGAGGCTGGGGATGGCGATGGCGAGCGCGGCGGCGGCCGAGACCGGGAGGTCCACGGCCAGGTCGACCCGGTAGACCTCGCGCGGCGCCGGAGGGGGCGTCGAGAGCGTCGGGAGCTCGGCCGCAGGGGTGGCGGCGAGGAGCGCGGCGAGGGCGAGCGGGAGCACGCCATCCATCATGCGTCGTCGCCGCGGGCCACGCTAAGCCGCCTGGAACTCGACCGACCGGTAGCGGCGCGCCACCAGGGTGAAGGCCACCGCGCAGGCGAAGACCAGCGCCGCGAAGAAGGCGAAGTAGGCGGCGCCCTGGAAGCGGTTCAGCTCGGAGACCCAGGCGGTGAGGAGGTTCCCGGCGGCGATGGTGAGGAACCAGAGGCTCATCACCGTGCTCTTCATGCTCCGCGGCGCCTGGGTGTAGGCGAACTCGAGCGCGGTGACCGACACCAGCACCTCGCCCACGGTCAGGAAGAGGTACTGCACCAGCTGCCAGAGCGCGTGGGGGTGGCCGCCCCGGTCGAGGGAGAGCTGGACGACCGCGGCGCAGACGAAGGAGAGCGTGGTGACGAACATCCCGGCGCCGATGCGGCGCAGCGGGGTCGGCCGCAGGCCGCGGCGCTCCAGCCACGGGAAGACCAGGCCGGTGAGAAGGGGGATGAGGCCGAGCACCATGATGGGGTTGAGCGCGGCGAGCTGCGACGGCTGCAGCTTCCAGCCGCCGACGGAGAGATTCATGGCGCGCGCCTGGATCACCCAGGACGAGCCGTGCTGGTCGAAGAGGGCCCAGAAGCCGAGCAACGCGGCGAAGACGCCCATCACCCGCCAGGCGGCGGCGGCGCCGGCGACCGCCTCGGGCGGGTGGCGCTCCTCGTTGCCGGCGAAGCGGGAGAGGGTGACGCGCAGGAAGCCGTGCGGGTTGGGACCGGTGGGCGGCACGTACCGGTAGCGCCGGCGCCCGGCCACGAAGACCAGCAGCGAGATCGCCATGAGCAGGCCTGGCAGGGCGAAGGCGACGCGCGGGCCGTAGCGCGCGAGGAGCACCGGGATGAGCAGCGTGGAGCTGAAGGAGCCCAGGTTCACCGACCAGTAGAAGAGCGCGTAGACCTTCTCCACCAGCTTCGACTGACCGGCGTGGAACTGGTCGCCCACGAAGGCCGAGACGCAGGGCTTGATGCCGCCCGAGCCGGCGGCGATGAGGGCCAGGCCCACGTAGAGCCCGGCGCGGCTCTCGAAGAGCGCGATCACCGCGTGGCCGGCGACGTAGCCGAGCGAGAGCCAGAAGATCACCCGGTAGCGCCCGAAGAAGCGATCGGCGAGCCAGCCGCCGGCGAGCGGGGTGAGGTAGCAGGCCATCACGAACAGGTGGTAGTTGGCGGCGGCGACGTGGTCGGGCAGCCCGAGGTACCCGGCCATGTAGACGGTGAGGATGGAGCGCATCCCGTAGAAGGAGAAGCGCTCGCAGCCCTCGTTGCCGATGATGAACTTGATCTGCGGCGGGAACCGCTCGCCCCGGCTCACGCGCCCTCCCCCGCCGGCGCGGCGTACTCCACCACCCGATAGCCGCGCGCCGCCTGGACGTACCAGATCGCGCACCCGAGCATCAGCCAGACGAAGAAGGCGAAGTAGGCGGGGCCGTGGAAGCGGTTCGCCGCCGATACCGCCGCGGTGACGAAGTTGCCGAGCCCGATGGTGAGGTACCAGAGGCCCATGATGGTGCTCTTCATCGCCGGCGGCGCCTGGGTGTAGGCGAACTCGAGCGCCGTCACCGAGACCAGCACCTCGCCGACGGAGACGAAGAGGTACTGCGGCACCTGCCAGGCCACGTTCACGTTGAGGCCGCCCTGCAGCGCGTGCTCCACCGCCCAGGCGGCGACGAAGGAGAGGACGGTGACGAACATCCCCGCGCCCATCTTGCGCAGGGCGGTCACCTGCACGCCGCGACGCTCGAGCCACGGGTAGAGCCCGCCCGCGAAGAGCGGGATGATCATCATCACGAAGACCGCGTTGAGGAACGAGACCTGGGAGGAGGCGAGGTGCAGTCCGAGCACCTCGCGATCCATCCGCTCCGCCTGCAGCACCCAGGACGAGCCGTACTGGAAGAAGAGCGCCCAGAAGCCGACGATGGGGGCGAAGACCTGGCAGATGCGCAGCACCGCCCGCGCCCCCTCGATCGCCTCCGGGGGGTGGCGCGCGGCGGCGCGCTCGAGACCGCTCGCGCGCCCCGCGGGGAGCGCCGGGGAGGGGGCGGTCGCGGCCGACCAGACGACGTTCAGGAAGCCGTGGGGGTTGGGCCCGGTGGGCGCAGCGTAGCGGTACCGCTTCCGCCCCATCCAGAAGATCACCAGCGCCACCGCCATCGCCAGGCCCGGGAGCCCGAAGGCGACCCGCGCTCCGACGCGGTCGAGCAGATACGGGATGGCGAGCTGCCCGGCCGTCGAGCCGAGGTTGATCATCCAGTAGTAGAGGTCGTAGACCTTCTTGAGCAGGCCGCGGTTCTCGCGGGTGAACTGGTCACCCACGAAGGCGGCCGCGCAGGGCTTGATGCCGCCCGCCCCCGCCGCGATGAGCGTGAGCCCGGCGAAGAGCCCCCAGGCGCTCTCGAAGGCCGCGAGGGTGGCGTGCCCGAGCACGTAGGCGAAGGAGAGCCAGAAGACGGTGCGGTAGCGCCCCCAGAAGCGATCGGCGATCCAGGCGCCCACCAGCGGCGTGAGGTACACCGCGGTGCCGAAGAGGTGATAGCTCGCCTCGGCGCTGCTCTCCCGCATGAGCAGGTTCCGCACCATGTGGATGGTGAGGACCGAGGTCATGCCGTAGTAGGAGAAGCGCTCGCAGCCCTCGTTCCAGGCGAGGAACTTGATCTGCGGGGGGAAGCGCTGGCGGACGGGGGCGGCGCTCGACTCGGCCATGTCGGGCAACAATGCCACAGTCGCTGGCGCGGGGGACGCGGCGCGGTTATCTCCAAGCTCATGCCGGTGACCCGAGTCGGCCCGGAAGGCGCTTGCCATCTCCTGGCGCGCGGAGAGCTCGACCTCGTCGACGTGCGGGAGCTCAACGAGTGGCTCGGCGGCCACATCCCCGGCGCGCGCCACGTTCCCCTCGCCCGCTTCGTCGCCGACCCGCGCGCCCACTGCTGCAAGGACGGCATCCTGCTCGTCTGCGCCCACGGGCTCCGCAGCCTGCAGGCGGCGGCGGTGGCCCAGAGCGCCGGCTTCGAGGTGGTCTACAGCCTCGACGGCGGGCTGGTGGCGTGGGCGGCGGAGGGGTTTCCGCTGGAGCGGGGGTAGCATCGACCCGACCGAGAGAAGTGAATCGCGGACCGGCGGTCCGAACCGCGGACGCCTTCGTTCGAGCTCGACCGGCCTAACCCCGCAATCTCACTCGAGGCGGGCTGCGGCACGACTCCTGCCCTGGTCGCGATCCATGACCGCGCCGCGCCAGGTCCTGCCCGGAACCACCTACCTCGTCACCCGCCGCTGCTCCGAGCGCCGCTTCTTCCTGCGACCGTCGAAAGCCACGAACGCCATCTTCCTCTACGTCCTCGCCGTGGCGGCGCGAATGTACGGCGTTCGCGTCCACGCCCTCTGCGTCCTCTCCAACCACTACCACCTCGTCCTCACCGACGCCGACGGTCGTCTGCCGGCCTTCATGCAGTACCTCGACGGCCTCGTCGCTCGTGCGGTGAACGCCTCGCTAGGCAGATGGGAGGGCTTCTGGTCGGCGGACGCCTCGTACAGCGCGGTCTCCCAGGGCGACGCCGGTGACGTCGTCCGCAAGATCGCCTACACCTTGGCGAATCCTGCATCCGCTGGCCTGGTCCGCACCGGGCGCGAGTGGCCGGGGCTCTGGTCGGCGCCGGAGCAGCTCGCCACTGCGACCCTCCTCGCGCCTCGTCCGGACGTCTTCTTCAGCCCGGCGATGCCCGAGTCGGCCACGCTCGAGCTCGCGCTCCCTCCGGGATTATCCTCCGTTGAGGAGCTGCAGCGCCTCGTCATCGCCGCGATGGCTGGACTCGAGGAGCAGCACCGGGCTCGGGCGCCGGAGCGCGGCTTCCTCGGACGCTCGCGCGTGCTCGCTCAGAAGCCCTTCAGCCGGCCCGCCCCTGGCGAGTCCAGACGAAAGCTCAACCCGCGCATCGCGGCGCGCGACAAGTGGAAGCGCATCGAGGCCATCGGTCGGCTGCGGGCCTTCCTCGATGCTTACCGAGTGGCACTGGCAGAGCTGCGGTCGGGTCTTCGAGACGCCCTCTTCCCGGCGGGCACCTACCAGCTCCGGATCGAGCACAATCTCCGGTGCACCGCACCGGCCTGACCGCGCGGCTGCGGCTCGTAAACCCTCTCGCACCGATGACGGCCGGCGCCGGAGAGGGGAGGCTCTACCCTTTGGCCGGCCCTGCTCGCCGCTTGGCGCCTTTTTCCGACGGCGGCGGTGAGTTCCGACTGCTCCGAGCGCCCGCCGCCGCACGCGCCCTTGGCGCTGAGCAAGAACTTCGCCCGAAATAATGCCCGACGTGGCTCGCTCAGCACCCGCGGAACGTTGCGGGGCGATGATTACTCTCGGTCGGCACAAGGCGGTCGGCACAAGGAAGGCGGTCGGCACAAGGCCAAGCGTGAGCGAGCGCGCCTTCAGCCCCTCATCGCCGCAACCGCCAGCGCGAGCCACCCGCCGAGGAAACAGACGCCGCCGAGGGGGGTGATGGCGCCGATCCCGCGCACGCCGGTGAGCGCCAGCAGGTAGAGGCTTCCGGTGAACACGAGCGTCCCGGCGACGAACAGCCAGCCGCCGGCGGCGACGGCGGCGCCGGGCCAGCGGGTCGCGGCCCAGGCGGCCGCGAGCAGGCCGAGCGCGTGGTACATCTGGTAGCGGGCGCCGGTCTCGAAGACGGCCAGCAGGTCGGGCGCGAGCCGAGCCTTGAGCGCGTGGGCCCCGAAGGCGCCGGCCGCGACCGAGACCAGGGCCGAGAGCGCGCCGAGCGCGAAGAAGAGCCTGTCCATGCCGCTGACGTTAATGGAACACGCATGGACTGGCGAACCAAGAAGTGCGTCCCGTGCGAGGGTGGCGTGCCCCCCATCCCGGAGAAGCGGGCGGAGGAGCTGCTCGGCACGCTCGACGGCTGGTCGCTCCGCGAAGGCAAGCTCTGGAAGCAGCTCCGGTTCGCGAACTTCCGCGCCGCGATCCGCTTCGTGGACGCGGCCGCCGAGGTGGCTGAGGCCGAGGGCCACCACCCCGACCTCTCCCTCCACGACTACCGGCTCCTCGACGTGACCCTCTCCACCCACTCCATACGTGGGCTCTCGGAGAATGACTTCATCCTGGCGGCCAAGCTCGACGCCCTGCCGCGCTGAATACCGGTCGCAGGCCGTCCGTCCCTCCTGCGAACGCAGCAGGAGGACGCCACATGACCCGCACGCTCCGACACCTCGCCTTCGCCTCCACCGCCGCCCTCGCCTTCGCCGCCGGCGAGGCCCGCGCCTGCGACGTCCGCGCCGAGCTGCGCGTCGACCTGCCGGGGCCGGTCTGGTCGCCCGAGGCGCCGGTGGTCGCGCCCGCGCCCCCCTACGCACCCACGCCGGGCTATACATCGCCCGCCGCCTACGCCCCGGCCCCGCCGGCCTACGCCCCCGCGTCAAGCTGGGAAGCTCCCGCCGTCCAGGTGCGGTACTGGCGCGGCCGCGGCTGGGGCGCGCTGCGCCACGAGTACCGGCGCCTCGACCTGGCGCGCGAGCGGTTCTACGCCAGCTGGGACGGGAGCCCCTGGTCGCAGCGCCGCTTCGAGGCCTGGTATGGCACGCGCCGCGCCGAGCTCGAACGCGCAACCACCTCCCGCCGCCACGAGCGCGACGACGACTGACGGGGAGGAGGCGCGCGGCTCCCGCCCGGGTTACGATCGGATCGTGAGCCGCGCCGCCCATCTCGTCCTCTTCCTCTCCGTCTTCGTCGCCGTGCTCGGCGGGATGCACTGGTACCTCTGGGCCCGGCTGGTGCGCGACACCGGCCTGCCCGAGCCCTGGCGACGCGGGCTCACCGCCGCCATCGTCCTGGCCGCGGTGAGCCTCCCGCTCACCATGGTCGCCCTGCGCGCCGCCCCGCGCCTCGCGCAGCGGCTCGCCGCCCCGGCCTTCTTCTGGCTGGGGCTCTCCTTCATCCTGCTGGTGGCGCTCGCGGCCGCCGATCTGGCGCGGCTCGTCGGCGCCGCGGCCGCCTCCCTCGCCGGGCGCGGGGACCTCCCCGACGATCCCGCCCGCCGCCTCTTCCTCGGGCGGGCCATGGCCGGGGGCGCGCTGCTGGTCTCCGCGGGCTGCGCCGCCGCCGGCACCCGCAGCGCCTTCTCGGATCCCATGATCCACGAGGTGCCGGTGGCGCTGCCCAAGCTGCCGCCCGCGCTCTCCGGCTTCACCATCGCCCAGCTCTCGGACCTGCACGTCGGCCCGACCATCGGCGAGCGCGAGGTGCGGCGCCTGACCGAGCGGACCAACGCCCTGCGCGCCGACGCGGTGGTGATCACCGGCGACCTGGTCGACGGCTCGGTGGCGGACCTCGGCCGGGCGGTGGCGCCGCTGGCCGGCCTGCGCGCGCCGCACGGCGTCTACTTCGTGACCGGCAACCACGAGTACTACTCCGGCGCCGAGGCCTGGCTCCGGGAGCTCCGCCGCCTCGGCATCCGCGTCCTCGCCAACGAGCGGGTGGCGCTCGGCGATGGCGGTCCCGGCGGCGCGCGCTTCGACCTGGCCGGCACCCACGACTGGGCCTCCGGCCAGTTCGGCCACGGCCCGGACCTCGCCGCTGCGCTCGACGGCCGCGACCCGGACCGCGCCCTGGTGCTGCTGCAGCATCAGCCGCGCGGGATGGACGAGGCGGTGCGCCGGGGCGTGGGGCTGCAGCTCTCCGGCCACACCCACGGCGGCCAGATCGTTCCCTTCAACCTGCTGGTGCGCGCCTTCTACCCCTACGTCGCCGGCCTCTACCGGCACCAGGGCCAGGGCGCGGCCGGCCAGATCTTCGTCTCGCGCGGCGCCGGCTTCTGGGGACCGCCCATCCGGCTCGGCGCGCCGGCCGAGATCGCCAAGCTGGTGCTGCTGCCGGGCTAGCCGCTCTTGGGAGCCAGCGGGAGCGTGAACCAGAAGGTGGTCCCCCTCCCCTCCACGCTGTCGGCCCAGATCCGGCCGCCGTGGGCCTCGACGATGCCCTTCACGATCGAGAGCCCGAGCCCCACCCCCTGCCCCGCCGGACGGGCCTGCCAGTAGCGCTCGAAGATGTGCGGCAGCTGCTCCGGCTTCATGCCCTGGCCGGTGTCGCGCACCGAGAAGACCGCCTCGCACCCGGCGCGGCTGGCGCCCAGCACCACCGCGCCGCCCGGGGCGGTGAACTTGAGCGCGTTGCCGACCAGATTCCCGAGCACCTGGCGGACGCGGACCGGGTCGCACCAGACCTCGGGGTCCTCCGCCATGGGCTCGGCCTCCAGCCGCACCCCCTTCTCCTGGGCTTGCAGCCGCTGCGCCTCCACCGCGTCGTGCAGCACCACCGAGGCGCGCGCCCGCTCCGGCGTGAGGGTGGCGCGCCCGGCCTCGAGCCGCGCCAGGTCGAGCAGATCTCCCACCAGCCGGTTCATGGTGTCGGCCGCCCGCTGCACCACGCCCACCTGCCGCTCCGCCTTCGCGACGTCGCCCGCCGCGAGCGCGCGGCGCAGCTGCCCGGAGGCCAGGACCACGTTCGAGAGCGGGTTGCGCAGGTCGTGCGAGACCGTGGCGAGCGTGTCCTCGCGCGCCTGCAGCGCCCGGGTGACCTGCTCGTAGAGCAGCGCGCTCTCGATCGCCACCGCCGCCCGATGCCCCACCTCCTCGGCGAGCGTAACGTCCACCGGCTCCGCCCCGGCGCCTCGCAGACCCAGGGCGAGCACGCCCAGCACGCGCGCGTGGACCCTCAGGGGCACCGCCAGCCAGCCGTCCACGCCCAGCGCCGCGAGCGCGGCGGCGTGGGCCGGATCGCGCGCCGGCTCGAGCGGCGTCGCGGCGGCGGCGGCCTGCGCCGGCTGGCCGGACTGGACCACCCCGGCCAGCAGCCCGCCCCGCTCGAGCACCGGGGGTCGCGCGGCGAGCACCCGTCCGGCCTCCTCCACCTCCGGCGAGCAGCAGGCCATGCACAGCCGCTCCGGCGGCGCGTGCGGGAGATGGAGGTCGATGAGGCAGCACCCAGCCACCTCGCGGGCGCAGAGCCGCGCCAGCCCCTGCAGCCCCTCGCGCAGCCGCCGCGGCTCGGCCAGGAGCAGGCCGGTCACCTCGAGCAGGAACGCCATGCGCCGCTGCGCCGCCTCGGCCCGTCGCCGCGCAGCCTGCTCGCGGGCCAGCGCCTCCTCGCGCTCTTGCTGGGCCTGCTTGAGAGGGGTGACGTCGAGGACGAAGGCCACGCCGCGCTCGGGCTCGTTCTCGTAAGTCGCACCGCCCACCACCACCGGCACGCGACGTCCGTCGCTGGCGACGAACTCCTTCTCGTAGGGCGGGTGGGAGCCGGTCTGGAGCGCCCGCTGCAGCACCGCCTCGTCACGGGTCCGGTACTCCGGCGGCGACAGCGCCCGCCAGTCGATGCGGCCGGCCTCGAGGTCGTCCCTCGTGAACCCGAGCATGTGGAGGAAGGCCTCGTTCGCGTCGGTGACGGCGCCGGCGGCGCTCCAGCCGATCACGCCGATGATGTTGGCCTCGACCATGCGCCGGTAACGGGCCTCCGCCGCCCGGGCGCGCAGCAGCGCCCGCACGGTGGCGAGCAGCACCGGCGGCTCGACGGGGTGGGTCATGTAGGCGTCGGCGCCGCCCTCGAGCCCGCGCACCCGATCGTCCCACTCGACGGAGGTGGCGGAGAGGTGGATCACCGGCAGGGCGTGCAGGCGCGGATCGGCGCGGATGACGCGGCACAGCTCCAGGCCGCTCATCCCGGGGAGGTTCACGTCGAGAAGCGCCAGGTCGAGCGGGTTCGAGAGGAGCGGCAGCGCCGCCTCGGCAGAGGCGGCGACCACCACCCGGAAGCCGCCCCGCGTGAGCGCCTTCTCGACCACGTACCGGGTGGCCTCCTGATCGTCTACGAAGAGGATGTTCGGGGATGTCACGGTCGCTCCCTGGTGCTCGGGCGGGCGTGGGCCAGGGCCGAGAGGATCTCCCCCGTCTCGGCGGCCCGGCTGGTGGACTCCTTGGAGAGCAACACGGTCGCCCCGGCGAGGCGCTCCCGCTCGGACGGGGCGAGCGCGCGCGCGGTATGCACCGCCACGGGGAGGTCGCGGGTCGCCGGATCGGCCCGAAGCCGCTCCAGCACCTCGAAACCGGACAGGCCCGGCATCTGGAGATCGAGGAAGACGATCGCGGGACCGGCCGCGCGCGCCAGCTCGAGCCCCCGCTCGCCGTCCGCCGCCTCGAGCACCCGGGCGCCGGCCCGCTCGAGGATGGCGCGGAGGAGGTACCGGCCGGCCTCGTCGTCGTCGATCACCAGCACCGGCCCGGCGCCCGGGGGCAGCGCGGGGGGCGAGGCGTCCGGAACCCGCGGGGGGGCGGGCGGCTGGTAGTACCGGGGCACGACCACCGAGAAGGTCGAGCCCTCCCCCGGCGTGCTCTCGACCGTCACCTGTCCCCCGAGGAGCGTCGCGAGCGCTCGCAACAGCGACAGGCCCAGGCCGGTCCCCTTCACCTTCCGCTGCAGCGGGGAGTCCACCTGCGTGAACTCGTCGAAGATGCGGGCCTGGTCCTCGGGGGCGATCCCGATCCCGGTGTCGGCGACGGCGAAGCGCACCCGCCCCTCCCCGCAGTCTTCGGCCGAGACCCGCACCTCGCCGCGCTCGGTGAACTTGAGCGCGTTCGAGATCAGGTTCCGGAGGATCTGGGAGAGCTTGGCCTCGTCGGTGACCAGCTCGCCGAGGTCGGCAGCGTCCTCGAAGTGGAGCTGCACCGTCGAGCGGGTGAGGAGCGGGCGGAGCGTGCCGCGGAGCCCGGAGAACAGGTCCTGCACCCGGAACCGGGCGGGCCGCACCTCCTGCCGCCCCGCCTCCACCTTGGCGAGGTCGAGCAGGTCGTTCACCAGCTCCGACAGCCCCTGGGCCGCCTTCTCGATGAAGCTCACCTGCTTGCGCTGCTCGGCGCCGAGCGGACCGTCCTCCTCCCCCGCCAGCATGCGGCAGAAGGAGAGGATGGTGTTCACCGGCGTCCGGAACTCGTGGCTCATGTTGGCGAGGAAGCGCGTCTTCGCCTCCGAGGCCAGGCGGAGCTGGTGCGCCTTGTCGTCGAGCTCGGAGTAGAGCGCCACCACGCCGCGGTTCGTCTCCTCGAGCTCGCGGTTGAGCTGGGCGAGCTCGGCGGTGCGGACCCGCAGCTCGTCCAGCGTGCGCAGCAGCTCCTGGTTCTGCTGCTGGATCTCGGAGACCGCGTCGCCCGGCCGCTCGCGGGTGAGCGCGCCCGACAGCTCCGCGAGCCGCGGCGGGCTCACCTCGACCCCGTCCGGCAGCAGCTTGCCGAGGGTGACCCGCGTGCCCCCCGCTCCGCTCTCGAGCTCGAACAGGTCGACGATGCGGCGCGCCCCCACGATGCCGAGCCCGAGGCCGGTCTCCGAGCGGTAGCGGCCCGACAGCACCTCCTCGAGCTGGGGGATCCCGCCGCCGCGGTCCTCGATCCGGGCCACGAGGAGCGGCGACGGCTCCTTCGCGACCGCGAGCTCCACCCGGCCGCCGCCGGCGTACCGGACCGCGTTTCGCGCGATCTCGGAGACCGCGGTGGCGAACCGGGTCTGCTCGGCGGGCGTCAGTCCGAGCAGCGCGGCCACCTGCCTGGCCCGTTGCCTCGCCAGCACCACGTCCAGCTGGTGCCGCACCTCCACCGAGAGGAGCGGCGCGTCGGACCGCCTGGTGCTCGCCCGGTTCATGACGGCACCGCCCGCAGCACGAGCACGGTGGCGTCGTCGCGCCCGCGCCGGAAGTCGCGATAGAGGACCGCCGCCGCCAGCGACGGATCGCGGCCGGCCAGCCCGGGGTAGTCGGGGAGCTGCCAGCGGGTGGCCACACCATCGCTGTGCAGCACCACCAGGGCTCCGCGCTGCCAGGGGTACCGGTAGGAGCGGAACCGGTGCACCTCGAGGCCGGCGGTGCCGTTCATCGAGACCATCTGCCGGGAAGCCGCGTCCTCCACCACGGAACCGGAGACGTTGCCCAGCCCGGCGAAGAGGACCTCGTGCGCGTCCGCGCGCAGCGCGGCGACCGCCAGCGCGCCGCCGCGGGTGGCGCGCATCGCGTCGTGGGCCCGCGAGAGGAGCTCCACCGGGTCGTCGCCGGCGTAGGCCGCGAAGGTGCGCTCCGCCTCTCGCGCCGCCGCGGAGGCCAGCGGCCCGTGCCCCAGCCCGTCCACGACGAGCGCCAGCGTCACCGAGCCCCGCTGCGCCACCGCCCAGCCGTCGCCGCACTCCACCTCGCCCGGCAGCGGCGCCGAGACCGCACCCCACCTCACCGGGCCGGCGGGCGGGACGGCCCCGGACCAGATCCGGGAGAGGACCGCCGCGCCCCGGCCAGGCCGCGACCAGGCGTCGAACTCGTCGCTCAGCCGGAGCAGCGCCCCGAGCCCCTGCCCGGAGGTGCCCGCGGTGGAGAAGCCGTCACGCAGGGCCTGCGCGAGGTCCATGCCCGGGCCCCGGTCGATCGCCAGGAGCTCGAGCCCCCGCTCGCCGTGCCGCTCCAGCGTGCGGACCAGGAGCTCGCCGCCGCCTCCGTGGAGGACCACGTTGCGGGCGGCCTCGGTGGCCACCAGCGCGGCCCGACCCGTCTTCACCTCGCTGAACCCCAGCCCGAGCGCCTCGGCGGTGACCCGCCGGCGCGACTCTCCGACCTGGCTCAGGTGCGAGAGCGGCAAGACCAGCGTGGACGCGCCCCGCGTCAGCGCCATCGGGCCACCGTCACCCGCGTGCCCCGGCCGGGCTCGGTCTCGATCCGGAACTCCCCCACCAGCCGGCGCGCCCCGCCGAGCCCCAGCCCGAGCCCGCCGCCGGTGGTGAAGCCGTCCGCCAGCGCCTGCTCCACGTCGGCGATGCCCGGGCCCTGGTCCTCGAAGGTGAGCCGCAGGGCGACGCGCGCGCCCTCGCGCAGGTGCTCGAGGAGGACCGTGCCGCCGAGCCCGTGCTCGAGCGTGTTGCGCGCCAGCTCGCTCGCCGCCGTCACCATCTTGGTCTGCTCCACCAGCGAGAACCCCAGCTTCAAGGTGGCGGCGCGCACCGCCTGGCGCACGCGGACCACGTCGGCGGCGGAGCGGATCGGGAGGCGCTCCTCGAGGGTCACGGTGGGCATGGAGCGCTAGCGCCGCCGCGAGACCGCCTGCCGCAGCGCCGCCATCCCCCGCTCCACGTCGAGGGCGGTCCTCACCCCGGTGAGGCTCAGGCCCAGCTCGACCAGCGTGATGGCCACCGCGGGCCGCATCCCCACCACCACCGTCTCGGCGTCGAGCAGCCGGGACATGGCGGCGATGCTGGCGAGCATCCGGCCGATGAAGGAGTCGACCACGTCGAGCGCCGAGATGTCGAGCAGCACCCCCCTGGCCCCGGTGGCCGTGATCCGCTCGGTGAGATCGTCCTGCAGCTGCAGCGCGAGCTGGTCGTGCATGTCCACCTGGATGGTCACCAGGAGGAGCTCGCCCATCCGGAGGATCGGGATCCGTTCCACGCGGGCCTCGGGGTCAGGGGGCGGCGGTCACTCTCCGGCCGCTGCGCGTCAGCGCGAGCGCGAAGGCGTCGGCCAGGGTGGCCTTGGTGGAGACGTCGCCGAGGTCGATGGCGAGGTGCACGATGGTCTGCGCGATCTGCGGTCGGATGCCGCTGATGATGCACTCCGCCCCCATGAGGCGAGCCGCCGCCACCGTCTTGAGCAGGTGCTGGGCGACCAGGGTGTCCACGGTGGGCACGCCGGTGATGTCGATGATCGCCACCTGCGACCCGGTCTCGACGATCTTCTGCAGCAGCGCCTCCATGACCACCTGGGTGCGGTTGGAGTCGAGGGTGCCGATCATGGGCAGGGCCAGGATCCCGTCCCACAGCTTCACCACCGGCGTGGAGAGCTCGAGCATCTCCTCGGACTGCCGCGCGATGACCTCCTCACGCGCCTTCTGGTGGAGCTCGGTGGTGTAGAGGCCGAGCCGGTCGAGGAGCTGGGTGGCGCTCCAGATCTCGTCGAAGAGCCCGTCGCTGGCGGCGTCGCGACGCAGCCGCTCGAAGACCGGCCGCTTGAGCGAGAGGACGAAGGCGGCGGTCTCGCTCGGCGTGGCGCCCTGCTGCCCGCGGCGGCGCGACAGGTCGGCGAGGAAGTCGCTCACCGGCATCCAGGCCGGGCCGCTCAGATCGCCCGGCTCACCGGCGAGCGCGGCGTCAACCAGGAGCCGCAGGAACTCGGCGCACTCGGCGCGCAGCTCGGGCTCCTTCACCGCGCCCGGGTCGGCGCCGGCGAGGGCGCGCTGCTCGGTCACCCAGTCGGCGAGCAGCTCGCCCTGGTACTTCTCGAGGACTTCGAGGAGGCGGCTGGGGCCGGCCATGCGTCGCTCCTTCGCGGTACGGGACACGGGTCACCATAGCGCCCGGCGCGCGTTCGCTCCCCCTCCTGGAAGGGGGTGGTAGGAAAAGGCCCCACCTTCACCGAGAGATCACTCGCACGATCTCCGGCAGCCGCTCGACGGCGCTCCCGCGCGCAAAGAAGCCGCGGCTGCTCCGCTCTGCCAGCTCGGCGAACGGGTTCGACTCCGGGTTCACGTCCACCAGGGCGATGTCGCGGTGGAAGGCGAGCCGGCCGATCTGCATGGGCAGGTTGGTGGCGCCGCTCGTGCCCACCACCAGGAGCAGGTGCGCTGCGTCAGCGGCCCGCAGCGCGGTGTCCATGCGGTAGTGCTCCTCGTCGTAGCACTCGTCGAACCAGAGCACGTGCGGCCGGAGCCACCCGCCGCAGCGCGGGCAGGAGAGCCGCGCCCGGTCGGCCGCGGTGAAGGGATCGCCTGCGCCGCGCCGCCCCATGTCGGGCAGCGGCAGGAGCCCCGGGCACCCGGTGGCGCAGCGCACCCAGGCCGCGTCGCCGTGGATGCAGCAGGTGCGCGCCTCGGACGACCCTGCCCGGCGGTGCAGCCCATCGATGTTCTGGGTGACGAGGGTGAAGCGATCGCCGAGCGCCCGCTCCAGCTCGACCACCGCCAGGTGGCCGGCGTTGGGCAGCGCGTGGCGGCACACGCCGAAGCGGTAGAGGTACCAGCGCCAGACCTCGTCGGGCGCCCGCTCGAACATCTCGAGGGTGGCCATCTCCTGCGGCATGTAGTTGCGGGAGCCGACCACCCAGTAGCCCTCCGCGCCGCGGAAGGTGGGGATGCCGCTCTCGGCGGAGATGCCAGCGCCGGTGAGCGCCACCACCCGGCCCCGCCGCGCGCGAACTTCGTCCAGGATCGCCTCGAGCGCCGGCTCCATCGTGCCTCCATGTTACCGGAGGCACGGACGCGCCGCCGCCGGGTTACCGGGGCGCGAGGGCCGCAGCCACCTCGGCGGGGGTGACGAGCTCCTTGTCGAGGAGCAGCCGGATCAGCCCGGCGGCGAGCTGCCTGGACGAGACGACCGCCTCTTCGATCGGCTCGCCGCGCGAGAGCCGCAGCACCGCCTCGAGCACTTCCTGACCGCTCGGCCCGAGCGGCTCCTCGCCGGTGACCGGCGCGAGGTCGGTGGCGTCGAGGATCACGTCGTCGTCGAAGGCGTCGGGCGGGGCGCCGGCCTCGAACGGGAGGGGCGGCGGCGCGGCGAGCGGGGAGACGGGAGGGGGCGGCGGCGCCACCGGGGACTGGCCGGCCCGCGCCGGAGCCTGGGACGGCCAGGACGGCGGCAGGGAGGGCGGCGGCGCCGGCGGCGTGGGGCGGGGAGCCGCCCCGGCCATCTCGTCGAAGTAGCTCTGGAGCGAGCCGAAGGGATCGGCGGTGGTCTCCAGCTCCAGCGGGGCGTGCTCGAGCTCGAGGCTGATGGGCTCGACCGTCTTCTCCGCCTCCTCCTCGGCGTAATAGAAGCGCCGGACGGCGTCGTAGACCTCGCGGTCGCCGGCCAGCGCCACCTTGATCCGCTTGCCGGTGCGGAAGGAGAGCTCGTCCACCGCGCCGATGTTGGAGGGGTCGCTCATGGCGACGGAGAGGCTGCCCGCGTCGACGGCGAACGGCAGGAAGGTGTGGCGGGTGGCGAGGTCGCGCGGGACGAGCTGGAGGGCCGCGTCGAGCGCCGGGCTCGGCGCCAGGCTCCGCAGGTCGACCACCTCGTAGCCGAAGCGCTTCGCGAGCGCCTCGACGATGTGATTCTCGGTGGTCATCTTCATGTCGACGAGCGACTGGCCGAGCTTGCCGCCCCAGCGCCGCTGGTGGCCGAGCGCCGCCTTGAGCTGCGTCTCGTCGATGACCCCGGCCTCGATCAGCATCTCGCCGAGCCGCTTTTTCGGAGGGGCGCTCATGAAGGCTGCCATCCTACAGCGGCCGGGCCCGCCCGGTCGAGTCGCGGAACGGAGGGACGCGGGCGGGCTACGGGGCCGCGCCGCTGCTGTCTGCCCGGGTGGCGATGGCGAGGCGCGAGAGGCCGTGGCGTCGCGCCAGATCCATGACCGACACCACCCGACCGTGCTCCACCCGCTGATCGGCCTGCACCAGCACCAGCGTGTCGGGGTTCTGCTTCGCCGCCTCGTCGAGCAGCCCCGCGAGCGCCGACTCGTCCACCACCTTGCCGGAGATCACGGTGCGACCGTCCTCGAGCACCGCGATGGCGAGGTCGTGCACCTCCTGCACCGCATCGCTCCGCCCGCCCTTCGGCAGGTCCACCTTGAGCCCGCCGTTCTGACCGCCCTGCTCGGCGATGGCGGTGGTGGTCACCATGAAGATGATGAGCAGCACCAGGAAGATGTCGGTGAGGGGGGTGATGTTGATGTCGGCGAAGATGCCTCCGCCCTCGCCGCCCTCGAACTCGTCGCCGCCCGCCGACGGCCCGCTCACTGCCATGGCAGGGCCTCCTTCACGATCTCCAGGTACTCCTCAACCAGCAGCCGCATCTGCAGCGAGAGCTTCTGGACGTGGGTGTTGAGGAAGTTGAAGACCACCACCGCCTCGATGGCGACCGCGATGCCGCCGGCGGTGGTGACCAGGGCCTCGGAGATGCCCGCCGCCACCACGCTGAACCCGCCAGCCCCGGTGACGCCCATCTGGTGGAAGGCGCGCATGATGCCCACCACCGTGCCGAAGAGGCCGATGAACGGGGCGGTGGCGCCGATGGTGCCGAGGAGCCAGAGGTGCTGGCGCAGCTTCAGGTTGAGCTGCTGGCGCTCGCGCTCCACCGCGGCCGCCACCTTCTCGGGCGTGGGGCGGGCGCGCACCGGCACCGGCGCGCCGCCGCCCACCGCCAGCGCCGCCGCCGGCGGGGGGGCCGCGACCAGGGCCGCCAGGAAGACCTCGGCGGCTGGCGAGCCGGAGCGCTCGCACTGGGCGCGGGCGTCCTCGAGGTCGCCGCGGAAGAGGGCGCGGGTGACGGCGTCGGCAAGGCCGCGGGCCTTCTCGGCGAAGCGCCAGAGGGCGATGGCGCGCTCCGCGCCCACCCCCACCGCCGCCACCGAGCAGAGCCCGATGAGCCACATGGCGACGCCGCCGGTCTTGAACAGGGTAAGGAGGTCGAAGTTCACTCAGCGCTGCTCCTGGCCGGCGTCCAGCTCCACCACCCGAGCGCCCGCCGGCGCCTTGATCTCGAAGAGCCGGGGGTCGATCCGGCCGTTCACGACGAGGTCGTCGCCCCACGTGAGCTCCACCGTGGAGCGCGCGGAGGGGGCGACGAGCTTCAGCTCATGGGGGAATACCACGCCGGCGCGGTGCCGGCGCAGGTTGAGCTCGAGATCGTACGCCGGCGCGTCCTGCGCCTCGCGGCCGGCGGCGTCGCGGGTGAGCCGCCGCACCCTCGACCAGCTCACCGAGGCGAGCTCCCCCACGGCCAGCTGCTGGCCCACCGGCCCGGCGGCCAGGGTGAGCAGGAGGACCCCGTCTCCGGGCTCCGCCGCCACCGCGCGGCCGGGGAGCAGGGGCGCCGAGCCGCAGAGCACGGTGACCAGCTCCTCGATCGGCAGCACCACCGGCAGGAAGCGCGAGACGTTCTCCGGGGTGGCGGCGCCGCGGTAGAGGACGTGCTCCTTCGCGTCGTAGAGCCCGAAGCGGCCGCCGCTCGCGACCAGCACCGAGGCGACGTCGCCGAAGAAGTCGAGCGTCTCGAGGTGCAGCCGGTCGGGCTTCTCGGCGGCCACGAACTCCTGCAGGCCGCCCGGCACCTTGAGGCGCGGGGAGTCGAGGTGCACCCGCGCGCTCCCCTGCACGGTCTTGATCCGATCCTGCGACGCGCGCACGGCCTGGAGCAGCTCCTGCGGATCGCGAGAGAGATCGGGCGGCGGCGCGCGCCGCGGGACGCACCCGGCGGCGAGGAGGGCGAGGGCGGCGAGGAGCGACCAGCGGCTCACGCCCGCTCCGTCGCAGCGGGGATGGCGGGCGTGCCGGGCTGGTCGCTGTTCATCTGCCTGCAGCCTTTCCTAGAAGAGCCGATCCGCCCGCTTCCGGAGGACGGCGCCGAGCCGCCGGGCCAGCGCGTTCTCCGGCGCCAGCGCCGGCGCGGCGGCGAGGTCGAAGCCCGCCACCTCGGCGAGCCGCAGGTCGAAGAGCTTGCGGTCTTGCAGGAGCACCGCGAGCCGCTCCGCCTCGAGCACCCGGGTGAGTTGATAGTCGGGCGCCAGCGCCAGCGCCCGATCGAAGTGCTCCCGGGCCGCGGCGGCGCCCCCGCCGGCGGCGGTGGGGAGGCCGGCGAGGAGGTCGCCGAGGGCGCGGTGCGGGCCGCCGTGATCCACCCGCTCGTCGAGCGCGGCGGCCCGCTGCAGCCCGGCGCGCACCGCCTCGCGCACCGCCAGGACGGCGGCGAAGCCGCGGGCGCGCGCGCCCTCGAGGGCGGCGAGCGAGAACCAGTAGAGCGCCGCGGCGGCGGGCGCCTTCACCGCGCCGAGCGCCTTCTCCGGCGCGTCGCCGCGGTCGACCGCCGCGGCGAAGTCGGGATCGAGGGCGCGCAGGGCGCGCTCGGAGGCGCGGGCGGCGGCGTCGCAGGCGCCGGGCGTCTCCCGGGGCGCGGCGGCGCCGAGGAGGAGCCAGGCGCGCGCGAGCGACAGCTCCGCGCGCGGCTCGCCCGGGAGCTCCGCCGCGGCGTCGCCGTAGGCGCGGATGGCGTCGCGGAGCCGCGCCTCGTCGTCGCGCGCCTCGAAGGCCCGGTCGCCCGCGGCGAGCGCGGCGGCGAAGCGGTCCTTCCCGGTGAGCGCGGCCCCGGGGCCCTCGCCAACGGAGGCGAGCGCCAGGAACCGGCTGGCCGCCCCTCCCCAGCCCTCCCCGCGCGGCGGGGAGGGAGCACGCCCACGCGCAACGGGAACTGCCGAGGTCCTCGGGCGCTCCACACCCTCTCCCGCGGAGCGGGGGAGGGACGGGGAGGGGGTCGCCCCGCTGCGCACCGGCGCGGCGAGGACCGCGGCGGCGAGCAGCCCCGCCGCCAGCAGCGACCTGCAGCTTGCCACGAGCTTCAGCGCCTCTTCCTCGCCGACGGCTTCTTGCCGGGCGCGCTGCGGCCGGCGCGGGCGGCCGGCTTGGAGGGCGGCAACGACCGGGCCGGCTTGCGCGCCGCGGCGTGGGCCTTGCCCTTCGCGGCCTTGCCCTTCGCGGCCGGGCGGGACGCAGGCCGGGCGCGCTGGCCGGAGGCCTTCGCGACCATCTTCTTCTGCTGGCCCGGCTTCGCCGCTGGCCGGCTCGCGGGGCGGGTCGCCTTCGCAGCGGGGCGCGCCGGCGCCTTGGCGGGCGCCGGCTTCGCGGCGGGTGAGGCCGGCTTCGCGGCCGCCGTCGCCGCTGCGCCGGCCCTGGGCGCCGCCGCGACCTTGACCGCCGGCGCCGTCCTGGGCGCGAGCGGCTTCGCCGCCGGCGCGGCGGGCTTCGCCATCGCCGTCGCCGTGACGGGCGCGGTGGCCCTGGCAGCGGCCGGAGGCGCCGGCTGCGGCTTCGGGGCGGGCCGGCGCGGCGGCGGGTGGAGCTTGGCGAACCGCGCCGCCTCCTCTGCCTCGCCGATCACCAGCGCAGGCTGGCCACCGCGCTGCCGGGCGTCGTCGTCGGCGTTGTAGTAGAGCTGGGCCGTCACCTGCCCTCGCAGCACCAGCTCGCCGCGCTGGTTCTCCGCCGACACGTCGATGTCGACGAAGTAGCTGCCCGGCTCGCCGAAGCGCCGCTCCACCACCTTGGCGCGGCAGGTGAGGACGTCGCCCGGCCAGATGATCTTCACGAAGCGCGACGAGAAGCGCCGCAGCCGCGCGCCCCGGAGCCAGTCCACCACCAGCTCCCCGGCGAAGCCCATGGCCAGCAGGCCGGGCGCGATCACGCTCGGGAAGCCGGCGTTGCGGGCGTGGATCTCGTCGAGCGAGAGCGGGTTGAACTCGCCGGTGGCGCCGGAGTAGCGGGCGATGAGCACCCGGTCGATGGGTGGCTTCACCAGCGGCGGCAGCTCGTCGCCGACCTTCACCGCCTCGAAGTAGAGCTGTCGCGCGAGCAGGCTCATTCCGTTCATCCTCGCCGGAGCACCAGCGTCTGACGGGCGCGGAACAGGAACGTCCCCTCGGCGTCGCGCCCCTCGTCCTCGATGACCAGGATCTCCGCCGGCCCGCTCGGCCCGGGCCGCTCGGTGACGTCGGCCACGCGGCTCTTCACGGTGACGCGGTCGCCCGCCACGATGGGCCGGCCGTACTCGAAGGACTGTTCGCCGAGCAGGTAGGAGCCCGGCTCCAGGTCCAGGGCCTGCCGGAAGCGGGCGTTGGTGGCGAGCACCGTCGGGAAGGTCGGCGGCGCGGCGAGCCCGGGTAGGCCGGCCGCGCGGGCGGTCGCCTCGTCCTCGTAGAGCGGGTTCTGATCCCCGAGGGCCTCCGCGAAGCGCCGGATGGCGCCGCGCTCCACCTCGAGGACCACCGGTTCGCTCTCCCGGCCGATGAGTGACCTGTCGAGCATCTCGTCTCCAGAGGGGCTCTACCGCCCCGAGGGAAGGTCCAGCACCGTCACCAGGCCGCGCAGCTCGCCGATGGCGCCCGCGGCGTTGACCACCAGCCAGGCGGTGGCCTGGTCGCCCGCCAGGCCGCCCGGGATCTGCACCTTGACCGGCGGGTCGGCGTCGAGCTCCACCTCGTCGCGCGGATCGGCGGCGCCGACGGCGATGGTGACGTCGAGCCGCACCACCTCCTTGCCGTCCACGAAGCCGGTCGCCACCTGGCGCATCCCGGCCACCTGCCCCTTCTTCACCGGCACGGCGGAGTCGTGGTCGCGCTCGGCGAGGATGGGCTCGATCTCCTCCTCCACCTCGTCGAGCTCCATCCCGCACCCCAGGGCCGCCAGCGCCGCCGACTCGGCGAGGCCGATGTGCCCGAGGTCGCCGCGGTCCACGGCCGCGTCGAAGACCTCCTCCGAGAGGCTCGCGCCCACCTTGCGCTGCAGGGCAGGCCGCCGCCGGGCGGCGTCCACCACCCGCACCCCGCGGATGTGGCGCACCGGCCCGGCCACCTGCGAGAGGAACGCCGGCAGTCGATCGAGGGCGAAGCCGGGGTTGACCCCCACGCCGATCACGCCGAGGTCCTTCTTGAGGCAGAGCCGGTCGAGGCCGTCGGCCTCTTCCTTGAAGCGGAGCCAGGGGAAGGCGAGCTCCTCGCAGGTGGAGACCACCGAGAGCCCGGCGCCGAGCGCCTGCTCGATCTGCGGCAACACGTCCTGGAACGAGGAGGTGGTGGCCTGCAGCACCACGCCCCCTCGCGCGGCCGCGAAGGCCTTGCTCGGCTCGGCGTAGACCGGGATGCCCGGGCACGGGACGCCGAGGAGCTCCTCGAGCTTCTGTCCGTGGAGGGCGGGCGCCCGGTCCACCGCGGCCACCAGCCTGAGATCCGGACCGGCCAGCACGGCGCGGGCGATCGCCCGGCCGATGTCGCCCAGCCCCATGACCACCACCGGGATACCGTTGCCGCGATCGGCCAAGGGCTCCTCCTCCTGCGAGTGAAATCCGAGGTTTCCTGGGGGTTATAGTCGAGCCGGGGCGCGGCTCCAAGGAAAGCCGGAGCCGTGCGCTCGCCGGAAGGGCCCGGACACCCGCCGGGCAGGAAACCGCACGGGACGCTAGCCGCGAATCAGCTTTTCCAGGTAGTCGCGGGCCGCCGGCTCGGACCAGTTCAGGGCGTCGGGCACGTAGGCGACCAGGCGCCCGTGCGCGTCCACGACGTAAGACTCCGGAAACTGGAAGTTTTTCGGGCAGGCGCCCCGCGCCCCGCAGAAGTAGGCCTGCATGGCCGAGCCGTCGAGGTCGCGCGCCACCAGCACCCCGGGGGGGCCGGAGGCGGCGAAGAACTGCTGTACCGCGTCCCAGCTCTCGTCGACCGAGATGGCGAGCAGCTTGAACTTCCCCGGGTACCGGGCCTCGAGCTCGCGTCCCAGGCGGACGAGCGCCGGCAGCTCCTCCCGGCAGGGAGGGCACCAGGTGGCCCAGAAGTGGACCAGGGTGACCTGTCCAGCCACGTCGGGGAGGGCCACCGGGGCGCCGTTCGCCGCCTGGACCCGGAACGGCGGCGCCGGCAGGTCGGTGGCGAGGAGACCGAGCTGCGCCGGCACCGGGGTGACTCGAGGTGCGCGCGTCGCATACACCTGCCAGCCGATCACCGCGGCCACGGCCAGCCCGACGGCGGCCGCCACCGCCAGCCACGGCTTGCTCCGGCGCGCCAACGGCGCCTCCACGGCCGGCTCCGATGCTCCGCTCTCGCTCATGACGGCCTTGTACCCGGTCCCAGAGCTTGCCGCCAGCCAGGGGACGGGCGACCATCCGCCCATGCGTGGGCTCATGGGCCACTTCGCCCTCATGCCGTTGCTCGACGTGGTGGAGCTCCTCGTGCGCCGCGAGGTGACGGGGACGCTCACCTGCGAGCGCGGCACGGTGAGGAAGACCATCTACGTGGAGCGGGGGGTGGCGGTGGGGGCCGCCTCCAACGATCCGCGCGAGTACCTCGGCCAGCTGCTCATGAACTTCGGTCACATCACCGAGGAGCAGCTCACCAAGGCCTTCTCCACCCAGGAGGAGACGAAGGTCCGGCTCGGCAAGGTGCTCACCCTGGCCGGGCTGACCACGCCCGAGGTGGTGCAGCAGGCGCTCGCGCTCAAGACCCGCGAGACGCTCCTCGACGCGCTGGTGTGGGACTCGGGGGTGTTCCAGGTGGACGACGCGCCGCCGCCGCCGCGCGAGGAGCTCGACGCCGAGGTGCCGCTCGCCGACGTGGCGCGCGAGGCCGAGTTCCGCGCCGCCGCCTGGCGCGCCTTCCGCGCCCCGTTCCCGAGCGGCACCTGCACGCTCGAGCTCGACGAGGCGAAGGTCTCCCGGGCCGGCGGGCTCGACCACCGGCTCGTGCAGCTGGCGCGCGAGGGGAAGAGCATCGACGAGATCGGGCTGGCCCTGCACGCCACCGACTTCCACCTCTACCAGCGGCTCTACGCGCTGCACCGGCAGGGACTCCTGCGCGCCGCGCCCATGAGCGCCCCGCCCTCGCCCTCGCCCGTGCCGGCGAGCGTCGCGCGGAGCGGGGCGGGCGAGCGGGTGGCCGAGGGGCGGGCCCACCTCGCCGCCGGCCGGTTGGTGCAGGCGGAGGAGGCGGCGGCCGACGCCCTCGCCCTCGCGCCGCACGACCCGCCGGCGCGCGCGCTCCTCGGCGAGGCCCAGGCGGCGCTCTCCGGCCAGCTGCGCCCGCGTTTCCTCGACCCGCCGCGGCGGCCGACGCTCAAGGTGCGGCCGCAGGACCTCGCCCTCATGCGGCTGCCGGCGGCCGAGAAGTACCTGCTCTCGCGCTGCGACGGCAGCTGGGACGTGCGGCAGATCGTGCAGCTCGCCCCGCTGCCCGAGCTCGAGATCCTGAAGGCGATGCGGAAGTTCGCCGAGGGTCGGATCGTCTCGTTCGGCTGAGCTACCGCGACGCGGTGCGCGCGCCGCGCGGGAGCCCGAAGTAGCTCTCCAGCGCCTGGTGCGCCACCTGCGAGGCGCGCACGTGCCAGAGCCGGTCGTTGGCCACCACCGTGGCCACCGCCACCTGGGGGTCGTTCACCGGGGCGAAGCCGACGAACCAGGTGTAGTCGCGGTAGGGCTGCTGCTCCGCCAGCGAGCCGGTCTTGCCCGCCACCCCGACGTCGCGCAGCGGCGAGCGCCGCCAGCGGTCCTTGCCGAAGGTGCGCCGGGCGGTCCCGTCGGTGACGGTGCTCCGCATCATCTCGGCGAGCGCCAGCGCGATGCGCGGCGAGACCGCCTGGTGCGGCGTGGGGCGGCCCGGCGCCACCCCGCCCTCCACCTCTTCGACGAGGCGCGGCGGGACGAAGAGGCCGTTGTTGGCGACGATGGCCGCGATGAGGGCCGCGTGCAGCGGCGACATGCGCACCGGCCCGAAGCCGGCGGCCGTGGTGGCGAACTGGAAGCGATCGTCGGGGATCTCGGCCGGCGAGGCCTCCACCGGCCGCTCGAACGGGATGGCGCCGTTGAAGAGGAAGCGGCCCGCCTCGGTGCGGAGCCCGGCCGGCTGGAGATCGCGCTCGGCGAGCTTCGCGAAGACCACGTTGGCGCTCTTGCCGAACGCCGCCGCGAGGCTCAGGCAGCGGCCGTCGCGGCGGCTGTCCTTGAGGAGCGCCGGCTGGATGCGGTGGTGGCCGCCGTGGAAGCAGACCTCCGCGTCCGGGGCGACGCCGCGCTCGAGGAGCGCCGCCGAGGTCACGATCTTGAACACGCTCGCGGCCGGGGCGAGGGGCCGCAGCGCGAGCCCGCGGGCGTCGCCGCGGTCGGAGTGCTCGGCCATGGCGATCACCTTGCCGGTGCGCGGCTCGAGGAGCACGGTCGCGCCCCAGGGCATGCGGGCGTCGGCGAGCGCCTTCTCCAGCCGGGGCTGGAGGCGCGGATCGAGGGTGAGCAGCGCCCGGCCCGCGCCGTAGCTCGCGACGTACCGGCCGAGCGAGGCGTCGAAGCGCGGCTCGCCCAGCACCGGCTGCGCGGCCGGCGCCGGCGACGCAGAAGCTGCGGCGTGGGCGGTGGTCGCCAGCGCCACCGCGGGAGCGCCGGCGGCTGGGGCCGCGGGGGCGGGGTTCGGGGTGGCGCCGTGCGCGACCGCGTGCCAGGGGAGCGCCAGGATCGCGAACAGCGCGGCGCTCAGGGCGAGGAACCAGGGGGCGAGGCGAACGGTCTTCATCGGGATGGGGCGCGGGGCCACTCTGCAGGGGAGCTCGAAGGGGGTCAAAAAAAGGGGCGCCCGGCGTCGCCAGGCACCCCTACTCCCAAGCAAGCAGCAGGCCAGCTCCCTCGCCGGCAGACCGTCCGACTCTTCAGGCCCGCGCCGAGGCGCGAACGCGCCGCGGGCCCTTCACCTTGCCCCGCTTGGGCGGGCGGGGAGCCGCGGCGTTCTTCCTCGATCCCACCTGGCGGGTGACGCCGTTCACCCCGGCGGTCGCGCCCTTGTGGGCCGCCGCGCGCTCCCGCAGGGCCGCCTGGGCAGCGGCCAGGCGAGCGATCGGCAGCCTGTACGGTGAGCAGGACACGTAGTCGAGCCCCAGCTCGTGGCAGAAGGCGACCGAGGCCGGGTCGCCGCCGTGCTCGCCGCAGATGCCGATCTCGAGGTCCGGCCGAGCGGCCCGCCCGCGCTCCACCGCGATCTCCATGAGCTGCCCGACCCCGACGCGGTCGATGGTGACGAACGGGTCGACGTCGTAGATGCCCTTCGCGTAGTACGTCGACAGCACCGGCCCGACGTCGTCGCGCGAGATGCCGTAGGTCATCTGCGTGAGGTCGTTGGTGCCGAAGGAGAAGAACTCGGCGCTCTGGGCGATGTCCCCCGCCCGCAGCGCGCCGCGCGGCACCTCGATCATGGTGCCGACGTCGTACCTCACCTTGCGGCCGTTCTCGGCGAAGACCTTGGCCGCGGTGGCGCGCACCACCGCGAGCTGGTGGTCGAGCTCCTTGCGCGTGCCGACGAGCGGGATCATCACCTCGGGGTGGACGTGCACGCCCTCCTTGGCGAGGTCGCAGGCCGCCTCGAAGAGCGCGCGCGCCTGCATCTCGGTGATCTCCGGGTAGGAGATGCCGAGCCGGCAGCCGCGGTGGCCGATCATGGGGTTCGCCTCGTGCAGCTCGTTCACCCGCTCGCGGACCTGCTGCACCGTCCGGCCGGTGGCCGCCGCCAGCTCCTTGATCCCCTCGGGCTCGTGGGGCAGGAACTCGTGCAGCGGCGGGTCGAGGGTGCGGACCACCACCGGGTGCGGCGCCATCGCCCTCAGGATGCCGGCGAAGTCGGCCCGCTGCAGCGGCAGCAGCTTCGCCAGGGCGGCGCGCCGCTCGGCCTCGTTCTCGGCCACGATCATCTCGCGCATGGGGCCGATCTTCCCCTCGCCGAAGAACATGTGCTCGGTGCGGCAGAGGCCGATGCCCTGCGCGCCGAACGCCACCGAGACGGTGGCCTGGTCCGGCTGGTCGGCGTTGGCGCGCACCTTGAGGCGGCGCGCCTTGTCGGCCCAGCCGAGCAGCTTCGCGAACTGCTGGTACACCGGCGCCGAGGACGGCTCGCGGGTCTTCTCGATGAGGACCTGCACCACCTCGGAGGGCGTGGTCGCGAGCGAGCCCTCGATGACCTCGCCGGCGGTCCCGTCGATCGAGATCCAGTCGCCCTCGCGCAGCACCTTGGGGCCGCGCGCGGTGGCGACGGTCATGGTGCGCGCGTGGTAGTCGAAGGTGAGCGCCTCGCAGCCGACGATGGCGACCTTGCCCATCTGCCGCGCCACCAGCGCGGCGTGCGAGGTCATCCCGCCGAAGGCGGTGAGGAAGCCCTGGGCCGCGTTCATGCCGCGGATGTCCTCGGGGCTCGTCTCGTGGCGCGCCAGCACCACCTGCTCCCCGCGCGCCTTCCACGCCTCGGCGTCCTCGGCGAAGAAGACCACCCGGCCGGCGGCGGCGCCCGGCCCGGCCGGCAGGCCGCGGGCGAGCAGCCGCCCCTCCTCGATGGCGCGGAGCCGCGCCGCGTCGTCGAAGATGGGCCGGAGCAGGTGGTTGAGCGCCGCCGGGTCCACCCGCAGCACGGCCTCCTCGCGCGAGATGAGCCGCGCGTCCGCCATCTCCACCGCGATGCGCACCGCGGCGAGGCCGGTGCGCTTCCCCGACCGCGTCTGCAAGAGGTAGAGCCGCCCGCGCTCGATGGTGA
>DASRRJ010000020.1:0-100520 GCA_035656915.1 Anaeromyxobacteraceae bacterium
CTCTCTCTGTCTTGGCGGACTGAGAGAGGAAACCCCCTCCGGAACTTCGAGCAAGTTTTCGGAGGGGGTTTCGCCTTTCCCCCTCGACGTGCGCGCTCAAGAAACCGGGGGCGCGACCTCAAGAAGCGTGCGCGGCCTCACCGAGCCCAAGTGGACTTCGCCACGTGGTGGTCCTAGAGGAGGCGCACCATTTCCTTCGAAGGGCGAATGGAGAGGGCCCGGGCAGCGACCTAGTCCGCCAGTCGAACATCTTGCTGGCGGATGCCTTTGCTGAGTTCCGCGCCTACGGCCAGGGCATCTTAGTGGCAGACCAGGCTCCCGGCGACCTCGACCAGGCCGTGCTCCGCAATACTAACGTCAAGATCGTCCATCGCCTCTTCCAAGAGGCAGACGTGGTCGCCATGGCCGAGGCTGTTGGCCTCAGCGAGGACCGGAGGGCAGAACTCCGACGACTCGCTTCCGGCGAGTGCGTCGTGTTCACCCCTTCTCTCCAACATCCAGTGGTGTGCCGGGTATCGGCGAAGGAATAGCTCGTGAAGATCGCCCTGCAGTTGCTCGATCGAACCCTGTTGATCAGGGAAGACGGAGTGCGAACGCTGAGCCTCGGCAACGGTTCGGAGAAGCCTTACGACTCCGTTCAGGATGCGGTTCGCCTGGCCGTCGACGTCGTCCTGAGGCATCTCAACGCACTCGACGTGAGCGGGGGACCTGACTACGAACGCCTCCCTAAGATTGTGGACTCGGGCCAGCTCGAGCTCGAGCTCCAGGGACACGAGCGGGAGACCTACGTTGCAGCATTGCACCTCTGGGCGGCCTACGGCGTGGCGACCGCTGGTCTGCCATGGGCTCGCGAGGGTGCGCGGTGCGCCGTCAGGACACAGGCCGACAACGGTCGCAGCTTCTACGAGACGTATCGATTCGAGTCCGACATCGCCCCCATCGAAGTGCTCGCCGAGAAGGCGGCAACCTGGCGCGGCCTGGTCGCGGAGGAGCAGCCAGAAGAGCGCGCCAACGAGGTGTATGGGGAGATCCTGCGGACGCTGGGTGTGAAGGAGAAAGACGGCGGGGGAAGCTGTCTAGATCAAATTCGCATCGGCGTGCTCGGCGTGACGGGAGCTGGCAAGAGCTCCTTCATCAACGCCTTGCTCCAGCGCTACGTGGCTCCGCGATCGGAGGCCATCTGCAGCGCCTGCGTTGTCGAGTTCTGGGAGGCCGCGAGCGCCGAGAAAGAGGGCTTCGAAGTTGAACTTCTTCCGGTCGCCATGCGGGACGCGATGCTGAAGGCCGCAAAGCACGAGCATGAAGTGGCGGAAAAGCGGGCTGGGCGGATCGTGCAGACCACGCATGCTTCGCACGAAGCAAACGAGAACGCCGCCAAGCAAGCGCTGGATTACGTGTGCCGCCTAGAGGAAGCTGAGAAGTGCGTCAGGTTGGCAGAGGGGAAGCGCCTTCCGCTCTCGGCCATGCCGCCGTTCGTCTCCGTGGTAAATGACGACCTCACGCACCTGTTGGTCTCGAAGGTTCGCGTACGACTCGTCCACCCACTACTCCGTCACGTCGCCGTCGTCGACACGCCGGGGCTCCGAGATCGCGACGAGCGACGTCGACGCATCGCTATTGCCGAGCTCGCCACGCTCGACGGCTGGCTCTACCTCTCAGAGGGTAACACAAAGTTCAACGTGAGCGTTGCCGCAGACATTGACGAGATCCGGGCGCAGGCCAACAATGGCACCGGCGCCATCGTGCTCACCAAAGTTGATCACATCGGCAGCCGGGGTGGAACGCTCTTCGATGATGCCACCAACAGCCTTAATCAGTTCCGGATTCCACCTGTCTCGTGGAAGAACAGAGTGTCTTGGTGCGCCGCTCGCGCGCCGGCGCTAGCCGTGGAGATCCTGCTCAAGTACCAAGGAGGGGACGCTTGGGCCGAGCTCCACGCGGAGTTCGAGAAGTACGGAGTACTCAATCACGCCAACAGAATGGGCGACCCGTGTACCTACAAGGCCACGCATCGATTCAGGCCCGCCCGCACACTAATGGATCTTGTCGGAGTTGCTGGTCAGGAGCCGCAACTGCAACGTGGACTGCTCGACTACTTCCTGGATGCCTCGTTCGTTCCGGCGACCGCACGGGGGCTTGCCGCCGTCGTCAACGAACAGGCGATCGTTTGCCGGGTGCTTCGCGGCAAAAAGATGCTCCTCGCCGACGTCCGCAGCCGGATCGACGCCTGCCAGGTGGCACTCAAGGAGAACCGGGATCACTTGGAGAACATCGACTCCGTGGAAAAGATGCAGGAGCAGGTGGTTCAGGTTCAAAAACGCATCGCCAGTCTCGCAATAAGCGAAGCCAAGCTTAGAGAATCGCTTCTGGAGCTGGAACGCGACGCAGCCGACAGGCGCAGGCAAAAGGTAGAGGGGGGGCCGGCCAAGGCGGAGACCTTACGCTCCGCCATGTTGCAAGATCTGACAGCCAAAGTGACAAAGCAGGCGGAGTGGGAGTTGATGGGAGACCGATCGTACTCTTTCTTCGATTCATTTGACGCTAAGCTCGCCAAGTGGTGCTCGTCACAGATCCAGAACTTTAGAGAGGAATTGTGCAAAGAGTGTGGCGGGCGCGGAATGGATGCGCAAGCTGTCCAGGAGGCGACCAAGTTCGACGTGGAGCGGTATACTCTGCACCGCCAGCCATCGGACGAGGACGACGTAGATGACGAGGAGGGGCTCTGGGAGTCTTTCGAGAAGACCCTGGCGCGTATGGCGAGAAAGGCAGGGCGGCAGTCAGAAAAAGTCGAGGCAAAAATCCTCGGTATGTTCAGCAACAAACTTAAAGAGGTCGCGCGAAGCATTTGTGAGGCGGCCTCGGCGCCTCTTAAAGGCATCCAGCAGGAGGTCATCGAGGCGCAGGCAAGCTCCGAAGCGCTCGACGCGGATATCGAGAAACTGAAGCGCGGGACTCCAGGGTCACGCGAGTTGGTGAAGAAGCGGATCGGCATCCTGGAAAATAGACTTGACGACATGCAAGCATTTGAGCGCGCGTTGGCCCCCGAGGCCAGCCAGGCAACGAATAAGTCGCTTAGCGCTAGCAAGCGGCAGGAAGTCCAGACCCCCCTGCGTCCCCAATACTGACTCTTCAATTCCGCTGCTTCCGCCCGCCGAGCAGTCCTGCACTTCACGCCCACTCTCCGTATATCCTGCGGGAGGCTGCCGCTTGGCGATGTCGCAACCACCTTCGGAACGCCCCTGACCTGACCCCACGAAAGTGGACGGTTCCGTAGATTAGGGTTTTGCTGTCCGTGACCCCCGAGAGAGGGAGCCAGGACATGCGGAAATCGAGGTTCACGGAGGAGCAGATCGCGTACGCGCTCCGGCAAGCGGAGCAAGGGACGCCGGTCGCGGCGCTCTGCCGGAAGATGGGAGTGTCCGAGCAGACGTTCTACGTCTGGAAGCGGCGCTTCGGCGGGATGGGCGTCGCGGAACTGCGCAAGGTGAAGCAGCTCGAGGACGAGGTGCGCCGGCTGAAGCAGCTCGTCGCCGACCTCTCACTGGACAAGCAGATGCTCCAGGAGGTCCTCGCGAGAAAGTTCTGAAGCCCGCGGGCCGTCGTGCCCGAGTCGAGCTCTTGGTGGGCCGATTCGGAGTCAGCACCACGCGCGCCTGTGGGCTCATCGGGCTATATCGCTCGAGCTTCTATTACCGGTCACGAGGGAAGGACACCACGGCGCTCCGGGCACGTCTGCGCGAACTGGCAGAGGCGCGCCGGCGGTTCGGGTACCGGCGGCTCCCACGTCATGCTGCGCCGCGAAGGCTGGCAGGTGAACCACAAGCGGACGTACCGGCTCTACTGCGAGGAAGGCCTGGCAGTGCGCACAAAGAAGCGCAAGAAGCGCGGCAGCCACCCGCGCGTGGTCCCGCCGGTGGCAACGGGATCGAACGAGCGGTGGAGCATGGACTTCGTCGCGGACCGGCTCTACGACGGGAGCCGGTTCCGGGCCCTCACCGTGGTCGACACCTTCACCCGCGAGTGCCCGGTCATCTAGGCCGACTTCTCATTGACCGGCAAGAAGGTCGCGGCTGTACTCGATTCGGTTGCGAGCCACCGCGGCTATCCCAAGATCATAACTGTCGACAACGGGTCGGAGTTCTACTCGAAGGAGATGGACGCCTGGGCCTATCACCACGGGGCGCAGCTCGACTTCATCCGCCCGGGCAAGCCGGTCGAGAACGGGTACATCGAGAGCTTCAACGGGAGGCTGCGCGACGAGCTCTTGAATGGCTATTCTTGGGCATCAACGATGCTCGCCAGAAGATCGAGACCTGGCGGCAGGACTACCACGGGAACAGGCCACACAGCGCGCTCGGGAACCTGACGCCGAGCGAGTTCGCTGACCGAGTCAGGGCGATAAAGGGGCGCACGGACAGTGAGATCCTAAATCTGGAATCCGACCAATCCGCGGGGTGAGGTCAGGAGAGTAAGCGGCGAGGCCTGGAGGCGGCGCGATGCCGGGTTCCCTGAGACTCCCGTCGCTGTGCCGCGAGCGCCTTCCTCTCGACGTACACCGTCTTCACCGTGACGCTCTTCGGGCCGACGTCGATGAGGTGAAACGCGTGCTCCACATCGGCGCCCTGGTGAATCCCGCCCGACCTCCCCATGCAGCACACCCGGACGTCGCCGAGCTTCCGGTCGAACGCCTTCGCGCGCACGCTGCCGTGCATGTGCAGATGCCCGCAGAGGACGAGGTCGAGCGGCGAGGACTCGAGCGCGGCCTGCACCTCCTCGAGGCGGCGGAAGTTCACGTCGAACACGTTGCGGAGGTCGGCCTCGTCCCGCTGCGCCGCGATGAGTAGCGCTCTCAAGGCAAGTCGTTTGAAAGTCGAGAGGTCCTGCAACTCCGCGTCGATGTCCCAGACCGCCCACTCGAACGGCCAGTGGTGCATGAGCAGGATCCGAGGGCCACGCCACTGCTTCATCTGGCGAAAGGTCCAGTCGGCCTCCGCCTCGGGAAACCGACCCTCGGAATGGCGCAGCGCACGATTCGCCGTGGTGTCGAAAAGGCCAACCATCGCCGGGCCGATCTCCTTCACCGCCGGATAGGCGTCGCCCGTCGTCATGGCCGTCGCGCCGGGCGACTCCACCGGGAAGAGCCGCTGGAACTTCAAGTAGCGCTGCTGAGCGACGTGGTCGTCGCCGGAGAGCAGGGCTCGGAGCTCCTCTGCGGCCCAGTTCGCGAGGTGCCTCGTCAGGTTCTCCTCGCCGGCCGGCCAGATGTCGTGATTGCCCGGGACCGCCGTGATCTTCTCCGGGCCCTCGAAGCCACGCCGGGCGAACGCCTCCAGGAGCCGCTCGGCGTCGTCGAGGTTCCCGTGGTCCACCACGTCGCCGCCAATGAGCAGGTGCTCGGCGCCTTCCTCGATGGCGCGGTCCAGGAGCGCGGCGGCGCGAGGGACGGTGGATCCTCTGGCGCCAAGGTGCAGGTCCGAGAAATGAGCGATCCGCATGTCGGTGAGCGTCCTGTCCGTGATGCGTCCTGTAGGCGGTTCAGATCGGAGTGGCTATTCCGGTCGTGAAGTCCTCCAGGCCGACAACCCCCGCTGCAGCGCGGCCGCGGCCAATCTGGTCGCGAGGGGCGCAAGGGCGGCGTTGTCAGAGCAGGTGACCCAGAGGCCGTGCTCGCCGTCGGCGAAGGTGAACGACACAGGCGTGTTCGGCCGCAGTGACGCCTCGAGCGGCAGGCGGATGCAGACCTCCTTGCCGTCCCACTGGCAGGACTCCGGTAGCACGGTGCCGAACGCGGCGCGCGCCGTCGCACCACCACCGAACAGCCAGGTGATGGCCGTCGCCATCGCGGTCGCGACGGGCCTGTCCACGACCTCGATCGCTCCGGGCGTGCGGAGCTTGACCGAAGCGTGCTCCTGCTCCAGTGCGAGGGAGAGAGGCGTCACCACACCGTGCACTGTGCCGCTTGGGGTCCGGAGGGAGCAGTGGAATCCGTCCCGAGCTCGCCGGAACTCGAGTAGCTCCAGCTGACCGTCACTGGCGTCGGTCCCTCGGCGAACAGCCCATTCCAGCACCGCGTCCGACAGGAAGAGCCGGCCGGCCTCGAGCCGGACGTGCTGGGCGACCTGATCATACGCACTGCCGGCCTTTCCCATCAGCTCGGTGGCCTTCGTGTAAAGCTCGAGGAATCCCATTGCACCTCCTCCTTCCGGTCACGAAAAGTGCGCGAGCCGAAGCGCCCGCATCACGCGCTCGCCATCGGCCGCGGAACCCCGAACGGCGTTTCGGTGCGGGTGCAGCCCGCCGCCTCGATCTCGCACCGGCGCGCGAGCTCGCCGTCCCCGAGGGCTCGAGCGACCGCGGCCTTTCGCTCCCACCCGAGACGGTCCGCCGGGTAGAGCGTCGTCACCGCATCGAGGATGCGCATCGCGCCCGCTCCGTCGCCGGCGGCGGCGAGGTGGCGTGACATCGCGAGGTGCGCGGCGAGGTCCGCCTCGCCGGCCCTGGTGAGGAGTTGGTAGAGCTTCGGCGTGCTCGGGTCGTCGGCGCTGCGCTCCGACGACGCCAGCACGGCCCGGATGTGCTGTACCACCTGGTCGAAAGAGGCCTGCTTGCCGAGGTTGAGCGGATCGATTTGCAGGCTTTCCCGCATGCTCTCGAAGGCCATCTCGAGGTCCCCCAGGTTGTCATGGCAGATGGCGATGCCCCAGCACGGCCACGAGGCGTCGAGCCCGAGTTGACCGGCGCGCTCCTTCACCTCGCGGAAAGCGGCCAGCGCCGTCGCGAAGTCGCCCTTGTCGAGCAGCTCCTGCGCGCGGCGGTTCGCGTCGTTCAGCTCACGGAACCTCGGATCGGCGAAGTTGGGCATCAGGCCTCCAGTACGGACGAGGATGCACTCACCACGGACACGGCGGCGCGTTCGTTTCGCGCGACTGCCAGCACAGCGCGATCATCGCGAGTCGGAACCCGGCGCGGCGCCTCCCGCCTTCGTCGCGAACTCTATCGCTAATCCATCTGGTGATCGGAATTCTCTGCGCCGAAGCCCTGTCCCGCGTTGAGGCGACAAAGGTGCGGCATGAAGGCCATCTCGCTCGCGGTGGCGGTCGCCGTGCTCGCCCCGCACCTGGCCGCGGCCGGGGCCGGCGGCATCCTCACCGCCAGCGGCGGCTGGCGGCTCACGAGGGCCTTCGGGCGGTAGCCGTGTCCGAGCGGCCCGCATGATGCTCGACACGCGCCCCTTCGGCGCCGGAGGAAGCCATGAACGACGTGACGATGCTGGGACTCAAGAGCGCCCTCGACCCGCTCTTGCAGCAGCTGCGGGAGTATCTCGCGAAGCACGGCGGCAGCCTGGAGCCGACCATCCGCAAGGTCTGGGACGAGCTGCTGGAGGTCTTCAGCGGGCTCGACCTCGACGGCGAGCGCGCCCAGCGGCTCGCCGTGTACGAGGCCTGCGCCCGCGCCCTCTCGCCGCGCACCGGGCTCGACGAGGCGCGCTGCCTGGGGGCGGTCCAGGCCCTGCTCGGAGAGGAGCCGCGAAAGGGCGGGGCGGCCACGCCCGACGCCGAAGCGCTCGAGAAGCTCCGCGCGGCGCTGGTGACCCTCAAGGTCGTCTACCGCCGGGGCGAGCAGGGCGGGGACGCCACCCGGCTCGTGGAGGTCTGGTCGCCGGCGGGGCAGGGCGCCGCGAAGTCGGTGATCGAGGAGCGCGTGGGTTGGGAGGACGTCCTCTCCGACGCCCGCGCCCACTGGATCCGCACCGGTGCGCGCGAGTGCACCTTCACCGTCTATCCCAAGGAGAGCTAGCCATGCCGGTTCCTTTGCTGGTCATCGCCGCGCTCGGCGCCGGGCTTCTCGCCGTCGCGGTCGCAGTCTGGCCCAAGATCCTCTCCTGGTCGGAGGAAACTCTCTTCCCCTGGTTCCACCAACATTTGCCCCAATACGAGGGGTTCGTCCGGCAGGCCTTCGCGAACCTGGACAAGGTCGCGGTTGCCGTCCGCCGCGTCGCGAAGCAGGCCTGGGGAAAGCTCCGGGAGCACATCCTCAAGCTCTCCTGCGAGCTCCAGCGCAACAGCCAGAACGAGACCGTGCGTCGGGTGACCGCCTGGATCGAGAAGACGCTCGCCACCGGCGAACGCAAGGTGGCCAAGGTGGTCACCGAGCAGGAGGTGTCGTTCGAGGACCTCCCCGACGACGTGCGCCAGGAGTTCATCCGCCACGGCGCAGCGGTGCACACCGTGGACGTGAAGAAAGCGCGGGACCAGGAGCTCCTGCAGCTGGAGGCGTGAAACCATGCACACGTTCTTCTGGTTTCTCCTCGCCTCCTTCGTCGCCTTTGTCCTCGTCCGCCTCGCGCGCCGGGGCGAAGCGGCCGCGACGGCGGTGCTCGATCGCTTCATCGACGCCCAGGTCGCCGAGGCGGTCGTCCGGATGAGTGCGGGCGGCGCACCTCCCAAGGTGCAGGTGGAGGTCCGGCGGGAAGGGTCCGGCTCGGCCCAGGTCACCGCGATCATCGAACACGCCGGCGCCACCACGCGCGCGAGCCGGACCGTCTCCTGGGACGAGCTGCCGGCGCCGGTGCGGGCCGAGTTCCTGCGCACCGGCGCGGAGCGCGTGGTTCGCCCCTGGTCTCCCACGGGCGCGGGGAGGGCCTGATGTACCACCTCTTGAAGTGGGGCTTCGCGGCCGCCCTGGCGGCATTCGGCGCCTACGTCCTCTTCAACTGGGACGAGGTGCGCGACTCGGTCGCGACGTGGCTGCGGGACAACGGGCTCGAGAAGAGCGCGCTCCTGGAGGCCTGGGTCCTCTTCGAGCGCGGGGTCGCAGCGGGCCGTCGGGTGGTGTCGCGCCTGTTCGTGAGGACCCGCAAGACGGGCGTCGTGCACGTGCAGGAGACGACCTACGACGACCCGAGCCGGATCGAGGACCCCGAAGTGCGCGCCGAGCTGGCGCGGCGCCGGCAGGTGAGGCGCGACGTGATGCACCTCGTGGCGTGAGGGAGAAAAGGATGCCGACCATGTGGAAGATGGATGGGAGGAGCGCGGCCGCCGCGCCGGCGGCGCCGCAGACCCCGGCGAACGACAGCCCGGAGCTCCAGCGGATGGAGCAGTTCCAGCCCGAGGCGCCGCGGAGAAGGCTGGAGGATCTGGTCGTGCCGGCGGCGGTGCGGAGCCGGATCGAGGCCGCGCTGGCGGCCATCGTGCACCGACGCGCACTCTACGAGGAGTGGGGGCTCGACCAGGTGGACCCGGGCGGCGGCAAGGTGGCGGTGAACCTCTGGGGCCCGCCCGGCACCGGCAAGAGCTTCTGCGCCGAGGCCATCGCGGCCCACCTCGGCAAGCAGCTCCTGAAGGTGAACTACGCCGAGATCGAGTCGAAGTACGTCGGCGACACGCCCAAGAACATCAAGGCCGCCTTCGCCAGGGCGCGCGAGACCGGGGCCGTGCTCTTCTTCGACGAGGCCGACTCGATCCTGGGCAAGCGGCTCACCAGCGTGACCCAGAGCGCCGACCACGGCGTCAACGTGAGCCGCTCGGTGATGCTGCTCGAGCTCGACGCCTTCGACGGGGTGGTGCTCTTCGCCACCAACCTGGCGCAGAACTACGACGGGGCCTTCGTGCGGCGCATCCGCGCCCACGTCGAGTTCGAGCTGCCCGACCGCGACTGTCGCCGGCGGCTCTGGGAGTTCATGCTGCCGGAATCGCTGCCGCGCGCCGAGGACGTGGACCCCGAGTGGCTCGCCGGAAGCTCCGAAGCGCTCTCCGGCGGCGACTTCGTGAACGTGGTGGTGGGCGCGGCGAGCCGGGCGGTGCAGCGCGAAGGGGAGGCGCGGCGCGTCACCCGCGCAGATCTGGAGCTGGAGCTCGAGAACGTCCGGCGGGCGAAGCGCCACGTTGGCGCGGAGCCGGGCGCGGTCCGGGTGGTGGAGGAGCGGGAGCTGGATCCCGCCGACGTCCCGGAGGACGTCCGGGAGGCGTTCGAGGGGCGGGGGCGAAAGGGACACAACGGGACGCCCTCGGGAGAGGTGCCGATGGCCTGAGAGGTCCTCGGGGAGCGAGCGCCTGCGAACGTCAGGCGAAGCGGTCCTGCATTGGATAATGTGTCTGCGGAGCGCCCCCACTTGAACACCTCCCCCTTCGACCCCGCCGACCTCTCCGACCTCCGCGCCGCCCGGGCGGTGCTGGAGCACCCCTCGCTCGCCATCCGCGTCGCCGACTACGTGGGGCGCCCGGTCGAGGCGCTCGTGAAGGCGCTGCCGGCCGGGGGACAGGCGCTCATCTCCTCCGGCACCGGCAAGGCCCTCGACGCCTCCCTCGCGCTCGCGCTCAAGACGCTCGGCGCCGGCTCGGGCGCGGCCCCGAACCGCTGGGTCCACCGCGGCCTCGCGGCGGCGAGCGGCGCGGTCGGCGGGGCCATCGGGCTCCCCGGGCTGATGCTCGAGCTGCCGGTCTCGACCACCCTCATGTTCCGCGCCATCGCCGACCACGCGCGGGCGCAGGGCGAGGATCTCTCGCAGGTGTCGTCGCGGCTCGAGTGCCTCACCGTCTTCGCCTACGGCACCCGGACCGAGCGGGACGAGGCGAGCGAGACGGCCTACTTCGCGGTCCGGACGGCGCTCGCCAAGGCGGTGTCCCGCGCGGCCGAGTACGTCGCCGAGCGCGGCATCGCCGAGGCGGTCGGCGACCGGGCCGCGCCGGCGCTGGCCCAGCTCCTCGCCCGGATCGCGCAGCGCTTCAGCGTTGCGGTCTCGGAGAAGGCGGCCGCCCAGCTCGTCCCGGTGCTCGGGGCGGCCGGCGGCGCCGCGGTGAACGCGATCTTCATGGAGCACTACCAGGGGACCGCGCGCGCCCACTTCACCGTGCGGCGGCTGGAGCGGAGGTACGGCCCGGAGCAGGTGAAGGCGGCGTACGAGGGCAGCTAGATCCGCACCAGCTCCTCGAGCGACACCTCCAGGGCGCTCGCCACCGCGAGCAGGGTCTCCACCCTGGGCTGGTGCTTGCTCGCCTCGAGCCGCGCATAGTTGGAGGGGGCCATCCCCGCCGCGGCGGCCACCGCCCGCGCGGTCTTGCCGGAAGCCCGCCGGAGCGACCGGATGCGGGGGCCGAAGTCGGGCGGTGTCCGCTGCTCCGTCGCGTGCGCGGCCCGGTAGTCGGGGTCGCACCGGTGCAGGACCAGGTCCGACGCGATCGCCACCTGGGCGCCGTTCGCGAGCGTGAGCACAACCCCGTGGCGCAGCTCGTCGAGCCGGGCCGAGCGGGCGGCGGAGGGGAGGCGCAGCCCGCGCAGCGGGAGCTCGTGGCGAGCGCCCGAGGCGAAGCGGACCGTGAGGGTCTGCCGCATCCGATCGAGCTTCACTCCGGCGAGGAGCAGCTCCTCGGGAGCGAAGACGGCCTTCGCCGAGGACTCTCCCGCGCGCCGGATCGCCGCCTCGAGCCGGGCGAGACCGTACTCCACCTCACCGACCTCCCTGGCCACCGCCGGCAGCTCCCGGCCTGCCGCGGAGAGCTCCCGTTTCAGGCGGGCGAAGGTCTTCTCCCAGGCAGCAACGCGAGGGCTGGCCGGCACCCTGGCCGCCGATGCTGGCGCGCTCTTTCGGCTCACCGCACTCCTCCGGTCAGCCCCGCGTGACGCAGGGCGCGGCGGATCCTGCCGAAGTGCCGGGGGTCGGAACCGGGCATGAACATTCCGTGGACGAGATCGTAGCGAGCCACCAGGATATCCCCGCGGAACACGTGGACGTGCAGGGGCGGATGGTCGTAGGCATAGATTCTGGAGGATGTAGCCGCCGATCTTCCACCTGGGCACCGCCGAACATTATCACGAATGATAACGTCGCGCGCCCCGAGAGCCACCCCATGACCCCCTCCGCCCTCTACCGCCCCTCGCTGGCGCTCCTCACCGACTTCTACCAGCTGACCATGGCCTACGCGGCCTGGAAGGAGGGGCTCGCCGACACCGAGGCGGTCTTCGCGGTCTCCTTCCGCCGCCACCCCTTCGGCGGCGGCTTCACCGTCGCGGCGGGGCTCGAGTTCGCGGTCGACTACCTCGAGCACTTCCGCTTCGACGAGGACGACCTCGCCTTCGTGGCGGCGCAGGCCGACGCCGACGGCGCGCCGCTGTTCGAGCCGGCCTTCATCGAGCACCTGCGCCAGCTCCGGCTCACGGTGGACGTCGACGCGGTGCCGGAGGGGACGGTGGTCTTCCCCTACGAGCCGCTCATCCGGATCAGGGGGCCCATCATCCCCTGCATGCTGCTCGAGACGCCGCTCCTCGACCTCGTGAACTTCCAGACCCTCATCGCGACCAAGGCGGCGCGGGTGTGCCTCGCGGCCCGCGGCGAGCCGGTGGTGGAGTTCGGGCTCCGCCGCGCCCAGGGGGTGGACGGTGGGCTGTCGGCGAGCCGCGCCGCCTACCTGGGCGGCTGCGCCGGCACCTCCAACGTCCTCGCCGGCCGCCTCTTCGGCATCCCGGTGAAGGGGACGCACGCGCACAGCTGGGTGATGCTCTTCGACGACGAGCAGGCCGCCTTCGAGAGCTACGCCCGCGCGCTGCCGGGCAACTGCCTGTTCCTCGTCGACACCTACGACTCGCTGGAGGGCGTGCGCCACGCCATCGAGGTGGGCCGGTGGCTGCGCGAGCAGGGAAAGAAGCTCCTCGGCATCCGGCTCGACTCGGGCGATCTCGCCTGGCTCTCCATCGAGGCCCGGCGCATGCTCGACGAGGCCGGCTTCCCCGAGGCGACGGTCTTCGCCTCCAACGAGCTCGACGAGCAGATCATCGACAGCCTCAAGGAGCAGGGGGCGCGCATCGCCGCCTGGGGCGTGGGCACCCGGCTCGTCACCGGCGCCGCCGACGGGGCGCTGGGCGGCGTCTACAAGCTCACCGCCGTGAGGCGTCCCGGCGAGGAGTGGAAGTACCGGGTGAAGCTCTCGGAGCGGGTCGAGAAGATGACCATCCCCGGCCTGCTGCAGGTCCGCCGCTTCGTCGAGGGCGGCCGGATCGTGGGCGACGCCATCTACGACGAGTGGAGCGGCCTCCCCGACCCGGTGACCATCGTCGACCCGCTCGACCTCACCCGCCGCAAGACGCTCGACGGCGGCGCCCGGGGGGAGGACCTGCTCCAGCCGGTCTTCCGGGCCGGCCGGCTGGTGGGGGCGCGCCCGACGCTGGAGGAGGCGCGCGAGCGGGTTCAGGCGCAGCTCGCGCTCCTGCACCCGGGCGTGAAGCGGTTCGTGAACCCGCACCAGCTCCCGGTGGGGCTCGAGAAGGGGCTCTACGATCGCCGCACCGCCCTCGTCCTCGCCGCCCGCGGCGAGTCGTGACAGACTCGCGCGCATGAGAAAGGAAGCCTTCTTCGGGATGAGCCACGAGGAGTCGCTCGACCTCCTCTCCCAGGCGCGGGTGGTCCACCTCGCCACCACCACCCCGGTGCGCCAGCCGGTGCTGCGCGCCTCGAACGCGGTGGTGATGGAGAACGCCGTCTTCTTCCACGGCTCGGGCGCCGGCGAGAAGGGCACCACGGTCGGGATGCCGGCGGTGGTCTCGGCCGAGGTGGTGGTGGCCGAGATCCCGAGCTTCATGATCGACGCCGACCACGCCTGCGTGGCCACCACCTTCTACCGGAGCGTCCAGGCGCACGGTCACCTCGAGGCGGTGAAGGATCCGGCGGAGAAGGCCCGGGTGCTGCGCGCCTTCATGGCCAAGTACCAGCCCGAGGGCGGCTTCCAGCCGGTGGAGCACCAGAGCCCGCTCTACCAGAAGGCCATCGAGGAGCTGCTGGTGCTGCGCATGCCCATCGAGCACCTCGACGGCAAGGCGAAGCTCGGCCAGAACCGCGAGCCGGCGGAGCTCACCCGCGTGCTCGAGAAGCTCTGGGCGCGAGGCCTCCCCGGCGATCCGCGCGCCATCGAGGTCATCCGCGCCGCCAACCCGGCGCTGCCGGCGCCCGGCTTCCTCTCCTGGCCGGGCGGGCTGCCGCTCACCTGCGCGCTCGGCGGAGAACCGGCCGATCTCGCGCAGACGGTGAAGCTGCTCGAGGGCGAGTACTGGCTCGCTGGGCTCCAGCCGGAGCAGATCGCCCGCGCGCACGAGCTCGCCCAGGCGTGGGTGGGCGCCCGCGACGAGGGGCTGGTCATCGCCAGCGCCCGCGCCGTGAGCGATGGCAAGACCGCGTGGATCTACGACGTGGTGGTGGATCGCCCGTGGCGCGGCCGCGGGCTCGGCACGGCGCTCATGCACCTCATCCTCGACCACCCGGCGGTGCGCACCGCCGCGTCGGTCAGGCTCCGCACCAAGGACGCGCAGCCGCTCTACGCCAGGTTCGGCTTCAGGGACGCTTCCGAGGTGGAGCGATCGTTCCCCTCGAGCGAGATGGTGCTCGAGCGGGCGGGCGGCTGAGGCCATCCCTCTCCCGAAGCGGGGTAGCGCTCCCGCACGCGGGAGAGGGCTGGGGAGGGGGTGGCCGATCAGGCGTTCTTCCCCGCCCCGTTCCGGGTGGTCCGCCATGCTTGAAATATCGCCTCCCGCCGCGCGTAAGATCACTACGGAGGAGCCGCCCCGATGACCTGCCCCTACTGCAAGACCGACAACCACCCGCAGGCCGTGAAGTGCGCCGCCTGCGGCAGCTGGATCGCCGAGCGGCCGCGGGTGCGCGAGTGGGAGCGCGCCCGCGAGGGGAAGATGATCGCCGGCGTCTGCCGCGGGCTCGCCAACCGGTTCGACCTGCCGGTGGCGGCGCTGCGGATCGCCTTCTTGCTCACGCTCCTGCTCGGCGCCGGGCTGGGGCTGCTCATCTACATCGCCTTCTGGATCGCCATGCCGCTCGAGCCCGCGCCGGCGGCGATGCCGGCCGGGCCCATCGTCACGCCGCCGCCGCCCGCGGCGCCGCGCATCGAGCAGCCGCAGGTGCCGCAGAGCTGAGCGACTGTCACCGCCGCTGCGCCGCCCACGACCTCCCGTAGTCCCCGCCCGGCGCCCCGCCGTGGCGGTGCACGTGGAGCAGGAACGCCCCCGAGAGCGCCAGGTAGAGCGCGCAGGTGGCGGCGAGCAGCTTCCTCCCGGCCGCGTGCCAGAGCGCGAGCCGCGCCAGCCAGAGGTAGGTGAGCGGGAAGGCCACCAGCAGGTAGTGGGGCCGGAACTTGATGCCGGCGAGCGTGATGGCCGCGCCCATGGCCAGGAAGGCGCCGTTCTGGAGCAGGGACGAGGTGGAAGCCGAGAGGAGCCGCTCGCGCACGCTCGAGCCGCGCAGGAGCGCCCGGGCGCCGAGGAGCGCGGCCGCGGCCACCGCGGCGAGGAGCGCGGCCTGTGCGAGCAGCGCCGCGTAGGTCGGGAACCCGAGCAGCCGCGGCCCGGCCAGGAACCCGGCGTAGTCCCGCCGCAGGCTGTAGCGGAGCTGCAGGCCGCCCAGGTCGAGCAGCCAGTCGCGCCAGAAGCCCAGCTCCTTGACGTTGGCGAGCCCCCGCGCCGGCGCCCCGCCGGGCGCGAAGAGCGCCGCGCGCGCCCAGGGCACGAGCGGCAGCGCGCCGACGATCGATCCCGTCAGCCACGCCCCCCAGCGCACCGGCCCCTTCTCCTCGCCGCGGCCGCCGCGGTCGAGGAGCGCCGTCCAGAGCGCCACGCCGAAGGCGAGGAAGAAGCCGCTCATGTGGAGCTGCCCCAGGCAGGCGCCGAGGAGGCCCCACAGGAAGGCGCCGGCGAGCGTCCGGCGGTACGCGAAGGCGGCCATGAAGGCCAGCGACGGCAGCGGCAGGATCGACTGCGCCCAGATCTTGCGCTGGAGCTGGAGCGCGCCGGGGTTGGAAGCGCCGAGCGCCGCCGCCCAGAGCCAGCCCTCCCGCTCCTCGCGGCGGCGGGTGAGGGCGAAGGCGAGGAGCGCCACCAGGGCGGCGGCGTTGACGGTCATCACCGCGCGGCCGAGTCCGAGCGGCGAGCCGACGTCGAAGAGCCGCCAGAGCCCGGCGAAGGCCCAGACGCTCATCCCTGGGTTGCGGGTGCCGACGCCCGACGGCATCCCCACCCAGGGCAGCGGGCCGCCGCGGGCGAGGTCGCCGGCGAGCGCGTACATCTGCTGCTCGTCGGCCTTCCACTCCATGTCGGCGGGCCAGGCGAGCCGGAGCGCCGCGCCGGCGAGGACGGCGGCGAGGGCGAAGGGCAGGAGCCAGCGGGGGGCGGCGGAGGGGGAGGCCATCGGCGGCGGAGCCTACCACCGGGGCACGGCGCCGCCAGAAGCGGGCCGCGGGGCTCGCCGGGGCGCCGGGACGCGAGCGCGGTCGCCCCGCGGGGCAGCCCAGGAGAACGCGTTCGAAGACGGCCCGCCGTGAGCGGTCGGCCCGCGCGCGGGGCAGCCCAGCGCCGGGCTCACTCCGGCCGCGCCGGGCCGACGAGGCCGGTCGCGGAGAGTTGCAGCTGGTCGCCCGTGACCCGGCCGAGGAGCCGCAACAGCCCGTCGAGCAGCGTGATCGGGTGCGGCGGGCAGCCCGGGATGAAGAGGTCCACCGGCACGCCCGGGAGCGCGGCCGCGGCGCCCCCGGCGACCGTTCCGCCCTCGAAGACGCCGCCGGAGATGGCGCAGGCGCCGACCGCGATGAGGAGCTTCGGCGCCGGGGTCGCCTCCCAGGTCTTCCGCAGCGCCTCCCGCATGTGGTCCGACACCGGCCCGGTCACCACCACCCCGTCGGCGTGGCGCGGCGAGGCCACGAACTGGATGCCGAAGCGGGAGAGGTCGAACTGCACGTTGCCGGCGGCGTTGAGCTCCGCCTCGCAGGCGCCGCAGCCGCCGGCCGAGACCTGCCGCAGCCGCAGCGAGCGCCCGAGCAGCCGGCGCAGCTCGGCCCCGAGCGCCTCGGCGAGGAGCGGCTGGTCCCCGGAGACGAGCAGCGCCTCGCGGCTCCGGGCCGCCAGCCGGTAGTCGCGGGTGAAGCGCACCGCGCCGGAGGGGCAGGCCTCCTCGCAGCCGGGGCAGAAGGTGCAGCGGCCGAGGTCGAGCTTCATCGCGGGGGTGCCGGGATCGAGCACCGCGCCGGCCGGACAGGCCTCGGCGCAGGCGCGGCAGCCGTCCTCGCAGCGCGATGGATCCACCGCCGGCCGACCGCGGAAGCGCTCCGGGAAGCGGGCCGGGCCCTCGGGGTAGGCGACCGTCTGGCGGCCGAGCCGGAGGCGCAGGCGCAGCAGGTCGATCACAGGTCGTGTCCCGCGTAGGAGAGGTTGAAGCTCTTGTTGCAGAGCGGGAAGTCGGAGATCTGCTCGCCCCGCAGCGCCAGCGCGAGGCCGGCCCAGTCGTGAAAGGAGGGATCGGTGACCACGTAGCGCGCCAGCCGGCCCCCCTCGCCGCTGGTGACGAGGTGGGCGAGCTCACCGCGCCAGCCCTCGACCAGCGCCACCGCGAGTCGCCCGGGCGCCGGCGGCGCGCAGGGGGACCGCACCGGGCCCTCGGGCAGGAGCTGCAGGGTGCGGTCCACGAACTGGGCGCTCCGCTCCGCCTCGAGCAGCCGCACCAGGGCCCGCGCGTAGACGTCGCCCGACTCGGCGCTCGCCACCGGCGGCCGGTCCTGGCGGTAGTGGCCGGCCGGGTGATCGCGGCGCACGTCGCGCCCGGCCCCGCAGGCGCGGGCGCACGGGCCCACCAGCCCGAGCTCGTCGCACAGCGCGCGGGTGAGGGCGCCGGTGCCGTCGGTGCGGTTCCGGGCCGAGGGGGAGCGCAGCAGCAGCGCCGCCGCCTCGCGCACCTTGGCGAGCGCGCCGGTGAGCCGGTCGGCCAGCCGCGCCGTGTCCGCCGGGTCGAGGTCGAAGCGCACGCCGCCCGGCACCAGCAGCCCCTTGCCGAAGCGGTTGCCGCAGAGCTCGGCGAGCGCGTTCAGGTACTCGGCGCGGAGCGCCCCCAGGTAGGAGGCCGAGGGCAGGTAGCCCACGTCGCCGGCGATGGCGCCGAGGTCGCCCACGTGGTTGGCGAGCCGCTCCAGCTCGAGCGCGACCGCCCGGAGCGCCTGGGCCCGCGGCGGCGCCTCCGCCCCGCCGAGCGCCTCGAGGGCGGTGACGTGGGCGAGGGCGTGCCCCACCGAGGTGTCGCCGGCGAGCGACTCGGCGAGCGCCAGCGCGCGCGGCCCGGCCGCGTTCTCCAGCAGCCGCTCCACTCCGCGGCGCTGGTAGCCGAGCTGGATCTCGAGGTGGAAGACGTGCTCGCCGTGGCACTGGAAGCGGAAGTGGCCGGGCTCGATGATCCCGGCGTGCACCGGCCCCACCGCCACCTCGTGCAGCTCGGCGCCCTCCATGGCGTAGAGCGGCGCGTCGTCGGGGAGCGCCTGGCGCACCGGCTTCATCCATGGGTGGCCCTCCGGCCGCACCCCGTACTCCTCGAAGAGCGCCCGCTCGAAGCGCTCCACCGAGGGGAGCTCGCGGGCGAGCGATGGGAGCGACTCGCCGGGGAGCGTGGCGGCGAGGCCGAGCCGGCCCGCCCCGTCGTCGGCGAGGAGCGCGGTGAGCCGCACCCGTCCGTCCGGCCCCCGCTCGCCGGCGTACGCGGCGAGCCGACCCCCCGCCTCGAGCGTCTCGCCGAGGAGCGCCTGGAACTCGGCGGGCGCGAGGACCGGCACCTCCGCCACCGCGACCGCGGCGCCGTTGGCGACGGGGAGCAGGCGGCCGCTCAAGGACGGCCCCCCACGGTGGCCGAGGCGGCGGCGAAGAGGTCGCGCAGCGACGGCGGCAGGTAGAGCCCCAGCGCCAGCGAGGCGACGAGCAGCGCCAGCGTCGGCGCGGCGTTCCCCCAGCCGTCTTCCTGGCCGGGGCGCTCCGGGCAGCCGGCGGGGTCGCCCTGCACCACCCCGAGCACGATGGCGCCCATGCCGACGAAGATCACCGCGGTGAAGGCGAGGAACAGGCAGCCGGTGAGCGCGTGGCCGGTGGCGAAGGCGCCCTGCAAGATGGTGAGCTCGCTGAAGAACGGCCCGAACGGCGGCGCGCCGGTGACGGCGAAGAAGCCGGCCAGGAAGAGCGGGCCGGAGAGCGGCAGGCGGCGCAGCGCGCCGCGCACCTCGTCCACCTGCTTGGTGCCGTAGGAGCGGTGGATCGAGCCGGCGGCGAGGAACAGCACCCCCTTCACCAGGCCGTTGTTGAGCGCGTGGAAGAAGGCGCCGGCGCCGGCCGCCCCGCCCACCCCGAGGCCGACGGCGAGGATGCCCATGTGCTCCACCGAGGAGTACGCGAGCATCCGCTTGTAGTCGCGCTGGCCGACGATGAAGACGCCGGCGAGCGCCATCGAGAGCAGCCCCATGGCGAGGAGCGCCTGGCGGGCGAACTCGCCCTCGCCGGCGGCGCCGCAGACCTGGAGCACCCGGGCCAGCGCCAGGAAGGCGGCGCTGGTGACCCCGCCCGAGAGGATGGCGCCGAGCAGGCCGGGCGCCTCGCCGTAGGCGTCGGGCTTCCAGGAGTGGAGGGGGGCGAGCCCCATCTTCGTGCCGTAGCCGACCAGCAGGAACACGAAGGCGGCGCGCACCCAGGGGCGCGAGAGGGCCGGCCCGGCCGCCACCAGCTCCCGCACCGAGAGGGAGTGCGGCCCGCCGGGCCCGGCGCTCGAGAGGGCCAGGAAGAAGGTGCCGAGGAGCGCCAGCGCCACGCCGAGCGAGCAGACCAGCAGGTACTTCCAGGCCGCCTCCAGCGAGCGGGCGTCGCGGTCGAAGTAGATGAGCGGGGCGGTGGTGAGGGTGGTCACCTCGATGGCCACCCAGAGGATGCCGAGGTGCTGCGCCAGCGCCACCACCGAGAGCGCGGAGAGCAGCACCAGCAGGCCGCCCACGAAGATGCGGTTCTCGCGGTCCTCGCGCAGGCGCAGGTAGCGCTGGGCGTAAGCGGCCGAGGCGAGGAAGAGCGCCGAGACGGTGGCCAGCACCACCTTGCCGGGCGCGTCGAGCGAGAGCCAGCCCTCGATCCCCTGGCCCGGCTCGGCCCAGAGCCAGGCCACCCCGGCGGCGTGCCCGATGGCGCCGGCGAGGAGCAGCAGCGGCCGGGCGCGGCGCGAGGGGAGCGCGAAGGCCAGGGCGGCGAGCAGGAGCGGGGAGAGGACGACCAGGAGCATGCGGTCAGTCCCGGAGGGCGGAGAGCTTCCCGGTGTCGAGCGACGAGAAGGTCCGGTGGATGTGGAAGATGACGATGCCCATCACGAAGACCGCGGCGAAGAGGTCGAGCAGCACGCCCGCCTCGACCATCCAGGGCATGAAGTCGCTGAGCAGCAGGCCGAAGACGAAGACGCCGTTCTCGAGCACCAGGAAGCCGAGCACCTGCGACACCGCCTTCTGCCGGCTCACCACCAGCAAGAGCCCGGTCCAGACGGTGGAGAGCGAGGTCGCGACCAGGTAGGGGTGCTTCTCCGGCGTGGGGAGCGGCAGGGTGGCGGAGAAGGCGAAGGCCAGCATCACCCCGAGCCCGCCCAGCACCAGCGAGGGGACGTAGCCCACCACCGGCTCGACCTCGCGGGACACCGAGGCCTCGCGCATCGCCCAGCGGAGCAGGTAGGGGATGCCGATCCCCTTCACCAGCAGCGCCCCCAGGGAGAGGGCCAGCACGTGGGCCACGTGCAGCTCCTGCGGCGCCAGGAGGATGGGCAGGAGCGCCAGCAGCGCCCCCTGCGCCGCCACCGCGCCGATGGCCGCCTTGAGCCGCGAGGAGGCGAGCACGAAGAAGTCGATCATCACCACCAGGATGAAGACCGTCTGGGCGAAGGCCGTCATCACCGCACCAGGAGGACGAAGGCGAAGAGGGAGAGGACGCCGGCGCCGACCAGCAGCTGCGGCACGCGGACCAGCCGGAGCCGGGCCATGGAGGACTCCACCAGCCCGACCGTGCCGGCGAAGAGGCCGAGGCCGAGGAGCAGCCCGAGCGCGCCGGAGAGGATCCCCTGGCCGGCGCCGCCGAGCGTCAGGCGGGCCAGGAGCGCGCCGAAGACGTAGAGCTTCACCGCGGCGCCGTAGAGCACCAGCGCGAGGTCGGGGCCGGAGTGATCGAGCACCATCACCTCGTGGATCATGGTGAGCTCGAGGTGGGTGGTGGGGTCGTCCACCGGGATTCGGGAGTTCTCGGCGAGCGCCACCACGAAGAGCGCCACCGCGCAGAGGAGCAGCGCCGGGGCCCACTGCGCCCAGGCGCCCGGGAGCGCCGGCCCGAGCATGCCCGAGAGCGAGAGCTCGCCGGTGGCCCGCGAGAGGACCAGCAGGCAGACGAAGAGCGCCGGCTCGGCCAGGCTCGCGAAGGTGACCTCGCGCGCCGCGCCCATCCCCTCGAAGGCGGAGCCGGTGTCGAGCGCCGCCAGCACCGTGGCGAAGCGGCCGGCGGCGAGGAGGCCGGTCAGGAGGAAGAGGTCGCCCTGGAAGGAGAGGAGCGCCGGAGAGCCCGGTCCGGGCACCAGCAGGCCGGCGGCGAGCGCGCCGGCGGCCCCGACCACCGGGCCGAGGTGGAAGGGCGCGCCGGCGGTGAGGCTCTTCACCTCGCCCTTGCGGCAGAGCCGCGCCAGGTCGGCGTAGAGCTGCCAGACCGGCGGGCCCTGGCGACCGGCGACCCGCGCCTTCACCCGCGCGACGAGGCCGGGGAGGAGCGGTGGCAGGAGGACCAGGAGCGCGAGCTGGAGCGCCGCGCGGGCGAGGGCGTGGAGGGTCACGGCGCGCTCCGGAGCGCCAGCAGGAGCACCAGCGCCACCAGGGTGACCAGGGTGTAGAGAAGCTGCAGGTTGAGCCTCCCCGACTGCAGCCCGCGCAGCAGCCGGAAGCGGCGCGCGGCGGCGTGGAAGAGCGGCCCGAAGAGCCGCTCCTCGGCCGGATCCTGGACGCGCTGCTCGAAGCGCGCCGGGCCGGGGAAGATCCCGCGCGGCGGCGTCACCCGCGCGCGCGGCTGCAGCAGCCGGGGCGCGAGCGTGGAGAGGAGGAGCTGCGAGTAGGACGAGGCGGTGTACTGCACGCGCGGGGAGGAGCGGGTGAAGCCGCAGCCCCAGGTCCCGGCGCGCGCCTGGCCCAGCAGCTTCACGCGGCGGCGGCGCCAGAGCTCGAGGGCGAGCCCGAGCGCCAGGAAGGCCAGCACCCCGCGCTGCAGCGCGCCGCCCACCCGGATGGCGGGGCCTGCGGCGGCGGCCACCTCCGCCGCGGGGAGGTCGAGGAGCTGCGCCGCGCCCGGGGCGACGAGCCGCAGGGCGGCGCCGGGAAAGAGGCCGAGCGCGAGGCAGGCGACGGCGAGGGCCAGGAGCGGCCCCCAGGCCGCCGGGCCCGGGGCGTGGGCCGCGCGGGCCGCGTCGCTGCGCGGCTCGCCCAGGAGGGCCACGCCGGCGATCCGGGTGAAGGCCAGCGCGGCGAGCCCGCTCACCAGGGCGAGGGCGGTGAGGGCGAGGGCGGCGCCGAGCCCGGCGGCGCCGGGGCCGGAGACCGCGCCGTGCAGGAGCGCCGTGAAGACGAGCCACTCCGAGGCGAAGCCGTTCCAGGGCGGGAGCGCCGCGAGCGCGGCGCAGGCGGCGAGGAGGAGGGCGCCGACCGCCGGCAGCCGCGCCAGCAGCCCGCCCATCGACTCCAGATCACGGGTGCCCGTCGCGTGCACCACCGCCCCGGCGGAGAGGAAGGCCAGCCCCTTCATCAGCGCGTGATTCCAGACGTGGAGCAGCGCCGCCAGCGCGGCCAGCGCGGCGATGCCGGGCGAGCCGAGGGCCCGGGCCGAGAGCGCGGCCCCCAGCGCGGCGGTGATGATCCCGACGTTCTCGATGGTGGAGCAGGCGAGGGCGCGCTTCAGGTCGCGCTGGCCGAGGGCGAGGGTGATGCCGCCGAGCGCACCGGTGAGGCCCACCACCAGCAGCGCCACGCCGTGGGCCACCGGCGGCGGGGGCAGCAGCGTGACCACCCGCAGGATGCCGTAGATCCCGGCCTTCACCAGCACGCCGGACATGAGCGCCGAGACGTGGCTCGGCGCCGCCGGATGGGCCTCGGGCAGCCAGAGGTGGAGCGGCGGCAGGCCGGCCTTCACGCCGAAGCCGACCAGCGCCAGGGCGAAGGCCAGGGCCGGGGCCACCGCGCCCCCGCGCACCGCCGCCATGGCGTCGAGGTCGAACGAGCCGGCCTCGCGCCCGAGCAGGAGGAAGAGCGCGAAGAGGAAGGCGGCGCCGAGGTGGGAGGCGACGAGGTACACCAGCCCGGCGCGCCGCACCTCCTGCTCCTGGTGATCGAAGGAGACGAGCAGGAAGGAGGTGATGGCCATCGCCTCCCAGGCGGCGAGGAGCAGCACCGCCTGGCGCGCCGCGAAGACCAGCGCCAGGGTGCCGAGGAAGAGGTCGTAGGCGCAGAGGAAGGCCCCGAGGCCGCGCCGGCCGAGCTGCGGGCGGAGGTACCAGGCCCCGAAGAGCGAGGCCGGGATGCCGAGCGCGAAGAGCGGGACGAGGAAGGTCGCGGCGAGCGGGTCGAGCCGCAGGTGAAAGGCGGCCAGCGGGGGGTTCCAGGCGAGCGAGAGGTCGAGCGGCTGGCCGCCCGCCAGCACCGCCAGCGCGGGCCAGAGGCCGAGGGCGCAGCCCGCGACGGCGGCCCCGGTCGCGACCCCCACGGCGAGGCGCGGGCGCGCCGAGAGCCCCAGGGCGGCGAGGCCGCCCGCGAGGAAGATCGCCAGCGCGGCGACGAAAGGTCCCATCGGCCCGGCGGTTCTACGGCCTCGGCGTGGGAGAGCGCAACCTTTGGAAGCGGCGGAGGGGCGCAGCGCGGCAGCTGACGCGAACGAGTGAACCCGTTCCTTGACTCACCTGTGACCGGAAGATAGCGTCACGGCGACCGACCGCTCGCAAGAGCCGCCTCTTACAAGGAGTTTCGCTCCGTGCGGCCCCTCCTCGCCTTCGCCACCCTCGCCCTCGCCGGCTGCGGCCCCGTCCGTTACACCGGCGTCCTCTGGGACGCCGACCGGGAGATCGCCGCGGCCCGGGCCGCCGGCGCCGCCGACCGCGCGCCCTACGAGCTCACCCTCTCCGAGGAGTACCTGCACCAGGCGAAGGTGCTCGCCGGGCACGCCCGCTACGACGACGCGGGCGACTACGGCCACCGCGCCATCGAGGCGGCGCGGGTCGCTCATCAGAAGGCGGCCGGGCAGGCCGCGCCGGAGGTGAAGTGATGCGCGGCGCGATCGGGCGGCTCCTCCTCGCCGGGCTGCTGGCGACCGGCTGCGCGAGCGAGTCGAGGCTGCGCGCCGACGTCGCCGCCACCCGGGCCGAGACCGAGAAGGTGCGCCGCAACGGCGGCGAGCGCTGCAACCCGCGGGAGATCGCGCGCGCCGAGGCGGCGCTGGCCTTCGCCGACCGCGAGCTGGATCAGGGCAACTCCGGGGCCGCCGAGGACCACCTCGACGCCGCCCACCAGAACCTGCACCGCGCCAGCGTGACCGCCGAGCAGTGCGCCCCGAAGACGGTGACGGTGCGCGAGAAGGCGGAGAAGCCGGCGGTGATCATCGAGAAGGCCGATCGCGACGGCGACGGCGTGCCCGATCTCGACGACGCCTGCCCCGACGTCCCCGGCCCGAAGGAGAACCAGGGCTGCCCGCTGGTGAAGGACTCGGACGGCGACGGCATCCCCGACGACGTGGACAAGTGCCCCTTCGACCCGGAGGACAAGGACGGCTTCCAGGACGAGGACGGCTGCCCCGATCCCGACAACGACCACGACGGCGTGGTCGACGCCATGGACGCCTGCCCCAACAACCCGGGCCCGATCGAGAACCAGGGCTGCCCGGTGCTCGACCGCGACGGCGACGGCATCGTCGACTGGCTCGACAAGTGCCCCGACGTGCCCGGCGTGGCGCCCGACGGCTGCCCGCGCAAGTTCAAGCTCATCGAGGTCAAGAAGGACCGGATCGAGATCCGGCAGCAGGTCCACTTCGCCACCGGCAGGTTCAAGGTGCTGAAGGACTCCTTCCCGCTCCTCGATCAGGTGGTGCAGGCGCTCGCGGACATGCCCAGGGTGCGGGTGCGCATCGAGGGGCACACCGACACCGTCGGCGGCGCGGCCGCGAACCTCAAGCTGAGCCAGAAGCGGGCCGAGGCGGTCCGCGCCTACCTGGTGAAGAAGGGGATCGACGGGGCCCGGCTCGACGCGGTCGGCTACGGGCCGAACCGGCCGCTGGCGAGCAACCGGACGGAGAAGGGGCGCGCGCAGAACCGGCGCACCGAGTTCCGGATCGTGGCCGAGAAGTAGGCTCTCTCCCTCTCCAGCGCCAGCGGGGGAGGGGGCCGATCCTCAGGCCCTCACTCCGCCTCGCCCAGCTCCGCCTCGCCCTTGGTGAGCTCGCCCATCACCACCGTCGCGTACGAGCCCTTCGGCAGCTCGAAGCTGGCGCGATAGCCGCCCTCGGCCGGCTCGAGCGCCACGCTCACCGGCAGCCGCGCGGCGCGGCGGGTGCCCTCGGCCTCGCCGCCCCCGCGGCGGAAGTCCTCGAGCGTCACCCCCTCCGCGCTGAGGAGCCGCTCCTCCCGGCGCAGCGCCTCGCCCGAGGCCGGCCGCAGCTTGTGGCCGAACATGGGGCCGGCCGGCGAGATCTCGAAGGCCGCCACCCTGGGGCCGTCGGCGGCCGGATCGGCGCAGTCGAAGACGCCGCCCGAGTCGAGCTTCTTCATCACGTCCCCCGCCAGCGCCGCGGCGAAGAGGCCGTCCTGCAGCCGCTCCGTGAGCCATCGGTTGAAGAGCGCCGACTGGAAGGCCGACAGCGTGAGCCGCTTCAGGAAGCGGTCGCGCGCGGCGCGCCGGGCGCGCGGGTCGTCGAGCGTCCCCTGGACCAGGAGCTTGCCCACCGCGGCGTTGTCGCCGTCGCGCCCGAACCGCTGGGCGCCGAAGAAGTTGGGGAGCCCCCGCGCGCCGAGCGCCTCCGCGCAGGCGCGCGCGCGGTCGAGGTCGCCGCCGCGCACCAGGATGCCGAAGCGGTTGCCGCGCGCGTGGCCGGCCTTGAGCTTGTTCTGGTGGCGGGAGGCCTGGAGCACGCGGTAGCCGTCGCCCTCCAGCTTCGCCGGATCGGGATCGCGGGCGCAGGGGAAGGAGAGCCACTGGGTGGTGATCGCCTCGCGGTCCTTGAGGCCCGCGTAGCCGCAGTCGCGCTCCGGCAGGGAGAGCGCGCGGGCCATCGCGCGCACCACGTCGGGCGTGGTGCGGCCGCGCTTCTCCACCAGGAGGTAGAGGTGCGGCCCCGCGCCCTGCGGCAGGTAGGCCGGGAGCTCGTCGACGCGGAAGTCCTCGGGCGAGCGCTTGATGGCGCCGCCGGAGCCGGGCTGGTCGGCGGTGACGAAGGGGAGGCTCACGGCTCGCCCCGCAGGGTGCGCAGGGTGTCGAAGCGGCGCTTCACCTCGGCCGCCAGCGCCTCGTCGGCCGCGCGCGGCAGCTTCTCGACCGCCTGGAACAGATAGAAGAACATGAGCTCGGTGAGGGCGTCGAAGAGGTAGCGGCAGGGATCGTCGGAGGGCTCGAGCTCGCGCAGCCGCTTCGGCTCGATCGCCTCGAGGTTGAGGAGCAGCGCCGCCGGGTCGATGGTGAGGTCGCGCCCCGGCAGCACCTGCCGGAAGAGGGGCGCGAACCGGCTGGCGGCGTCGGCCAGGAAGGTGCGGCTGCCGGCGAGCAGCGGCTCGACCCCCGGCGTGCCGGCCGCGGCCCCGGCGATGGTGCGGAAGAGCTCGTTCATCCCCTCGCAGATGGCCCCCAGCCGCTCCGCCGGGGCGCTCGCCGGGCTGGCCAGCGGCTCGTCCGCCGCCTCGACGTAGCCCGCCTCGGCGAGGTGGAAGAGCACCTTGATGGCGTCGAACTCGTTGAGGTGCGCCGCGGCGGCGACGCCCGCCACGGTGGTGCGGCCGTCCACCCGCTCGAGGAGCCGCTGCTCCACCGCCTTGAGCGTGACCGGGCTGCGCGGCTCGCGCCGGCGCAGGTAGGCGTGCGGCCCGGGGATGCGCGACTGGAACAGGCTCAGCTCGTCGATGCGCCGGATGGCGTCCATGAGCAGCGACTGGGTGCTCATCGAGAGCGGCGTGACGTGCAGCTCGTCGGGCGGGCCGTCGATCATGGCGAACACGCCCTCGCGCGCCAGCAGCACCGAGTGGAAGACCGCCGAGACCTGCTCGTGGAAGCACTTCCAGAGGTCGGCGGCGGAGATCGCGCCCGCCTCCACCAGCGCCTTGCCGACGGGGCGGCCGGAACGCACCGCCTCCTGCACCTGCGCCGGAGAGACGAAGCCCATCCGCACCGCCACCTCGCCGAGCCGCTCGCCGGCAGCCTCGCTGACGGCGCCGGTCACCTCGCCGGCCTTGAAGAGCATGGCCCGCTCCAGGCCGGCCGAGGCCACCTCCAGCCGCCCGGAGAGGCGCGACTGGTGGATGAAGGTGACGAGGTCGGCGATGGGGAAGGCGGAGAGATCGCCGGCGAGCACGCAGCGAGGCGGCTGGGCCGCGCCGCCCGCGGCCGGCGCGCGGCGGGCCACCAGCAGGTCGGGCGAGCTCGGCAGGAGCACGAACCGGCCCGCCCGGTCCGCCAGCGCGCGGCGGGCCAGGTCGTCCCCCGGGACCACGCGCCCGTGGGCGTCGAGGTCGAGGGTGAGCCGGGGCTTGGGGGGAGGGCTCGTCAATCGTGTTGCCAGCCGCCGTGCTTGTGCCACTCCTCCTCGTCCTCGAGCGTGAACTCGATGGCCGCGGGGGAGTAATCGGGCAGGGTGTAGCGCCGACCGTTGAAGAACAGGGTGGGGGTGCCGGTGAGGCCGGCCGCCGTGGCCTCCGCCTTCGACCCCTCGACCTTGGCCTTGTAGCGCCGGGTCGCGAGCGCCTTGGCGAGGTCGGCCGGGTCGCCGCCCAGCTGCTTCGCGTAGGTGGCGAGGTCGTGGTCGGCGAGGTCGTGCGGGTGGGTGAAGAGGGTGTCGTGCATGGGCCAGAAGAACCCCTTCTCGCGGGCCCACTCGCCGGTCTCGGCGGCCTCGGCCGAGCGGGCGTGCGCGGGCAGCGGGAAGGGCTTGTAGAAGAGCCGCACCCGCTCGCGCCGCTGGTCGACGAAGTCCTCCAGCTGCGGCCGGAGGAGCTGGCAGTAGGGGCAGGTGAAGTCGGAGAACTCGACGACGGTGACGGGCGCGCTCGCCTTCCCCTGCGGCGGGCCGAAGTCCTTCACGTCGAGCCGGGCGCGCTTCGACCGCTCGAAGCTGCCGTAGTACTCGGTGAGCAGCTTCGAGATCTCGGGGGCCCGGAGCCCTCCGGCGGCGAGCCGCGCCGCCAGCGCCGCCATGCGCGGGGCGTGGTGGCAGCTCTTGTGCTCCCGCAGGCAGCCGGTCAGCGTGTGCGGGCAGCCGCAGTGGCAGTACTGGCCGGAGAGCACCTGGGAGAGCTCCTCGCGCTGCTGGGCGGAGAGCCGCTCGAGCGGCAGGTTGGGGAGCAGCTGCGACAGGTCCGGCGTCGCGGCGGCCCTGGCGCTGCCGCCGGTGGCGGCGAGGAGCGCGAGGGCGCCCGCAAGGGCGAGGGCGGGGATGGCGATCTTCTTCATGGTCGGGTGTTCCGGCCCGCTGGGGCGCGGAGTGGACCTTGGATTGTAGGGGGGCTCTCGCTCGTTTAGAAGGGGGTCGTGGATCGGGAACGGATGCCGCTCGAGCGCGGCGCGGTGCTGAAGGAGCGGGGCGGCCGCCTCCGCGTGGCCCTCGTCTACCCGAACGCCTACCGGCTCGGCATGGCCAACCTCGGCCTCCACGCCGTCTACCGCATCCTCAACGAGCAGCCGGCCGTGCTCTGCGAGCGCGTCTTTCTGCCGGAGGAGGCCGGCGAGGCCCCGCGCAGCGTCGAGTCGGGGCGGCCGCTCGGCGACTTCGACGTGGTGGCCTTCTCCCTCTCCTTCGAGGACGACTACGTCCACGTCGCCGAGCTGCTCCTGCGGGCCGGCCTGCCGCTCCGCGCCGCCGGCCGCCTGGGCCGCGAGCCACTGGTGGTGGCGGGCGGCATCGCGGTGCAGATCAACCCCGAGCCGGTGGCCCCCTTCTTCGACGCCTTCCTGGTGGGCGAGGCGGAGGAGCTGGCGGGCCCGTTCGTGGAGCGGGTGCAGGAGCTGGGCGGGCGAGACCTCTCGCGGGAGGAGCTGCTCGCCGGCCTGGCCTCGCTGCCGGGCGCCTACGTCCCCTCGCTCTACGAGGTGGAGTACGCGGACACCCGGGCGGACGGGCCGGGCTGGGTGACCCGCTTCGCGCCCCGCGCCGGCGCGCCGGAGCGGGTGCAGCGGCGCTACGTCGCCGACCTGCGCGGCCGCCCCACCTCGCGCGTGCTCGACTCGCCCGACGCCCAGTTCGGCGACCTGTTCCTCACCGAGGTGGCGCGCGGCTGCCTGTGGGGCTGCCGCTTCTGCGCCGCCGGCTTCGTGCAGCGCCCCTACCGCGAGGTCGATCTCGAGACCCTGCGCGCCGAGGCGCGCAAGGGGATGGAGCGCGGGCTGCGGGTGGGGCTCGTGGGCCCCGACACGAGCGACTACACCGGCCTCGACCCGCTCACCTGCTTCATCGGCGAGGGAGGCGGCTCCTTCAGCCCGTCGTCGCTGCGGGTCGACGCCATCACCCCGGCGCTCTCGCGGCGCATGGCGGAGGGCGGCGAGCGCTCCATCACCATCGCCCCGGAGGCCGGCACGGAGCGCATGCGCCGGGTCATCAACAAGGACTTCCCGGACGACCTCATCGTGCAGGCGGCCGAGAACGCGCTCTCGCAAGGGATGGCCCACGTGAAGATGTACTTCATGTGCGGGCTCCCCACCGAGACCGACGACGACGTGCTCGGCATGGCCCGCCTGGCGGTCCGCATCCGCGAGGAGGTGATGATGCGCTACGCGAAGTCGCGCGGGCGCATGGGGCGCATCACGCTCTCGGTGAACCCCTTCGTCCCCAAGCCGTGGACGCCGTTCCAGTGGGCCCCGATGCCGGGCGAGAAGGCGCTCAAGGAGAAGCGCCGGCTGCTGGAGAAGGCCCTGCGGCCGCTCGGCGTCGAGGTGGACTTCCTCTCGCCGCGCGAGGCCTCGCTCCAGTCCCTGCTCTCGCGCGGCGACCGGCGGGTGGCCGACCTGCTCGAGACTGCGGCGCGCGACTGCGGCGGCGACCTCCGCAAGGCGCTGCCGCGCTGGCCCCACGATCCCGAGTGGTTCGCGGCGCGCGAGGTGCCGGTGGAGGACCGGCTGCCCTGGGACTTCATCGACCAGGGGCTCGAGAAGGCCTTCCTGGCGCGCGAGTACCGGCGCGGCACGGGCGCGAAGATCACGCCCAAGTGCGCGGTCGTCACCTGCCGCGCCTGCGGCCTCGACTGCGCGGACCATCCGGAGCTGCGGCCCGGGCTGCCGGTGCTCCAGGGCTGAGGAGGATGCGCCTGCTCGCGCGGGAGCCCTCCGGCGAGGTAAAGCACGTCCCCGTGACCGTCGACGAAGCCATGACCGAGGCCCTCGCGCTCGCCCGCGCGGCGGCCGCCGAGGGCGAGGTGCCGGTGGGCGCGGTGGCCCTCTTCGAGGGGCGGGTGGTGGGCCGCGGCCGGAACGCCCGCGAGCGCGCCAACGACCCCACCGCCCACGCCGAGCTGCTCGCCGTGCAGGAGGCCGCCCGCGCGCTCGGCAGCTGGCGGCTCGGCGGCGTGACCCTGGTGGTCACCCTCGAGCCCTGCGCCATGTGCGCCGGCGCGCTGGTGCTGGCCCGCATCGACCGGCTGGTCTTCGGGGCGAGCGACCCCAAGGCGGGCGCGGTCGGCTCGCTCATGGACCTGACCTCCGACCCCAGGCTCAACCACCGCTTCCCGGTGGAGCGCGGCCTGCGGGCGGAGGAGTGCGGCGCGCTCTTGCGCGACTTCTTCCGGGAGCGCCGGCGCCCCCGCGCGACCGGCCAGGAGCCCGACCCGGAGGCCGCCTGAGAAAAAGGAGGCCGCTTCACCGGAACCCCCTTGGCCGCCCGAGGGAGTTGGGTTAGATCGGTCCGCGGAGAGCTGGCCGAGTGGCCGAAGGCGCCTGACTCGAAATCAGGTTTACGGGTAACCGTAACGTGGGTTCGACTCCCACGCTCTCCGTTCGATTTTTGGTGGTTGGGAGAGGTGACCGAGCGGCCGAAGGTGCACGACTGGAAATCGTGTGTCCGGGGAACCGGACCGTGGGTTCAAATCCCACCCTCTCCGCCAGCGTCGCGCAGTCCGCCCGAAAGGGCGGCTGCCCGCCGGCCGGAGCACGCAGTGACCGGCCGACCGAGCCGGCTCAGAATCCTCGGGCGACGTGGGGACCTCCGAACCCCGCCAGGCCCGGAAGGGAGCAACGGTGGGAAGTTCTCCGTGCGCCCGGGGATTGTGAGCCGGCTCATTTTCTACGGGGCATGCTGCCCCGCCCCGCCGGCGAAGCCGTCGGGGCCCCACCCCTGCTCGCCGGGGCCCTTGCGCTTCGCTGCGCGAAGCTCGCCCGGCCTGGAGGGCTCCGCCCTCCCCAGCTGCGCTGGGACCCCTCCCGCCGAGCGCTGCTTCCGTTCACGAGCTAAAGCTGGTAGCTGATTCAGCTTTCCGAGACGCCAATGGGATACCTCGTCCTCGCGCGAAAGTACCGCCCCCAGACCTTCGGGGAGATGGCCGGCCAGGAGCACGTGGTCCGGACGCTCGCCAACGCCCTCAAGAGCGGCCAGCTCGCGCACGCCTTCCTCTTCACCGGGCCCCGCGGGGTGGGCAAGACCACCAGCGCCCGCCTGGTGGCGAAGGCGCTCAACTGCGTCAAGGGCCCGACCGCCACCCCCTGCGGCGAGTGCGCCCCCTGCGTCGAGATCGCCGAAGGGCGCTGCGTCGACGTGGTGGAGATCGACGCCGCCTCCAACAACGGCGTCGACAACGTCCGCGACATCATCGAGGCGGTGAAGTACCGGCCGGCCCGCGACCGCTACAAGGTCTACGTGGTGGACGAGGTCCACATGCTCTCGACGGGCGCCTTCAACGCGCTCCTCAAGACGCTGGAGGAGCCGCCCGACCACGTGAAGTTCGTGCTCGCCACCACCGACGTGCACAAGGTGCCCGAGACCATCGTCTCGCGCTGCCAGCGCTTCGACTTCCGCCGGCTCACCCAGCAGCAGATCGTCGATCAGCTGCGCAAGGTGGCCGAGGCGGAGCGGATGCAGGTCTCCGACGGCGCGCTCGCGCTCGTGGCCCGCGCCGCCGAGGGCGGCATGCGCGACGCGCTCTCGCTCCTCGACCGGGTCCGCGCCGCCTGCGGCGACGACACCTCCGACGCGGCGGTGGCCGAGGCGGTGGGAGCGGTCGACTCGGCGGCGGTGGCCCGGCTGGCGCGGGCGCTCATCGGCCGCGACGGCGCCGGCCTGCTCGCCGAGGTGGAGGCGCTCCACTCCCGCGGCCAGGAGATGCGCCGGGTGGCCGAGGAGCTCGCCCGCCACCTGCGCGACGTGGTGGTGGCCCGGCTCGTCCCGGCGGCGCCGCTCGACCTCTCCGACCTCGAGCGGAAGGAGGTCCTCGCCCAGGCGCAGGCCGCCGAGCCGGCGCAGCTCACCCGGCTCTTCGACCTCGCCCAGCGCGCCATCTCCGAGGTGAAGCTCTCCGACCAGCCGCGGCACGCGCTGGAGGTGGCGCTGCTCAAGGGCGCCTACCTCGCGCCCGGCAGCGAGGTGGGCGAGCTCGTGGCGCGGCTCGAGGCCATGGCCGCCGGCGCGCCGCCCGCGCCCCGCCCGCCCGGCGGCGGCTCCTCGGGCGGCGGCCTCTCGGCGGCGGCTGCCCCTCTCTCCGCCGAGCGTGCCAATGCCGGCCGCGCCCCCGAGGCTCTCCCTCTCCACGCGGAGCGTGGGGAGGGCCGGGGAGGGGCTCCCGCCGCCCCCGCCGGCTTCTCGCCCATCTCCGCCTTCGGCACCCCCGGCTGCGCCGCCGGCACCGAGCCGTCCCCGCCGCCGCCCGCGCCCGGCCCGCGCGACGACCCCTCGGCGCCCGCCGCCGAGCGCTGGCGCGCCGCCGTTGAATCGGTGGAGCGCCAGAGCCCCTTCGTGGCCCAGGCGCTCAAGCACGCCGCGCTCCTCGGCATCCAGGGCGAGGAGATCGCGCTGCAGCTGCCGCGCGGCTCCACCATGGCGAGCGCCGCCGAGCGCAAGCGGCCCGAGGCCGAGGCGGCGCTGTCGAGCTTCTTCGGGCGGTCGGTGAAGCTCCGCTTCTCCCTCGGCGACGCGGCCGCGCCCCAGGCCGCCGCGGCCCAGCCGGCCGCGCCCACCTCCATCATCGCCGCCGAGAAGGCCGAGCGCGTCGCCCGGCACGCCCGGCGCGAGGCCGAGGCGCGGGCCCACCCGAACATCCAGGGCGCGGCCCGGATCCTCGAGGGCGAGATCCACCGCGTCGACGACCTCTAGCCCCACCCACCCCAAGCCCCGCGCCGCCCGAGGCGCCGCGGAAGAGGAGCAGCCATGCCCGGCATCGACATCCAGTACCTCATGCGCCAGGCCAAGAAGATGGAGCAGGCCATGGAGCAGGCCAAGGAGAAGCTCGGCGAGCTCTCCGTGGAGGCCGAGAGCGGCGGCGGCCTGGTGAAGGTCAAGATGGACGGCCGCCACATGGTGCAGCGCATCGAGATCGACCCCAAGGCCATCGACCCGAACGACAAGCAGCTGCTCGAGGACCTCCTCGCCGCGGCCGTGAACGCCGCCTCGGAGAAGGCCAGCGCCGCCGCCAACGACTCCATGAACAAGGCCACCGGCGGGCTCAAGATGCCGCTCTCGTTCTAGCGCCATGGCGGTCGCGGATCCCATCGCCCGGCTGGTGAAGGAGCTGGCGCGCCTGCCCGGCATCGGGGAGAAGACCGCCCAGCGGCTGGCCTTCCACATCCTCGAGCAGGGCGCCGAGCAGGCCGGCGCGCTCGCCGACGCCATCACCGGGGTGGTGCGCGACGTCCGCTGCTGCTCGGTGTGCCAGACCCTCACCGACCGCGACCCCTGCGCGCTCTGCGGCGATCCCCGGCGCGACCCGCGGATCATCTGCGTGGTGGAGAGCGTGCCGGACCTGGTGGCGGTGGAGCGCACCCACGAGTTCAAGGGACGCTACCACGTGCTCCACGGCGCGCTCTCGCCGCTCGACGGCGTGGGCCCCTCCGACCTCAAGATCCGCGAGCTGCTGCTCCGGCTCGAGCGCGAGCCGGCCGACGAGGTGGTGGTGGCCACCAACCCCGACGTGGAGGGGGAGGCCACCGCGCTCTACCTCAAGAAGCTGCTCGGCCCCTCTGGCGTGAAGGTGACCCGCCTCGCCCAGGGGCTGCCCATGGGCGGCGACCTGGAGTACGCCGACCAGGTCACGCTGGCCCGCGCCCTCGCCGGCCGCCGGGAGCTGTGAGCCGCCGCCGCATGTAGGTGGATCGGCGCTCCTGGCGAGCGACCCGCCGATTGCCTGGGAGCGGGTTCCCTGGTACCTGTTGAGGTCTACTGAGGGCGTGGAGCGGGCATGAGTTCCGGCTTGGTCATGTACGACGAGGAGTTCCGGGCCGTCACCGGCGTGTGCGAGCACTTGTGCCGCGACGCCAACGCCAACGTCGTCTTTCTCGTCGACAAGAACGGCCAGCTCATCACCTCCAGCGGCCGGGCCAAGGGCGAGCTCGACACCACCTCCCTGGCCTCGCTCACCGCCGGCAACGTCGCCGCCATGGGCGGCCTCGCCAAGCTCATCGGGGAGAAGGAGTTCCCCACCCAGTTCCACGAGGGGGAGCGCGAGTCGCTCCACATGAGCATCGTCTCGGGCCGGGTGGTGCTGGTGGTGGTCTTCGACGCGCGCAGCTCGCTCGGTCTGGTGCGGCTGCGGGTCAAGAAGGCCAGCGAGGAGATCGGTCGCGTCCTCGAGGTGGTCTCCAAACGACAGGCCAGCACCAGCGCTCAGAGCCCCTTCGCCGAGATCACCGACGAGGACATCGACAATCTCTTCAGCGAGTAGGCATGAGCTTCATCAACTACAGCTCCCGCGAGATCAACTGCAAGATCGTCTATTACGGCCCGGGCCTCTGCGGGAAGACGACGAACCTCCAGTACGTCTACGCGAAGACCAACCCCGAGTCGAAGGGCAAGATGATCAGTCTCGCCACCGAGACCGAGCGGACGCTCTTCTTCGACTTCCTGCCGCTGGCGCTGGGTGAGATCCGCGGCTTCAAGACCCGCTTCCACCTCTACACCGTGCCCGGCCAGGTATTCTACGACGCCTCCCGCAAGCTCATCCTCAAGGGCGTGGACGGGGTGGTGTTCGTCGCCGACTCGCAGGAGGAGCGCGTCGACGCCAACCTCGAGTCGGTGGAGAACCTGCGCGGCAACCTGGCCGAGCAGGGCTACGACCTCGACAAGCTCCCGTACGTGGTCCAGTACAACAAGCGCGACCTGCCCTCCGCCATCCCGCTCGCCGAGCTGCGCCGCGACCTCAACCCCCGCGGCGTGCCCGACTTCGAGGCGGTGGCGCCGGCGGGGAAGGGCGTCTTCGAGACCTTGAAGGCGGTGGCGAAGCAGGTGCTCACCGAGCTCAAGAAAGGCGGATAGCCCTTGCCGTGATGGTACAAGCGGCTGACGTCTCGACGATTCCCCGCCGAACCCCCCGGAGGCGACGGTGAACCTCTTCCGCTCCTACCGCCTGGCCCTGCTCCTCGTGCTCGCCGCGCCCGCGGCCTGGGCGGCCGATCCGCCCGCGGCCGGAACGGCGCCGGCGACCGTGCCCGACGAGCAGCTCGACCTCCAGGTGCGCACGCTGCAGGAGCGGGTCACCGAGCTCAAGGACCGGATCTTCCGCACCAAGGCCCGGCTGCAGAACCTCCAGGAGCTGGTGCTCGGCGGCGACGTCTCCGCCGGCGCCAAGGCGGTGCTCATCCACCGCAACGAGATGGGCTCCTCCTACGTCCTCGAGTCGGCCGCCTTCGCCCTCGACGGCGCGCCGGTCTACTCCAAGGTCGACGTGAACGGCGACCTCGATCGCCGCGAGGAGTTCGAGGTCTTCGACGGCCGGGTGGTCCCCGGCAAGCACCAGCTCTCGGTGCGGCTCGTCTACCGCGGCCACGGCTCCGGGCTCTTCAACTACCTCGAGGGCTACCGCTTCAAGGTCGAGTCCTCCTACACCTTCGACGCCGAGGCCGGCCGGCTGAGCACGGTCCGGATGACCGGTTACGAGAAGAACGGCGCCGAGCCCAAGGACCGGCCGGCGATCAAGTTCGACCTCTCCACCGCGCGTGACGAGGCGCGCGCCGGCGCGCCCTCGACCGCCGCAGCCCCCGCCGGAGGCGAGGCGCGGTGAGCCCGGCGCGGGTCCGGCCCGGCCTCGCCGCGGCGCTCGCCTGCGCCCTGGCGGCGGCCTCCCCGTCCTCGGCCCGGGCCGAGGGCGTCGAGGACGTCGAGGTCCGGCTGCGCTCCCTGGAGGCCGACCTCGCCACGGCGCAGGCCGAGTCGCGCCCGCCCGAGGGCGCCGCCGAGCGCGCCCGGCGGGCCTTCGCTGCCGGCCGTGCGCGGCTCGCGGTGCAGGACTTCGCGCACGCCGCCGCGCTCCTCACCGAGGCGGCCGAGGCCCCCTCGCTGCAGGGCACCGCCGACGGGGCCGACGCGCTCTGGCTGCTCGCGCTCGCGCTCGACGGGCAGGGGAGCGTCGCCGCCGCGGCCCGCGCCCTCGACCGGTTGCTGGCGCTGCCCGGCGGTCCGCGGGAGCGCGAGGCCCTGCCGCGGGCGGTGGACCTCGCCTTCCGGGCCGGCCGCCACGACCGGGCGGTGGCGCTCGCCGAGCGCGCCCGCGCCGTCCTGGGTGGTCGGCTGCCGCCCGACCTCGCCTACACCGCGGCCAAGGCCGCCTGGCGCCGCCGCGACCTCCCCGACCCGGAGCGCCGGAGGCGCGCCGCCAGCGCCTTCGAGGCGGTGCCGCCGCCGCACCAGCTCGCCGCCGCCTACTTCCAGGGGGTGCTGCAGATCGAGGGCGGCTCCCCGGCGGGCGCCGTCGCGCGCTTCGAGGCCTGCACCCGCCTCGACGCCCAGGACGCGCGCCAGCGGGAGATCCGCGAGCTCTGCCACCTGGCGCTGGGACGGCTCCACGGCGACGCCGGCCGCACCCTCGACGCGCTCGCCCACTACCAGAGCGTCTCCCGCGACTCGCCGCGCTTCGACGAGGCGCTCCACGAGATGGCCTGGACCTACGTCCGCGCCAAGAAGTACGCGCTGGCGCTGCGGATCGCGGCGCTGCTCTCGGACCTCGCCCCGGAGTCGCCGCTGGCGCCCGAGGCGGTGCTCCTGCGCGGGCAGCTCGAGCTGCGGCTCGGGCGCTGGCGCCAGGCGGTGGAGAGCTACGAGCGGGTGGTGAACCGCTACGGCCCGGTGCGCGACGAGCTCGAGGCCATCCTCTCCTCCGGCGAGGATCCGCTCCGCTCCTTCAACGAGATCCTGGGGCGTCCGGAGGCCGACTTCGACGCCGCGGCGGTGCTCCCGCCGCTGGCGGCCCGCTGGGCGGCGGAGGACGACGGCGTGAAGGGCGCGCTGGCGCTGGTGGGCGCGCTCGACCAGGGCCGCCGCGACCTGCGCGAGGCGAGCCAGCTCGCGGCGCGCCTCTCCGGGCTCCTCGCCGGCGGCGGGACGGACTCGCCGAGGGGGCGCGAGGGGCTGGCGCGCCTCGACGCGGTGGCGAACGGGCTCCTCCGGGCGCGGTTCGCGCTGGCGCGGGCCGAGGCGGCCGAGCTGGAGCTCGGGCCGGCGGAGCAGGCGGAGCTCGCCCGGCTGCGCGCGGCCCGCCGCCCGCTGGAGGAGCGGCTGGCGGCGCTCCCGGCCAGCGGGACGGCCGCGGCAGAGCGGATCCGGGGGGCGCGCGCCCGGGTCGAGGCCCTCGACGCCGCCGCCTTCCAGCTCGGCTACGCGGTCCGCTCCGAGGTGGCCGCCATCGCCGGCACCCAGGGCTGGCTCGGGTCCCACCGGGCCGACGTGACCGGCAGCCCGGCCGACCGGGCGGCGCTGACCGAGGAGCTGCGCAAGCACCGCGAGATCGTGGCCGGCTACGAGGAGGAGGTGCGGCAGCTGCGGCTCGACCTCGCCCAGGCCGAGGACTCCGCCCGCCTCGCCGCCGCCGCGTCGGGCGAGGAGCTGCTCCGGACCGCCTGCGCCGAGCGACTGGCCGAGGAGGAGGCGCTCCTCGCGCGGGCGCGCCAGGGCCGGGCGGCGAGCGAGCGGCTGCGGGCGATCGACGCCGCCCGCGCGCGCGCCGCGGCCCTCGAGGCGAGCGCGGCCGCCGCCCGCGCCCGGCGCTCCGGCGGGGCCGGCGAGGGGCTCGACGAGCTGCGCGCCCGGGTGCAGGCGCAGGCCGACGAGCTCGGGCGCGAGCAGGGCGAGCTCGATCAGACGCAGGAGCAGGTGCGCCTCCTCGTGGGCAAGGTCACCCGCCGCTCGCTGGCGCGCGTGCAGGGACAGTTCCAGCGGCTGGTGCTCGAGGCCGACGTGGGGCTGGTCGACGTGGCCTGGGCGCGCAAGCGCGAGCGCGTCGAGAAGATCCAGCAGCTCTCGATGCAGAAGCAGGCCGACCTCGACCGCTTCGACGCCGAGTTCCGCGACGCGCTCCGGGAGGTCGAGCCGTGATCGCCGCGCTCGCGCTCGCCTCGCTGCTGGCCGCGGCGCCGCCGGTCGCCCAGCCCCCGCCGCCTCGCGTCACCCAGGCCGACCTCGACGAGGCGGTGGCCTCGGTGAGGCGCTTCGAGGAGGAGGCCCGGCTCTACCGGGCCGAGGTGCAGGACCTGCTCGAGAAGCGCCACGGCGAGCGGCGGCGGGTGCTCGCCGACAGCTACGAGCGGGCCATCCGCGACCTCGAGCTCGACGAGCGGCAGGAGCGCCAGGACGCCATCGCCCAGTTCGAGGAGTACCTCTCCCGGCACCCGGACGACCCCACCTTCACGCCGGACGCCATGTTCCGGCTGGGCGAGCTCTACTACGAGGCCGCCAACGACGACTACGCCCAGGCGCTCTCGCGCTGGCGCGACGAGGCGCGCCGCGCCGCGGGGGAGGGGCAGGAGCCGCCGCTGGAGCCGGCGAAGAACTACGCCCGCTCCATCGGCCTCTACCAGCGGCTCGTCACCGGCTTCCCCGACTACCGCTTCGCGCACGGCATCCACTACCTGCTCGGCTACTGCCTCGGCGAGATGGGGCAGGGCGAGGAGGCGCAGCGGGTCTACGCGCAGCTGGTGGCCCGCTTCCCGAAGAGCCCGTTCGTGCCCGAGGCCTGGGTGCGCATCGGCGACTGGCACTTCGACTCGGCGAAGAAGGACTCGCTGTCGCGCGCCGCGGCCGCCTTCGCCCACCTCTACGACTACCCGGACCACCCGCTCTACGCCCGGGCCATCTACAAGCTCGGCTGGACCTGGTACCGGCAGGACGCCTTCCAGCACGCGGTGGAGGCCTTCACCCGGCTCCTCGACCACTACGTGGCCGAGGCGAAGCGCACCGGCAGGCCGCCCTCGGGCGACATCTGGCCGGAGGCGCTGCAGTACACCGCCATCAGCTTCTCCGACGAGAAGTGGGGCGGGGTGGAGAAGGCGCGGGAGTGGTTCCAGTCGCTCGGCGGGCGGTCCTACGAGGCGGACGTCTATGCGCGGCTCGGCGAGATCTACTTCGAAGAGACCCGCTACCCGCAGGCGGTGACCGCCTGGCGCGCGGTGATCCTGAAGGACCTCCTCGGCGCCGAGTCGCCGCGGGTGCACGCCCGCATCATCCAGGCCTGGGTGCGTGCCCGCGATCCCGAGAAGGAGATCGCGGAGCGCGAGTCCTGGCTCGCCAACTGGGACGAGAAGAGCGACTGGTGGAAGCGGCACCGCGCGGACCCCGACCTGGCGCGCGAGGCCCGCGATCTGGCCGAGAAGAACCTGGCGCGGGTGGGCGCCTGGCACCACGCGCAGGCCCAGGCACACAAGGCCGGCGGCCGGCCGGCGGCGGCGCTCGCCTCCTACCGGAAGGCCGCCCGCTATTACGGTGAGTACGTCCGCCGCTTCCCGCACGCCCGCAGCGCCTACGAGCTCTCCTACGCCCTCGCCGACTGCCTGTTCGAGGCGGGCGAGCCGGCCCGCGCGGCGGCGGTGTACGCCCAGGTCCGCGACGATCCGGCCGACACCCGCTTCCGCGCCGACGCCGCGCTGGCCGCGGTGATCTCCTGGGAGGCGGAGGTGAAGCGGCTCGAGCAGGCCGGTCAGCTCGCGCCGGCGCGGGTGCGCCTCTCGAAGGAGCGCAAGGCGGGCGCGCCCATCCAGGCGGCGCCGCTCGCCCCGGCGCGGGCCGGCCTGGTGCGCGAGTCGGACGCGCTGCTGGCGAAGCTGCCCGAGCACCCCAAGGCCGCCGCCACCGCCTACCGTGCCGCCGAGCTCTACTACGCCCACGACGACTTCCCCGAGGCACGCCGCCGGCTCGACGAGGTGGTCGCGCGCTGGCCCCGCAGCGAGGTGGCGGGCTACGCCGCCAACCTGGTGGTGGAGAGCCACCTCTCCACCGGCGACTGGGCCGAGGTGGAGTCCTCGGCGGCGCGGCTGCAGGCCACCGAGACCGCCCGCGCCGATCCGGCCCTCGCCGCCAGCCTGCAGAAGTTCAAGCTGGGCGGCCGCTTCAACCGCTCCATGCAGCTCATGGAGCAGAAGCGCTACGAGGAGGCCGGCAAGGGGTTCATCGCCCTGGTGGCGGAGGAGCCCCGGCACGAGTTCGCCGACAAGGCGCTCTGGAACGCCGCCAGCTGCTTCGAGCACGCCCGCCGCTTCGAGAGCGCGCTGCGGCTCTACGAGCGCATCCCGGTCGACTACCCGAGCTCCCCGTACGCCGACGAGTCGCTGTTCCGCGTCGCCTGGACCGCCGAGAACGCCTACGACTTCGACAAGGCGGTCTCGCGCTACCTGCGCCTCGTCGACGACTACCCCGGCTCGAAGCAGCGCAAGGACGCGCTCTACAACGCGGCCCGCTCGCTCGAGAACCTCCAGCGCTACGACGAGGCGGCCCGCGCCTTCGGCCGCTACGCGGAGCTCTACCCCGACGCCGAGGACGCCGCGCGCACCCAGTTCCACGCCGCCCTGATCTACGAGAAGAGCCGCGAGTGGCGGCGCGAGATCGAGGCGCTGCAGGCCTTCCAGCGGCGCTTCGCCCAGGGCAAGGAGCACGAGCTCATCGTCCAGTCGCACCTCAAGGTGGCGCTCGCCTGGCACGCGCTCGGCGACGAGGCGAAGGCCAGGGAGGGGTACGGCGCGGCGGTCGCCGAGTTCGCCCGCCGACGGCTCCAGCCGGAGGCCCACCCGCGCGCCGCCGGCGCCGCCGCCGAGGCGCGCTTCCGCCTGCTCGAGTACGACTTCGAGCGCTACGACCGCATCGCCCTGCCGGCCACCGCCAACCCCAAGAAGCTCAAGAAGGCCCTCGAGGCGAAGCTCGCCGAGATGAAGCGGGTGGCCCCGCTCTACAACGAGGTGAAGAAGTACCGCCGCCCCGACTGGATCCTGGCTGCCTTCTACCGCCAGGCCTTCCTGCTGGAGCGGCTGGCGCAGACGCTCTACGAGGCGCCCATCCCCCCCGAGTTCAAGGAGCCGGGGCAGGAGGAGTACCTCGCCGCCTATCAGGATCAGCTGTCGCAGTTCGCCCAGCCGTACGAGGACCAGGCGGTGGCGGTGTACGTGCAGGCGATCCAGGCCGCCCGCGAGCTGCACGTGAAGAACGAGTGGACCCGCCGCGTCAGCGAATCGCTGGCCCGCTATCGACCGAAGGAGTATCCCATCTTGAAGGACGCCAGGGGGAAGATGGTCCTCGAGGACCTCTCGCCGCTGGCGCTGGCCCGCGCCGCTCCGGGGCACGACGCGCCCGCCGCGGACGCCCGAGCGACGAGCAAGGAAAGGTGAGGGGACTATGAACGCATGGTGGAAGGCGATCCTGGGTGGGGCCCTCCTGGCAGTCGCGACGGCCGGCGGTGAAGCTCACGCCGACGCGCTGAAGCGATACCAGGCCGATCACGTGGTCCCGCAGCGCCGGGAGATCGAGGACGAGGCCGAGCGGGCCGCCGTCGGCGACGCCCAGCTGCACGTCGAGCGCGGCAGCCAGATGCGCGACGCCGGGAAGCTGGACGAGGCCAGGACCGAGTGGCGCCAGGGGGCACAGCAGCTGCAGCACGTGGTGGAGCGGTTCCCCTCCTCGGAGTGGCGGCTGCCCTACCTGCGCGCCGCCCTCGAGAACTACTACCGCGCCGGGGACTGGGCCGCGGCGGGCGACGTGGCCGACCGGCTCCGCGCCGATCAGGCCGCCAGCGACGTGAGCCGCGCCATCGCCGCCCGCTTCGGCGCCGGCGCGATGCAGCAGCTGGCCTTCGCCGAGATCAAGGCCGGCCAGCTCGAGCCGCTCAAGATCCCGGCCGGCAAGACGGCGCTCAAGCCGCGCCCGCCCGCTCCCACCTGGCGGCGCTTCATCGACCTCTCCGACGCCTACGCGCAGGTCTACCAGGCCGACGCCCAGGTGAAGAACGCCCCCGAGATCGCCGCCAACTTCGGCCTGCTCACCGGGCAGGTGGAGCTGGCCTTCTCGAACGTGGAGGAGGCCCGCAAGCGGCTGCTGCAGGTGATGGACCGCTTCCCCGGCACCCCGGAGACGGCCGACGCGGCGGCGCTGTACGCCAACAGCTACCTCATGACCGGCGACGACGCCGGCCGCCGCGTCGCGCTCGAGAAGGCCCGCCCGGCCATCCACGCCGCGCTGGTGAAGGCGCAGGAGCAGGCCAAGGCGCCGAACGCGCCGCCCGAGGCGGCCCAGCAGGCCGAGCGCATCGCCAAGATGGAGGAGCAGCTCCTCAAGCAGGAGCAGCAGCAGGGCTACTCCGCCGCGGTGGAGCTGCTCAACGCCGGCAAGGCCGGCGAGGCGGCCGCCGCCTTCGAGCGCTATGCCGCCGCCAACAAGGAAGACCCCGACGCGGCCGGCGCGCTCTACAACGCCGGCGTCGCCTGGGACAAGGCCGGCGATCACAAGAAGGCGGCCGCCGTCCGCCAGCGGCTCCTCGCCGAGTACCCCGACGCCAAGGTGGCGCCCAAGGCGATGCTCGCGCTCGCCAGCGCCCGCTCCCACGCGGGCGAGCACGCCGCCGCCGCGAAGCTCTACGGGGAGTACCTCGCCAAGCACCCGACCTCGGAGGAGCGCTGCCTGGCGCTGCAGAACCTGGGCGTGGAGACCGAGCTCGGCGGTGGGAAGCTCGAGGCGGCGAAGCGGTATCTCGCCTTCGGCAGCGACGCCCGGTGCGCCGCGGACGATCCGAACTCGGTGGCGCGGCTGCTCTACCACGCCGGTGCCCTCTTCGCCGGCGCCAAGGAAGACCGCAAGGCGGTCGAGGCCTGGAACCAGCTCCTGGGCGTCAAGGGCGTCACCGACACGGTGGCGAAGTCCCAGGTCGCCGACGCCAAGGCGCAGCTCAAGCTCGCCAAGGCCCGGCTCGAGAAGTCGGCCAGGGGCGGGAAGTAGGACGTGCGCGCCCGGGCGACAGCCACGGCCCCGAGGACGGGGCTCCTCGCCCTGCTCCTCGCCGCGGCGTGTGCCGGGGCGCAGCACCCCGCGACCGGAGGAGAGCCCGCGGCCGGGGGCGCGCCCGGGGTCGCCGTGAAGCGCCCCGCCGCCCAGGGCGCAGCCGGCACGCCGGGCGCCGCCGGCGCGCCCGAGTCGCCGGCCGAGGCCGCCGCCCGGGCCCGCCTGCTCTTCGAGCGAGGGGTGCGCGAGTTCCAGGGCGGAGAGCTCGGCACGGCGCTCCTCACCTTCGACCAGTCCTGGCTGGCCGACCCGACGCTGCTCGTGGCCGGCTTCGACGCCGGGGTGGTGGCGGAGCGGCTCGGCAAGGTCGACCGCGCCGAGAAGACCTACCTGGAGGTGCTCGCCGCCGCGCCGGGCTTCGAGCCGGCCAGCGAGAACCTCACCCGGCTGCGCCTCCGCACCGGCCGGGCCGACGAGGCCGAGGCGGACCTGCGCGAGCGGATCGCCCAGAACCCGGGGAGCGTCCGCCTGCGCGACCAGCTCGTCACCGTGCTCGCCGCCACCGGGCGGCTCGACGGCGCCGAGCAGGAGGCCCGCAAGGCCCTGAAGCAGGACGAGCACGACATGCCGGCGATGGTGAGCCTGGGCGGGATCTATCTCGCGAAGGGCCGGCTCGAGCTCGCCCGCATGGTGCTCGACAACGCGCGGCAGGTGGCGCCGGCCGACGCGGCCGTCTGGAACCGGCTCGCCTTCGTGGAGCTCGCCCAGGGCAACCGGCCCCAGGCCCTGGACGACTTCAAGAAGGCCGCCGCCCTCCGCGAGGACTACGTCGAGGCGCACGTCAACTACGGCAACATGCTCGTGGACGCCGAGGACTTCCCGGGCGCACGGAAGGAGCTCGAGCTGGCGGTGCGGCACGCCCCCGAGAGCGCCCCCGCCCACCTCGGGCTGGCGAACGCCCTGCGCGGCCTGAAGGACCTGCCCGGCGCCCGGGCCGAGTACGAGAAGGCGCTGGCGCTGGACGCCTCGCTGGTGGACGCGCAGTTCGACCTCGGGATCCTCTTCCTCGACGTGGAGGACCCCTCGGTCCCTCCCGCGAGCCGCTACGAGCAGGCCATCGCCTTCTTCGACGCCTACAAGCAGAAGGGCGGCGACGAGCCGCGCCTCGCCCAGTACCGCAAGGACGCGCAGGTGCTGCTCGAGAAGGAGAAGAAGCGGCTCGCCCGGGAGGAGAAGGAGAAGCTCCGCAAGGCGGCCGAGGCGAAGAAGAAGGAGGAGGCGGCCGCCAAGGCTGCCGCCGCGACGGCGGTCCCCGCTCCGTCCTCCGCTCCCACGGTCGGCGCGATCTCCCCCCCGGCCGCGTTGGTCGCCCCGGCCCCGTCGTCCGCGCCAGCCCCCGCTCCCAAGGCCGCGAAATGACCACCTTCCGCCTGCTTGTGGCCCTGCTCGCGACCGTGCTAACCATCTGGACCGGCCCCGTACGGGCCGAACCGCTGGACAAGAAGGCGATGCCCCGCAAGGTGCTTCGCCTCGAGGAGATGAAGGTCGAGGGCCGTATCCGGAAGCCTCAGGCGATGTTCCTGATGCCGAGGGCCAACCTGAGCGTGGGTGAGCTCGACCGGAACCCGTCCTTCGTTCCCAAGGTGTCGAAGGCGGCCGAGAAGGATCCCTTCTAGGAGCGGGAACCATCCGATGGCGATGTCGAACCAGGCCTACGTCCCTTCCCCCGCCCCCGCCACCCCGCCGGGCGCGCCGCCGCCCGTCCCGCACGGCCACCGCTTCCGCAGCATGGATCGGGCCTTCCTCGCCATCCTCGCGCTGTCGCTCTCGACGCACGTGGGCGCCTACGTGGCGCTGGCGCGCACCCCTCCGCGCGAGGAGGTGACGCTCGAGCAGATCCCCGACCGGTTCGCCAAGATCCTCATCCCCGAGAAGATGCCGGAGGAGGAGGTCCCCGCGGCCAAGGCCGAGAAGAAGGTCGAGGTCGCCGAGAAGCCGAAGCAGGAGAAGAAGGAGGACGAGCCGGCGGCGGAGGACCCGCCGCAGGTGGCGGCCGAGAAGAAGGCCCGCCACACCGCCGCGGTCGCGAAGGCGGTGCAGTCGAAGGGCATCCTCAAGGTGCTCGGCGCCCTCGGCGGTGGCGGCCTGGGCGGCGCCGCGGTGAAGGACGTCTTCGGCGAGGGCGGCGGGATGGGCGACGTCGCCTCGGCGCTGGCCGGCGCGGGCGGCGTGGCGGTGGCCTCGGGCGACGGCGGGCCGGGCGCGGCCGCCGCGGGGGGCCGGCGGGGCAGCGGGAGTGGCAGCGGCGCTGCGCGCATCGGCGACCTCGGCACCACCGGCGGCGGCGGCAAGGTCGAGTACGGCGTGAAGAGCGACGTGAAGGTCTCCGGCACGGTGGGCATGGAGGAGGCCGAGGTCGACTCGCCGGACATCGACCAGGCCAAGCTCGGCGCCTTCATCCGCGCCCGCATGTCGGCCGTGAAGGCCTGCTACGAGAACCAGCTGAAGCGCAACCCCAGCCTGCGGGGCAAGATCCGCGTCCGCTTCACCATCCTCGAGACCGGCGGCATCTCCGACATCCAGGCGGTGGAGAACAGCATCGGATCGAGCGAAGTCGCGAGCTGCATCGTCGCCACCATGCGGACCTGGCGCACCCAGTTCCATCCGTCGGGAGTGGTGACGGTGGAGCACGGGTTCGTCTTCTCCGCCAACTGATGGGGTCCCTCCGCGAGAGCGGCCCGGGGCCCCGCCGCGAGAGCGCATGAACGCGTTGCTCCTCTCCATCGCCCTCGGTGCCGGGGCGCTCTCCAACTTCCCCCGCGACGCCGGCGGGCCGATCACGCAGTCGGCCATCGGCGCCCCGCTCGACGGCGCGCCGGCGGTGGTGGTGGTGGCCGGCGGCCAGGTCACCGCCCTCCGCGCCGACGGCAACCCGGCCCGCGGCTTCCCCTTCGCGCTCGGCGCGGACGAGGCGGCGAGCGGCGCCCCGGCGGCGGCCGACATGGACGGCGACCGGCGGCCGGAGGTGGCGGTGGTCACCCTCTCCGGCAAGCTCTTCCTCTGGGCCGACGGGCGGGTGGCGCCGGGGTTCCCGGTGAGGCTCAGCGGCTCGGCCCGCGCGGGCGCCTCCTTCGCCGACGTGGACGGCGACGGCAAGCTGGAGGTGCTGGCCGGCGACGAGTCGGGCCGGCTGCACGCCTTCAAGAGGAGCGGGCAGGAGGCGAAGGGCTGGCCCATCTCCCTCGGCGCCGCCGTGACCAGCACCGCCTCCTCCAGCCGCTTCGCCGGGTCCCGGGTGGTGGCGGTGGGCTGCGCCGACGGCAAGGTGCACGTGATCGACGTCGCCACCCGGACCGAGAAGCCCGGGTTTCCGCTCGCCACCGGCTTCGAGGTGACCGGCGCGCCCGCCTTCGCCGACCTCGACGACGACGGGTCGATGGACCTGGTGGTGGGTAGCCAGGACTTCAAGCTCTATGCCGTCGACGCCCAGGGTCGTTCCCTGCGCGGCTTCCCGGTCTCCACCGGCTACCGGATCTACGAGTCTCCCGCCATCGGCGACCTCGACGGCGACGGCAAGCTCGACGTGGTCTTCGCCTCCGCGGACGGCAGCGTCTACGCGGTGAACCGCCTCGGCGAGGCGCTCCCTGGCTTCCCGGCCAGGGTGGGGGCGCGGCTCTTCGGCGGGCCGGTGATCGGCGACGTCGACCGTGACGGCCGCCCGGACGTGGTGGCGGTCACCTCCGACGGGCAGGTGGCGGCGCTCTCCGCGGAGGGCCGTCCGCTCCACGGCTTCCCCACCCGCCTCGACGCCAACGACCTCGGCGCCACGCCGCTGCTCCTCGACCTGGCGCAGGACGGCGGCTACTCCATCTTCGTCGGCGCCGGCAGCACCCTGCACGCCATCCGCGCCCCGCGCATGGGGAGCGTACCCGCCAGCGGCCCGTGGCTGGCGGCGGGCCACGACGCCGGCCGCAGCGGCCACTACGGGCCCAACCCGCCCAGCTTCAAGGCGCTCTCGCTCCTGCCGGAGAAGCCGCGCACCGAGGACGCGCTCACCGCCAGCTGGAAGTGGGTGTCGCTCGACGCCGGCCCGGACGATCCGGAGCCGGAGGTGGACGTGCAGTGGTACCGCAACGGCCAGGTGGTGGAGGCCCTCGACGGCCGCCGCTCCCTGCCGCCGCGCACCGCCAAGCGAGGCGAGCGCTGGCAGTTCCTGCTGGTACCGCGCGTCGGCTCCCGCGTCGCCAAGAGCGCCGTGGTGAGCGTGGCCGGCACGCCGCCCACCACCCCGGCCTTCGCGCTCGAGCCGAAGCAGCCCTCGCGCGCCGGCCCGGTGAGGGCGCGGCTGGTGACCGCCTCGACGGACCCCGACGGCGACCCCCTCACCTACCGCTACGAGTGGCTCCTCGACGGCCTGCCCACCTACGTCCAGGGGGACACCTTCCCCCCGGAGAAGCTCAGGAAGGGACAGCTGCTCTCGCTGCGCGCGGTTGCGGTGGACACCGCCACCGAGTCGGCGCTGGCCACCGCCGAGGCGCGCGTGGTCGACACGCCGCCCGGGCCGGTGACGCTGGCGCTCGAGCCGGCGCAGGGCACGCGGCAGGACGTGTTCGTGGCCCGCCTCCTCAGGCCGGCCAGCGACGCCGACGGCGACCCCATCGCCTACCGCTACCGCTGGTTCGTGGACGGCCAGCCCCGCAACCTCCCGCTCTCGGCGATGCAGTTCCCGGCGCGGGTCGCGCGCAAGCACCAGAAGGTGGCCGTGGAGGTGAGCGGCTTCGACGGCGAGCTGGAGGGGCCGGCGGTCCGCGCCGAGGCGAGCGTCGCGAACGCGCCGCCCGACGCGCCACCGATCGAGATCCAGCCCAAGGCGCCGCGCAAGGGGCAGCCGCTCCGCGCGGTGCTGCTCGCGGAGGCCGGCGATCCCGACGGCGACCGGCTCACCTACCACTACGCCTGGCAGAAGAACGGCCAGCCGCTCCAGCTGTCCGGCGACGGGCGGGAGGTGCCGGGCGGCGCGGTGGCGCGCGGAGATCAGTTCGTGCTCGAGGTCTGGGCCAGCGACGGCGAGGTCGAGGGGCCGCGCGCCCGCGCGGCGGCGACGGTGGGCAACACGCCGCCGACCGCGCCGCTGGTGGCCATCGCCCCCGAGCGGCCGCGGGTGGGCGACCAGGTGAAGCTCACCATCGTGCGCCCGAGCCAGGACGCCGACGGCGATCAGGTGAGGTACGCCATCGCCTGGACGCGGGACGGCCTGCAGGTGGGCGGCGGGCGCGAGGCGCTCCAGCCCGGCGAGCTCAAGAAGCACGAGCGGCTGCGGGTGACGGTGACGCCGCAGGACGGGATCGAGAGCGGCCCGGCCGCCGCCGCCGAGGTGGTGGTGGAGAACACCCCGCCGGCCGCGCCCGAGGTGGCGCTGGCCCCCGAGAGCCCCTCCGCCGGCACCGGCGTGGCGGTGGTGCTGAAGGCGCCGGCCGCCGACGCCGACGGCGACGTCGTGCAGTACCGCTACGCCTGGACCCGCGACGGGCTGCCGGTGGACGTGAAGGGCGACCGCGTGCCGCCCAACACCGTCAAGCACGGCGAGACCTGGCGCGTGGTGGTCACTCCCTTCGACGGCGAGGAGATCGGCGCCCGCGCCGCCGCCGCCGCGCGGGTCCGCAACACCGTGCCGGCGACGCCGCTGGTGAGCCTCTCCCCCGCCGCCCCGGGCGGCGGCCAGGCCCTGGACTGCGCGACCAAGGAGCCGGAGCGGGACGAGGACCAGGAGAAGATCGAGGTCCGCTACCGCTGGTTCAAGGACGGCCAGCCGGTGGCGGTCGGCGAGAACCTGTCCCACCTGCCGCCGGGCGTGATCCGGCGCGACGAGCGGTGGCGCTGCGAGGCGTGGGGCTTCGACGGCTTCGACGAGGGGGTGCACGCCTCCGCCGAGGTGACCGTCAAGAACGGCCCGCCCACCGCTCCGCAGGTGGAGATCGAGCCGGAGCGCCCCCGCACCGGCGAGCCGCTGGCCTGCCGCGTGGCGGGCGAGTCGAACGACCCCGACGGCGACGCCGTGAGCTACGCCTACGCCTGGTGGCGCAACGATCAGCCGCAGCCGGCCGGTGCCGACGCCGCGCGCATCGCCGGCGCGCTCGTGAAGAAGGGCGACCGCTGGCGCTGCACCGCCACGCCCAGCGACGGCGTCGCCGCCGGCCCCGCCGGGCAGTCGGAGCGCAAGGTGGTGAACACCCCGCCCGGCCCGGCGGTGGCCCGGATCACCCCGGCCGCGCCGAGGGTGGGCGAGCCGCTCCGGTGCGAGGTGGTCGCGAAGTCGATCGACCAGGACGGCGACGCGGTGCGCTACCGCTTCTCCTGGGTGAAGAACGGCATCGCCCAGTCCTTCGCCGACACCTCGGCCGAGGTGCCCGCCCGGCTGGTGAAGCTGGCCGACCACTGGCGCTGCGTGGTGACGCCCTTCGACGGCGAGCAGAACGGGCCGGCGGCGAGCAGCGCCGAGGTCTCGGTGGGCACCGGCGAGGCGGCCCGGCCGCGCATCTCGGCTGCCAGCGGCCACGGGGCGGAGGAGTGATGTCCGCCCGGGCGCTGCGGCGGCTCGCCGGCCTCGCCCTGGCGCTGGGCGCGCTCCGCGCCGCGCCGGTTCAGGCCGCCGAGGCCAAGGAGGGCAAGGCGGAGCGGCTGGAGCGGGCGGCGTCGTCGCTGGCCGAGATCCGCCGGCTCACCGGCCAGCTGGTGGCGCAATGCGCGGAGGCCCGCGCCGAGCGCGACGCCGCCAAGCTCGACTGCTGCGGTGAGAAGCTCGACCACGCCAGCAAGCTGCTGGGCGCCGCCGAGCGGGCCGAGCGGGCGCTGAAGAGCGCGCTCGAGGGCGAGGAGGGGGGCGCCGAGACCGAGTCGCTCGCCATCGACGTGGCGCGGCGACGGGTGGCCGGCGTGCGCGGCGAGGCCGAGCGCTGCATCGGCCAGCTCGCCTGGCGCACCGACGAGCGCACCGCGGTGGAGGTGACGAAGCCGCGCCCCCTCGCGCCGGGAGAGCTCGAGAAGGCGGCGGCCCGACCGGTGCCGAAGCCGGAGCCGCGCGAGGCCGCGCCGCAGGAGCCGTAGCAGGCCTCCGTCCGCCGGCCGGCCCGGGGTCCGCGGCGCGGCCTGCCCGACGCGCGGATGGCCCGCGATGACGCGCGCTTCCCGCTGGCACGCCCGGTGCTCTTCCCCAGCGCACGATGCTGGTGCGCGTGCGAACCGAGTCGGTGCTGGGGGTCTCCGCCGTGGGCGTGGACGTCGAGGTGGAGGCGTCCCCGGGGATGCCCTCCACCCGGCTGGTCGGGCTCGCCGGCGGCGCGGTGCTGGAGGCGATGGTCCGGGTCACTGCGGCGGTCCGCAACATCGGTGTGCGGCTCCCCGAGAAGCGGGTCACCGTCAACCTCGCGCCCGCCGACCTGCGCAAGGACGGCACCAGCTACGACCTCCCCATCGCGGTGGCGCTCCTCGCGGCGAGCCACGAACTGCCGCCCGAGGCGCTCGAGGGGCTCCACTTCGCCGGCGAGCTCTCGCTCTCCGGCGAGGTGAAGCCGGTGCGGGGGGCCTTGCCCATGGCCATCGAGGCGCGCCGCGCCGGCGCCCGCGGTCTGGTGATCCCGGAGCAGAACGCGCTGGAGGCGGCGGTGGTGCAGGGGCTGCGCGTGCACCCCGCCCGCCACTTCGGGCAGATCGTCGCCTGGGCCCGCGGCGAGGCGGGGTTGCCGGCCCAGCTGCCGGAGCCCCTGCCTGAGGGCGGGGACGCCGCGCTCGATCTCTGCGACATCGCCGGGCAGGAGCACGCCAAGCGCGCGCTGGAGGTGGCGGCGGCCGGCGGCCACAACCTGCTCATGTTCGGCCCGCCGGGGAGCGGCAAGACCATGCTGGCCCGCCGGCTGCCGGGGGTGCTGCCGCCGCTCGCCTTCGAGGAGGCGCTCGAGCTCACCGTGGTCCACAGCGTGGCCGGGCTCACCCGCGGCCGGGGGCTCATCGAGCAGCGCCCCTTCCGCGCGCCGCACCACTCCATCTCCGACGCCGGGCTGGTGGGCGGCTCGAACGTGCCGCGCCCGGGCGAGATTTCGCTCGCCCACCATGGGGTGCTGTTCCTCGACGAGCTGACCGAGTTCCGGCGGCACGTGCTCGACTCGCTGCGCCAGCCGCTCGAGGACGGTGACGTCACCATCGCTCGGGCAGGCCGCAGCGTGCGCTACCCGGCGCAGTTCATGCTGGTGGCCGCGATGAACCCGTGCCCTTGCGGATACTACGGGGACAAGGGGCGCACCTGCCTCTGCACCCTCCACGAGCTGCAGAAGTACCGGCGGCGTCTCTCCGGCCCGCTCCTCGACCGCATCGACATCCACGTGGACGTGCCGGCGGTGCCCTGCGGGCTCCTCGCCTCGGCGGGAAACGGCGAGACCTCGGCGGCGGTGCGGGCGCGGGTGGCGCGTGCGCGCGCCGCGCAGGAGGAGCGGGCCGGCCAGTCGAACCCGCCCGGCAAGGCGCCTCACCCGCGCTGCAACGCCCGGCTGCGCGGGGCGGCCCAGCGGCGGGTCTGTCAGCCCGACGACGCCGGGCGCCGGCTGCTCGCGCAGGCCGTCGAGAAGCTCGGCCTCTCGGCGCGCGCGCACGACCGGATCCTCCGGCTGGCCCGCACCATCGCCGACCTCGAGGGGAGCGACGCCATCCGGGCGCCGCACCTGGGCGAGGCCATCCAGTACCGCACCCTAGACCGGCAGCCGGCCTGACGAGGGCGCCGCGACCACACGACACCACGGCGGCCCAGTCCGGGCCGCAAAACTCGAAGGGAGAGCGCAAATGGGCAAGCTGACGGAGAAGATGAAGGCGCTGGCGGCGGCGGTGGGCTCGATTGAAAAACAGTTCGGAAAGGGGAGCATCATGCGGCTCGGCGAAGGCGAGGCGGCGGGGCCCATCCCCGTCATCCCGTCCGGCTCGGTGGGGCTCGACCTCGCGCTCGGCGTGGGCGGCTACCCGCGCGGCCGGGTGATCGAGATCTTCGGCCCGGAGTCCTCGGGCAAGACCACCCTCACCCTTCACGCCATCGCCGAGGTGCAGAAGCTCGGTGGGGTGGCCGCCTTCATCGACGCCGAGCACGCGCTCGACGTCGGGTACGCGAAGAAGCTCGGGGTGAACCTGGCCGACCTCCTGGTCTCGCAGCCCGACACCGGCGAGCAGGCGCTCGAGATCACCGAGCAGCTGGTGCGCTCCGGTGCGGTGGACCTGGTGGTGGTCGACTCGGTGGCCGCGCTGGTGCCCAGGGCCGAGATCGAGGGCGAGATGGGCGACGCCCACATGGGCGTCCAGGCCCGGCTCATGAGCCAGGCGCTCCGCAAGCTCACCGCGGTGGTGTCCCGCAACATGGCGACCGTGGTCTTCATCAACCAGATCCGGATGAAGATCGGCGTGGTCTTCGGAAACCCCGAGACCACTACCGGGGGGCACGCGCTCAAGTTCTACGCCTCGGTCCGGCTCGACATCCGGCGCATCGGACAGGTGAAGGAGGGCGACGCGGCCGTGGGGAGCCGCACCCGGGTCAAGGTGGTGAAGAACAAGGTGGCGCCGCCGTTTCGCGAGGCCGAGTTCGACGTGCGCTACGGCAGCGGCGTGGACCGCTTCGCCGAGGCGCTCGACCTCGCCTCGGAGCGGAACGTGGTCGAGAAGGCCGGTGCCTTCTACTCGTTCGAGGGCGAGCGGCTCGGCCAGGGCCGCGAGCGGGCCGCCGACTGGCTCCGCCAGAACCCTTCCGCCATGGAGCGGCTGGTGGCCCGGCTCGCCGTGCCGGTGGACGCGGAGCCCCCGGTCGCCGAGCCGCCGGTGTCGGCGGTGGCCGAGGGCGCCTGAGCGCCTGCGGCGGGGAGGCGCGGCGCGCCCCGTCGGAAGACGGCCGGCGGTGGGGCCTCGACGCCTCCGCCGGCGGGGGTCGCCCGTTCAGAAGAAGAAATAACGCAGGGTGATGTTGGTCACCCAGGGCGTGTGCGAGATCATCGCCGGCGTCCGCTGCCCCTTGATGTCGAAGGGGTGGCCGAAGTGGATCCGGAACAGCAGCGGGCCGAAGAGCACGTTCGCCCCGAGCACGCCGGTGAGGGTGCGCGACTCCCAGGCGCCCGCCTCGCGGGCCTCGACGCAGTGGCCGGAGCCGCCGTCGCACACGGTGTAGTTGCGGCTCTCGAAGCGGTTGAAGACGCCGCCGAAGTCGAGCGCCGCCACTCCCTCGAGGTAGTCGAAGATGAAGAGGTGGATGAGCCCGTCGAGCGGGACCTGCAACTCCAGGTTGGCGACGTAGTAGCTCTGGCCCACCAGGTAGGCGGTGTCGAGCGGCCCGAAGCCGCGCAGGTTGTCGGCCGAGGTGAGCCACCAGCTCTTGGCCCAGGTCTTCTGCGCCTCGGGCGCGAAGCTCGAGCCGGCGGCGACGCGCGCCATGAGGTTGGCGCGGCCGATGAGCTGGAACCAGTGGGCGGCGTCGAAGCGGGTGAAGGCGGTGAGCGCGCTGCGGCCGGGGAGGTACTGGCCGCCGAGCTCGTACAGCAGCGAGGTGCCGTCGATGGGGCCGGTGTACTGGTCGAAGCGGACCGTGTCGTAGCCGTAGCGGACGGTGGGGGTGACGGTCGGGTTGATCCCCCCGTTGCGCGCCCTCCAGTCGGCGGTGGTGCCGGCGGGGCTGGCGGCGGACTGGATGCCGCTGCAGTCGGTGATCACGCCGAGCTGCGGATCGAGGAAGACGCCGAGCGAGGGGCTGAGATCGGTGAGGCAGTAACGCTGCAGCGCCCCGAACGAGAGCTCGGTCTCGAGCCGCTGGTAGCGGTCGAGCGGGAAGCGGAGCGCGCCGATGAGGCCGAAGTCGCGCTGGAAGTAGGCGAGGTTCCGGTCGAGCCGATCGAGCTGCTGCTGGACGAAGTGGTAGGCGCCGAAGGCGAACCCGTTCCGGCGCGAGCGATCCTCGTACAGCACCATCGCCTGCGTGTAGTCGAAGGAGCCGTAGACGGCGAGGTCCAGGTAGACCACGTGGTCGCGCAAGATGTCGGTGAAGAGCAGCGCCGCGCGGCCCGCCACCGCGCCCGCGCCGCCGCCGCCGTAGACGATGCCCGCGTCGGGCTTCCAGTTGGAGAGCGTGAAGGGCTGGTAGGTGGGCGTCTGCGGCGGGATCGCGGCGAGCGGGATCTCGAGCGGCGGCCCGGCCGCGTCGGGCTGGGCCTCGAAGGCGTCCTCCAGCACGGCGGCGCGCGGCACCTCGATGAGCCGGAAGCGGCCCCGGTAGAAGGTGGTGGCGTAGAGGCCGCGGCCATCGGGGGCCGGCGCCGGGGCCTGCACGCCGGTGGCGAACTCGGTGAGCCGCCGCGTCCTGCCGCCCTCGAGCAGGTAGAGGTCGGTGCGCCCGCCAGCGTCGCTCGAGTAGACCAGCGAGCCGTCGGGCCGCGGGTGCGGGTAGCGGTCGTTCACCGCGGCGGTGGTGAGCCGGGTACGGGCGCCGGTGCGGGGATCGACGCGGAACAGGTTGAAGCGACCGTGGTCGGTGGCGTCGGAGGAGCAGTAGATCCCGCCCTCTCCCCAGGCGAGGTCGCGCTCGGCGTAGGGGTCGTCGGTCACCTGCCGCGCCACGCCTCCCGTCACCGGCACCACGTAGACGTCCTGCTGGCCGCGCTCGGTGAGCCCCACGAAGGCGAGCTCCCGGCCGTCCGGCGAGAAGGCGGGATCGGAGATCTCGATGAAGCGGAGCCCCTGCGGGTGGAGCACCGCGAGCCGCCGCCGCGGCCCGAGACCGATGGCCGCCGCGTGCCCCTTCTCCGGCGGGCGATGGGTGTAGTCCCGCAGGTAGAGCACGTCCCCGGGCCCGTCCAGCGCCGCGAAGGCGAGCCGCTCGCGCGACAGGGCGAGGATGCCGTGCTCCACCGGGTGGAGCGACTCGACGCCCGGCCCGTCGTCCTCGGCCACCTCCTCGGCGTCCTCCGGGCTCCGGACGTCGGCGAGGTAGACGCGGGCGCGCCCCTGCTCGCGATCGAGCCCGCGGAAGAGGAGCAGCTGGCCGTCGGCGCTCGCCACGTAGCTGTCCGGCTCGGCGGGGAGCTTCTGGATCTCCCGCACGCTCGGCAGGTCCTGACGGATGCGCAGGTAGTCGGGGTAGTAGCGCTTCTTGAGCCAGGCCCGCCAGCGCGCGTCCACCTGCTCGAGCGGCTCGCCGAGCACGCGCCGCGTGAGCGCCGCGAAGCCGCGCTCGCCCTGGCTCTGCCGGCCGGTGCCCATGAGGAAGGCGTTCTCGAGGTAGGCCTGGATCTTCTCCTTGCCGTACGCCTCGGCGATGAACGTCACCCGCGCCTGCCCGAGCTTGTAGGTGGGCAGGTAGCCGCGGTAGCGGTCCTCGGCGAAGGAGAGGATCTCGTAGTGGTGCTCGGGATCGGGGTTCCAGACGAGGTCGCGCAGGAAGGCGTCCGACTCGGCGTCGAGCCCGCCCTTGGCGTAGTACTCGGCGATCCCCTCGATGAACCAGAGCGGGAACTCGTCGAGCGGCGAGGCCGGGTCCTCCTCGCCGGAGAGGTCGATGAGCTTCTGGATGGTGAACTGGTGCACCAGCTCGTGGGTCGAGACCTCCCGGAACTTCTCGTGGTCGCCGAAGTAGGGGAGGGACATCTTGAGGTCGACCGGCGAGGTGACGCCCAGCACCGACTCGGTGACCTGGAACACGTTGGTGGTCTGGAACTCCCGCTGCGAGCTGTACAGGATGTAGGGGATGGGCTTGGTGGGGCTGTAGTGGAACTGGTCCACCAGCCTCAGGTACGCGGCGCGGATGGCCGGCAGCGCCCGCTCCGCCACCTCGCGCTCCCGCTCGTAGTAGTAGAGCCGGATGCCGCCCCGGCCGCCGGCCGGCGGCGGCACGTCGAGGCGGCGCCAGTCGAACTCGAACCAGGCCACCTGGTTCTGCCCGGGCCGCTCCGGCATGACGAAGGTCTGCGGCAGCGGCTCGCCCTCCCGGTGCAGCGCGCGCGGGGGGATCCGCATCAGCCGGTCGACGTCCTGGAGCTCCTCGCCGAAGCTGGGCGGACGGAGGGTGAACGCCTGGGCCTGAACCAGGGCGGGCGCCGCGAGGACCCACAGGAGGGCGACGACCTTCGCCATTCTCGCCAAGATACCCACTGCTTCGCGGTCAGTCATTCCTTCCCGACCGGATGGCGGCGCCCGCCGACCACCAGCGAGAACCCCGACGGCGCGCCGGGATCCTCCTCCAGCGCGAGCCCCAGCGCGACCTGGGCCGCGCGCGAGCAGCGGGCGCGGTGGCCGCCCTTCACGCGGGTGTGCAGCACCCCTTCGTGATCGACGGCGAGCGCGTCCGGGGCGAGGGGCTCCGCGGTCCCGTCGCTGAGGTGCAGCAGGAAGCCGCCGCCCGCGCGCGCCGCGCCCCGGACCACGTAGGGCGCGTCCTCGAGCTGGACGTAGCCGCTCTCGCGGCCGACGCGCACCAGATACCTCCCGTCGGGTTGGCGCTCCAGCGAGCGCCACAGCACCTCCAGCGTCCGCGCGTGGGTGATGGGCTCGCCGCGGTGGAGGAAGCGCCCCTCCAGGTCGATGGAGAGGCCGCTCCGCTCCCGCAGCAGCTCCAGCAGCCCGGGGTCGAGGGGCGCGCTCACGCCCCGATGATAAGCCGGCGGCGCCGGGAGCGGTGGCCCTTGCGGGCCGGAGGCGGGCGGGATAATCGAGCCGCATGGACGCCGAGCCGGTGGTGCGCATCCGCTGCAAGACCCCGGAGGAGCAGGGGCGCTGCCTGGCCGTGCTCGGCGCCGCCGGGTACGCCCCGCGCATCTCGCTCGGCTGGCTGGTGGTGCCCGACGCCCATCCGGACCGCGTCAACGAGGCGCTGGTGGCCGGCGGCGCCCACGCGCGCGTCGCCGCCCGCGAGCAGATCGGACGGCTCGTCGGGTACCTGCTCGACCGCCAGGGCGACCTCGCCGGGCGCGGCGCCAACGTGAAGAACCTGTGCGAGCGGGTGATCTCCGAGGCGGGGCTGGGGGAGCGCTACTCCGTCCGGCCCGAGCCGGAGCTCCTCGCCGGAGCGGCCGCGGTCCACGAGCAGCTGCTCGCCACCGGCGGGGGCTTCGTCTCCTGGGAGCGGTTCCTCGAGCTGTTCTGCGCCGGTCGCTGAGGACGGCCTCACCCGCCCGCGAAGGCGAGCGCCCCCCAGGTGCTCACCGCCACGCCGGCCAGGCCGGCGGTCCAGAACCTCCAGTCCATGGGCCGGCCGCCGATCGCGAGCAGCGCGAAGAGGTGCGGCGTGTAGTCGAGGCTGAAGCGGTAGCCGAACTGGACGTAGCCGGTGTTCTGGTAGAGGAAGCCGGGGAGGGCGGTGGCGGCCACGGTGAGCCAGAGGAGGCGGTGCAGCCGGGGCCGCTCCCTGGGCCAGAGCAGGAAGGCGAAGAGCGGGGTGGTGAGGAAGAGCGACATGCCGTCGGGGTCGTAGGCGAGCCGCCCGCCCTCGAGGCGCGGCAGCCGGGTGAAGGCGGCGTGGAGCTGCTTCTCCAGATAGTGGAGCGAGAAGAGCCCCCAGCGCTGGACGTCGGCGTTCACCCGGTTGTTCCAGAGGTGAGCGTGGCCGAAGTCGAGCGGCGAGCCGAAGCGGGCCTGGTTGAGCGCGGCGGCGAGGGTCAGGAGCGGCGCGGCGCCGGCCGCGAAGAGCGCCGCCTTGCGCCAGCGCCTCGGGTCGCTCCAGGTGGCCCGCTCGCGCCAGCGGGCGCCGAGCTCGCCGCCGTTCGCGATCACCTCCAGGGCGAAGTAGAGCCCGGAGAAGAGGAGCGGCGTGCGAGTGATCCCGGCGAAGCTCCAGGCCAGCCCGGCGAGGAGCGGGTGGCGCGCGCGGTGGGCGGCGAGGAGGTAGAGGCAGGTGGCGGTGACTCCCAGCACCTCGGCGGTGAACCAGACCTCGCCGCGGACGGAGCAGTAGAAGTTCACCGTGCCGAAGGCGAAGAGGCACGCCAGCGCCGCGTTCTCGGCCCGGGCGCGTCGGCTCTCCCGCTCCCGGCGCAGCCGCTCCAGCACGCGGAAGAGGAGCACCACGTTGATCGCGGCGAACAGGACCGTGAAGGCGACGTCGGGGAAGTCGAGCCCGAGCAGCGCCACCCCCGGGAGCATCAGCAGCGCCGGCCCGGGCGGGAAGGAGACGTACCAGCGCGCGCCCACGCGGGCCCAGTCGTTGAGGTTGGGCGGCGGCTGCGCCAGGTGGAGCTGCCCCTGGAGCCAGGCCTCGGCCTGGTAGACGAAGTGCGGCGCGGCGGAGGGCTCGAGGAGCCGCTGGCCGGCGAAGGCGGCGAAGAGGGCGAGCGATCCGAGGAAGAGCGCCGCCTCTAGCCTCCTCACCGCATGGCCCGGAGCAGCAGGAAGAGCGCCTCGAAGGCGGTGCTGTGGCGGATGCGGCCGCGGTCGCCGCGGTAGAGGCGCGCCAGGTGGTGCGTGCCGTCTGGCCCGGCGAGGGCGAGGTGCACCGTGCCGACCGGCTTCTCCGGGGTCCCGCCGCCGGGGCCCGCGATGCCGGTGATGCCGACGCCGTAGGTGGCCCTGCCGCGCGCCCGCGCCCCCTCGGCGAGGGCCCGCGCAACCGGCTCGGAGACGGCGCCGTGGGCGGCGAGGAGCGCCGCCGGCACGCCGATGAGCTCGGTCTTGGCCTCGTAGGAGTAGGCCACCACGCCGAGGTCGAAGGCGCCGGACGAGCCGGGCACGCCGGTGAGCAGCTCGGCGACGAGCCCGCCGGTGCAGCTCTCGGCGGTGGCCACCTTTTCGCCCCGGGCCAGGAGCCGCTCCACCACCAGCCGCGGCAGCTCGTCCTTGCCCTCGCCCCACACCGCCTCGCCGAAGAGGGCGCGCACCTCCTCCAGGATCCGGTCGGCGCGGGCCGCGGCGTCCGGGCCCGACACCGCCCACTTCACGTGGACCTCGGGCCAGTGGGCGCGAAAGCCGAAGCGGACGCCGGCGTTGCGGGGGTCGTCCATCACCGGGCGCATCGTCTGGTCGGCCGAGGACTCGCCGAGGCCGAAGAGCTTCACCACCCGGCCGGCCGAGGCGGCGCCCAGGCCGGCGGAGAGCCGCGGCAGCACCGCCTCCTCGCAGAGCCCCTTGTACTCGACCGGCACGCCCGGCAGGCAGAAGAGGCGCGCCCGCCCGATGGTCACCGAGAAGCCGGGCGCGGTGCCGAAGCGGTTGGGGATGACCTCGGCGCCGCGCGGGAAGAGCGCCTGCTTCCGGTTGTTGGGCGTCATGGGCCGCCCGAATTGCTCGAAGCGGCGGCGGATGGCCTCGAGCGAGGGCTCGTGCAGCTCGAGCGGCACCCCCAGCACCGCCGCCACGCACTCGGCGGTGAGGTCGTCCTCGGTGGGCCCCATGCCGCCGCTCATCACCACCACGTCGGCGCGACCGGTCACCTCGCGCAGCGCCGCCTGCAGGTCCTGGCGGTCGTCGGCCACCAGCGTCTTGCGCCGGACCATGAGGCCCAGGTCCCAGAGCCGGTCCATGAGCCAGGTGGAGTTGGTGTCCACCACCTGGCCGGTGAGGAGCTCGTCGCCGGTGGAGAGGATCTCGACGGTGGGCGTCATGGCGTGAGCTGGCTGCACCACCAGTGGAGCCCGCCCTCGCAGCCGCGCCAGAGGCGGATGCCCAGCATCAGCACCTCCATGGCCGCGGCCGACCAGACGCCGGCCATGACGTCGTCCATCACCACCCCGAAGCCGTTCTTCACCTTGCGGTCGAAGTGGGAGGCGGGCCAGGGCTTGAGGACGTCGAAGATCCGGAAGAAGACGAAGCCCGCCACCGCCGCCGGCCAGCTCCAGGGCACGAAGGCCATGGTGACGAGGTACCCCGCCACCTCGTCGATGACGATCTGCGAGGCGTCCACCACCTTCCAGTAGCGGCCGGCGCGGTGGGAGGCGTAGCTCGCGAGGGCGATGAAGGCGACGGTGGTGAGGAGGTAGAGCGGCAGCGGCAAGTCGCGCAGGAACCAGAAGAGCGGGATGGCGCCGAGCGTGCCCGCGGTGCCGGGGGCCACCGGCACGTAGCCGCAGGGTCCCCAGGCGGCGAGGAGGGTCCAGCCGTCGGGCGGGCCGTCGGGGCGCCCTCGCTTCGAGGCGCCGGCGACGCGCTGGAGGGTGGAGAGCTCGGGGGCGGCGGGCGGCGCTTCGCGGACGGGATCGGACACGGCCTAGATGTACTCGTCGCCTTCCTTCTCCGCCCCGGGAACGTCGTCGTCGTCCGGCTCGAGCGCCTCGTCGGCCTCGATCTCGGCGCGGACCTTCGGCGGCAGCGCCGCCACCACCTCCTCCGGAGGCCGGCGCCGGGCGAAGACCGCCTCGGCGAGCCCCAGGACGACGTAAGCCGCCATGTAGACCATCATGACGAAGGACGCGCGGGTGACGATCCCCATCGCCAGGCCGGCGATGCAGAGGAAGGCGAAGATGAGGAGGCTCTTGGGGGAGAGGTGGACGTCCTTGAAGGTGCGGTAACGGACGGTGGAGACCATCAGGAAGGAGAGCGCGCCCACCACCACGGCGACCGGGATGCGATCGGCCGGCGCGGTGAGCTCTCCGTAGGTGCGGTAGTGGGCGATGACCAGCGAGACCAGCGCGCCGGCGGCGAGCGGGATGGGCAGCCCCACGAAGAAGCGGGAGGAGCCCTTCTCTCCGCGGTGGGCGAGCACGTTGAAGCGGGCCAGCCGCAGCGCGCCGCAGGCGGCGAAGGTGAAGCTCACCGCCAGCCCCATGAACCCGAGCGGCGCCAGCGCCCACTTGTAGACCAGCAGGGCGGGGGCCGCGCCGAAGCTCACCACGTCGGCGAGGCTGTCGAGCTCGACGCCGAAGTCCGACTGGGTCTTCGTCATGCGCGCCACGCGCCCGTCGAAGGCGTCGAAGAACATGGCGAAGAAGATGGCCAGGGCGGCCCGGTTGAGCTGGGCTGGCGTCGGCTCGCCCGCGCAGAGCGTCATGGCGTAGAAGCCGAGGAAGATCGAGCTGACCGTGAACAGGTTCGGCAGCACGAACATGGCCTTGCGGAGGTTGATCTGCATCGCGGGGATGTCCTGCGGGGAGGCGGTGCCGGGGAGCGCGCCGGTCCCGTAAGGGTAATCGAACCTCCTTTCTTGCGGTCGGGAGGCTGGCACGGAGGGGAGGGTTTGTCGAGGGCGAACCCCGCGCCGAGTGGGACGGTGTGGGACTATCCGATACCATCCGCGGTTGCACCTGGATTCGGCGTGCGCGAGACCAAGACGGACAAGCGCCGGCGTGCGCTCGAGGTGGCCGACCGGCTGGAGCGCGAGCTCCCGCAGGCGCGCATCGCCCTCGACTTCCGGAGCGACCTCGAGCTGCTCGTCTCGGTGGTGCTCTCGGCGCAGTGCACCGACGCGCGGGTGAACCTGGCCACGCCGGCCCTCTTCGCCCGTTTCCCGGATGCCGCCGCCTACGCCGCCGCGCAGCCCGAGGACCTCTGGCCCTTCATCCGGAGCCTCGGGCTCTATCGCGCCAAGGCCAGGGCCATCGTGGCGGCGATGCGGGCCATCGCCGAGGAGCACGGCGGTCGGGTGCCGCGCACGCGCGAGGGGCTGGAGCGGCTGCCGGGCGTCGGGCGCAAGACGGCCGGGGTGGTGCTGGTCCACCTCGGCGCCGGCGCGGCCTTCCCGGTCGACACGCACGTGGGCCGGGTGTCCCGCCGGCTCGACCTCACGCGCGAGCTGAAGCCGGACGCGGTGGAGCGCGACCTCACCCGGCTCTACCCGGAGGAGCGCTGGGGGCGCACGCACCAGCTCTTCGTCTGGCACGGCCGGCGGACGTGCACCGCGCGGGCGCCCGCCTGCGAGCGGTGCGTGGTGGAGCAGCTCTGCCCGAGGCGCGGGGTCGACCGAAGAGGCGGGTAGAGCGCCTCCGGGCCCTACAGCGCCGAGTTGTGCTTGGCGCTGGTCTTGATCTCGTCGGCGCGCTCCGCCGCCCGCTCCTGCTTCAGCTTCTTCATCCGCCGGCGGATGAGCTCGCGCTTGAGGCTCGAGAGGTGGTCGACGAAGAGCGTGCCGTCGAGGTGGTCGTGCTCGTGCTGCACCGCGATGGCGAGCAGGCCGTCGCACTCCAGCTCGAAGGGCTTGCCGAAGTAGTCGAGCGCCCGCACCCAGACCTTGGCGGCCCGGTCCACGTCCTCCGCCTCGCCGGGGATGGAGAGGCAGCCCTCGGTGTAGGTGGTCTCTCCCTCGGTCCTCACGATGACCGGGTTCACGAGGTGGATGAGGCGCTGATCCTCCTGGCGAGGGGAGGTGTCGATGACGATGCAGCGCCGCTGCTCGGCGATCTGTGGCGCGGCGAGCCCGACGCCGTCGGCGGCGTACATGGTCTCGGCCATGTCGTCGAGGAGCCGGCGGAGGCCGTCGTCGACGGAGTCCACCGGCTTCGCGACCTTCTTGAGGACCGGGTCGGGCCAGATGACGATTTCACGAATCATGGAGCTATCCAGTCTACCAACGTGGATTCTAAACGGCCAGAACCGGCGGCGCACTCCCGAGCGCCCGGCTCCGACTCTCTTACAGCATCGAGTAGGGGTCCATGTCGAACCTGACCGCCGCCCCGCCGGGAGGCCGCTGCGCCACCCGGGCGAGCGCCCGGTGGATCGGGCGCAGGGAAGGAGCGTCGGGCGCCTTGAACAGGATGTGCCACCGGCTCTTGCCGCGGATCCGCTCGATGGCCGCGGGGGCCGGGCCGAGCATCGCGGCGCGGCCCAGCGCCGGGCGCGCCGCCTGCCCGAGCGCCTCCGCGGTGCGCCGCGCCCCGGCCTCGCTCCCCTCGATCCGGACCGCCAGCATCCGCCCGAAGGGCGGGTAGCCCTGCGCCTCGCGAAAGGCCAGCTCCGCCTCCGCGAAGCGCGCGAAGTCGTGGGTGCGGGCGCAGTCGACGGCCGGCTCCTCGGGGTGCCAGGTCTGCACCAGCACACGCCCCGCCTCACCGCCGCGGCCGGCGCGCCCGGCCACCTGGGCGAGCAGCTGGAAGGTGCGCTCCCTGGCCCGGAAGTCGGGGAGGGCGAGCGAGGTGTCGGCCAGGATCACCCCCACCAGCGTGACGCCCGGGAAGTCGTGCCCCTTCGCCACCATCTGCGTGCCCACCAGCACGTCGAGCTCGCGGCGGGCGAAGCGGGCCAGCACCGAGGCGAGCGCGTCCGCCCCGGCGACGGCGTCGCGGTCGAGCCGCTCGACGCGCGCGCCGGGGAGGAGCTCCTTCACCCCCGCCTCCACCTGCTCGGTGCCCACCCCCACCCCGCGCCGCATCCCGCCGCAGGAGGGGCACTCCGGCGTTACCGGGAGGGAGCGGCCGCAGTAATGGCAGGTGAGGACGTTCCGGCGGCGGTGGTGGGTGAGCGACACCGAGCAGCTCTCGCACTGTTCCTCGCGGCCGCAGTCCTCGCAGACCACCAGCGTCTCGTAGCCGCGCCGGTTGAGGAACAGGATCGACTGCTGCCCGGCGGCCCGGGTCTCGCGCAGCATCTCGGCGAGCCTGGGCGAGATGAGCCCGAGCCCCGGCTTCTCCTGGCCCGGCCGGCGGCGGCGCGCCAGATCCACCACCTCCACCTCCGGCATGGCGCGGCCGTCCACGCGCGCCGGCAGCTCGAGCATCCGGTACTTCCCACGGCGGGCGTTCTCGAGGGTCTCGAGCGAGGGCGTGGCCGAGCCGAGCAGCAGCACCGCCTGCTCCAGCCGCGCCCGCACCACCGCGAGGTCGCGCGCGTGGTAGGCCGGCCCCTCCTCCTGCTTGAAGGAGGAGTCGTGCTCCTCGTCCACCACGATGACGCCCACGTCCTCGACCGGCGCGAAGATGGCGCTGCGCACCCCCACGCAGATGCGCGCCTCGCCGCGGCGCAGCCGCAGCCACTCGGCGTGGCGCTCGGGCGGGGTGAGGCCGCTGTGGAGCACCGCCACGTCGGCGCCGAAGCGGGCGCGGAAGCGGCCGACGAGCTGGGGGGTGAGGCCGATCTCCGGCACCAGCACCAGCGCACCCTTGCCGCGGGCGCGGGCCCGGGCGATCGCCTGCAGGTAGACCTCGGTCTTGCCCGAGCCGGTGACGCCGAGGAGCAGGAAGGGGGTGAAGCTCCCGGCGGCCTCCTCCACCGCGGCGAGCGCCGCCGCCTGGGCCGCGGTGAGCGCCGGGGCCGCCGCCGAGGCGGGCAGCTCGGCGCCGGGGGGCGCGGGCGCCTCGGCCTCGAGCCGCGCCAGCCCGCGCTTCACCAGCGCCGTGAGCGCCGGCCGGGCCTTCGGGAGCGCGGCGCGCAGCTCCTCGAGCGGGATGCGGCCGCGGGCGAGCAGATATTCGAGCACGGCGTGCTGCGCCGGGGCGCGGCGCGCGAGCCCGTCGAGCGCGGCCGCCGCCTCCGCGGCGGGGGCGGCGAACTCCACCGCCCGGCGCTCCGGCGCCTCGCCGCCGCCGCGGGCGTTGAGGCCCGGCGGGAGGGCGGCGCGGAAGAGCTCGCCCGGCGGCACGAGGTAGTACTCCTCGGCCCAGCGGAGGAGCTTCACCAGCGGCTCGGTGAAGAGCGGGAAGTCGTCGAGCGCCGCGGCGACCTCGCGCAGCGCCACCCCCTCGGGGGCCACCGCCGGGAAACCGATGACGTAACCGGTCGCGCGCGGGCTCCGGCCGAAGGGCACGGCGACCCGCCGCCCGAGCGAGACCCGGGGCTGGAGCGCCTCCGGCACGCGGTAGGTGAAGGTGCCGCGGACGGCGGCGGCGACGGCGACCTCGACGAGCACGGCGGGAGTGTAGCAGGCGGGCGGACCGGCCGGCCGGCGCTCGCCCCTGGCCTACCGCTCCCCGTCGAACCCGGCCGCCTCGCGCATGAAGGCGCGCAGCGGCTCGCGCAGCTCGGGGCGCTTCAGGGCGAAGGCGATGTTGGCCTTGAGGTAGCCGAAGCGGTCCCCGGCGTCGTAGCGGTCACCCTCGAAGCGGTAGCCGGCCAGCCCGTCCTCGGCCGCCAGCACCGCCAGGGCGTCGGTGAGCTGGATCTCGCCGCCGACCCCGGGCTGCTGCCGCTCCAGGATCTCGAAGATGCGCGGCGGGAGCACGTAGCGACCGATGACCGCCAGGTTGGAGGGGGCCTCTGCCTTGGGCTTCTCCACCAGCCGGTCGATGCGGATGGTGCGCTCGGCGATCTCGCGGCCGGCCGCCACGCCGTACATGTGGGCCTCGGCGGGCGGGACCTCCATGAGGGCGATGGCGCCGAGGCCGTGGCGGGCGTAGCAGTCGGCGAGCTGCTTCGTCGCCGGCACCACGGCGTCGATGATGTCGTCGCCCAGCATCACCACGAAGGGCTCGTCGCCGACCAGATCCTTGGCGCAGAGGACGGCGTGGCCGAGCCCGAGGGGCTCCTGCTGCCGCACCGTCACCACGTTGGCCATCCGCGCGATGGCCCGCATCTGGTCCCGGAGCGCTCGCTTGCCGGCGCGCTCGAGGTTCATCTCCAGCTCGCCGGCGATGTCGAAGTGATCGACGATCGAGTCCTTGCCGCGCGCGCAGACCAGGATCACGTCGCGCACGCCGGCCGCCACCGCCTCCTCCACGATGTACTGGATGGTGGGGGTGTCGACGATGGGCAGGAGCTCCTTCGGCACTGCCTTGGTGGCGGGGAGGAAGCGGGTACCGAGGCCGGCGGCGGGGATCACCGCCTTGCGGATGGGTCGCGTGGGCATGACCGTCGAAATGTAACCCGCGTCGCGCGCCGCGTTAAGGAGCATTGCCGTGTCGGGCAGGTGCCGGGTAATGTTCGCGCCACCTATGGTCTACCGTCACCGGCTGGGAGTGGCCTTCGCGCTGGCGCTGGTGGCCGGGATCGCCCGGGCGGGGACCCCGGCGCCCCTGACCGCGGCCGATCTCACCGGGGCGCGAGCCCTGTCGATGGGCGGCGCCTTCCGGGCCATGACCGGCGGCAACGAGAGCCTCTACCTCAACCCCGCCGCGCTGGCGGTGGGGAAGCGCTACTCTTTCGAAGCGCTCTACCTGAACGACCGTACCGGGGCCGACTCGGACCAGCAGTGGGCCGGCCTCTCGGTGGTGGACGGGAGCAACTCGCTGGCGGCGGGGTTCGCCTACCACCGCCTCCCGGCCGGGCTCACCCAGGGGAACGCCTACCACCTGGCGCTGGCGACGCCGATCGGCGAAAGCCTGTACGTGGGCGCCACCGGCAAGTACCTGCAGCTCAACCTGCCGAGCGGGGCGCGCGACCGGGAGCTCAACGCCGACGTCGGCCTCTTCCTGCGGGTGAACTCCTTCGTCTCCATCGGCGGCGCAGCCTACAACCTGCTCGCCTCGAGCCACCGCGAGCAGACCCCGCGCGGCATGGGGGCGGGCCTCGCCATCGGCGACGAGCGCACCTTCCACGTGGCGGCGGACTGGCGGGGCGACTTCGACAACGGCCAGGGCAAGTCCAGCAACGCCTTCGGCGCGGGCGCCGAGTACCTGCTCCTCGACTTCATCCCGCTGCGCGCCGGCTACGTGAAGGACGACACCCTTGGCGGACGGTTCTGGACCGCCGGCGCCGGCGTGGTCAGCGCCGCCGGGACGGCGATCGACGTCGCCTACCGGCAGTCGCTCGACGACGCCTCGCGGCGGACGCTGATGGTGGCGCTCAAGGTCTTCCTTCCGACCATGTAAAGGGGACGGCGTCCCCTCCCCACCTGCGGTGGGACCCCACCCCCGCGGCGAGCCGTCGGGGGCCCTTACGCCTTCGCGCCGCCAGGTGGACGGGCGCGGCCCCGCGGCAGCACCACCGGATCGCCGGTCGCGCCGTTCTCGCCGCGCCAGACCGGCAGGCCCCAGACCGCCTCCACCCGCTCCTCGGTGAGCACCTCGGCCGGGCGCCCCTCGGCCACCACCTGGCCGCGCGAGAGCACCACCAGCCGGTCGCAGGAGGCGGCGGCGAGGTTCAAGTCGTGCAAGACCGCCACCACGCAGAGCCCGCCGCGCGCGGCCACCCCGGCCATGCGCATGGCGGCCACCTGGTGGGCGAGGTCGAGGAAGGCGGTGGCCTCGTCGAGCAGCAGCACCCGCGGCTCCTGCGCCAGGGCGCGGGCGAAGAAGACGCGGCGGCGCTCGCCGCCGGAGAGCGCGTCGAGGCGGCGGTCGGCGAGGTGGAGCAGCTCGCAGGCCTCGAGCGCACCCTGCACCGCGCCGCTGTCGAGCGGGCCGGCGGCGGCGAAGAGGTTCTGGCGCGGCGCCCGCCCCATCATCACCGCTTCGCGCACGGTGAAGGGCCAGTGGACCGGCGGCTCCTGCGGCACCAGCGCGCAGACCCGCGCCACCTCGCGCCGGGGCGCGGCCGCCGGGTCGAGGCCGGCGAGCCGGACGGTGCCGCCGGCCGGCGCGGCCAGCCCGGCCACGAGGCGAACGAGGGTGCTCTTGCCGGCGCCGTTCGGGCCGACGAGCCCCACCAGCTCGCCGGCGCGGGCGCCGAAGGAGACGCGGTCGAGCGCCGGCCGCCCCCCGTAGCGGAAGGTGGCGTCGCGCACCTCGATGAGGTCGCCGGGCGGGGTGGACGCGGTCACGATCGCTCCAGCGGGGCGAGGCCGAGGAGCCGCTCGGCGTTCCGGTGGTAGAGCGCCTCCAGCACCTCGCGCGGCAGCCCCAGGCCGGCGAGGTCCCAGTCGCCCTGGATGGGCGTCGGGCTGGGGATGGCCCGGTCGCGGGTCTCGAAGAGCCGGAAGGTGCCGTCGAAGAAGCGGCGCAGCTCCTTCGCGCCGGCGGCCCGGCCGGCCCCGGCGACGACCCCCTTCTCGCCGTCGGCCCCCTCGATCCACTGGAGGTCCGTGCCGAAGAGCACGCGGTCCGGGTGCGCCAGGATCACCGCGCGGGCGGCGCCTCGCCGCCCCAGCTCCGGGCCGCGGCCGGCCGTGTCCACGTAGAGGTTCGGGAGCCGGTCGAGGAGGCGTCCCACCTCGGCCGGATCCTCGGCGTCGTTGCCGAAGTGGACGCCGATGAAGGTGACCCGCGGGTGCCGGGCCACGCGTCGCGCGAACTCGTCGAAGACCCTCTGCCAGGCCGGGAAGCGCGCCCGGTCGGCCCAGGACCACTCCGGGAAGTCCTCGAGCTCCGCCGCACGCTCGTTTCCCTCGCCTCGCGGCTCGAAGAAGGCCTTGGGGTCGCCGGAGTGGAGCGACACCGGCAGCCCGAGCCGGCCCGCCGCCTCGAAGATCGGGTCGAGCCGCGGGGAGTCGATCGGAACGCGCGCGCCGGCCTCGTCGGTGGCGGTGAGGCCGAGCGACTTGTAGATCGTGAGGCCGCGCGCGCCGGCGGCCCTGCCGCGCTCGAGCCGGGCCACCTCGCGGCGCTGCCAGCCCTCGCCGCAGCAGCCGTCGAGGTCCACCCCCATGAAGACCAGGGCTCGGCCCGGGTGCTCGGCCGCGGCCGAGAGCTGCTCCTGCAGGTCGCCGTCGTCGCTCCCGCCCGAGAGGTTCACCACCACCCGGATCCCCTCCGCGGCGCCGAGCCGTACGGACTCGCCGAGCGTGCGCGGGCCGACGTGCTGGTGGACGTCGACCTTGGGGATGGGGGCGGGGAGGAACCGGGCGGCCCGCGCCGGCGCCTCGCGGCGAAACGACCAGCCGGCGACCAGGAGCGCCGCCGCCGTCACCGCGAGGCAGAGCGCCAGGACCGCGAGCCACATGCGGCGCGGGGGGAGCACGGGAGGCATCTAACCGCGGGCCTCGTGGCGCCGCAGCATCCAGAGGAAGAGCGGGCCGCCAACGAAGGCGGTGAGCGCGCCCACCGGGGGCTCGGTCCCGAGCGGCAGGAAGGCCAGCCGCGCCAGGGCGTCGGCCAGCACCAGGAAGGTCGCTCCGAAGAAGGCGGAGGCCGGGACCAGCAGCCGGTGATCGGGACCGGCCACCTTGCGCACCAGGTGCGGCACGATGAGCCCCACGAAGCCGACCATGCCGGAGAGGGCCACCGCCGCGCCGGTGGCGGCGCTGGCGGCGAAGAAGACCAGGGCGCGCGAGCGGGCCACGTTCACCCCCAGCGAGGCCGCCTCGTCGTCCCCGAGCGCGAGCAGGTTGAGCTGCGCCGAGAGGGCGAAGAGGCCGAGCGTGGAGAGCGCCACCAGCGCCCCCGCCACCGCCAGCGTGCCCGGGGTCTCGTAGCCGATGGAGCCCATGAGCCAGTAGAGGAGCCGGGCCGCCATCTCCGGGGGCACGAGCAGCTTGAGCAGCGTGATGACGCCGGCGGCGAAGGCGTTGAAGATGATGCCGACGAGGAGCGCCGCCTCCGGCACCAGCCGCCCGCCGATGCGCCCCAGCGCGAAGACCAGCAAGGTGGCGAGGGCGGCGCCGGTCACCGCGCCCACCGCCACCGGCGGCGCCGAGCCGAGCACCGCCCCGGCGCCGGCGGCGAGCCGGCCCAGCAGCCCCGCCGCAACCATCACCAGGGTGCCTCCGAGCGCGGCGCCGCCGGAGACCCCGAGCACGAACGGCTCGGCGAGCGGGTTGCGCAGCAGCGCCTGGAGCGCCGCGCCCGCGCTGGCGAGCGCGCAGCCCACCAGCGCCGCCAGCACCGCCCGCGGCAGCCGCAGGCCGAGGAGGATGGCGCGGTCGGGCTCGACCCCCAGGAAGGCGGCGCGGAGCGAGATGGGCTGCGCGCCCACGGCGCAGGAGAAGGCGAGCGCGAGCCCCAGGGCGACGAGGCCGCCCGCGAAGGTGGCGGCCACGCGGGGGCCGAGCCCCTTCACCGCCGCGCCTCGGGGTGGAGCACCGCGAAGAGCTTGTCGAGGGCCCGCACCATGCGGGGCCCGGGCCGCAGCGCGTCGTCGTCCTCCAGCTTCACGAGGTGGCCGCGCCGGGCCGCCGGGATGGTCTCCAGCCGCCCCGCGCCGCCGCCGTGCTCGAGCCGCGCGGCGTCCACCACCACGTCCGGATCGTCGGCCACCGCCTTCTCCAGCGGGTAGATGGGCCACGGGCGCTGTCCGCCGGCCACGTTGCGGGCGCCGGCGAGCCGCAGGAGCTCATCGGGGTAGCTGCCCGGGCCGGCGACCACCAGCGGCTCGCGCCCGACCACGAAGAGCACCCGGGGCCGCGGAAGGCCGGCGGCGCGGGCCTGGGTGCGGGACACGGCCGCCGAGAGGGAGCCGGCGAGCCGCTCGCCGCCGGCGCGGTCGCCGAGCGCGTCGCCGATGAGCCGCGCCGCCGCGAGCACGTCCTCCACGCTCACCACCGGGAGGGCCAGCACCGGCACGCCCAGCGCGGCGATGCGCTGGACGCTCGCGAGCGCGCCGCCGTCGGTGACCCAGAGGACGAGGTCCGGGCGGAGGGCCAGCACCGCCTCCGGCGAGGGGTCGAGGAAGCCGCCCACCCGCGGCAGCTTCGCCACCTCGGGCGCGTCGTCATAGCGGGTGACGCCCACCAGCCTGCCGGCCTGGCCGAGGGCGATGGCGAGGTCGGTGGCGCTCGGAGCGAGCGAGACCACCCGCCGCGGGCCCGGGCGCGGCTTCGGCCCGAGCCACCGCGCGCCCCCCGCCGCCACCCCCGGCCCGGTGTCGGGCCAGGCGGCGGCGGAGGGGGCCGGCAGGAGGGCGCAGGCGAGCGCCGCGACGAGGGCTGCTAGAAGCCGCATGCGATGTCGGAGACGGTAGCCCACCCGGCCGAGCCGTTGGGGCAGATCGCGCTCGGAGCGCTCGGCGGGGTCTGCCCGGAGAGGTCGAAGCGGGAGATGCTGCCCGAGAACTGGTCGCCGGCGTACGCCTGGCCGTTGCAGATGGCGATCGAGCCCGGCGCGGTCACGCCGCTCTGGATGGAGGTCTTCACCGCCGGCGGCTTCACGGTCGTGTCGACCGGGACCACCGGGCCGCTCGCGCAGGCGACGTAGACCGTGCCGTTCTGCGCGGCGATGCCGCCGGCGTCAGTGCAGGCGGCGCCGAGGTCGAGGGTGCGGGTGAGGGCGCCCAGTCCGCCGTTGGCCGAGGCGTCGATCACCGCCAGCTTGCCGTTGCCGGCCGGGGCGTAGCTCGCGGTGAGGTTCGCGAGCGGCACGTAGACCTGCGTGCCGAGGGCGAGCACGCGCGAGGGCTGGGCGAACCCGGCCACGTCGGCCGTCTGCAGCCCGATGCGCGAGAGCACCTTGCCGCAGGGCGGGCGCTGGCAGAGGCCGTCCACGCAGACCTTGCCGGTGGCGCAGGCGCCGGCGGCTCCGCAGGCGGGGGCGTTGGGATCGGGCGGGGTGCAGGTGGCGACGTTGCTGAAGTCGACCACCGCCACCTGCTGGCCCGGCGCGGTGGCGCCGCCGCCGTGGAGCGCCACGAAGGCGTGCTCGCCCACGAAGTCGAAGCCGAGCGGGTCGACGTAGTCGCCGGCCTTCTCGGCGAGCGGGATCTCGTCGAGCACCTGCTTCGCCACCGGGTCGAGCACCAGGATGGTCCCGGCGGCGGAGTTGGAGGCGAAGAGCAGCCCGTCGTGCGCCCGCACGAACTCGAGGTCGGCCGTGGCCGCCGGCGCGACCAGCTGGAAGCTGGCGGCGTTGCGGACGCCCGGCGGGTCGAGCCGGATCTGGGTGAGGCTGTTCGACATGTCGTTGGCGGCGTAGAGGATCTGGTCGAGCCAGGTGAGGCTGATGGGCCCCTGGTCGGTGCCCACCGGCACGCCGGCCGGCGCGAGGTCCTTGGTCGCCTCGCGCACCTCGTTGGTGGCGAAGCAGGCGAGGTAGAGGTCGGCCACGCACGCGCCGGCCTTGCAGGTCTCGCCCACGGCGCAGGTCCGGCCAGCGGCGCCGCAGTTCTGGGCGTCGGCGGCGGCGGCGATGCAGGCGCCGGCGTAGCAGGCCTGTCCGCTGGCGCAGCTCTTCCCGCAGGCGCCGCAGTTCCGGGCGTCGGTCTCGACGTTGGCGCAGACGTCGCCGCAGGCCTTCTGGTCGCGGGCGCAGACCAGCTCCTTGGAGCAGCCGGCGAGGAGGGCCGCGGACAGCGCGGCGAGGAGGAGTCGCTTCATGTGGGCTCTCTCTTTCTACGGTGAACCGGTGCGCAGGGTGGCGAGCACCATGCGGCCGGGGAGGGGATAACCGAAGCCATCCTGCAGCGAGCGGTCGTCGAGGAGGTTGCGGACCTCGAGCTGGGCGAAGGTGTCGGGGTGGCGGAAGAGGCGCACCTGTGCGCCGGCGCCGAAGGTGAGGGTCGAGGGGATGGGCTGCAGGTTGCGGGTGTCCTGCCACTGCGCGCCGAGGTACTGGACCTCTACGTGCCCGCCGAGGATCCCCTCCTCGAGCGAGACGCGGCCGTAGGCGCGGTGGCGGGAGCGGTGCGGCAGCTCCCTGCCGAGCACCGCCGCCTCGCCTCGCAGCGTCTGGCTGTCGAGGTAGGTGTACGAGGCGGTCGCCGCCAGCCCGAGGGCGCGGCGGAGCGGCGCCGTCGCCACCTCGGCCTCGACGCCGTCCACCAGGGCGCGGGAGTCGTTGAAGGCCATGTAGCGGGGGAAGCTGCCCGGCTCCCAGACGATGAGGTCGTCGTAGCGGGCGGCATAGATCCCGACGCTCGCCACGCCGAGGGCGCCGTCGGCCACCAGCGACAGGTCGCCGCTCGTCCCCTGCTCCGGGCGCAGGTTCGGGTTGGGCGCGAAGAGCCCCTGCTGTAGATAGAGCTCGGAGAAGCTCGGGACGCGGAAGGTGCGGCCGGCGCTGGCGCGGAGGGCGAGGGGGCCGCCGAGCGGCGCGATGGCGCCGAGCTTCCCCGACCAGCCCTGGAACCCGCCCACCCGCTCCACCCGCAGCGTCGGCGAGACGCGCAGCGCCCCGTGCCAGAGGGAGAGCTCCTCGCCCACCGCGGCCGAGAGCTGCGCCCTCGAGCGCGCGCCGCCGAGCCCATCGGCGCTGAGCCGCTCCCCGCCCACCGTTGCGCTGGCGTTGAGGGTGCTCGGGCCGGAGAGCCACTCGAGCCCGACCTTCACCGCGCCGGCGGCGTCGCGCTGGCGGGTGGTCCCGCCCAGGAACTCGAGCCGCGCGTCGAGCCGGTCGAGGCGGCCGGAGAGCTCGGTCGAGAGGGTGAGCCCCCGCCCGAGCGGGTGGAGGTAGCGGGTCACCAGCGCCAGCCGGGCGTCGTCCTGGGTGTCGTTGGGGGTGACGGCGTACGGCCACCCGGGGAGCTCGCGGTGTCCGCCCGAGAGCTGCAAAAGGCCATCGATCCGGTCGCCGCCGAGCGCCGCCCAGCCCTTGAGCAGGAGCCCGCCGGAGCGGGCGCCGTTGTGGTCGCGCTGGAGCTCGACCTGGCCGCCGCCCAGCACCGGGGTCCGGGAGAAGAGGTAGGGGAAGCGCCCGCCGCTGCCGTCCGCCGCGGCGGCCGCCAGCAGGCCCCAGCGCTCGCCACCCACCGCGCCGTCGGCGCCGGCGGAGTAGGTGCCGAACGAGCCGTAGGTGCCCTGCGCCGACCAGCTCCCGGCGACCGCGGGCCGGGTGACCACGTTCACCACCCCGCCGAGCGCGCCCGAGCCGTAGCTCGCCCCCTCGGCGCCGCGGACCACCTCGATGCGCGAGATCCAGGCCTTGGGGATGGTGGAGAGGTCCACCCCTCCGCCGGCGGCGCTGTTGAGCGGCAGCCCGTCGAGGAGCACCACCACGTCGTCGGAGGTGGACCCGCGGATGGAGACGGTGGCGAGCTGGCCCAGCCCGCCGTAGTCGTGGACCGCCACGCCCGGCGCGGTGGAGACCAGCTCCGCCACCCCCTTGGCCTCGCCAGCGAAGCGGCTGGCCTCGACCACGGTGGTGGCGGCGGTCGGATCGGCCGAGACCTCGGCGCGCCGGCTGCGCACCACCACCTCGTCGAGCAGCACCGGCTCCTCCGGCGCGTCGGCGCGCGCCGGGAGAGCCCGCGCCAGCCCGCAGGCGGACAGCAAGAACAGCGCGCCACGGAGGGCCCGGCCCGGTCGGCTCAAGTCGTCGCGTCTCCTTCGGACGCGGACCATCGGCCGCGAACCATTCGCGGCCTGCTCGGAGGGAGGTCTCCTGGCTCCCGGGGCGCGGCGTGCGGCTGCCGCGAGGGACCTGCCACCTTCCCCGCGCCCGAGGGCGCGAGTGGTGACGAGCTGCAGGTTCCTGTTCCCCGGCTACAGTGGCGGGACCGCGCCGGACTTCGACCGGCTTCCCTGTTCCTCCGAGCGGGTGATGCGAGTTCGTGGGTAGCCCCCCGCGACCGATCTTGTCAAGGCGCGTTGCGGGACGGGAGCCGGTGGGAGGCCGGAGCGGGACCCGTTCGCGCCGGCCTGGCGACCTGGGTCGGCGGCCGCTGCGCCGCGCTGGCCGGGGGCTCGGCCACCGAGAGGTGCGGGCGCACCCGGGCGAGCCACTTGGCGGAGACCCCCTTCACGGCGGTGACGTCCTCGGCGCGCCGGAAGGGGTGCTGCTTCCTCAGGGCCACCATCGCCTCGGCCTTCTTGCGGCCCACGCCCGGGAGGCGCATCAGCTCGGCGGCGCTGGCGCGGTTGAGGTCCACCCGCTCGCCGGGACCGAGCGGCTTCTTGGCGGCCGCGGCCGGGCCCGCGGACAGTATCAGGGCGGCGACGGCCGCCAGGCGCAGGCGGCTCACGGCGCCAGCTCCACCAGGCCGGGCTCGGAGCGGGCCGGGCGCGCCGGCTCGGACGGGCGCGACTCGCGCACCTGCAGCTTCTGGTGCGGCCCGAGCGGGAAGGCGTCGAGGTAGAGGTTGATGGAGCCGTCCTGGTTGGTGAAGGCGCTGCCGATCTTCATCCAGTAGGCGGGGCGGGTGGAGTCCTTGCGGTCGATGATGGCGAAGACCGAAAGCGTCTTCTTCTGTCCGGCGTCGTTCACGGGTTGCTTCCTTTCCGGAGCGGGCGCGGGAGCGCGCCCGGTCGTGAGTGCCCTTCGCAAGCGGCGTGCCTGCGAGGAAGGGCCGGATCCGCGGAGCCCGCGCGCCGCCGCCGGGCCGCGCCGCGGACGCGGGGCCGGCGGGCGGACGGGCCGCTTGCGCTCCGCCGAGCGCCGTGGTTCCGATGAGCCGGTGAAGCGCTCCTTCCGCCTCGGCACCACGTCCTTCATCCACCGCGCCGGCTGGCTCGAGAACGCGCGGCGGCTCGCAGGCCGCGTGGAGGACGTGGAGATCCTCTGCTTCGACGGCGACCCGGCGGCGCTTCCGTCCGCGGACGAGGTGGCGGGGCTGGCGGCGCTCCGGGCGGAGACCGGCCTCACCTACTCCCTCCACACGCCGCTCGAGGCGAGCCTGGCGAGCGCCGACGAGCCGCGCCGGCGGGACGGGGTGGCGCGGGTGCTGCGGGCGGTGGAGGTCACGCGCCCGCTCGCGCCGGAGGCGGTGGTGGTGCACGTCTACCTCGGCGATCGCGAAGGCGACGCGCCTCCGCCCGACCTCGACGCCTGGCGGGGACGCGCGGCCCGCTCGCTCGCCGAGCTGGTGGCCGCCGGCGTGCCGCCGCGCGCGATCTGCGTCGAGTCGCTCGACTACGACTTCGAGCAGGTGGCGCCGGTGGTGGAGGCGCTCGGGCTCTCGGCGGCGCTCGACCTGGGCCACCTGCAGCGCGACGGCCGCGAGGTGGCGCCGCTCCTCGCCCGCCACCTCCACCGCGCCCGGGTGGTGCAGTGGCACGGCGTGGCCCCGGGCGGGCGCGACCACCGCTCGCTGCGCCACGTGCCTCGCGGCGAGGCGCGCGCGCTTCTCGACACCCTCCGGCGCGTGCGGTACCAAGGCGTGCTCACGCTGGAGGTCTTCGGCGAGGCGGACCTCGAGGAGTCGCTGGCGGTGCTGCACGAGCTCGAGCGGGAGGCGTGACGTGGCCAAGCCCAAGGTGATCCTGGTGGGAGGAGGCGCCCGCTCCGGCAAGAGCAGCCACGCGCTCGCGGCCGCCCGCGCGCTCGGCGCCCGGCGCACCTTCGTCGCCACCGCCCGCCGCTACGACGACGACCTCTCGGCGCGCATCGACCGGCACGTCCGCGATCGCGGCCCCGACTTCACCACCGTGGAGGAGCCGCTGGCCGTGCCCGAGCTCCTCGCCCGGCTCGAAGGCGCCGACGTGGCGGTCGTGGACTGCCTCACCCTCTGGATCTCCAACCTGCTCCTCGACGGCGCCGACGACGCCCGGGTGGAGGCTCGGATCGAGGACCTCTGCCGCGCCCTCGAGGCGCCGCCCTGCCACGTGGTGCTGGTGACCAACGAGGTGGGGATGGGGCTCCACCCGGACACGCCGCTCGGGCGCCGCTTCCGCGACCTCGCCGGCCGCGCCCACCAGCGGCTGGCCCGCGTCTCCGACGAGGTCCACTTCGCGGTCATGGGGCTGGTGCTGCGGCTCTCTCCCGGGCCGGTGACGGCGCTCTCGGGGTGGACGCCGTGACGTCGTCCGACGATGGCGGCGCCCCGGCGGCGGAGCGCCCGGACCTCCCGGTGCTCGGCCCGATGGCGGTGGCGGTGCAGTTCCTCACCCGCTTCCCGGTGCGCGCGCGCCTCATGGACGGGGCCGCCCTGGGGCGCTCGGTCCCGTACTTCCCGGTGGCGGGGCTGCTGCTCGGCGCGGCCCAGGCGGCCCTCGGCGCGGCCTTCGCCGGTCGGCTCGGCCCCCCCCTCGCGGCGGCGCTCCTGCTCGCGGCCCACGCCTTCCTCACCGGCGGGCTCCACCTCGACGGGCTGGCCGACGTGGTGGACGGTCTCTCCGCCGGCCACCGCGACCGCGCCCGCACCCTCGCCATCATGAAGGACAGCCGCATCGGCGCGCACGGCGCGGCGGCGCTGGTGCTGGCGCTGCTGGTGAAGTGGGCGGCGCTGACGCCGCTCCTGGCGCGGCGCGACCTGTGGGCGCTGCTCGCCTTCCCGGTGGTGGCGCGCTGGCTGGCGGTGCCGCTGGTGGTCTTCTTCCCCTACGCGCGGCCGGAGGGGATGGGCAAGCCCTTCCACGGCGGGGCGCGGCCGTGGCACCTCGGGCTGGCGACGATCCTCGCCGCGCTGGCGGTGGGCGGCGCGGGCGGCGCGGTGCTCCTGCCGTCGCTGGCGGCGGTGGTCGCCGGCGGGCTCGCGGCGCTCGCGGCCTGGCGCCGGCTCGGCGGCCTCACCGGCGACGTCTACGGCGCGTGCATCGAGCTCGCCGAGCTCGGCTTCCTGGTGGCGGCCGCCGCGGCGGGCGGGGTCGCGTAGGGGCTAGTGGAGCTTCATCCCGAGCCGCTCCACCGGCCGGGCGCCCTCGCAGCGCATCCACTCGGCGGTGTCCACCTCGACCGCGTCCTCGTGGGTGCCGGCGCGCATCAGCAGCTTCGACTGCCGCGCGAGCTCCGCGTCGACGTAGATCGGCAAGCCGAAGAGGCCGAGCGGCGGCTCCGCGCCGGCCTCGCAGGGCTGGAACAGGTCGGAGAACTCGTCCTCGGAGGCGAGGCGCGCGGGCGCGCCGGTGGCCTGCTCCAGCGCGGAGAGGTCGAGCCGCTCCGCCGCCGAGATGACGCAGAGCGCGAGCTTCCCGTCGAGCCGGACCACCACCGGCTTGGCCACGCGCCGGCCGCTGACGTGCTCCGCCGCCGCGAGCCGCTGGGCGGTGACCGCCCGGAAGTGGAACCGGGGCTCGCTGCCCCCATGGTGCTGCTGCAGGTGCGACTCGATCGTTCGTGGGATCATGACCAGCTCCTCCAGGGAGCCGCCCCGCTCCCCAGTGAACGATCCTGCGCCGCCCACCGCCGTCGCCGCCACCCCCCGGCCCCGACGGGCACGCGCCCGTCCCGCCGGGCGCCCGCCCGCCTCGCGCGACCCCGGCCGGGGAGAGCGGCTTCAGGCCGCCGGCCGCAGCGCCCGCGGTCGCGGTCGCACCGCGACGCGCAGCTGCTCGCCGCCGCGCCAGGCGCGGAGCTCGATCCCGTCCGGAGCGCCGGCGCCCGCGAGCACCATCGCCCGCTGCAGGTCGTCGAGGGTGAGGAGGGGCGCGCCGCCCGCGGCGAGCAGGAGGTCGCCCTCCCGCAGGCCGGCCTCGTGGGCCGCGGTCCCCGGCTCGACCCTCGCCACCCGCACCGCGCGCCCCTGGCCGGACGCGCGCGCCACCTCGGGCGCCAGCTCCTCGCTCCGCACCGCCACGCCGAGGAAGGGCCGGCGCACCTCGCCGTCGCGCAGGAGCACCGCCGCCACCCAGCTCGCGGTGTGCGCCGGCACCGCGAAGCCGATGCCGCGCGCGTAGGGCAGCATCGCGGTGGTCACGCCCACCACGGTGCCGCCGGCGTCGAGGAGCGGGCCGCCGGAGTTGCCCGGGTTCACCGCCGCGTCGCTCTGGACGAGGCCCTGCAAGAGCCCGCCCTCGGGCGTGGGCAGGTCTCGGTAGAGCGCGCTCACCACGCCCATCGAGACCGACCGCTCGAAGCCGAGCGGGTTTCCGATGGCGACCACGATCTCGCCGACCTGCAGCCGGCGGTCGGCGGCGAGCGCGAGCGGCGGCAGGCCGGTCACCTCGGCCCGCAGCACCGCCAGGTCGGTGGCGGTGTCGCTGCCCACCGGGGTGGCTGGCACCGAGGCGCCGCCGGGAAGCCGGACGCGCCAGGGGCCGGGCCCCCGCACCACGTGGGCGTTGGTGAGCACGAAGCCGTCGGGCGCGATGACGAGGCCCGAGCCCTGGCCGCGCCGGTGCTCCACCCCCACCACCGAGGGCGCCGCCCCCGCCACCAGTGCGGCGAGGTCGAGCGAGAGCTGGGCGAGCGCGGTCACGGCCCGGCTCCCGGGCGGACGCCGATGGTGATGGAGAGCTCGCGCACCTCGCCGGCGCGCAGCACCCGCAGGTGCGCCGTCTCGCCGATGCGCTGCTCCTCGAGGAGCGGCTGCAGGTCGCCGTGGTGGCGGAGCGGCTCGCCGTCGGCCGAGAGCAGCAGGTCTCCGAGCAGGAGCCCCTGGCGCCCGGCCGGGCTCTCCTCCTCGACCGCGGTGAGGAGCAGCCCGCCGGGCGCGCCGGCCACCCGCGCCGCCGCCGCCGGGAGGTGCACCGGGAAGCTGGCGATGCCGAGATAGCCTCGGCGCACCTGTCCGTGCGCCAGGATGGACGTCACCACCCGGCGCAGCGTGGCGGCAGGGATGGCCAGCGCCGCGCCGCGCACGAAGCCGGCGGTGGCGAGCCCGAGCGCGCCGCCGTCGAGGCCGACCACCAGGCTGCCCGAGAGGCCGGGCGCGAGCGACAGGTCGAGCTCGAGGTAGCCGTCGAGCCGGCCGCCGGCGGGGGTGCGCCACTGCCGCGCGCTCACCCGCGCCGCCACCGCCAGCCCGGCGCGGATGGCGCGGCCGGGGCGGGAGACCGCGAGCAGGAGCGACCCGGGGCGCGGCGGCGCGTCGGTCCAGGCCGGCGCGACGATGCGGGGGGCGCTCGCTCGCAGCACCGCCAGGTCGGTAGCGGGGTCGGTCCCGACCAGCTCGGCGCGCACCGTCTCGCCGCCCGGCAACCCCACCTCCAGCTCCTCCTCGCGCTCGAGCCCGTGCTCGCAGGTGACGATCACGCCGTCGCCCGACCAGGCCACGCCGGTGAAGGGGTGACGCCTCCCTCCGTCCACCCGCAAGACGCTCGCCTCGGCCTTCGCCGCGGCGTCCGCGAGGGCCTCCGAGAGCTCGAGTCCGACGTTCCGCTCCGCTCCGCTTCGCTCCGCCATGACTTGCTGCCTCCGGCCCGCGGCAGCGGGCTCGCTGCTGAGGTAGCGGCGGGGCGCGGCGGCCACATCGTGCGGACGGCCAGCGCCGAGCCTGTCCGGAAGGACAGGGCCCCGCGCCGTCCAGGGGGTCAGAGCACCAGCCAGCCGAGGCGGGCGGCGCGGACGATCGCCTCGGCGCGGCTCTCGGCGCCGAGCTTGGAGAGGATGGCCTCGACGTGGAACTTGGCGGTGCGCTCGGAGATGCCGAGCCGCCCCGCGATGACCTTGTTGGCGAGCCCCTCGCCGAGGAGCGCGAGGACCTCGCGCTCGCGCGGGGTGAGCCCCTCCAGGCCCGCCTCCGGCGGCGCCGGCCGGAGCAGCCGCTCCGCCAGCGCGCCGTCGAGGACCACCAGCCCCTCGGCGGCGGCGACGATCGCGGCCGCCAGCCGCTCCGGGCCGGCGTCGCGGCGCACCACCGCCCGGGCGCCGGCGGCGAGCGCCTCGGCCGCCTGGGCCTCCGAGGAGACGATGGCCACCGCCGGCAGGGAGGCCCGGGCGAGCGCGCGCAGCCCCTCCCAGCGCGCCGTGCCGGCGTCGGGGTCGACCACTGCCGCCGAGGCCCCGGCGAGCGCGCCGGGCGTGACCTCCGCCGGCGCGAGCTGCGCCACCACCGCGAGGTCCGGGCGCGCTCCCAGCAGCGCGGCGAGGCCGCCGAGGGAGAGCGGGTCGGAGCCCACCAGCGCGACCGCGAGCGGCATCACCCCCATGTAACGGCGCCGCGCGGCGGGGGCCGGAGGTGGCCCCGCCGCGCGGCGAAGGAAGGTGAAGCGCTGCTTCGCGGTGCGGCGCTAGAAGATGTAGTACTTGGCCGAGAAGTTGAAGCGAGCCATGTCGCCCTTCTCGCCCTTGAGCGTCTCGCGGTCGCCCCAGATGCCCTCGACGCCGAGGTCCACGCTCTTGATGGGCGTGAAGATCGGGCCGAAGTGGACCTGGCGCGTCATGCGGTTGATGCCGAAGCGGCCGGAGTCGGCGCCGATGCTGCGGGCGTAGGTGGTGTAGTCGTTGTCGAAGTTGCGGGTGAAGCCGCCCACGAGGTTGAAGCGCACCCAGTCGGTCGGCTTGTACTGGTAGCCCACCACCGCGCCGATGGCCTGCTCCACGATCACCCGGTTGGTGGCGGGGTCGTAGAAGGCGCCCTCGATGTAGTTCATGTAGCGGCCGATGCCGTCGCCGAAGGTGACGCCCAGGCTAAGGTAATCCTGGTTGTCGCGCATCTTCACGAGCGCGGTGGCGGCGAGGCCGTAGCCGCGGTACGAGGCGGCCTGCGCGCTGCTGCCGGCCTGCACCCGGATCTCGTGGGTGAGCGCGCGGGCGCTCACCGTGCCCCAGTCGAAGGAGCCGTCCCAGCGGGCGATGAGGTCGGGGAGGCGCGAGAAGCCGTTGGTGGTGGCGGTGGCCGAGGGGAGGGGGTTGCCTGCGGCGTCGACGTCCTGCTGCAGCGCGTAGCTGTCCGAGTTCTCGAGGGCGACGGTGAAGTTGCCCCAGGTGGGCGTGGCGTAGGTGTAGCGGAGCTGCGCCTGGCGGATGAAGGTCGCGCCGATGGGGCCGTTGAAGTCCACCGTCTCGGGCGAGTTGTCCACGTCCATGAAGGTGGACCAGCTCATGCCGGCGAGGAGGCCGGCGAAGGAGCCGTAGGCCTGGCGGATGCGGAAGCCGTAGCTGCTCGTCACCTGCTGCGTGTAGATGTCACTGACCCGGCCGTAGAGCTCGGTGTTGCCGGTCGCCGGGTTGTTGTTGAAGTCGCCCTCGAGCTTCACGAGCAGCGGCCCGAACTTGGTGGGGGTGGCGGCGTCGAGGCCGATGCGCGAGGTGCGGGCGGTGAAGTAGTCGCGCCCCTTGCGGTTGGAGGCGTCCGACCCGTAGAGCGGCAGGTAGGGCGCGAAGGTCGAGTAGTCGATGTCGGCGTTGTCGCCGCGGAACTCGTGCACGTAGTTGAGCTCGGCGAAGCCGTAGAGGTGCAGCGAGGTCTCGGTGCCGGGGAGGCGGTAGGAGTTGCCGATGTCGCCGCCGACCACCGCGTCCTTCTGCTTGAGCTCGAGGAGCTCCACGCGCTCGGGGAGGGTGGGGCCCTCCTCGCCCGGCTTGGCCTCGGGCTCGGCCGGCTTCACCGCCTCGTTCTTCTTGGCGGCGGCCTTGAGCGCCTCGACCTCCTCGCGGAGCTTCTTGAGCTCGGTGCGGAGCTCGTCGGGCTCCTTGCCGGTCTCGGCCAGGGCGGGGCTGCCGAAGAGCAGCGCGGCGGCGGCGGAGATGCCGAACAGCGTACGGTTCACCTTCATCGTGGTGGACTCCCCTCGTTGGTCGTGCGGCGACGCCCTGCGGCGTCAGTGTGTGATCTGGCCCAGGAAGGCGCGGATGCGGGGGTGCTGCTGCTGGTCGAAGAAGGGATCCGGCGGCGCTTCCTGCAGGATGGCCCCCTCGTCGAAGAAGAGGATCCGGTCGCCGGCCTCGCGCGCGAAGTTCATCTCGTGCGTGACGACGATCATGGTCATGCCGGCGGCGGCGAGGTCCTTCATCACGTCGAGGACCTCCTTGATCATCTCCGGGTCGAGGGCGCTGGTCGGCTCGTCGAAGAGCAGCACCTTGGGCTGCATGGCCAGCGAGCGGGCGATGGCCACCCGCTGCTGCTGGCCGCCGGAGAGCTGGTGCGGGTGCTTGTGGGCGTGGTCCTTCAGGCCCACGCGGGTGAGCAGCTCGAGCGCGGCGCGCTCCGCCTCGGCGCGCGGCGCCCTGCGCACCTTGCGCGGCGCCAGCGACACGTTCTCGAGCGCGGTGAGGTGGGGGAAGAGGTTGAACTGCTGGAAGACCATCCCCACCTCGCGCCGGATGGCGTCGAGGTTCTTGACGCTGTCGTTGAGCTCGATGCCGTCCACCACCACCCGGCCGGAGTCGTGCTTCTCGAGCCGGTTCAGGGTGCGCAGGAAGGTGGACTTCCCCGAGCCGGAGGCGCCGATGATCACCGCCACCTCGCCCTCGTAGAAGCTGGTGGAGACGTCGCGGAGCACGTGCGCGCTCCCGAAGCTCTTGTTCACCTTCTCGGCGGTGATGAGGGGGACGCGGGCCGCCGGAGCGGTGGGGTGGACGTGGGACATGGCTAGTGGCGCTGGTCGAGGTCCATCCGCAGCTCGATCGCCCCGGCGATCTGGGTGAGCACGGTGGTGAGCACCAGGTAGATGCTGGCGGTGGCCATGAAGACCGGGACCGGCTGGAAGGTGGCCGCCTGCACCCGGTTGCCGATGTTGGACAGCTCGACCACGCCGATGACGTAGGCCAGCGAGGAGTCCTTGAGCAGCGCCACCACGTTGTTCACCAGCGGCGGGAGCGCGATCTTGAAGCTCTGCGGGAAGATGATCGAGAAGAAGGTCTGCAGCGGGGAGAGCCCGAGCGAGCGGGCCGCCTCGGTCTGTCCCCGCGGGATGGCCACGATGCCGGCGCGGATGGCCTCGGCGTTGTAGGCCCCCACGTTCACCCCCAGCGCGAGCGCCGCCGAGTTGAAGTCGGAGAGCTTGAGCTGGGGGATCATCATGGGCAGCGCCAGGTATACGAACAGCACCTGGACCAGCAGCGGGGTGCCGCGGACCACCCAGATGTAGAACTCGGCGAGCCAGCGGAGCGGCGCGAAGCGCGCCAGCTTGCCCACCGCCGCCAGCATCCCCATGACGATGCCCAGCACGCCGGAGACCAGCGTGAGCTCCACCGTGACCCGGGTCCCCTCGGCGAACTGCTCGGCCGCCGGCCCGATGGGCTCGGGCAGCCGCGCCAGCGGCCGGGCGACGAGCCACATGAAGAGCACCAGCGCGAAGCTCGCCACCAGGATGGTGGCGGTGCTCCGCTGCTGGCGGGTCCAGCTCCGCGGCCAAATGGACCGGGGGCCGTCCGGAGAGGCGGTCGGCATCGTGCGCTGCTCGGGTGCGGGGTCCGCTAGCGGCAGCGGATGTCTTCGTTGAAGTACTTCTTCGACAGCGCCGCGTAGGAGCCGTCGGCGAGCATCTCGGCGAGGGCCTTGTCGATGGCCTTCTCGAGCGAGACGTTGCCCTTCTTCACCGCGCTGGCGATGCGCTCGACGAAGACGAAGTCGCCCATCCGCATGCCGCCAGCGTTGGAGTCGAGCGCCGCCTTGGCGACGAACCGGTCGGTGACCCAGGCGTCGACGCGGCCGTTGGCGAGGGCCGAGCGGGCGTCGGTGTCGCGGGGGAAGTTCTTCACCTCCTTGACGTTGGCGAGCTTCTTCACGTTCTCGAGGTAGGTGGTGCCGGTCTGGACCGCGACCACCTTGCCGGCGAGGTCCTTGGAGGTGTGGATCGCCGGGTCCTTGGCCACGATCACGCCGCCCGAGCAGTAGTGGGGGTTGGTGAAGGTGACGGCCTTGGAGCGCTCGTCGGTGATGCCGAAGGAGGCGATCACCATGTCCCAGCGGTCCTGGCGCAGGCCGGCGAGGAGCGCGTCGAAGGAGAGCGCCCGCCACTCGACCTGCACGCCCATGCGCTTCGCGAGCGCGTTGGCGAGGTCGATCTCGAAGCCGGTGAGGGTGGGGCCCTGGAAGTAGTTGAAGGGGGGGAAGGCGCCCTCGGAGGCGATGATGATCTTGCCGTCCTTCTTGATCTCGTCGAAGGTGCGGGCCTCCGCCGTCACCGCGAAAGACGCCAGCACCAGCACTGCGAGCCACTTCGGCAGGGTCATCGTCGTGTCCTCTGGGGGGATGAAAACCGGCGGCAGACTAGTGCCACCCCGCGCGTCACGCAAGGGTCACAGTCCGCGCTCCGGGTGACGCCGACCCGGACGAAGCCGCCGGGCGCGATCAGTTGACGATCGGGTTGCCCGGAGTCCCCGGGAAGTGGGGGGTGTCGAGGTCCACCGTGCCGAAGCGGGCCTCGTAGCGGGCCAGGTTCTCCTGCAGGGCGTGCAGCAGCCGCTTCACGTGCTTGGGGGTGGTGATGGCGCGGGCGCGGACCACGGCGCGGGGCGCCTGGGGCTGCAGGTACATGAGGTCGAGCGTGAACTCGGTCTCGGTGTGGTTCACCATGGCCAGGTTCACGAAGACCCCGTTGGCCACGCCGGGGTCGAGCTCGATCTGGATCTGGACGGGCTGCTGCGGCTTCGCGGGCTGGTCGGGCATGCCCACGCTCTACCCGAATCCACCGGGCGAATGAAGCGCCGGGTCACGTCAGGAGCATGGCCGATGTCGGCCCTTCCGGGTAAACAGGGCTGACATGGCGGCCACCCACATCCTCGCGATCGACCAGGGTACGACCGGCACCACCGTCCTCATCCTCGACAAGCGGCTCAACGTCCGCGCGCGGGTGAACCAGGAGTTCCGCCAGCTCTTCCCCAAGCCGGGCTGGGTGGAGCACGACCTCGAGGACATCTGGGGATCGGTCCACGGCACCGTGGAGAAGGCGCTGCGCGAGGCGGGAGTGCGCGGCAACGAGCTTGCCGGGATCGGCATCACCAACCAGCGCGAGACCACCGCCGTCTGGGACCGGCGCTCCCACAAGCCGCTCCAGAACGCCATCGTCTGGCAGGATCGGCGCACCGCCGACCTGTGCGCCAGGCTCAAGGCCGAGGGGCGGGAGGAGGCCATCCGCGAAAAGACCGGGCTGGTGCTCGACCCGTACTTCTCCGCCACCAAGCTGCAGTGGCTCCTGGAGAACGTCCGCGGGGCCCGCGAGAAGGCCGAGTCGGGGCAGCTCGCCTTCGGCACCATCGACAGCTTCCTCGCGTGGCGGCTCACCGGCGGCGCGGCGCACGTCACCGACGTCTCCAACGCGAGCCGCACCCTGCTCATGGACCTGCGCACGCTCTCGTGGGACCCCGCGCTGCTCGAGCTCTTCGGCGTCCCGCGCCAGATGCTGCCCGAGATCCGCGGCTCGTCCGAGGTGCTCGGCGTGACCCGCGGCGTGCGCACCCTGCCCGACGGCATCCCGGTGGCCGGGCTGGCCGGCGACCAGCAGGCGGCGCTCTTCGGGCAGGCCTGCTTCGAGCCCGGCGCGGCCAAGTGCACTTACGGCACCGGCGCCTTCCTCCTCCAGAACACCGGCCCGGAGCCGGTCTTCTCGCAGCGTGGGCTGCTCACCACCGTCGGCTGGAAGATCGGCGACGAGGTGAGCTACGCGCTCGAGGGCTCCGCGTTCGTGGCCGGCGCGGCCGTGCAGTGGCTGCGCGACGGCCTCGGGCTCATCAAGAAGTCGGCCGAGGTGGAGGCGCTCGCCAAGACCGTGAAGGACTCGGGCGCCGTGATCTTCGTGCCGGCCCTCTCCGGCCTGGGCGCGCCGCACTGGAAGCCGGACGCCCGCGGGGTCATCGCCGGGCTCGACCGCAGCACCACCGCCGGCCACCTCGCCCGCGCCACGCTGGAGGGGATCGCCTACCAGATCCACGACCTCGCCGAGGCCATGAGCGCCGAGGCGGGCCGCCCCTTCCCGGCCTTCCGCGTCGACGGCGGCGCCTCCCAGAACGACCTGCTCATGCAGTTCCAGGCCGACCTCCTGGGGGTGCCGGTGGAACGGCCGCGCATGACCGAGACCACCTCCCTCGGCGCCGCCTTCCTGGCCGGCCTGGCGGTGGGTCTCTGGCCGGACCGCGGCGAGATCGGCCGCTACTTCAAGGTGGGCAAGCGCTTCGAGCCGAAGATGAAGCCGGAGGAGCGGGAGCGGCACCTGGCTCGCTGGCGGCGGGCGCTGGCGCTGGCGGTGGGCTGAGGTCCCCTCGAGCGCTCCCGGAGGCCGCGCCACCCGGTCGGAACCTGCTGGCCCCGGCCCGCCGGGATGGCTAGCATCCCGCTCCATGGAGCCCCGACCCCTGGCCGAACGCGCCCCACGCGTGCCGGTGCTGGCCATCGTGCAGTACCGGTTCGCGCCCGGCGAGGAGTACGCCGTCGACTACTCGGCCGACCTCTCGCGCACGGGGGTGTTCGTGCACGCCGAGGTGCGGCACGAGGTGGGGAGCGCGGTCTCCCTGCAGATCACGCTGCGCGGCGGCGGGCTCATCGAGGCGCTGGGGAGGGTGGCGCGGGCGGGGCTCGACGCGGACGGGGCGCCGGGGATGGGCATCGCCTTCGAGCGGCTCGAGCCGGCCGCGCTCGCGGCGCTGGAGGCGGTGGTCGGCGGCGGCGCCGCCTAGAACAGCCGCTCCAGCGCCTCCTCGACGGTGCTCACCGGTACCGCCTCCATGCCGGCCGGCAGGTCGGCGTGGCGGGCGTTGGCGGCCGGGAGCAGCACGCGGTCGAAGCCGAGCCGCGCCGCCTCGGCGAGGCGCGACTCGGCCTGGGACACCGCCCGCACCTCGCCCGCCAGCCCCACCTCGCCGAGCACCAGCGTGCGCTGCGGGATGGACTTCTCGCGGAAGCTCGACGCCAGCGCGGCGATGCAGGCGAGGTCGGCGGCCGGATCGTCGAGGGTCAGGCCGCCGGCCACGTTGACGAAGAGGTCGCAGCCCAGGATCTCGAGCCCCACCTTCTTCTCCAGCACCGCCGCCAGCAGCGCCACCCGGTTCGAATCGAGGCCGAGCGCGGTGCGCCGGGGGGTGCCGAAGCCGGTGGGGGCGACCAGCGCCTGCACCTCCACCAGCACCGTGCGGCTGCCGTTGAGCGCGGCGGTGACCGCGCTCCCCGGCGCGTCCTCGGGCCGCTCGGCCAGGAACAGTGCCGACGGGTTCGGCACCTCCTGCAGCCCCTTGGCCTTCATCTCGAAGACGCCGATCTCGCTGGCCGAGCCGAAGCGGTTCTTGTGCGCGCGGAGCACGCGGTAGGGGTGGGCGCCGCCGCCCTCGAAGTAGAGGACGGTGTCGACCATGTGCTCGAGCACCCGCGGCCCGGCGATGGCGCCGTCCTTGGTGACGTGGCCCACCAGGAAGGTGGCGGTCTCGCTGGTCTTGGCGAAGGCCATGAGGCGGGCCGTGACCTCGCGGATCTGCGACACCGTGCCCGGGGCGCTGGTGAGCTCCGGCAGGTACTGGGTCTGGATGGAGTCGATGGCGAGGACCGCCGGCTTCATCTGCTCGGCGGCGTGGAGCACCTTGACCGCGTCGGTCTCGGCGAAGACCCGCAGGCTGCCCCCCGAGACGCCGAGCCGGTCGGCGCGCAGCTTCACCTGCCGCGCCGACTCCTCGCCGGAGACGTAGAGCACCGGCCGGTCGCCGAAGGCGCGGCAGAGCTGGTCGAGGGCGGCGAGGAGCAGCGTGCTCTTGCCGATGCCGGGATCCCCGCCGAGGAGGATGAGCTGCCCGGGCACGAGCCCGCCGCCGAGCACGCGGTCGAGCTCGCCGATGCCGGTGCGGGTGCGCGCGGCCTCGCCCGCGTCGACCTCCGCGAGCGCGAGGGGCCTGGCGCTCCCGAAGCTGGCCGGGTGCGGACGGCCGCCGGCGCGCGGCTCGGGCGCGGCCACCTCCTCCTGCAAGGTGTTCCACTTGCGGCAGGCGGGGCACTGCCCGAGCCACTTGGGGCTCGACTGCCCGCACTCGCTGCAGGCGTAGATGGTCCGTTCCCTGGATGCCGCTCGCGCCATGCCTCTCCATAGCAGGACGCCCTGACGCCCCGGCCGACGGAACCTCGTCAACCCTGACATGGCAGAGCGGTTGACGAGCCCCTCTCGGCTGGTATGGTTGCCCTCCCCATGAGCAAGCGACCCCTGCCCCCCGGAATCGAGCCCATCTCCGCCGACGAGGCCCGCCGCCTCATCCGCCAGACCGACCCCGAGGGGCTCGCCGCCCTGATGGCGCGCGCCAAGCAGGTGCGCGAGGCGGTCCACGGCAACCAAGTCTCCCTCTGCGGCATCACCAGCGCCAAGAGCGGCCACTGCCCGGAGGACTGCGGCTTCTGCCAGCAGTCGGCGCACTTCAAGGACACCGGCGCCCCCGAGTACCCGATGATCGGCGCCGACGAGATGGTGGCGCAGGCGAAGCTCGCGGAGCAGGCCGGCGCGCGCGAGTTCTCCATCGTCGCCTCGGGCACCCGGGTGTCGAAGGAGAGCGAGCTCGCCACGCTGGAGGAGGCGGTGCGCCGCATCCGCGCCGAGACCACCGTCGAGCCGTGCGCCTCGCTCGGCCTCATGCGCAAGCCGGAGCTCGAGCGGCTCAAGGCGGCCGGGCTCATGCACTACCACCACAACCTCGAGACCGCGCGCAGCCACTTCGGCAACGTCTGCACCACCCACGGCTACGACGAGCAGCTCGAGACGGTGCGCGCCGCCAAGGCGCTCGGCTTCGAGCTCTGCACCGGCGGCATCCTCGGCATGGGCGAGACGCCGGACCAGCGCGTCGAGTTCGCCCTCACGCTGCGCGAGCTCGAGGTGGACTGCGTGCCGGTGAACTTCCTCAACCCGCGCCCCGGCACGCCCATGGCGGACGTGAAGGCCATCACCACCGAGGAGTGCCTCGCCGCGCTGGCGGTCTTCCGGCTGATGATGCCGGGCGCGCACATCTTCGTGATGGGCGGGCGCGAGGTGAACCTGGGCGGGAAGCAGGACCTCATCTTCGAGGCCGGCGCCGACGGCACCATGGTCGGCAACTACCTCACCAGCGCCGGGCTCACGCCGGACCAGGTGGTGGCGATGATCCGCGAGCAGGGGCTCGAGGTCCGGCCCACCCCCGAGCCGGAGCGCTGGGCCTTCCGCGGCCAGGCGCCGGGCGAGACCTCCTGGAACACCCGGGCGCCGGAAGGCGACCGGCCTCGGCTCCCGGTCGTCCGGTGAGCGCGGCGGCGGAGGGCGGTGCGCTGGGCTGGTTGCCGGGCGCGCTCGCCGCGCTCGAGGAGAAGGGGCTGCGCCGCAGCCTCGAGCCCCTCGGCTCGCCGCAGGGTCCGGTGGTGGAGCTGGGCGGCGCCAGCCTGGTGAACCTCTGCTCCAACGACTACCTCGGGCTCGCCGCCCACCCGCGCGTCCTGGCGGCGGCCGCCGAGGCGGTGCGGGCGGAGGGCGCGGGGGCGGGCGCCTCGCGCCTCGTCTGCGGCGACCTCCCGATCCACCGGCGGCTCGAGGAGCGCCTGGCGCGGCTCAAGGGCAAGGAGGCGGCGCTGCTCTTCTCCTCGGGCTACCACGCCAACGTGGGGGTGCCCGCGGCGCTCACCGGCAAGGACGACGCCATCTTCTCCGACGTCCTCAACCACGCCTCGCTGGTGGACGGCTGCCGCCTCTCCTTCGCAAGGACCGTCCGGTACCGGCACAAGGATCTGGAAGAGCTCTCGGACCTGCTCGCCGCCAGCCGGGCGCGCCGGAAGCTGGTCGTCACCGATGCCGTCTTCTCCATGGACGGCGACGCCGCGCCGCTCGAGGGGCTGGTGGAGCTCTGCGAGCGCCACGGGGCGGTGCTCTACGTCGACGAGGCGCACGCCACCGGGCTGCTCGGCGCGCGCGGCGGCGGGCTCTGCCAGGAGCTCGGGCTCTCGGACCGGGTGGACGTGGTGATGGGGACGCTGGGCAAGGCGCTCGGAAGCTTCGGCGCGGTGGTGGCGGGGAGCCGGCGGCTCTGCGAATGGCTCACCTCGCGCGCCCGCACCTTCGTCTTCACCACCGCGCTCCCGCCGGCGGCCTGCGGCGCGGCGCTGGCGGCCCTGGACGTCATCGAGGCCGAGCCGGAGCGGCGCGCGCGGATCGCCGCGCTCAGCGCGCGCATGAAGGCCGGCCTGGAGCGGCTCGGCTTCCCCATGCGCGAGGTGGTGGCGCCCATCTTCCCGGTGCTCCTGGGCGACGAACGAAAGGCCCTCCTCGCCTCGCGCCTGCTGCGCGAGCGGGGCTTCCTGGTGCGCGCCATCCGCCCCCCCACGGTCCCCGCCGGCACGAGCCGGCTGCGCATCACCCTCTCGGCGGCTCACGCCGACGTGCAGGTGGACGCCTTCCTGGTGGCGCTCGGCGAGGTGCTGGAGCGCGTGCCGCGCTGAGCGGGGCCGCCCACCCCCCGTGAGGCTACGGCCTCGCCGCCTGGCAGGGCGGGTAGGCCGCGGGGGTGCCGGAGGCGAAGGCCCCGAGGTCCTGCGTCGCCGAGGCGAGAAGCGTGGGAGCCGCGCCCTCGGGCTCGACGGCAGGGCTCGTCGAGACCTGGGCGATGAAGCCGCCGACGATGAGCAGCCAGCTCGCCACCAGGGCGGCATCTCGCGCGAGGTGCCGCGGATGGACTGGGAAATAGGGCACCGACGAGACGAGGGACTGCATGGCGGCCTCCGCGGCTCCGAGGAAAAAAAGCTTCGGAACACGCCTTCATGGAGTCGGACGGTCGATGTTCGTGACGGTCCCTGCAGGGGCAGGAGCCCTATCGTGAGGTCCTCAGGACCTGGCACGCCGAGCGGGGGAATCCGGAAGCAGCCCCGCCTCGCTCGCGCGCCGGGTCAGCTTCTCCTTGAGCCGCTCGAACCGTTTGCGGAGGGCGGAGGGATCGGGGCGCTGCTCACCAGGCTTCGTGAGCACCGCCGCCACCTCCTCCCACGACAACCGCTGGTCGACGCGCAGCGCGAGCAGGTACCGCTCCTCCGGCCTCAGCGAGTCCCGCAGCTCGGCGACCGCTCGCGCCCGCTCCTCCACCTGCTCGCTGCCCTGGGATTCGCTCGGAACCGGCGTGTCGAGGCCCGCCTTCGGGCCCAGCGGCACGCAGCGCAGGCGATAGGGATCGCGCAGGTAGCGGAGCGCCGCGTGCCAGGCCAGGCGGTGGGCCCAGGTGCGCTCGCTGCTCTCGCCGCGGAATCCGGCCATGCCGCGCCACAGGTCCTCCTCGAAGGTGCAAAAAACCTCCAGGGCCGCTTCGCGGTCGCGGAGCACGATCGCGAGGTAACGCAGGATGTGCGGGCCGTGCCTCTTCAGGATGCCCGTCGCCGCGTCGCGCAGATGACCGGGCAGGAAGGCCGCTCCGCCGGGAGGCGGGCCGTCATCGCCACGATTGTGCGTCCGCTCCGGCATGAGCCCTCGACGTCCCCGCTTGAAGTGGATGCGGTCTTGACCGGAGTCAAGCGGGGCGGGCGACTTGGCCCATCGTGCCGGGGGCGAGCGGGGGCGGGACCGGAAGGCTAGGACGGCTCGACGTGATACCCGCGCTCTCGCAGCCCGCGCATCACCTCTTCGGCGTGGTCCGGCCCGCGGGTCTCGAGCGTGAGCTGGAGGCGGGTGTCGCCGAAGCGGTGGGTGAAGGCGCGCGTGTGGTGCACCTCGATCACGTTCGCCTTGTGGGTGGCGATGATCGAGGAGACCTTGGCGAGCTGGCCGGGCTTGTCGAGGAGCGCCACGTCGATGCGCACCAGCCGGCCGTCCTTCACCAGGCCGCGCTCGATGACCCGGGCGATCACGTTCACGTCGATGTTGCCGCCGGAGAGGAGCAGCGCCACCTTCTTGCCGCCGAGCCCGTGCAGCTTGCGGTGCATGGCCGCCGCCACCGGCGCGGCGCCGGCGCCCTCGGCGATCGTCTTCTCCTTCTCGATGAGGTAGAGGATCGCGCTCGCGAGCTCCTCTTCGCTGACCGTGACGATCTCGTCCACGTAGCGCTTCACGTGCTCGAAGGTGCGCTCGCCCGGGCGCTTCACGGCGATGCCGTCGGCGAGGGTGGAGCCCGACTCCAGCGTGACCAGCTCGCCGGCCTCGACCGAGGCCAGCATCGAGGGGAGCACCTCGGTCTGGACGCCGATCACCCGCACCCCGGGGCAGCGCTCCTTGAGCGCCACGCCGAGCCCGGAGATGAGCCCGCCGCCGCCGACCGGCACCACCACTGCGTCGAGCCCCTCCACCTGCTCGAGGAGCTCGAGGCCGATGGTGCCCTGGCCGGCGATCACCGCCGGGTCGTCGAAGGGGTGGATGAAGGTGAGCTGCTCCTCGCGCTCCAGCCGCCGCGCCTCGGCGTACGACTCGTCGAAGCTGGAGCCGTGGAGCACCACCCGCGCGCCGTGGGCGCGGGTGTTGGCCACCTTCATGATCGGAGTGGCCTCCGGCATGACGATGGTGGCCTTTAGCCCGAGCCGCCCGGCGTGGTAGGCGACGGCCTGCGCGTGGTTCCCGGCGCTGGCGGCGATGAGGCCGTGCTGCCGCTCTTCCGGCGTGAGGAGCAGCAGCCGGTTCAGGGCGCCGCGCTCCTTGTAGGCGCCGGTCATCTGGAGGTTCTCCAGCTTGAGCAGCGCGCGGAATCCGGTGATGCGCGAGAGCAGCTCGCTGGGGGAGCAGGGCGACAGATAGATCTGCCCGGCGATCCGCTCGCGAGCCGCCGCGATCTCTTCGAGGGTGACGTACATTTGGGGGGATCGACGCTACCCCCTGCGCCCGCGTGGGGCAAGGGGCAGGCGATCCCCGCCGTGAGCCTAGGCGCCGAGGCGCCGCGCCAGCTCCACGCGGTTGCGCACCCCGAGCTTGTCGAAGATGGTCTTGAGGTGGCTCTTCACCGTCTGAGCGGCGATGCCGAGCCGCTCCGCCACCTCGCGCGAGCGCAGCCCGTCGGCCACCAGCAGCGCCACCTCGCGCTCGCGCTGGGTGAGGTTGTCGGAGACGTGCGGCGCGAGGTCGGGCTGGCTCTCGGTCGAGGCCGGCGGCGCAGTCTGCAGCGCGGCGAGCATGCGCTCGCGCCACAGGTGAAGGTGGGTCCTGCCGCGGCCCACGGCGGTCACCTCGATGCGCAGCCGCTCTCCCGGCCGCTCCATCGTGAGCGCGCGCCGCACGCCGGGCGGACCGGCCTGCGCGCCTTCGGCCAGGCCACGCAGCTCGGCCGGCATCTGCGCGCCGTCGTGCACGTCTTCCCAGAAGGAGCGCAAGAGCTCCTCCGCCTGTCGATCGCAAGCCAGCAATCCGCCCACATCGCAATAGGCGGATGCGCCTCTAGGCAGTGCTGCCCGGACGTTCTGCTCCATGTGACTCCCCCCCACAACGCAACGAGTCGTGAGGGATACTAGCGCAAAAGAAGTACCCACCGCTGAATAGCGCAATGGGGCCCCGAGATAGAGGGACCTCGTCCTTTTGGGTGCTCGGTAATATCGCGTGTTTACGGGCCGTTATGGCGCTGGCCGCGCCCCGTGACCGCGCCGGCGGTGCGCCGGTCCGGGCCGTCGGCTCAGCGCAGATCGACCTCGAACCCCATGCGCCGCGCCGACTCGAGCAGCTCGTCGGCGGGGGTGATGCGGGCGGGGACGCGCAGCGTGGTCTCGCTCTCCGCGGGGATGATTGCACGCACGGTGACGGGGCAGCCGCCGGGGTGCTTCGCGAGGAGCGCCTTCAGCGCCGCGGCGCGCTCGGCGTCGAGCCGGTCGGCGTCGATGCGCAGCGTGACCTCGCTCGTCTTCTGCGAGCGCACCATGGCCAGCGGCAGGATCTCGACCGCCTGCACCTCGGCGCGCGGGTTCTCCTCGTCGCGGACGTTCTGCTTCACCTCGCCCTGCACGACGATGGGCTCGTCGCTCTTCACCATCAGCTCCCAGTCGGCCCAGCCCTTCTGCGCGGGGCGGTTCCCCTGCGCCTGGCGGCTACCCCAGCAGATCACCTCCACCGTGCCGGAGAGGTCCTCAAGGGTGAAGAAGCCGAAGCGCGTGCCCTTCTCCTTGTTCACCTTCTCGCGCAGCGAGGAGACCACGCCCACCACCGTCACCTTGTCGCCGGGACGCTTCTGGGCCACCTGGGCGGCGGTGACCGAGCCGTAGCGGCGCACCTCCTTCTCATGCCCCTCCAGCGGGTGGCCGGTGATGTAGAAGCCGAGCGCCTCCTTCTCGAAGCCGAGCCGGACCCGCTCCGGCCACTCCTCCACGGTGGCCTCGCCCACCGCGTCGCCGATCTCCGGCCAGCGCGGCTTGACCTCGACGGCCGCCGTCAACCCGCCGAAGAGGCTCTTCTGGCCGCTGGCGCGGTCGGCGGCCGCGGAGGAGCCGGCCGCGAGCGCGGCGTCGATGCCGAAGAAGAGCCGCCAGCGCGGGACGCCCTCGAAGTCGAAGGCGCCGCACTTCACCAGCGCCTCGAGCACCTTCTTGTTGATCTTGCGGGAATCGATGCGGCCGCAGAAGTCGAAGAGCCCCTTGAACGGCCCGCCCTCGGCCCGAGCCGCGAGGACCGCCTGCACCGCCGACTCGCCCACGCCCTTGACCGCGCCGAGGCCGAAGCGGATGCGCCCCTTCTTCCCCGCCTCGGCGGACGGGAGGGCCGAGAACTCGGCCAGCGACTCGTTCACGTCGGGCGGGAGCACCTCGATCCCGTCGGCGCGCGCCTCGGAGATGTGGGCCACCACCTTGTCGGTGTTGCTGGCCTCGCTCGAGATGAGCGCGGCCATGAACTCCACCGGGTAATGTGCCTTGAGCCAGGCGGTCTGGACGGTGAGGAGACCGTAGGCCGCCGAGTGCGACTTGTTGAAGCCGTACGCGGCGAACTTCTCCATGAGGTCGAAGATGCCGCCCGCGACCGTCTCGTCCACGGCGAGCTGGCGACAGCCCTCCATGAAGCCGACGCGCTCCTTGGCCATCTCCTCGGCCTTCTTCTTGCCCATGGCGCGGCGGAGCAGGTCGGCGCGGCCGAGCGAGTACCCGGCCAGCACCTGCGAGATCTGCATCACCTGCTCCTGGTAGACGATCACGCCGTAGGTGCCGTCCAGGATCGGCTCGAGCTTCTCGTGCGCGTAGGTGACCTTGTCCCGCCCGTGCTTGCGGTCGATGTAGACGTCGACCATGGTGCGGCCATCTTCCAGCTTCTGGTCGAGCGGGCCGGGGCGGTAGAGCGCGCCGGCGGCGATGACGTCCTCGAAGCGCGAGGGCTTCATCTTCATCACCATCTCGGTGAAGCCGGAGGACTCCATCTGGAAGACGCCGGCGGTGTCGCCGCGGCTGATGAGGTCGTAGACCGCCGGGTCGTCGAGCGGGATCTGATCGGCCTCCAGCTGCTCCTGATCCGGGTGGTTCTTGCGCACCAGCCGGATGGCGTCGTCGATGACGGTGAGGGTCTTGAGGCCGAGGAAGTCGAACTTCACCAGGCCGGCCTTCTCGGCGTCGTCCTTGGAGAACTGAGAGACCAGCATCTGCGACTCGTCGTCGCGCGTGACCGGCACGTACTCCCAGAGCGGCTTGTCGGCGATGACCACCCCGGCGGCGTGGAGCCCGGTCTGCCGGTTCAGCCCCTCGAGGGCGATGGCGATGTCGAGGACGTCCTTGGTGGTGACCTGGTGCTGCGCGCCCTGGGCGTCGCTCCAGGTGGAGACCACCGCCGGCTTCTCGTAGAGCTCCTTGAGGCGCGGCTCGGCGGCGGCCTTCTCGGCGCCGAAGACCAGCTCCTTGAGCGGCGGGGTCTTGCCCTGCACCGGGTCGGGGACGAGCTTGGCGATGCGGTCGCCCTCGGAGAAGGGGAGCCCCATCACCCGCACCACGTCGCGGATCACCGAGCGGGCCTTGAGCGAGCCGAAGGTGACTATCTGCCCGACGTTGTCGCGCCCGTACTTGTCGGTGACGTAGCGGATCACCTCGTCGCGCCGGTTCTGGCAGAAGTCGACGTCGAAGTCGGGCATCGAGACGCGCTCGGGGTTGAGGAAGCGCTCGAAGAGGAGGTGCCAGCGGATGGGGTCGAGGTCGGTGATGCGCAGGGCGTAGGCCACGATGGAGCCGGCGCCGGAGCCGCGGCCGGGGCCGACCGGCACCTGGTGCTGCTTCCCCCAGTTGATGAAGTCCTGGACGATGAGGAAGTAGCCCGAGAACCCCATCTTCTTGATGACGCCGAGCTCCATCTCCAGCCGCTGCCGGTAGAGGTCGCGGTCGACCTCGTACTTGCGGGCCAGCTCCTGGAAGCGCCGGTCGAGCCCCTCGCGCGACAGCTTGACGATGTAGTCGTCCTCGGAGAGGCCGTCGGGCAGCTGGAAGCGGGGGAGGAAGTTCTTCCCCAGGTCGAGCTTCACGTTGCACATCTCGGCGATGCGCACCGTGTTGGCGATGGCCTCCGGGTACTCGGGGAGCGCCTGCTTCATGTCCTCGGCGCCGGTGATGAAGAGCCCGTCGGTGTCGTGGCGCAGCCGCTTGGGGTCGCTGAAGGTCTTGTTGGAGGCGATGCACATCAGCACCTCGTGCGCCTTGGCGTCCGCGCGCGAGACGTAGTGCGCGTCGGCGGTGGCGACGAGGGGGATGCCCTCCGACTCGGCCAGCTCGGCGAGCCTGGCGTTCACCTCGATCTGCTCCTTCATCCCGTTCGACTGCACCTCGAGGAAGAAGGAGCCGGGGTCGAAGATGTCGCGGTACTCGCGGGCCGCCGCGCGGGCGCCGTCCATGTCGCCCTTGCGGATGAGGCGCGGCACCTCGCCGGCGAGGCAGGCGGTCATGCCGACGAGCCCCTTCGCGTGCCCGCGCAGCAGCTCCTTGTCGATGCGCGGGTCGTAGTAGAAGCCCTCGGTGAAGGCCATCGAGGAGAGGTAGCGGAGGTTCGCCCAGCCCTCGTTGTCCTTGGCGAGCAGGATGAGGTGGCGCCCCACGCGCTCGGAGCGGTCCTTGCGCCCCTTCTCGCCGGCGACGTAGGCCTCGAAGCCGAGGATGGGCTTCACCCCGGCGTCCTTGGCCTTCTTGTAGAAGTCGACCGCGCCGTAGAGGTTGCCGTGGTCGGTGACCGCGACCGAGGTCATCCCCTTCTTCTTCACGTTCTCGATCAGGTCCTTGATGCGGATGGCGCCGTCGAGGAGCGAGTAGAGGGTGTGCAGGTGCAGGTGGACGAAGTCGGACAAGGCGGTGCGCTCCCCAGGGATGAGGGGGTGTTCTAACAGGCGAGTCTGACTGGGCCAAAGGGCGCGGGGCCGCCGGTCGAAGGGCCACGGATATCAGGACCTTGCGGCGAGGGGAGGGTGCGGCTTACAGGGCTGCCGTTGCGCCTCGGCCTACCCGCCGATCACCCCGAGCCCCAGCGCCTCCACGTTCCGCCGCAGCCGCTCGTCGCAGGTCGCGACCTCGAGGCCGCCCAGCTCGGCGTCGAGCAGCAGGATGGAGGCGAGGTGCAGGGCGTCGAGGGTCCGCACCGGCTCGACGGGCAGCGGCTCGCGCGCGCGGCGGAGGACCTCCTCGCCGAGCGCGAGCACGTCGCAGGACCGCTCCAGCGCGGCGAGAGCGCGCCGCGCGTGGCGAGACTGGGCGGCGTCGAGCCGGCCGTCGCGGCGGGCCCGGTGGATGGCCCGATCGGCCTCGACGAAGGTCAGCGCGGAGGTGACGAGGCTCGCGCCGGCGAGCCGGGAGCGCAGGGCGGCGTCGCCTTCGAGGAGGGCGCGCAGCAGCGCGCTCGTCTCGAGATAGACCCGGGTCACTCCTCACGCTCCGCCGCCAGGAGGGCGCGGACGGTCTCACGCGGCAAGCGGAACTCGCCGAGCCCCTGCCAGGCCGAGGCCACGTCGCGGTTGGCGGCCGGCCGGAGAGCGCCGCGCTCGACCAGCTGGCGGTAGCGGAGCTCGGCGGGAGAGGCGGCGCCCTCGGCCGCCCCGGGAGGCCTCAGCTCCGCCACCACCTGGCCGCGGTCGGTGACGAGCACCACCTCGCCGCGCTCGGCGTCGCGGACGTAGGCGCTGAGGTGTGCCTTGAGCTCGCGGATGCCGGCGATCTTCATGCGCGACGAATGTAGTCACATGGGACTACATGTGCAAGGTCCCCCCGGTGAATCCGCATCCACCTCTTGCCGCCTCCCCTCCGCGGCGAGATGCTTCGCCCCATGACCGCCGCCGCCGACTTCCTGTACCGCTCCCCACCCGCCTTCGCGGGCAAGCGCGCCCTCCGGATCGGGCTCTCCGCGAGCTACGGCCTCGACGAGGCGGGCATCCGCGAGGCGCTCGAGCGCGGCATGAACTACGTCTTCTGGAACCCGACCGCGAAGAAGCTGACCCGCGTGCTGCGCGAGGTGGCGAGGACCCGCCGCGAGGAGCTGATCCTCGCGACCGGTCCCACGTTCGGGTTCTTCCCCGGGTCGCTGCGCAAGCGGGTGGAGCGGGCGCTCACGCTGCTCGGCACCGACTACCTCGACGTCTTCCAGCTCTACTGGCTCGGCAAGATGTCGGCCTTCACCCCCGCGGTGGTGGACGAGCTCGTCCGGCTCAAGGAGGAGGGCAAGGTCCGCGCCCTGGGCTGCTCCATCCACGACCGCCCGCGCGCGGGCCGGCTCGCCGAGGACTCGCCGCTCGACCTCCTCATGATCCGCTACAACGCCGCCCACCCGGGCGCGGAGCAGGAGATCTTCCCGCACCTCGCGAGGCGCCGCCCGGCGGTGGTGGCCTACACCGCCACCAGCTGGTCGAAGCTGCTGCGCGCGCCGAAGGGCTGGAGCGGGCCGGTGCCGAGCGCGGGCGACTGCTACCGCTTCTGCCTCTCCTCGCCGCACGTCGACGTGGTGCTCTCCGCGCCCGGCACGGCGGCGCGGCTGCGCGAGAACCTGGCGGCGCTGGAGCGCGGGCCGATGGCGGAGGAGGAGCTCGCCGCCCTGCGCGCCTTCGGGCGGGCGGTGCACGGGTAGCGCTGGGCCGCGCGGCGCGGGCCCGAGGCCGCCCCTATGGCCCCGCCCAGAGCTGCATCACCGCGTAGGCCCGGTACGGCCGCCAGCGCTCGGCCCGCCGCTCCACCTCGGCGACGCTCGGCAGCTCCTTCCCGCGCGCCAGCGCCTTCCTCACCCCGAGGTCGCCGGCGACGAAGGCGTCCCTCTCTCCGAGCGCGCGCATGGCGACGTACTGCGCCGTCCACGGACCGATGCCGGGCAGCGCGACGAGGCGCGCCACCGTCTCGTCCAGCGTGGCGCCGCGCTCGAGGGTGAGCGCCCCGTCGCGCAGCGCCCGGGCGATGGACTGCACGGCGGCGGCGCGCGCCCGGGTGAGGCCCAGCGGCGCGAGGTCCACCTCGGCGAGCGCGGCCGGCCCCGGGAACACATGGGTGAGGCCGCGCCCGCCCTCGAGCGGCACGCCGTGGGCCTGCGCGATCCGCCCGAGCAGGGTCACCGCGCCCTTCACCGTGATCTGCTGCCCGACGATGCCGCGCACGGCCATCTCGAAGGGATCGAAGGCGCCCGCCACCCGCAGCCCGGGGCGCGCCGCCAGCAGCGGGGCGAGGCGGCGGTCCTTGCCGAGGTGGGCGGCCACCGCGGCGGGATCGGCGTCGAGGTCGAAGACCCGCGTCACCGCGCGCGCGATGCCCTCGACGGTGGCGGCGGACGGCCGGCGCGCCGATGCGAGCGACAGCTCGAGGGCCGGCTCCCCGTCCCCCGCCTCCCGCACCGTGACCACGCCGGTGAAGCCGGGCACCGCCAGGCCCCGGCGCCAGGCGCCGCTCTCGACCTCCTCGACCCCCGGGACGGCGCGCAGCGCCAAGAACCCGATCAGCGCCGCGAAGTCGAGGGGCGGCCGGTAGGGCAGGGAGAGCTGGAGGCGCATCGCGCCATTCTGGCCGGAGGCCGGGGCGCGCGCCACCGCCTCGATCCCGACGCTAGCGGCAATGCCGATCGGTTAGCAGCCAAGCGATCGGAGTTCCTCGGGTTCAGGTCCGCGTTGTCGCTGCGCGCCGGGACGGTCTTCGGCGCTGGTCCTCGGGCCGTTCACGGTACCCACGGCCGAACCGCGCAGGCGGGGGCT
>DASRRJ010000021.1:0-135523 GCA_035656915.1 Anaeromyxobacteraceae bacterium
TAGTTTTCAAAGACCGAGCTTGCTCCCTGCCGAGGACTGCTCCCCTCGCCAGTTCCTGACCTCGCGGCGTCTCGAAGACGACCGTCTTTCGTCAGCGGAGGTGGGCTTATACGCCGCTCCGTTTTTTCGGTCAAGGAGAAGATTTCAGCTCTTCTTCCTCTCGAACCGCGAGCCGCTGAACCTACGCGCGCTCTTGATTCCAGTCAAGGCGAAATCGACAACCTTCCGCCGCTGACTGCCCCGGCTTCGCGCATCGACGCTACTTCCGGCTCTCTTCCGGGCGACCGCTTCGCCGTCCCGTCCGAAGTGGCGGGGCTTGTACACCCGGCCCCCTACCCCGTCAACCGACTTCTCCACGAATCTTCGAGAGGCCTCGCTGGCGCGGACGAGGCCCCCTCGGCCGCCGCGCCCGACGGCGCTACGCGCTCGCGCTGCGCGGCGCTCGAGGGGCCTCGTCGCCGTCCTTCAGCTCGCCCCGGTACTTGCGCAGCACGCGCTTGAAGTTGGAGCGGTCCATGCCTGCCTTGCGAGCGGCAGCCGAGATGTTGTCGCGGCACTCTCGCATCAGCCGCTCGACGTACGCGCTCTCGAACCGGCGGAGCGCGTCCTCCTTGGCGGCGGCGTAGCTCTGTCCCAGCCACCCCGGATCCTCGCCATTCGCCGCCGGCACGGGGCGCGGGGCGACGACCTCGGTCCCGGTCACGTCGCCAGCCAGGGCTTCCCCGGCGCCACCCTCGCGCTCGACCAGCCGGCCCTCCAGCCAGCGGGCGCGCGCGAGGAGTCGCCGGCGCTCGGCGGCCCGCTGCACCGCCAGGGCCACCCGCTCCTCGTCCTCGAGTGGCTTCACGAGACAGTCGTAGGCACCTGCCTCCACGGCCCGCAGCGCGGCCCGACCCGCGGCGCCGGCCACCGCCACGACCTCGACGTCCGGCTGCCGCTCCTTCAGCGCGGCGAGCAGGTCGCCTCCATCGCCGTCGCGCAGGCCGAGGTCGAGCAGGGCGACGTCGAGCTCCCCCTCGTCGAGGAAGCGGGAGGCCGCCGCGACCGAGGTGGCGGCGGTGACCTCGAAGCCCTTGCGGCGGAGGAGCGCCTCCAGGGCGGTGAGCAGGGCAGGCTCCGCGTCGAGGACCAGGACGCGGAACGGCTTCTTCTCGGCTGCGTTTTGCATGTTCGGGACGTTTGGAGCTTGGAGTGAAAACCGCTGCCGGGTCTTACCACGCCCACGACTCGCGCCGACACCCCAAAGGGTACAATTCGTTTATACGGCTGATTTCCGGGGGCTGCGCGGCAAGGACCGCCGCCTGCGCGGGAGCTAGGCCGGGCCCTTGTCGGCGTCGTAGCGGTACGCCTGGGCCTGGTAGAGGCAGATGGTGTTGCGCCCCTCGTGCTTGGCCTTGTAGAGCGCCTCGTCGGCGTAGCGGACGAGCAGCTCGGAGCTGGTGACGTCCTTCGACGGGTAGAAGGAGATGCCGAGCGAGGCGGTCACGCGCAGCTCGCCAGCCCCCTCCCCCGGCGGCCCGTGGATGGAGCCCGACACCTGATAGACCTTCTGGCCCATCCCGCGCCAGATGCGCTCGGCCACGGTGAGCGCGCCGGACAGGTGGGTCTTCGGCAGGATGACGGCGAACTCCTCCCCGCCGAAGCGTGCGCTGATGTCGGGGTCGCGGATGGTCTCCCGGAGCAGGTCGGCGGTGCCCTTCAGCACCACGTCGCCGGCCTGGTGGCCGTACCGATCGTTGACCCGCTTGAAGTGGTCGATGTCGATCATGATGAGCGACACCGGGTCGGAGTAGCGCTGCGCGCGCCGGAACTCCTCGTCGAGCCGCTCCTGGAAGAAGCGGCGGTTGAAGAGCCCGGTCAGGCCGTCGGTGACGCTGAGCCGCTCCAGCTCCGCCTTCTGCGCGCGCACCGTGTCCTGCAGCGCCTTGATGCGCAGCATGGCGTTCGTCCGCGCCAGCAGCTCCGAGTCGGCGAAGGGCTTCGCCAGGAAGTCGTCCGCCCCGATGCGCAGCCCGGTGACGCGCGAGTCGAGATCGCTCTTCACCGACAGCAGGATCACCGGCACGAAGCGCTCGTCCGGCCGCGCCTTGATCATGCGCAGCACCTCGAGCCCCTCCATGTCGGGGAGCACCATGTCGAGCAGCACGAGGTCGGGCGCGGTGGTGCGGGCCTTCCGGATCGCCTCCCGCCCGTCACTGGCAGTGTCGATCTGGTAGTTCTCCCGCGCCAGCACCTGCACCAGCCAGTCCTGCTGGGTCTTGGAGTCCTCGACGACCAGTATCCGGGCGCGCTCCACCGCTGCCCAGACTAGCAGAAGGGGGTCAGAGTTGCGCGTACACGGATTCAGGGACGAGCGGGGCGAGCCCGCCGCCTCCGAGGATGTTCACCACCGGGGAAGCGGCCGCGCGCACGACGCTGCCGGTGGGCGCGTCGTCGAGGAGCCCGGTGTAGGTCGAGAGGTCGCGGTAGAGCGCGCCGCGCGTCTCGACCCCCGGCGCGACGCGGGTGGCGGGGCGACGCGCCGCGAAGATGCGCTCCTGGACCACGAATCCCCCGCCTCGCTGGTCGGCGACCGCCTCGCGCACCACCGCGGCCCAGGCGGTCGGCTCGGTCTCGGCGCCCAGGTGGACGCTCTTGCCGCCGTAGTCCCAGCTGCGCTTCAGGACCCAGCGCTCCCGCTCGTCCACCACCCGGCCTACCAGGCGCGCGTCCAGCCGGCGGGTGAAGGGCAGCCGCGCGGCGGCCGCCTTCTCCTCGGCGTCGAGCCCGGCGGCGCGCGCCAGCCGCGGGTCGTCGGCGCACTCGGAGAGGCGGGCGAAGAGCCCCTTCGCCTCGAGCAGCCCGTTCACCGGGTTGGCGAGCGCGAAGCGGGCGGGCTCGCGCAGGGCGCGGGCGAAGGGCGTGGCGGGATCGGTGTTGTGGGCCCAGACGTGCCGGTAGAGCACGTCCCACTCCTCGGGGATGCACTCGGCGGGCGTGAGCTGGCGGGCGGCGTGGCCCATCTGCCGGAAGTGCTCGGCGAGCCGCGCCAGCTCGCCGACCTGGGCGTCGCCGGGCCGGGCCACCAGCGCGATGGAGGGCCGGGCGCGGTCGCCGCCGCGCAGGCGGTGGAAGGCGACCAGCGCGCGGCGCAGGTTCTCCATGTGGCTGCCGCAGGCCGCCACCAGCGCGTTCGCCTCGCGCGGCGTGCGGCCGCGGGCGCGGGCGGCGGCGCGCAGCCAGGAGTGGGCGGCGAGATCGGCGTAGCCCGGCATGGCGGGGATGGTGGCGTTGAGCTCGAGCGCTCGCGGCGGGCCGCCCTCGGCCGGCAGCAGCCAGTCGACCCGCGCCACCACCGCCGGGCAGGGCGCGGCGAAGAGCTGCTCCATGGCCTGCTTCTCCAGCCCCTCGAACGGGCCGAGCAGGGCCTCGCGATCGCGGGCGTCGCCGTCCTCGAGCAGGGCGCGCGCCAGCTTCACCGCGCCCGAGAGGATGCGCCGCGCCTCGCGCGCCGCCTCCGCCAGCACGGCGTCGGAGACGATCTCCGGCTCGGCCACGAGCGGGATGGGCACCACGCTGCCATCGGGCTTGCGGACGGTCATGCCGCCCTGCCAGGCGGCGCGCGCCGCCTCCAGTCCGATGCGGGAGAGTTCCTCTTGCGGGAAGGGCTCGGTCATGAAAGCAATCCGGGAGGCATGAAGATCTACACGAAGACGGGCGACGCGGGGGAGACTGGTCTCTTCGGCGGCCCGCGGGTCGGCAAGGACGACCCGCGCGTCGAGGCCTACGGCGCGGTCGACGAGCTCAACGCGGCGCTCGGCGCGGCCCGCGCCACCTCGGCCGGGGCGGATCTCGAGCTCGATCGGCTGCTGGGAGCGGTCCAGCACCGACTCTTCACCGTCGGGGCGGAGCTCGCGACTCCGGCCGGCGCCAAGGCTCACCGCGTGGTGCCGGCCGTGGACCCCGAGTGGGCCGCCGAGCTGGAGCGCTCCATCGACGCGCTCGAGCGCGAGCTGCCCGCCCTGCGGCAGTTCATCCTGCCGGGCGGCGCGCCCTTCGCGGCCGCGCTCCACCTCGCCCGCTGCATCTGCCGGAGGGCGGAGCGGCGCGCGGTGGCGCTCTCGCGCCGGGAACAGGTCGAGCCGGCGGTGCTGGTCTACTTGAACCGGCTCTCCGACTGGCTGTTCGTGGCGGCGCGCGCGGCCAACCACCGCGCCGGGGCGGCCGAGGAGCCCTGGTCGCCGCCGCGCCGCTGAGGCGGGAGAACGCCCCGATGCCAGAGCGCCAGCGCCAGCGCATCGCCCTCGTCACCGGCGCCGCGGTGCGCGTCGGGCGCGCCATCGCCGGGGACCTCGCCGGCGCGGGGTGGACCGTGGCGGCGCACCACCACCGGCATCGCCCGCCGAGAGGGCTGATCGCGATGCAGGCCGACCTCTCCACGCCCGAAGGGCCGGAGGCCCTCGCCGAGGCCTTCCGGGCGCGCTTCGACCGGCTCGACCTCCTCGTCTGCAACGCCGCCGGGTTCGAGGCCCGGCCGCTCGCCCGTCTCGACGCGGCGACCTTCGACGCCCAGATGGACCTGAACGCGCGGGCGCCGCTGCTCCTCGCGCGCGCGCTCCTGCCGCTGCTCGCCCGCGCCCGCGGGTCGATCGTGAACGTGCTCGACATCGGCGGCGCCTTCGTGCCCTGGAAGGGCTTCACCGCCTACGTGGCCTCCAAGGCGGCGCTGGCGCGGGCGACCGAGTGCCTGGCGCTCGAGCTGGCGCCGAGGATCCGGGTGAACGGGGTCGCGCCCGGCACCGTGCTCTGGCCGGCGCGCTATCCCAAGGCGCTCAGGCGCGAGCTCACGGCGCGCATCCCCCTCGGCCGCGCCGGGCGGCCCGCCGACGTGGCGCAGGCGGTGCGCTACCTCGCCGACGCGCCTTACGTCACCGGCGCCATCCTCCCGGTGGACGGCGGCCGGCGGCTCTCCGGTCGCGGCGGCTAGCAACCTGGATTGAAGCCAGGGCGCCCCGCTGTTACACTTTTGCTCGAAATCAAGGATTCCAGCCTTTTCAACGGAGAGACGATGGAAGCGACCACCCAGACCCAGACCGCCAGCACCCCCGTCCCCGCGGACGCCGAGCCGACCCTCATCGCCCTCACCGACAAGGCGGTGGAGATGGTCCGCGCGGCGATGGCCCAGGAGAACCTGGAAGGGTACGGCATCCGCGTCGGCGTGGTGGGCGGCGGCTGCTCCGGCTTCCAGTACTCGATGGACTTCGAGAAGGAGCCGAAGGACGGCGACCTGGCGCTCAAGCAGGACGGCCTCACCATCTACGTCGATCCGATGAGCTCGATGTACCTGCAGGGCGTGACCATCGACTACGTGGCCGGGCTGCAGGGCGCGGGGTTCAAGTTCAACAACCCCAACGCCCGCAACACCTGCGGCTGCGGCCAGTCGTTCTCGTACTGACGTGCTGGTGGTCCGCACCGTCGTCGTCGGCCCGTTCGCAGAGAACAGCTTCCTCGTCGGCTGCGACCAGACCGGAGAGGCGATCCTCCTCGATCCGGGCGGCGAGCTGCCGCGCCTGCTCGCGCTCCGCGAGCCGGGCGGCTTCGCGGTGAAGCGCATCGTCCTCACCCACGGTCACATCGACCACGTGGCCGGCGCGGCCGACGCGGCCGACGCCACCTCGGCGCCGGTCGAGATCCACCCGGCCGACCTCGACTGGCTCGAGTCGATCGAGGACCACGCCGAGATGTTCGGCTTCTCCGGCGTGCGCGCCCCGATCGTCTCCCGGCACCTCGCCGAGGGCGACCTCCTGCCGGTTGGCCAGGAGACGGCGCGGGTGATCCACACGCCCGGCCACACGCGCGGCGGCTGCTCGCTCTTCTTCGAGCGATCGCGGGTGCTCTTCACCGGCGACGCCCTCTTCGTCGGCTCGGTGGGGCGCACCGACCTCCCCGGCGGCGACTTCCGGGTGCTCGCGCGCTCGCTCCGCGAGAAGCTCTTCCCGCTCGGCGACGACGTCCGCTTCTACCCGGGGCACGGCCCGGCGGGGCGGCTGGGCGACGAGCGGCGCAACAACCCCTTCGTGGGCCAGGGCGTCCAACTTTGAAACGGGGGCTGCGTCCCCGCCCCGCCAAGCAGAGCTCGGCGGGGCCCCACCCCTGCTCGGCGGGGCCCTTGCGCTTCGCTGACGCGAAGCTCGCCCGCCGGTAGGGGCTGCCCCTCCCCCGCTGCGCTGGGTCCCCTCCCCAGTGGTGCCCGCCGCTCGCGTGGGCCTTGCCGCCCCTCGCCCGCCCCCTTAACCGAGACGGTCGGAGGCGCACATGCCCGGCCTGAAGCTCGAGCTCGAGACCCAGCTCTTCATCGGAGGCGAGTTCCGCCCGGCGCGTTCGGGCCGCCGCTTCACCACCGTCAACCCGGCCACCGAGGAGGTGATCGCGGAGGTGGCCGAGGCGGGGCCGGAGGACGTCGACGAGGCGGTGCGGGCGGCGCGCAGCGCGTTCGAGGCGGGCTCCTGGGCGGCCATCGGGGCCAAGAGGCGCGGCGAGCTCCTCTGGCGCATGGGCGAGCTGGTGAAGGGCAAGTGGCTCGAGCCGCTCAGCGAGGCCGAGACCGCCGACACCGGCAAGACCCTCTTCGACTCGGGGCGGGTGGAGCTGCCGCTGGCCGGCGACATCTTCCAGTACTACGCCGGCTGGGCCACCAAGCTCGGGGGCGAGACCGTGCCGGTGCGCGGCGGCGCCTTCGCCTACACGCTGCGGGAGCCGGTGGGGGTGGCCGGCCTGGTGGTGCCCTGGAACTTCCCGTTCCTGCTCGCCTGCTGGAAGATCGCGCCGGCCCTCGCCGCCGGCTGCACCGTGGTGGTGAAGCCCTCCTCCCAGACCCCCCTCTCGGCCCTGTTGCTCGGCGCGTTGGCGCGCGAGGCGGGGCTGCCGCCGGGGGTGCTGAACGTGCTGCCCGGCCCGGGGAGCGCGGCGGGGATGGCGCTGGTGCGCCACCCCGGGGTGGACAAGGTGGCCTTCACCGGCTCCACCGAGGTGGGGCGCGAGGTGATGCGCGCCGCGGCCGACGGCGTGAAGCGGGTGACGCTGGAGCTGGGCGGCAAGAGCCCGAACCTGGTCTTCGCCGACGCCCACCTGCGTGCCGCCGCCAAGGGAGCGCTGGGGGGCATCTTCTACAACAAGGGGGAGGTCTGCGCGGCCGGGTCGCGGCTGCTCGTCGAGCGGCGGGTCTTCGACGAGGTGGCGGGGCTGGTGGTGGAGGGCGCGAAGAAGCTCACCCTCGGCGATCCGCGCCGCAAGGAGACGCGGCTCGGGCCGCTCGTCTCGGCGGCGCAGCGCGAGAAGGTGCTCTCGTACGTGAAGGCCGGCCGCGCCGCGGGCGCGCCCCTCCTCTGCGGCGGCGAGGCGGCCAGCGTGGACGGCAAGGGCTTCTACGTGCAGGCGACGGTGCTCGGTCCGGTGTCGAACGACTCGCAACTGGCGCGCGAGGAGGTCTTCGGGCCGGTGCTCGCCATCGTCCCGTTCGAGGACGAGGCCGACGCGGTGCGGCTCGCCAACGAGACCGCCTACGGCCTCGCCGCCGGCGTCTGGACCACCGACGTCAAGCGGGCGCACCGCGTGTCGCGGGCGCTCCGCGCCGGCACGGTCTGGGTGAACGCCTACAACCTCTACGACCCCGCCCTGCCCTTCGGCGGCTACAAGCAGTCCGGCTTCGGGCGGGAGCTCGGCGAGGCCGGGCTCGACGCCTACACCGAGACCAAGAGCGTCTGGGTGGACCTCGGCGTGTAGGAAAGACGAGGCGCACGAGCCCGAGACCAGGTCGGCCGGGATCGTGCGCCGACCCGCACTACTCCATGGCGACCACGCCCATGATGTTCTGCCCCGCGTCGACGTGGAGCACCTCGCCGGTCACGCTCGAGGCGAGGTCGGAGCAGAGGTAGAGCGCGGCCTTGCCGCAGTCGGACTGCTCGATGTTGCGGCGCAGCGGCGTGCGGCTGGCGTTCTCGGCCAGCATGGTGCGCATGCCCTTGATGCCGGCGGCGGCCAGCGTCTTGAGCGGGCCGGCGCTGATGGCGTTCACGCGGATGCCGTCCTGGCCCAGGTCGAAGGCGAGGTAGCGCACCGAGGCCTCGAGGGCCGCCTTGGCGACGCCCATCACGTTGTAGTTCGAGACCACCTTCTCGGCGCCGTAGTACGACAGCGTGAGCACGCTCGCGCCCGGCCGGAGCATGGGCCTGGCGGCCCGGGTGAGCCCCACCAGCGAGTAGGCCGAGATGTCGAGGGCGATGCGCCACACCTCGCGGCTCGTCACCTCGGTGAAGCGCCCGTCGAGCGCCTCGCGCGGCGCGTAGCCGATGGAGTGGATGAGCACGTCGAAGCCGTCCGGCCAGACCTGCTTCAGCTGGGCGAAGGTGCGGTCGATCTCCTCGTCCTTGGAGACGTCGCAGTCGAGGATGGCCGCGGCGCCGATGCCCTCGGCGAGCGGCCGCATGCGGCGCTCCATCGACTCGCCGGGGTAGGTGAAGGCGAGCTCAGCCCCCTCCGCCTTGAAGGATTCGGCGATGGCCCAGGCGATGCTGCGATCGTTGGCGACCCCCGTGACGAGGGCGCGCTTCCCACTCATGAGACCCATTCGGTTACTTCCCTTCCGTTCGCAGCGCGTCGAGCGCCTGGGACAGCTCGCCGCGCGCGTGTTCGTCGTGAGCGCGGGCGGCGGCGACTCCCGCCTCGTAGGCCCGCGCGGCTTCCTCGCGCCGCGAGAGCGCCTCGAGGACCTGCCCGAGCATCAGGTAGCTCGGCACGTACTCGGGCGCGCGGCGCACCAACTCCTCGAACTCCCGCACCGCCTCCTCCTGCCGCCCCATCGACCGGAGGCACATCGCGAGCGCGTAGCGCGCGAAGGCGTCTTCGGGCTTCTGCTCCACGAACTTCTGGAGCTGGGCGAGGCGCTGCTCGGGGGTCACCGATTTCTTCTATTACATCGCGCCCCCCCAAGGAAAGCGCGGAGACCGGCCCCGTCGCGGCGGGGCGGACGGCCGCCGGCCGTGCTAACAAGGTCGGGCATGGCCGCGGTGATCGCAGGCGCGAGCGGCGCGCTCATCGCCGGGGGGCGCGGCAGCCGGCTCGGCGGCGCGGCCAAGGGGCTGCTCCGGCTCGGCGGCGAGCCCGTCGTGGCGCGGAGCCTGGGGCTCTTCCGCCGGCTCTTCGACGATGCGCTGGTGGTCGCGAACGAGCCGGCGCCATACCTCGCCTTCGGCGCGCCGGTGGTCCCCGACGCGATCGCCGGGAAGGGGGCGCCGGGGGGCGTGCACGCGGCGCTGCGGGCGGCCCGCGGCGAGTGGATCTTCGCCGCCGCCTGCGACATGCCGTTCCTCTCCGCCGAGGGGATCCGGCTCCTGGCGGCGCGCCGCCAGGGCGCTCGCGCGGTGCTGGTGCGCTGGGAGGGCCGGCTCGAGCCGCTCCACGCCTTCTGGTCGAAGGCCTGCCTGCCGCTCTTCGAGGACCGGCTGCGCGCGGGCGATCCCTCCCTGCAGGAGCTCGCGCTCGCGGCGGGAGCGGCGGTGGTGGAGGCGGAGGAGTGGCGCGCCGTGGACCCGGGGGGCCGCGCCTTCGAGAACGCCAACACCCCCGCGGACCTCGCGCGCCTGGGGCTCGAGCGATGACGCGGGCCCTCCCCCTCCTGCTCGCGGCCGCCCTCGCCCTCCCGGCCCGCGGCGACGACCGGCGCGAGCTGGCGGCGCCGCTGGGGCTCGGGACCGACGGCACCATCCGCGAGCTCTTCCTCGACATGCCCATCGCCGACGCCCGCGCGCCGCGCGCCGGGCTCGAGGTGCGCTGGTCGATGGCCAACGACTGGAGCACGCCCACCTACGCGGCGAGCGGCGCCAAGGTGGTGCTGATCCAGACCGACGAGCAGTCCGACTCGCTCGCCTTCACGCTGCGGGTGCCCTGGTCGCGCCTGCTCGGGCCCGGGCCGGCGGCGGGCGCCCGCCCGCTCTTCGAGCGCCTCTCGACCACCGTCGACTGGCGGCTCACCCAGCACTGGGGCGGCTGGAGCGACGGCGCCATCGAGTGGTGGCACCGCTTCGCCGGGTTCTACAACTTCGAGCGCGACCGCTATCCCCGGAACCAGCTCCACCTCTCGCTGGGCCAGGTCGGGGGCCGCCAGACCATCGACCTCCACTCGGCGCAGCTCTCTTTCGGCGACGTGGCGCTGCGCACCCAGTACCTCCTCGCCGAGGGGGGCGCGGCGGTGGTGCCGGGGCAGACGGCGGACGCGCGGCGCTGGGGCCTCTCGGCGCGGCTCGACCTCAAGGCGCCGGTGGGGATGCTCTCCCGGATGGGCGGCTCGGGTGGCTTCGACGCCGGCGTGGGGCTCCTCGGTAGCTGGGAGCTCTCGTCGTTCCTGGTGGGCCACGCCATGGCGACCGCCCAGTACTGGTCCGGCTTCGCCGGCGAGCAGCCGCTGCAGCCGCTCGGGTTCCACTGGAGCGCCGAGGTCTCCCTGGCGCTGCTCCTCGGGCCGGTGGCGCTGGTGCTGGAGGACCGGGTGGTGTCGGCGATGTTCGACGACACGGGCTGGCGGCGGGTGAGCCCGGTGACCCCCGTCGCGGCGACGGCGCCCAGGCTCGCCTCCTCCGCCTGGTTCGCCACCTTCCGCGCCCAGAACGGGATCACCGGCGGGCTGCGCTGGGGACGCTTCACCCTCTGGTTCGCGGAGGACTGGACGCCGGGCTCGAACCCCACCGGCGTGTACAAGTGGTTCTACGACTCCAACGCGCCCGACGTGGAGATCGGGCTCGGCTACGCGCAGCCGCTCTGAGTGGCCTCAGGGGAGCCGCACGCGCCGGGGCAGGGTCACGGTGAAGGTGGTGCCCTCGCCCTCGACGGAGCGGAGGTCCACCGAGCCGCCGTGGGCGCGGACGATCTCGCGCACGATGTAGAGCCCCAGGCCGACGCCGCCCCAGGGGTTGCCCGCCTCGTCGCCCCGCTTGAAGGGCGAGAAGATCTGATCCTGCCGCCACGGCTCGATGGGCGGCCCCTGGTTGTGGACGGCGATGGTCACCCCCTCCCCCGCGACGCCGCGGGTCACGCGGACCGGAGTGCCGGGGGCGCTGTAGCGCAAGGCGTTCCCGAGCAGGTTGGCGAGCACCTGCCCGAGGCGATCGGAGTCCCAGGCCCCGCCGCCGTCCCCCTGGGCGTCGAAGCGGATGGCCCGGTCCGGGTGGGCGGCCTGCAGCTCCTGGATCACCTCGCGGCAGACGGCGTCCAGGTCGGCCTCGCGCCGGAGCACCGGCAGCCCCTGCCCGAGCCGGGCGCGCGAGTAGTCGAGCAGATCGGTGATGAGGCGCGACATGCGGCCGCCTGCGCCTGCGATGCGATCGAGGGCGCGCCGGTGCTCGGGCGGGAGCTGCCGGTCCCGCAGCAACAGCCCCACCGAGGCGGAGATCACGGTGAGCGGGGTCCGAAGATCGTGCCCGACGATGCCGATGAGGTGCGCCTGCACCTCCTGGGCGCGGCGCCGGTCGGTCACGTCGCGCAGGTGCGCGCTCAGCCCCCCCTCGTGCGAGAACGCGCGCACCTCGAACCAGCGCTCCCCGGGCCCGCGCGCGTCGAAGGTGGAGGGGACCCTGGCGGCCGCGGCCCGCCGCAGCTCCGCCCCGCCGACGTCGGCCCCGAGCCAGGCGATCCGGCCCCAGAGCTCCTGGCCCAGCAGCTCCTCGCGCGTGGCGCCCAAGAGCTGCTCGAGCGCGTGGTTCACGTAGACGAAGCGCCACTCGCGGTCGACGGCGAAGAAGGCGTCGGTGATGCTCTCGAGGATGGCGGCGTTGCGGGTGTAGACCTCGCGCGAGCGGTGCTCGTCCTCGAACTGCTTGCGGCGGAGCTGGGCCCGCACCCGCGCCCGCAGCAGCTCCAGCCCCCCCGCGGTGGAGACGTAGTCGTCGGCCCCCGCGTCGATGGCCTCCACCATCCGCTCCCGATCGGGCTCCCCGCCGAAGACCAGCACCGGCAGGTCGCGGATGGCCGGGTCGCGCTTGAGCTCGCGACAGGCCGCGAGGGCGTCGGCGGAGGAGCCGCCGGCGTCCACCAGCACCGCGTCGACGCGGTCGAGGGCCAGGAGCGCCAGCGCCTCGGAGGGCGCGCGCGCCACCGCCACGTCGTGGCCGTCCTCCCGCAGCCGGTCGGCCACCCGCGCCGAGGGCAGCGCCCCGATGCCCACCGCCAGCAGGCGCGTCGGCGCGGGGCCCGCGCCCCCGCCCTCCTCCGGCCGCCGCCCCCTCAAGAGCGCCAGCAGCCGGGCCAGCACCACCTCGTGCCCCTCCTCGTCCTTGCGCACGTAAGCGTCGGCGCCGGCGTCGAGCGCCCGCAGCTCGCCGATGCTGCCCGAGGCGGTGAGCAGGATGCAGGGGGTCGAGCGGATGGCCTGGTCGGCGCGAAGCTGGCGCACGAAGGTGGCCCCGTCCATGCCCGCCATCACCCCGTCCACCACCACCGCCCGCGGCCGGAGGTCGACCGCCAGCCGCAGCCCTTCCTCGCCGGAGGCCGCGGTGAGCACCTCCAGCCCGGCGTCCTCCAGCACCTCGCGCAGCTCCTCCCGCGCGGTGAGGCTGTCGTCGATGACCAGCACCGGCCGGCGCGCCTCGCCGGCGGGCAGCGCGGCGGCCGGGGCGGCGCGGCGCACCAGCTCGCGGGCGCGCGCCACCAGCAGCCGGACGTCATAGGGCTTGCCGATGTACTCGTCGGCGCCGGTGCGCAGGCCGCGGATGCGGTGGCGCACCTCGGCCTCGGTCGAGAGCAGCACCACCGGGGTCGCGGCGTGTGTCGGCGAGCGGCGGATCTCGGCGAGCAGGTCCACCCCGTCGCCGTCGGGGAGGAGCACGTCGAGCACCACCAGGTCGAACCGCTCGGCGGCGAGCGCGGCGCGCGCGCCGGCGAGGTCGGCGCGGAGCGTCAGCCCGAAGCCGGCCTCGGCGAAGGCCTCCTCGAGGTCCATGCGGACGGTGAGGCTGTCGTCCACCACCAGGACCCGGATCATCTGTCCCTCCCGGCCGCCGCCAGCGCGGGGCCGATCTCGGGCAGGCCGAGCACCCGCTCCGCGCCGCCGAGCAGGATGGCCTCGCGCGGCATGCCGAACACCACCGAGGTGGCCTCGTCCTGGGCGATGGTGCGGCCGCCGGCGCGGCGCACGGCGAGCATGCCGGCGGCGCCGTCGCGCCCCATGCCGGTGAGCAGGCAGGCCAGGGTCTCGCGCCCCGCCTCCCGCGCCAGGGACTCGAAGAGGACGTCCACCGATGGCCGGCAGCTGTGGCGCTCCGGGCCCTCGAGGAGCCGGAGCGCGCCGCGCCCGAGCGTGAGGTGCCAGCCGGGCGGCGCCATGCGCACGGTCGCGCCGCGCACCCCCTCGAGCGGCTCTCCGTCGCGGGCGTAGCGCACCCGGACCGGGCTCTGCGCGTCGAGCCACTCGGCGAAGGCCTTCCCGAAGGGCTCGTTGATGTGGATGACCAGCAGCACGGGCAGCGGGTAGTCGCGCGGGAGCGCGCGCAGGATCTCGACGATGGCGCCCGGCGAGCCGGTGGAGCCGCCGATGGCCACGGCGCGGGGTGGCGGGGCGCTCGCGCCCCAGGCCTGGGCTGGCGGGAGCATCCCGGGGACGGGCGCGAGCGGCCCGTCCAGGACCCCGCCGCGCGCGGCGGCGGCGAGGCGGCCGCGCACGTGGGTGATGACCTTGATCCGCGAGACCAGCTTCACCGTGGCCCGCAGCTGCCGCTCCCACCCCTCCGCCGGCTCGCCACCGGTAGGCTTGTCGAGCACGTCGATGGCGCCCGCGGCGAGGGCGTCGTAGGTGCGGAAGAGCTCGCCGCGGTTGGTGGAGGCCGAGACCACCAGGATCGGCGTGGGGCAGAAGGCCATGATGCGCTCGGCCGCCTCGAGCCCGGTCATCACCGGCATCATCATGTCGAGCGTCACCACGTCGGGCCGGAGCCGCTCGCAGAGCTCCACCCCGCGGCGCCCGTCCGCCGCCTCTCCCACCACCTCCAGCTCCGGATCCTCCGCCAGCACCTCCACCAGGCGCTTGCGGATGGTGAGGGAGTCCTCGACGACGAGCACGCGGACGGGGCGGGTCATGCGAGCAGCTCCTCGATGAGCTCGAGCAGGCGCCCCTGGTCGAACTCGCCCTTCACCACGTAGGCGCTCGCCCCCGCGGCCGCGCCGCGCCGGCGATCCTCCTCGGCCGACCGCGAGGTGACCAGGATGGCGGGGGTGGCGGCGGTGCGGGGGTCGGCGCGGGTGGTCCGCACGAACTCGAACCCGTCCATGCCCGGCATCTCCACGTCCACCACGAAGAGCCCGTAGCGGCGCTGGTGCGCCTTCTCGAGCGCCTCCTCGGCCGAGACCGCCAGCTCCACCTCGTACCCCGCCGACTCGAGGATGCTCTGCTCCAGCATGCGGGTGGTGAGCGAGTCGTCCACCACCAGGATGGGCGGGGCGGGCTCGGCCTTGTCGGTCTCCGTCCCGCTCCGGTCGGCCTCCGCCGCGGCCAGGAGCCCCGCCGGCTCGAGCACCAGCTGCGGGGTCCCCTCGGCGTCGAGGGAGGCGCCGGCGATCGACGGCTCGGCCTCGAGCCAGGGCGAGAGCGGCCGCACCACCACCTCGGCGGTCCCGAGCAGCCGATCGGCGCCGACCGCGAGCAGCCCGCCCGGCGCGCGCACCACCACGGCCGACCAGGCTCGCCGCTGCGCCGCGGGCTCCGGCTGACGGAGCGCCCGGCCGAGCGGGAGGAACGGGATGAGCTCCCCGCCGTGGGAGATCCCCTCGCCCGCGCCCCGGCGCGCCACCCGCTCGGGCGAGAGGTAGATCGACTGCGTGACGGCCTCCAGCGGCAGCGCCACGGTGGCCCCGCCCGCCTGCAGCAGCAGGGCGGTCATGGCGGTCAGCGACACCGGCACGCAGAGCTCGACCACCAGCCCCCACCCCGGCTCGCTGCGCAGGGCGAGGTCGGCCTTGAGCCGCGCCGCCACGTCGCGGACGACGTCGAGCCCCACCCCGCGACCGGAGACGTCGTCCACGCCGGGGCTGGTGGAGAGCCCGCCGCGCAGCAGCAGGGCGACGGCGGCGGGCTCGTCGAGCGGGGCGCCCGCCGGGATCAGCCCCTTGCGCGCCGCGGCCGCCCGCAGCCGCTCGAGATCGAGCCCCGGCCCGTCGTCGCGGCAGGTGAAGGCCACCCGCGAGCCGCGCCGCTCCACCTCCAGCCGGACGCAGCCCGCCGCCGGCAGGCCGCGCGCGTGCCGGGCCGAGACCGGCTCGGTCCCGTGCGCCACCGCGTTGCGCACCACGTGCAGGAGGGCGTCGCGGACGGCCGCGAGGACGTTGGCCTCGACCCGCACCTCGCCGCCCGCCACCTCGAAGCGCACCTGGCGGTCGAGGAGCCGGGCGGCGTCGCGCACGGCGCGCTCCAGCGGGCCGAAGAGGGCGCGAGACGGCAGGAGCCGCAGGCGGTCGGCGGAGGTGCGGAGCTGCCCGAGCTCCCGCTCGGCCTGGTCGGCGCGCGTCGCGAGGTGCTGGTGGGCCTCCCCCAGGGCGCGGCGCAGCTCCTGCAGCAACGGCGCCGCCCGGCGCGAGACCGCCACCTGGCCCGCCGCCTCCGCGCGCGGCGCCGCGAGCTGGGACTGCAGCGCCCGCGCCACCTCCCGGACGTGGTCGAGCCGCGAGAGCTGCCGGCGCAGCGCGCCGACCTGCACCGCCGACTCGACCACCGAGGCCAGCAGGACGTCGAGCTCGCGGACGTCCACGCGGACGCTCTCGAACCCGTCGGCGGCCGGCTCGGCGGGCGCCGGGGCCGGCCTGTCCACCGCCTGCGGCGCAGGCTGCTCGAGCGCGCTCACCTCGGCCGAGATCCGGTCGAGCAGCCGCAGGAGCAGGTCGACCTCCTCGCGCGAGACCGGGGCGGAGCCCGGCTCGCGGTGCGGGGCGAGCGCCTCCTCGGCCCGGTGGGCCAGCTCGCCGATTGCCTGCTGCTGCACCACCCGGGCCGCTCCCTTGAGCGTGTGGGCGAGCCGCAGCAGGCGGGCGAGCAGCTCCGCGTCCGCCGGGGCGCGCTCGAGATCGAGGAGGCCGCGCGAGAGCCCCTCCAGCAGCTCGCGCGCCTCGATCCGGAAGTACTTGTAGCGATCCCGGGCCATCCGCTCAGGCCGCGTCCCGGCTCTGCACCAGCCGGGCGAGGTCGCTCGACATGGTGGCGAGCAGCGAGGCGGTCTCGAGCGCCTGGCCCGAGCTCGCCTCCGCCTCGCGGGTGGCCTGCGCCACGTTGGAGATGGCCGAGTTCACCTGCTCCACCGCGCTCGTCTGCTGCTTGGTGGAGAGCTCGATCTCCCGGGCGGCGTCGGTGGTGGTCGAGACCAGCCGCGCGATCTGCCCGAAGACCGCCGTCACCTCGGTGAACTGCCGCGCCCCGGTCTCCACCGCCTTGGAGCCGCTCTCGGTGGCCATCACGGTGGTGTTCACCGCCGAGCGCACCTCGTCGATGAGGGCGCGGATGTCCTTGGTGGAGCCGCCGACCCGATCCGCCAGCTTGCGGATCTCCTCCGCCACCACCGCGAAGCGCTTCCCCGACTCGCCCGCACCCGCCGCCTCGATGGTGGCGTTGATGGCGAGGATGTTGGTCTGCTCCGCCAGCTCGTCGATGATCTCGAGGATGCTCCCGATCTGCTGCGACTTGCGGCCGAGCTCGAGCATGTGGTTCACGATGAGCTCCACCTGCCGTCGGATGCTGCCCACCGAGTCCTGGCTGCGCTGCAGGGTCTGATCGCCGGCGCGCGCCGCCGTGGCCGTCTCGGCGGCGATGCCGGCCACCCGCTTGGCGCTCTCGGCGATCTGGCGGGAGGTCGCGAGCAGCTCGGTGATGGTGGTGGTGATCTCGGCCATGGCGGTGGCCTGCTGCTTCGCGCCGGTCGCCTGCTGCCCGGCGGCCGCCTGCAGCTCCGCCGACGAGGTCTGGACGTGCCGCGCCGCGGTGGAGATCTGCTTCGCGAGGGTGCGCGCCAGGAGCGCCGCCACCAGCGCGGCCAGGAGCACCCCCACGCCGGAGAGGACGAGGACCCAGCGGCTCGCGCTGCGGGCGACCTCGGTGGACTCGGCGCGGCCGTCCTGCAGCAGCTTGTCCTCGCGGGCCACGAAGGCGTCGATGGCCTGGTCGAGCTGATCGCGCAGCGGGCGCACCTCCCGCTCGGTGCGGGCCGCCAGGAGCGGCATGCTCTCGCGGGTGACGGGCTGCGCCAGGATGGCCTCCACCGCCCGGTCGTGCAGCTCCTCGATCCGGTCCACCTCCTTGAGCAGCGCGGCGCCCTCGGCGGTCTGCACCTCGCGCGTGAGGTTGTCGAGGTTGGCGCGGAAGCGGGCCCGGGTGGCGTGGACCGCCGCCAGGTACTTCGGATCGCCGCTCATGAGGTAGGCCCGCGTCTCGGCGGCCTTGCGGGCGCTGTCGGAGTGGAGCCGCTCGGAGTGGACCAGCCGCTGCGCCGCCACGTCGATGACCTGGTCCTTGCGCGTGACCACCTCGCGCAACGCCAGCACCGCCACGGCGGCCACGATCAACGCCACCGCCACCACCGCCCCGAATCCGAGCGCCAGCTTCTGCGAGTAAGTCAGGCTGCGACCCATGGGCTTCTCCATAGTCAGTGTCCGAGGACGGCGTGCAGGAGCGAGGGGATGGCCAGGACCGGCACCGGCCGGCCGTGCAGCTCGACCACCTCGCGAAGGTGGAGGCGCGGCGAGGCCGGCGCCGCGTGGAGCTCGCCGGGGAGCACCCGCGCGTGCCCCTGGAACTCGTCGAAGGCGAGCCCCACCCGCTCCTCCCCCGACCCGGCCAGCACCATCCAGCGCGGCGCGCCCTGGCCGGGCAACCGGAGCAGCCGGGCGAGGTCCAAGACCGGGAGCAGGCCGCCGCGCAGCCCCGTCAGGCCGAGGACCTCCGGGCGGCGGGCGGGCAACGGCGTGAGCCGGCCGAGCGCCACCAGCCCCCCGGTCTCGAGGACCCGGAGCGCCAGCTCCTCGCCGCCCGCGCGGAGCCGCAGGAGGGCCACCTGCTCCCGCCGCGCGTCCTCGGGCGCGGCGGCGAAGGAGGCGTCGAAGGCTTCTCGCAGCGCGGCGGCGCCGCGATCGGAGGGAGTGGAGCTCACGTCTCACCTCCGCTGGCGCGCAGCTCGGCGCGGCAGAGCTCGGCGAGCGCGTCGCGGCTGAAGCCGCCGCCGAGCAGCAGGATGCGCGAGGCCTCCTCGGCCGGGAGGAGCACCGCCGCCCGCGACAGCTCGCGTCGGGCCGCCGCCGCGTCCCCGCGCCGCTTCGCCATCAGGCCGAGGTGGAGGCAGGGCATGGAGAAGGTCGGGTCGAGGTAGGCGGCGTACCGGTCCTGGTCGGCTGCCGCGGGCAGGTCGCCGGCCTGCTCCCGGCAGAGCGCGAGCAGGTAATGCGCCTCGGCGCTGAGCTCGTCCAGCTCGAGGATGCGACCGCAGACCCGCTCCGCCCCGGCGTGGTCGCCGCCAGCGGAGAGGAGCACCGCCCTGAGCAGCAGCACGTCGGGATCGCGCTCCTCCTCGAGCGCCGGCGAGCCGAGCGCGGAGAGCGCGTCCCCGAAGCGCTCGCGGCCGAAGAGCTCGAGCGCCCGCGCCACCGAGTGGCCGGGCGCGGCCGGGGGCGGCGGCGGTGCGGGCGACGGCGCGGCGCTGACGGACAGGGCGGCGATCCGCTGGCTGGCGTCGTGGATCGCCTGCAGCCAGGCGACCTCGGGCGCCTGCGCCTCCGCGGGCGCGCGCTCCGGCGGCGCCTCGGGCGCATCCGGCGCCACCATCGGCGCGGGCGGCGGCGGGGGCCGCTCCGCCTCGTCCTCGCCGCGCACCTGGTAGTAGAAGGTGTCGTGCGACTGGCGCAGGTGGAAGCGCGTCGAGAGGCCGCGCAGCGTCTCCGCGTGCCCGAGGAAGAGGAAGCCCCCTGGGGCGAGGGACGAGGCGAGCCGGTCGACCACCCGGCGCGCCACCTCGCGGCCGAAGTACATGGTCACGTTCCGGCAGAAGATGACGTCCCAGGAGGCCGGCGCGAAGATCCGCGGGTCGCCCTCGACCAGGTTGGCCTGCTCGAAGCGCACCATCGCCCGGACCTCGTCGACGAGGCGGAACTCGTGGCGGTCCTGCTGGAAGAAGCGGCGCTGCAGCTCGGGCGGGGTCTGGCGCAGCGACCAGCGCGAGTAGCGCCCCGAGACCGCCCGCGCCAGCGCCGCCGGGTTGAGGTCCACACCGCGGATGGCGAGGTCCCACCGCTCGAGCTCCGGCACCTGCCGGACCAGCATGGCGAGGGTGTAGGGCTCCTCGCCGGAGGCGCACCCGGCCGAGAGGATCCGCAGCCGACGCTCGGCGCCGCGGGCGCGGACGCGCTCCGGGATCACCGCGCCGAGGAACGCGCGCAGGTCGTTCCAGTTGCGGAAGAAGTAGGTCTCGCCCACCGTGAGCCGCTCGGCCAGCGCGTCGAGCTCGGGGCCATGGCCGGCCTCCACCTGCTCGAGCCAGCGGTCCGCCGGGGGGCTACCCAGGGTCGAGAGCCGGCGCGTCGCGACGCGCGCCAGCTCGTCGAGCTTGCCGTCGTCGAGCTGGAGCCCGAGCCGGCGGGCGACCGCCCGGCGGAGCCGCTCGAGCTGCGGCCGATCGAGGCCGGCGCTCACCGGGTAGCGACCTCGGCCGCCAGGGCGGCCCAGCACTCCTCCGGCACGACGCGCGCCGACCGCAGCAGGAGCAGCAGCTCGCTCCCCAGCACCCCCGCCGCCTCCACGGCCGCGCCACCGGCCTGCTCGAGCAGCGGCAGACCGGGCGCGAGGCCGTCCGGGAGCGCCGAGACGCCGAGCACCGCCTCGACCGCCAGCGCCGCCACCCGCGCCCCGCAGCGCACGCCGACGAAGCGCGATGGAGGCGGCCCGGACGTGCCCGAGAGGAGCTGCCCCAGGGAGATCACCGGGGCCGGCTCGCCGCGCACCACCGCCACTCCGAGCACGAAGGGCGGCGTGGCCGCGAGCGGGCTCACCGGCAGCGGCCGGAAGGTCTCGATCACGTCCGCGATCGGGAGGGCGCAGACCCGAGCCCCGGCCCGGACCAGCAGGACGTGGTGGCGCGAGTTCGCGGGCAAGCGGGCGGATCTCCTCGGAGGTGTCCCACTCTCATAGGGGAGAGAGGCGGGACTGCGCAAGGAGCCATTTTTGACGATGGGTGTCGTCGCGCCCGCTCCGAGCCGGAGGGGCGGGACAGCAGGTCCCGCCGAAAATGAAAGAGGCCCCCGGTTCCTCGGGGGCCTCCTGGGACGACCTCGGCGAAGCCGCGGCTACTGGGCGGCCGGCTCGGCCGGGGCGGCGACCGGCTCGGCGACGGCCGCGGCCTTGGTGGCCTTGCCCTTCTTGGCCTTCTTGGCGGGGAGCTTCTGGGCCTTGGCGGGCGCCTTCACGCTCTTGCGGGCCGGGGCGCTGCCGTCGGACGCGGCGAGCACGCGGTTGCCGGTCTCGTCCATCGAGGTGAAGAGCGCCGGCTTGGCGGCGGCGGTGGCGTCGTCGGCCTTGTTCGGGTGACACACGCCGCAGAACAGCTCCATCTTCTGGCCCTTGGCGGTGTCGACGCGCAGGTACTTGTAATAGGGGTTCGACGGGTGCGGGTCGTGGCAGCCGAGGCACTCGAAGCGGCCGCCGCGCATCAGCTCGCCCGGCACCTTCGCCACCTTGGCGTTCACCTGGTCCATGCCGTAAGGATGGCTCATGTGCGACGAGATGGAGGTCGCCATCCCGCCGTCCTTGTGGCAGGCGAGGCAGAGCGCCGATGAGCCGCTCACCGCCTTGTTCTCGCGGTTGGTGGCCGACTTGTTGGCCTCCACCGCGAAGATGATCTCGCCCTTGGCGGCGTGGATGGAGTGGCAGCCCGAGCAGCTCAGGGCGTCGTGGCCACCCGCCGCGAACGCGGCGAGAGGCGCGATGGAGGTCGCGAGGACGGCGGCGAGGCGGACGAGGCGCATTCGATGATCCCCTTGGATCCGGAGAGTGGGAACCCGCCACCCGTGGCGGGCAGTCGAGCACCTATGTCACGCCCGGGTCGCCGATGACGTTGATCGCTGTCACGCAGGGCGCTTTTTTCGCGGGACGCGGACCACGAACTCGGCGCCCTCGCCCGGCGCGCTGGCGAGCTGCAGCGTGCCGCCCAGGCTCTGCACCACCCGCCGGGCGATGGTGAGCCCGAGGCCGGTGCCGCGGCCCGGCCCCTTGGTCGTGTAGAAGGGCGTGAAGAGCCGCGCGCGCACCTCCGGCGGCACCCCGGGGCCGTTGTCGCGCACCGACAGCCGGAGCGACGGCCCGTCCAGCTCGCCGCGCAGCAGCACCCGGCCGCTCCCCTCGGGCACCGCCTCGATGGCGTTCTGCACCAGGTTGGTGAGCACCTGGTTGAACTCCTCCGGCACGCACTCCAGGGTGCCGTCGCCCTGGAGGTCGCACTCCACCGTGGCGTCTCGCCCGGTCGCCGGGAGCACCACCGCCACCACCGTGCGCACCGCCTCCCAGGCGTCGATGAGCACCTGCTCGCGCCGGAAGCCGGCGCGGCCGTACCGCCCCATCAGCTCCACCGTGCCGCCGATGCGCCGCAGGCCCGAGTCGGCGACCCCGAGCAGCTCGCGTACCCGGGCCGCCAGGCCGGCGAGCCGCTCCCGCTCGGCGGGGTCGAGCGGCCGCTCCGCCGCGGCGCCGGCCAGCGAGAGCGCCTCCTCGGCGTCGAGCTTCACCCGCCCGAGCGCGTTCTTCACGTAGTTGAGCGGGTTGTTCATCTCGTGCGCCAGGCCGGCCGCGACGATCTCGAGCGACTCCATCCGCTGCGTCAGCACCAGCTCGGCGGTCTCCTCCTCCGCCTGCACCAGCTGCCGGGCGCAGGTGACGAGCTCCTTGGGCGAGAAGGGCTTGGTGAGGTAGGCGCTCACGCCGGTCTCGAGCCCGAGCACCCGGTCCTCCAGATCGCCGCGGGCGGTGAGCATGAGGATGGGGACGTGCCGGGTGGCGGGATCCTCGCGCAGTCGCCGGGTGAGCTCGAGCCCGTCGATGCCGGGCATCATGAGGTCGGTGACCACCAGGCTCGGCTGCTCGCGCCGGACCATCTCGAGCCCCTTCAGCCCATCGGGCGCGGCGAGCAGCTTGAACTGGCGCCGCAGCGCCATGTGTACCAGGCGGACGATCTGCGGGCTGTCCTCGACCACCACCGCGGTGTAGGGGCGGGCCCCCTCGTCGAGGTCGCGCTCGACCACGCGCCGCTCGGCGGCCTCCTCGATGTCGAGGAGCCGGAACTCGCGCCGCGACGAGAGCTGCACCGCCCAGTCGAGCCCGGCGTCGCCGTCATGGCCCTCCTCCCCGGGGTGCACCGGGGCGGGGGCGTCGGGGCGGAGGTGGCTGCGCCCCTTCGGCAGGGTGACGGTGAAGCGGGCGCCGCGCCGGCCGTCGCTCTCGGCCCGGATGGCGCCGCCGTGCAGCGCCACCAGCTCGCGCGCCAGGGCGAGCCCGATGCCGGCGCCGCCGAACTGCCGGGTGCCCGCCATGTCCACCTGGTAGAAGCGCTCGAAGATGCGCGTCGCCAGCTCGGGCGGGAAGCCCGGCCCGTCGTCGGCCACCGTCACCGCCACCGCGTCCGCCCCATCCTCCACGGCCACCGTGACGTGGCCGCCGGGCGGGGTGAACTTGATGGCGTTCGAGAGCAGGTTCACGAAGACCCGCTCCATGCGCTCGAGGTCGTACCAGACGGCGACGGTGGCGGCGGAGGGAGGGCGGAGCTCGAGCTCGATCGACTTGCGCCGCGCCAGCACCTGCGAGTCCTCGGTGAGGCTGACGAGCTGGGCCACCAGGTCGTGCTCCCCCACCTCGAGGCGCAGCCGGCTCTCCTCCAGGCGCGAGAGGTCGAGCAGGTCGTTCACGATCTTGAGCAGCTTGAGCGCGCTCTTGAACATCGCCTGGAAGGAGCTGCGCTGCGCCTCGGTGAACTCCCCGACCTCGCCTTGCAGCATCAGCTCGAGCGGGGTGAGCACCATGGCGAGCGGGGTGCGCAGCTCGTGGGTCATGTTGGCGGAGAAGCGCGACTTGAAGCGGTCGAGCTGCTGCAGCTCGGCGTGGGCCTGCTCGAGCCTCGCGGTGGCGCGCTCCAGCTGGACCCGCTGCAGCACCTGCTCGCGCTGGGAGCGGAAGGCGAGGATCTGGCCCGCGGCGGCGATGAGGGCGGTGGAGGAGAGGAACATCAGGTTCGAGGTGGCCTCGAAGCGCGGCCCGATCCGCCCCAGCGTCACGTTGAGGATCACGAAGCCGCCGACGATGGCGGAGTGCGCCAGCACCACCAGCGTCGGAGGCCACATGAAGAGCAGCCCCGCGGCGACCACGGTCATGGTCAGCCCGGCGTAGTAGGGAGAGGCGAGGCCGCCCATGTACGTGGTCATCACCGCGATCCCGCCCGCCGCCGCCCACAGGTAGCCGACGCCGAGCAGGTCGCCCCATCGCTCGAAGAAGCGCGTCCGCAGCAGCGGGAAGAGGGCGAGCGTCAACGCCACGAAGAGCACGCGCGTGGCCCAGAGCCACAGCAGCACCGGACGGCCGACGAGGACGTCGAGCAGGCCGAACGCGGGATAGAGCGAGAGGCCGATGTAGAGCGCGATGCGGAGCGAGCGACGATTCCGGCGGACGAGCCACCTCTGCCAGCGCTCCTCGAGGTCCCTGGTCGCGACGTCCACGGTCAGCCGCGCACCAGCTCGAGGAAGGGGTTGGCGCCGCTCTCCTCCTCGAGCAGCCGGAGCCGCGCCGCGGGGACCGCGCGCCTCCCGATCTCGAGCAGCTCCTCGCGGGTTCGGTAGATGAGCGGCCACTCGAGGTGGTGCTCCATGATCCAGCGGGTGGGGTGGTCCACCATGTTGGCGACGAGCACCTGCGCGCCGGCCGCGGCGCTCTCGGCGAGGTGGCGGGTCAGGACCACCGCGGTGCGCTGGGCGAGGTAGTCGTACAGGCCGCAGGAGTAGATGAAGTCGAAGCGGCCGAAGGGCGCGAAGAGCTCGGTGTCCCGCAGGAGGCGCTTGATCGACTCGTGGAGGAAGGTGAGCCGGACGGAGCCCGCGAAGCGGGCCTCCACTCGCGACTGGAGGCGCCGCCAGGCGTGCGTCAGCGCGTTCTTGTCCTGCTCGAAGAGCACCACCTCCAGGGACGCCGGCAGCTCCTCCGTCTCGTCGAGGAGCTCGCAGAGCTCCTGCGCCGGCCCGGCGGCGATCGAGAGCACCCGCACCGGCGTGGCCGAGCCCGCCCGGCGCGACAGCAGCGCGGAGAGCTGCCGCTTCACCAGGTCCTTGCGGTAGCGCACCGCCTGGGCCGCCCGGGTGTGGGTGAAGGCCAGGCTGACCGCTCGGGCGAAGAGCGTGGCCCCTTCGAAGCTGCGGTCGTAGATGAAGTTCATGACCTCGTAGTCCCCCGGGTAGCCGAAGGGCTTGTGGCGCGCCCGGTGGAGGATGGGCGCCTGCATGAGGAACCGGTGCCCGCTCCGGAGCGACCACTCCTTCGCGACCGGGCTCAGGTGCCCGCCCGGCAATTCCCTGACGGCGTCGTCGATCTCCTCGGTCAGCTGCACCGCGTCGGCGACGAAGCCGGCGCGAAGCCGGGAGATCAGCGCCAGCCGGGCGGGGTGATCCGGGCCGTGGAGCACGTGCCAGGGCAGCTCCCGCTCCAGCGCGCCCAGCTCCTCCTCCGCGTCCTCGAGGAACAGGCGCAACTCGGAGACCAGCGACTTGAACCGCTGGCCGCCCTCGAGCCGCCACGGCCTCTCGCTGGCCCGCCCGCCAGCGGCGCCGCCGCTCCAGGCCCGGACGTTCCTCAGGTCGAGCAGCTCGTCCACGTCGAGGAGGAAGTCTTGGAACGAGACGCCCACCACGGTGAGGCCATCCTGCTCGCGCACCGAGCCGACGTGGCCTTCTCCGCGGAACGCCTCGTGGGCGTCGAAGCGGAGCGTGAGCTGGAGGCGCTGCCCGGGATGAACCGGCTCGCCCTCGGGCCAGGCGAAGGCCACGCCGCTCTCGGAGACGTCGCGAACCGGGCAGGTACGGAGCTTGCTCCCCATCGAGACCGCCACCGCGCACCGCAGCGGCGCGAAGTCCGCCGCGGTGAAGCGCTGCGGCCGGAAGAACACTCCCCGCCCCTCGGCGCCGTCGAGCTCCTCGTAGGTGCGGATGCGCGGCTCCCCCGGTGCCGCGGCCGGATCGTTGACGGCCGCCGCTGGCGCCCCCGCGATCGCCTCCGGCGCCGCCGCCCCGCCGCCCTGAAGCGCTCCGGTCAGCTCGTCGCTCCGTCCCTCGAGATCCATGGGTCCTCCCGGTGCAGCGTGGATTTCAGCCGTTCGCCGCGGCGACCGGCAGCGACACCTCGAAGCGCGCGCCGCCACCCGGCCGGTCGCTCACCCCGATCCGGCCCCGGTGCGACTCCACGATGAGCCGCGCCATGTAGAGCCCGAGCCCCAGCCCCTCCTGCCCCTTGCCCGACGCGAACGGCTGGAAGAGCCGCTCGCGCACGGCGGGCGCGATGCCGGGGCCCTGGTCCTCCACGGCGAGCTCGACCTCGCCGTCGCGGACGCGGGCCGAGACCCGCACCGTGGCCCGCTCCCTGGTGGCTTGCAGCGCGTTGCGGACCAGGTTCACCATCACCTGGGTGAGCTTCTGGCGGTCGGCCCGCACCGCAGGCAGCTCCGCGGGGAGATCGCAGACCACGTCCCGCAGCTGGAACAGCCGGTCCATGCGCGTGATCGCCAGCGCGTCGGTGATCACCCGCGCCGGCTCCAGCGGGGCGAGCTCGACCGCGAGCCCGGCGCGCGCGTAGCCGTGGAGGGCGGCGAGGGTGCGGCTCAGGTCGTCCGCCCCGGCGAGGCAGGCGGTGAAGGTCTCCCGCAGCTCCGGGGAGGCGCTGGCCTGGGACAGCTCCCACTCCGCGGCCCGCAGCCCGACCATCAGGTTCCGGAGGTCATGGGTCACCCCAGCCGTGAGCTGGCCGATGGTGCCGAGCCGCTCCAGGTCGAGGAGCATCCGCTGCTGCTCGCCGAGCCGGTCGAGCGAGTCCTGCAGCTCCTCGCTGCGCCGCGCCAGGAGCTCCAGCAGGAGCCGGACGGTCCGCCGCTGCGAGACCAGGTCGCTCGCCGCCTCCACCGCCTGGAGGATGTCGGCCGGCTCCCACGGCTTGCGCAGGAAGCGGAAGGCCTGGGCGCGGTTGATGGCCCGCTCGAGGGCCTGCATGTCCGCGTAGCCGGTGAGCACCACCCCTGCCGCGTCGTGGCCCCGGACCCGCAGCTCCTCGAGCAGTTCCACGCCGGTCATGCCCGGCATGCGCTGATCGGTGATGACCACGTCGAGCCGCTCGCGGGTGGCGACGGCGAGGGCCTCCTCGCCGGACTCGGCCTGGTGCACCGTCCAGGCGTCCTCGAGGAGCACCCGCAGCACCTGGAGGTTGAAGGGCTCGTCGTCCACGACCAGCACCCCGCGCGAGCGCTGGCTGCCGACTCCGAAGCGCTCGACGAGGGCCGCGACGTTGCGATCGTCCACCTGCGCACCTCCAACCCGGAAGTGCGCGAGTATAGGCAAGCCTCCCACGGGTGCAAGAAACCCGCCTCGTTGGTGCCATGACTGAGCGTAAACTCATTCAGGATTGCTGTTTGATCTCGGCCACCAACCTGCTCAGGGAGGCCTTGGCGTCGCCGAACAGCATCGAGGTGCGGGGAGCGTAGAAGAGCTCGTTCTCGATGCCGGCGAACCCCGGGCTCATGGAGCGCTTGAGCACGATGACGCTCTTCGCGTCCTCCACCGCCAGGATGGGCATCCCGTAGATGGGGCTGCCCTTGTCGTTCTTCGCCGCCGGGTTGACCACGTCGTTGGCGCCGATCACCAGCGCCACGTCGGCGTTCTGGAACTCGTGGTTCACCTCCTCCATGTCCTTGAGCCGGTCGTAGGGCACGTCGGCCTCGGCCAGGAGCACGTTCATGTGGCCCGGCATGCGCCCGGCCACCGGGTGGATGGCGTAGAGCACCTCGCCGCCGTTCTTCTCGATGAGGTCGGCCAGCTCGCGGACCTGGTGCTGCGCCTGGGCCACCGCCATGCCGTAGCCGGGCACCACGATCACCTTGCGCGCGAAGGCGAGCTGGATGGCGGCGTCCTCGGCGGTGACGGCGCGCACCGCCTGACCCTCGGCCAGCTTCTTCGCCCCCTCCACCGGCGCGCCGAAGGCGCCGAAGAGGACGTTGCCGAAGGAGCGGTTCATGGCCTTCGACATGGCGACGGAGAGGATGAAGCCGGAGGCGCCGTCGAGCGCCCCGGCGATGATGAGCACGTTGTTGCCGATGGCGAAGCCGGTGGCGCTGGAGGCGAGGCCGGCGTAGCTGTTGAGCAGCGACAGCACCACCGGCATGTCGGCGCCGCCGATGGGCAGCACCAGCGACACCCCCACCACCAGCGAGAGCCCGGCCATGAGGTAGAAGGCGGCCGGGGTGGCCGGCGCGACCACCAGCCAGACGAAGAGCGCCACGGTGGCGGCGAAGAGGAGCCCGTTCACGGCGTTCTGGCCGCGGAAGGTGAGTGGCCGCCCCGGGAGCAGCTCCTGCAGCTTCCCGAAGGCGATGAAGCTGCCGGTGACGGTGATGGCGCCGAAGAGCACCTCGAAGCCGAGCGCCGCCATGCGGGCGTGCTCCACCCGGACGCCGTTGCCGGCGTTGTAGAACTCGGAGACGCCCACCAGCGTGGCCGCCAGCGCGCCGAACATGTGGCTGATGGCGATCCGCTGCGGCATGGCGGTCATGGGCACGAACATGCCGAGCGGGTAGCCGATGGCGGAGCCGAGCACGAGCCCGAGCAGGATGAAGCGGTAGTCGACGATCTGCTGGTGGAGCAGGGTCCCGACGATCGCCAGGAGCATGCCGAGCGCCGCCTGCTGCATGCCCCGCCGGGCGGTGGCGGGCGCGGTCAGGGAGCGCAGGCCGAGGATGAAGAGCACCGAGGCGACGAGGTAGGTCGCCTGGATGAGCAGCTCGCGGGTGCTCACTTCTTCACCTCCCGCGGCGGCTTCTCCTTGGTGTGGAACATCTTCAGCATCCGGTCGGTGATGAGGAAGCCGCCCACCACGTTGATGGTGGCGCAGGTCACCGCGACGGTGCCGAGCACGGTCGCCACGGTGCTCTCGCGCGCTCCGGCGGCCACCAGCGAGCCGACCAGCGAGATGCCGCTGATGGCGTTGGTGGCGCTCATGAGCGGCGTGTGGAGCAGCGTCGGCACCCGGGTGATCACCTGGTAGCCGACGAACCCCGCCAGCACGAAGACGTAGAGCGAGAGAAAGGTCATGGCCTCCGTGCCTCCCCGGCGCACACCACCGTCATCGCCCCGGTGATCTCGTCGGCGAGGTCGAGGACCAGCCGGCCGTCCTTCACCAGGTGCTGCACCAGCGCGAGCAGGTTCCGCGCGTACATCTGGCTGGCGTGGAGCGGCACGGTGGCGGGCAGGTTCACCGGCCCCATCACCGTGACCCCGGCCTCCTCCACCGTCTCGCCGGCGCGGGTGAGCTCGCAGTTCCCGCCGCTCTCGGCGGCGAGGTCCACGATGACCGCGCCCGGCTTCATGGATCGCACCATGGCGGCGGTGAGGAGGCGCGGCGCCGGCCGCCCCGGCACCTGCGCGGTGGTGATGACCAGGTCCTGGTCGACCACGTGCTTCCCCACCGCCTCCAGCACCAGCCGCTGCTGCTCCTCGGCGAGCTCCTTGGCGTAGCCGCCCTGCCCCTCTGCCTGCACCGGGGCCGCAGCCACGAAGGTGGCGCCGAGCGACTGCACCTGCTCCTTCACCGCCGGGCGGACGTCGAAGGCGGAGACCACCGCCCCGAGCCGGCGCGCGGTGGCGATGGCCTGCAGCCCCGCCACGCCGGCGCCGAGCACGAAGGCCTTGGCCGGGGCGAGCGTGCCGGCGGCGGTGGTCAGCATGGGGAGGATCTTGCCCAGGGCCGAGGCGCCCAGGAGCACCGCCTTGTAGCCGGCGAGGGTGGCCTGGGACGAGAGCGCGTCCATCGACTGGGCGCGGGTGATGCGCGGCACGAGCTCCATGGCGAGCGCGCTGGCGCGCCGCCGCGCCAGCGCCGGCAGGAGCCCCGCCCGCGCCGCCTGGGGGAGGAAGCCCACCAGCGCCGCGCCCTCCGCGAGCAGCTCCACGTCCTCCGGCCGCGGCGGCTGCACCGCGAGCCAGAGCGCCGCGCCCGAGAGGACCTCGGCGGGCGTGGCGGCCAGGACCGCGCCCGCGGCCTCGTAAGCCGCGTCGGGGAGCCCGGCCGGGAGCCCGGCGCCGCGCTCCACCGCCACCTCCAGCCCGAGCTTCCGGAGCCGCGACACCACGTCCGGGACCAGCGCCACCCGCCGCTCGCCCCGCGCCGTCTCCCGCAACACCCCGATGCGCATCCGCCGGGCACCCCCTGCCGCGCCACGCGCGCGGCGAAGGACCTGATTGTTACGCGAACGCGGCGCGGGCGAGCGGCCGAAATGGGGGATGGTTCACGGAGAGGCAATCCGCACGCGCGCAGGGGGTGACTGCGGGCCGGCCGCCGGGTAATGGGAAGGAGTGTCGATCCGCTCGGTCCTCCTCGCCGTGGTGGTGGCCGCGCTGCTCGGCGGGGCCGCGGTGGTGGCGGCGGTGCTGGCGCGCCACTCGAGCCGGTTCCTGGCCGGCCGCGGGTACCGCGCCCCGGCGGCGCGGGCCGAGCTGCGGCGGTCGCTGGAGCAGCGCGGGGCGGTGCTGGCGCGGGCCCTCCAGGATTCGAGCGAGGAGCTGCGGACGGCCATCGGCGCCGGGCCGCGCCGGGCGGAGGCGGTGCGGGCGCTCTCGACCGGGCAGGAGCTCGGCTCGGTCTCCTCGGCGCTGCTGCCGCTCCTCGAGCCTTCGCGGCGGGCGGAGGCCGAGCAGCGGCTCGGCGAGCTGCGGCGCTCGCTCTCCGACCTCGATCGCCTCGCCGGGGGCGAGGCCTGGAGCCAGGCGGGGGCGGCCCCCGCGGCCGCCTGCGCCGCGAGCTGCCTCGGCCCGCGCGACCGCTGCTGGGCCGCCGCCGCCGAATACGCCCCCAAGTGCGAGGGGCTCGCGCTCGAGGCCGCCGGCTGCGTGGCGCGCTGCCGCTGAGGACCCGGCCGGTTTCCTGACAACCCGCGCCGATCGGCTATCCTCGGGGCGGACCGTCATCGACGTCCGCCGGGGTGGAGAGGGGCGCGTGCATGGGTGCGCGGTGCTGATGCCTGAGCCCGAAGAGCCGCGGGTGGAGCCGCGCTGGCTGGAGAGCGCCGCCGACTTCTCGGCGTGCGGCCGCTACCGCTACCGGCTCCTGCGCGTCTGGGATCGCTCCCGCCCCCGCTGCCTCTGGGTGATGCTCAACCCCAGCGCCGCCGACGAGCGCACCCTCGACCCGACGGTGCGCCGCTGCTTCGACTTCTCGCTCTCCTGGGGCTGCGGCGCCCTCGACGTGGTGAACCTCTTCGCGCTGCGCTCCAGCGACCCGGCCGCGCTCTACCGGAGCCCGCCGGTCGACGCGCCGGGGGAGGAGGGGCGCAACGACCGCACCATCCTCGCGGCGGCGAGCGAGGCCGACCTGGTCGTCGCCGCCTGGGGCCTGCACGGCAAGCTCGCGGCGCGCGGCGAGGAGGTGGCGGCGCTGCTCGCGCGCGTGGCGCCGGTCCACGTGGTCCGCTTCACCTCCGATGGGAGCCCGGGCCATCCGCTCTACCTGCCCGCCTCGGCGGTGCCGCAGCTCTGGCTCGGCGGCCCCGGCGGCGGGTAGCGCCGGCTACCCCTTCGCGGCGAGCCGGGCCTCCAGCTCCTTGAGCCGCTTGCCCAGCTCCTTGTCCCGCTGGAAGCGCCGGGTCACGTCGCGGATGACCGCCACCGGGCCGAGGATGGCGCCGGCCTCGTCCTTCATCATCTGGATGGTGAACTCGATGGAGATGGTGCGCCCGTCCTTGGTGATGGCCGGCACCGCCAGGAGGTCGCCGTGCCCGTAGCGCGACTCGCCCGTGACCATCACCCGGTCGTACCCGTCCCAGTGGCGGGCCCGCAGCCGCTCCGGGATGATGAGGTCCATCGACTGGCCGACCGCCTCGGCGGCGGTGAAGCCGAAGATGGCCTGGGCGCCGGCGTTCCAGAGCTGGATGATCCCCTTGGCGTCGCCGAAGATGACCGCGTCCGGGCTGCCTTCGACGATGCGCTGGTACAGGCTTCCGAGCTCCATGGTCGGGTCTCTCCCGGTTATGAGGGCCAAGGTCCCTTACGAGGCCGCGAGCGGTCGCGCAACACCCGGGCGAGCCGCCGCCCGCCCGGAAGACAGCGGCTCCGACACGGGCGGACGGGCGGCCCGGACCTCCCCTGCCGGGGCCTCGAGGGCTCCGCGCTAGGTCCGCAGTGGCCGCGTTGGTAGCTTGCGGGCATGGCCTGCGCCCGCGTGCTGCTCATCGAGACCGACGCGAGCATCCGCGAGACGCTCCGAGAGATCCTCGAGGCGGAGGGCTTCGCCGCCTGCCCGGCCAAGGACTACCTCGAGGCGCAGCGACTGGTCGACGCGGGCTGCGCCCCCGCAGCCGTGATCCTCGACGTCGGCTATCCGCTCGCGGGCGCCCTCGAGACCATGCGGCGACTCCGGTCCGAGCCCTGGTTTCGCGAGCTGCCGCTCATCCTCACCACCGCCTTTCCGGTGACCCGGGACGAGCAGGGCACGGCCGCCATCATCGAGAAGCCCTACGACGTGTCGGCGCTGCTCGGCGCGCTGCGGCTCGTGATGCAGCCGGCTCGGGAGGGGCTGGTCGACCTCGGCCGCCCGGTGGGCCCCTGCCTCCCGGCGAAGATCGCTACCGGAACAGGACCGACGAGGCCGTGAGCACTCCGGCCGCACCGAGCGCGAGCGAGCCCCACCAGAGCGGGCGGCTGCGGGCGAGCGCCGCCACCGCCCCGAGCGCGATGGCCACCTGGAAGAAGGCGACCACGGCGGCGTAGCGGTGGTGCTGGTGCATGAGGTGCGCCGCCTCGGCCTGCCGCTCGTCGCGGGCGCGCTCCTTCTCCTTGGCCTTCTCCGCGATCCCGTCCTGCTCCTCGGCGTAGCGCGTCCTCGCGGCGGCCACCTCGGGCGGCGGCTCCTTGCCGGCGGCGCGCCAGGCGGCGCCCACTGCGTCCTGCACCGCCCCCTTGACCCCCTTGGCCTGGAAGTAAGCCCACTGGTCGGAGGCCTCCGCCTGCAGGCGGGTGGCCTCGGTCTCGAGCCGGAGCGCCTCGTTGACGGTGGCCCCGGCGCGCAGCGAGGCGAGGGCGGCGAGCGCCGCCAGGAGCGCGGTGGTGAGGGCGATGGCGCGCAAGAGCCCGCCCCCTTCCTTCTCCAGCTCCTCGTCGATCTTCTCGCGGAGCGAATCGGTGTCGATCTCCGGTTCCTCGGGCATCTGGGAACGGTAGCCGTTCGACCGCGTGCGCGGCAAGCGGTACGATCCGCGCGATGGGGGACGCGATCCAGCTCCGGGACCCGGCCGGGAGGCCGCTCGCGGGACAGACCGCGGCGCTGCTCGACGGCGGCGACGAGGCCTTCCCGCGCATGCTCGCGGCCATCGCCGCGGCCCGGCGCAGCGTCCACCTCGAGGTCTACGTCTTCACCTTCGACGAGGTCGGGGCCCGCTTCGTGGAGGCGCTCGCCGAGGCGGGCCGGCGCGGCGTCGCGGTGACGGTGGTGGTGGACGGCTTCGGGAGCGCGCGCGACTCCCGGTACCTGCAGGTGGTGCTCGGCGCGGCCGGGTGCGCGGTGCAGGTCTACCACCCGCTCCTCTCGCTCCTGCTCGGCCGCTGGCGCCGCTCGCACCGCAAGCTCCTGCTCGTCGACGGGGAGGTGGGCTTCGTGGGGGGCCTCAACATCGGCGCCGCCTACGGATGCGCCTCCCTGGTGGAGGCGCCGCGCGCGGCCCCTCCACCGGCGCCGTGGCTCGACCTCGCGCTCGAGCTCCGCGGGCCGGTGGTGGGCTGGCTCGAGCGGCGGCTCGCCGGAGCACGCGCGCGCCCGCCGGCTGGGCCGCTCCGGGTGTCGCTCTCGGGGCTGGGCGGGGGCCGCCGCCTGCGCCGCCAGCACGTGAAGGCGGTGGGCCGGGCGAAGCGCGAGGTGCTCCTCGCCCACGGCTACTTCATCCCCGACCGCCGGCTGGTGCGCTCGCTCACCGCCGCGGCCCGGCGCGGCGTGGCGGTGACGCTGCTCCTGGCGGGCCGCAGCGACGTCCCCTTCCACCGCCCCGCCACCATGCGCCTCTACCGCCAGTTCCTGCGCGCCGGGGTCCGCATCTTCGAGTGGCGCCGGTCGGTCCACCACGCCAAGGCGCTGGTGGTGGACGGCCGCCGCCTCCTGCTCGGCAGCTTCAACCTCGACCCGCTCTCGCTCTCGAACCTGGAGGTGCTGGTGGAGGTGCGCGACCCCGCGGTGGCGCGCGCCGGCGCCGCCTGGATCGAGGCGCAGGTCGGGCGGGCGCGCGAGGTGACGCCGCTCGAGCTCGCCGGCCGGTCGCGGCTGCGGGTCTGGCTCCTCGACCGGCTCGGGCTGCTGGTGGCGCGCGGGGCGGCGCTGGTGGCGCGGCTGCTGGCGCGGCGGTGACCGGGCGGCCGGCGCCGGCTCACGGAGCCGCGATGCGCCCGGCCCCGCCGATCGAGGCCGGCTGGTGGCAGGCGTTGCAGGCGCCGTTCTCGACCGGCGCCACCATGCAGCTCGTCCCCCCGCCGCGCGAGACGCAGACCCGCAGCGGGAAGGTCACCGACTCGGCCGAGTAGAAGTTGCCCGCCTGGTTGGTGCGGAGCGAGAAGCTCCGGCCTCCGGCGTCGTCCACCTGGAGCTGCGCCCCCTCCACGCCCGCGGTGGCGTCGACCTCCGGCGCGGCGTAGACCGTGCCGGCGAGGCTCCAGTCGCGGGCGTGCTGGCCCGGCGGCGCCGCCGGCGAGTGACAGGCGAGGCAGTCCTCTCCCGGCCGCATCAGCGGCCCGTCGGCGGGGACGCAGCCGGCGAGGAGCAGCGCCAGCGCCAGCGCCCTCACCTGCGGTCCTCGCGCAGCAGGAGGTCGAAGTCGATCCGGCAGGCGTCCTCGATCTTCACGAAGAGCAGCGACGGCCGCTCGATGCGGTACGCGTCGAGGCTCACCTCGAAGCCGCCCCTGGCCCGCAGGCCGCCGCCGGCGGCCGGCTCCACCTGCAGCGGCAGCGAGACCGGGCGCTGCACGCCGTGCAGGTCGAGCTGCCCTTCGAGCGTGAGCGGCCCCGGCGGCAGCTCGCCGCCCGGGCCGAGCCGCGCCACGCCCTTGAAGACGACGAACGGGTACTTGTTCACCTCGAGCGTCTCGACCATGTGCTGGTCGCGGTTTGCGTCTCCGGTCTGGAGCGTCGCCAGGGGCACCCGCACCATCGCCGCCACCGTGCCGTCGGGGCGCGAGACAGCCCTCCCCTCCAGGCTCGTGGCCCGCCCGTGGACGCGGTGCAGCTTGTGGACCACCTGGAAGCGGATGGCGCTGGCGGCCGGGTCGGCGGAGTAGGTGCTCCCGGGCGGGAGCGCGGCGGCGAAGAGGGCGAGCGCGAGCAGGGCGGCCACGTCGTCCTCCTAGAAGATCAGCGCGCCGACCCCGACGCCCACCGCAGCCAGGGTGACGTAGCCGACGACGAGGTGCGCGGTGGCGAACCCCTGCTGGTTCAGGTAGCCCTCGCGCTCGCGGGTGGTGATCCCGAGGATCGCCTGCGCGAGCAGGCCGCCAGCCGCCGTGAACATCGCGATGCGGTGGAGCGTGACGCGATCGAAGCCCTCGTTGCGCCGGAGCGGAGACGGCGCGAGCAGCGCCACCAGCCCGTCGGCGGCGAAGACGCCCAGGGTCGAGTAGGCCAGCACCTTGTGCGTGAGCTGGTAGCGCCCGGTGGAGGGGCCACCGGCGAAGCGGTCGGAGTAGTTGAGCTGCCCGACCACGGTGGTCGCGAGCTGCAGGGCGAGGAGGCCGAAGCCGGCGCCCTGGTGGACCGAGAGCATGGTCCGCCGCAGCCGGAGCGCCCCCTCGTCCACCTTGGGCTGGGGCGGGGGCGTCCCGAGGAGGTCGAAGTCGAGGGGAGGTGGCTGGAGCTCCTCCGGGGTGGCGCTCGGCGACGGACGGGCGGGCGGTTTCGAGGGCTGGTCCGCGTCGAGCCGGACCAGTCGCGGTGGGCGCAGCGGCTCCTCGAGGAGGCGCGGCGCGGCGCCCGCGCTCACCGGCCCAGCGGCGCAGAGGAGGAGCGCTCCCGCCCGCGCCCGCCAGCTCCTCCCCGTCATCGGCCTAGTAGCCCGTCGCGGGCGGCGCAGGAGTCGGCGTCGGCGTCGGGCTGGACGACACGCTGGCGACCACGTCGATCTCGCCGGTCGGCGTCGCCATGGTCGAGGTGTGGTTCCGGCAGTAGTACGGGATCACCGTCCCCACCGGCGCGCTGGCGGGGATGGTGAAGGTGGCGGTGCCGGTGAAGAAGCCGGTGTCGAAGCTGACGCCGGCGACGGCGGAGTGGGTGAAGGCGTTCGGCGCCGCCTCGCTCGTCACCGTGTGCTGCATGGCGTCCTTGTTCTGCACCGTGACCGTGTCGCCGGGCTGCACCTGGAGCTTGAGCGGGCTGAAGGCGAGCCCGGAGATGGTGATCACCCGGCCGCTGGCGGTCGGGGTGGGGGTCGGGGTCGGGGTCGGGGTGGGCGTCGAGTTCGAGCTGGTACCCGAGCTGCCACCACAACCCGCGGTCAGCGCCGCGACCGCGAGAAACGCTGCGAGCCTGAACATATCCGCCTCCGGCGAGTGCCAGGTCCAATGCATGGGCACGCGCTCGTATTCTTGACGCCCTGGAGCCTGGAAGGTTTCGCGGCGAGCCCGTGAAGGCTGGCCCGGCCGAGGGTGAGCGGTCGTTGACAGGCGCGGCGCCAGACGGGCCGTGGCCCGCCCGGGCACGAGGCGAGCGGGCAAGGGCGGGTCTAGCTTCCCGAACCTCTCGGGAGGCCGCCCATGAATACCCGGTTCGCGACGCTGGCAGTGACCTTGATGGCCTGTGGTGGGGCGGTGGAGCCCTCGTCGCCCGCCGCGCCGGGCTCGGCCTCGAGCGCCGTCTCCTTGCCGCCCCAGGCGAGCCCGGTGGCGGTCGCGGCGATCCCGGTCTGCCCGGGCGAGCCGGGGCTCGGTGACGCGCGCTGCCACGCGCAGGTGGTCACGGAGCAGCGCGGGCTGCCGCTCGCGACCAGCAGCTACGTGAACGGCTACGCGCCGCAGGACCTGCAGCAGGCCTACCTGCTCGCTTCGAGCACCGCCGGCGCCGGCCAGGTGATCGCGGTCGTCGACGCCTATGACAACCCGACGGCCGAGGCCGACCTAGGCGTCTACCGCTCCCGATTCGGGCTGGGCGCGTGCACCACGGCCAACGGGTGCTTCCAGAAGATCGACCAGAACGGCGGCACCAGCTACCCCTCGCCCGACCAGGGCTGGGCGCTCGAGAGCGCGCTCGACCTGCAGATGGCGAGCGCCGTCTGCCCGCTCTGCAAGCTCCTCCTGGTGGAGGCGAAGAGCAGCAGCCTCGCCGATCTGGGCGCGGCGGTGAACCGCGCGGCGGCGGCAGGCGCCTCTGTCGTCAGCAACAGCTACGGAGCCAAGGAGTTCACGTTCGAGACGCTCTACGAGTCGTATTACAACCACCCCGGCGTGGCGGTGACGGTGAGCTCCGGCGACAGCGGCTACGGGGTCCAGTTCCCGGCGGCCTCGCGCTACGTCACCGCGGTGGGCGGCACGAGCCTCGCGGTCGCCTCCAGCGCCCGCGGCTTCAACGAGACCGCCTGGAGCGGGGCCGGGAGCGGCTGCAGCGCCTACGTGGCGAAGCCGTCGTGGCAGAAGGACGGCGGGTGCTCGCGCCGGACGGTGGCCGACGTCTCGGCGGTGGCCGACCCCAACACCGGCGTCGCGGTCTACGACAGCTACGGGTACGGGGGCCAGAGCGGATGGTTCGTGGTGGGGGGCACCAGCGTCTCCGCCCCCATCGTCGCCGCCGTGTACGCGCTGGCGGGCAACGCCGGCGCCGTCACCGCCGGTTCGTACCCCTACGCGCGGGCCGCCGGGCTCTTCGACGTGATCGGCGGGTCCAACGGCTCGTGCAGGAAGTCTTCGAGCTACCTCTGCACCGCGGTCGCGGGCTACGACGGCCCCACCGGCCTCGGCACGCCGAACGGCAGCGGGGCGTTCTAGCTGGCCGAGCCGGCTGAGGTGACTCTCAGACCGCCTTCCACTCCCGCGGGCGGAACGGGGCGTCCAGCGGGGTATCGAAGAGGTGGTTGGTGTAGTTACTGATGGTCTTCACCGCCGCCGCGAGCACCAGCTCCAGCACCTGGCGCTCGGTGTAGCCGGCGTCGAGGAACGGCTTCACGTCCTCCCGTTCTGCATCATCCCCGCAAGTCCGGCCGCGCCCCGCGGCCGAAGCCCAGGAGCCGCCCGTGACCGACCAGCCCATCCCCGACGTCCAGGCCTGCGTCTTCGACGCCTACGGCACCCTCTTCGACGTCGGCAGCGCGGCCGAGCGCGCCCAGGGGCTCCTGGGTGAGCGCTGGCGGCCGCTCGCCGAGGCCTGGCGCGCGAGGCAGCTGCAGTACACCTGGCTCCGCAGCCTGGCGCGCCGCCACGTCGACTTCTGGCAGGTCACCGGCGACGCCCTCGACTTCGCCCTCGAGAGCCAGGGGATCGCCGACCCCGCGCTGCGCCAGGAGCTCATGACCCTCTACCTGTCGCTGCGCGCCTACCCCGACGTGGAGCCGACCCTCTCCCGGCTGCGCGCCGCCGGGCTGCGGCTCGCGATCCTCTCCAACGGCTCCCCCCGGATGCTGGCCTCCGCGGTGGAGCACGCCGGGCTCTCCGCCCTGCTCGACGCGGTGCTCTCGGTCGAGGAGGTGGGGGTCTACAAGCCCGACCCCGCGTCTACCAGCTCGCGGTCGACCGGCTGGGCCTCCCCGCGGAGCGGATGTGCTTCGTCTCCTCCAACGGGTGGGACGCCTTCTCTGCCAAGGCCTTCGGGTACCGGGTGCTCTGGTGCAACCGGCTGGGCCAGCCGCCGGAGCGCCTCCCGTCCGTGCCCGACGCGGAGGCCGGCTCGCTGGCGGCGCTGCCGGGCCTGCTCGGCCTCGCGGACTGACGTTCAGCCTCGGGTGCCCTTCCAGCTCTCGAACCGGCGCAGCAGCTCCTGCTCGAGGTCCGGCGGCAACTCGGACTCGGGGAGACGGCCCAGCGCCCGGGCGGTGAGCTTCATCTGCCGGACGTAGGCGCGGCAGTGCCGGCACAGGCCGAGGTGGAGCTGGAAGCGCAGGCGGTCGAGGAGCCGGAGCTCGCCCTCGGCGTACTCGGTCACGAGCTCGGTGATCTGCTTGCAGCTCAGCATGGCGACGCTCCGCGGAGGTGGCGCTCCAGCGCGGCGCGCACCTTGGTGCGGGCCCGGTGCAGGAGCACCCGCTGGTTGGTCATGGTGATGTCGAGGAGCCGGCAGGTCTCCTCGGGGTCGACGTCCTCGAGGTCGCGGAGCGTGATGACGGCGCGCTGGCCCGCGGAGAGCGCCGCCACGGCCGCCTCCATGACCCGCACCGCGTCCTCGCGCTCGAGCAGCCGTTCGGGCGCCTCCGGGCCCCAGGGCCGGGGCGGGTCCTGCCACATCCCCGCCGCGTCGAACCGCGCCGGGTCGACGCCCTCCTCGCCCTCCCCGAGGGCGGAGAACGGCACGCTGCGCGCCTCGCGGACGAAGCGGGTCCGGGCCTTGTTGGCGAGGATGCGGAAGATCCAGGTCTTGAGCGAGGAGCGCTGCTCGAACCTGGCGAGGCCGTCGAGGACGCCGAGCCAGGTGTCCTGGACCACCTCCTCGGCCACCGCCCGATCGCGGACGAAGGCCTGGGCCAGCCGCAGCAGCGGCCCGTGATGGCGTCGCACCAACTCGGTGAACGCGGTCCTGTCGCCGGCCAGCACCCGGGCCACGAGCTCGGCGTCGGGGGCCCCGGCCGGGCTCGGCGGCGTGGTCGGACCGGGGACTGCGCTCGGCGGCGTCATGGTCGGCGTCGGGCAGCTCTCGCCCGCCCTGCGCATCATGGCCGGTCCTCGCCGCGGCCGCCAGCTTCCACCCCGGCGATCCAGCCCGCCTTCAACCAGCCCGACAGCGCGGCGAAGGCGGCGCCGGCCGGATCGTCGCGACGGGCGAAGGCGGCGCAGACGCGCGGGAGCGGGTCCCCCGACGCGGCCGCCTCGAGCGCGAGCGCCTCGTCGAGGTCGAGGCTCGCGTGGAAGACCTCGAAGCCCTCCCGCCAGACCGCCACCGCGCAGGTGCCGGGGGCGGGCGGCGGCGGCGGCTGGCCGCCCTCCAGCGCGCGCCACAGGGGCACGACACCGTGCTCGAGCACCAGCAGCCGCAGCGCCGGCGCGAGCCGCAGCCGCGCGCCCAGGAACCGCTCCGGCGAGAGCACCGCAAGGGCCTCGCGGCCCACCGCACGAGCCTCCGCCTCGAAGAAGACCTCGGCGCGCGCCCATTCCAGCGCCGCGAGGTCGGCGAGGTCCGGCCGCGCGGCGGGAAGCTCGCGCACGTAGGCCGGCAGTCGCCGTCCCAGCTGGCCCAGGTCGTGGTGCTCCGAGGGGTGCGCCCGCACGTAGACCTCGGTGAGCGCGTAGAAGCCCTCATCGCCGAGGAGGGCGGCGAGCTTCGGGTAGTCCTCCCGCAGCGCGTCCACCAGGCGCCAGAGGTACATGTCGGCGTAGATCCCGACCCGGTCGAGCGCCTGCAGCCCGGCCGTGCCCGCGAAGCAGCGCTCGAGCTCGCGGGTGCGATCGCCCTCCGCGCGCGTCACCGCCGCGTGGAACAGCGCCTGCGTCTCGGCGAGCGTCACGGCAGCGCCCTCCTCGCTGGCGGCGCGAGCTCCTCCGCCTCCACCGCGGCGGCGCGCCGGCTCTCCTCCACCAGCCGCTCGAGCGGCGGCACCCGCTCGTCCCACTCCACCAGCGTCGAGACCGCGCCGAAGCGCCGCACCGCCTCGCGGTAGAGGTCCCACACCGCCTCCGCGACCGGGTGGTCGTGCGCGTCGAGCAGGTACCGCCCCTGGTCCGAGAAGCCGGCGAGGTGGAGCTGGCCGACGCGCTCGCCGGCCACGCCCGCGAGGTAGGCGCTCGGGTCGAAGCCGTGGTTCCGCGCCGACACGTACACGTTGTTCACGTCGAGCAGGATCCCGCAGTCGGCGCGCCGGGCCACCTCGGAGAGGAACTCCCACTCGCTCATCGTGGAGTCGCGGTAGGTCACGTAGGAGGAGACGTTCTCGAGCAGGATCCGCCGCCCCAGCCGCTCCTGCACCCGCACCACGCGGGCAGCCACGTGCACCAGCGCCTCCTCGGTGAAGGGCAGCGGCAGGAGGTCGTGCAGGTAGCGGCCGCCGTGCGTCCCCCAGCAGAGGTGATCCGAGATCCAGGCCGGCTGGATGCGGCCCGCCAGCGCCGCCAGGTCGTCGAGGTAGCGCTCCGAGAGCGGATCGACCGAGCCGATGGAGAGCGAGACGCCGTGGAGCACCACCGGGACGTCCCGCCGCACCCGCTCGAGCACCGCCAGCGGCCGGCCCCCCGGCGCCATGAAGTTCTCGCTCACCGCCTCCACGAAGTCGACCGGCGGCGGCGGCCCGGCGAGCCAGTCCGCGAAGTGCCGGGTGCGGAGCCCGACCCCGTGGCCGAGCGTGCGTTGGAAGGCCATGGCGGCTCCTGGAGGCCGGCGCGCGGCGCCGGCGTCCGCTCCGGTTCACATGTTGGACGCCAGGACCTTGCCGCCCTTGTCGGTGCAGACCTGGGCGCTCTTCTCCTCGGTCCAGCCCTTGCCCTTGCAGCTGTTCTGGGCCTTGCAGGCGTTGTCGGCTCCGGCGCAGCTGCCCTTCCCCTTGCACTCGTTGACGCCGGCGCACTTCACCACCTTGGCGCCCTCCTTGGTCTTCCCGGCCTCCTCGCCGGCGCGGGCGGCGCTGGCGGCGAACAGCGAGCAGACGCTGGTGGCGATGACGGCTCCCTTCATCACTTCTCGGATCACGGGGTCCTTCCTTTCTGGTGCTGCGGTGGACGGACCGCTCCGGGCGGTCCGGGTTCGGAGCGACGGCGGCGGCGCCTACCTCGCCGCGGCGGCCTGGTCGCCCTGCGACTTCGCGAACAGCGACAGCTCGACGGTCCCCTCCTGCGCCACCACCTTGGCGAGCGACTGCACGCGCGCGAGCCAGCCCTCGGTGTACCTGGGGCCGATGTGGTAGGCGTCGCGGTCGAAGCGCTGGATGGTGGCGCGGATGCGGATGGTCTTCTTCTCCCCGTATGCGCCGGGCGGGAAGAGCAGCGCCGTTCCGGCGACCTGCTCCTTGCGCCCGTCGACCGGCCCGCGGCCGCAGACGGTGAAGGGGATGCGGGCGGCGAACTCGGCGGGGCGCTCGGGCGACAGCGGGCCGACCCGCACGCGCTCGAAGCGGGCCTCGAAGCGACAGTCCTTCGGGTCGCTCTTCTTGTTCGTCACCCACTGCTGGAAGTGGCCGGTCTTGGTCTCCTCGTTGTCCACCTTGATGCTGGTGAGCGGGACGGAGCAGGTGCCGGAGGCGGTGCCGGCGCCGGCGTCGTAGGAGAGGTCGCAGGCGACGGCCGAGCTCTGGGCGGTGATCCGCTCCCCCAGCCTGGCGTCGAAGACCGCGCTGAAGACGTTGTTGCCGGCCTCGGGATCGGTCTTGAGCTGCTCGGCGGCGGCGGCAGGAGCGGCGACTGCGAGCAGGGCGAGGAGCGCGGCGCGGTTCATGGGGAGCCTCTCCCCCGGCGAAGTGCGCCGGGCTTCTTGACGCTTCAGTCCCGCGGCCCGCGCCGGCGATTACACCGGCCGCACCTGCCGCACCTCGAAGGGCCGCGCCCCGCCCCAAAGAGGCCGATCTGACGGCGACGCCCAGAAGGTAGAGAGAGTGAGCCGGCAGCGGCGGCAGGGCCGCCCACCGGGGAGGATCACCCATGGTCCGTGCGGACATTCTCCAGAAGTTCCCCGAGCTCTTCGGAACCAAGCGGGTGAACGGCCGCGAGGTGAACGTCGAGGAGACCATCGCCACGCTCACCCGTGAGCTCCGCCCGGAGATCGCCGCCGCCCTCACTGCGCGCCGGGAGCTGCTCGCGTCGAAGGAGCCGGTGGCGAAGAAGTACGCCTGGGCCGGATGGGACGAGACCTTCGAGGATCCCATCTCCGGGAAGCCGTGGACCTTCCGTCAGATCGTCCAGGGGCTCCTCGACAACGCCGCCGGGCGCGAGAGCCCCTGGCGCTGGCGGCTCAACGACGAGGCGCCCATCCCCGCGCACGTCCACCCGTCGCGCAACCCGGGGCTCGAGCTCACCGGGCCCTGGTACCCGCTCGACATGGCCTTCAACGCGCTCAACAGCCCGGCGCCCATGAACATGCCGGACTTCGAGGACGCCTCGCCGGCCCACTTCCAGCCCGACGGCACCCCGACCAACGAGCCGGTGGGGGTCTTCGCCGCCCTGAAGAACGCCAAGGACGTCTTCGAGGGGCGCTGGAACGACCGCGACTACGAGGTGGTGAAGAAGGGCAAGCGCCGCGCCTACCGCATCTCCCCGCCTCCGGACCGCTGGCCCACCCGGCTGGCGCGCCCGCCCAGCATCCACGTCCGCTACGACCACGTCGAGGTGGACGGCGCGCCCGCGCCCGGGCTGGTGGTCGTCACCACCCTCTGGACCTTCAACAACTTCGACGCGCTGCGGAAGGCCGGCAGCGGGGTCTACTTCTACATCCCCAAGCTGCAGACGCCGCGCGAGGCGCTCATCGTCGAGAAGCTGCTCTCGCGGCTGGAGTCGCTCATCGGCGTCGCCGCCGGCACCCTCAAGATCAAGATGCTCTACGAGGAGGGGAACGCCGGCCGGGTGCTGCCCGCCATCGCCTGGACGCTCCGGCGCCGGCTCCTCGGCACCAACGTCGGCCGCTGGGACTACCTCGGCAGCCTCATCGAGATGTGGAAGGACGACCCCAAGGGCATCTTCCCCGACCCCCAGACCATCGGGATGGCGACGCCCAACATGATCGCCTACCAGCGCTACAACGCGCTCCTGATGCTCATGGCCGGGATGAAGGACGGCGCGCTCGAGAACGCAGCGCCCATCGGCGGCATGGCGGCGGTGATGATCTACCAGCCGAGCGATCCGTACGGCCGCTCGCGCTACAACCCGCTGGCGCTCCGCGCCATGGCCATCGACAAGCTGCGCGAGCGGATCCTCGGCCTCATGTTCGTGCCCGCCGCGCCGCTGCCCGCGGGCGCCGCGCCCACGCTCGAGGAGCTCCTCGCCGGCAAGGTGCCGGGGACGCTCCACGACGCCTACCGGCAGAGCTGGGTGGCGAGCCCCGAGCCGGAGTACGTGGCGGCCGGCAACGCGCCGCTGCGGGCGCCGCTCTCGAGCCTGCAGGCGCTGCTCGACGCGCCGCGGGCCACGGTGGAGGTGAAGGGCAAGCCGGTGCCGACGGTGACGAGCGGGCTCGGCGACGCCGAGCGGAGCCTGCTGCACTCCCGCGGGCTCCTCGACGCCCAGGGCCGCATCACCCCGGCGGTGATCGCGAAGGAGACCCTGGAGGCCCCGGAGAAGTTCCTCGCCCCGACGCTGTGGGAGGCCATCTACGGCGTGCCGGAGGGCGACGTCACCATCGAGCACGTCCAGCACGCCTTCTACATGGCGGCCAACTACGGCTTCCAGATCCTGAACGGCAACTTCGCCGCGGCCATCGACGACTACGAGCTCAAGCTGCGGTTCATGAACGACCTCGCCACCTACCGCATCAACGTGTCGTGGCTCTGGACGCTGGTGCGTCACGAGGCCGCCCTCACCAGGGACGGCCACCTGCAGCGGCAGACGCTCACCGAGGACGGAGTGGTGCTGGGCGCCCCCGCCGAGGAGGTGAAGGCGGGGACGCGCTTCACCCGCGCCCTCTTCGACAAGGTCTGGGCCTACCACGACGAGTGGACCAACGCCTTCTTCGCCGAGCAGGACCGGCGGGGAGATCCGGCCCGCTTCGACCGCTCCAAGGCCCCGGTCATCATGGAACTCCTGAAGCGGCAGCTCCTCTCGCCGAGCTACATCCAGCACAGCGCCCGCGCCCTCTTCGTCATCGGGCAGGCGAGCGCTCAGGATCGCGGGCCCTTGCTGGACGCCCTCTTCGACCTCCCGCGCGAGGAGGTGGCGAAGCGCGTCGCCGCGGGCTCCCTCCCCGGCTCGGCGCTGGCCGCGCACGACTACGTGCGCGACGTGTTCGCGGGGTGAGCGCGCGGCTCGCGGCGCCGCCTGGCTCGCGCGCTCGCCAGCTCGGGGCGGCGGCTCAGCGGTCGATGGTGGCCATCTGCTGCGGGGCGTAGCGCGGGCCGGCGGGGACGATCGTCTCGAGCTCCGCGGCCTCGGCCGCGGTGAGCGCCAGGTCCGCCGCAGCCAGGTTCTCCTCGAGGTAGCTGCGGCGCTTGGTCCCTGGGATGGGCGCGAGGTCCTCTCCCCGACCCAGCACCCAGGCCAGCGCCACCTGCGCCGGCGTCGCCCCCCTGCGCCGGGCCAGCTCCTGGACCACGGCGGCGACGCGCGCGTTCGCGTCGAAGTTGGCCCCCTGGAACCGCGGATCGTTCTTGCGGAAGTCGCCTTCCGGCAAGGACTCGGCGCGCTCGGCGGTCCCGGTGAGGAAGCCGCGGCCGAGCGGCGCGAACGGCACCAGCCCGATGCCCAGCTCGCGCAGCAGCGGGATGATCCGGGCCTCGAGGTTCCGCTCCCAGAGCGAGTACTCGCTCTGCAGCGCCGAGATCGGGTGCACGGCGTGGGCGCGGCGGATGGTCTCCTCTCCGGCCTCGGACAGTCCGAGGAAGCGGACCTTGCCCTGCCGGACCAGGTCGGCCATCGCGCCCACCACCTCCTCGATCGGCACCTGCCGGTCGACGCGGTGCTGGTAGAGGAGGTCGAGGTGGTCGGTCCCGAGCCGGCGCAGGGAGCCCTCCACCGCCTCGCGCACGTGCTCCGGGCGGCTGTCGAGCCCCACCACCTTCCCGGCCTCGATGCGGAAGCCGAACTTGGTGGCGATCACCATCTGGTCGCGCCGGCCCCGCAGGGCCCGCCCCAGGAGCTCCTCGTTCACGAAGGGGCCGTAGACCTCGGCGGTGTCGAAGAAGGTCACCCCGAGCTCGAGCGCCCGGTGGATGGTCGCGATCGACTCCGGGTCGTTCGGGACACCGTAGGACTGGCTCATCCCCATGCACCCCAGCCCGAGGGCCGAGACCTCGAGCCCCTGTCGTCCGAGCCTGCGCCTGGTCAGCATGATCTCATTTCTCCTCGCGTTCGAGCACCTTCGCCCGGCGACCGGAACCCGGACGCCGACGTCGAGGAGGAATCTACGCGCGGGCCCGAGCCAGCGAAACGGCCATGAAGCGGATGGGCCGTTCAGGAAAGCTTCGCGATCGACTCTGCGCGGCGACGTTCGTGGAGGGGACGCGCGTTCCCGCTAGAACGCCACGTGGACCCGGCCGGTGAAGACGTGCACCGGGCCTCGGTCCGCGTTGAAGGCCGGGTCGACGATCGGCTGGTAGTTCGCGCCCAGCGAGACCTCGCGCGTGAGGGCCAGCCGGTAATAGGCCTCGCCCAGCACCTCGGGCGCGTAGCGCAGCGCGCCGTCGCCGATGATGAAGCCGTAGCCGCCGGCGGCGAGGTAGCGGCGGTGCACGTCGGAGAGCCCGCTCACCACCACCCCCAGCCCGGCCTCGTCGTCCGGCCGGCCCCAGCGCGCCCCCGACTGCACCAGGCCCACCGCCGCCGAGCGGTCGATCTCGGTGAAGGCCCAGGTCTCGTTCTGGCCGTCGCTCCAGCTCGCCCGCACGAAGATCCCGAGCCCGCCGCCGAGGTCCTGGTTGGCGCTGGCGGCGACGCCCCCCTTGGTGCGGCCGGTGGCGCGCGCGCGGGTGACGTCGGGCGCGGAGGGAGAGGCCTCCAGCGCCCGCTGGTAGCTGCCCATGTCGGCGGTGTCGAGGAAGACCAGCAGCCGCGCCGCGCCGGGCAGCCCCGCGATGGAGTAGCGCGCCTCGCCCTCGGCGACCAGGCCGCGGGCCTTCGACACGTCCCACTCCATGTCCATGCCGTTGGCGGTCTTCGGCTCGAGGAAGGCGCCGGTGCGGATCGACCACCAGTCCACCGAGAGGTCGGCCGCGACCCCCCAGGTGTAACCGCGGGTGTCGGCCGGGTAGTCGTAGGCGCCCGACGCCCAGAGCCCCCAGCTCATGAACCCGGTGTGCGGGTCCCTGGAGAGGGGCACGCCGTCGAAGATGTCGTTGGTGGAGACCTTGCCGGCGGTGAGCGTGAGCGCGTCCCGGTCGCGCTCGCCGGCGAGCTGTCCCTGACCGGACTCGAGCCGCACCCGGCCGCCGCCGAGCCCGATGGTCTGACGCAGGAAGGCCTTCCCCACCACGAGCGTGGGCTCCGGATCACCGACCCGGTAGACCTCGCCGCTCGGGAAGGCGGCCACTCCGAGGGTGCTGCTCAGGCCGCGACCGCCGGCCAGCTCGGGCTGCACCTGAAGCTCTGCCCCGCGCCAGAGCCGAACCCCGGCGAAGAGGTCGGTGACGATGGAGGTGGCCGACTCTGACCCCGGCCGCAGGCTGTTCAGGCCCGAGTAGGCGGCCGAGAACGCCGGGTGCGCCTGGGTCGCCACCGTGGCCTGGTAGTGGAGCGAGAACCGCTCCTCCTGTCCGGCGGCTCCGGGCGCGGGCTCGGCCGGGAGCTGCTGGGCCAGCGCCGGGACGGCGAGGAGCAGCGCCGGCAGCAGGACCGGCGCGAGGGAGGCGCTGCGAGGGATCATGACGTGCTCGGTCCGGGACCCGGCCTCGAGGGCGTCGGGAAGAGTGGAACCGCCTGTAGACCGCGCCGCCCCTCGGTGTCAAGCGACGAGGCCGTGCGGCGTCACCCCGCTCACCAGGCCACGATCCCGGTGTCGTCCACCGTGATCAGGATGCCCGGCAACAGCGCCTTCAGCCGCCCGAGGACCCGCTCCACCTCCTCGGGGCGATCGATCCACTCGACGATGAGCGGCAGCTTGCGGGCCACGTCGACGAGGTGGCTCACGTGTAGCTCGCCGGAGGTGCCGAAGCCCTCCATCCCCCGGACCACGGTGGCGCCCCGGGTGTGCTCGTGGCGCAGGAGCTCCAGGATCGCGAGGTGGGCGGACTGGTGCCCGATCCGGTCGTCCTCGTTCACGTAGATGCGAACCCGCTTGGCCTTGCCGACGAGATCCATCCGAGCTGAGGCTAGCGCCGGCGTGAGCGCCAGCCAGGGCCAATTTGGGCCGGGGCGGCGCCGCGCGCCGCCATCAGCGGCGGCCGGCCATCACGCCGCGCAGGATTCCGGCCGTCTCGCGGATCACCGCCGCCGTCTCGTCCCAGCCCAGGCACGGGTCGGTCACCGAGCAGCCGTACTTGAGCGTGCTCGGGTCGTCCGACGCGGGCTGGCTCCCGGGCTCGATGAAGCTCTCGATCATGAGGCCGATGATCGACCGGTTCCCCTCGCGGATCTGGTGGACCGCGTCGCGGACCACCAGCGGCTGCAGCTCCGGCTTCTTCCACGAGTTCGCGTGCGAGCAGTCGATGACGATGTTTTGCGGGAGCCCGGCCTTGGCGAGGGCCTGCTCGGCGAGCGAGACCGAGACGGTGTCGAAGTTGGGCCGGCCGCCGCCGCCCCGGAGCACGAGGTGGCCGTAGCGGTTGCCGCGGGAGCGGACCACGGCGGAGCGCCCCTGGTCGTTGATGCCGAGGAAGGCGTGCGGGCGCGCCGCCGCGACGATGGCGTTCACCGCGCCGGCGGTGTCGCCCTCTGTGCCGTTCTTGAACCCGACCGGCGTGGAGAGCCCGGAGGCGAGGTTGCGGTGGGTCTGCGACTCGGAGGTGCGCGCGCCGATGGCCGTCCAGGAGATGAGGTCGCCGCGGTAGTGCGGCGCGATGGGGTCGAGCGCCTCGGTCCCGGCCGGCATCCCCAGGTCGTTCACGTCGAGGAGAAAGCGGCGCGCGCGGTCCATCCCCTCCTTGATGCGGAAGGAGCCGTTCATCCGCGGGTCGTTGGTGAACCCCTCCCAGCCGACGGTGGTGCGCGGCTTCTCGAAGTAGACCCGCATCACCAGGAAGATGCTGTCGGCCACCTCGTCCGCGAGCGCGCGCAGCCGCCGGGCGTAGTCGAGCCCGGCCTCGGGGTCGTGGATCGAGCAGGGACCGACCACCATCAGGAGGCGCGGATCCTTGCGATCGAGGATGGCCTCGACGGTGCGGCGGCCCTCGACCACGGTCTTCGCCGCGCGCTCGGAGAGCGGGATGCGCAGCTTCACCTCCTCCGGCGGGAGGATGGCGTCGAAGCTCTCGACGTTGACGTTCTCGACCACCGGCGCCGAGGGGTGACCGCCCTGATCGAGCTCGACCCGGACGAAGCCGGCGATCATGTCCCGGTAGAGCGTCTCGACCAGCTCCGGCTCGACCCCCTCCTGCTCGGCGAGCGCCCGCACGTTGGCGATCACCTGCTCCTCGCGGCGCGGGTCCTTGACGCCGTCGGCCGCCTTCTTGAAGCGGGCGGCCTGCAGGGCGTAGCGGCGGCGCGACGCGAGCAGCGCGACGATGTGGTGGTCCACCTCGTCGATGGCGGTGCGGACTTCCTCGAGGGTCGCGCAGTCGCGCGTCGAGGCGGGAGCGGGGCGGGCAGGCGTCTGCATGGTTCGAGTCTCTCCGCTAGGGGCCGGACCGCACACATCATCACGGAAAGGGCGGGAGCGCCAGCCTCGCGGGCGGGCGCCGGCGGTCAGGCCTCGCCCGCGCCGCGCTCGCGTCGGACCAGCGCCGCCACCGAGTCGAGCCGCGCCTCGTCGGCGGCGACGGCGCGCAGGCAGGGGAAGGCCGCCTCGGCGAGGCCGGTGAGCGCCCGCCCCGGCGGCACCTCCACGAAGAGCCGCGCGCCCAGCTCGCGGAGCACGCAGGTCGCGTCGTGCCAGCGCACCGGCCGCGCCACGCTCCAGGCCAGGTCCGCGCGGATGTCCTCGGGATCGCGGGTGGCGCGGGCGCCGCGGTTCGTCACCCAGGGGGCCCGCGGGGCGGTGAGCGGCACCCCGCGCAGCGCCGCCTCCAGCGCCGCGGCCACGCCGTCGAGGAGCGGGCAGTGGGAGGGGACGCTCACCGCCATCCGCTCCGCCCGCCGGGCGCCCGCGGCGAGCGCCAGGCGCACCAGCTCCTCGAGCGCGGCCTCGGAGCCGGCCACCACGAACTGCGCCGGCGCGTTCAGGTTGGCGAGGTGGGCCGGCCCGGCGGCGGCCGCCTCGGCGACGAGGGCCGAGACCCTCCGCTCGTCGAGCCCGGCGAGGGCCACGAGGCCGTAGCCGCGCGGGAAGGCGCGCTCCATCTCCTCGGCGCGCAGCCGGACCAGCCGCAGCGCGTCCTCGAAGCGGAGCGCGCCCGCGAGCACCGCCCCGGTGAACGCGCCCACCGAGAGGCCGGCGACGAGGTCGGGCCCGCCGCCCCGCGCCGCGATCGCCCGCCCGACGGCGACCCCGGCGGTCACGGTGGCGAGCTGGACGCCCACCGTCGACCGGAGCGCCTCCTCGCCGTCGAGGTCGCCTGCGTCCCGGCCGAGCACGGCGCTCGCCTCGGCGAGCGCCGCCTCGACCTCCGGCGCGGCTGGGAGGCGGTGGAGGAAGCCCGGAGACTGCGCTCCCTGGCCCGGGCAGAGGAAGGCGACGCTCACCGAAGGGCCCAGGGGTCGGCGACGAGCCGCGGGCCGGCGGCGGTCCTGAGCACCACCCGCGCGCCTTCGGCCGCGTACTCCGCCAGCGAGACCGCGCCGCCGGGGGCCTCCAGCTGCAGGTCCACCCGGACCGGCAGCCGCGCCAGCGCCTCGACGAGCCGGCGGGCCTCTCCCCGGTCCGGCGCGGCCGGCGCGCGTACGAGGAGGTCGAGGTCGCTCCCCGGTCCGAGGCAGGCGGCGCCGGTGGCGAGCTCGAACCCGGCGCCGCCGACCGGTCCCCACCCGGCCCCGCGCTCCTCGAGCAGCGCGGCCACCGCGTCGAGCGCTTCGAGCGGCGCGACGCGGCGCTGCCCCGACGCGCGCCAAGCGCGGCCCTGGGCGAGGTCCTCCGGCCGGATCAGCCCGGCGACGTCGGCGGGGTCGAGCCAGGCCGCGAGCCGCTCGCTCCGGACGGCGCCGCGCACGCCGACCGGCAGGAGCCCGTCCCGCGACGGCGCGCGCCGGACGACCACCGTCGGCGACGCGGCGAGGTGCTCGCGGGCCCAGGCCGGCGGCGGGCCCTCGTGCACCAGCGCCGCCGGGTCGCGCAGGCGCAGGAGATCGTGCGGGGCCGGGCTCACGCCGGGCCGTCCCACTGCTCGGCCAGCCGCCGCCGCACCTCGGCGCTGGCGCCGCGCTGCTCGCCGCGGACGCGCCGGCCGAGGTCGCGCGGGCCGGAGCGCGCGTCGGCGACCGCCGCGGCGAGGGCGGCGCGGACCCGGGCCACGTCCCCCGCCCCGGGCGCGTCGGCGTCCACGCCGCGGATCAGCTCGTCGACGATCCCCAGCCGCGCCCAGCTCCGCACGTCGTAGGCCATCGGCAGCACCTCCTCCCCGAGCCGCTCCACCTCGGCGACCGAGCGCCGCGTCACCCGCGCCGCCGCCTGCTTCCCCATGGCGTGGACCAGCACGCCCGGGTCGTCGAGCGCCAGGATGCGGTTCGCCTGGTAGCCGTGGGCCAGGAAGGCGCCCGACATCGCCCGGCCGACGAGGAGCGCGACCACCGGGTGCCCCTCCAGCCGCGCCGTGGCCCAGGCGTCCACCGCGGCGGCGCAGGCGAGGTGGATGCCGAGCAGCTCCTCGAGCCGGCCGTAAGCCTGGCCGGCGACGTCCACCACGGCGACGAGGGGGCGCCGCGCCCTCCCCGCGTCGGCGTCGTCGGCGACGGCGCCGCGGACGTGTCGCGCCAGCGCCCAGGCCTCCTCGAGCCCGACCTCGCCGGCGCGCGCGCGCGAGAACCGGCCGGCCGGGTCCGGCACCACGGCCAGGAAGCGCGCCCGCTCCTCCCCGAGCGGCGCGTCGGCGACGCGGACCGACCCCGGCCCCTCGCCCGTCACGCCGCCGCCGCCCGCCAGCGCCGCGAGCCAGATCTCACCCCGGCTCCTCCTCGCGCCGCCGCTCATGGCTCCTCCCTCGCCCACCGGCACCGCAGCGCCGGCCCATCCAGCGGCCCCGCCGGGTCGATCTCCGCCAGCCGCCGCTCGAAGCGCGCCACCTGCTCGCTCCGGTGCGCCGGCGGCGCGGGCCGCGCGAAGGCCTCGCGCACCGCCGCGGACACCGCGGCCACGTCGTCCTCGACGAGCGCGTCGGCGAGCCCCACGGCGTGCCGCTGCTCGCCGCCCACCAGGCTCCAGACCAGCGGCCGGTCGGCGGCGTCGAGCTCTTCGACCCCGGCCTCCTGCTCCACCACCTCGGGCCCGTTCATCCCGAGCCGCGCCTGGCGGGTCATCACCAGCCGGGTGCAGAGCGCCGCGGCGAGCGACATGCCGCCGAAGCACCCCACCATGCCGGCGACGACGCCGACCACCGGCACCCGGCGCCGCAGGGCGATCAGGCTCGCCTGGATCTCGGCGATGGCCGCCAGGCCGAGGTTCGCCTCCTGCAGCCGCACCCCCCCGGTCTCGAGGATGAGGACCGGCAGGACGGGCGCGCCGCGCTCCGCGTCCCTGAGCGCCAGCTCGAGCGCGCCGGCGATCTTGGCGCCGCCCACCTCCCCCATGCTGCCGCCCTGGAAGCCCCCCTCGATGGCGACGGCGACCGCCGGCCGCCCGTCGAGCCGGCCGCGCAGCACCACCACGCCGTCGTCCTCCTGCGGCACGATCCCCTGGCGCTCGAGCCACGGCGAGTGCAGCCGGTCGAAGGGGCCGAGGAGCTCGCGCTGGCCTTCCCTGTCGAGCACGGCGCGGGCCCGCTCGCGGGCGGTGAGCTCGACGAAGCTCCGGCGGGCCAGGATCCTCGCGAAGCCGGAGTCGCTCACGGCGCGCTCTCCTCGGCCGCCTGCTGCAGCCGCAGCGACACCATCCCCGGGGTCGCACCGAAGTCGTTGATCTCGATGGCCGCGGCGCCCTGCCAGCGGGCGAAGAAGCGGTCGAGCACGCTCGCCCAGACCTCGCGGTACCCGTCGACGCTGGTCCGCACGCGCACGCGGCTGCGCCCGTCCGGCGACGGCTCGAGCAGCACCTCGAGATCGCCGGAGGCGACCACGCCCACGTGGGCGCGGCGGGCGACGGGGATGCTGGCCGGGTACTCGAACTCGAAGCGCTCCATGCGGATCACCTCCGGAAAGGGCGGCGGGGGGACGCGGCTCACGGCGATCACCAGCTCCGGAACCGCGGCGGCGGCCGGTAGAGGCCGCCCGACCAGTCGACGAGGTCCTCGATGGTGCGGGCGGCGAGCAGCGAGCGCCGGGCGTCGGCGCGCCGCACCCCCAGGTCCTCGGGGTAGCTCACGATCCCGCGGGCGCGGAGGTCGGCGCTGCGCCGCGGGTCGGCGCGCAGGCCCACCGGCGTCGCGCCCGCGACGGCGGCGATGGCGGCGCGGCGCTCCTCGGCGCCGGTCGCCTTGTAGAGGTTGGCGATGCCCTCCTCGGTGACCACGTGGGTGACGTCGTCGCCGTAGATCATCACCGGCGCGATGGGCATCTTCGCGGCCTTGCCGACCTGCACCGCGTCGAGCGACTCGACCAGGACCGGCTGCCCGCCCTTCTGGAAGGTCTCGGCGAGCTGCACCACCAGCTTGCGCCCGCGCACCACCTCCCCCTCGGCGGTGATGAGGTCGAGCCAGGCCGGCGAGGCGTGGCGCCGCCCGCGCGGATCGTGGCCCATGTTCGGCGCGCCGCCGAAGCCGGCGAGGCGCCCCATGGTCACCGTCGACGAGTTGCCGTCGGGGTCCATCTGCAGGGTGGACCCGATGAAGAGGTCGACGCCGTACTGCCCGGCGAGCTGGCAGAGCACCCGGTTCGAGCGCAGGCTCCCGTCGCGCCCGGTGAAGAAGACGTCGGGGCGCGCCCGGACGTACTCCTCCATCCCCACCTCGCTCCCGAAGCAGTGGACGCTCTCGACCCAGCCGCTCTCGATGGCCGGGATGAGGGTCGGGTGGGGGTTGAGCGTCCAGTTGCGGCAGATGCGCCCGCGCAGGCCGAGCGACTCGCCGTAGGTGGGGAGCAGCAGCTCGATGGCCGCGGTGTCGAAGCCGATGCCGTGGTTGAGCGAGGTGACGCCGTGGCGCTCGTAGACGCCGCGGATCACCATCATCGCCATCAGGATCTGCAGCTCGTTCACGTGGCGCGGGTCGCGGGTGAAGAGCGGCTCGACCGCGAAGGGCCGGTCGGCGACCACCACCAGGTCCACCCACGAGCCGGGGATGTCGACGCGCGGCAGCTCGGCGGTGAGCTCGTTCACCTGCGCGATCACGATGCCGTGGCGGAAGGCGGTGGCCTCGACGATGGTCGGGGTGTCCTCGGTGTTGGGGCCGGTGTAGAGGTTCCCCTGCGCGTCCGCCCGCTCGGCGCACACCAGGGCGACGTTCGGGGTGAGGTCCACGAACATGCGCGCGTAGAGCTCGACGTAGGTGTGGATGGCGCCGATCTCCAGCTTCCCGTCCTCGAGCAGCTGCGCCACCCGCAGGCTCTGCGGCCCGGCGTAGGCGAAGTCCACCTTGCGGGCGAGGCCGCGCTCGAAGAGGGCGAGCTGCTCCGGGCGGCTGATGCTGGAGATGAGGAGGTGGAGGTCGTGCACCGCGGCCGGGTCGACCTGCGCCAGCGAGCGCGAGAGGAAGTCGGCCTGCTTCTGGTTGTTGCCCTCGAGCGCGACGCGATCTCCCGGCTCGAGGAGCCGGCCGAGCGCGTCGACCATGCGCTCGCGGGGGAGCACCTTGCCGTCGAGCCACCCGGCGACGGAGTCGAGCAGGCGCGCCTTGCGCGCGGGGCGCGTTCGCCAGCGGTCGGTCGCGGACGCCTGGGCGGCGGCAGGGCTCACGGTGCGCTCCTTGGCCGGGTGCCGGAGGAAGTGGTGGCGCGGCACCCTTGACGATGAATACTGTATACAAGACTTGGTGCTAAATCAGGCCTCCAGCTGGGTAGCATGTATATTGTATCCATCACCAACCGGAGTGATCCGCGTGAACCAGATCATCGGCCTCAAGCTTTCCGAACAGCTCAAGGAGCGAATCGAGGAGCGGATCGCGGTGGGCGCCTACGCGCCGGGCGCGCGCCTCGACGAGCTCGAGCTCGCGACCGAGTTCGGCGTCTCGCGCACACCCATCCGGGAGGCGCTCATCCAGCTCTCCGCCGCCGGGTTCGTGGAGATCCGCCCCCGGCGAGGCGCGATCGTCGCCGCCGTCCCGCCCGACCGGCTGCGCGAGATGTTCGACGTGATGGGCGAGCTCGAGGCGGTCTGCGCCCGCCTGGCGGCTGCGCGGAGCACGCCCGAGGACCGCCGGGCGCTCTCGTCGGCGCACGAGGCCTGCGAGCCGGCCGTTCGCGCCGACGACACCGAGGCCTTCTACCGGCTGAACGAGCAGTTCCACCTGGCGCTCTACCGCGCCTGCCACAACGGCTTCCTCACCGAGCAGGCGACGGCGCTGCACCAGCGGCTCCGGACCTACCGCCGCCTGCAGCTGCGGGTGCCCGGCCGGATGAGGGCCTCCTTCTCCGAGCACGGCTCGGTGGTCGAGGCCGTCCTGCGAGGTGACGGGGAGCTCGCCGCCGCGCGGGTGCGGGCGCACGTCCAGGTGCAGGGCGACCGGTTCGCCGACCTGGTCATGAACCTGGCGGAACCCCACAGGGACCAGCAGGGCGGTTGACCTGCTCGGCGGTTGTATACAACATACAAAACGCAGGATGCAGGTGATGGTGCAGCGTGAACTCCGCGCAACGAGGACCGCCCTCGATGAACGCCAACCTGTTCGCCCTCTTCGAGTCGCGCTGCCGCCCGGACGCGACCTTCCTCGAGACGCCCTCCGGCGGCCGCTGGACCTACGCCGACATGCTGGCGGTCACCGCGCGGTACGCCAACGCGCTCCGCGGGGCGGGGGTGGAGCCGGGCGACCGCGTCGCCGCGCAGGTGGAGAAGTCGCCCGAGGCGTTCTGCGTCTACCTCGCCGCGCTGCGGGTCGGCGCCATCTACCTCCCGCTCAACACCGCCTACCCGCCGGCGGAGCTCGAGTACTTCCTCTCCGACGCCCGCCCGGCGGTGCTGCTCTGCGCCCCCGAGGACCTCGGGCGCAAGGCGCCCCTGGCCCTGGCCTCCGGCGCCCGGGCCTGCCTCACGCTCGACGCGGCCGGGCGCGGGACCTTCGCCGACCTCGCCGCGGCGCAGCCGACCGCCTTCGAGACCGCGGCGCGGGCGCCGGACGACGTGGCGGCCATCCTCTACACCTCGGGGACCACCGGCCGGCAGAAGGGCGCGATGCTCACCCACCGGAACCTCGCCAGCAACGGAGAGGCGCTGGCGCGGCTCTGGGGCTTCGGCCCGGGCGACCGGCTGCTGCACGCGCTCCCCATCTTCCACGCCCACGGCCTCTTCATCGCCGCCCACTGCGCCCTCCTCTCCGGGAGCGCGATGCTCTTCGCGAGCCGCTTCGCCGCCGACGAGGTGCTCGGGCTCCTCCCCCGCGCCACGGTGATGATGGGCGTGCCCACCTTCTACACGCGGCTCCTGGAGCAGCCCGGCCTCGACGCCGCCGCCTGCCGCGGCGTCCGCCTGTTCGTCTCCGGCTCGGCGCCGCTCCTCGCCGAGACCACCGCCGAGTTCGCCGCCCGCACCGGCCACGCCATCCTGGAGCGCTACGGCATGACCGAGGCGGTGGTCATCGCGTCCAACCCGCTCCGCGGCGAGCGGCGTCCGGGCAGCGTCGGCCGGCCGGTGGACGGGGTGGAGCTGCGGATCGCCGACGCGGCGGACGCGCCGCTCCCCCCGGGAGCGGTGGGCGGGGTGCAGATCCGCGGCGCGGCGGTGATGAAGGGCTACTGGCGGCAGCCGGAGCGGACCGCCGAGGAGCACACCCCCGACGGCTGGTTCCGCACCGGCGACCTCGGCATCCTGGGGGAGGACGGCTATCTCACCCTGGTCGGCCGCGCCAAGGACCTTGTCATCACCGGCGGGTTCAACGTCTATCCCAAGGAGGTCGAGCTCGCCATCGACGCCCTGGCCGGCGTCGCCGAGAGCGCGGTGGTGGGGCTGCCCCACCGCGACTTCGGCGAGGCGGTGACGGCGGCGGTGGTGCGGAGTGATCCGGCGCTCGACGCCGCGGCGATCCTCGCCGCCCTCCGCGACCGCCTCGCCGCCTACAAGGTGCCGAAGGAGATCCACTTCGTCGACGAGCTGCCCCGGAACGCCATGGGGAAGGTCCTCAAGACCGCCCTGCGCGAGGCGCTCGCCCGAGCAGGAAGCGCCGGCGCGCCGCGCCGGACCGGCAACACCCCCCGCTGATCGAGGAGGCGCACCCATGAGCCGCACGATGACGCGCAGGAGCTTGCTGGCCGGATTCCTGGGGGCCCCGGCGATGGCGCTGCTCGGCAGCCGCGCCTTTGCCGCCGAGCGGCGCCAGCTCAAGATCTCGCACCAGTTCCCGGGCGGAACCCTGACCGAGGGCGACTTCCGCGACCGGATGTGCCGGCGCTTCGCCGCCGAGGTCTCGAAGCGGACCGGCGGGGCGCTCGAGGCGACGGTCTACCCGGGCTCGTCGCTCATGAAGACCAACGCCCAGTTCAGCGCCATGCGCAAGGGCGCCCTCGACATGAGCCTGTTCCCCATCTCCTACGCCGGCGGGGAGGTCCCGGAGCTCAACATCGGGCTCATGCCCGGCGTGGTCACCTCCTACGAGCAGGGCATGGCCTGGCGCCGCGCCGAGATCGGGAAGTACCTCTCCGACTTCCTCGCCGACAAGGGCGTCTACCTGGTGACCTGGATGTGGCAGGCCGGCGGCGTGGCCTGCCGCAGCCACCCCATCGTCGAGCCGGAGGACGCCAGGAACCAGAAGGTCCGCGGCGGCAGCCGCGAGATGGACATGGTGCTCAAGGCGGCCGGGGCGACCGTGATCTCCCTGCCCTCCAACGAGATCTACGCCGCCATGCAGACCGGCGCGCTCGACGGCGCCATGACCTCGTCCACCAGCCTCATCTCCTTCCGCCTCGAGGAGGTGTCGAAGCACCTCGTGACCGGGCGCGGGAAGGCATACTGGTTCATGCTCGAGCCGCTGGTCGTCTCCCGGACGATCTTCGACCGCCTCCCCAAGGACATGCAGGCGGTGGTGATGGCGGTCGGCGCCGAGCTGGAGCAGTTCGGCCTGCAGGAGGCCAAGGCGGACGACCAGCACGTCGCCGCCATCTACGCGAAGTCCGGCGCCAAGACCTACGACCTCTCGGAGGCGACCGTCCGCAAGTGGCAGGCCATCGCCCGCGGCACCGCCTGGAAGGACTACTCGGCCCGCAACGAGCGCTGCGCCAAGCTCCTCCAGATGGCGGAGCGGACGCTGTGAACCACGGGCTCGAGGTGGGTGAACGGGCGGCGGTCGAGCTGTCCCACGCCGGCGCCCTCGCCGCCTGCTCCCGCGGCTTGCGCTGGCTCGAGGAGCGGCTGCTGGCCCTCTCCTCGCTCGCGCTGCTCGGCGCCGCGGTCGTCCTCACCGGCAGCGTGGCCACCCGCTACGTCTTCAAGGTCCCCACCGACTGGCAGGACGAGGCCTCGGTGTTCCTCATCGTGGGCGCGACCTTCCTCTCCGGCGCCTACGTCCAGTCGCAGCGCGGCCACGTGGGCATCGCCGCGCTCGCGGCCCTCCTCCCGCCGCGGGTGGAGCGCTGGCGCGTGATCGTCGCCGACCTGGTCTCGCTGCTGTTCTGCGCCTTCTTCTCCTGGAAGTCCTGGACGCTCCTCCACGAGGCGGTCGCCGAGGGCCAGACCACCTCCTCGACCTGGGCGCCGCCGCTCTGGATCCCGTACGGCCTGATGGCCGCCGGCATGACCCTGCTCGCGCTGCGGCTCCTGCTGCAGCTCCTCACGCACTTCGCCTCCCGGGAGGCCGCGCGATGACGGTCGCCACCATCGGCGCGCTCTACGGCGCCTCGACGCTGCTGCTCATGTTCTCGGGCATCCCCATCGCCTTCGCCCTCGGCGCGGTCGCGGTGGCGTTCATGTACTTCTTCATGCCCGGGGCGTCGCTCGACACCGTCACCCAGAACGTCTACGAGGAGATGTCGAGCATCACCCTGCTCTCCATCCCGCTCTTCATCCTCAAGGGCGCCGCCATCGGCAAGTCGCGCGCCGGCGCCGACCTCTACTCCGCCATCCACGCCTGGCTGAAGAAGATCCCCGGCGGCCTGGGGATCGCCAACGTCTTCGCCTGCGCGCTCTTCGCCGCCATGGCCGGCTCCAGCCCGGCGACCGCCTCGGCCATCGGCAGCGCCGGCATCCCCGAGATGCGCGCCCGCGGCTACTCGCCCCGGCTCGCCTCCGGCATCATCGCCGCCGGCGGGACGCTCGGGATCCTGCTGCCGCCGTCGATCACCATGATCCTGTTCGCGGTGGCCTCCGAGCAGTCGCTGGGGAGGCTCTTCCTCGCCGGCGTCGGACCGGGCCTGCTGCTGGTGATCCTCTTCGCCGGCTACACCGCCGTCCGCTTCAAGCAGGAGGCCGAGGCCGCCATCGCCGTCTACGAGCGGACCGGCGTCCGGCAGGCGTACCTCGAGGAACGCGATCTATCCTTCTCCGAGAAGGTGCGGATGCTCCCCAAGGTCGCCCCCTTCGTGCTGCTGCTCATCGGCGTGATGGTGGCGCTCTACGGCGGGCTGGCGACGCCCTCCGAGACCGCCGGCCTGGGCGCCATCCTGGCCCTGCTGCTCATCGCGGTCATCTACCGAGTGTGGCGCCCGCGCGACCTGAAGCCGATCCTCGCCGGGACGGTGAGGGAGTCGACCATGCTGCTGTTCATCATCGGCATGTCGCTCCTCTACTCCTACGTGATGAGCTACCTGCACATCAGCCAGTCGGCCGCCGAGGCCATCGTGGCGATGCACCTCTCCCGCTGGGTGCTGCTGGCGACCATCCTGCTGCTGGTGGTGGTGCTCGGCTTCTTCCTTCCGCCGGTCTCGATCATCCTCATGACCGCGCCCATCCTCCTGCCGCCGCTCAAGGCCGCCGGCTTCGACCTCGTCTGGTTCGGCGTGGTGATGACGGTGGTGATGGAGATGGGGCTCATCCACCCGCCGGTGGGGCTCAACATCTTCGTCATCAAGAACGTCGCGCCCGACATCCCGCTGAAGGAGATCGTCTGGGGGGTGATGCCGTTCGTGGGGCTGATGGCGGCGGCGGTGGTGCTGCTGTGCCTCTGCCCGGGGATCGCCACCTGGCTCCCCGACGCGGTGCTCGGGGTCCACTGACGCCGGACGCGACAGGGCCGCCGCCCCAGGGAGGAGGAGCGGCGGCCCTCGGCGCGGCTACGGGCGACGCGGCGCCGCTACGGCGTGACCCCCGTGAAGTAGAAGAGCACGTCGGCCTGGATCGAGCCGTCCGGGTTCGGCACCCCGAAGACCTTGACCGGCACGCCCGCGGCGAGCGCGCCGGAGACGTTGGCGAAAACGCTCGCGCTCGCGAGGTCCTGCGCGCTCACGGTGACGACGTTGTTGGTCCGGTCGACCTGGTAGACCAGCGTGGCGGAGCCGGCGGTGCTGGTGAGGTCCACGGTGACCGGGTTGGCGCCGCCGGTGACGGTCATCGCGAAGGTGCCGCCGGTGGCGCTGGGGGCGAAGGCGCTCGACACCTTGCCGAGCGGCACGGAGATCGGCTCGAGCACCGTGAAGAGCGCCGACCAGGCGGCGGGAGTGGCGGGGTCGTTCCAGGCCGCGTAGCTCGCGCCGCGCAGCTTGAGGGGCGCCACCGTCCCGCCAAAGCTCACCTGGCCGCCCGTCGCCGCCACGTAGTCGGTCACCGCGCTGGCGCCGCTGTGGAGCAGGGTCGGGTAGGCGAAGTTCCACCACTTGAAGCCGGTGAGGGCGGCCCCGGAGAGCGGGTCCTTGCCGTTCGGGGTGGCGGCGGAGACGTAGCCCAGGGGGAAGGCGACGTAGTTGTCGGTCGAGGTGGCGAAGTAGTGGGTGTAGTCGAAGCCGGCGGTGGTGGAGTTGGTGATCACCCCGTCGAAGCGGGCGATCTCGATGTCCACCGTCTGGGCGACCAGCGGGCTCGCGAGCGGATCCACCACGCTCGCGTGCACCTTGAAGCCACGCTTCACGTTCGAGAGGAACGTCGGGCCGGTGGCGATGGGCGTGGCGTCCGCGAGGGCGTTCTGCGGAGCTCGGAAGAAGAACCTGGTGTTGGCGTCCACGGCGAGGGCGATGGGCTTGCCGTCCTCGCCCCCCACGGTGAGGACGTCGTTCGTGCCGTCCACGTGCAGGACGTGGCCCTCGGGGCTCAGCCAGACGCCGTTGAAGCTGCTGCTCGCCCAGACGCGGACCGCGACCAGCGTGCCGTCCTGCTGGTAGCGGGCGGCGACGCGGACGTACTTGCCGGACAGGGTCGCGGCCACCGAGGAGAAGCTCTTGACGGTGGCCGAGGTCCTGGCGTCGAGGTCGTAGAAGAGCGTGCCGTTGGTCGCGTCGGCCAGGATCGTCAGGCTCTGGCTGGTGGCGATGGCGGTCTCGGGCGTGGTGATGGGGCGGGCGGGGAAGTCCTTGGTGACGGTGAGGGAGGCGCCGTCGGCGGAGACCGCGGTCACGGTGGCGTAGAGGTGGCGCAGCACCAGGCGGGCGAGCTCACCCGGGCGGTGGCGCACCGGTCCGTCGAAGTTGACCGCCCAGACCGGTGTGGTGCTGGTGGGGGTCACGTGCTCCACGATGAAGGCCGGGTGGCCCAGGTCGAACTCGAGGTCGAGGGCGTTGCTCTGCGAGGCGGTCACCACCAGCGGCGAGGCCAGCTTCACGCTCACCGGGACGGTCAGGATCCCGGCCGTGCCCTTGGCGCCCTGGATCTGGATCTGGCTGGAGGCCACCTGGGTGCCGGCCGGGAGCGGGAAGCCGGTGGCCGGGTCGGCCGAGACCACCAGCTGCACGTCGCCGGGGTTGGCGGCGACGGTGAGCACGGCGCCGGTGTACGTGCCGGCCGGGACCTGCACGTTGCCCAGGATCTCGCCGAGCTGATCGAGCTGCACCAGGTTGACGACCGGGGCCGGGCTGGGGGCGGCGTAGACCTGCACCGGGGTCCCGCCGCCCTGCGGCTGCAAGGAGACGGCGAGCAGCTTCACGCCGATGGTGGCCCAGTCCTCGGTGGTGGCGTCGCTCAGCAGGAGGTTGACGCTGCCGGTCTGGCCCGCCGCCGGGGCGCTCGATCCGCCGCAGGCCGCCAGGATGGCGAGCGGCGCCGCGAGCAGGATGCTTCGGATGGCTCTCATGGTGTTCCTCCAGGGGGATGCTTCGCTCGACACGAACACCGCGCCGCGCGCCGGGTTGCGCGTGTCCCGAGCCTCAACGACGGGGAGATGAAAACGTGTATTTTCAGCGCAGGCGGAGCGGGAGGTCGAGTGGGATCGAAGCCCAGGCAACGTGACGAGATCGTCGAGTCCACCCTGCGGTACGAGCGCTGGCTCGACAGCCAGACGGCCGTGGTGCGGCCGGCCCTGCGGCTCAAGCACCGCCTCATGGCGGAGTCCTCCTTCGCGTTCCTGCGGGCCACCTACTACCGCTGGTGCGAGCTCTGGCCCAGGCTATGCCCGGAGCTGGCGGGCGCGGCGCGCGTGCTCGCGGTGGGCGACCTCCACGTCGAGAACTTCGGGACCTGGCGCGACGCCGAGGCCCGGCTGGTCTGGGGAGTCAACGACCTCGACGAGGCCCACCCGGCGTCCTACTGCATCGACCTGGTCCGCCTGGCGGTGAGCGCGCGGCTGGCGGCGAAGGAAGAGCACCTCCGCATCCGCAGCGCCGACGCCTGCGACGCGATCCTCGAAGGCTACCGCGCCGGGCTCGCCGCCGGCGGCGAGCCGATCGTGCTCGGCGAGCGCCACCCCTGGCTGCGGGCCCTCGCGGTGGCGAGCGCGCGGGATCCCTCCCGCTTCTGGGCGCGGATGGCGGGGCTGCCGCCCTTCCGCGGGACGGTCGATCGCCGGGTGCTCTCGGCGCTCGAGCGGCTCCTCCCGGCCCGCGGCCTCGACTACCAGCGCCGCGCGCGCGTGGCGGGGCTGGGCAGCCTCGGGCGCGTGCGCATGGTGGCGCTGGCCCGGTTCGAGGGGGCCTGGGTCGCGCGCGAGGCCAAGGCGCTCCTGCCCTCCCCGCTGGCCGGCTCCGGACGCGGCGAGGGGCGGCCGCGGTACGCGGAGGTGCTCGAGCGCGCGGTGCGGGCGCGCGATCCCTTCGTGCGCGTGGAGGGCTGGTGGCTGTTGCGGCGCCTCGCGCCCGACTGCGCGCGCGTCGAGCTCGCCGATCTGCCCGAGGAGCGGGACGAGGCGCGCCTGCTGCGCAACATGGGCTGGGAGGTCGCGAACGTGCACCTCGGGACCCGCGGGGCGGCGGCCCGGATCCGGCGCGATCTCGCGCGGCGGCCGGCCGGCTGGCTCCGCCAGGCGTCGAAGGTGATGGTCAAGGCCACGCTGGCCGACGCGGACGCCTGGCGCGCTCACTGGCGCCGGCGCGGCGGGGCGTGACCGGGCGCGCTCAGGAGCCGGTGCCCTCGAGCGACGCCTCCTCCTCGGCGCGCAGCTCCCGCTCGAGCCGGCCGATCAGCTCCCGGGAGTACGGACCGAGGTGGAGGTAGAGCGCCGCGAACGAGAGGACGATCTTGAGCGCGGCGGGGTTGTGGAACAGCGCGTCGACGACGGAGCGCCACCACTCCAGCCGCACCCCCTCGTCGCGCACGCCCATCCGCCACGCCATCCGGCCGAAGGCCCGGAGGTCCCGCAGGACGTTCCGGAGCGAGGGGCGGAGCCCGTGCTCCGACCGATCGAGCTCGCGCCCGGCCCGGCGCGCCCGACCGAAGTAGGCGGCCGGCTCGTAGATGCGGGCGAGCACGTCGCGGTAGTCCCGCAGCACCTCGCGCCGCGGCCGGAGGGTGCGGAAGTTGAGCCCCGAGGTGCACTGGTCGGCGTCCTCCAGGGTGGGGGCGTCGTCCCGCAGGCGCCCCTCCGCGACGAGACGCTCCGCGAGCCTGGTGTTGGGCAGCGCGAAGAGGAGCCCGACCATGCACACGGGGATGCTGGCCTCCTCGATGCACTCCACCATCGCCGGCGCCACGCTGCCGCGCTCGGCGTCGAAGCCGACGATGAAGCCGGCGTTCACGAAGATGCCGGCGCGGTGGATGGCCCGCACGCTCGCGGCGATGTCGCGGTGGACGTTCTGCCGCTTGTTCGCGGCGAGCAGCGCCGCCGGGTCGGGGGTCTCGATCCCGACGAAGACGGCGAAGAAGTTGGCGGCCCGGAGGAGCCCGAGGAGCTCCGGATCCTCGGCGAGGTCGAGGCTGGCCTCGGTGGTGAACTCGAACGGGCGGCGCTTGGCCGCGAGCCACCCGGCCAGCTCCCGCAGGAACGGCTTCACCGTCTTGCGGTTCCCGATCAGGTTGTCGTCCACGAAGTCGACGTGCCCGCGATAGCCGAGCGCGTGGAGCGCGTCGAGCTCGGTGAGCAACTGCGCCGGCGTCTTGGTGCGCGGCGAGCGGCCGTTGAGGGTGATGACGTTGCAGAACTCGCAGCCGAACGGGCACCCCCGCGAGTACTGCACGCCCACGTGCATGTACTGGTCGAGCTTGAGGAGGTCGAAGCGCGGCACCGGCGAGCGCGTCAGGTCGGGGAAGCGGGGCGCGACGAAGGTCCCGCCGCGCTCGCCGGCGTCCCAGGCGCGCAGGAAGTCGGCGACGATCTCCTCGGCCTCACCGAGGACGCGGAACTCGGCCGCGGCGTAGGCGTCGGGAGCGCAGGTCGCGTCGGGGCCGCCCACCACCACCGGCTTGCCGCGCGCGTGCGCGAGCTCGATGAGCGCGAGCGTGTCCTGGCGCTGCGGGAGCATCCCCCCGGTCAGGACCACGTCGGCCCAGGCGAGGTCCCCCTCGGTGAGCTCCTCCGTGTTGCGGTTGACGAGGCGGACCTGCCAGGAGCTCGGCAGCAGCGCGGCGACGGTGATGAGCCCGAGCGGGGCGGCGGAGTACCTGGCGCCGAGGAGCTCGCAGGTGCTGCGGTAGTTCCAGAATGAGGTGCCGGCGAACTTCGGGTGGACGAGCAACGCCTTGCAGGCAGCGGATCTGGACATGAGCTCCCTGAGAGGGCCGCGGGGCCGCGGTAATCTGTTACAGTACCCCCTTGGCTGCCCGAGCGGCGGCCAAGTACCCAAATTTTTTAGAGATGGGGAGACGCCTCCCTGTTAACGCACTGGGGCAGGCCCAACGAGGCGACCGGCATGGGCCGGTGCCGGGCCAAGCACCTCAGCCGGCCACACCTTACCGCTGGATAGGGATCCCCGTGAACGACGAGCTCGGCGACATGAAGGCGCGCCTCCGCAACGCGGAGCAACTCCTGGCGCGCGAGGGCGGCGCCGGGAACCACGTCGCGCTCGCGCAGGCCATCAGCCGCACGCGGCGACTGCTGCGGCACGCCGATCGCGGGCTGGCGCCGGGCACCGACCTGCGCCGGTCGATGACCGAGGTGGACATGCTGGCTGCGGGCGCGCGCTGAGGCTTCACTCCACGGCGTGAAGCGGCTCGGCCGGCGGCCGACCCATGAGCGTCAGGCAGGCGGTGCAGGTGACGCCCCGGCCGTGCTTGGTGGAGCCGGTCTGCCCGGGCGCGCCGCAGGCGTTCCTGTGCGCCTGCGTGTCCCAGTGGTGGATCATCGGAACCTCGAGCTCGGCCCCTGCTGGTGCGGTTGTCTGGTTCATCACGACCTCCGTGCTTGCAGGCCAGGTGATGGACTCCAATTCCAGGACGAGGCGTGCGTGTTCTCAATGTGCGCACGGGGACGGCCCCCGCACAGTTGTCCGTGGGCCCGCCCGCCGGGTCGCTCGGCGTTCCGCGGGGGCGGACAGGCCCCGTTTGGGTTCGCACGCCAGCTGCGGTATGGTGCCGGCCATGCACCTCGGAATGGGCGAAATGCTGGTGGTGTTCGTGATCGCGATGCTCGTCTTCGGGCCGAGCAAGATCCCGCAGCTCGGTGACGCGCTCGGGAAGGGCATCCGCAACTTCAAGCAGGCCAGCCGCGACGACGAGCCCGCGGAGCGGGCCGGGCAGGCGCAGCTCAGGGCCGCGGCTCCGGCGGTTCAGCCCGCCGTCGTCCAGCAGGACGAGGTCGCGGCGCAGCGCCACTCGTAGCGCCGGTGCGGCTGGCCGTACCGGTTCCCGAGGGCCTCTCGCCCGGCCGGCTCAGGCGACGTCGACGGCCTCTCCGGTCGCGCGCTTGCCGTGCATCAGCTCGACGATGGCGTGGTAGAGCCGGCGCCTGGTCTCGTGCCGCTCGAACGGGCGCGTGATGTAGCGGAGGTCGACCTCGACCCCGGTGCTGGTGGGGACGACGTTGATCCCCGGCGCCGCCGAGAACGAGCGCACCCGGTACCGCGTGGTGGCCTTGAGCCACTCCTGCTCGGCCAGCTTCGCGTTGGCCTCCGTCTCCTTGCGCGCGAGGTCCTGCACGCCGTCGATGATCGGGTAGGGATCCTGGCCGAGCGGGATGAGGACCCGGAGCTCGTCCCACATCCACTGGCCGGAGGTGGAGAAGTTGAAGTAGTGCCGCTCGATCGCGAAGCTGTTCACGAACGAGACCCGGCGGCCGGTCGGGTGACCGGCGTCGCTCCAGCTGCCGGTCTCGAGGAGCACCGTGTGGAGCAGGCCGATCTCGGCCACCTCGCCGCCCACGCCGTTGATCTCCACCCAGTCGCCGACGCGGATCCCGTTGCGGCCCATCAGGATGAACCACCCGAAGAAGGCCACGATGAAGTCCTTCATCGCCACCGTGAGCCCCGCGCCCGCCAGGCCCACGATGGTGGTCGCCTGCGCCGGGACGCCGAACACCATGAACAGCACCACCAGGCCCCCTGCCACCTGGATCGCCACCTTGGCCGTGGTGCGCAGCGCGCCCTTCCTGAACTCGTCCTGGTGGACGCGCCGCAGGAGCCGATCCACCGCCCGGGACGCGCCGAACGCCGCCGCCAGCACCAGCAGGATCCAGAGGGCTCCCAGGAGCAGCTCGTGGAGCAGGAGCCGCACGCGCGCCTCCACGAGCGAGATCCACTCGGCGTAGACGTCGGCGAGATCCTGCTGGTTGTGGAGGCGCTGGACGACCACGGTCAGCCGGCGCTGGGTCCCGCGGAGCTGCCGCAGCGACTCGACCCTGGCCTTCGGGTCGTCGGGCGCGGCGCCGGGCCGCTCCGGCGGGGCCTCCTTCAGCTTGCTCCCGAGCCGCTCCCGCCAGGTCGCGAGCTTGTCCGCCTTCTCGCGCGCCTCGCGCATCGCCTTCGTGAGCTGGTCGGCCGCGCCGCGCTCCGCCGTCCACGCGCGCAGTCGCGCCAGCAAGCTGCTCGCCTGGGGGGGCGCGCCGGCGGCCAGGGCGGGCGCCGCCGGGCGCGGCTCCTTCTGGGCGGCGTCGTAGGATTCCTTGAGCCGCTTGATCCTGGCCTGCGGATCGCCTCCCGAGCGCTCGAGCGCGTCGGAGGCGTCGTTCAGCTCGTCCTGATCGAGCTCCAGCTGCGCCCTGGCCAGCTCCAGCTCGTCGAGCAGCGGCTCCCTCGAGGACGCCGGAGCAGCGGCCGACCGGGCGTTGAGCTGCTCCACCCGCTGCTTGCCGGCTTCCACGGCCGCCTTCGCCCTCGACTTCCTGGCCGTGAGCTCCTTGACCTCCGGCGTGGGCGCGGGCTGCTCCTCCACCGCCTGCCGCATCATCTCCGCGAAGGCGAGGTCGACGGAGTGGTCGGCGAGCCGCTCGGCGTGGCGGGCGAGCTCCTGCTCGTCCGGCGTGGTCGCGAGCGCGGCCATGCGGCGGGCGGTGAGCAGCGGGCTCATGTCCACCGCCCGCGGCCGGGCCGGCGCGGGAGCGGTGTTGCCGCCCGCCGGCGGCACCTTCACCGCGTCCTTGACCGCTGCGGCCGGCGCGGGCTCGCGGGTGGACCAGAGCCCTGCCCCGGTTCCCAGCAACCCCAGCGCCCCCACGACGACGAACCACCTGCCAGCTTTCATGCGACCTAGAACACCACGAAACGTGGTTTCGTCCCAGCCCCTGCGACAGGCATACTCGGCGACGCACATCCGCTCACTGGGGCGCGAGGGAGGACGAGGCAGCCATGCAAGAGGTGGTGACCGTTCCACAGGACAGGCTCCGCGAGCTGGCCGCGCGCCTGCTCACCGCCGCAGGGGCCGCCGAGGCCGACGCGCGGATCGTCGGCCACCATCTGGTCGACGCCAACCTGTCGGGCCACGACAGTCACGGCGTCGGCATGCTGCCGCAGTACGTGCGGGCCATCCGGGCCGGCCTCGTCGATCCCCGGGCCCACGCGCGGATCGAGGACCTGGGCGGCGCGATGCTCGCCGCCGACGGGCAGAGGGGCTTCGGGCAGGTGGTGGCGCGGGAGGGCATCGCCGCGGGCGTGGAGCGCGCCCGGGTGACCGGGGTGGCGCTGGTGGCGCTCCGGAACGCCTCGCACATCGGCCGCGTCGGGACCTACGGGGAGCAGGCGGCGGCCGAGGGGCTCGTCTCCATCCACTTCGTCAACGTGGTCGGACATCCGCCCGTCGTAGCCCCGTTCCGCGGCAGCGACGCGCGCTTCCTCACCAACCCGTTCTGCATCGCCATGCCGGCGCCGGAGGGCAGACCGCCCATCCTGCTCGACTTCGCCACCAGCATCGTCGCGCTGGGGAAGGTGCGGGTCGCCTTGAACCGGGGCGAGCAGCTGCAGGACGGCGTGCTCATCGACTCGGAGGGCCGCCCGAGCACCGACCCCGGCGTCATGTACCAGGAGGCGCGCGGCGCGATCCTCCCGTTCGGGCTGCACAAGGGCTACGGCCTCGCGCTCCTGTGCGAGCTCCTCGCCGGGGCCGTCGGCGGGGGCGGCACCATCTCGACCGTGCCGCACGAGAAGGACCGGATCACCAACAACATGCTGAGCATCCTCATCGACCCGAGGCGCCTCCCGGGCGCCGCCCAGCTCGAGCAGGAGGTCGCGGCGGCCATCGCGCACGTGAAGGCCTCGCCGCCCGCGGACCCGTCACTGCCGGTGCTGATCGCCGGCGAGCCGGAGGTCGCCTGCCGCGCCCGGCGCGGCGCCGAGGGCATCCCGGTGGAGCTCGCGACATGGGAGGAGCTGAGGGGGACGGCGGAGTCGCTCGGGACGAGCGTTTAGCGGGCCCCTCCCCGCCCGCAAGGGTCGGCCCCCGATGGCCCGCCCCTTCCCTGCCGAGCGCGGCCACGTTCCATGGCTGGCCTCTGATCAGTGAGGGGGTTCCACATGACGAAGTACAAGGTCGGCTATCTCATCGGAAGTCTCGCGAAGGCGTCCATCAACCGCCAGCTCGCCAACGCGCTGGTGAGGCTCGCGCCGCCGGAGCTGGAGCTGGTCGAGATCCCGTTCAAGGATCTCCCGCTGTACAGCTACGACTACGACGCGGATTTCCCGCCGGTCGCGAAGGAGCTCAAGCAGGCCATCGCCGAGGTCGACGCGGTGCTCTTCGTGACCCCGGAGTACAACCGCTCGATCCCCGGCGGCCTGAAGAACGCCATCGACTGGGCGAGCCGCCCCTACGGCCAGAACTCCTTCGCCCGCAAGCCGTCGGCGGTCATCGGCGCATCGATCGGCTCCATCGGCACCGCCGTCGCCCAGCAGAGCCTCCGGAGCGTCCTCAGCTTCTGCAACTCGCCGCAGATGAACTCGCCCGAGGCGTACATCCACTTCAAGCCCGGGCTGATCACGGCGGAGGGCGAGGTGACGAACGAGTCGACCGCCGAGTTCCTCCGGAACTACATGAAGGAGCTGCTCGCGTTCATCATCAGGGTCCTGACGGTCCTCCCCCGGAGCGTTTGATCTCGCACCGGGTGCGTTACACTGAGCCCATGTCAAAGCCTACCTTGATCTATTTCGCCGGCCGCGGCCGCGCCGAGCTCATCCGGCTCGTACTCGCCGAGGCCGGCGTCGATTACCAGGAGCACGTCGTCGGCAAGGGTACGCCGCCGGTGGAGGGACGGCCCACCGACTTCGCGGAGCTCAAGGCCACCGGCACGCTGCCGTTCGACGCGCTGCCGGTCTGGGAGGAGCCGGGCGGTCTTCGCCTCGCGCAGAGCGGCGCCATCGCCAACCACATCGCCCGGGCCCACGGGCTGCGGGGAAGGAACGCCGTCGAGGAGGCGCGTTGCGACGAGCTGCTCGGTGCCGTCGACGACGTGCGCCTCGAGCTGCGCAAGCTCGCCACGGTGGCCGCCGAGCAGCGTCCAGCGCTGCGCGCCGAGCTGGCCTCCGCCACGCTGCCGCGGTGGCTCGGCTACCTCGACCGGCTGCTTCGGAGGAACGGCGAAGGAGCCGGCTACGCGGTCGGCGCCTCGGTCACCGTGGCCGATCTGGCGCTCTGGTACCTGCTCGAGCTGCTTCACGACAACGGCCTTGGCGGCGCGCTGGAGCGCTGCCCTGCCCTGGTCGCGTTCGCGGAGCGGATCGGGAGCCGCCCTCGCATCGCCGCCTACCTGAAGTCCGCCCGGCGGCCGGCCTTCGTGCCGCTGCCCACCTGAGCGCGGAGGCGTGGCGGCGATCGCGCCGAGGCAACCCAGGCGCGGCCTCCGCATCGGGTGAGCCGCCGGAAATGGCCGGGGGGCGTGGTAGGCTTCCAGGATGCCCTTCGACTCTGCCCGCTTCCAGGCTCGCGACCAGGTCCTCGTTCACGGCGCCTCCGACGTCGAGCGCCGGTTCATGGCGGCCGTCTACCGCTGGATGGCGCTCGGCCTGGCTCTCACCGCCTTCGTCGCCTTCGCCGTGGCCAGCTCGGAGGAGGCGCTCCGATTCGTGCTCGGGAACCGCCTGGTCTTCTTCGGCCTGGTCATCGCGGAGCTCGGTCTGGTCGTCGCCATCACGGCGGCGGTAAACCGGCTCACGGCGGCGACCGCCGGGGGCCTCTTCCTGCTCTACTCCGCCTTGAACGGGGCCACGCTGTCCGTCGTGCTGCTCGCCTACACGGGGAGCTCGGTGGCGCTCGCGTTCGCCACCACCGCCGGGACCTTCGGGGCGATGAGCGTCTTCGCGACGGTGACGCGCCGGGACCTCTCCAGCTGGAGCAGCTTCCTGTTCATGGGGCTCATCGGGATCGTCATCGCCAGCGTGGTCAACCTGTTCCTGCGCTCGAGCGCGATGTCCTTCGTCATCTCGTGCGCCGCGGTCGTGGTCTTCACCGGCCTCGCCGCCTACGACACCCAGAAGCTCCGCGCGCTGGCTCGTGCCGGCGGCGGGAGCGCGGCCATGCCGGTGAACGGCGCGCTCGCGCTCTACCTGGACTTCGTGAACCTGTTCCTCGCCCTGCTCAGGCTGTTCGGCGACCGGCGGCGCTGAGCGGCGCTGCCGCCCAGCTTGCGTGCCCCCCGACGTGTGCGGGAGGAGGAGGCCGAGGGACGATGACGACGCTGTCCACCTCGCTCCGCCACGACCCCTGGCGCGCCTTCTTCCCGCTGGGCCTGCTGCTCGCCTGGGCGGGGGTCTCGGAGTGGCTCCTGTACGCCATCGGCGCCACCGCCGAGTACCGCGCGACCTTCCACGCCTCCGCGCAGGTCCAGGGCTTCATGACCTGCATGGCGATCGGCTTCCTGTACACGTTCGTCCCTCGCCGCACCGCGACGACGGAGCCGACCAACCTGCAGCTCGTCGCGACGGCGGCGGCGCCCGTCGCCGCGACCGTCGCGGCATGGGAAGGCCAGCTCGCGCTCACCCAGGCGCTCTGGGGTGCAGGCATCCTCGTGGCGGCCGCGTTCGTCTTCCGGCGTGTGATCGGCTCCGGCGGGGCGCGCCGGGTCCCCGGGGTCTTCGTGTGGGTGCCGGCGGGGCTCCTCGCCGCCGCGACCGGAGCAGCGCTGGTGGGTATCGCCGCGATCCTCGGCCCGCACGAGGAGCCCGAGCTCTGGCGGCTCGGCCGCGGCCTTCTCCTGCAAGGCTTCGTGACGGCGCTCGTGGTCGGCGTCGGCGGCACCATGATCCCGACGCTCACCCGCGGGCCGAACGCGGGCGAGCCGCCGGCGGGCGTGCTCTGGGGGCGTCCGGCGCAAGCGCTCGCCGCGGCGCTCTTCCTGGCGAGCTTCCCGCTCGAGGTCTACCTCGAGCCGCGCGCGGGCCTGGCGCTCCGCGCGGTGGTCACCGGCGCGGTCCTCGTCTCGGCCGCGCGGCTGTGGCGGCCACCGTCGGTCCCAGGGCTGCACCGCCGCCTCATCTGGATCTCGGCCTGGCTGCTGCCCGCCGGCTATGCCCTGGCGGCCCTCGTCCCGGGGCTCCTGAGCGCCGCGCTGCACGTCGTGTTCATCGGCAGCTTCGCGCTCATGGCCCTCTCGGTGTCGCTCCACGTCGCGCTCTCGCACGGCGGTCGCCAGGATGCGCTCGTGCGATCGCCGTGGCAGGTACGGGCCATGGGGCTGCTGCTCCTCACGGCGTTGGCGTCCCGGCTCCTCGTCGGAGTCGATGCCGCGCACCAGAGGCCCTGGCTGGGGTGCGCTTCCGGCGCGTTCCTGCTCGCGACCGCCGCCTGGGCGTCGCTCGTGCGTGACCGCTCGTAGCTGACGGGAGCGCTCAGGGCGCGAGCAGCTCCTTGATCTGCGCGGCGCTCGAATAGCCACGCGAGGGCGCCGGGGTTGCACGACACCGCCCGTCCATCGTAGATATACGATATGGCAGCCACCGCCGGGAAGGAAGCCTGCGCCGCACCAGACGACGCCGATCGGCCCGACCTGCGCCCGGTCGAGGGGCCGGCGGCCGACGAGGAGCTCGCGGCGCTCGCCAAGGCGGTGGGCCACCCGGCGCGCGTCCAGATCCTGCGGCTGCTCGTCCGCCGGGACGCCTGCATCTGCGGCGACATCGTCGACGAGCTGCCGCTGGCGCAGTCCACCGTCTCCCAGCACATCAAGGTGCTCAAGGAGGCTGGCCTCATCCGCGGGAGCATCGACGGCCCGCGCATCTGTTACTGCATCGAGCCCCGCGCGCTGCGCCGCCTGAAGGCGCTCGTCGGGAGCCTCTGAACCGGAGCCCTGATGGCAAGCACCTCGAACACCGTGGCCGGCCGCCTCTCCTTCCTCGACCGCTACCTCACCCTCTGGATCTTCGTCGCCATGGGGGTGGGCATCGGCCTGGGCGTCGCCGTCCCCGGAGTGGTGCCGGCCCTCGACCGGCTCTCCATCGGGACCACCTCACTGCCCATCGCCGTGGGCCTGGTCCTCATGATGTACCCGCCGCTCGCGAAGGTCCGCTACGAGGAGCTGGGGCGGGTCTTCCGCAACGGGAAGGTGCTCGGGCTCTCGCTGGTCCAGAACTGGGTGGTGGGGCCGGTGCTCATGTTCGCGCTGGCGGTGCTCTTCCTGCGCGACAGGCCCGAGTACATGGCGGGGCTCATCCTCATCGGCCTGGCACGATGCATCGCCATGGTGATCGTCTGGAACGACCTCGCGGACGGCGACACCGAGTACTGCGCCGGCCTGGTGGCCTTCAACTCCATCTTCCAGGTGCTCTTCTTCTCGGTCTACGCCTGGCTGTTCCTCACCGTCCTGCCGGGCTGGCTCGGGCTCCAGGGCGCCGAGGTCCACATCACCATCGGCGAGATCGCCCGGAGCGTCTTCGTCTACCTGGGCATCCCGTTCCTGGCCGGGCTGGCGAGCCGCTTCGGCCTGCGCGCCTGGAAGGGCGAGGACTGGTACCGGCGGAAGTTCATCCCCCGCATCTCGCCCATCACGCTCGTCGCCCTCCTCTTCACGATCGTGGTGATGTTCTCCCTCAAGGGCGAGGCCATCGTGCAGCTCCCCTTCGACGTGGTGCGGGTCGCGCTGCCGTTGCTGGTCTACTTCGTGGTGATGTTCTTCGTCTCCTTCTTCATGAGCCGCAAGGTGGGCGCCACCTACGGCCAGACCGCCACCCTCTCCTTCACCGCCGCCTCCAACAACTTCGAGCTCGCCATCGCCGTCGCCGTCGCCACCTTCGGCATGCGCCACGGCGCCGCGTTCGCGGCGGTGATCGGCCCGCTGGTGGAGGTCCCCGTGCTCATCGGCCTGGTCAACGTCGCCTTGCGGCTTCGCGACCGCTTCTTCCCGGGCGAGCAGGCGTCCCTGGGTGGCGTGAGGAACTGCGCCGGCAGCTTCCCGGCTTCGAAGGGGGACGCGACGCCGTGAGCGCCCCGACCGACGCCTGGCGCGCCGAGGCCGAGGAGCTGCGCGCGCTCCGTCCCCGACACCTCCTCTTCCTCTGCGTCGCCAACTCCGCCCGCAGCCAGCTCGCCGAGGGCATCGCCCGCTCGCTCGCCCCGGCCGCCGTCACCATCTCCTCGGCCGGCTCGCGCCCGTCGCAGGTGAACCCGCTCGCGCTGCGCGCGCTGGCGGAGATCGGCATCGACGGCTCCGCGCAGCGCTCGAAGGCGGTGGAGACCATCGACCCCGCCGGCGTGGATGCCGTCGTCACCCTCTGCGCCGAGGAGGTCTGCCCGGTCTTCCTGGGAAAGGCGCGCCGCCTTCACTGGGGGCTGCCGGACCCTGGCGCCGCCACCGGGTCCGAGGAGGAGCGGCTCCAGGCGTTTCGCGACGTGCGCGACGAGCTCCGGCGACGGCTGGCGGTGGTCTTTCGCTCGGGGGGCGTCGAGGCCTGAGCGAGGGGTGGACTGATCGCCAGGGAGGGCAGCCCGCGGTCTCGGGACGCCCTTCAGCGCGCCTGCCGCGCCCGCCCCAGCAGCCGGTCGCAGGCCGCCAGCACCGCCCCGGCGCCGTCGCCCGGCCCCGGCTCCGCCGCCGTGAACGACGGCAGCTCGTGACCCCACCGCGCCGCGTCGCCCGAGAGGAAGACGCCCACCGTCGGCGTCCCCACCGCCACCGCGAGGTGCATCGGGCCGCTGTTGTTGGAGACGCAGAGCGCCGCCTCGCGCAAGAGCCCCGCGAGCAGCGGCAGGTCGGTGGCGGGGGCGAGCGCCGCGCCGGAGCCCTCCGCCACCGCGCGCGCGAGCGGCTCCTCGCCGGGCCCCCAGACCACCAGGACCGAGAGGCCACGGGCGAGGAGCCCGCGCGCGACGTCGGCGTGTGCCTCGGGCGGCCAGCGTCGGTCGGCCATGCGGGCGCCCGGGTTGAGCACCGCCAGCGGGCCGGCGAGCCGCAGGGTGGCGAGGAGCGCGCGCGCCGGCGCCGGATCCCGCCCCAGCTCCGTCTCCGGCTCGAGGCCTCGCGGCGACAGGCCGAACGGGCGCAGCAGCTCGAGCTTCGCCCGAACCTCGTTGCCGTTCGAGGGGTCGTGTCGCACCGGGTGGGAGAGGAAGCGGGCCGACTCGCCGCGGTCGTGCCCCACCACCGCGCCGCCCGCCGAGAGGACGCGCGCGAGGAGCGAGGCGGTGAGGGAGTAGCCCGACCAGTGCGCCGCCTCGATCACCACGTCGTAGCGGGCGCGGCGGAGGGAGCGGAGCAGGGCCAGGAAGCGCCAGGGGCGGCGGAAGAGGGCTCGCTTCTCGAAGGGGATGACCAGGTCCACGTGGCCGGTCGCGACCACCCCCGCCTGTCGCGCCGCGGCGAGGAGGTGGACCTCGGCCGCCGGGAGCCCCAGCTTCAGCGCCCGCAGCAGCGGCGTGGTGAGGAGCTGGTTGCCGACCCGCTCGTCGGCCCGGATGACCAGCACCCGCCGGATGGAGGCCAGCGGCGGCAGCGCCGCGCGCGGGGTGGGAAAGAGCAGGGTCGCGAGCCGGACCACGAAGGCCCGGCCGAGGCCGCGCAGTCGCTCGCGCACCGCGCTGCGGGGGCGCTGTCCCCCCACTGCACGCGCGTGCTCCCGCGCCCCTCGATCGTGTCGCCCGCTGTTCCGCACCGCGCGGAAGATACCATCTTCAAACCCCTTGACACCCCTCCGCCGTTCCCCCTATAACCGCCCGCGTTCGCAAGGGAACTTGCGAGAGAGTTCAGGAAGTTCGCGGGAATAGCTCAGTGGTAGAGCATCGCCTTGCCAAGGCGAGGGTCGAGGGTTCAAATCCCTTTTCCCGCTCCATTTTTAAGCCCCGGTAACCACCTCGGTTACCGGGGCTTTTTCTTTCAGCCCTCAGCGTGCCGAGTTGCCCCCGCTACCGCCCCGCCGGCGGCGCCCCGTCTTGCCGGTACACGGCCTGGATGAACCCGGCGAAGTACTTCCACGCCGACCAGACCGAGAAGAAGAGCGACAGGTACAGGAGGTCGGTGCCGACGGCGTTGGCGTCGACGTCCACGGTCTTCACCAGGAAGTCGACCGGGTACTTGTAGTGGAGCAGCAGGAAGACGATCCCCACCAGCTGGATGGCGGTCTTGTACTTCCCCTCCTGCCCGGCGGCGATCACGATCCCCTCGCTCATGGCGATGGTGCGCAGCCCGCTGATGATGAACTCGCGGGCGATGACGACGATCACCACCCAGGCGGCGACGCGCCCGAGGTGAACCAGCATGATGAGCGCCGCCATCACCACCAGCTTGTCGGCGAGCGGGTCGAGGAACTTGCCGATGACGGTGACCAGGTTCTTGCGCCGCGCCAGCCACCCGTCGAGGAAGTCGGTGGCGCTCGTCACCGCGTAGAGCAGCGCGGCGATGAACGAGTTCTCGCGCGACTCGTACCAGGTGAACCAGAGGATCACCGGGATGGCGGCCATGCGCGCGAAGGTGATGGCGTTCGGGGCGTTGAAGATCTCGGCCTTGAGCGAGCGGGCCACCGGCCTCACCTCCGCCACGGCGGTCACGCCTGGCCGCCGGCGGGCGCCGGAGCGGCGGCGAGCAGCGCCCGCCCCTCGCCGGTGAGCTCGATCACCAGCGGCGAGTCGGTCCCCTCGCCGCCGAGCGGGAGCACCCGCGGCGTGAGGGCGCCGATCCAGCCCACCAGCGCGGCGGCGGGCACGCGCAGCGGAGCGGCCGGCGTCACCTCCACCCCTTCCGGCGGCGCGGCGCTGGCCAGCAGGAAGCGGCCCTCGCCGCGCAGGTGGACCAGGTGGATGGCCGGCTCGTAGCGCGACTGCAGCCGGCCGTTCTCGTAGATGACCTGACCCTCGAAGGCGAAGACGGTCTCCTCGCGGAAGTAGCCGGCCTCGCCCGCGAGCTCGAGCGCGGTGAAGGCGCGCTCGCCGGTCCGAAACAGCAGGGCCCCGTCGCCGCGGGCCCGCCACATCCGGGCCGCGCCCTCGCCGAAGGCGTGGTCGGTGGCCTTGCCGCGGAAGCGCTTCACCTCGGGCGCCAGCGCCACCTCGCCCAGCACCGCCAGCAGCCCCTCGGCGCGCGCCAGCACCTCGCCGTGGACGTGGACGGCCACCGCCTCGGGGGCGAGCCCGAAGGGCTCACCGGCCGGGACGGGGAGCAGCCGCTCGGCGGCGTAGCGCGCCACCGGCGGACAGTCGGCCTGGGGGGTGCGGACCGGCGGCAGCTCTGGCCCGGCGTCCTCGATGGAGAGGTCGAAGTCGCCCTCGGGCTGCGCGCTCGCGGGGACCGGCGCGGGCGCCGGCGCGGCCTCGGGTGCCGGGGCCGGGGCGGGCCGGGCCTGCTGGAACGCGGAGGCGAGATCGGAGGGCGGTCCATCGCCCGCTGGCGCCGGGGCCGGCGCCGGGGGAGCGGGCGGCGCCGGCTCCTCGCGCGCCGGCTCCTCGCGCGCCGGCACGTCGGGGTGGAGGAGCGCGTCGCAGCGCGCCACCATGAGCTCGGCGCCGGAGCGGACGAAGCAGGCGCGGGCCTCCTCGACCTCGCCCAGCTCGAGCTGCGCCAGGCCGAGGTAGTTCCTGGCGCGGGCGTGGTCCGGCGCGAGATCCAGGGCCAGCTTCAGGTGGCGCACGGCGTCGCGCCAGGCCCTGGCCTTGAGGCTCGCGAGCCCCAGGTTCACCCGGGGCGCCACCTCGCGCGGCGTCTCGGCGACCAGCCGCGCGTACGCGGCGGCCGCCTCGTCGAAGCGGCCCTGCCGGTAGCAGACCTGGCCGAGGAGCCCCAGCACCTGCGGGTCGTCGGGCCTGAGCTCCGCCGCCGAGGCCAGCGCCGCGTGCGCCGCGTCGAGCTCACCCCGCGACAGCAGGGTCGAGCCCTGCTGCAGGTGATTCAGGAACTCCGAGTCGAGCCCGTCCACCTCTCCGCCCCTGCTCGCTGTCGCGTCCACGTTGACGGGCTACCTCTCGCTGACGAAGTGGTTGTAGTGGTCCTGCACCCTGCGCACGTACTCCTGGGTCTCGCGGATGGCCGGGACCTCGCCGCCGGAGCGGCGCACCGCCTGCGGGCCGGCATTGTACGCCGCCAGCGCCTTCTCGAGGTCCTGTCCGTGCAGGTCGAGCATCTGGCGCAGGTAGCGGGCGCCGCCCTCGATGTTCTGCGCCGGGTCCCAGGCGTCCCGCACCTCCATGTCGCGGGCGGTGCCGGGCATGAGCTGCATGAGCCCCATGGCCCCCTTGCCCGACTGCGCGTAGCGGTTGCCGGCCGACTCCACCGACATCACCGCCTTGATGAGCGCCGGGGCGAGCCGGTACTTCTCCGCCGCCGCGAGGATGTGCGCCTCGTAGAGCTTGGCCGCCGCGCTCGAGAACACCAGGCGCGCCTTCTGGACCTGATCGGCGCCGCGGATCACGATCTGGGTCACGCCGTCCCTGGTGGTCTTCCAGACGGCGACCCGCTTGTACTGCCTCTCGGTCGGCACGTTGCTGAAGTGGACCACGCCGTCCGAGTCGCGATACGAATACAGGTCGTCCGGCCGCGCCGCGGGCGCGGTCAGGAGCCCCAGCAGGGCCACGAGCAGGCGGATCCGACCCATCCGATTGAAGCTATCAAGGCCCGGAGCGGCACTCAACACCGCCCGCTCCGGACGGGACCGAGAGGAAACACATGCCCCCACTCGCTTCGCGTGAATCGATCGACTTCCTGGTGCTGGGCGGCGGCGTCGCCGGCCTGTCCTTTGCCCTCGAGGCCGCGGGAAAGGGCTCGGTGCTGGTGCTCACGAAGCGCGTCCGGAGCGAGGGGTCCACCCAGTACGCGCAGGGCGGCATCGCCTCGGTGCTGGGGCCGGACGACGACTTCCAGAAGCACGTCGACGACACCCTGGTGGCCGGCGCCGGCCTCTGCCACCGCGACGCGGTGGAGGTGACGGTGCGCGAGGGGCCGGAGCGGATCCGGTGGCTCCTCTCGCTCGGCGTCGAGCTCGACCGGCAGGGCGGCGAGCTCCACCTCACCCGCGAGGGCGGCCACTCGCGCCGGCGGGTGGCGCACGCCAAGGACACCACCGGGCGCGAGGTGGAGCGGGCGCTGCTCGCCGCCTGCGACGCCCGCGGCGTGCGCATCGTCGAGGACCAGGTCGCGGTCGACCTCATCACCAGCGCCAAGGCCGGGCTGCCGGGTCCGGACCGCGCGCTCGGCGCCTACGTGCTCGACCGCGCCTCGGGGGAGATCTCCACCGTCCTCGCCGGCCAGACGGTGCTCGCCACCGGCGGCGCCGGCAAGGTCTACCTCTACACCTCCAACCCCGACGTCGCGACCGGCGACGGCGTGGCGATGGCCTGGCGCGCCGGCGCGACCATCGCCAACATGGAGTTCTTCCAGTTCCACCCCACCTGCCTCTTCCACCCGCTCGCCAAGAGCTTCCTCATCTCCGAGGCGCTGCGCGGCGAGGGGGGCATCCTGCGCAACGGGGCGGGCGAGGCCTTCATGTCGCGCTACGACCCGCGCAAGGAGCTGGCCCCGCGCGACATCGTGGCCCGCAGCATCGACGCCGAGATGAAGCGCCGCGGCGACGAGAGCGCCTTCCTCGACATGACGCACCTGCCGAAGCCGTTCCTGCTCGAGCACTTCCCGAACATCTACGCCACCTGCAAGGAGTACGGCGTGGACATGGCGGTGCAGCCCATCCCGGTGGTGCCGGCGGCCCACTACCTCTGCGGCGGGGTGGTCACCGACCTCGACGGGCGGACCTCGCTCCCCGGGCTCCTAGCCATCGGCGAGGTCTCCTGCACGGGGCTCCACGGCGCCAACCGGCTCGCCTCCAACTCGCTGCTCGAGGGGCTGGTGTTCGGCCACCGCGCCGCGCTCCGCGCCGAGCGCGCCGAGAGGAGCGCCGAGGCCGCCAGGGTGCCTGACTGGAACCCCGGCGCCGCGCTCGACCCCGACGAGGGGGTGGTGGTGGCGCAGAACTGGGAGGAGGTGCGCCGCCTCATGTGGAACTACGTGGGCATCGTGCGCACCGGCAAGCGGCTCATGCGCGCCCACACCCGGCTCGAGCTGCTGCGGCGCGAGATCCGCGAGTACTACTGGGAGTACAAGCTCACCCCGGACCTGGTGGAGCTGCGGAACCTCGCCGACGTGGCGATGCTCATCGTGGAGTGCGCCCGCCGCCGCAAGGAGTCGCGCGGGCTTCACTACCTGCTCGATCACCCGACGCCCGACGACCGGGAGCTGCACGACACGGTCATCGCCCCGGGCGACCTGGACGCCTAGCGCGCCGTGGCGCCCCCGGCCAGCCAGGCGAGGTCGAGCCGGCCGCTCGGCCCGGCGATGCGCAGCGTGAACGCCTGGCTCGAGAGCGGCGGCCGCCCCGGGAAGCGGACGAAGCGCATCCGGTAGAGGGTGTCGAAGTCGCCGATGAAGGGGTAGAGCGTCCGCAGCGTCGGGTCGACCGGGAGCTCCTCCACCTGGTCCGGCAGCACCTCGCCGTCGGGCAGCACCAGGGCCACCCGCCAGACGCTGTGCTTCAGCGCGAGGTCGTTCTCGTTCTTCTCCGGCGTGAAGAAGGTGAGGAAGAACTCGTCGTAGGCCTCGCCATCGGCGCGGTCGGTGGCGATCTGGGCCGCCCGCTCCGCCGGGGTCATGGCGCGCCAGGCGGCGATCCGCTCGGCGCGGGCCAGCCGCGCCTCGCCCGAGAGGAAGGTGGCGTTGGCGAAGGCCCGGGTGTCGAGCCGATCGTAGAGCTCGCCGTGGCGGGTCCAGCGGGCGCGCTCGCGCCCCCAGTCGCCCTCGTCGGCGCGCGGGAGCGGGTTGGGGAAGCTCACGCAGCCGGCGAGCAGCGCGGCCAGTGCTGCGGCGAACAGCGACGCGCGCCGGCTCACGGCAGGAAGTCCTTGCGCGTGTAGAGCGCCTCGAGCTTCACCCCCAGCGCCTCGATGGCCTCGCGGCCGCCCTCGAGCCGGTCGACCAGCGCGAAGCAGCCCACCACCTCGAGCCCCTCCTCGCGGCAGCGGTCGATGGCCTTCTTCGCCGAGCCGCCGCTCGTCACCACGTCCTCCAGCACCGCCACCCGGCTGCCGTCGGGGATGGTCTTGCGCCCCTCGATCCACTGGCCGGTGCCGTGGCCCTTGGGCTCCTTGCGGACGATGAAGCTGTCCACCGGCGCGCCCTCCAGGAAGCTGGTGTAGGCGATGGCCGAGGCGATGGGGTCGGCGCCGAGCGTGAGCCCGCCCACCCCGCGCACCAGCGGCGCGAGCCGCCGCACCCGGTCGAAGAGCAGCCGCCCGACGAGCACGTGCCCCTCGGCGGTGAGGGCGGTGCGCTTGCAGTCGATGTAGAAGTCGCTCTCCTTGCCGGAGGCGAGCACCACCTTGCGCCGCTCGAACGACAGGGTGCGGAGCAGCTCCAGGAGCCGCTCGCGGTCCGCTTCCAGGCTCATGCCTTCTTCTCCTCCAGGTAGGGCAAGAGCTCCGCCGAGAAGCGGAGCTGGGCGAGCACCTGCGCGCGAGCGTCGGGCGGGAAGCTCCGCCAGGACGCGAGCCCGGCGTGCAGCGCCCGGTTCACCTCGTAGAGCTGCTGCGCCAGGCGGGCCGGCTCGCCGGCGAGCGAGGCGCCGTCCCCGCGGGAGAGCCGCGCCAGGGCGGCCTCCACCAGCGGCCCGGCCCACTCCACCTGCGCGCGCGCGAGCTTCTCGCGCAGCGCCGCGAGCTCGGACGGGCCGAGGGGCTCGTCGAGCAGCGCGACGGCGGAGACCAATGCCCAGGCCTCGCGCTCGGGCAGGTCGACGTGGATGCGCGCCAGCACCCGGTCGCGCTGCAGGAGCTTCACCGCGGCCAGCCGGCGGTGGCCGGACACGACCTGGTAGCGCGCCTCGTCGCGGCCCGCAGACGGGTGGCGGCGCAGCTCCACCGGGGCGAGCTGCCCGAGCCGGCCGATGGAGGTGGCGAGGGCGGTCACGTCGCCCGGCTCGCGGAGCTTGAACGGCTCCTCGGGGTCGATGGTGGAGAGCGGGACGTACTCCATATCAGGCCTCCCCTGCCGGCAGGTGGGCGCCGATCCACTCCACGGCGCGGGCGATGGAGCGGTCGCGGTCGGTCTCGTTCCAGATCTCGTGCATCTTCCCCTCGAGCCGCAGGAACGCCTTGTCGACCGAGCCCGCCCGGGCCACGAACTCCTCCGCCACGCGCGGGTCGGCGATCACGTCGGCGCCGGCGGCGAGCACCAGCAGCGGGGCCCGGAACTCGCCGGCGCGGCGCAGCACCTCGGCCTGGGCCTTCTGGAACTCGCCGAACCAGCGCGGCGTGGCCACCCGGCCGTAGAGCCGGTCGTGCGCGGTCCAGGCCTGCATCTCCGGGTCGCTGGTGAGGTCCGCCATGCGCAGCCCGGTCTGCATGGGCAGCCAGGGCAGCACGCCGTCGAGGAGCCGCGCCGCCGCGACCTTGTAGAAGGGCGGCGTGAGCGCGAGCCGGAAGTAGGGCGAGCTGAGGACGAAGCCGCGGAGCCCCTCCCCTCCCCGGCCGCGGGCCACCGCCCAGAGCGTCGCCACCAGCGCGCCCTGGCTGTGGGCGGCCACGAAGAGCGGGCGGCCGTCGGCGAGCGCCCGGACCCGGGTGAGGAAGGCGTCGAGGTCGTCGAGGTAGTCGCCGAAGGCGTCGACGTGGGCCCGCCGGCCGTCGGACTGGCCGTGGCCGCGGAAGTCCACCAGCGCCGCCTCGAGCCCGGCGGCGCAGAGCGCGCGCGTGAGCCCCGCGTAGCGCCCGCAGTGGTCGCCGTAGCCGTGCAGCACCGCCACCGTCGCCCGCGGGGCGGGGGGCGTGTAGCGCTGCCAGAAGAGCCGGAGGTGGTCGCGCGACTTGAGGAAGCCTTCCTCGTGCCGGGCGATCGACGGCTCGGGGAAGCTCGGGACGGCCATGCGCCGGACGCTAACGGTTCCCGGGCGGCAAGGCAACGGATTGCGCGCCGCCCGGGACCCGCGCCTTGGCCGCCGGCAGCTCCGACAGCTTGCGCTGCACCGCCGCCCTGTGCTGCGGCTCGTCCCGGTCCTCCCCCTCGAAGCTCGCCAGCGACCTCCGCCAGGCGCCGGCGGCGTCGGCGGTGCGCCCCGCCTTGTGGTAGGCGTCGCCGAGGTGGTCGAGGATGGTGGCGTCGGGGCCGGCCAGCGCCTCGGCCCGCTCCAGGGTGGGGACCGCGCTCGCCAGATCGCCGCGCCGGAGCTCGATCACCCCGAGCGTGTCGAGGAAGGCGCCGCTGTCGGGGCGCAGCGCCAGCGCCCGGCGCACCAGCCGCTCCGCCTCGTCGAGCGAGACCCCGCGCTCGGCCTCGCTGTAGGCGATGAAGTTGAGGGCGTCGGCGTGGTCCGGGTTCGCCTTCAGGAGCTCGCGCATCCGCGCCACCGCGGCCTCGGCGTCGCCCGCCTCCTCGGTGAGCGCGCCGAGCGCGTAGAGCAGCACCTCGTCGCCGGGCCGGGCGGCCAGGCCGCGCCGCACCGCCGCCAGGGCCTCCGGCATGCGCCCGGCGCGGGCCAGGCTGGTGCCGAGGGCCTCGTAAAGGTCCGGGAGCCCTTCGGCGGATCGCGCCTGCTGGCGCTCGGCGATGGCCGACTCCAGCCGGGTGGCCGCCTCCGCGCCCCGGCCGGCCCGGGTCAGCACGTAGGCCTGCATGGTCTCGAGCCGCACGTCGCGCGGCTTGGCGGCGAGGGCAGGGGCGAGGGCGGCGAGGGCCTCCCTGGTCCGGCCCTGGTGCGCGAGGCACCAGCCCTGGTTGGCCCGCGCCGCGGCGAAGAGCTCGTCCGCCGGGGGCACGCGGCCAAAGGCCGCCGCGGCGTCGGCCCAGCGCCGCAGCCCCTGCAGCAGCGTGCCGCGCGCGAAGGGGACGCGGCCGTCATCGGCGCGGGGCGGGTCGCCGGCCTCGTCGAGGAGCCCCAGCCCCTCGGCGGCGCGGTGCGCGTCGAGCCAGGCGAAGGCGACCTCCACCCGGGCGCCGGCGTCGTCCGGGGCGACGGCCAGGAGCTGCCGGTGGTAGGTCCGCGCGCCGGCGACGTCGCCGGTCCCGAGCGCGAGCCGCCCCAGCGCCGAGAGCGCCGAGAGGTCGTCGGGGTCGATGGCCAGCGCCTTCTCCCAGGAGGCGGCCGCGGCCCGCTCCTCGCGCCGCAGCTCCTGCGCCGCCCCGAGCCGCCGCCAGGAGGCGGCGTCGCGCGGCCAGCGCGTCACCGCGCGCGTGAGCCAGCGCTCGGCGCCGGCGGCGTCCTTGCGCTCCAGCAGCGCCCGCCCCAGCTCGGCGGCGCCGCCCGGCTGCGTCGGGTCGAGCGCCGCCAGCCGCTCGAGCGCCGCCGCCGCGGCGTCCTGGTCGCCGGCCTCGAGCTCCACCTGCGCCAGCAGCCGGAAGGGCTCGGCGCGCGGCGGCGCCGGCGACTCGCCCGTGCCCTCCGCCTCGGCCCGGCTGGCGTCCGCCAGCGCCGCCTCGATCCGCGTCGACTCCCTCAGCTCGACCAGCGCGCGGTCTCGCCGCTCGCGCAGGATGGCGAGCTTGGCGAGCACCAGGTGCCCCTCGGCCGCCCCCGGCCCGTTGCGGTCGAGCTCCACCGCGCGGCGCGCCTCCCCCTCGGCCAGCTCGAGCTTGTCGATTCGAGCGAGCGCCTCGGCCAGGGCCGCGCGCAGGTGCGCGTCGGTCGGGTCGAAGGCGGCCGCCAGCTCGAGCTCCCGGCGGGCCTCCACGTGATCGCCGGCCAGCTCGGCTCGCCGGGCGGCCAGGTAGTGCGAGATGGCCTTGGAGGACGCGAGCGCGGGGGCGGGGCGCATCGCCTCGCGCATGGCGTCCGCGTCGGGCCGCGGCGCCGAGGCGGCCAGCCAGAGCGCCGGCAGGAGACGGAGGAGGGGGACCACGCGCTCGCGATCCTATCGTCGGCGGGCCCGGCCCGCAGCGCCACCTGGGCGGGGGGTGGCACCGAGCACCGCGGCGAGCGTCTCCTCGAGCGCGCCGGTGCCGAGGGGGCGCGCCAGCACCGCGTGGCAACCCGCCCTGGCCAGCGCCTCCGTCAGCGCGGCGTGGCACACCCCCACCAGCTTGGCCTCGGCCAGCTCCCGGTCGGCGCGCAGGTCGGCGAGCACCTCGGCGGCGCCGTCCTCGCCGGCGCTCACCACCACCGCGTCGGGCCGGTAGCGAGCCGCGGCGGCGCCCGCGGCGAAGCCCGGGGAGGCCTGCTCGACGTCGTAGCCGGCGCTGGCGAGCTGCCGCGAGAGCCCCTCACGCGCCGGACCGAGCGCCCCGATCACCAGCACCTTGCGCCGATCGGCCACCGCCCCGGCCAGCTCGGGGGGGAGCGGGATGCCCTGCCGGAGCATGAAGCCGGCGAGGTCCTCGCGCGCGATGCGGCGGTGGCCCCCCGGCGTGCGGTGGGCCTTGAGCCGCCGCGCCTTGATCCAGTTGACCACGGTGGGGAGTGAGACCCCCAGCAGCCCGGCCGCCTCGTGGGTGGTGTAGAACTGGTTCATCCCGAGCCCTTCATCCTAGCACCCCTCGGGCGGCCCGACCGCACCCGCGCAGGGGGCAGGCCGCGGAGATTGCACCGGGGGTGCCGGTGGTGTGAGATTCGACGCATGCCCTCTCCGTCCTACCTCGTCGGCGCGGTCCAGATGACCTCCACCGCCGACCGCGCCCGCAACCTCGACACCGCCCTGCGGCTCGTGAACGAGGCGGCCGACCTCGGCGCCGGGCTGATCGGGCTGCCGGAGAACTTCGCCTTCATGGGGCCGGAGGCGGAGCGGATCGCCGGCGCCGAGGCGGTGGAGGGCCCCACCCTGTCGGCGCTGCGCGAGCTGGCGCGGCGGCGCAACCTCTTCATCCTCGCCGGCTCCATCGCCGAGCAGGTCGACGTCCCGGGCAAGACCGCCAACACCAGCGTGCTCGTGGGCAGCGACGGCGGGGTGGCGGCCGTGTACCGCAAGATCCACCTCTTCGACGTCAACATCCCCGACGGCGCCCGCTACGCCGAGTCGGAGTCGGTGGTGCCGGGGGACCGGCCGGTGGTCGCGGCGACCCCGCTCGGCCGCATCGGCCTCACCGTCTGCTACGACCTGCGCTTCCCCGAGCTCTACCGCGCGCTCTCGGAGCGCGGCGCGGAGCTGCTCTGCATCCCCTCGGCCTTCACCCTCTTCACCGGCAAGGACCACTGGGAGCCGCTGCTGCGCGCCCGGGCCATCGAGAACCTGGCCTACGTGCTGGCGCCGGCGCAGGTGGGGCGCCACTCCGCCACCCGGGTCACCTTCGGCAACGCCATGATCGTCGACCCGTGGGGCGTGGTGCTGGCGCGCTGCCCGGACGGCGAGGGGGTGTGCGTGGCGCCCTTCCGGCGCGACCGGCTGGAGCGGGTGCGATCCGAGCTGCCCTCCCTGCTGCACCGGCGGCTGTAGCGCCTCACGCGACGGCGGCCGTCGCGGCCGGGGCCGCCTCCTCCTGGAGGATCCGCACCGGCAGCACCACCGCGTTCAGGCCGGCGAACTGGAGCCGGCGCTGGAGCTCGTAGGCGGTGTCGTTGTGCAGCAGGCGCTGGTACCACTTCTCCCGCTCGAAGATGAGCTTGCCGGCGAAGAAGACCGCGCGGTGGTGGTCGCGGACCAGGGCCACGCAGAGCGACTCGGCCTCGCCGACGGCCTCGGTCCCGACCGACATGCGGTAGCCGGCCGCCAGCCCCAGCCGGCGCGCCAGCCCGACGTAGCGCCGGAGGTCCTCCTCGGTCTTGCGCCGCACCTCCTCGACCTCCTCCACGCCCTTCATGGTGGCGGAGTCGATGACGCCCACCGAGACGAAGATCACCTGCCGGTACTGGTTCGGGAAGACGCGCTGGACCGAGAGCAGCTGGTGGATGCCGAGGCCGCCGTAGCCGCCCACCAGCAGCACCGCCGTCGCCAGCTTCGGGTCGAGCGCCTGCTCCTCGCGCGCCGGCACGGCCGGGAGGGCGTCCATCACCTGATCGAGGCGGCGCAGGTTGTGCTGCACGCCGTCGTAGTGGCGCCGGATGACGAGGCAAAGGCCGATGACGACGCAGGTCACCACCAGCGTCACCCAGCCGCCTTCGGAGAACTTCTCGATGAGGTTCACGACCAGGATCGACAGGCAGAGCACCAGGCCGATGAGGTGGATGGAGATGTGCCGCTTCCAGTCCGGGTACTTTGCCCGCTCGCGGACCCAGTACCGCACCATGCCCGACTCGGAGAGCGAGAAGGTGAGGAAGACGTTGATGGAGTACATGAGCACCAGCGTGGCGGTGTCGCCGCGGGTGTAGAGCAGCGTCAGGATCGAGGCGCCCGTGATGAGCACGATCCCGTGCTGCATCGAGAGCCGGTCCGAGAGCAGCGCGAACCGGCGCGGCAACCAGCCGTCGTTGGCCATGTTGGCCATGACGCGCGGGCCGTCGATGAAGCCGGCCTGCGCGGCGACCACCAGCAGCGCGGTCTCGGCGGCCAGCGTCACCCAGATGAAGACCTGGCCGGGGACGCCCCACGCGCCGGCGAACCGCTCCGCCAGCACGGCGTTCATGGTCTTGCCCTCTGCGGGGGCCGCGTGAACGAGCAGGTAGGCGAGGGTGATGCCACCGGCGGTGAGGGCCAGGGAGAGCGCCATGTAGAGCATGGTCCTCTGGGCCGTCCGCACCTTGGGCTCGCGCATGATCTGGAGGCCGTTCGACACCGCCTCGATGCCGGTGTAGGTCCCCGCGCCCATGGAATAGGCCCGCAGGAACAGCGCGCCCAGCCCGGCGAAGCCCAGGGTGGCGAGGCCGTGGGAGAACCCGTGCCGCACCTCGCTCGCCACCACCGGGAGCTCACCGGCGCGGCCGACGAGCACTCCGCCGATGAGGATCACGTGGGTGAGGAGGAACAGCATGAAGATGGGGGCGAGGATGGTGACCGACTCCTTCACGCCCCGCAGGTTCAACAGCATCAGGAGGATGATGGCCGCGAACTCCAGCGGGACCTTGACGAAGTGCCAGTGCGGCGGCAGGAAGCTGAAGGTGGCGTCGGCCGCGGCGGCCACCGAGACGCTCACGGTGAGCACGTAGTCCACGAGCAGCGCCGAGCCGGACACGACGCCGAACCTGGGGCCGAGGAGCTTCGAGGCCACCACGTAGCCGCCGCCCCCGAACGGGAAGTGCTCGACGATGCGCGAGTAGGCGTAGGAGATGATGAAGACGGTGAAGGCGATGGCGAGCGCCAGGGCGACCGCCAGGTACTGATGCTGCCCGATGGCCCGGAACGACTCCTCGGGACCGTAGGCCGACGAGGAGAGTCCGTCGGCGCCGAGGCCCACCCAGGCGAGGAACGCCACCAGCGAGATGCTGTGGTAGGTCTTCGGGTCGGAGACGTCGCGCGGGGCTCCGAAGAGCAGCCGCTTCAAGCGGGGGGGCATGAGACCTCGGAGGTGCGGTTAGGCGGCCCGTTGGATGCAGGGCATGTGCCGTGCGCGGGAAAGCAGCCCGCTACGGGAGAAGTCGAGCCGTCGCCCGCGTGGAGCCTTGCGTTTTGCAGGATAGACCCGGGTGCGGTACTGCATCCGGCAGACACGGAGCGCCATGATCGAGCCCAGCTCCCAGCCCGCTCCCGCCCTGCGGGTCCTCATCGCCGACGACGAGCGGAACATCCGCGCCACCCTCGCCATCTGCCTCGAGGGGCTCGGCTGCCAGGTGCGCCAGGCCGCGAGCGGCGACGCCGCGCTGGAGGCGCTGCGGCTGGCGCCCATCGACCTCGCCTTCCTGGACCTCAAGCTGGGGAACGAGAGCGGCCTCGACCTCCTGCCCCGCTTGCTGGCGGAGCGGCCGGGGCTCGACGTGGTGATGATCACCGCCTACGCCACCTTCGACACCGCGGTGGAGGCGGTGCGGCGCGGGGCGCGCGACTACCTGCCCAAGCCCTTCTCCCCGGCCCAGATCGGCTCGGTGGTGGAGCGCGCCACCCAGCGCCGGGCTCTCGAGCAGCGGCTGCTGGATCTGGAGTCGCGCCTCGCCGAGGCCGCCCCGGAGACCACCCTCGAGACCGCCTCGCCGCGGATGCGCGCCACCCTCGACCTCCTCGGGCGCGCCGCCGCCTCCGACGCGGCGGTGCTGCTGCGAGGCGAGAACGGCACCGGCAAGGGCGTGCTGGCGCGCGCGCTCCACGCGCTGTCCCACCGCCGCGAGCGCCCGTTCGTCACCGTGAACTGCCCCACCCTCTCCGAGGAGCTGCTCGCGAGCGAGCTCTTCGGCCACGCCCGCGGCGCCTTCACCGGCGCGGTGAAGGACCAGCCCGGACGCGTGGAGGGGGCGGAGGGGGGCACGGTCTTCCTCGACGAGATCTCCGAGATCCCGCCCTCGCTGCAGGCCAAGCTGCTCCGCTTCCTCCAGGAGAAGCGGTTCGAGCGGGTCGGCGAGAACCGCACCCGCACCGCCGACGTGCGCATCGTCGCCGCCACCAACCGCGACCTCGACGCCGAGGTGAAGGCCGGCCGCTTCCGCGAGGACCTGCTCTACCGGCTCGACGTGGTGGAGCTGGTGGTGCCGGCGCTGCGCGAGCGCCCGGAGGACCTGGTGTCGCTGGCGCGCCGCTTCGTGGCCTTCTTCGCGCGCGCCGAGGGGCGGCCGGCGCCGGAGCTCTCCCCGGCGGCGGAGCGGGTGCTCGCCGCCTACGCCTGGCCGGGCAACGTGCGCGAGCTGCGCAACGCCATCGAGCGTGCGCTCATCGTCTCGCCCGGGCAGGTGATCGAGCCGGAGAGCTTCCCGGAGCGGATCGCCGGCCACGGCGCCCCGGCGCCGGCGCTGGGCGGCGACTTCACCGCCGAGGAGGTCGAGCGGGAGCACGTGCTGCGCGTCCTCGCCCGCGCCCCCTCACAGGAGGAGGCGGCCCGCATCCTCGGCCTCGACGCCTCGACCCTCTGGCGCAAGCGGAAGAAGTGGGGGCGGTAGCGTCCCTCGAAGCTCCCTCGCCCGCGAAAGCGGGGAAGGGCCGGGGAAGTCACGCGAGCGGCAGCGTGAACCAGAAGGTGGCGCCGTGCTCCGGCGCGCTCTCCACCCCCATCTGGCCGCCGTGGGCCTGCACGATCTCGCGGGCGATGTAGAGCCCCAGCCCCACGCCGCCGGAGCGGTCGCCCGGCACGCGGAAGAACTTCTCGAAGATCCGCTCCTGGTACTCCCGCGGCACGCCCGCGCCGGTGTCCTTCACGGCGAAGCGCGCCACCGCCCCCTCCACCGCCACCGAGAGGGTGATGCTCCCGCCGGCCGGCGTGTAGCGGACGGCGTTCGAGACCAGGTTGCCGAGGATGAGCTGCACCCGCTCCGGGTCGGCCGAGACCTGCGGCGAGGGCTCCGGCGACTCTGCCTGCAGGCTCAGCTCGGCCGCCTGCGCCGCCTGCCGCAGGGCGCGGGCCGCCTCCTCGAGCAGCGCCGCCGCCGGCACCGGCTTGCGGTGCAGCTCGATGCGCCCGGCCTGGATGCGCGAGAGGTCGAGCAGGTCGTCCACGATCGACTGCAGCCGCTCGCAGTCCTCTCGCGCGGCCTGCAGCAGGTCGGCCTGCTTGTCGGTGAGCGGCCCCACCACCTCCTCGGCGCAGAGGTGGATGGCCATGCGCAGCGAGGTGATGGGGGTGCGGAACTCGTGGGCCACGGTGGCGACGAGGTCGTTCTTGAGCTCGTCGAAGCGCATGAGGCGGGTCACATCCTGCAGCAGCACGGTGGCGCCGGCGACCGTGCCCTCCTCCGAGTAGAGCGGCGTCGCCCGCGGCAGCAGGAACCGGTCGCCGTCGGGTGACTCCGCCCGCACCGCCTCCTCGAAGCCCCGCGGCACGTAGGGCCCCTTCCCGCCCACCACGTGGGCGCGGACCTGCTCGATCACCGTCCGCAGCGGCGGGGCCAGCGCCAGCAGCGGGTCGCCCGCGCCGGCCTGGGAGAGCCGCAGCACCGCCTCGGCGGCGTCGTTGACGTTCACCAGGCCGCCGCTGGCGTCGAGCACCAGCACCGGGTCGGGCAGGCTGTCGATGGCCGCCTGCGAGGCCTGCTGCGCCTGGAGCAGCTCGCCGAGGGAGCTCGAGCGGTACTGCCCCAGCCGGTCGGCCATGGTGTTGAACTCGCGCGCGAGCTGGCCGATCTCGTCGCTCCCCTGCACGCGGGCCCTGACCTGGAGGTCGCCCTCGCCGATGCGCCGCACCGACTGGGTGAGCAGCGAGAGCGGCCGCAGCAGCCGGGCGGTGAGGGTGCCGGTGGCGAAGATCCCGAGCAGCAGCGCCCCCACCGTGGCGGCCATCACCAGCTGGTTGTTCTTCTGCGCCTCGCGGTGGGCCCGCTCGCTCCGGCGCACCATCGCCTCCTGGTTGATGCCGAGCACCTCGGCGGCGGCCCGCGCGAAGCCGGCGGCCGCCGGCTCCACCGCCTCCAGGTAGAAGGCGGGCCGCCGCGGCGGGGCGAGGGTCCGCAGCTGGGCACCGGCCGCGCGGAACGAGGTCCAGCGCGCGCGGAGCTCGCGGGTGGCGTCGCCCTCCCCGGGCTCGGTCACGTTGGCCTCCTGGAACCGGAGCTCGGCCTCGCAGCGGCGCGCCAGCGCCTCGAGCTCCGCGGGGACCTCCGCCGGGGGCCGCCCCAGCGCCAGCCGCAGGGCGGCGCGGTCCAGCGCCGCCGCCGCCCCGGCCATCCGCTCCGCGGCCAGGGCCGAGCGGTAGTTGTCCTTGAGGATGTCCTGGGAGCTGCGCCCCAGCACCGAGACGGTGCGCAGCGTGGTGAGGCCGAGCGCCAGCAGCACCAGCACCAGCGGCGCCTGCGCGAGGAGGAGCTTGGTGCGCAGGGTCATGGCCGCGGCTCCTCGTCCTCGAAGGAGACGACGTGCAGGTCGAGCCCCGCCGAGCCCGCCAGGAGCCGGTGCAGCACCGACCGGCCCAGGAGCTGCCGCCAGCGCGGCTCGCTCGAGCGCCCCACGATCACGTCCGAGACCGCGTGGGAGCGGGCGAAGTCGAGCAGCGCCCGCGCCGGGTCGTGCGACTTGAGCCGCACCAGCTCCGCCCCCAGCTCGCGCGCCTTCTCGATGTTGGCGAGCAGGTGCCGCTGCGCCTCCGCCTCGATGCGGGTGGGCGCCTCGTCGGGCGTCTCCACGTAGACCACGTACCAGTCGGTGTTGAGGCGGCCCGCCATGCGCGAGCCGCGGCGCAGCAGCGTGGTGGCCCTCGGCGGGTTGCTCGACATGCAGACCATCACCCGGCCGGCGCGGCGCGGCGGCTGCAGGGCGCCGCGCGCCGCGGCCGCGGAGCGATCCAGGCTCTCGGCCACCTCGCGCAGCGAGAGCTCGCGCAGGGTGGCGAGGTTCCGCTCCTGGAAGAAGTGCTCCAGCGCCCAGGAGACCTTCTCGGCCGGGTAGATCTTGCCGGCCTTGAGCCGCTCCAGCAGGTCCTCCACCGCGAGGTCGAGGTTCACCACCTGGTCGGCCTGCTCGAGGAAACTGTCCGGCACCGTCTCGCGCACCGTGACCCCGGTGTTCCGCGCGATGAGGTCGTTGAGGCTGTCGAGGTGCTGGATGTTGAGCGCCCCGATGACGTTCACGCCGGCGTCGAGCAGGTCGACTACGTCCTGGTAGCGCTTGCGGTGCTTCGAGCCGGGCGCGTTGGTGTGCGGGATCTCGTCCACCAGCGCCACCTGGGGCCGGCGGGCCAGCACCGCCTCGAGATCCAGCTCCTCCACCAGCACGCCCCGGTATTCGACCTTGCGCCGTGGCACCACCTCGAGGTCGCCGATGAGCGCGGCGGTCTCGGCGCGGCCGTGCGTCTCGATGAGGGCACCCACCACGTCCACGCCGCGCTTCCCGAGCGCGCGGGCCTCCTCGAGCATGCGCCAGGTCTTCCCCACCCCGGCGGCGAAGCCGATGTAGAGCTTGAGGCGGCCGCGCCGGCCGCGCTCGACCAGCTCCAGGAAGTCCTGCGGGCTCTTGCGGCGGGGGGGGTTCATGGCTCCTCGCGGCCGCGGGCCGCGTCACCTCCAGTGTGCGACGCGCGCGACCCGCGGGCAAGCGGAGGCTCGCCTGCCCGAGGGCCCCGTCAGCCGAAGAGCCGATCGCGCAGCCGCTCCTCCAGGCACTCGAGGCCGCCGCGGAAGAGCTCCGGGGGCGGGAGGAGAGAGACCACCAGGAAGCCGTTCCGCGGGAGGCCGTAGAGGTAGCCGGGGTGGACCAGCACCCCTCGGTCGAGGAGCTCCAGGCAGAGCGCGTGCGCGTCCTGCGCCGCGCCGATCTGGAGCACCGCCGACCACCCGCCCGCGCCTGCCAGGAGGCTCCAGGGCGCCTCGCGCAGCGCCGCGGTGGCGAGCGTGGCGCGGTTCGTCGCGAGGCGCGCGCGGAGCTGCCCGAGGAAGCGCTCGCGCCGGCCGAGCAGCGCCGGGAGGGCCCGGCGCGCCACCGGATCGATGGGGCAGCGCGCCCGCGCCAGCACCGGGAGCTGCGCCATCGCGGGCGCGACGAGCGGCTCGGGGCCGGCGGCCGCGATCCAGGCGGCCCCGGCCCCCGGCAGCCCGCAGGCGCCGGCCGCCGAGGCGACGTGGAAGGCGAGGCAGCCACGCCGGGCGGCCACGCTGGGAGCGGGGCCGAGCGCCTCGTCGGCGAAGGTCTCGTCCCCGACGAGCGCCAGCCCCCGCGCGGCGCACAGCTCCTCCAGGAAGGCGAGGTCACCGGGGCCGAGGAGCGCGCCGGTCGGCTCGGCGGGGCTCGCCACCACCACCGCCCGGGTCTGCTCCGACGCGCCGCGGGCGATGGAGCGCTGGTCGAGCCGCCACGCCCCGTCGTACTGGAGCACGTAGGGCACCGTCCGCGCGCCGGACCCCACGGGCAGCTCGAGCGGCCTGGCCGGGCTCGGGACGAGCACCTCCTCGCCCTCGGCGCACCGCGCCTCGACGAGCAGCGCGACGGCGGCCTGGGAGGAGGGCGCGAGCACCACCCGCTCCGGCGCCACGGCCGCGCCGCGGCCTGCCAGGTAGCCCGCCACCGCCTCCTGCGCCTCGCGCAGCCCGGACCGCGACGGCTCGGAGCGGGCGGCGGCCACGATCTCCTCCAGCTCGGCCGGGTCCCATCCCAGGGCGCAGCGGGCCGGATCGGCCACGGTGAGGTCGAGCAGCGGGCGGACGCCGTCGCGAGCCCGGGCCGCGCGGGCGGTGAACTCCTCGACGAGGGGCGCGTCCGGCGCCGCGCGCGGCGCGCCGCCGAGCAAGCTGCGGAAGGTCTCCAGCATGACTAGCCTCCGATGGCGCCGGCGACCGGGCCCCATGCGCCGGTCGAGGGCCAGGTTGAGCAGGAGCACGTTCACCCGCGGCTCCTCGAGCACCCCCAGGTCGCGCCCCTCGGTGAGCTCGGCCACCAGCGCGCGGATGCGCTCCACCGCCACGTGCCGCGCCGCGGCCACCCGCGGCGCCTGCCAGAGCGCGGCTTCGGGAGAGAGGCTCGCGCGCGGCACGGCCAGTTCCTGTGCATCGGGGGTGCCGGAGGCGAATCCGGCGTGATCAAGCCGGCTTCCGCCGGGACGAGCCGGGGGAACTCGATCCGGGCATTGCGCAACGCAAGCCGGGGGAGCGCGAGAGAGGCGCGCTGCAACCTCCGGCCTGGCGGGCGGCTGGGCCGCTAGAAGACGAACAGCAGGCCGCCGGCGATGGCCGTCGAGGTGTCCGACAGGTCCCAGCTGGTCTTCGAGCCGAAGTCGTCGATGTGGCTCTTGGTGAAGTCGACGAAGAGGTAGGTGTGGTTGATGCCGGTGTCGCGGTCCATCTCGCGCGCCAGCGACGGGTCGAAGAAGTCGAGCAGCAGCGCCATGCCGCCCGTGAAGCTGTAGCCGTGGGTGGCGCCGGACTGGGTGCTGTCGCCCGAGCCCTTGGTCACCCACCATTGCATGCGGTCGAGGGAGACCCGCACGTACGGGGCGAGCGGCACGCCCACCTGCTCGGCCACCCAGTCGAAGCGGTAGGTGAGCATGAGGCTGAGAGGGACCACCTTGAGGGCGGTGCTGTCGGCCGCCACCGAGCCGTCGGCCAGGTGGCCGTGGCCGTACATCTCCCAGTAGCCGGCGGACAGGCCGCCCTCGACGGTGCCGACGCCGTGGTACAGCTCCTTCGACACGCCGATGCGCCCCATCCAGCCGCGCCGCCCGCCGAACGAGTCGCGATACGGGGTGGCGAGGCCGCCGAACTCCTGGTCGATGTTGGGGTGGTAACCGGAGAGCCGAAGCTCGACGCTGCCCGTGCGCGGGGACTCCTCCGCCTGCGCGCCCGTGGCGAGTGAGAGGACGGCGACGGCGGCGAGGAGCCTCTTCACGAGCGCCTCCGCTTGCGGGCGAGGAGGAGCAGCGGGGCGAGCACCAGCGCGATGGCCCCGGCGGAGCCGTGGCTGCAGCCGCCGGTCTCCTTGCCGCCCGCGTCCTTGTAGGACTTCCAGAAGTCGTCCACCTGGATCGGGGTGCCGCTCACGATGTTGGAGGCGGCGCTCACGTTTCCGCCGGTGCTGAGGGCGTAGACCACCACGTCGTAGAGGGCGCCGTTGGTGAGCCCGCCCACCCGGACGCTGGTGGAGGGCGAGGTGACGGTGACGCTCGGGTTCGCGGGGAAGGCGGCGCCGTGCGGCGCGACGAAGACCTCGTAGCTTGCGGCGGTGCCGACCGTGCCGCCGTCGGCCACGGTGGTGCCATTGGTCCAGCTGACGTTGAGGGCGTTGTCGCCGGGGCTGGGGGTGTTCACCACCGGGGCGGGAGGGATGGCGGCGTCGAGCGCGATGGTGCCGACCGCGCTCGCGGTCGCGCCGGCGCCGTCGGTGATGAGCGCGCAGACGAAGACGGTGGCGGGGACGCTGCAGGAGAAGGTGAGCCCGCTGTGGTGGAGCAGGCTCGAGACCGCCTGGCCGGAGTAGGTCCCGCTCGCGGAGCCGTTGGAGGCGATGGTGGTGATGGAGGCGGTGTTGGCCGTCGTGGTGGTGCTCGAGAGCGGACAGCCGCTCGTGTCGGAGACCCGGAACTCGAAGCTGTTGCCGCTCGGGATGGTGCTGCTGGTCGAGACGGTCCAGCTGAACGACAGGGTGTCGGCCGTGGAGCCGTTGCACTCGGCGATGCTGATCTGGTTGTCCGAGTCGTTCGACTCCGAGACGGTGACGGTTCCCGCCGTGTCGGCGAGCGCCAACGAAGGCAGGAGAAGCAGCAGTGCGGCGAGGCGCTGAACCATGCGGCCGCGATTCTGCAAGCCAGACGCCAGCGATGCAAGCGGCGAAGCGCCCGGCGCCGCTGGGGTTTCCATGGAGCGCGGGCTCCGCGCGGGGGCTGGGCCGCCAAAATGGCAAAGCGCGCCCGAGAGGGCGGAGGGCGCTGACAAGTTGGCAAAGGGACGCTGCGTGATCGCCGGCCCTCCCCTTCCCTTGCCGCTCCGTGGAGGGGGAGGCCGCGCCGCGCGCTCGCGGAGCGGCCCCCGAGACCGCCTCCCTCTCTCGGAGCGAGTGGCATCTGTTCACGGTAAGTGCGCGCCCGCTGGCGATAGCAAACTCACTCAACGGGGGCCTGCGCGCCCGCCTTGTCCACCATCGGGTCGAGCGCCGCGATCCGCGCACTGGCTCCACGCCGCTCCCCATTCGCCGGAGGGAGCCCTCCCGAGGAGCGGAGCGCAAGCGGGCCGCCGTCCGGCATCGGACCGCGTGACACGACGGCAACTCCGGTCCGCCCATCCATGCGAGGACCAGAGCCGAGCACCGTCACAAGATCGGCTCCGCAGCGGGGTCGAGCGCTCTGCGCCCTCGGCAGCGGTGGATGATCGGCGCCCGGCGGAGCCGCTGGAGCGAGCACCGCAGCGGTGGGCTCCCGCCGGCGCGCGGCGACGATCGCATCGGCGGAACGGCCACTGCGCCCCATGGCCGCCCCTCCCCGGCCCACCAAGGTGGAGAGGGAGAGACCGCGATTCTCCGGTGGAGAGAGAGGGAACCGCGGGGCCGCCGTTCCCGCGGCTTCCCCGCAGCCTCTCCGCGCGTCTGGAGGGGAGAACCTCGCGCGCTCGCGTCCGGCGACCGTCGCCTACAAGTACTTCTCCCCCAGCAGCTCCGCGATCTGCACCGCGTTGGTTGCCGAGCCCTTGCGCAGGTTGTCGGCCACCACGAACAGCTCGAGGCCGTTCTCCTGCGAGAGGTCCTCGCGGATCCTCCCCACCAGCGTGGCGTCGTCGTTCACGGCGAGGAGCGGCATGGGGTAGACGCGCTCCTTGGCGTCGTCCACCACCTTCACCCCGGGCGCCTTGCGGAGCAGGTCACGGGCCTCGTCGGCGGAGAGCTTGCGGCGGGTGCGCAGGTTGACGCTCCAGGCGTGCCCGTAGAAGACCGGCACCCGCACGGCGGTGGCGCTGACGCGGAGGGTCGGGTCGCCGAGGATGCGGCGGGTCTCGTCGGCGATGGCCTGCTCCTCCTCGGTGTAGCCGCCGGGGAGCAAGGCGCCGATCTGCGGCACCAGGTTGAAGGCGATCCGGTACGGGATCCGGCGGGGCGCGTCCGGCTCCATCCCGTTCATGAGCGCGTGGGCCTCGCGCTCGAGCTGCTCGACCGCCTCCTGGCCGGCGCCGGACACCGACTGGTAGGTCGACACCGCCAGCCGGTCGATGCCGGCCGCGTCGTGCAGGGGCTTCAGCGCGACCAGCAGCGGAGTGGTGGCGCAGTTGGGGTTGGCGACGATCCCTCGCGTCTTCCAGCCGGCGAGCGCCTCGGGGTTCACCTCCGGCACCACCAGCGGCACGTCCGCCTCCTTGCGGAAGGCCATCGAGTCGTCCACCACAGCGCAGCCCTCGGCCCAGGCGCGCGGCGCCCACTCCTTCGACGCCGCCGAGCCGGACGAGAAGATGGCCACGTCGCAGCCCTGGAAGGCGCCGGCCTTCACCGCCTCCACCGCGTACTCCTCTCCGCGGAGCTCGAGCACCGCGCCGGCCGGGTCGTCGACGGCGAGGAGCTTCAGGCTCTTCACCGGGGTGTCGCGGTCGTCGAGGACCTGGAGGACGCTGCGGCCCACGGCGGTGGTGGCGCCGAGGATGGCGAGGGAGAGCGGGCGCGTGGGCATCGGGGGTGAAACTCCTGTGGAGCGAGTGGGCTGGAAAGAAGACCCCCTCGCGCGACGCGGTCGAGCGAAGGGGTCGCGGGGGCGCCGGGCGCCGCGGTGGCGCAGCGCCTACTTCGCCTGGATGTAGCCGTCGTGGGTGAGCAGCTCGGCGGTGAGCACCGCGCCGCCGGCCGCGCCGCGGACCGTGTTGTGGGAGAGGCAGACGAAGCGCCAGTCGAAGATCGCGTCCGGGCGGAGGCGGCCGATGGTCACCGCCATGCCGTTGCCGGCGTCGCGGTCGAGCCGGGTCTGGGGCCGGGCGTCGTCCTCGAAGTAGGTGAGGAAGGGCGTGGGCGCGGAGGGCAGCCTGAGCTGCTGGGGCTTGCCCTCGAACGCCTTCCAGCGCGCCAGGATCTCGTCCTTGGACGGCTTCTTCGCGAAGGAGACCGAGACCGCGGCCATGTGGCCGTCGGTGGCCGGGACGCGCAGGCACTGGGCGCTGATCACGGGGGTGGTGGCGGCGACGATGCGGCCGTCCTCCACCTTGCCCCAGATCTTGAGCGGCTCCTGCTCGCTCTTCTCCTCCTCGCCCTTGATGAAGGGGATGACGTTGTCGACCATCTCGGGCCAGGTCTCGAAGGTCTTCCCGGCGCCGGAGATCGCCTGGTAGGTGCAGACCGAGAGCCGCTCCGGGCCGAAGTCGAGCAGCGGGTGGATGGCCGGCACGTAGCTCTGGATGGAGCAGTTGGGCTTCACCGCGATGAAGCCGCGCTTCGTGCCGAGGCGCCGCTTCTGGGCCTCGATGGCGGCCGCGTGCTCGGGGTTCACCTCGGGCACCATCATCGGCACGTCGGGCGTGCCGCGGTGGGCGGAGTTGTTGGAGACCACCGGCGTCTCGCGCCGCGCGTAGTCGTCCTCGAGCTTGCGGGTGTCGTCCTTGGGCATGTCGACCGCGCAGAAGACGAAGTCGACCTGCTCGGCGATCTGCGGCACGTTCGAGGCGTTCTGCACCGTGAGCGCGGCGGCGGCGGCGGGGATGGGCGTCTTCATTGCCCAGCGTCCGGCCACCGCCTCGGTGTAGCTCTTGCCGGCCGAGCCGGCGCTGGCGGCGAGGAGCGTCACCTCGTACCAGGGGTGGTTCTCGAGCAGCGCCACGAAGCGCTGCCCGACCATGCCGGTACCGCCCAGCACGCCGACCTTGAGCTTTCTCTTCACGACTTCCTCCAGGGGATCGGGGGAAAAGGGGCGAAAGGTTACCACAGGCGGGGCGGGAATCCTCCTGCCCGTCCCCTCAGGGCGGCGACCGGGCGCCGGCTAGCTCGCCCGTTTCTGGCTCAGCTTCTTGCGGAACCGCTCCCCGTCGATCACGAAGCGCGCGTGGGTTCCCTGGCTGATGGAGTCCACGCCGTCGTGCGCCTCGGTGCGGAAGGTCACCCGGCGCCCCTCGACCGCCGTCACCTCCACCTTGACGGTGACGGCGAGCCCGGGCGGCGTGGCGGCGTCGTGGCTGAAGTCGACGTGGACGCCCAGCGACTGCTCTCCGGGGTCGAGGTGCGGCTCCAGGGCCTGCATGCAGGTCCACTCGATGAGCCCGACCATGTAAGCGGTGGCGAAGACCGCCGGCATCGCCCGGAACGCCTCGCTCTCGGGGTAGACGTTGGGCACCGTCTGGTCGTCCGTGACGACGTGGGTGAGCTCGTGGCGAATGCCGGGGCGAAGCGTGTCTTTCACGTTCTGGCTCCTGGGGCGGAGGGCGGAGGGCGGACCGGTTCTAACCGGCCGCCCGCTCCCGCGCCTCCAGGACGTCCGCGAGCGCCGGCCCCAGCTCGGGGAACCTGAAGCGGTAGCCGAGCCGGAGCGCCTTCGCCGGCATCACCCGCTGCCCGGTGATCGCGACCTCGGCCAGCTCCCCCAGCGCCAGCTTCACCGCCGCCGCCGGCGTGGGGACCAGGCTCGGCCGGTGGAGCGCGCGCCCGAGCGCGCGGGCGAAGTCGCGGTTCCGGACCGGCACCGGGGCGGTGGCGTCGAGCGGCCCCTCCGCCGCCCCGTTCGCGAGCGCGAAGAGGATGAGCCCCACCTCGTCGGCGAGGTGGATCCAGGACTGCCAGAAGGCGCCGTCGCCGAGCGGTCCGCCGACGAAGAACCGGAACGGCAGGAGCATCTGCTCGAGGGCGCCGCCTCGCGGGGCGAGCACGAGGCCGGTGCGGAGCAGCACCACCCGCGCCCGCGCCGCCGCCGGCCGGGCGGCCTCCTCCCACTCGAACGTCACCTCGGCCAGGAACCCCTTCCCCGGGCCCGAGGTCTCGTCGAGCGGCTCGTCGCCGCGCGGCCCGTAGAAGCCGACCGCGCTGCCGTTCACCAGCACCGAGGGGCCGCCCCCCGCCAGCACCGCCGCCACGTTGCGGGTGGCGCGCACGCGGCTGTCGCGGATGCGGGCCTTGCGCTCGACCGTCCAGCGCCCGCCCGCCACCGGCTCGCCGGCCAGGTTCACGCAGGCGTCGCAGCGGCTCAGCTCGTCCTGCCAGGCGCCGGCGACCGACGGGTCGCCGTGGAGCGTCCGCACGCCGGCGGGGAGGGTGCGCGCCGACCGCGAGAGCGCCACCACCTCGTGGCCCGCCTGGATCAGCGCGGCGCAGAGTGGCCGGCCGATGAGGCCGGTGGCGCCGGTGACGAAGACCTTCATGGTGTCCCTCCGGGGGGAGCGCTACTCGAGGAGCCGCGACGCCGCCTCGGCACCCGGGGCGCTGCGGAGTAGGTAGACCATCACGACCAGCGCCGCCGCCAATCCCGCGTAGGCGAGCCCCCAAGCGACCAGCTCCCAGCCCCCGAGGGGAGCCGCCCGCGCCGCCTGCTGCTGGCGCTCCAGCCCCTTCAGGAAAAGCGGCTCGGAGGAGGAGCCCGGCGCGGGGCCCGCCACCGCGCGCAGGTAGAGGTAGTGCCGCGGCCCGAACCTCGCCGGCTCGGGCAAGAGCCGCAGCGCCCGCGCCCCGGCGCGCGCCTGCGACTCGGCCACCAGCTCCATGAGCCCGAGCAGCGCCACCAGGTAGATGAGCGAGAAGCCGAGCGACGCGCCCAGCGCCACCGCGCCGGCGAGCCCCAGCACCGACACCGCCAGGCCCAGGCTCGACGAGTAGGAGTAGGCGAAGGCCTGCATCACCCGGCCGCCGTCGAGGGGGGCGATGGGGAGCAGGTTGAAGAGGTTCAGGAGCGCCCACCAGGAGGCGATGGCGGCGTAGAGGGGGTGGTGGGTCCAGGCGTAGAGCCCCGCCGGCACGAGCGCCAGCAGCGAGCCCCAGAGCGGACCGTTGAGCGCCACATAGGCCTGGGCGCGGCGCGAGGGGAAGGCGTCCTCGGTGACCGCCATGGCGCCGAGCATGGGCACGAAGTAGAGCCCGCGGACCTTCATCCCCACCCTGCGCATGGCGTGGACGTGGCCGTACTCGTGCACGAAGAGCTGCACCATGATGGCGAGCGCGAACTTCCAGCTGAAGAGCACCGACCAGGTGGCGACCGAGGCGGCCGCCCAGCCCACGTTGGCGGTCTTGGCCGCCTTGAGCGCGGTCGCCCCGACCTTGCCGAGGGAGGCGGTGAGCTTGGAGCCGAGCTTGGCGAGGAGGCCGAGGACGCCGAGCCGCCTGCCGCGCGCGGCCGGGGCTTCGCGGCCGCCCCTCCCCGGCATCGCGCCTTGCGGCGCGCCCTCCCCCTCTCCCGCGGAGCGGGGGAGGGTCGGCGAGGGGGCCACCTCCGCAGCTGCCGCGAGCTCCGCCGCGAGGTCCACCGGCGCGCTCCGCAGCCCCTCCGGCAGCACCTCCCAGCGCGGCGCGCGCTGCACGATGACCGCGAGGAGCAGCGCCGCCTCACGAAGCTCCACCACCGGCACCGGCCGGCCGTCGGCGCCGCTCACGGGCTGGCAGGGCGCCCCGCTCACCGGCTCGGCGAAGGCGAAGCTCCGGCCGGCCGCGTCGGCCACCACCGCGTAGCGCTGCACGGTGCCGTCGCCGCGCATCGCCAGGCCGAAGCCGAGCCGCAGCTCGCTCCAGGGCGCGCGGAACGGCGCCTCCTTCCGCGCGACCTCCAGCCCCGCCTCGCTCGCCACCACCTTGATCCCGGAGAGCTGCCGCAGCGAGAGGGCGATGGCCGAGGCGGCGCCGCCGAAGAGCGCGGCCACCAGCAGCGGGATCCCGGCCACGAGGCCGACCGCGCCGCCGCCGAGCACCCCGAGGAGGAGCGGCAGCCCCACGCCGCGCAGGGGCGGGCGGAAGGCGGCCGGTTCGTTGGTTCGATTCATCACTTTCCTTGCGGCGACGCGCCCGGGCCCAGGCCGTGGGGGAACTTCACCTCGGCCTCGCTCGGGCGGACGTAGTGCGGCTCGAGCGCGAAGAGCCGCTGCGGGTCGAAGGCCGCCCCCAGCAGCCCGGGCGCGGCGAGCCGCAGCGCCGAGAGCGCCGACGGCGTGGGCCGGGTGCGGGGCAGCGCCGGGAAGACGGCCGAGAAGACCGCGTCGTAGGTGGCGTAGCCCTCCCCCACCCCGCAGGCGCCGCCCTGCGGTGCGAGCAGCGCCACCTGCTCGGCCAGCGCCGCCGGCGGGAGCGCCACCTCCGGGGCCACCTGCTCCACCGAATCACCCCGGGCGCGGTAGAAGCCGCCGTACACCTCGCCCTTCCTGGCGTCGAGGAGCGGGACCAGCAGCGCGCCCGCCGGCGCGAAGGGGGCCGCGTCGAGCGCCAGCGCCGCCAGGCTCGAGGCCCCGGCGATGGGCCGCCGGACCGCGTAGGCCAGCCCCTTCCAGGTGGCGAGGCCGATGCGCAGCCCGGTGAACGATCCCGGCCCGAGCCCCACCGCGTAGCCCTCCACGTCGGAGAGGCTGCGCGAGGCGCGCTGCAGCAGCTCGAGCAGCGCCGCCGGCAGCCGCGCGCCGTGACCGGCTGGCGGGGCGCCCGCTTCCGCCCGCTGCGGCGCCCGCTCGTCGTGCTCGGCGAGCACCCGCGCGCCGTCCTGCTCGAGCAGGCAGAGCGCCAGTGAGAGGTTCGGGGTGGCGGTGTCGACGGCGGCGACCAGCATGCGGCCCGCTCTTACCCCATCAGCCGGACGATGTCGTTCTTGAACACCGCGATCATCAGGATGGCGAGGAGCACGATGCCCACCAGGTTGGCGATCTCGCGGGCGCGCACGCTGATGCGCCGGCGGGTCACCCCCTCCACCAGGCAGGTCATGAGGTGCCCGCCGTCGAGCACCGGGATGGGGAGCAGGTTCATGAGGCCCAGGTTCACGCTGATGAGCGCCATCTTGAACAGGAAGCTCTCGAGCCCCTCCTGCGCAGCCTGCGCGGCGATGGAGAAGAGCATGATGGGCCCGCCCACCGTCTTGAAGCTGATCTGCCCCGACACGATCCGGGCGATGCCGAGCACGGTGACGCGCACCACCTCCACGAGGTGCCCGGCGGAGGTGGTGAGCGCCTCACCGGCGCCGATGTGGACCTTCACCTGCTCGGCCAGGAGCGCGTCGGGATCGGCGAGCTGCCGCTGCTCCGGCTGGAAGCCGAGCACCACCCGCTTCTGCTTCTCCCGGGTGAGGTCGTCGACGTAGGTCTGCTCCACCGGCTCGAGGTTCACGGCGCGGCCGCCGGCGAGCTCGATCCGGACCGGCTCGCCCGCCTTGAACTCGCCCGCGAGGCCGTTGAGGTCGCGGTAGGAGCGGACCGGGTGGCCGTTCACGGCCTCGATGGCGTCCCCGCGGCGCAGCCCGGCCCTGGCGGCTGGACCGCCGGGGGTCACGCTGCCGACGAAGGCGGAGACCGACGGATCGGCGACGCGGAAGGCCGGCGCGCCTCCAGAGCAGCTCGGCACCTGCGCGAGCTGGACGGTGGCCTGCTGCGCCGATGGCGCCGACGGCGAGCCCGCCGGGGCGCGGCGGACGACGAGGTCCACCGGATGGCAAGCGGCTGCGTCGAGCGCGCGGGCGAGAGCCCCGGCGTGCGCCACGGGAGCGCCGTTCACGTGGGTGACGAGGTCGAAGGGCTGGAGGCCGTCGGCCGCGCCGCGCGAGACCGGCGCCACCACCGCCGGCGCGTAGGCCGGGGACACGCCGATGACGCCACGCCAGGTCACCTCGATGGGGTTCTGCTCCTGCTCCCTCGCCGGTGTGATGCTCAGGTCGAGGTGGCGCCCGTCCCGCAGCACGTCGAAGCGGAGGGGCTCGCCGCCATGCGGCGAGACCAGGTCGCGCAGGTCGGCGAAGTAGCGCACCGGCTCGGCGGCGGCCCCAGCGACCGCGACCGAGAGGATCTTGTCGCCCGGCTGCAGGCCTGCCGCCGCGGCGGGGAGGCCGGGGGTGATCGTGCCCACCGTCGGCCCGGGCGCGAGCTTGCCGTTCTGCCCGATGGCCATGAGGAAGTAGAGGAAGAGGGGGAAGACCAGGTTCATGCCGGGCCCGGCCGCGGCGATGATGAACCGGCGCCAGGGCTTCTGCTCCAGGAAGCCGCGCCCGGCGTCCTCCTCCGAGAGCTCCTCGTTGGGATCGTCGCCGGCCATCTTCACGTAGCCGCCGAGCGGCAGCAGGGCGAGCTGGTAGTCGGTCTCGCCGCGGACCCAGCCGAAGAGCCGGGGCCCGAAGCCGATCGAGAAGCGGACCACCTTCACGCCGAGCAGCTTGGCCGCGACGAAGTGGCCCAGCTCATGGACGAAGATCAGCCCGCCGAGCAGGAGCACGATCGAGCCGATCTTCAGGAGCAGGTCGGAGGGCATCAGTACCTCGAACGGGGCGAAAAACCGGACCGGACCGCTCCCTTATATTGGCAGCCCGGTATCCGCGCAGCCAGGCTGGCAGCCCCGAAGGCTTTGAGGGGACGGCTCACCGGCTCTGGCCACCGACCCGGCGCTCGGCCGCCCGCCGCCCTGCCTCGCTCGCCTCGAGCGCCTGTCCGATCGAGGTGACCTTCTCGGGCACGTGGGTGTCGAGCACCGCCGCGCAGATGTCGGCGATGTCGGTGAACTTGCACCGCCCGGCGAGGAAGGCCGCCACCGCCCCCTCGTCGGCGCCCGAGAGCGCCGCCGGCGCGGTGCCGCCGAGCTCGAGGGCGCGGTAGGCGAGGGTGAAGGCCGGGAAGCGCGCCGCGTCGGGCGGCTCGAACTGGAGCTGGCCGAGCCGGGTGAGGTCGAGCGGCGGCAGGTCGAGCGGCAGCCGGTCGGGCCACGCGAGCGCGTAGCTGATGGGGCCGCGCATGTCGCTCACCCCGAGCTGCGCCACCACCGAGCCGTCGATGTACTCGACCATCGAGTGCACCACCGACTGCGGGTGGACGAGGATGTCGATGCGGCGCGGGTCGATGTCGAAGAGCCAGCGCGCCTCGATCACCTCGAGCCCCTTGTTCATCAAGGTGGCCGAGTCGATGGTGATCTTGGCTCCCATGGTCCAGTTCGGGTGCTTGAGCGCGCGCGCGGGCGTGACCGCGGCCAGCTCCTCGCGCGGCACGGCGCGGAGCGGGCCGCCGGAGGCGGTGAGGATGAGGCGCCGCACCTCCGGGCGGTTGTGGCCCGCGAGCGACTGGAAAATGGCGCTGTGCTCCGAGTCGACGGGGAGGATGGGCACGCCCGCCTGCGCGGCCTCGCGCATGAGGAGCTCGCCGGCGAGCACCATCGACTCCTTGTTGGCGAGCCCCACCCGCTTGCGGGCGCGCACCGCCGCGGCGGTGGAGTGGAGACCCGCGCCGCCGGAGATGGCGGCGAGCACGAAGTCGGCCTCCGGCAGCGAGGCCACCGCCTCCGAGCCGGCATCGCCGATCAGGATCTCGGCGGCGCCGCCGATGAGCCCGGCGAGCTCGCGGGCCACCTCCTCGGTCGCGACCGAGACCACCCTCGGCCGGAACCGGCGCACCTGCTCGGCGAGCAGCGCGGCGTTCTTGCCGGCGGCGAGCCCCACCACCTGGAACTGCTCGGGGAAGCGCCCCACCACGTCGAGCGCCTGGACGCCGATGGAGCCGGTCGAGCCGCAGATGGAGATTCGCTTGGGCACGGACGGGAGCCTACCGCAGCCAGGCCGCGAAGGCGTAGATCCAGGGCGCGACGAAGAGCAGCGCGTCGATCCGATCGAGGAGGCCGCCGTGGCCTGGGATGAGGTTCCCGGAGTCCTTGACGCCGGCCGCCCGCTTGAGGAGCGACTCGGCGAGGTCGCCGGCGGGACCGAGCAGCGCGCCTCCCAGGCCGAGCACCACGCACCCCACCGGGGTGAGCTCCGGGAGCAGCAGGAGCTTGCCGACGAATGCGAAGAGCACGCTCCCGCCGACGCCCCCGGCGTAGCCCTCCCAGGTCTTCTTGGGGCTCACCCGCGGATACATGGGGTGGCGGCCGAAGGCGCGACCGGCGAAGTAGGCGGCGGTGTCGTTTCCCCAGGTGACGATGAACGCCAGGATCACGTACTGCCAGCCGAACCTGAGCCGCAGGGCGACGAGCGTGGCGAGGAGCACCCCGCAGTAGAGCCAGGCGAGCGTCACCGCCGAGATGGCGCGCGGCGCCTCCTCGAGCGGGCGATCGCGGAAGGTGTTCAACGAAAGGATCAGGATGAGCGCGAAGGCGATGGCGATGCCGGTGCCGGCCGGGAAGATCACCGGTCCGCCGCCGGCCGACTGGTAGGCCTGCCAGGCGGCGATCGGGATGGCGCCCGCGATCGCCACGCCGAGGGCCTCGGCCGCGCCGACCCGGGGGGCCAGCATGGCGATCAGCTCGTAGGCCGCGAGCAGCGCCGCGCCGGCCGCGAGGAGGGCGAAGGGCAGCCCGCCGATCACCGTGAGCGCCACCGCCGCCGGGAAGAGGACCAGCGCCGAGACCACCCGCAGGGCGAGGTTTCGGTTCTTCTCGTTCATGCGCCGCGCGCGCCCTCGGCGACCTGGGCGCCGGTGAGGCCGAAGCGCCGCTCGCGGGTCTGGAAGTCGGCCACCGCCTGCAGGAGCGACAGCTCGCGGAAGTCGGGCCAGAGGGTGTCCACGAACGCGAGCTCGGCGTAGGCGCTCTGCCAGAGCAGGAAGTTGGAGATGCGCCGCTCGCCGCTGGTGCGCACCAGCAGGTCGAGCGGAGGCAGCCGGGCGTCGCTGGTCCAGAGCTCCTTCTCGAGCGCCTCCTCTGTCATCGCCTCCGGCCCGAGGCCGCGCCGCGCCACCCGCTGGGCCGCCTGCACGATCTCCTCCCGCCCGCCGTACGAGAGGGCCAGCGTGAGCGCCATGCCACCGTTGCCGGCCGACTCGGCGCGGAGCTCGTCGAGCCGCTCGCGCACGAAGGAGGGCAGGCGGTCCACCTCTCCCGCCGCCTCGAGCCGGATGGCGTTCTCCATGATCTCGTCGCGCTCGGAGTCGAGGTACTCGGCGAGCAGGTGCATGAGCGCTCCCACCTCCTCCTCCGGCCGAGCCCAGTTCTGGGCGCTGAAGGCGTAGAGGGTGAGCGCTTCGAGGCCGATCCGGCGGGCCTCGCGGGTGACGGCCCGGACCGCCTCCGAACCGGCGCGGTGGCCCTGCACCCGCGGCAGTCCGCGCAGCTCGGCCCAGCGGCCGTTGCCGTCCATGATGATGGCGACGTGGCGCGGAAGGGGACTCTTGCGAACCCGCTCCCGGAGCTCGTCGATGAGGCCCCTTTCCGGCACGGGGCGGCTTATAGCACGGCCCGCGCGCGGCCGAAGCACCCGCGAGCGTTTGACCCCTGGCGTACGCGGACCTATATGCTCATGGCGTGCCTCCCCGCACCGTCGGCCCCTATCAGATCTTCTCGGTCATCGGCCGAGGGGGGATCGGCACCGTCTACCTGGGCCGGAAGCACGACACGGGGCAGGCGGTGGCGGTGAAGCTGCTCGGACCCGCACCGGCCGTGGACGCCAACGCCGCCCGCAAGCTCGCCCGGGAGTACGAGGTCCTCCTCACCCTCGACCACCCCAACGTGGTCCACGTGCTCGACGCCGGGGTATCGGAGGGGTACTCGTTCGTGGCCATGGAGCTGGTGGAGGGGCTCGACCTCCGCAGCTACCTCTCCATCCCCGTCGCCGAGGAATCGGCCGCTCGCGCCGACCCGTGCGCCGGCGCCGACGCGGCCGCGGAGGCGTTCGACGTGCGCGCGCTCCTCCGCGAGCCCGACACCGAGAGCCTCGAGCCGGTGCGCAGCTGGGATCCGGGCCCGGACGCCATCCGCGCCTTCGCCGCGGTGGTGGGCGAGCCGGAGACCGAGACCGTCACCCGCAGCACCCTCCCCCCGCCTGCCGAGGCGCCGCGCCCGGAGCCGACCCGCCCCGCGGCCCCGCCGCTCGACCCGCGCCTCGCCGCCGCCCTCAACCGGCCGGGCCGCCTGCGCCGGCTGCGCGAGGCGCTCGAGCAGGTGTGCGAGGGGCTCGCCTACGTCCACGCGCACGGCCTGGTGCACCGGGATCTCAAGCCCGGCAACATCATGGTGGACGAGCAGCACCGGGCGCGGCTGATGGACTTCGGGCTGGTGGCGCTGCTCGACGAGGGCGGCTCCGCCCACCTCGGCGGCAAGGTGGCCGGCACCTACCGCTACATGTCGCCGGAGCAGGCGCGCGGGGCGGCGGTGGACCCGCGCAGCGACCTCTACAGCCTGGGCGTCATCCTCTACGAGCTGCTCTGCGGGCGCACGCCGTTCTCGGCGCGCCGCCCCGGCGAGCTCTGGCACGACATCCTCTCGCGGCGTCCGGCCCCGGTGGCCTCGATCAACCCCGGCGCCGACCCCCGCCTCGCGATCATCGCCGAGCGGCTCCTGGAGAAGGACCCGGCGGCGCGCTTCCAGTCGGCGGAGGCGCTGCTGGAGGCCCTGCGCGAGGGGCAGGACGCGACGCATCACTGAGGTCGGCCCCCATCCGCTAGACTCCGGCCAGTGTCCGACCTCCCCAGCAGCGCGCTCAGCTACGCCGCGGTGGTGACCGAGTACTTCCTGGCCCTGCGCGGCACGGGGCTGCTGGTGTCGCCGCTCGACCTCGCGCTCGTCGCCGAGTGGGAGGCGCGGGGGCTGCCGGTCCCGGTGGTCTGCCGCGGGCTGCGGCGGGCGGCCGAGGTGGCGCTGGAGCAGCGCCGCAACGGCCGGCCGCTCCGCTCCATCCGCGCCTGCCGGGCGGCGGTGGACGACGAGTGGCGGGCCTATCGCGAGGCGCGGGTGGGCGACGCGCCGGCGCCGGGCGCGGAGGCGCCGGCCGCCCTCGACCGGCTGGGGGCGGCGCGCGCGCTGCTCGCGGAGCGGGCCGGCACCGCGGCGCCGCACCTGCGGGCCGCCTACGCGGAGGCACTTCGGGTTCTCGCCGGTGCGGCCAAGAGCTCCCTCCAGGATGCCGAGGACACGATCCTGCGCGCCGACCTGGCCCTGCGCGCCGCATACCTCCTCTCCCTCCCCCGCGCCGAGCGCGCCGCGCTGGGGCGCCGCTGTGCGCTCCTCGCCGGCGCCCGCCCCCCCGCGGTCCGCCGCCGCGCCTGGCGCGAGACGCTGGCGAGCCACCTCGCCGATCAGCTCCGGGCGGCCGGCCTCCTCCCGCTGCGCGGCTCGGTGTAGACTCCCCGCCCTCGCCATGCCCGACCAAGAGAAGAGCTCCTGCGCCCACTGCAACGGCGCCGGCTACGTGGTGGATCAGGTGCTCGGCGCCACCGCCCGCGCCCGCCGCTGCAGCTGCCAGAGCGTCTGCCCGCGCTGCAAGGGGACCGGCTACACGTTCGTCCCATCGGGCGACGCCTCGCTGGCCCAGGAGTGCTCCTGCCGGCACACCGACGCGCGGCTCGCGCTGTTCAACCAGATCGGCATCCCGGCGGCGGTCGCCACCGCCTCCTTCGAGAGCTTCCGCAACTGGTCGCCCGACCACGCCAGCGCGCGCACCCTGGCCGAGGACTTCGCCCGCAAGTTCCGCCAGGACCGGCCCACCAAGGGCTTCCTGCTCTACGGCCGCCCCGGCGCCGGCAAGACCCACCTCCTCGCCGCGACCCTCCGCTACCTCGCGCTCGAGAAGGGGGTGGCGAGCCGGTACGTCGAGTTCATGCTGCTCCTCTCCGACATGAAGGCCGGCTTCTCGGCCAACCGCAGCCACATGGAGATCCTGGGGCCGCTCATCCGCGTGCCGGTGCTGGTGATCGACGAGCTCGGCAAGGAGCGCGGCACCGACTGGGAGCGGTCGATGCTCGACGAGCTCATCAGCCGCCGCTTCAACTCCGGCCTCTCCACGCTCTTCGCGACCAACTACTTCATCGAGCGCAAGGCGCGGAAGGAGCCGCCCGGCGGCCGCGTCGACCCGCGCTCCGCCGAGTTCCTGCGCGAGGCCGAGAGCCTCACCCTCTCCGAGCGCGTCGGCGACCGCATCTACTCGCGCCTCAACGAGATGTGCGCCTTCGTGAAGCTCGATCCGGGGACCGACTTCCGGAAGGATCGCTTCGGCAGCGGGACGGGCGACAAGAAGTTCTGGTGAAGGGGCGCGGGTCGCGCGGCCGGGCTAGTCTCCCGACATGTCCCCCTTCCAGAAGCTCGCGGCCGTCATCGGCCCCCGGCGCATGCTGCGGCTCCTGAGCCTCTACCCGCCCTATCTCGGCGCCGGGGTCCGGGTGCTCCAGGCCGAGCCCGACCTGTCGCGGGTGGAGGTCTCGATGCGGCTCACCGCCTGGAACCGGAACTACGTCGGCACGCACTTCGGCGGGTCGCTCTACTCCATGTGCGACCCCTTCTTCATGATCATGCTGATGTCGTCGCTCGGCCCGGACTACGTGGTCTGGGACAAGGCGGCCTCGATCGAGTTCCTGCGCCCCGGGCGCGGCACGGTCCGCGCGCGCTTCGAGCTCCCGGCGCCGCGGGTGGAGGAGATCCGCGCCGCCGCCGACCGCGGCGAGAAGGTGCTGCCGCGCTTCACGGTCGAGGTGCTCGACCACGAGCGGCAGCCGATCGCGCGGGTCGAGAAGACGCTCTACGTGCGCCGGCGGGCGCCGGGCTGATCTCCTTCCCCGGCCCTCCCCGCTTCGCGGCGGACGGAGGGATGCCGCCTCCGCGGCTCAGTGGATCCGCTTGCGGTGCCCGGCCCACTCCTTCTCGCGCAGCTTGAACTTCTGGGTCTTGCCGGTGGAGGTCTTGGGGAGCGGCCCGAACCCGACCTGCTTCGGGCACTTGAAGTGCGCCAGGTGCTCGCGGCAGTAGCCGATGAGCTCCTCCTCGGTGGCCTCGCGACCGGGGCGCAGGGTCACGAAGGCCTTCGGCACCTCGCCCCACTTCTCGTCGGGGATGCCGATCATCGCCGCCTCCAGCACCGCCGGGTGGAAGTAGAGGACCTTCTCCACCTCCACCGTGGAGATGTTCTCGCCGCCGCTGATGATGACGTCCTTCTTGCGGTCTCGCAGCTCGACGTAGCCGTCGGGGTGCATCACCCCGAGGTCGCCGGAGTGGAACCAGCCGCCGCGGAAGGCGGTGGCGGTGGTCTCGGGATCGCGGAAGTAGCCCTTCATCACGTTGTTGCCACGCATCACGATCTCGCCCATGGTCTCGCCGTCGGCGGGGACGTCGCGCAGCTCCTCGTCGAGCACCCGCACCTCCGGCGAGGTGAGGTAGCCCACCCCCTGGCGCGCCTTGAGCGCCGCGCGCTGGTCGGGGCTCTGCCCGTCCCACTCCTCCTTCCACTTGCAGACGGTGTGGGGGCCGTAGGTCTCGGTGAGGCCGTAGACGTGGGTGATCCGCGCGCCCAGCGCCTCCATCCGGCCGATGACCGAGGGCGGCGGCGGCGCGCCGGCGGTCACGGTCCGCAGCGGGCGCGGGAAGCGGTAGTCGGGCGAGGGGAGCGCCGCCTGGAGCATCACCAGCACCGTCGGCGCGCCGCACAGGTGCGTGATCCGCTCCTCGGAGACCAGCTCGAACACCCGCTCCGGCTCGACCTTGGGGATGACCACGTGCCGCGCACCGGCGGCGGTCACCGCCCAGGTGTAGCACCAGCCGTTGCAGTGGAACATGGGCAGGGTCCAGAGGTAGACGCTCTCCGGCTCCAGCCCCGCCTCCACGATCTCGCCGAGCGCGTTCAGGTAGGCGCCGCGGTGCGTGTACATGACGCCCTTGGGCTGCCCGGTGGTGCCGCTGGTGTAGTTGATGGAGATGGTCTGGTCCTCGTCGTCCACCGCCGGCGCGAACGGCTCCGGGGAGCCGGTGGCGAGGAAGCGCTCGTAGCCGATCTCGCCCCAGGCCGGGTCGCGCGCGCCGCCCTCCCCGGTCCAGACCAGCAGGGAGAGGTCGGCGTCGCGCCGGGCCGCCGCCACCGTCTCGACCAGGGTCGGGTCGGCGAGCAGCACCCGCGCCCCGCTGTGGCGCAGGATGGTGGTCACCTCGCCCGGCGAGAGCCGCACGTTGATGGCGACCAGCACCGCGCCGATCTGCGGCACGCCGAAGTGGGCCTCGAGCGCCTCGGCGGAGTTGGGCGCGAGCACCGCCACCCGGTCGCCCTTGCGCACCCCGGCGCGCTGCAGGGCGGTGGCGAGCCGGTACGCCCGCTCCCCGAACTGGCGGTAGGTGAAGCGGCGCGCGCCGTCGACCACCGCCACCTTGTCGGGGAAGACGTGGAGGCTGTGCTCGAGGAAGGTGAGGGGCGTGAGCAGCGAGCGGTGGACGGGCTGACCGGCCCACTCCTCGCGCGACCAGAGCTTCTGGAAGAGGGTCTTTTCCATCGCTTTTCACGTTACCAAAGGTTCATGCCGCGCCAGCCGGCAGGGCCCTCCTGTGACGCGCGACGCGCCGCGGCGAGATCCGGGCGCGGGCTACAACCTGCTCCATGCCCTCGGTCACCCTCCCCGCCTCCCCCCACGCGCCGGACGCCCGCCCGGTGGCGCTCGCCTGGCGGAGCTTCGGCGAGGGACCACCGCTCCTCTTCCTGCACGGCGGCTGGGGCGCGGGCGCCTACCCGCTCGACCTCGCGCTGGCCGCGCTCACCGGTTCGTTCCGGGTGATCGTGCCGGACCGGAGCGGCTTCGGCGGCTCCACGACCACCCGCGGCCTCGTGCCCGGCTTCCACCAGGCCGCCGCGGACGAGACCGCCCTCTTCCTCGACGCGCTCGGGCTGGAGCGGGTCGCCCTCTGGGGCCACAGCGACGGCGCGGTGATCGCCGCCCGCTTCGCCCTCTCGCATCCGGAGCGGGCCCGGGCGGTGGTGATGGAGGCGGGCCACTTCACCGGCGCCAAGTGGAGCTCGCTCGAGTTCTTCCGGCAGGGGCTCGAGCCCGACGCCCTCCCGGCGCCCCTGCGGAGCGCGCTCGCCACCGAGCACGGCGAGCCCCGCTGGCGCGAGGTGGTGCGCGCCGGCGCGGCGGCCTGGCTCGACCTCATCGGGCGGGCCCTCGCCGGCGACGACGACCTGTACGACCGCCGGCTGGGGGAGCTGCGCGCCCCGGTGCTGCTCCTCCACGGCGCCGAGGATCCCCGCACCGAGCCGGGCGAGCTCGACCGGGCCCGCGCCGCCCTGCCCCGGGCCGAGGTGGCGCTGCTCGAGGGAGTGGGGCACGCGCCGCACTGCAGCCGCCGCGGGGCGGAGCGCGCGGTGGCCGCGCTGCGGGAGTTCCTGGAGCGGAAGGGCGCGAGCTGAGCCGGCCGGACGGCTACCCGACGAGCCGCGCGTGCAGCCCGCGCACCAGCAGCGGCAGCACCGCGGCGTCGCACCAGGCGGTCACCCGCAGCGGCGTCGAGACCAGCGCCCGCGGAGAGGCCTTCAGCTCGGCGAGCGCGTTCGCCACCTCGCGCAGCACCCGGTGGCTGGCGCCGAGGCCGGTGCCGACCACCGAGACCGCGCCCAGCCCCTCCGCCTCCAGCCTGGCCTCCGGCAGCGCCCGCGAAAGCTCGGCGGTGAGGAGCTCGAAGCCGTGCACGTTCTCCTTGGAGAGGGCGAGCAGCGCGCGGTCCCGCTGGAGGTGGACCTCGGACGCGACCGCCCCGTGCTTCTCCAGCAAGGCCAGCGCCCGCGGCATCAGCACCGGCGCCAGCGAGAGGAGCGCCAGGTCGGCCTGCGAGGCCACCCCCGCGATCCGCTCCGCGCCGGCGGCGGGGCCGGGGCCGACCACCGTCTCCTCCGGGCCACCGAAGGTGGAGCGGGCGTGGATGGCGATCCCCTTCTCCCTGGCGAACTCCACCGCCTGGGCGTTCAGCACCCTGGCGCCGGCGGCCGAGAGCTCCTGCATCTCCTCGTAGCCGAGCCGGTCGAGCCGCCTCGCCTCCGGGACCACCCGCGGGTCGGCGGTGAAGACGCCGGCCACGTCGGAGTAGATCTCGCAGTCGGCCGCGAGCGCCGCCGCGAGCGCCACCGCGGTGGTGTCGGAGCCGCCGCGGCCGAGGGTGGTCACCTCCTTCTGCTCCCGGGACACGCCCTGGAAGCCGGCGACGATGACCACCTTTCCCTCGTCGAGCGCCCGCTCCACCCTGAACGGCCGCACCTCCAGCACCCGGGCGCTGGAGTGGTCGGCGGTGGTGAGGATCCCGGACTGGCTGCCGGTGAAGCTGATGGCGGCCACGCCGCGCTCCTGCAGCGCCATGGAGAGCAGCGCCATGGAGATGCGCTCGCCGGCGGTGAGGAGCATGTCGAGCTCGCGCCGGGGCGGCGCCGCCGACACCTGCTTCGCGAGCGACAGGAGCTCGTCGGTGGTGTCGCCCATGGCCGAGACCACCACGCACACCCGCGTGCCGTCGGCCGCCCGCGCAGCCACCTTCTCCGCCACCCTGCGGATCTTCTCGACGTCCGCCACCGACGAGCCGCCGTACTTCTGGACCACCGTGGGCATGCTGGCCTCCGGAGGCCGAGGATGCCGCAAAGGCGAGCGCGGCGGAAGCGGCGCGCGCGACAGGCCCGCTTGACTGCCCGGCCACCCGGCTTATCCTCGCGCCGTCGCGCCCTCCTTCCGCTACAACGGCCCCCATGATCGAAGTCTCGAACCTCACCAAGCGCTACCGCGACCTCACCGCGGTGGACGACCTCTCCTTCACGGTCGGGAAGGGCGAGGTGGTCGGCTTCCTCGGCCCGAACGGCGCCGGCAAGTCGACCACCATGCGCATCCTCACCGGCTTCCTGCCGGCGACGAGCGGCACCGCCAGGGTGGCCGGCTTCGACGTCTTCGAGGCGCCGCTCGAGGTGAAGCGGCGCGTCGGCTACCTGCCGGAGAACCCGCCGGTCTACGTCGATCTGACGGTGCGGTCCTACCTGCGCTTCTGCGCCGAGCTGAAGCAGCTGCCCGCGCGGACCGTGCGGAGCGAGGTCGACCGCGTCGCCGCCCGCACCCGCGTCGACGAGGTGATGGACCGGGTCATCGGCAACCTCTCCAAAGGCTTCCGCCAGCGGGTCGGCCTGGCCCAGGCGCTGCTCGGCGACCCGGAGGTGCTGGTGCTCGATGAGCCGACCGTCGGCCTCGACCCGCTGCAGATCCGGGAGGTGCGCGAGCTCATCCGCTCCCTCGCCGGGAAGCACACGGTGATCCTCTCCACCCACATCCTCCCCGAGGTGGCGATGACCTGCGAGAAGGTGCTGGTGGTGAACCGCGGGCGGCTGGTGGACTACGACACCCTCGGCGGCCTCATCGACAAGCACCTCCCCGGCCGCAAGGTCACCCTCGACGACATCGCCTTCCTGGAGGAGATCTACGGCAAGCTCGTGAACGCCGGCCCGGCGCCCCGCGCCGCCGCCCAGGAGGCCCGATGAAGGGCGCCCTCGCCATCGCCAGGAAGGAGCTGGCGGTCTACTTCACCACCCCGGTGGCCTGGGTCACCTTCATGGTGGTGGCCTTCTTCGCGGCCCAGTTCTTCGTCGGCTCGCTCGACGCCTGGCGCTACCTCTCCCTGCGCGCCGTGGAGACCCAGGACGCGAGCGTGCTGGAGCGCATGAACGTCACCGACATGGTGGTGGCGCGGGTGCTCGGCTCCACCGGCGTCTTCATCCTCTTGGCCGCGCCCTTCCTCTCGATGCGGCTCATCGCCGAGGAGAAGCGCACCCGCACCTTCGAGCTGCTCCTCACCGCGCCGGTGCGTCCCTTCGCCATCGTCCTCGGCAAGTACCTCGCCGCGCTGGGCGTGCTCACGGCGGCGCTCGCCATCGTGGCGGTCTTCCCCGGCCTCCTGGCGGTCTTCGCCCGCGGTTCGCAGGGAGGCTCCGGCATCGAGTGGGCCACCGTCGCGACCGGCTTCCTGGGGCTGTTCCTGCTCGGCGCCATGGCGCTGGCGCTCGGGCTCTTCGTGTCCTCGCTCACCGAGTCGGTGGTGGTGGCGGCGCTCATCTCGCTCATCCTGCTCCTCGCCCTCTGGGTGGTGACCATCTTCGCCACCGGGGCCGAGGGACCGGCCAAGGAGCTCACCCTGGCCCTCTCCGCCTCCGAGCACCTCACCCCGTTCCTGCAGGGGCGCATCGAGCTGAAGGACGTCGTCTACTACCTGTCCTTCGTGGTGCTGGGCCTCTACCTCACCGACCGCGCCGTCGAGGCGCAGCGCTGGACCTGAGGACGCGATGACGAAGAACCTCTGGTCTCGCCTGTTCCTGGTGCTGGGGCTCGTGCTCCTCCTCAGCACCTTCGTCACCTTCCTCTTCGGCAACACCCAGTTCGTGCTGGCGAAGGCGCTGCTCGGGCTGGCCGGCATCGCCGCCGGGTTCGCGCTCTCGGAGCCGGGCGGCGCGCGCCGCTTCTTCACCGGGCGCGCGGCGCACTTCGGGCTCTTCACCGGGGTCTCGGCGCTCTGCGTGCTGGCCGTCCTGGTCACCGCGAACTGGGTCGCCTGGCAGCGGCCGAAGAGCTGGGACCTCACCCGCAACCAGCTCTTCACCCTCTCCGCGGACACCGTCCGCACGGTGAAGGGGCTGCGCGAGGAGGTCTCCGTCGCCGCCTTCTACCGGCAGGACGAGCCCGAGTACCCGGCCGCGCAGGACGTCCTGCGCCGCTACGCCGACCTCTCGCCGCGCTTCGGCTACAAGCTCGTCGACCCCTACCGCAGCCCGGAGCTGGTGAAGCAGTTCGGCATCACCGACTCGGGGCCGCGGATCGTGCTCACCGTGAAGGGCGGCAAGGGCGAGGCGCGGGCGCGCCAGCCGACCGAGCAGGAGCTCACCAACGCCCTCGTGAAGCTCACCCACGGCGAGGACAAGAAGCTCTACTTCGTGCAGGGGCACGGCGAGCCCGATCCCCGCGACGAGGGGCAGAAGGGCTACGGGGTGGCGATCCGATCGCTCGAGGGCGAGGGGCTCCTGGTCGCGCCGCTGGTGCTGCTCGAGAAGGCGGTGGTGCCCGCCGACGCCGCGGCGGTGATCGTCGCCGGGGCGCGGAAGCCGCTGCTCGCGCCGGAGGTGAAGGCGCTCGAGGAGTACGCCGCCCGCGGCGGCCACCTCGGGATCTTCCTCGAGCCGGGCGTCGACGCCGGCCTGGGCAAGCTCCTCGCCTCCTTCGGCGTGGAGGCCGACGAGGACATCGTGCTCGACCCGTCGCCGGTGGCGCAGCTCTTCGGCGGCACCGCGCTCACGCCCATGGTGCAGCCCACCCGCCGCCACCCCATCACCCGCGACATCTCCCAGACCGCGCTCGCCTTCCCCACCACCCGCTCGCTGGTGGCGCTCTCGGGCGCGAAGGCGGCCCCGGTGCCGCTGGCGCTCTCGGGGCGCGAGTCGTGGGGCGAGACCGATCTCAAGGGGCTCTTCTCCACCGGCGCCGAGCAGGACGAGGGCGAGAAGCGCGGCCCGCTGCCGGTGGCGATGGCGGCCTCGCAGCCGCCCGGGGCACAGGAGGGGCGCCGCTCCGCCGAGGCGCGGCTGGTGGCCGCCGGCGACTCGGAGTTCTTCTCCAACCAGTACCAGCAGCTCCTCGGCAACCTCGACTTCTTCCTGAACGCCGCCAACTGGCTCGCCGAGCGCGACGATCGGATCACCGTCCGGCCGAAGGCGCGCGACGCCACCCGCCTCTTCCTCACCGAGGCGCAGGTCACCGCACTCAAGTTCCTCACCATCGACGTGCTGCCGGTGTCGCTGCTCGGGCTCGGCCTCGCCGTCTGGATGGTGCGGCGGGGGCGGTGACGTGCGGGCCCGGACGCGCACCGCGGTCACCACCCTCGCCCTCGCGGCCGTCGCCGCGGCGGCGGTGGCGGGAGCGATCCTGGGCGTGGGACGCCAGGAACGCGCCGAGCAGTCGCGGAGGGACGCCGCCGAGCGGGTCTTCGCCTTCGCGCCGGCCGACGTGCGGGAGGTGGAGGTGCGGTCGGACCGCGGCGAGGTGGTCGCCGCGCGCGCCGGCGCGGGCTGGAAGCTCGTCCGCCCCGCACCCGCCGAGGCCGACTCCGGCGCGGTCGACCTGCTGGTGGAACGGCTCGCCGGCCTGCGCCGCAAGGGCGAGGTGGCGTCAGCCTCCGATGCGGGCGGGCAGCTCTCCCGCTTCGGCCTCGACCACCCCTTCCTCACCGTCACCGCCCGGCTCCGCGACGGCCGGGCCGAGACGCTGCTCATCGGCCGCACCAACGGCTTCGACGACAGCCATTACGCCCGAGCCGGGGCAGGGCCGGTGGTGCTCATCTCGCCGTCGGACCGGCACCTCTTGGACCGGACGGCGGAGGAGCTGACCGCGAGGGCGCCGATTCCTGCGCCGGCGCCGACCCCCCAGGCCGCAGCTCCGGCCCGGTCGCGCTGAGGCGGCTTCGCGTCGAGGCTCCCGGCTAGGGACAGGAGGGAGAGTTGTTGAGGTTCAGCCCGGCGCAGCTTGGCGCGCTGAAGCCGCACTCCTGCCGGCCGGCGGGTAGCGCCGCGTTCGACGCGCACCAACTGCGCCACGCATCGGCGCAATCCGCCGTCCGCTTCAACCCGACGATCCCGGACGCGACGCCGACCGGAACCACGACCAGCGCCGTGCTCAGGACATAGACCGGCGCGGCAGACTCGCACTGCCCTCCTGCGCAGCGACTGGAGACGTAGGCTCCGAGAGCGGCCGCGCCCGCCGCCACCGTCCAGTCGAGGAGTGGTGCGAACTGGCTCTCGGTGCAGCGCGGCGGCAGGTCCGAATCGGCCGGCGAGGGCGCCCTCACGAAGAGGAGCGAACATCCCGACAGCATCGGCGCGGCCGCCAAGAGCAGCACCATGACGCCTCGCCTTGCGCTGCTGCGCATCAGGCTCATGGGACCCGGGCCTTCCCCAATCGTCCAAGGAAATGCAGCCTGCGGGCATTGTCGACACTGTCCGTGACGAACGAGACCACAGCATGTCTTGTCCGGCCTGTCCACGGTGAGTGCAGGAGTCGCACCCCCTTGGCGACGGAAACGCGCCCTGTGCTACTGCTCGGGCATGCTGAAGCACGTCGTCATGTGGAAGCTGAGGGAGCACGCCGAGGGACAGGGCCGGGCGGAGAACGCCAGGCGAATGAAGGTGGCGCTCGAGTCGCTGCGCGCCGAATCCCCGGGCTGTTGCATCTAGAGGTCGGCCTGAACGCCGTTCCGTCGCAGGGGGCGTTCGACGTCGTCCTCTACTCCGAGTTCGAGAGCGCCGAGGCGCTCGCCGCGTACCAGCAGCACCCCGAGCACGAGCGGGTGGCCGACTTCGTCGGTCGCGTGCGCGCGGAGCGCGTGCTCGTCGACTACATCGCCGGGTAGCGGCCACGGGCGACTCCGCTCTCGGTCTCTCGGAGCGAGGACCACTCTACGATGCACCGCCGCTGGCGGTAGCGAACTCACCCTGCCGGGACGCATCGCGCCGGAAACGCGCCATGTGCTCGCGCCCGAAGACCTGCTCCGCGCTCATGCCGTTGTGGACCCGGCACGCCAGGCGAAGGTTCGAGGCGGTGGTGCGCCCGCCGAGCGCCACCGGGACTACGTGGTCCAGCTCGAGCTGCCAGCGGCTCTCGCAGCGGCGGCCGTCCTCGCTCTGCCACGTGCACCGGCCGCCGTCGCGGGACCAGACCTCCCGGCGGATGGCGGCGGGAATGGCGGGGCGATGCGCTTTCGGGCACCGCCGGTCTTCCGCCCCGGCCTGGGCCGGTGGAACGACCCCTCCTGCGGCGTCGGGCACGAGTCCTCCGGCGGCTTCGGGCACCAGCGCGCGCGCGAGCCCATCGCCACAACTGATGCCCGTATCGGCGTCGACCCCGCTGGTTGAAGCAGCACAAAGTCCCTCCTCTCGTCCGAACGCCGCGCTTCCCTCCGCGGGCGTCACGGCAACTTTCGGCCGGACCGCACCTTGCCACTCCGCCGGGGCCAAATTCGCCGACGAAACCTTACGCAGCGGCGCCACCGCGCCCCGGCGCTTCCCATGCTTCTCGATCCCGCAGCGGACGGCTTCGTGAAGGACCGCGGCGAGGTCGCCGTCCGGGATCTTGTGACTGAGGAGCTGCCGGAGCTGGTCGAGCTCGCCCTTGAAGGCGGCGTCGAGGGTGACGCGCAGCGAGTAGCTCTCCTCCGACACCGGCCGGATCTCCGGGCGAGCGCGTCGCGAAACCGAACCTGAACCCGCGGCCTCGGGAATGCCGACCGCGAGGGCGGCTGGGACGGACGGCGGAGGTGAAACGGGGGCAGCCGAATCGAGCTCCGGGTTCGCGGTGCCGCCCGTTGCGGTGCCACCCGTCAGGGGCCCGGGCTCCGAGATCGAGGAGCGCTCGACAGATGCGGCGAGGGGCGGCGACTCGCAGGCCGAAGAGAGCACGACCGCGGCGGCGAGCGGCACCGGCTCGCAGGGCGAGTGCGGCCGGGCTGTCGCCGTGGCCGGAGAGGTGGGGCCGGCAGGTTGGCGGCCAAGGAGCAGTCTCGTCTCGCCGGGCGCGTTGCCCTGCAGGTGGGCAGCAATCCGCCGGATCCCGTCCTTCGGAGCGACCCTCGGCTGCAGCGAGGCGACGAGCCGGTCCACTTCGGCCCGGGTGCGGAACGCGGCTCGGGCCAGCACCTCCTCCAGGTTCTCCTGCGTGAGCACCGGCCCGAGCAGGCCGAGCGTGGAGAGGCAGAGTCGCCCTTCCCTGAGCGCGCTCTCGAGCACCGGAAACCGGCGCAGCACCTTCATGGCCGCGATGCGCCGTCCCGCCGCGCCCTCTCGCAGGTGGAGCGCCTTCTGGCAGAACTCCCAGAGGGAGGCGTAGCCCGCGTCGAGGTACCCGCGGCCGCGGTCGAAGGCGTCGAGGTGGAGGAGGAAGTCGGCTTGGACGTGCCGCTCCTCTCCCGCGAGCTCGCCGAGGCGGCGCGCCAGCGCGGCGGAGTCGAGCGAGTCTGCGAAAGACGACGTGAGCGCTTCGTGCATGGTCCCACCCCCGTGGATGAGCCATGGTCGCACGGCTTTTCGAGGCTTCCGGGAAGGCGCCTGGCCGCCTCAAGGGCGCGTTTTCCGAGGAGGGGTCTGCTCCTTTCCACGCGCGGACGGAAACGGCGCAGCGACGCCGGCGAGGCTGCGTGGAGGACCGCCTCGCGAGCCCCCGCGAGCGCGCGAGGTGGGATGAAGCAGAAACGGGTCAATGACAATCAGCGGGACCTGATGGGGTCACACTTTTGGTGAACGGCAGCCCGAGCTAGGGATTCGCGTCACGCGCTGATGTACGACCATCACCCTCGAGGTCGGCGTCGGCGACGCGGCCAGCGGCCGAACGGCAAGCAGTGCCGCTGGGGCGGGTACCGGAATTCGGCCGCGGCGTCTTCACGAGCCACCTCCCGCGGCACACGGTCCTGTTCACGGTGTGTGCACCTCCGCTGGCGAGAGTAAACTCACTCAAACGGGGCCTGCGCGCCGTGCGGATTGCCCGCGGAGGAACCCGGCCGACAGCCGACCTGATTCACGCGGCGGAGCGCTTGACCATGATGCGCGCTCCAGCTCAAGGACGCTTGCGCTGATCCCGCCCGCACCGGCTCCACGCCGCTCCCCATTCGCCGGCGCCACGCCGCTCCCCATTTGCCGGCGGGAGCCCTCCCGAGGAGCGCAGCGCAAGCGGGCCGCCGTCCGGCATCGGACCGCGTGACACGACGGCAACTCCGAACCGCCGGTCCATGCCAGGACCAGAGCCGAGCGCCGTCGCAGCATCGGCGCCGCAGCGGGGTCGAGCGCTCTGCGCCCCGGGACCCGGCGGATGATCGGCGCCCGGCGGAGCCGCTGGAGCGAGCACCGCAGCGGTGGGCTCCCGCCGGCGCGCGGCGACGATCGCGTCGGCAGAGGCGCTACCCGGCGCATCCTGGCCGCCCCTCCCCGGCCGTCCCCACCAAGGTGGAGAGGGGGAGCCACGAGCCGCCGCTCCCGCCGCAGAGAACCCGCACTCGCACAACCCTTCCGCCAAAGAGGGTTGATCTCCCGGGCGCTTGCCACTATTTTCCCGCCTTCGCTTCCGTTTCCAGGAGAAGGATCGCCATGGCTCGCGTGACCGTCGAAGACTGCCTCCCGCTGGTGGACAACCGCTTCGCGCTCGTCCTCCTCGCCACCAAGCGGACCCGCCAGCTCATGGCCGGCGCGCGCCCCCTCCTCCCCCAGACCAAGAACAAGCCCTCGGTGCTCTCGCTCCGCGAGATCGCCACCGGCAAGGTCCGCTTCGACCGCTCGGTCCGCGACGCGCTCTCCGGCAAGTTCGACGACGAGAAGGTGAACATCGGCGCCGGCCAGACCCGCACGCTCAAGTAGTCGCGCTCCTGGCTTCGCGGGACGAGGGGCGCCTTCGGGGCGCCCCTTTCCTTTTCCGGAGCCGCGGGTGTGCGATGATGGATGGGCATGCGTACCCTCCGTCCGATCGCCGCCGCGCTGGCCGGCCTCGCCGCCGCCGCCCTCGTCCTCGCCGCCTGCGGTCCGAAGCGGCTCGCCTACCGGCCCGCCGAGTCGAGCTTCCCCAAGGGAGACTTCGACGCCAACTGGGCCCGGGCGGTCGACGCGCTCGAGGCGCGCGGCTACCCCATCCAGATCTCCGACAAGGCCCGCGGCATCCTCGGCTCCCAGGAGGTGGAGGTGCAGGTGCCCTGCGGCGCCGAACAGTCCTGCCTCGGCCGCCAGTCGATCCAGATGCGCATCAACCCGGACGGCAGGGCGACCGTGATGGTGAACCGCAAGATCTGGAGCAGCGTCACCCGCCAGCTCGCGCCGCCCAGCGAGAGCGACCTCGCCGCCATGGGCGCGCTGCACGCCGACCAGGAGCTGCTGCTCCGGGAGGTGCTGGGCGAGAAGACCGAGGGGAGCCGCGGCGCCGATGGCGACCCCTGCACCAAGGACGACCAGTGTCACGAGGGTCGGATCTGCGCCCAGCACCGCTGCTACCGCGGCTGCAGCGACGAGAACCCCTGCCCGCCCCTCTTCGCCTGCAGCGATCACTCGGACGGCGTCTGCAAGCCGGCGCCGCAGGCGCCCCAGCAATAGCGGCTACCCCGCCGCCCGCGCCGCCAGGTGGCGCAGCTTGGCCGCGCCGGAGAGCCGGTAGCTCGACCGCAGCTCCCGCAGGAGCCCCTCGGCGTCGCCGCGGCGCACGAAGCGCGCGTCGAGCCAGCCGGCGTAGCCCGACGCGAGGCGGTTGGCGGTCCGGTAGCGCTCCAGCTCCGGGCCGGCGAGGTGGGCCCGGTACCGCACCCGCTCGTAGAGCCGCGACCGCAGGGCCCGGCTGGCGCGGCGCCTGCCGCGGCGCCACAGGTGCAGCACCAGCAGCGCGAACTTGTCCACCTCGGCCTGCACCTCCAGCTCGAGCAGCGACACCTGCCGCCCGGCCCGGGCGCGGCTCGCGAGGTAGACGAAGTGGCTCACCCCCTCGGTCACGCAGGCGAGGTTCGCCAGGAGCGCGCGGGCCGTGAGCAGCGATCGGCGCCGGTGCGGACGGGCGCGCAGCGCGGCCGCGAGCAGCGGCTCGTCCAGGAACAACCCCAGCGCCGCCCCGCCCTCCTCCTCGCGGACGAGCAGCAGCTCCGGGGCGTCGAGTCGCCCCAGCGCCGCCAGGGCGGCCTCCCGGTCCACCAGGTACTCGGCCACCGGCGGCGCCTCCACGCCGTAGATCTGCTCGAGCTCCTCCTGAAACCAGGCGAGGGCGGCGGGAGGCGCGGCGGAGCAGCGCACGGCGGCCCTAGTGGACGTCGCCGCGGCGTGGACGGGTTGGACCGGCGAAGAGCGCCACCCCGCGCTCCTCGAGCCGCCGAGCGACGCGCCGGGAGCCGGTGAGCAGGAATCGCTCGTAGAGCCGCACCAGCCCGCGGTTGGAGGAGAGCTCGGAGAGCTCGGCGATCTCGGCGTAGAGATCCACGAACTGCTCGAACCGCTCGGAGAGCTCCGCGTAGAGACCCGCCATGCCGGCCGGCGCCACCGCGCCCCCGCCGAGCGCGCCGTAGGCCCGACCGCCCATCGCGATGTAGTAGCTGACGTCCACCGCGGCGCGCGAGAGCGAGTCGCCGAAGAAGCCGGAGACGAAGAGCGAGGTGTCGCCGAGCCGCTTCAGCCCCTGGTAGCGCCGCGCCCGGTCGGCCGCGAGGGCGCGCATGAGGATGAGCGCCAGCGGCTCCGCCTCGGCGCCGCCGCCGGGGGTCTCGGTGAAGAGCTCCTCCCTGTCGAGGAAGCGGGCGAGGAGGTGGACCAGGTAGAACTCGGTCTCCTCCCGCACCTTCAGCTTGCGGGTCGCGAGCGCCTCCGAGACCAGCTCGCGGAAGTACTCCTCGGCGCTCTTGCCCACCACGATCGAGCCGCTCACGCTCGCCTCCGAGAGGCCGCTCGCCCTCCAGCGGGAGGACCTTGGGCCCCATCAGCAAAGTAACTGATCTGGATCAAGCGTAGCAACCGGCCGCCCGTCCATCACTTCCGGACCCGGGCGGCGGCCCGCGACCCAACCGAGCACTCGGGCGAGCCGACTGCCAGGACCCGGCGAGAAACGTCGTCGTTACGAGGCCCTGCAAAATCAGCAGGCTCGCTTGACACTCTGAAGTCGGTGGTTACGATACGCCCGTCCCTGGCAGTCCCACACTGCGACTGCCAGGGACGTCCGCGTTCCGAACCCCGCGCCCCCGACCCGGTGGGCGCACCCAGCAAGGAGGCAAGCGTATGAAGATCCGGCCGCTGCAGGACCGCGTCATCGTGAAGCGCGTTGAGGAGGAGGAGAAGACCAAGGGCGGGATCATCATCCCCGACTCGGCCAAGGAGAAGCCGATCGAGGGCAAGGTGATCGCCGTCGGCAACGGCAAGGTGCTCGAGGACGGCAAGGTCCGCCCGCTCGACATCAAGGCCGGGGACCGCGTCCTCTTCTCGAAGTACGCCGGCACCGAGATCAAGATCGACGGTGAGGAGCACCTCATGATGCGCGAGGAAGACATCCTCGGCGTCATCGAGAAGTAACTCCCCACCCTTTCCCCGAACCACGGAGAAGAAATGGCTGCCAAGGAAATCATTTTTGATCAGCGCGCTCGCGAGGCGATCCTCAAGGGCGTGAACACCCTGGCCGACGCGGTGAAGGTCACCCTCGGGCCGAAGGGCCGCAACGTCGTCATCGAGAAGAGCTTCGGCTCCCCCACGATCACCAAGGACGGCGTCACCGTCGCCAAGGAGATCGAGCTCGAGAACAAGTTCGAGAACATGGGCGCCCAGATGGTGAAGGAGGTCGCCTCGAAGACCTCCGACGTCGCCGGCGACGGCACCACCACCGCCACCGTGCTCGCCCAGGCCATCTACCGCGAGGGCTCGAAGCTCGTCGCGGCCGGCCACAACCCCATGGAGATCAAGCGGGGCATCGACAAGGCCGTCGAGGCCGTCGTCGCCCAGCTCAAGGTCCTCTCCAAGCCCACCAAGGACCACAAGGAGATCGCCCAGGTCGGCATCATCTCGGCCAACGGCGACACCACCATCGGCAACATCATCGCCGAGGCGATGGAGAAGGTTGGCAAGGAGGGCGTGATCACGGTCGAGGAGGCCAAGGGCCTCGAGACCACCCTCGACGTGGTCGAGGGCATGCAGTTCGACCGCGGCTACCTCTCCCCGTACATGGTCACCGACCCGGAGCGGATGGAGGCCACCCTCGAGGACGCCTACATCCTCATCAACGAGAAGAAGATCTCGAACATGAAGGACCTCCTGCCGGTGCTCGAGCAGGTGGCTCGCGCCGGCAAGCCGCTCCTCATCGTGGCCGAGGAGGTCGAGGGCGAGGCGCTGGCGACGCTGGTGGTCAACAAGCTGCGCGGCACGCTGCACGTCTGCGCCGTCAAGGCCCCCGGGTTCGGCGACCGCCGCAAGGCCATGCTCGAGGACATCGCCACCCTCACCGGCGGCAAGATGATCGCCGAGGAGCTCGGCATCAAGCTCGAGCAGGTGACGCTGAAGGAGCTCGGCCGCGCCAAGCGCATCACGGTGGACAAGGACAACACCACCATCGTCGACGGCGCCGGCAAGAAGGTCGACATCGAGGCCCGCGTGAAGGTCATCCGGGCCCAGATCGAGGAGACCACCAGCGACTACGACAAGGAGAAGCTGCAGGAGCGCCTTGCCAAGCTGGTGGGCGGCGTGGCCGTCATCAACGTGGGCGCCGCCACCGAGACCGAGATGAAGGAGAAGAAGGCCCGCGTCGAGGACGCCCTGCACGCCACCCGCGCCGCGGTGGAAGAGGGCATCGTCCCCGGCGGCGGCGTCGCCTACCTGCGCTGCCTCAAGGCGCTCGACAAGGTCCAGGTCGAGGACGCCGAGAAGTTCGGCCTCGACATGGTCCGCCGCGCGCTCGAGGAGCCGCTCCGCCAGATCTCGGAGAACGGCGGCGTCGAGGGCTCGATCGTGGTCAACAAGGTGAAGGAGGCCAAGGAGGCCAACTTCGGCTACAACGCCGCCTCTGGTGACTTCGAGGACCTCGTGAAGGCCGGCGTCATCGACCCGACCAAGGTCTCCCGCACCGCGCTGCAGAACGCCGCGTCGGTCGCCTCCCTCATGCTCACCACCATGGCGATGATCGCCGAGAAGCCGAAGGAGGAGGCCGCGATGGGCGGCGCCGGCGGCGGGATGGGCGGCATGGGCGGAATGGGCGGCATGGGCATGTAGTCTTCACGCCTCCCGCGTCCGCGAGGGGCTTGAAAGCAGCTGGGGCCGCCGGGAGACCGGCGGCCCTTTTCATTTGCCGAAGAGCGCCCCGGTGACCGCGCCGAGCGCCGACACCACTCCAGCCGGCCAGCAGAGCACCGGCACCGCCAACGCCAGCCCAGCGAGGAGCGCCCAGCCGCGCGGGTGGGCGCTGCCGGTCTGGGTGGCCATGAACACGTAGGTGCCGAAGAGGCCGAGCGTGAGGGTCCCGCTCGCGAGCAGCGCCGCCGGCCAGGAGAAGCCGTAGAGGTGGAGCGAGAGCGTGAGCGCGGTGAACCCGGCTGCGTTGAGGAGGTCGCGCCCGGTCCCGGCCCACCACGCCCGCCGCTCGTCACGGCGGAGGCGCAATCCGATCTCCTGGAAGAGGACGAAGAGCACCACCGCGGCCAGGTACGCCGCCCAGGCGAGCCCCCGCACCCCCGCGCCCCTGTCAGCCAGCGTCCACATGCCCCGGAATGGTAACTCACTGGCGCTGTAGGAGGAGGTCGGAGTTGACCCCCGCCCCCTTGGACGCGTAGAAAGCGAGCACTTGAGCCCCCCCTTTCTCAGCGTGGTGGTCCCGGCCTACAACGAGGGACGCCGGCTGCCCAGGTTCCTGGAGCGCCTGGTCGACCTCGCGCTCCTGCCTGGCCGGCCTCCGACCGAGCTGCTGGTCGTGGACGACGGCAGCGCGGCGGAGCACGCGGCGATGCAGCGTGAGGCCGCCGAGAAGGCGGCCGGGCGGCTGGCCGCCAGCGGTCGGCACCGGCTGCGCTACGTCGCGGCGCCGCGGAACCAGGGCAAGGGCGCGGCCATCCGGCTCGGCTGGCGCGAGGCCGATCCGAACGCGGCCTGGCTCGGCTTCGTGGACGCCGACGGGGCGGTCGGCGCCCCCGAGCTGTGGCGGCTCGCGGGGATGCTCCCCGCCGCCGAGCACGACGTCCTCGCCGGCGCGCGCATCCTCATGGCTGGCCGCCACATCGAGCGCAGCCTCTTCCGCCACCTGCAGGGGCGCGTCTTCGCGACGCTCGCAGAGCGGGCGCTCGGGCTCGGCTTCTACGACACCCAGTGCGGCGTGAAGTTCGCGCGCGCGCCGCTGCTGCGCCCGCGCCTCGACGACCTGCGGGAGGAGCGCTGGCTGCTCGACGTGGAGCTCCTGGCGCTGCTGCAGAAGGACGGCGCGCGCTGCCTCGAGGTGCCGATCGACTGGGCCGACCAGGGCGAGTCGAAGGTGGCCTTCGGGCTCGACGCCCTGCGGATGTTCCGCGGGCTCGGCCGCCTCGCGCGCCGCGTCGAGCAGCTCCCCGAGCTGCGGCAGGCCCCCGACGAAGTGGTGGCCGAGCGGCGCAGCGCCGGCGCCCGCTGAGGGTCGCGCCTAGCAGCCGTACGGATCCCAGGTCATGGCCTGGAAGGGATCGACCGCCGACCAGTCCGAGGCGCTGCCGCTCACCGAGTCCCGCGCCTGGACCCGCCAGTAGTACTGGTTGGGCGGGAGCCCGCTGCAGCTCTGGTCGTAGGGCAGGTTCGTGAGGGTCACCGGGAAGCCCAGGACCGGCTTCCCGCTCACCGTGCCGGGCGTGCCCGGGATCCAGCCCGAGTCGGGCGGCGAGCCGTTCACGAGCGCGGTGAAGCCGGGATCGGACGCGAGCTGGACCCGGTACTCCACCGGGTTCCCGCTCGGCGCCGTCACCGGGTACCACTGCAGGTTGACCACGGCCGTGTTGGCGGGCGCCGGCGCTCCGGCCCAGCCGTTCAGCGAGACCAGGTCGGGGAACGGGACGGCGCCGGCGGCGGTGGTGGTGAAGCTGGCGATCCCGGTCGAGAGCACGTTCCGGAAGGCGTCGGCGCTGCGCACTCGCCAGACGTAGGTGGTCCCGGGCGCGAGCCCGGTCAGCGCGACCACGTGCAGGCCCCCGTCGGTCGCGCTCCCAGCGACGTAGCCGGGCATGCCCACCCCGTACTCGACGTACCCGGAGGCGCTCTCGTCGGTCTGCCAGGCGATCGTGGCGCCCGCGGCGGTGATCCCCGTCACCCGCGGCGCCGCGCCGGAGAGGGCCGGGGACGCGTAGCGGGTCGCGGGCATCACGAAGCCGTGGCAGTGGGCGCAGTTGCCGCTGACCATGTTCTGCCCGCTGTAGGGCTCGGTCCACTGCAGGATCCCCTCGTGACCGTGGCACCAGAAGCAGGCCGAGCCCGGGGGCGCCGGATCGACCGGCGGCGCGGTGGGATCCATGTAGCACTGGCCGTCCGGACAGATGATCGAGGCGGTGTGGCAGGCCTTGCAGCGCTCGTGGCGATCGCCCAGGTGACAGGCGCTGCAGAGGTTCTCGGCGCCCACGCCGGCGCGGTCGATGGAGCCGGGCGGCACGGGGACGCCGTTGACCACCGGCGCGAAGAGGAAGGCGTTCTGGCTGGCGTGGCCGGCGTGACAGACGGCGCAGCCGATGGGCGGGTAGCCGCGGTAGTAGGGCGCCTGCAGCGTGCCGCCGTAGCCGGTGGGGGTGACGCCCGGCGGGCAGGGCTGGGGGCCGGCGTTCGGGTCGAAGCAGGTCCCCCGGCGGCCGCCGTGGAAGTCGCCGGTGCTCGCGTCCACGGTGGCGGTGCTCCAGCCCGGGAGCTTCGGGGGCGTGCGCGACGCGGCCGGGTCGGCGCCGCGGTGGAGCACCTGTCCCTGCGGGCCGGCGGCGGGCCCGGAGGGCGGGCTGTGGCAGGTCAGGCAGGTGGCGTCCACGGCGGCCGTCGCGGCCAGCGCCGGCGCGCCGGTGAGGTGGCTCGCGTCGTGGCCCGCCGGGTCGTGGCAGGACCAGCAGGTGGTGGGCTCGCCGCTCGCGGGCCGCGCTTCGGAGAACACCGGGTCGTGGAGCGAGGGGCCGGCTCGGGGCGTGGGCGCGGCGCCGCCGGGGTTGATGCTCGAGTGGCAGGAGGTGCAGGGGAGCGGGCCGACCGTGCTCCAGGTCACCGGCTGCGCGGGGACCGGCGCGCCGAGCGGGTAGTGGCAGGCGACGAGGCAGGTGGTGCCGGTGGAGGTCCCGGAGAGCTGCGCGCCGGCGGTGCGCGTTCCGCCAGGGAGCGTCAGGTCCTGGTTCAGCACCACCTGCTGCACCCCGTCGCCGTGCAGGGCGGGATCGGTCGGGTGGCAGCTGCCGCAGCCGAGGGGGCGCGGGTCGCTCGGGAACGGGGGCGTCGGCGACGAGGCGCCGTGGTGCGCGAGGTGCGCGCCGGTGGTGGGCGGCGCGGGGTGACAGCTCCCGCAGCGCGCCTTGAAGCCCTGCTGGTGCAGGTGGCAGAAGGCGCAGTTGCCGAGGTGGATCGCGTCGGGAGCGCCGCCGCTCCGCCAGCGGACGGTGCGGGTGTGGCACACCTGGCAGGGCCCGGTGCCATCGCCGTTCGCGAAGCTCGCCTGGGGGAAGTTGACGTCACCGCCGGCGGGCGCGTAGCCCGCCTTGCCCGCGAGCCGCACCGCCTTCGGCTGCGGCGCAGGAGAGTCGGTCACCCACGGCGGGGTGATGGTCTCCCGGACCAGGTAGACGTTGCGGGTGCGATGGGACACGTGGCAGTCGCGGCAGGTGGTGGTCCAGGCGCCGTAGGTCCGGCCGGCCGTCTCGCTGCCGTGGCTCCAGAGCGCGTGGCACGAGGTGCAGAGCTGGCTCGAGTTGTCGCGCACCAGCAGGTTGCCGTCGCCGAGCCCGGCGTTGGCGGTCACCGAAACGGTGGCGCAGTTGGTGGAGAGGCCGGCCGTGTCTACCGCGGTGGCGACCAGCGCGTATCCGCCGGGCGCAAGGCTGACGATCGCCTCGTAGATGCCGGTGTCGGGGGCGAGCGCGTACGCGGGGTTGAGGGAGAGCGCCGCGCCGAAGCTGCTCGCGCCGGCGACCGAGAGCGTCACCGAGGCGACGGCGCCGAGCCCCGCGGGGTGCTGCACCCTGGCCTGCACGCGAATGCGCTGCCCGACGATGGCGCCGTCCATGGGGTTGACGAGCGCGACCAGCGGCGCCTGGCTGCCGGGGGTGGGATCGCCCATGCGCTGCGCGAGCGCGGGGCGCGACAGGAGGCAAGCAGAGAGGATCGCTCCCCACCAGGCGAACCGTTGCACGCTCGCCCGTTGTGCAGGAAGCGAGCCTGACGATCGATCGGTCGGTCGCCCGGCCTCGTCAGGCCGTGATGAACCTGAAAGAGAGCTACACCGCGTGCCGCCGCGCTCGCTACGGGGCGACCGGATTGGATCGAAAGGGGACAAGGTGGGACTGGGGGATTACCCCCAACGGCTGGGTCGTGTCACCTAAATGAGGTACACGCGCCTCCCGATCGGGCCCTCCAGGGCGGTGCGGTTCGACCGGCTCAGGCGTCATGCTCGCTCGCATGAGCCGCTACGCAGCCACCGTCGGCCAGGTCCGCTACTCTTTCGCCGATCTGAAGGATCTCCTGGCCCGGGCCTCGCCGCTCCGGTCCGGCGACGAGCTGGCGGGGCTCGCGGCCGGCTCGGCGCAGGAGCGGGTGGCGGCGCGCTCGGCGCTCGCGGAGGTGCCCCTCGCCCGCTTCCTCGAGGAGCCGCTCATCCCGTACGAGGACGACGAGGTCACCCGGCTCATCCTGGACGGGCACGACGCCGCGGCCTTCGAGCCGGTGAAGGATCTGACGGTCGGCGAGCTCCGGGAGTGGCTGCTCGACTACGCGACCGACGCGCCCCGGCTGGCGGCGCTGGCGCCCGGGCTCACGCCGGAGATGGTCGCGGCGGTGACGAAGCTCATGCGCAACCAGGACCTGATCCTGGTGGCGCGCAAGTGCGAGGTGGTCACCCGCTTCCGCGACACCATCGGCCTGCCCGGGCGGCTCTCGGTGCGGCTCCAGCCCAACCACCCCACCGACGCCCCCGCCGGCGTCGGCGCCAGCCTCGTGGACGGCCTGCTGTACGGGTGCGGCGACGCGGTGATCGGGGTGAACCCGGCCACCGACTCGGTCAGCTCCATGGAGGCGCTGGTCCGGCAGCTCGCCGAGGTCATCGAGCGCTTCGAGATCCCGACCCAGGCGTGCGTGCTCGCCCACGTCAGCACCGCCCTGCGCGTCCTCGAGCGCGGGGCGCCGGTGGACCTCGTCTTCCAGTCGGTGGGCGGGACCGAGGCCACCAACCGGAGCTTCGGGTTCACGCTCTCCATGCTCGCCGAGGCGCGCGACGCCGCCCTCTCCCTGCGCCGCGGGACGGTGGGGGAGAACGTCATGTACTTCGAGACCGGGCAGGGCTCGGCGCTCTCCGCCGAGGCCCACCACGGCGTCGATCAGCAGACCTGCGAGGCGCGGGCCTACGCCGTCTGCCGCCGCTTCGCCCCGCTGCTGGTCAACTCGGTGGTGGGCTTCATCGGCCCCGAGTACCTGTACGACGGCAAGCAGATCGCGCGCGCCGGGCTCGAGGACCACTGCTGCGGCAAGCTGCTCGGCCTGCCCATGGGCGTGGACGTCTGCTACACGAACCACGCCGAGGCGGATCAGGACGACATGGACGGGCTCCTCACGCTGCTCGGCGCGGCCGGGTGCAGCTACGTGATGGGGGTGCCGGGCGCGGACGACGTGATGCTCAACTACCAGTCGACGAGCTTCCACGACGTCCAGTACCTGCGCCAGGTGCTGGGCCTGCGGCCCGCGCCGGAGTTCGAGGCGTGGCTCCAGCGCATGGGGATCGTCGACGAGCGGCTCAGGCTGCGCCCGCTCGGTCGCGGCCACCCGCTGCTCGCGGCCGCCAGCGCCCTCGGCGAAGAGCGAGGCGCGCGGTGAGCCGGGGGCTTCGCCGGGAGCGCGACGCCTGGACCGCGCTGCGGGCCCTCACGCCCGCTCGCATCGCCCTTGGCCGGGCCGGGGGCTCGCTCCCCACGGCCGCGCTGCTCGGGTTCGACGCCGCCCACGCGGCCGCCCGCGACGCGGTCTGGACCGAGCTCGACCTGGACCGGCTCGAGGCGGAGCTCGCGCCGCTCGGCCTGCCGTCGCTGCGGCTCCGCACGCTCGCGCCCGACCGGGCGACCTACCTGCGCCGCCCGGACCTGGGCCGGCGGCTCGAGGCCTCGAGCGCCGTCAGGCTGGCGGAGGCGGCGCCTCCCGGCGGCTGCGACGTGGCCCTGGTCATCGGGGACGGCCTGTCAGCCACCGCGGCGCAGCGGCACGCGCCCGCGCTCGCCACCGCGCTGGCGGAGCGGGTCCGCCAGCGTGGCCTCCGCCTCGGTCCGGTCGCGCTGGTGCGGCAGGCGCGGGTGGCGGTCGAGGACCCGATCGGCGCCGCGCTCCGGGCCCGGGCCGCGGTGATCCTCCTCGGCGAGCGGCCCGGGCTCGGGTCCCCCGACAGCCTCGGCGCCTACCTGGTGCTCGGCCCCGGCCCGGGCCGCACCGACGCGCAGCGCAACTGCGTCTCGAACGTGCGGCCGGAGGGTCTCGCCCTGACCGCCGCGGCGGAGCTCCTCGGGTGGCTGCTCGGCGAGGCGCTGCGGCGCGGCCTGTCGGGGGTGGGGCTCAAGGACGAGCGGGGGCTCTTGGGCGGGAGCGCGACGGCGCGCTGAAGCCAGGGCCGGCGCGAGGAGGCTAGGCCTCCCCGCGAGCCTCGGCTCCCGGCGCGGGGGAGAGCGGCAGGCGGATGGAGAAGGTGGTGCCGGTCTCCGGCGCCGACGCGAACGTCACCTCGGCCGCGAGGTACCGCTCCCCGAACAGCCTCATGGCGTAGGTCCCGAGGCCGCGGCCGCGCTCCGCCTTGGTGCTGAACGAGCGCTGGAAGACCCGCGCCTGCACCTCCGGGGCGATCGCCCCGGCGTTGTGCACCAGCAGCCGGATCCCCTCCCCGTCGCGCGCGCACCAGAGGCGCACGGTGCCGCCCTCGGCGGTCGCCTCGAACGCGTTGCGGACCATGTTGATGATCACGCGCTGGACGAGGGAGCGATCCGCCACCAGCTCCGCCTCACCGCCGGAGGGATCGACCTCGAGCCGGCGATCGCGGGCGGCGGGGTGGCCCGAGAACACGGCCGCGACGTCGCCCAGCAGCTCGCCCACCCGCAGCGGGGCGCGCTCCGGCACGAGGGCGCCGCTCTCGGCGAGCAGGAGGTTGCGGTGGTCGCGGATCTCGCGCTCGATGTGCCGGGTCAGGAACTCGATCCGTTCGCTGGCGCGCCGGACGTCGGCGCCGCGCTGGAGGAGCTGGGCCCAGCCGCGCAGGCCTCCGACGGTGTTGAGGACGTCGTGGAAGAAGACCTGCTCCAGCACCTCCCGCCGCTTCTCGCTGGAGATGTCGCGGAAGGAGACCACCGTGAAAGGGGCGTCGTCGAGCGTGACCGGGGTGGCGCGCACGTTGAACTCGAGGGAGCCCCCCGCGCCGCCGTCGGTCTGGAGGAGGCACTCGGACTCGAGCGGGCGGCTGCGCTCCTGGCAGCCGAGGATGGCGCCGAGCGCGCCGCAGCTCGCGCAGGCGGGAGCGGCCCCGCAGCCGCCCGGCCCGCGCGAGTTCACGCAGCTGAACGCCTCCCCCGGCCGGAGCCCGAGGACGTCCTCCGGGGCGCGCACCTGGGCGACGCGGCTGTTGAACCCGACGACCTGCCGCTCCGCGTTGAGCACCAGGAGGACGGCGTCCGCCACCTCGAGGACCGCGGTGACCACCGGGCTCTGGGCCACGGCGCGGATCTCGCGCTGCAACCGCTCCGGCTCGGCGCGCCGCGTGTCTGGGAGCGCGTGGCTGTGACCGCGCGGCAGCCTGTCGAAGTGAGCGAGCTGATCACTCGTGGTCATCGAATCCCCGAGGGCACCCCTCCCCCTTCTTCATCTCACATCTGCAAGCGGCGGGCGAGGGTGGGGCCCTCGTCCTCGATTGACTCGCGAATCGAAGTGCGACGGCCCGGTCCGCTCGATGCCGAGGACCAGGCCGGCCCCGCGAGCGGAGCCGGCCCGTCGACGGGCTCGACCCTCTCAGGCGCCGTGGTGGCGCCGGTCGCGCCTGGCAGGCGGCTCTCGCTCCGCGCGATCGCGGAGCTCCGCCGGCCCCGGCGCCAGCCGCTCGCCGCGCGCGGCCGCCAGCGCCGCAGCGAGCCGGCCGAGCGGCCTGGCCTCGCGGTCGAGCGTCTCCTGGACGGTCCGCTGGATCTGGGCAGCCAGCGCGGCGCTGGCGCTCGCCCCCGCGCAGGCTGCGGAGACCGGCACTGCGGGGTGGAACACCACCTTCCAGCGCGCCGGCAGCGGCAGCAGCGCGAGCGGCAGCCCCACGATCGACCCGATGAGCGGCTCGAGCAGCTTCACCGTCCAGGCGACCGGCAGGCACTCCTCCCCGCCGAGCACCGCCGCCGGCACCACGAGCGCGCCGCGCGCCGCCGCCGCGCGGACGAACCCGCGGCTCCACGGGCGCATCCGGTAGGCCTGCCAGACCGGCTTGCAGTTCCCGCGCACGCCCTCCGGGCAGATGCCGAGCGAGGAGATCTCGGCCGGCAGCCGCTCGGGGTGGCGCAGCCAGCTCGCCGGGAGCGCGCCGAGGCCGGAGAGCAGCGGGCCCAGCAGCGGCGCCGCGAGCGCCGCGTCGTGGGCCGCGAAGTACGGCACCCGCTCCGCGCCGAGCGCCTCGGTCACCGCCAGCGAGAGGAAGAAGGTGTCGAGCGCGAACCAGCCCGCGTGGTTCATCGCGTAGACCACCGGGCCCTGGCGCGGCAGGTGCTCCGCCCCCTCCACGTCGAAAGAGAAGTACCCCGCGCGGATGGCGGCGCGCAGGAGCTTCGCCACCTGGTGGACCCGCCGCACCCGCGGCGCGCCAACGGTAGGCAGCGCAGGTCCGCGAGGGGAAGGAAAGGCGAGGACGTTCACGGCAGGTGGTCGGGCAAGGTGAGGTCGAGCGCTTCGCGCGCGCCAGGGACGACGACCCTAGTTAGGCACGCGAGCCGCCGGGCGCCAGGGGAGACCGTGACCCCCGTCAACTCACGCCACATCGAGGTGCCCGGACGAAGGGCGCGAGGTGAAATGCCGGAGTCGCCCTGTAAGCCGGGAGCGACTGACAGTCATGCGTGATCGGTTAGCACGCCCATCCGCGCTTCAAGGTCGCTCTGCCGACGTTGGGATCCAGCGCTTCTCGTGAGAGGAGACGATGCCATTTCCGGAGCTGCGCCGCATCGGGGACCTCGCCCAGGAGCGCGGCGACAA
>DASRRJ010000022.1:0-109867 GCA_035656915.1 Anaeromyxobacteraceae bacterium
GAACGATTCCGCCGCGAGCTCGCCGCCTCCTGCGTGCTGCCGCCGCGTCGCTCCGAACGCCTCTACCCCAGGGCGGTGAAGATCAAGATGAGCAACTACCCCCGCAAGCGGCCGCCCGCTAAGTGAGCGGCATTGCTGCTAAGGGCAGTCGCGGTGGCCGGGATGGTCCTCTCGCTCGCGGTGATCCTCGGCCTGCCCGAGCGGTGGCCTGCGCCCCTGACCATCGGCGTCTGGCTCGCGCTCTGGGCGCTCTACCTCTCCATCGTCAACGTGGGCCAGACCTTCTACGCGTTCGGGTGGGAGACGCTCCTGCTCGAGGCCGGGTTCCTGGCCGCCTTTCTCGGGCCGGCGGACGTGGCCGGGCCCGCGCCGCTCGTCTGGCTCTTCCGCTGGCTGCTCTTCCGGCTCGAGTTCGGCGCCGGCCTCATCAAGCTGCGGGGCGACCCGTGCTGGCGCGACCTCACCTGCCTCTACTACCACCACGAGACGCAGCCCATGCCCAACCCGCTCTCGTGGTGGTTCCATCACCTCCCGAGGCCGCTGCACCGGATCGAGGTGCTGGGTAGCCACTTCGCCCAGCTGGTGGCGCCCGTGCTGCTCTTCTTCCCGCAGCCCATCGCGGCGCTCGCCGGCGCCGTGATGGCCGTGACCCAGTCCTGGCTCGTGCTGAGCGGGAACTTCTCCTGGCTCAACCTCACCACCATCGTCCTCACCGCCTCGGCGTTCGACGACCGCCAGCTCGGGCGCGTCCTGCACGCCGGCCACGCCGCGACCGCCGCGCCGGTCTGGTACGACCTGCTCGTGCTGGCGCTGACCGCCCTGGTGCTCGCGCTCTCCATCCGCCCCGCCCGGAACCTCCTCTCGCGGGACCAGCTCATGAACGCCAGCTTCGAGCCGCTGCACCTCGTGAACACCTACGGCGCGTTCGGGAGCATCGAGCGCGAGCGGTTCGAGGTGGTGGTGGAGGGCACGAGCGACGAGCGGCTCGGGCCGGACACCGTCTGGCGCGAGTACGAGTTCCGCGGGAAGCCGACCGCGCCCGGACGCCGGCCCGTCCAGTGGGCGCCGTACCACCTCCGCCTCGACTGGCTGATGTGGTTCGCCGCCATCTCCCCCACCTACGCCGGGTCGTGGTTCCTGGCCTTCGTGCAGAAGCTGCTGGAGGGCGACCCCGCCACCCTGCGCCTGCTCCGGCGCAACCCGTTCCCCGGCGCGCCGCCGCGCGCGGTTCGGGCGCTGCTGTACCGCTACCGGTTCACCACCTGGCGGGAGCGGCGGGAGACGGGGGCGTACTGGGTGCGGACGCGGGTGCGGGAGTACCTGGGGGCGGTGAGGCGGGCGGGGACCCTCCACGAGGTCCCTGGGCGAGCGAACGAGCAGCCTGATTCGGGTGGTCTGTCACCTCGGGGCGCGCCTCGCGTCTAGATGGAGCGAGGCCGCTTGCGCAGGTCCTACTGCATCGGCGAGGCCGATGCCGGCGCGGTGGTTCGCGGCGGTGCAATCAGGGGTGGCGAGCTTCGTCACCGGACGGGAGGGGTTCGATGAATCGGATGCATGGAATCGCGCTGGCCCTCGGGTCGGCGCTGCTGGGGTGGATGGCGCTTCTGCCGGTGACGGCGGCCGGACAGGCGACTGGGGGCGGGCCGACCGATCCGCAGATCGCGGCGACCGTCGTCGCGGCGAACCAGGCCGACATCGACGCGGCCAAGGCCGTGAAGTCGCGCACGAAGAACAAGGAGGTCCGGGACTTCGCCGAGACGATGGTCCGGGACCACGAGGGGGCCAACAAGGAAGCCAAGGCGCTGGTGAAGAAGCTGCACGTGAAGCCGGAGCCGAACCCGACGTCGAAGAGCCTCCAGGACGGCGCCAAGAAGAACATCGCCGCGCTGAAGAAGCTCAAGGGCGCGGAGCTCGACCGCGCGTACATCGACCACGAGGTCGCCTATCACGAGCAGGTGCTGGACGCGATCAAGACGACCCTGACCCCGAACGCCCAGAACGCGGAGCTGAAGGCGCTGCTCGAGAAGGACACGCCTGCGTTCCAGGCGCACCTCGACCACGCCAAGGAGCTGCAGGCGAAGTTCGGCGCGGCGAAGTGACGGGCCGCCCGTGACGTGAGCGATGCGCGACCCGGCCATGCGGCCGTTCCTGCTCGGCCTCGTGACGGCGTTCGTCCTCGAGGCCGTCGTCGCGGCGCTCGTCGTCGCGAGCGGCGCCATCGACGTCTCGGCGGCGGGCGCGCCCCGAGCGCCCGATCGCCTGCTCGCGTACGCCTCGCTCCGCTCCATCGCGCACCACGCCAAGAGCGGAGCGAACCCGCGCGCGCACGATCCGGCCGCGATCGAGGCCGGGCTCCGGCGATACAAGGCGGTGTGCTCCGCCTGTCACGGCGCGCCCGGCGCTCCGCCGGAGCGGTTCGCCGGTGAGATGCACCCCGCTCCCCCGGACCTGGCCTCTCCCGCCGTGCAGGCCTTCACTGACGGCATGCTCTACGAGGCGATCGAGCGCGGCGTGGGCAGCACGGGGATGCCCGCGTTCGGCAAGACGCAGTCGCCCGACGACATCTGGGGCATCGTCGCGTTCGTGCGGCAGCTTCGCGCCCTCACCCCCGAGCAGCAGGCGGAGCTCGCGCGCGGGGGAGGGCAGGGGCAGAAGCAAGAGCAGGGGGGCGGGGCCGCGCCGCCCACGGCGGCCCCCGGCGGGTCCCATGTCCACCAGGTCTCCATCTCCGGCTTCCAGTTCAAGCCCCAGACGCTCGAGGTGCACGCCGGCGACGTCATCGAGTGGAAGAACGCCGACTTCACCGCCCATACCGCGACCGCGGACGACCGCCGGTTCGACACCGGCGACCTCCCTGCCGGCGCGTCCGGGCGCGTGGTGTTGAAGCAGAAAGGGAGGTTCCCGTACTTCTGCCGGTACCACGTGTCGATGAAGGGGGTCGTGGTGGTGGAGTAGCGGGCTTTGTCGTGTCCACGCTGTCGACCAAGTCCGGACTCGCGATAGACTCTCCGTGTGTCCATCTTCCGCTTCCGGCACCCCGACGCCCCGAACCGCCGCGCCGGCGCTGAGCTCCCCGACGGCCTCTACGAAGACGTTGTGTCCGAAGCGCTCCACGCGTCGCTCTCTGCGCTCGGGGACAAGGCAAACATCTCGTGCGCGAAGCTCAGCGACGATGACGCCATCGACCACCTGGCGGAGGCGGTACACCAAGCGACCCGCATCGCGCTCGATGGCATCGGGGGCAAAGACGCTGCTGCGCGTCGCCTCGCACTCGCCAACCAGTTGCTCGCGCTGGCGCGCGAAGCCTGCCCTGACGCGATCGGCGCGGGCGAGGCTGCGCTGCGTCCCGAGCTGCTCCTTCATGTGATCCGGCCGACCTCCGTCGTGGCGGCTCCCGTGGCGCCACGGCGCCCGTCTACCCCGCTGACCCGGTCCGAGCTCTTCGTCAACGCCGAGCACGTCGGCGTGATCCAGGAGCTGCTCAGCGAGATCGAGTCGGCCGACCGGATCGACCTCATCTGCGCGTTCATCAAGTGGTCGGGTTTGATCAAGTTCCGCGACGCCCTTGCGCAGCACTGCGCGCGCGGGCGGCAGTTTCGCGTGCTCACGACCACCTACCTGGGCGCGACGGACGCTCGCGCGGTCGAGGAGCTCGCCCGGCTCGGCGCCGAGGTGAAGGTCGCCTACGAGGACGTTCCGACCCGGCTGCACGCCAAGGCGTGGCTCTTCCACCGCGAAACCGGTCTCTCGACCGCCTACGTTGGGTCGTCGAACCTTTCGCGCCAGGCGCTCACGGATGGCATCGAATGGAACGTCAGGATCGCCTGGGCCGACGTCCCGCAGATCATCGAGCGCTTCGACGCGGTCTTCGAGCGCTACTGGGAAGACGCCTCCTCGGGCTTTGCGCCGTTCCGTGGCGCGGAGCTGGACGGGGCGAGCTTGCGCCAGGCGCTCGCCCGCGCGCGGATGGTGCGCTCCGGTCGGGAGGTCGACGGCACTCCATCGCTCGCTCTTCGCGTCCTCGACGTCGAGCCGAAGGACTTTCAGCGCGTCATCCTCCAGGACCTCGCGCTCGCACGTGCACGCGGCAGCAGGCGAAACCTTGTTGTAGCGGCGACGGGGACCGGGAAGACCGTGATCTCGGCTCTCGACTATCGCCGCCTGAGGCGGGAGGGGCTCGACGGTACGAAGCTCGATACGCTCCTCTTCGTCGCCCACCGCGACCGCATCCTCCAGCAGAGCTGCGAAACGTTTCGGGCGGTCCTCAAGGAGCCCACGTTTGGTGAGCTGCTCGTCGGGGGCGAGCGGCCCAGCGTGGGGCGCCACGTGTTCGGTTCCATCCAGTCGCTCGAGAGCCGCGTCGACGAGATCCCGCCGGATCAGTTCGACGTGGTCGTCATCGACGAGGTGCACCACGGCGCCTCACCGACATATCGTCGACTTCTCGAACGGCTCCATCCCAAGGTGCTCGTCGGTCTCACCGCCACGCCGGAGCGCATGGACGACGCGCCTGGCGATGTGCTTCAGCTGGACGATTTCTTCGATCGACCATGGGCGGCGGAGCTGCGCGTCTGGGATGCGATCGATCGACAGATCCTGGTGCCCTTCAACTACTTCGCAGTTGATGACGGCACCGACCTCCGGTCCGCTTGGCGGCGCGGTCGGTACGAGGCCGCTGCGCTCGAGAACGTCTATGATGCGAACAGGATCTGGGTGAGGAACGCCGCGCGGGCTATCGCTCAGTACGTTCGCGATCCTGGCGCGATGCGCGCCATCGCCTTCTGCGTCGGCATCGGGCACGCCGAGTTGGCCGCGCGAGAGCTGAGTCGGGAACTGGGCGTGCCGGCCGTCGCGCTCACCAGCCGAAACGATTCCGACCAACGCGCCGCTGTCCTGAACGCGTTCGAGTCGGACCTGCCGGACCGCCCTCGGGTGATCTGCACGGTGGATCTCTTCAATGAAGGCGTGGACCTGCCGCGCACCGACACCCTCCTGCTGCTCCGACCGACGGAGAGCGCCACCCTGTTCGTTCAGCAGATCGGGCGAGGCCTACGTCGTGCCGACGGCAAGGATGCGCTCACCATCCTCGATTTCGTGGGGCTCCAGCACGAAAACTTCCGGTTCGAGGCCAAGTACAAGGCGCTGCTCGGACTCGGCCGACGCCCGCTCCGCGAGGGCCTCCAGCACGGCTTCGCGCGCCTCCCCGCGGGGTGCACACTTCAGCTCGACGAGAAGCCGCGCGAACAGGTGCTCGCGGCGTTGAAGCGCTCGCTGCGCCTCGACGACGCGGACTTGGCGAAGCGGGTGCTGGAGAGCGGGCTCACCAGTCTGACCGGGTTCCTTGACCAGGAAGAGCTCGAACCGCTCGAGTTCTTCCGTGACGGGCGGACGTGGAGCGCCATCCTGGAGCGCGCGGGAGTCGCCGTCCCGCCGACGTCCGGGGATGCAGAGCGCGATGCGTTGGGGCAGGTGCAGCGGCTCATTCATCTGAACGATCCGTGGCGTCTCGGCCTTCTGGACCGGCTCGCCGCGGGGGGCATGACGTTCCAGGGTGAACGGGACCAGCGCCTGGGGCGGATGATCTTGGGCATGCTCTACGGACTCGAGCAAGGCACGGACGAGACCCGAGCTGCCGGCGTTCTTGGCGGGCACCAACGACTGCGGTTCGAGCTGGGCGAACTCGCGAAACTGCTCCGAGCGAGGATGGACGTGCTTCCAGCCGAGCCGCTGCCCCGGCTCTCGCAGGAAATCCCGCTCCACCTGCATGCTCGCTACCGCACCGAGGAGATCGCAGCCGCGTTCAACCTCCGGAGTCAGAACAAGGGGACGTTGTATTCGCCCCAGGTGGGCACCTTCGATCCGAAGGTCCCGAATGTGCATCTCGACGTGCACCTCATCACGCTCGACAAGTCAGGGAAGCAGAAACTACCGCACCTGCAGTACCGAGACTACGCGCTGTCCCCGACCCTCTTTCATTGGGAGAGCCAGGCAAGCACGACTCGCGAGTCGGCATCCGGTCGCCGTCACCTCGGCGATACCACTGTGGCGGTTCTGTTCGTCCGCGAGCTCGCTAAGGACGACCGGGGGCTCGGCGGAACGTATCGACTTCTCGGGACGGCCAAGCGAGTAGCGGATCACGGCGAGCGCCCGATCAGCATCACTTACCGCCTATTGGACGGGGAGATCCCGCCGGACCTGTTGAGCGTGGCCCGGTCTGCGGTGGCGTAGCCGCTCAGATAGCTATGGACCTGGCCTTCAGATTCGTAGCCCCAGAACCGGCGGCGCCCCCCCTCACTACCCCCTCTTCACCACCCCCGCCACGACGGTGCCGCTCGCCTGCTCATAGAACTCCCTCGTCTTCTCCCTCGCGGCCACCCTCCCCAGCGCCTTCTCGAGCTGCTCCGTCTCCTTCATGCAGCTCTGCCCCTTCAACCCGTGGGTCACCAGCTTCACGTTCCCCTGCGGATCGATCGCCACCTCGATCTCCACCTTGCTCGCCATGAAGCCTCCGCCCTCCGCCTGCTCAGGCCCAGCGCGAGAGGACCACCTTCACCGTGCCGTCCACCTGCTTCTCCTCGCGCGCGATCTGGTAGCCCTTCTTCTGCAGCTCCTGGGTCACCTTGGCGTACGCGTAGCGCTGCGCGACCTTGCCGGCGAGCGCCTTGGCCCTTCCGGTCGCGTCGTGGCCGACGAAGGTGGCCTGGCCGGTCTTCTCGTCGAGCTTCACGCCCACCTCGGTGCCGTCGCGGTCGCGGACCACGGCCTGCACCTCCTCGAGTTGCCCCTGGGCGTTCTTCACCTTGCGCCGCTCGCGGACGAGCTCGGCGCCGACCTCGGCCACGGCCTGCGAGAGGCCGATGAGCCCCTGGATCACGAGGACGATCTCCACACCCTGGCTCACGGCATCCACCTCCGCTCGGGCTGTTCGCGCGCGCTCGCCATCACCAGTCCCAGAAGCGCCGGCGCCGGTAGCGATAGCCGGGCGGCGAGAAGAGCGCGGCGATCGCGAAGAGGCACACGAACCCGGCGATCTGCAGGCCGCTGCCGCGCCGGCCCACCAGCAGGAGGAGGAGCGGCAGCGCCACGGCGCCGACGATGACGCCGATGCGCCAGGCGGGGCTCTTGATGAGCCGGAGCAGCCGGAGGCCGTAGGGAGTGGAGTCGGGAATCGGGTCGCCCCACTCGTCGTAGCGCGGGCCGCCGAAGCCGCCGCCGGGGTCGCCCCAGCCGCCGCGCGAACCGCCCCAGCCCATGCCGCGGTCGAGCCGCTCGCGCTCCACCTCTCCGACGTGGCGGGCCATCTCGGCCGCCATCTCGCGCTTCGCCTGCTCGGTCGCGGCCGCGGCCGCCTCCCGCTCGGCCTCCCGCACCGCGGCCTCCCGATCCTCCAGCTCCTTCTCCTTCTTCCGCTGCTCCCAGAGCCGCTCGTTGAACACCTGCTGCTCGCGGGTGCCGAGGTCGGCCTCACAGGTGGAGCAGGTGCGCGCGTAGGGCGAGTTGTCGGTCTGGCACCGCAGGCAGCGGATGAAGGGCTGCGCGGCGTCGTCCTCCTTCACCGTGTCGAGCGTCGGCTCGGCGGGCGGCCGGAAGCGCTCCATGTGGCTCGGCGCCACGGTCGGCGCGGAAGCGGCGGCAGAGGGGCGCTCGATGCCGCCGATGCGCGCGTCGGCTTCGCGCGCGGGCTCCGCCTCGCTCGGCCGTCGCGGCCGCTCCAGGTTCTTGAACCGCTCGGCGATCCGGTCGGCCATGCGCTGCTCCTACCCGAACCGCGCGGCGAGCGGCTTGGGGACGGCCTCGGCCGGCGCGGCGGAGGCCGGCCGGGTGCGGGTCCGCGCCCACTCGCGCACCCGCTCCACGTCCTCGCGCATGGTGGTGGCGAGCGGCACGGTCTCCTTCACGGCCCGCTCCACGTGCCCCTGCGCGAGGTCCTTCTGTTCGGCGAAGGCGTCGTAGAGCGCCGAGACCACCGCCTGCTCGATCTCGGCGCCGCTGAAGCCGACCGACAGCGCCGCGAGCTGCGAGAGGTCGAACTGCTCCACCTTTCGGCCCCTGCGGGAGAGGTGGATGCCGAAGATGTCGCGCCGCTCGGCGGCGGCCGGCAGGTCGATGAAGAAGATCTCGTCGAAGCGCCCCTTGCGCAGCAGCTCCGGCGGGATGGCCTCGATGCGGTTGGCGGTGGCCACCACGAACACCGGGGCGGTCTTCTCCTGGAGCCAGGTGAGCAGCGCGCCGAAGATGCGGGCGGTCACGCCGCCGTCGGAGGAGCCGGAGGAGGCGACGCCGGAGAGCCCCTTCTCGATCTCGTCGATCCAGAGCACCACCGGCGCCACGCCCTCGGCGACGCGGATGGCGCGGCGCAGGTTCTCCTCGGAGGAGCCGACGAGGCCGCTGAAGATGCGCCCCATGTCGAGCCGGAGCAGCGGCAGCCGCCACTGCGAGGCGATGGCCTTGGCGGTGAGGCTCTTGCCGCAGCCCTGCACGCCGAGGAGCAGGAGCCCCTTCGGCTCGGGCAGCCCGAAGCGCCGCGCCGGCTCCCCGAAGGCGGCGCCGCGGCGGCCGAGCCAGGTCTTGAGCTCACCGACGCCGCCCACGTTCCCGAGGTGCTCGTCGGTCGGGTAGTACTCGAGGAGCCCGCTCTTGCGGATCACCTGCCGCTTCTCGTCGAGCACCAGCGCCACGTCGTCCTTGTCGAGCCGCCCGTCGAAGGCGATGGCCTTGGCGAAGGCGTTCTCGGCCTCGGTGAGGGTGAGGCCGCGCGCCGCCTGGATGAGCCGCTCGGCGTCCTCCTTGGAGAGGTCGACGATCGCCTTCTTGCCCTCGCGCACCACCGTCACGATCTCCTTGAGGAGCTGCAGGAGCTCGCGCGCGCTCGGCATGGGCACGTCGAGGACCGAGATCTCCTTCTCCAGCTCGGGCGGGATGAGGAGGGTGGGGGAGAGGATGATGACGGTGGTGTAGGTGCTCTTGAGCGCCTGCCCCAGCTCTCGCAGCGCGCGGGTGACGGTGGGGTCGTTGAGGAAGGGGTGGAAGTCCTTCAGCACCACCAGCGACGGCTCGGAGAGCTTCTCGACGGCGCCGAGCGCCTCGACCGGATCCTTGCCGCCCTCCTGCTGCTCGCGCCCGCGCCGGTCGTCGAGGCGGCGCAGCCCCTTGGTCACCGACCAGCCGTAGAGCGCCTTGCCGTGCTGGGCGGCGAGGTCGTGCAGGATGCCGTCCACCCGCGCCTCCTCCCAGGAGACGAGGTAGATGAGCGGGTAGCGGGCGCGGATGAGGGTGTCGAGCTCGCGGACGAAGGGCGGCGCCGGCGGGGGAGCGGGAGCCGCGGCGGGGGCGGCGCCGGGCTGGTCGGGGGCGGCCATCCGGCGAAGATAGCAGGGTTCAACCCGCCCCGACGAGGAGCGCCACCGGGAAGGTCCCGAAGAGCAGGGACAGCGGCAGCGCGTCGCCGGCGCGCGGCTCGCCGGTCACGGCGTCGGTCCAGGGGCCGCGCAGCTCGGGCGGGAGCGGCAGCTCGCCCTCCCACGGGATGGGGCCGCCGGCGGCGGCGTCGAGGAGCGAGAGCGCGAGGCGCGGCACGGCGCAGAGGAGCCGCCGCCCCTGGTGGACTCGGGCGAAGGCGACGACGTGAACGGCATGACCGCCCCGCGCCTCGAGCGGCAGGTGCGCGCCGCGCAGGAAGAGGGCCGGGTCGCGGCGGCGCAGCTGCAGCCCCTCGCGCAGGAGCCAGAGCTTGGCGCGCCCATCGCGGAGCGCGGCCGGGCTCGAGAGCTCGCGGGCCAGCGCGGCGCGCGCGGCCGGCCCCTCTGCCAGCCGCCGCTCGATCCCGCCGAGCGCCTTCGCGCGCAGCCCGAAGTCGACCGGGCGGCGGTTGTCGGGGTCGACCAGCGAGAGGTCCCACAGCTCGCAGCCCTGGTAGACGTCGCACACTCCCGGCGCGGCGACCTTGAGCGCCACCTGCGCCAGGGAGGAGAGCCGGCCCGCCGCCGCCACCCGCGAGGCGAAGGGGACGAGGTCGTCGAGGAACGGTTGGTGTGCCAGGATGCCCTCGACGAAGCCCTTCACCGCCGCCTCGTAGTCGGAGTTCACCGAGGTCCAGCTGGTGTGGAGCTTCGCCTCCCGCAGCGCCTTCTGCATGTAGGCCCCGATGCGCCCGACGTACTCCCGCCACTCCGGCTGCCCCGGCTCGACCCGGCCGGCGCCGCCCGGCGAGAGGAGCCCGTCGGGCAGCGTGCCGATGAGCGTCTGGTAGAGCAGCAGCTGATCGTTCCGGTCCGGCGCGCGCAGCCCGTCGTCGAGCGCCCGCTCGTGGCGGCGGTTGAGGCGGCTCCAGAGGGCCAGCTTGCGCCGCCAGTCGCCCGGGATCTCCGAGAGCGCGTCGATGCGGGCGCGCACGTCCTCGCTGCGCTTGGTGTCGTGGGTGGAGGTGGCGTTGAGCGACCCGGGCCAGCGCGCCAGCCGCTCCCGGCACAGGGCGTGGAAGGCGGCCGGGGAGCCGCCGAACTCGCGGGGCTCGCCGCCCACCTCGTTGAGCGAGACCAGCCGGTCGTAGACGTAGAAGGCGGTGTCCTCGAGCGCCTTGGCGGTGACCGGGCCGGTCACCTGCTGCAGCTTCATCGCGAACTCGCGCCACTCGGCCCGCTCCTCCTCGGAGAGCCCCTCCGGCGTCCGCAGCAGCACCGCGTCGCGCAGGAAGTCGTAGATGGAGACGTCGGTCACCGGGCTGCGCCGGCGCGCCCGGGCGATGGCGGCGTCCACGAACTCCCGGTCGCGCTCGTCCACCCGGCCGTCGGGGGTGACGTAGGTGCGGTAGACCGGGAAGGCGGCCACGTACTCCACCAGCGCGCGGGTGAGGTCGTTGAGGGTGAAGTCGCGGGTGCGACGGTTCGACTCGCTCATGCGGTTGAGCCGGTGGGCGAGCATGTTGATCTCGCTCGCCATCGACGACGACATCACCAGCTTCTTGCGCTGCCAGGCCACCTCGCGGAAGTCCTCGCGGTGGCCGGTGAAGCGCACGTAGTGCTCGGTGAAGGGGCGGGCGCCGGCCGGATCCACGAAGAGGCCGTTGGCGGCGGCCACGAACTCGTAGCCGGTGGTGCCGTCGATGGCCCACGGCGCCGGGATCTGCTCGCCGGCCATCAGGATCTTCTCGGCGACGACGCAGAGCGGCCGCGGTGGCAGCCGGCCGGCCGAGAGCTCCTCGCGCACCCTCTCCGCGAGCGCCAGCACCGTAGCGTCGTCGAGCGGCTCGCCTCGGGCCTCGGCGCGGGCGCGGGCCCGCTCCGCCACCGCCCGCGCCTGCAGCGCCAGGAAGTAGCCGGGCGGATCGTAGAGGCCGTCGGGGTGGTCGATGCGCAGCCCGGCGAGCTTCCCCTCGCGCAGGAGGGCCATGGTGAACCGGTGCGCCTCGTCGAAGACCCGCGGGTCCTCCATGCGGATGGCGGCGAGCGCGTTCACGTCGAAGAAGCGCCGGTAGTTGATCTCCTCGCCGGCGACGCGCCAGTGGGCGAGGCGGAAGGCCTGGGCGTCGAGGAGTCGGTCGAGGAGGTCGAAGCTGCGCGGGTCGCCGGCGGTGCCGTTGAAGGTGCGGACGTTCTCGTCCACGAAGTCGCGGATGGGCGGCCGCGTCTCGCAGAGCGCCGCCAGCCGCCGCTTCGCCACCTCCTTCTCGCGGGCCCGCTCCTCCACCAGCGCCGCGTCGGTCTCCGAGCGCGGGGCGAGCTTCTCGAGCGAGGTGCAGAGGCTCTCCAGCTCCTGCACGCCCTCGTCGGCCGCCCCGAGCCGCTCCTTCAGCTCGGGCAGGTGGTAGCGCAGCACCTGCGGCACCTGCCGCGGCGCGATGGGGAAGCGGTGGTCGTAGTAGCGAAGCCAGAGCGCGCCGCCCTCGCGGGTGAGCTCCAGCTCGCCGCGCTCCAGCACCTTGCCGTACTGGTCGCCCAGGACCGGGACCAGCACCTTGTTCTCGAGCTCGCCCTTCACCGGCCGCCAGTCCACGTCGAAGAAGCGGGCGTGCTCGGAGCTGGGGCCGTTCTCGAGCACCTCCATCCAGAAGCGGTTCTCGGGGCCCACGCCCATGTGGTTGGGGACGAAGTCGACGAGCTGAGCCATGCCCCGGCCGGCGAGCGCCGCGCAGAGCCGCGCGTAGCCCTCCTCGCCGCCCAGCTCCGGGTTGAGCCGGCCGTGGTCCACCACGTCGTAGCCGTGCTTGGAGCCGGGCGCGGCGGCGAGGATGGGCGAGAGGTAGAGGTGGGTGACGCCGAGGGCGTGCAGGTAGGGCACCTGCGCGGCGGCGGCCTCGAAGCCGAAGCCGGCGTGGAGCTGCAGGCGGTAGGTGGAGGCCGGGCGCGGAAAGAGCTCCGGCGACCGCGCCAGGTGGGCGCGCACCTCGTCCAGCAGCGCGTCGAGCGCCGGCAAGTTCCCTCCCCCCTCCACCGACCTAAACGGTGGAGCGCCCCCCCGCCACCGCAAGGCCCTTGAGGCGGTCGATGGTCGGCTGGTCGCGGAGCAGCTCGGGCACGTCTCGCGCCATCCGGTACGACCAGTTCCGGTCGTTCACCGTCCCGGGGACGTTCACCCGCTCGCGCGAGCCGAGGGCGTCCTGGAAGGGCAGCAGGGTGAGGTCGGAGCCGGCGCGGTAGACGAGGTCCAGCAGGGCGTCGCGCACGCCCTCGTCGTAGCGGACGTCGCCGCGCGCGGCCAGGCCGGCGAGCTGCGGCAGCGCCAGCAGCGCCTTCCGCTCGTCGGCCGGCATGGCGTCGAACCACTCGGCCGCCGACTCGGTGTCGTGGGTCCCGGTGGTGCCCACCGACAGGGCCGGCCAGGAGGCGGGGTCCCGGAACGGCTGCCCCGGGTCGTGCCAGCGCCGCTCCCAGCGCAGGATCCGGTAGCCGGGGATGCCGCAGCGGGTGAGCGAGGCGCGCACGAAGTCGGGCACGGTGCCGAGGTCCTCGGCGATGACCCGCGCGCCCTGCGAGAGGATGGCCATCACCCGCTCGCCGTTGGCGATCTGCGCCGGCTCGTCGGCGGGGATGAAGGCCGGCGGGCCGCCGTCGTCGGGCCGGTAGTAGGTGCGGTAGAGCCCCACCACGTGGTCGACGCGGTAGAGGCCGTACTGGTCGGCGCCGCGGCGCGCCCGCTCGTTCATCCAGGCGAAGCCGTTCCGCTCCATCACGTCCCAGCGGTAGACCGGGAGGCCCCAGTCCTGGCCGCTGTCGCTGAAGGCGTCGGGCGGCACGCCCACGCGGGCGTCGAGCCGGAAGTCGAAGGGGCGGCTCCAGACGTCGGCCGAGTCGGTGGCGACCATGAACGGCAGGTCGCCCATCAGCTCCACCCCGAGCCGGCCCGTCTCCGCGCGGGCGGCGGTCCACTGGAGATCGAGCTGCCACTGCACGTAGCTCCGGAAGAGGATCCGCTCCTGCAGCTCGGCGCGCGCCCGGGCCAGCGCCTCCGGCTCGCGGTCGCGCAGCCCCTCCGGCCAGGCGGGCCAGGGCTGGCCGCCGAAGACGTCGTCGTGCAGCGCCGAGAAGAGCGCGTACTCGTCGAGCCAGAAGCCGTGCTCCTTGGCCCAGTGGCTCATCGCCACGGCGCGGGCGCCCCCGCCCTTCCACTCGCGCTCGACGAAGGCGCGGAAGGCGAGCTCGAGGGCGCGCTGCTTCACCGCCCGGATGCGGGGCCACTGCACCGCCGGCGCCGCGCGCAGGGCGGCGAGCTCGCGCCGGTCGTCCGCGGAGAGCGCCTCCTCGCCGCCCGCGGCCGCGAAGTCCTCCACCGCCGCGAGCGAGAGGTAGACCGGATCGACCGCGAAGGCCGAGAGCGCCGCGTAGGGGCTCGACTGGCCGTGCGAGGCCTCGGTGACCGGGAGCAGCTGCACCACGGAGAAGCCCGCCGCCGCGGCCCAGCGGGCGAAGCTCGCCAGGTCGGGGATCTCGCCGAGCCCCCAGCTCGAGGGGGTGCGGACGGAGAAGAGCGGGATGAGGACGCCAGCCTGGCGCATAGGCCTCAAGGGTGCGATTCTTGGGCACCCGTCGCAAGTGAAATTCGGTACACCTGAACCGTGTCCCCGACCGTTCGCGGCCGCTTCGCGCCGAGCCCCACCGGGCCGATGCACCTCGGCAACGCCCGGACCGCCCTGCTGGCCTGGCTGTCGGCGCGGGCGGCGGGCGGCGCGCTGGCGATGCGGGTGGAGGACCTCGACGGACCGCGCGTTCGCCCGGGGCTGGAGCGGCGCATCCTGGAGGAGCTGGCCTGGCTCGGGCTCGACTGGGACGAGGGGCCGGATGTGGGCGGTCCCTTCGGGCCCTACCGCCAGTCGGAGCGGGCGCAGCGCTACTCCGCCGCGCTCGAGGCGCTGCGCGAGCGGGACCTCGTCTACCCGTGCTTCTGCTCCCGCAAGGAGATCGCCGCCGCCTCGCAGGCGCCGCACGGGCCGGGCGACGAGGTGCGGTATCCGGGCACCTGCCGCCACCTCTCGGCCGCCGAGCGCGCCCGGCGCGAGGAGGCGCGGCTCCCGGCGTGGCGCCTGCGCGTGCCGGAGGGGCGGGGCGCGGTGGTGGAGGTCGAGGACGCGTTGCACGGGAGGGTGCGCTTCGACGTGGCCGCCGAGGTGGGCGACTTCGTGTTGATGCGGGCCGACGGCGTGGCCGCCTACCAGCTCGCGGTGGTGGTGGACGACGCGGCGATGCAGATCACCGAGGTGGTGCGGGGCGACGACCTGCTCCCCTCGACGGCGCGCCAGCTCCTCCTCTACCGCGCCCTCGGGCTCGCCGAGCCGCGCTTCGCCCACGTGCCGCTGGTGGTCGGCGAGGACGGCGAGCGGCTCGCGAAGCGGCACGGCGCGCTCTCGGTGGGAGAGCTGCGCGAGCGGGGCGCGGAGGCGGCCGCGGTGACCGGGCTGCTGGCGCACCTGTGCGGTCTCGCTGGCGCCGGCGCGCGGCTCCACCCGCGGGAGCTGGTGGACGGGTTTGCCCTGACCCGGGTGCCGCGCGCACCGGCGGTGCTGCGCGCGGAAGCGCTGGCGGCGCTCTCTTCGTGAGCGGCTGTCGCCCCCTCCCTCCACCCGGTCGGGTTTTCCCGACAACCCCGAGCGTAACCCTGCGTGATCCCGTTCCGCGCCGGCTGGCAAGCCGCGTGCAATCTCTCTCCCCGTCTTCCAACCACCCACGAAGCACTCAAGGAGAACACCATGTCCCGCAAGACCTCGACCCTCATCGGCGCCGGCGCTGGCCTCGCCCTCTTCCTCTTCGCCGGCCTGCTTCCGTCGATGTACTACGGCGGGTTCGCGGGCGTGCTCCTCGCCGGCGGCATCTTCGGCACGCCGCTGCAGCCGACCATGCTGGTGCGCGGCCTCATCTACTTCAGCACCGCCATGGGCGTGGTCGGCGTGGGCTCGCTCTTCGCGGTCGGCGGCGCGGCGGCCGGCGCGGCGGTGGGCGCGCTGACCCGCGCGGCTCCCAAGAAGGCCGAGGCCAAGGCCGCCATCGACGCGTAGTCGCGGGCGATCACCGGGCGCGCTCGAGCGCGCGCCCCTCTCACGCGGCCGGCCCGGGTGTTCCCGGCGCCGGCCGCGGTGGTTTACAGAGGGTGAGCCCCCTCCCTGACCCTCCCCCGCTGCGCGGGAGAGGGAAGGAGCTTGCCGCCTACTGCGGCTTCGCCCGCGGCGCCTTCTCCGGCGCGGAGGCCGAGCCGCCGGCCGCCGGCTCCGGGAACCCGCGCTTGCGCATGAGCGCGCCGATGCCGGGGTCGCGGCCGCGGAAGGCGCGGTAGGCCTCGGCGGGATCGACGGTGTTCCCGGCCGAGAAGACGAACCGGCGCAGCCGCTCCGCGACGGCGCGGTCGTACGGCCCGCCCGCCTCGGTGAAGGCCTCGTAGGCGTCGGCGCTGAGCGTGTCGGCCCAGAGGTAGCTGTAGTAGCCGGCCGAGTAGCCGTCGCTCGAGAAGACGTGCGCGAACTGCGGCGTGCGGTGGCGCATCACGATCTCGCGCGGCATCCCCAGCTTGGCCAGCGCCTCGCGCTCGAACGCCGCCGGGTCCACCGGCCGCTCCCCGGCGAGGTGCAGCTCCATGTCCACCAGGGCCGCCGAGAGGTATTCGACGGTGGCGAAGCCCTGGTTGAACCTCGCGGTGCGCTCGATCTTGCGGACCAGCTCCTCCGGGAGCGGCTTGCCGGTCTCGACGTGGAGCGCGAAGCGGGAGAGCACCTCGGGCGTGGGCAGCCAGCGCTCCATGAGCTGGGAGGGGAACTCGACGTAGTCCCGGGCCACCTCGGTGCCGGAGAGCGACTTGTAGGTGACGTTCGAGGAGAGGCCGTGGAGCGCGTGGCCGAACTCGTGGAACAGGGTCTCGGCGTCGTCCCAGGAGAGCAGCACCGGCTCGCCCGGCTTCCCCTTCACGAAGTTGGCGTTGTTGGAGACGAGGGTGATCACCTCGCCGTCCAGCCGCTCCTGGTTCCGGTACGCGGTCATCCACGCGCCCGAGCGCTTCCCCTCGCGCGCGTACGGGTCGAAGTACCAGAGGCCGACGAGCTTCCCCGCGCCGTCCTTCACCTCCCAGACCCGCACGTCCGGGTGGAACACCGGCACGCCGGTCGCGGGCGTGAAGTGCAGGTCGAGCAGCCGCCCCGCCACCCAGAACAGCGCCTCGCGAAGCTTCTCGAGCGCCAGATAAGGCTTCACCTCGTTGGCGTCGAGGTCGTACTTCGCCTTGCGGACCTTCTCCGCGTAGAAGCGGTAGTCCCAGGGCTCGATGCGGAGCTTCGCGCCCTCGCGGTCGGCGACGGCCTGCATGTCGCGGACCTCCTCGCGCACGCGCGCCACCGCCGCCGGCCAGACCGCCTCCATGAGCTCCATGGCGCGGTCCGGCGTGCCGGCCATCGAGTCGGTGAGCCGCCAGTGGGCGTGGGTCGGGTAGCCGAGCAGCTTCGCCCGCTCGGCGCGCAGCTTCAGGATCTCGGCGATGGCCGCCTTGTTGTCGTTCGCGTCGCCGTGGTCGCCGCGCGAGACGAAGTTGCGCCAGACCTGCTCGCGCAGGTCGCGCCGCTCCGACCAGGCGAGGAACGGCTCCACGCTGGAGCGGGTGTTGAGCACCGCCTGCTCCCCCTTGCGCCCGCGCTCCTCGGCCGCGGCCGCCGCCGCCGCGCGCACCGCCGGCGGGAGCCCGGCCAGGTCGCGCTCGCCCTGGAGCCAGGTGACGTAGCCCGCCTCGTCGGCGAGCAGGTGCTGGGTGAAGCCGGTGTAGAGCGTGGCCAGGCGGGCGTTGAGCTCCGCCACCCGCTTCTTCGCCGGGGCGTCGAGCCGGGCGCCGGCGCGCACGAAGTTGGTGCGGTAGAGCCACGCCAGCCGCTGCTGCTCCGGCGTGCGACAGAGCTTCTCCCGCCCCTCGTACACCGCCTCGATGCGCGCGAAGAGCTTGGCGTTCTGGGTGATCCGGTCCTGGTGGGCGGCGAGCCTGGGGGCCACCCGGCGCTCCACCTCCTGGAACGCCGGCGTGCTCAGGTTGGAGGACCAGAGGTCGAGGAGCGCGCTCACCCGGTCGAGCGCGCGGCCGGAGCGCTCCAGCGCCGCCAGCGTGTTCTCGAAGCTCGGCGGCGCCGGGTCGGCGGCGATCCGGTCCACCGCCGCGAGCTGGCCCGCCATGGCCGCCTCGAGCGCCGGCTCGAGCTGCTCCACGCGCATCCGGTCGAAGGGCGGGACGCCGCCGTAGGGGCCTGTCCACGGGGCGAGGAGCGGGTTCGGCGCGGGCGCCCCCGGGCCGGCGGCGGCCAGGAGCAGGAGGGGCAGCGAGCCCCAGAGCAGCACGGACATCTCGACCTCCGGTGGTGAGAGTGGAACCTACTCTTGGCCGGCCCGGCGCGCGGGTCAAGGCGTCCCGCCAGGCCGCCCGGCACGGTCGGTGGATGTGATAGGGCTCGTCGCGCGAACGCCCATGGCCATCGGACCTCCAGCAGGCCAGCCGACGCCGACCGCTCCCCGGGCGGCCGCGCTCCTCCTCGCCGCCCTGGTGGCCATCGCCCCGCGCCCGGCAGCCGCCGCCGGCGACCCCCGGCCCGAGGACGAGCTCGCCTTCACCATCAGCGGCGGCGCCAGCCTGGGCGCCTACGAGGCCGGCCTCGCCTGGACGCTCACGCGCTACCTGCAGCTCACCCGCGCCGCCCCGCCCGACGCCCGCACCTCCTTCCGACCGCGGCTGGCCGCCGTCGCCGGGGCGTCGGCCGGCGCCCTCAACGGGCTGCTCACCGCCGCCATGTGGTGCGAGCGACCGGGCGGTCCGAGCGAGTCGGTCGACGGCAACCTGCTGCAGGAGACCTGGCTGCACCTCGACCTCGACGACCTGCTGCCGGCCGCCGCGGAGCGCTACGGCCCGCGCGACGGGCTCCTCGCGTCCGAGGCGCTCGACCGCACCGCCCGGCGGGTCCGCGACGCGCTCTTCTCCTCCGCCTCGCCGGGCCGCTTCGCCCCCGGCTGCCGCGTCCCCTACGGCCTCACCCTCACGCGGGTGGACCCGGAGCAGCGCGAGGCCGGCGGGCTGCGCGCCAGCGGCCAGCGCTTCCTGCTCTCCTGGCAGCTCGAGGCCGACGCCAGCGGAGTGCTGCGCGTGCGGCGTCACCCGCTCCCGCCGGAGCGCGAGTCCTCGCAGAGCGTCCTCGAGCTGGCGCAGCTCCCGGCCGGCGAGGGCGCGGAGGGCTGGCTCGCGCCCGACGCGGTGGCGGAGGCGGTGGCCGCCTCGGCGGCGCTGCCGGCGCTGTTCGGCCCGCGGCCGCTCTGCGAGTGCGCCGTCTCCTGCCCGGCCGAGGGGCAGGTATCGGCGAGCGCCTGCGCCGCGCCCGGCGCTCGCCCCGACGCCCGGCCCATGTGCCCGCTTGCCCCCGGCGCCGCGGCGCCCCCGCAGCTCTGCCGGCGCGACTACGTGGACGGCGGCGTCTTCGACAACGCGCCCATCGGGCTCACCATCGACCTCGTCGAGGGCGGCGGGGCGCCGCGGCCGCTCCACCCCATCTCCTACTTCTTCGTCGACCCCGATCGGCGGAGGCTCGAGCCCGCCGAGGCGGCGCCGCGCGAGGCGGCGGGCCACCCGGCCGGCGCCGCCGCCGACGTCCGCCTCTTCGGGGAGCTGGTGCGCACGGCGCGCAGCGCCGAGCTGCGGCGGGCGGTGCGCGTGCAGGGCTGGAACCGCACCACCCGGCGGCTGCTGCGCCGCGCCTCGCTGACGCTGGCCCAGTTCGCCGAGCTCCACGACGAGCTGGCCGCGCTGGGGTCACCGGCAGGCGCGCTCGCGCCCCGGTCGCCGCCCGCGGACGATGCGCCCGCCGGGCCGGGCGCGCTGGGGCGCGGCCTCTCCGCCTGCCTCGACCGGATGGCGCGCGAGCCGTGGGCGGCTGCCACCGGGCGGAGCTGCGCCGCCGCCATCGCCGGGCGCGCGGAGCCGGGCCCTGCCGCGGGGTACCTAGGCCCCGACGAGGCGATGCAGCTCGCCGAGCGGCTCGACCGCGTGCTGCGGCGCCACGGCGGCGCGCAGGACCTCCGCGGGCAAGAGGAGCTGCTCCGGCACCAGGCGCTGGTGCTCACCAGCGTGCGGGCGGGCACCACCGCCCTGCTGGTGCTGGCAGGCGAGATCGATCGGGTGGCCGCGAGCGGGGCCGGCGACGAGCGGCTGCGCCGCTTCCAGCTCGCGGTGCTGGCGCCGGTGCGCGGCTCGCGCCCGCTGGTCGACCTCACCGCGCAGGTCCTCGACGCCGTGCTCCAGGCGCAGCTCGGCGGGCTCGCCGCCGAGGCCGGCGGCGAGCTGGCTCGGGAGGCGGCCCGGCAGCGCCGGGCGGTGGCCGCGCTCCCTTACGGGCGGCTCTTCCGCGCCGAGCCGCTGGAGCGGCTCTTCCTGCTCGCCTCGGCGGCGCTCTCTCGCGCCGAGCCGGACGCTCCGGTGGTGGCGCGCTGGCGGCAGGTCGAGCACCTGCTGCGGCTGCGCGCGCGGCTGGAGCAGCTGGCTGGTGTGAGCGCCGAGCTGGCCGGCGAGGCCGCGGCGCTCGAGGAGGGGACGGCGCCGGAGCGGCGGCTGGTCGTCGCCAGCCGCTTCGCCCCCCTCGCCGGCGCCCAGCTCGGCGGGCTGGGCGGCTTCCTCGACGAGCCGCTGCGCCGCTACGACTACTACGCCGGCGTCTACGAGGCGCTCCACCTCGTCGCGGGCGCCGTCTGCGCGGGGCAGCAGCCGGAGGAGACGACCCGCGCCGCGCCCGCCTGGCGGGAGGACGATCCCTCCGAGCTCGACCTCTCCTCGGCGCAGACGCAGCGCTGCGTGGGCGCGGCCATGGGGGCCGCGCTGCAGGTGGTCGGCGTGCCCCGCGCGCCGCGGGCGCTCAGGGTGGTGGCGGCGCTGGCCCGGCTCGAGCTCGACGCCTCGCTCGGCAGCCGGGCGCGGGCCGAGGTCGTGCGCGCCGGCGAGAGCTGGGCGTGGGCCGCCCCGGCGCCGGCGTCCGGGCCGGGCGATCCGGTGGCAGCCACCCTGGCGGCGCTCACCTCGCGCCGGGCGCCCTGCCGTGCCGGGGGCGAGCCGCTCTGCCTGGCCGACCTCGGCTTCGGCGACTTCCTCGACGCCCTCTCCGCGCAGGGCTACCAGCCGCGCTCCGAGAGCATGCGGCTCGCGCTCGACGACCTCGACCTCTGGAGCTCGCGCTCGCTGCAGCGGCTCGCCGACCGGGCCCTGGCCATCGCCGCCACCGAGCCGCGGCGCGAGGACGACCCGCTCGCCAAGCCGGTGCAGATGGGGCTGGGCGCGGTGGAGCTGCTCACCCGCGCTTCCGCCGAGCGCGGCCCCGCGCCGCGGCTGCAGCTCGACCCCTCCACCGTGCCGGCCTGGGGCGCCGCCGGCCAGGAGCGGTGGAAGCTGCTCGCGGCGCACCTCGCACCCTACCGGCTGGAGCTCGACGTGGCGCGCGGCGGGGTGGGGCTGGCCTGGCTCGAGCCGGCGCTGCGTCTCCCCGGCGGGATCTCGCTGGAGAGCCTCGTCGAGCCGGTGGAGTACCGGCGCGAGGCGCGGCGGGGCGCGAGCGCGCTCGGGCTGATGGCCGCGGTCCGCGCCGGCTACGTCTCGCTGGGGCTCGGCCCGCGGTGGACCCTCGACTGGAGCGGCGGCGGCCGGCCGCTCGGGTTCCAGGCCCGGGTCTCGGTGCTGCAGGATCGGGTCGGGCTCGCGGTGGGGCTGCGCGACCTCTCCGCCGGGCGCGCCGAGCGCGACGGGTGGTTCGTGGCGCTGTCGCTCTCCGACCTGAACGGCCTCCTCTACTGGCTCACCCCGCGCGGCGGGCCGTCGCCGGGGAACTGAGCGCCGGTGCGCGACGGTGCGCCGAAGCCCGACATCGTCGCCCGGCGCAAGACCTCGGAAGTGAATTCATCCGGTCGCGCGCTCGTCACGCGACTAGGGTACGGTCCCCGCGCGGTCGCGCGCGGCCAGCAACCATCTCCGTCCCACGGTGTTGGTACGGACAGCAAACCTCCAGGGAGGAAGTACACATGATTCGACGACTCGCCTGTCTCGTCGCCGCCCTCGCGGCCACCGCCTGCGGCGGCGGCGGCAGCAGCAAGCCCTGCGACCCGGTCGCCCAGACCGGCTGCGCCAGCAACCAGTTCTGCGAGACGAAGCAGGCCGCCACCGCCGGCGCGCCGTCGACCACCGCCTGCTTCGCGCCGGTGGTGATCAGCGGCACGGTGACCGACCCGACCACCAGCCCCGTGACCCTGCTGAACGACGCGCGGGTGGTGGCCCTCGACTCCAACCACGCGCCGGTCTCGACGGTCGCGGTGAGCGCCGGCGTCGGCGCGGCCGCCGGCTCCTACCAGATCGCGGTGCGCGCAGCGCGCGACTCGACCGGCAAGCCCCTGCAGGCCAACGTCACCCTGCGGGCGGACCGCCAGGGCAACGAGCCGTTCCCGGGCGGCGTCCGCACCGCGCTCCCCATCGACCTCTCCACCGCCACCAACAGCACCGGCACCTGGGTGGTCTCGGGCCCGCTCACCGCCCTGCAGCTCCTCCCCATCGGCGTCGGCGCGGGCCAGTCCTTCATCCAGGGCAGCGTCAGCGGCCTGCCGTCCGGCGCCGGCGCGCTCGTCGTCGCCGAGCCGGTGGGTGGCGGGAGCGGCCTCACCGGCATCGCCGACAGCTCCGGCGCGTACTCGATCTACAACCTGCAGCAGGGGGCCCAGTACGTGGTCACCGCCTACACCAAGGGCATGAACTACGCGCCGGTCACCACGCCGGCGCTCGCCACCGGCGTCAACAACGTCGCCGCGCTGCAGCCCGCCGCCGGGACGGGCGCCACCGTCGCGGGCGGGCTCACCCTCATCAACGGCGCGGCGGCTCCGTTCCAGGCGACCCTGGTGCTGCAGTCCACCTACAACTCCAACCTCGACCGCGGCGAGACGCCGCCCGGGCTCACCGTCAGCGCCGACTCCTCGGGCTACTCCTTCGCCGGCGTCCCCGATGGCAAGTACGTCGTGCTCGCGCCGTTCGGCGACTACGGCGACATCCGGCTGCTTTCGGGCACCGGCAACACCGCCGCGCCCTTCGTGACCGTCTCCGGCGGCGTGCTCCAGACCGCGCCCGCGAGCTTCAAGATCGCTCCGGCGGTGGATCTCGTCTCCATCGGCGGCACCTCCGTCAGCGCCACCCCGGTGGTGCTGAGCGCCGCCAGCCCGGTCTTCGTCTGGCAGAAGGCGAACGTCGACGCCTCGGCCGCCACCTACCGCGTCACGGTCTACGATGCCTTCGGCAACGTCGCCTGGGGCCCGATCGATCAGGCCGCCGTGTCGGGCACCAACACCATCACCTACAAGGGCCCGTCGCAGTCGGGCATGGCCTACCAGCTGCGCATCGTGGCCATCAAGGAGGCGATCACGGTGCCGGCCAGCTACACCCCGCTGTCGCAGACCGAGGACCTCCGGGGCGTCTTCCTCTTCCAGTAAGCCGGCCGCGGACCGCGTCCGACTGGCCTCACCGGAGACCCGCCGCGCCCTCACCGGGCGGCGGGTCTTCGTCTTCCTACCTGCGGCCGGCCGGCGGCGCTGCGCCGAGCGTTTGGGGGCTGGCGGCCACATCCCGATCTTGGCGAGCTCAGCCTTGGGGTCGCAGCTCGTCAACCCCTTTGGCCGGAAGCGGCAGGTGCTTCGGTCCGGTTGCGCGCTCGCGCGGAAGGGGCGCTCGAGGCGGCGTGCGCCAGCGATCGAGTCAGCCTCCACCTCCGCTGGCGATAGCAAATTCACCCTGCCGGGTCGCTCCGCGCGGGAAGCGGGCCATGTGCTCCCGGCCGAAGACCTGCTCGGCAAGGAAGCCGTTGTGCGCGCGGCACGCCAGGCGAAGGTTGGCGGCGGTCGTGAGCCCGCCGAGCGCGACCGGGACGACGTGATCGAACTCGAGCTGCCAGCGGCTCTCGCAGCGGCGACTGTCGCTGCCGCGCCAGGCACACTGGCCTCCGTCGCGCGCCCAGACCTCGCGGCGGGTGGCGGCGGGGATGGCCGGCCTGGGGCCCGCCTTCGGGCGGCGGTCGCCCGGCGATTCCGGCTTCCTGGTCCCCCGTTCCTCGGCAGCGTCCAACGGGCTCCCGGTCGATTCCTTCTCTACCGCCGTGAGCGGCTGGGTGCTTTCGTGCGCCGGCAGCGCGGCAGCGCTCGGTCGGCTCGGCGGAGCTGCCTTCCGCGCCGGCGCCACCGCCCCGCGCCGCTTACCGTGCTTCTCGATCGCACAGCGCACCGCCTCCCGCAGGACCGCCGCCAGATCTCCGGTCGGCACCTTGTGGCTGAGGAGCTGCCGGAGCTGGTCGAGCTCGCCCTTGAACGCGGCGTCGAGGGTGACGCGGAGCGAGTAGCTTTCCTCTGATACAGGGCGGAGCTCGGGGCGAGCGCGGATCGGAAGTGGTGCCGGAGCGTTGCGGGGCGATGCTCCGGCGGCGGCGAGCGGTGCTCCTGGCGCCACCGGCTGAGAGGGCGAGGCCAGGAGAACCGGTTGCGCTCCAGCCACGCCTGCCGGTTCACCGCCGTTCAAAGCGGACTGTGTAGTTGGCGACTCGGGAGCGCCGGTGTCGCGGGCATGCTCGCGCTCGGCGAAGAGCGTGGTCTCCGCCTCCGCCATTTGCCGAGTGGCAGCGAGCTTCCGGACTCCGTCCTTCGGCGCCGCCCTCGCCTGCAGCGACGCGACCAGCCGATCCACCTCGGCCCGGGTGCGGAAGGCAGCCCGCTCGACCACCTCATGCAAGTTCTCCTCCGTCAGCACCTGGCCGAGCAAACCTAGCGTGGAGAGGCAGAGCCTCCCTTCGCGGAGCGCACCCTCGAGCACCGGGAACCGGCGCAGCACGCGCATCGCGGCGATGCGCCGCCCGGCCGCGCCCTCGCGCAGGTGGAGCGCCTTCAGGCAGAAGTCCCAGAGCGACGAGTGGCCGGCGTCGAGGTACCCGCGCCGCCGGTCGAACGCTTGGAGGTGAAGGAGGAAGTCCGCTTGGACGCGCCGCTCGTCGCCGGCGAGCTCGCCGAGGCGACGGGCAAGGGCGGCGGAGTCGAGCGAGGCGACGAAAGATGACGTGAGGACTGCGTGCATGGATCACCCCCGTGGAGAAGCCATGTTCGCACGCGTTTTCGAGCTCTCTGGGAAGGGGCCTGCCGGGCCCGTGCTCGCGTTTTCGGGAATGGTCGCATACGTCGCTGCGCGAGCGTCGAACGCGTTTGATGCGGCCGCGGCAGGCGCGCAGGGAGGCGGGAGTGCGAGCGCTTGCGGGAGCGCGCGGCCGGTTTGAGCAGAACTGCGTCAACGGCAATCGGCGTGCCTGATGGGTTGACCCGGGCAGGCGAAAGATCGCGGAGCGATACGGCGCGACTTCAGCAAAGCGAGGAGGCCCGAAGCCGTGCGAGATCGACATCACCGGGCGCAAGCGGGCGGAGCCGGGTCGCGCGAGAGCGCGCGAGGCGCGGCTGGCCCGCGTGGCCCGGCGCTGCTCGCGCGGCACGCTCGCCGCCGGCGAGGCCTGCGAGCAATTCGATTCATGGAGCCGCGCCCTCGGCTCACCGAAGCGGAACCGCCGCCAGCGGCAGTAAACTCACCCGTTCGGGGCCGGCGCGCTTTCTCCGGCCCGGGTCCGGACGGTGGCCTGACCGGAACCTCGCCGCATCCCCCGGGTCTCCGCTCTCGCGGGTGGCGCAGCGCGCGGCCCAAAGAGCTCGATCTTCATGACGGCTCACCGCGGAGCGGCTCTGCCGGCCGACGTGGGGAGCCGCTCCGAGCCAGTCGAGCAGCGCCACGCCGTGCACCTTTCAGCACGGCCGGCCCCGCGCCCGGAACCCGGCCCGCTCTCCGCCCCTCACCGCACCGAGAAGTACACCCGCGCCCCCTGCTCCTTCTTCGCCCGCTCGCCGCCCTCGACGAGGAAGAGCCGCGCCTGGTCGATGCCCGCCGTGACCAGCGCGTCGCGCACCTGGTGCGCGCGCTCGGTCGCGAGCCCCGGCAGCGCCTCCGGCCCGAGCTGGGTGGCGGCGAGCTGCTCCGTCGTGGGCGCGGTCTTCTGGTCGGGGTGCAGCTCCTGGTAGTGGCGCAGCCGGAGCACCTTGCCGTCCTCCACCGGATCGGCGGTCCCCTCGATCTCCACCCCCAGCGCCGGCCGCTGCGTGAGCGATTTCGCGAGCGCCTCGATGCGCTTGTGGGCGGCGGCGTCGGGCTCGGCGATGCCCGATGCGTAGGTCAGCAGCGACAGGTCGTCCTGCCCGCCGCCGGCGATGGCCGAGAGCAGGCTGAAGGGCGAGGTGGCCACCTTTACCAGCACGTTCAGGACGGTGTGCCAGATCACCTTGCCGAGGCGGAACTCGGGGTCGTCGAGGTTGCCCTCCACCGGCAGGTCGAGGTCGATGACGCCCTGGCGGTCGGTGAGGATGGCGAGCGCCAGCTTCACCGGGAGCTTGGTCGCGTCGGGGCTCTCGACCTTGTCGCCCAGGGTGAGCTGGTCGAACTTCACGAGGTTGGTGGCCGACAGGCTGCGGTGGACGACCTTGTAGCCGAGGTCGAGGTCGAGCTTGCCCTTCTGGATGGTGTAGCCGAGGAACTTGCCGGCGTAGGGGCCGAGCGGAGAGAGGTCGATCCCGTGCGAGGCCACCTTGAGGTCGGTGTAGGCCTCCTTCTGCAGCGGGTTGAGCGTGCCGGTGACGCTCAGCGGCGCGGCGCCGCCCGCCTTGGCGCGAACGTCCACCACCGAGCGGACGCTCGGGTCGGAGGAGAGGCGGGTGATGCGCGCCTGGAGGTCGTCGAGGGTGAGGAGCGCCGGCGGCTTGACCGAGCGGTCGGCGACGTCCAGCGCGCCGCCGACGATCTGGAAGGTGCCGACGCCGGTGCGCCAGGCCGGGCCGCTCCGGCCGGCGGGCGCCTTCGCGGCGGCGCCACCGGCGGGCCGCGCCGGCGCCTTGGAGGCGAAGCTGGCGGCGCCGTCCTCCCAGACGTGGAGGCGGAACCGTGGCTGGGTCAGCTTCACCGCCTGGAGGATCGCCCGCGGCGGCGTGGAGCCGGCGTCGATGCCGGTGAGCTCCAGCGACCGCCACAGGATCTGGTCCTCGCGGTGGGCGGGCGAGACGAGTGAGAAGCCGTCGAGCTTCACGTCGCCGGCGAAGGTCCAGCGCGGCTCGGCGCCGCGGCCGTCGAAGGTGGTCTTCGCCTTCAGCCCCAGCGTCCCGGCGGTCAGCTTGAGCGGCGGCTGGCTCTCGATCCAGGGGGCGAGCGGGGAGAGGTCGAGGCCGGAGGCGGTGAGCTCCAGCTCGGCGCGCTTGCCGAAGGGGTGGATGGGGCCGCGCGCCTCCACCTTGCCCTTGCCGTTCCAGAGGAGCGAGGCGGTGAGCGGGCAGACCGTCTCCGGGCCCGGGCGCAGCCCCTCGATCCGTACCGCCAGCTGGTCGAGCGTGAAGCGGACCGGCGAAGGGGCGGAGCGGTCCTCCACCGGCACCCGCAGCCCCTCGACCGCCACCGCCCCCACCGACCAGCGCCAGCTGCTCGGCTTCGCGTCGGGCTTGGGCGGCCGCATCCCCATGGCGGACAGCCCGAGCTTCCCGGCGGCGTCCTTCGCCACCCGGACCTCGCCGCCCTGCACCTTCACCTCGGCGACGCGGGCCTCCTCGCCGAGCAGGTCCACGTCGATGCCCGACACCTCGGTGCGCGGCAGCTCCACCAGCGCCGCCTTCTGGCCGAGCGGCGCGAGCGCCAGCTTCTCCACGGCGAGCTTGCCCTGCTCGAGCCGGAACACGCGCTTCGCGGCGTCCCAGGCGAGCTGGTAGCGAGAGCTGCACGAGAGCTGGCCGTCCAGCACCTGCACCGTCGCCTGGTCCTCGAGGTACGCCTGGTACTTGGGCAGCTTGAGGTGCGCGAAGGAGATGGCGCCGGCGGAGCGGAGCGGGCGGCTGTCCACCGTGCCGCTCCAGGAGAAGGTCTCGCCCGACTCGGTGGCGCCGCTGAAGGAGTAGGGGCTGTCGCCGCCGCCGGTGGTCCGGAAGGCGGAGAGCTGGATCGAGAGCGGTCCGAGCTCCGAGGTGAAGGCCGGCTTCCGGGTCTGGTCGGCGAAGGCGATGCGGGCGCCCTCGATGGCGAGCCGCCCGATGGAGAGGGCGAGGCCGTCCTTCTTCGCCGCCGGCGCCGGGGCCTGAGCGGGCTTCGCCGCGGCCGGCTCGGAGGGCGGGAAGAGGTCCTGCACGTTGAGGGTGCCGTCGGGCTTCAGCGCGAGCCGGACGGCCGGTCGGTCGAGCCGGATCTCCGCCAGCCCCACCTCGCCGTGGAGCAGCGGCAACAAGGTGGCGCGCACGTAGAGCGAGCCCCAGCCGGCGAGCGGCTCGCCGCCGTGGTCGCGCACGTCGAGGTCGCGGATGGTGACCGAGAGCGCGAACGGGTTGACCTTCACCTCGCCGACGCGCACCTCGCGCTTGAGGGCCGCCGGCCCCTTCTCCAGGATGGCGTTCCGGATCAGGCGCGGCGCGAGGAGGAAGCCGAGGGCGGCGTAGAGCGCGACGAGGGAGGCGAGGACGACCGACGAGCGGAAGACGAGGCGGCGGGCGCCGGTGGACCAGGACATGGCGCGCATCCTACGCCGATGGCCGGCGCGGCGGCGGACCCCGATCCGCCGCCGTCGCCGCTCACGCCGCGATCACTGGAAGCGCGCCCAGAGCGGCACCCGCAACGTCGGTCCGGCGCCGGTGAGCACCACGTCACCCTGGAAGTCCTGATACGGCCCGGCCAGCGCCACGCCGGCCGAGGTCAGCGTCACCGTGAACGACGCCGACCCGTTCGCCGGGACCATCAGCGTGGCGGCGTCCACCGAGAACGACGCCGCGGCCCCCGAAGGCTGCGAGACGCCCACGGCGTAGGTGTGGCTCGCGCCGGAGACGTCGGTCAGGGTCACCGTGGCCCGGCGGGTCACCTCGCCGTTCGCCTCCTGGTGCCCGAAGCCGAGGAGCGCCGGAGCCACCGTCGCCGTGACCACGCCGGCCTTGCTGAGGTCGATGAGGCCGCCGCCGCGCCGCAGGACGCCCGGATCGACGCTTCCGCCCGGCCTGGTGCGCACCACCCGCTGGCCGGTGGTGACCAGCGCCGACTTGATCTGGTCCGGGCTCCAGTCCGGGTGTCCCTGCGCCAGCAGCGCCGCCGCGCCGGCCACGTGCGGAGTGGCCATCGAGGTCCCGCTGAACATCGCGAACTGGCCCTCGGGGCTGCCGGGCACCGAGCTGTAGACGTTCACGCCGACGCCGGTCACGTCCGGCTTGAGCGCGAGGGTGCGGTCCACCGGGCCGGCGCTCGAGAAGGAGGCGATGACGTTCTGGTTCCCGGTGATGAACTCCTGCGGCGAGGTGCCGTCCACGGTCGCCGTCAGCCCGGCGTCGGCGCGGAGGGCGGCGCGATCGGAGAGCGCCACCATCGCGGCGGGGAGGGTCGGCTGGGCGGGGGTGCCGTCCTGCGCCATGGCGGCCGGGTCGCCGGCCTGGTTGTTGACGACCAGCGCGCCCACCGCGCCCGCGGCCTGGGCGTTGCGGATCTTGGTCGAGAAGGAGCACGCGCCGCGGTCGATGAGCGCGATCGCGCCCGACACGCCGGTGATGGCGGTGCAGCCGTTCGCCGGCGTGGCGATCGCCAGGGAGGCGGTCACCGCCGGGTTGAACCCGGCGAACTCGCCGATCGCCGCGCCGAAGGTGGCGCCGCCCACCTTCACCGGGATCCCGATGTAGTGGTGGTTGCTCGAGGCGGCGGCGGTGATCACCCGCTCGGCCTCGCCTGGAGACTCGATGGTGCTTCCCGCCGGTCCGGCGTTGCCGGCCGCCACCGCCGCCACCACGCCCGCGTCGGCCGCGCCGTTCAGCGCCGCCTCGAGCACGTCGGGGTGCGCCAGGCCGTTCTTGGCGTTGGAGCCGCCGAGGCTCAGGTTGAGCACGTCCATGCCGTCGGCGACCGCGTCCTCGACCGCCTGGGCGATGTCCTCGGAGCGGGCGTTCGTGACCGGGCCGGGGAACACGTTGTAGCTGCCGAGCCACGCGCCCGGCGCGACGCCCGAGAGCGTGCCCGCGACCGCGATCGGGAGCGCGCTCGCGCCGGGGACGGGGACGCCGGCGATGGTGCCGGCCACGTGCGTGCCGTGATCCTGGACCGCCGTGCAGTCGAGGCCGGCGCGACCGACGACGTTGTCGTTGTAGAAGTAGACGCGCGCGGCGATCACCTTCGGCGTGGTCTGGCCGGCGCAGCGCGGGTCGTTCTTGGGGAAGCCCTTCGGGTAGCTGAAGCCGGCCGGGGCGAAGAACGGGTGGTGCTGGTCGATGCCGGTGTCGATGACCCCCACCTTCACGCCGATGCCGCCGAGGATGGTGCCGCCGGCGTTCCCCACCCCGGCGTTCACGAGGCCGAGGCTCAGGCTCATCGTCGGGTGGTAGAGCGCGCTGTACTCCACCGAGGCCACGCCGGGCGCGGCGCGCAGCGCGTCGATGCCTTTACCGTCGAGCCTCACCGCGAGCGCGTTCACGACGAGGTCGTACTCGTGCACCACCGCGCCCTTGAAGCCGTTCCGCTGCAGCCACTGCTTGAGGTCGCTCCGGCGGGCGGCCAGGTAGGCGCGGTAGTTCGCCACCGGCACGGAGGAGAGGTCGAGCTTCTTCGCCTGGCCCGGCCTGGTGCGGGCGAGGCCGGTGAGGTGACCGTCGTAGCTCGCCGTGGCCTGATCGACGAGGGTGACGATCGCCGTGTCGGTGGGCTGGCCGCTCGCCGTCTCGGCGTCGCTGTTCGGATCGAGGCTGGCGCGGGCGGCGACCGGAGCCGCCGCGACCATGGCCAGCAGGAAGTAGAACGTGAGTACGGCTGTACCCTCGGCACGCGCTCGCATGAATCGCTCCCCTCGCGCCGGCCGCGCCGGCGCACCTGGTCTGCCGGGAGGAACGGCGCTCCGCACGAGCGCCCCAGCCCGCCCCCGACGTTCGAACTAGCATGCGGGTGGGTGCTGTGCCGGCGTGCCGCCCGGTTGGGCCCGAGCCCCTTTGCGTGCACGGAAACGGCCCATCCAGGCGGCCAGGCGCCGGCCAGGAGGCCCGCCACCTAGACCCGGCCGCCCAGCGCCGCCGCGAGCGTCTCCTCGAGGTAACGCACCGCGAGCCCCACCGTCCGCCGCGCCCCCTCGGGCGTGCGGGCGAGGGGCGGCGCGACCTCCATCACGTCGCCGCCGCAGAGGGTGAAGTCGCGCCCGAGCCGCCGCACCAGCTCCACCACGAAGGCCGAGGAGAGCCCGGCCGGCTCCGGGGTGCCGGTGGCGTCCACCTCGGCGGCGTCGGTGCCGTCGACGTCGTTCGAGAAGTAGACCTGCCGCACCCCGGCCGCGCGCAGCTGCGCCACGATCCGGTCGAGCGCCGCCGCGGGGTCGGCGTTCACCTCCGCGGCCCAGAGCTGGCGGACGCCGCAGGCCCGCTCCCAGTGCTCCTTCGTCCGGGCCGAGGCGCGCACCCCCACCTGCACCAGGCGCCCCCCTCGCCCGAGCAGCTCGTTCGCGTGCCAGCTCCAGGTCGCGAAGCAGTAGCGCACGCCGAGTCGCTCCTCGAGCAGGTCGGTGTGCGCGTCCACCTGCACGATCCCGAGGTCCTGCCGCGCGCCGGCGAGCGCCTTCACCACCGGCCAGGCGCAGGAGTGGTCGCCGCCGAGCGCCAGCACCGCCGCGCCCGGGTTGAGCTCGAGCACCCGCGCGAGCGCCCGCTCGGCGATCGAGAGCGGCGACACCGGCAGCCCGGCCCGCAGCTCCTCCGGCAGCGCCGGGTAGAGCGCGCGGCGGCTCCGGTCGAGCTGCGCCGCCGAGAGCATCTCGTCGTGCAGGAGCTGCGGGACGACGAAGACGTCGCCCAGGTCCACCACCCCCGCGGCGGCCGCCCGCTCCGGCCAGTCGGGCCGCTCCTCGAGGAGCCGCTCGCGGATGGCCTGGGGCCCCACGTTGGCGCCGCGCAGGTAGCCCGCGCCCACGTCGGACGGGATGCCGAGGAGCACCGCCCGCGCCCCCTCGATCCGCGCCAGGGCCTCGAGCCAGCGGTCGTGGACCTCCTGGTCGCTGGCGGCGCGGTAGAGCCGCCGCTGCAGCGCCAGCTGCTCGGCCTTGCCGGTGGAGACGAGGTGGAGGCCGCCGCCCGCGGGGCGCAAGAGCCAGCGCAGCTCCTCGGGCGGCGTCATGCGGCGCTACCCGCGGAACCCGCGCACGAACTCCACCAGCGTCCGCACCGCCGCGCCGGTGCCGCCCTTGGCGATGTAGCCCGCCTCCTTGGAGGAGAAGGACGGGCCGGCGATGTCGAGGTGCGCCCACGGCGCGTCCCCGACGAACTCGCGCAGGAACCAGGCGGCCGAGATGGCTCCGCCCCAGCGCTCGCCGGCGTTCTTCATGTCGGCGACGTCGGACTTGAGGTTCTCCTTCACCGACTCGGTGAGGGGCATCCGCCACAGGTCCTCGCCGGCGTTGCGGCCGGCCGCCAGCACCCCCTCGATCACCTCGCCGTCGGGGCCGAAGGCGCCGGTGGTGGTGTGGCCGAGCGCCACCACGCAGGCGCCGGTGAGGGTGGCGACGTCGACCATCGCCGCCGGCGAGAGCGTGTCGGCGCCCCAGGCGAGGACGTCCCCGAGCACCAGCCGCCCCTCGGCGTCGGTGTTGGTGATCTCCACCGTCTTGCCGTCGTAGGAGGTGAGGATGTCGGAGGGCTTGTAGGCGCGGCCGCCAGGCATGTTCTCGCAGGCGCCGACCAGGGCGTGCACCGGCTGCGCCGGGGCGAGCGCCGCGATCACCTTCATGGCGCCGAAGACCGCGGCGCTGCCGGCCATGTCGCTCTTCATGGTGACCATGCTGTCGGTCGGCTTGAGCGAGAGCCCGCCCGAGTCGAAGGTGATGGCCTTGCCGACCAGCACGATGGGCTTCTTCTTCGCCGCTGCGCCCTTCGGGATCCAGCTCATGCGCATGAGCCGGGGCTCCTCCGCCGAGCCGCGCGCCACCCCCAGGAACATCCCCATCTTCAGGGCGGCGATCTCCTTCGGCCCCTTCACCTCGAAGGCCAGCCCGGCCTCCTTGGCGAGCGCGCGCGCCGCGTCGGCGAGCAGCGTGGGGGTGCAGGCGAGCGGCGGCGCGTTCACGAGGTCGCGCGCCCAGGCGACGGCGTCGGCGATCTCCATCGCCAGCGTCACCAGATCCTTCACGTCGGCGGCGCGGTCCTTGCCGGGCGCCAGCGCCAGGAGCAGCTGGGTGGGCGCGTCGGCCTTCTTCTCCTTCTTGGTGCGGTAGCGATCGTACTGGTAGGCGCCGAGCAGCGTCCCTTCCGTCACCGCGCGCGCCACCAGGGCGGCGTCGCCCGGCAGGCTGGCTGCGGCGAAGGCGAAGCGGGCCGAGGCGGTCTTGCGGGCGAGGCGCACCGCCTGGCCGGCGGCCATGCGGATCGACTCGAACCCCTGGCGCAGCAGCTGCTCCGGGGTCGGGCGCTTGCCCATGCCGATGAAGAGGATGCGGGTGGAGCGCATCTTGCCGAGCGTGTGGAGGAACAGGCTCTGATCGGAGCGGCCGACGAACCCCTCCTCGCGCGCCGCCGCGGCGACGTGGCCGCCGAGCTTGCGGTCGATGGCGACGAGCGGCCCCTTGAGCCCGTCCGCCAGCTCCTCCTCGAAGACCGGGACCGCCAGGAGATTCGACTCCAGCTCCAGCGCCGCGGCCCCCGTCAGCTCGACCTTGATCATCCCATGGCCTCCATTGGTGATCTGGCGAGCTTAACACCCGGCAAAGTCGCCCGCGCGAAGATTGGCGGGGCGCGCGGGCGTCAGGCGGCGCGCTGGCCGTGGCTGGCGGCGGCCAGGACCGCCTCGAGCCGCTCGGCCACCAGCTCCCAGCGATAGAAGGCGGCCACCCGCTCGCGCCCGCGGAACCCCATGGCGCGCGCCAGCTCCGGCTCGGCCAGCAGCCGCTCCAGGGCGGCGGCCAGCGCGCCTGGGTCGGCGGGGGGGACCAGGAGCCCGGTGAGCCCGTCCCGGACGATCTCCGGCACCGCCTCGAGCCGCGTCCCCACGCAGGGCAGCCCGCAGGCCATGGCGTCGAGGAAGGCGATGCCGAAGGGCTCGCGCAGCGTGGGCAGGGCGAAGACCGAGGCCTGCGCGCAGAGCGCCGGGAGCTCGTCGAAGGGGACGAAGCCGAGCTGCACCGCGCCGGCCGGCAGCGCCAGCCGCTCGCGCGGGCCGGCCACCAGGAGTCGCGCCCCCGGCCGGCGCCGCCGCAGCCGCTCGAAGGCCTCGACCAGCACCGCGCCGCCCTTGCGCAGGAAGTCCACGCCCACGAAGAGGATCGTCTCGCCGTCGTCGTGGCGCTCCACCGCCTCCGGGAAGACGTTGGCCCCGCCGCCGACCACGTGCACGCGCTCGCGCGCCACCCCGTAGTGGCGGGTGAAGGAGCCGGCGGTGTTCGCCGAGAAGGTGCAGATCGCCGCCGCACCCTGGTAGACGCGCTCTTCCCGCGCGAACCACCCCGGGCCGTAGTCGGGCGTCGGCTCGAGCCGGGCCTCTCCGAAGGCGGGGCTCTCCTGCGCCAGCAGCCGGGTGTGGTCGCAGAGCAGCACGTAGGGGAGGGGCGGCCGCTCGCCGGGCGCGAAGAGCGCGCCGTTCTGCAGCACCACCTCCGGCGGCCGGTCCAGGGCCGCGAGGAGCGCGCCGGCGCGCCGGGTGTGCTGGTCGAAGGCGTAGCCGGTGTTCCAGCGGTGGGAGAGGGCCTCGGCGCCGAACCGCGCCGCCGCCATCGCGAGGTGGATCGCCACCGGCGCGGTGAGCCTGGGCCGCCGGGTCCGGGCGTCGCGCGGCTCGAGCGGCCCGGTGGCGCAGAGGTCGGCGACCACGTGACCGCGGGCCCGGAGCGCGGCGGCCACGTGGCGCGTGACCCCGCTCTGGGCGCCGTAGTTGAGGTACGCGATCTCCATCCGCTCGGGCGAAAGCTGACCGCGCGGCCAGCCGGCGGCAAGGGCGAAGAACGCGCCGGGCCGGCGAGCAGGGCGGTGCCTGCTACGACACCGCCTCACACGGACCCACCGGGGGCCGCTCGCGGCGTCCCGGGCGGGGATCCGGGCGAGCGAGCCCTCCACGGCCCGCCCGTACTGCGGGGCGCGGTGCAGCCGGGATGGGCGCTCCCAGCCGGCGACGGCTTCGCCCGCTCGGCCGTGTACCCGATGGTCCTCCGCGAGCAGAGGGACACCTCGGCCTCGACCATGGCGCGCGGCGGCGCGGCGCCCGCCCGGCGGCCGTGCTCGACACCGCTTGGAAACCTCCTGCCGTCCTGGCGACCCCCGCCCTCCACGGCTGGTGCTCGGGCCCCTCTGCCCGTGAGAGCAGTACGCCCGTCACGGACCGGGGCTCGGCCTTCCAGGCGGGCGCGGGTCCTTCACCCAAGGAGCCCACCGAGTGGATCTCAAGCGAACCTGCCTCGTGCTCGCCCTCGCCATCGCGCCGCTCTCCGCGCTCGCCGACCACCCCCACCTCTTCTACGGAGCGGGCGACGTCGCCGGCCTGCGGACCCGCGCGTCCGGCACGCACAAGGCGATCGCCGACGAGCTCAACGGGGCCACCTCGCAGTTCTTCGGCACCAGCGTCTCCTCGGCGGGCGTCTCCACCTGGCAAGACGGCCACACGCTCTCCATCGGAGACATGCGGGACGTGGGCAACGCGCTCGTGGTCTACGCCTTCGACTGGCAGCTCACGCAGGACCCGCAGGCGCTGGCGCTCGCCAAGGGCTGGCTCACCACGGTCGCCTCCTGGGGCAACTTCGACCTCGACGGCACCCACGACCTGGTGCAGGCGCACCTGCTCGCCGGCTCGGCGGTGGCCTACGACATCCTCTACGGGCAGCTCACCGCCGCCGAGCAGGGCGCGGTGCGCGCCGCGATCGTGGGCAACGCCTCCGCGCTCATGGCCGCCGGCAAGGGCGGCAGCTGGTGGGAGGGGCAGCCGCTCCAGAACCACGACTGGATCGACCACGCCGCCGTGGGCCTCGCCGGTCTCGCCGTCGAGGGCGAGGCGGGGGCCGACCAGGCCGCCTCGTTCATCGATTACGCCACCCAGAACGCGAAGCAGATCCAGGCCGCGGTGGCCGGGATCACCGACGGCACCTGGCACGAGGGGTTCAGCTACCTCTCCTACGGCTACCAGTGGCACCTGCCGTTCGTCGACGCGCTCAAGCGCGCCGGCAAGGGCGACCTGACCGACCTCGCGGTCCTCAAGGGCGAGGGCGCCTCCCGCGCCTACGCGCAGATCCCCGAGGCCCCCTCCACCTACGTGCTCTCGAGCGGCGACTTCAGCTCGTTCATGCCCGACGAGGGGCTGCTGCCGCTGCGCTACGCCGCCTCGCGCTATGGCGACGGGCTCGCCCAGGCCGCCGCCGATCGCTGGGCCGCCGGCGCGAAGCGCTCCAACTACGCCCCGGAGATCAACCAGGCGGTCTTCGAGTTCCTCTTCTGGGATCCCTCGGTGAAGGCGGCCGACCTCTCGAGCCAGCCGCTCGACTGGTACGGCGCCGACCTGGGCGCGGTGGTCTTCCGCAGCGGCTTCGACCAGGGCTCGACCCTCTTCGCCCTCAAGTGCGGCACCTACGGCGGCCGCACCGCCTGGCAGCGCGCCGCCAACGGCGACATGAGCCTGGGCGGCCTCAACTTCAGCCACGACCACGCCGATGACTGCGGCTTCTACCTGTACGGCAACGGCGCCTGGCTCGCCCCCGAGGCGGAGGGCTACTTCATCGGCCACCCCGACTCGCCGGGTCCGGCCGCCAACGGCACCGCCTTCCACAACTCGCTGCTGGTGGACGGCCAGGGCCAGCTCGGCGATGGCGTCCGCGCCAACGGCGACGACGCCTCCCGCTACTCCTGGTTCGGCCAGCGCGAGGGCAAGATCGCCTTCCACGGCTCCTCGGACCACTTCGCCTACGCCACCGGCGACGGGGCGAAGCTCTACGACCCGGCCAAGGGGCTCACCCGCTGGGACCGCCACACGCTCTTCCTCGATCGGAAGTACGTGGTGCTCCGCGACGTGATCGAGGCCTCCTCGGCGCACGACTTCGGCTGGCTCTCGCACTTCACCACCGGCGCCGGCCAGGACGGCAGCTGGATCCACGGCACGGGCCAGGGCGGGCAGGACCTCGGCGTGGCGGTGGTGGCGCCGGCCGGCGCGACCATGAGCTTCGACACCCAGACCCCGGTACATGGCAACAACTTCGACCAGACCGGGAGCTTCGCGGTGGCCACGGTCCACCCGCCGGCCCCCACCGCGGCGACCACCTTCCTCACCGCGCTGGTGCCGGTGGCCGACAGCAACTGGAACGCGCGGCCGCAGGTCGCCGCGCTCGACGCGTCGCGCCCCGACGCCGGCCTCGTGCTCACCGCGGGGTCCCTCAAGGCGGTGGCCGTCTTCGGCAGCGCCGGCGGCTACCAGCTCACCGGCACCGCCGGGGTGGTCGAGTACCAGGGCGGCGCGCCCAGCCGCGCCGTGCTGGTGGACGGCCAGAAGCTCGCCGACGGCCAGCACACCTACGTGGAGCAGGGCAGCGGCGGGTCGCGCATGCTCGAGGCCGAGGGGCTCTCCACGGACACCGTCTCCATCTCGGGCGATCAGCTCGGCACGGCCACCTTCTACGCGCCCCAGGCGACCCACGTGCTCTGGTACGGCAAGGACGTCTCCTTCCAGCGCCAGGGCGAGACGGTGAAGGTGCAGTTCTCGCCGCCCCTCACCGGCGCGGCCGCCGCCGGCAGCGCGTCCGCGGTGTCCTCCAGCTCCACCGCCGAGACCCACGGCGCCTCCAGCGGCGGCTGCTCCGCGGGCGGCTCGGGGCTCCTCTCCGCCGTCCCGATCTTCATCGCCGCCTGGCTGCGCCGCCGTCGTGCGGCGCGGAAGGCCGCCGCCCGCGCCGCCGCGCGCGAGCGGGAGGAGGGCGAGCAGCTGCGGCGAGCGGCGTAGGCTAGAAGCGCACCGCTCGCACCGTGCCGCCCGCCGCGTCGGCGACGTAGAGCGTGCCGTCGGAGCCGACCGCGAGCCCGAGGGGCAGGCCGAAGCTGGCCTGCGCCCCCGGGCCGTCGTCGTCTCCGGAGCGGCCCGAGCCGGCCAGGGTGTGCACGGTGGAGGTGGCGGCGCTCGCGCCTGGCGCGAGCGCCCGGACCCGGAGGCTGCCCGGGTCGGAGAAGGCGAGCGCGCCGTTCGCCCAGACCGCCCCGCCCTGCGGCCCCAGCAGCGCGGCGTCCCCGGCGCCGTCGGCGAAGCCCTGGTCGCCGCCGCCGGCGAGGGTGGTCACGGTGCGGGCCGGATCGCGCCCGATGGCCTTGATGGCCCGGGTGGCCGAGTCGACGAAGAGGATCCGGCCGTCCGGCGCGGCGGCGAGGGCGGTGGGCGAGGCGATGCGGGCGCTCGCGGCCGGCCCGTCGAGGTTGCCGCCGCCGGCCGCGCCGACGAGGGTGCTCACCGTCCCGCTCGCGTCGAGCCGCCGGATGCGGCTGTTGCCGGTGTCGGCGATGAGCAGGTCCCCGGTCACCGGGTCGCGCAGCACCGCCGTCGGGAAGCGGAAGCGCGCCTGCAAGGCGGGCCCGTCGGCGAACCCCTTCACGCCGAAGGTGCCGGCGATGGTGCGCACGGTGTGGGCCGGATCGGCGCCCACGCGCCGGATGGCGCCGTTGTCCGCGTCGGCCACCAGCAGGCTGCCGTCGGCCTCGGCGGCCACCCCCACCGGCTGGCGGAAGCGGGCCTGCGCGCCCGGCACGCCGTCGTAGCGCGGGTCGCTGGACGGCTGGCCGTCGCCCGCCAGCACCGAGACCACGCCGCCCGCCACCAGGTAGACCTGGTTGGCCCGCGGCGAGACCAGCGCCAGCGAGCCGCCGGGCAGGACCGCCACGCCGGTGGGCGCGGTGACGCCGGTCGCCACGGTGGCGACGCTGGCCGCGAACGGCCCCTGGGCTGCGGGCGCGGCGCCCGGTCCGGAGAGGCCCGCGGGCACCGGCAGCCCGAGGGCCTGGGAGAGGGCGTTGGCGGTCATCCGCTCCACCCGGCCGTCGTGCACGGGCGAGCCCGGGTCGAGGCCGTGCGTCCACCCGATGCTGGAGGCGTCGAAGACCAGCGCGCCGCTCGCGGCCCGGTAGGCGACCGACTGCGCGATCCCGAAGTTCCCCTCGCCATCCACCAGCGGCGACTCGGCCAGCACCTGGGTGCCGGCCGGAACCGCGAACCCCGAGAGCTCCCGGTCGTACTCCCCGCCCACCAGCATGGGGATGGCGTCGCCGGCGGCGAGCCCGGTCCCGGCGAAGAGCCAGGACGACGGATCCTTCACCCGGTAGGGCGCCGAGAGGATGAGCCAGGACTCGTACATGGCGCCGGTCAGCAGCTGCTCGGGCCGGCCGATGACCGGGTCGCGGTAGCGGCCGGTGCGCCCGGCGTCCTGCACCGGATCGTCCTGCGGGAAGACCTTGTAGCAGGTGAGGGTGCGCGGGTTGGTCGGGCTCGCGAAGTCGCCGAAGCGGGCCTTCCAGTAGCCGGCGTTGGCGCCGAAGAAGAGCAGCGGCACGCCGGCGTCGCGGGCCTGGTCGGCCGCGTCGCGCTCCTCGCCGACCCAGTACTCGTCGTGGCCCACCGAGAGGAAGGCGCCGGCGCGCTCCAGGGCGGCCGCGCCTGCGGCCGCCACCTCGGGGTTGGTGGTGTAGGTCACGTCGTAGCCGCGGCGCTCGAGGAAGCGGGCGAAGGCGATCTCGCCGTCCCAGAGCGGGCCGAGGCCGTAGCCGCGGTCGTAGGGGCGGTCGAAGCTCACCGAGGTGGCGAACCCGCCCGGCACCTTGCCCGAGTCGTCCCGGTACAGCGACTCGCCGCCCCAGCCGTTGTAGGCCTGCGCGGTGTCGATGGAGGCCTGCAGCAGCAGGTCGGCCGGCCGCCCGTCCATCACCACCAGCGGCGCGAAGGAGGCGTAGCCGTCGTCGCGGACGAGCTTGAGGCCGTAGATGCCGGAGACCGCGCCCGCCGGCAGGTCGAAGGCGAAGGCGGCAGGCCAGGCGCAGCGGACCAGGCCGGTGGTCGGATCGGGCGGGCAGGGGGGCTGCGGCGCGAGCGGCAGCGGGCCGCCCGCGAGCACGCCGCGCGCGCCTGCGCCGCCGTACCAGCCGAACCGGTACAGGGTCCAGCTCACCTGGTGCGGCGCGTCCACGCTCGCCATCACCTGCACCCGCTCGCCGGCGCGGGCGGAGGTCCGATCGAGCCAGCCCTCGACCTTGTGTGGCTGCCAGCGGCTCACGCCGGCCGCCCAGGACGGATCGCCGGGGAGCGCGTTCTCGGCGGCGACGGGGCTCTGGTAGCCCGGCCGCGCGGGCGGCCAGCTCCGGTTGCAGGGACCGCCGTCGCCGCAGGCGAGGGTGCCCGAGCCGCCGTCGGCGCCCGTGCCCGGCCCGGCGCCGCCATCCGCGCCACCGCCCGCAGCGCCGCCGACGCCGCCGTCCGTACCGCCATCCTTGCCGGTGTCCGCGCCCCCGTCGCAGTCGCCCGTGCAGCTCGCCGAGACCGCTGGGCGTGAGGACGCGCCGCAGCCCCAGAGGGCGACGGCCGCGAAGAGCAGCGCGACCCTCAGAGCACCCACGCGCCAAGCGTGGGGCGCGGCGGGCGGCCGCACAACCACCCCCTTGGAAAGGACGCGCTCATCCCTCCGAAGGGAGGGCTGCCGCTCGGCCGGTGCGCGTGCCAGCTTGTCCGTGAGGAGTTCGGGGGAGGGGCGGAGCGGCGGTATGCGGGACGGCAGGATCCCCTCGCTGGACGGCCTGCGGGCGGTCTCGGCGGGGCTGGTGGTCGCGGGGCACGCCGCCGAGGCGGTGGGCGCGGTGTCCGGCCTGCGCGGGCTCTACCTGGTGCGCGCCGCCGGCTCGATGGGCGTGACCGTCTTCTTCGTGGTGAGCGGGTTCCTCATCACCACCCTGCTCGACCGCGAGCGCGCGCGCACCGGCACCATCCGGCTGGGCGCCTTCTGGCTGCGCCGCGCCTTCCGGATCCTGCCCGCCTACTGGGCCTTCCTCTCGGTCATGGCCTGCCTCGCCGCGGCCGGCGCGGCGCACATCCCGCTCGCGTACTTCTCGCGGACCTTCTTCTTCCTCAGCGACTACCTGACGCTCCCGGGCCACTGGTGGCTCGGGCACCTCTGGAGCCTCTCCGCCGAGGAGCAGTTCTACCTGCTCTGGCCGCCGGCGCTCCTGCTCCTCGGCCGCCGGCGCGCGCTCGGGGTGGCGCTCGGGCTGGTGCTGGCCGCGCCGCTCCTCCGGCTCGCCACCTACCTCGTCACGCCCGGGCTGCGAAGCTCGATCGCGTTCATGCTCCACACCCGGATCGACGCCCTCATGCTCGGGTGCGCCCTGGCGCTGCTCCGGGCGGAGCGGCCCGACGCGGGGTTGCTCCGCGCCCTCGCCCGCGGGCCGGTCGCGCTCGCCGCGGCGGTCTACCTGTTCGTGGGCGCGCCACTCCTCTTCCGCGCCTTCGCCTACGAGTACCGCTTCTGGGCCGGCTTCCAGGCCGAGGCCGTCGCCGCCGGCGCGGTGCTGCTCTGGGCCAGCTCGCACCCGCGGGCGCTGGCGGGGCGCGCGCTCAACTCGGCGCCGCTGGTGCACCTCGGCCAGATCTCGTTCGGGCTCTACCTGTGGCAGCAGCCCTTCCTGAACCGCGAGCTCGGCTGGCCGCCGGCGCTGGTGCTGGCGGGCGCCGCGGCGGCCCTCGTGGTGGCGGAGCTGTCGCGGCGGCTCGTCGAGGAGCCGGCCCAGGCGCTCCGGGCCCGGCTAGAGCGCCTCCGGCCGCTTCCCGTGCCGTGCCACGACCACGGTGTGGATGCCGCCGCGGACGGCGAAGTCGCCCACCACCTCGAGGAAGCGCGGCCGTAGCAGGCCCACCAGGTCGTCGCAGATGCGGTTCGTGACCGCCTCGTGGAAGGTGCCCTCGTCGCGGAAGCTCCAGAGGTAGAGCTTCAGGCTCTTGAGCTCCACGCAGAGCTCGTCGGGGACGTAGTTGAGCCGGATGGTGGCGAAGTCGGGCTGACCGGTGACCGGGCAGACGCAGGTGAACTCCGGGCACTCCATCCGGATCTCGTACGGACGGTCCGGCTTCGGATTTTTGAAAGTTTGCAGGTCTCGGGAGGGGCTGGTCGGCATGGCGCGGGCTTTCTATCATCCCCGGCCGGGTGATCTCGACTGGGTGAGGCTGGAGCATTTTCCGACGGTACCCTGGAATATTTACCGGGGACCGCTGCCGCAGGGCAGGTCGCCGAGGGGCAAGCCCTCGTAATCCGGTGAGGGCCGTGAAGGCAAGCCGATTGCTACGGTAACCCTGCATGAAGACGACGACCCGGAAGCCCACCGCCCGCCGCCTCTCTCCGCGCCGCCTCGTGACCACCCTCGGCGACCTGGTCACTGCCGCCTACGACGTCGCCGACGGTTTCGGCGAGAAGCGGCTCGAGACCGCCCGCCTGCTCCTCACCCGCTCTCCGCTCGCGAAGGCGATGTCCCCGCACGTGCGGTTCGTTTAAGCGGGGCATGCTGCCCCGCCCCGCCGGCGGAGCCGTCGGGGCCCCACCCCTGCTACGCGGGGCCCACGCGCGCTTGCGCGCGCTGTCCCGCGGGGAGGGGCCGTGCCCCTCCCCAGCTGCGCTGGGGCCCCTCCCGCCAATTCCCTGAGATCGGGCTCCTCCTACAGCGCGAACCCGGCCATGGCCAGGATCGAGAGGAGCAGCACCACCAGCGCCTCGCCGGCGATGAAGCCGGAGGCGAGCGGGGTGCAGTAGCTCTCCTCGGTCCGCGGCGAGACCCGCGACCAGACCGCCTGCGCGATCCCGCCGAGCACCATCGGCAGCACCGCGTAACCGGGGATGAGCATCCCGAGACCGACCGCGGTAGGCGAGGGCAGCCAGCGGTGCCGCCGCGGGTCGGCCTCGAGCAGCGTCATCGCCACCCCGACCGCCAGCGCCACCCAGAGCGCGGTGAGGCAGCCGCGCGGCAAGGTCGAGAAGCCCTTGGCGAGGAGCTCGGCGAAGCCGGCCCACTTGACCGAGATGGGCGAGGAGAGCCCGTTGCCGCCCACGCCGTAGCGGGCGCGCAGGGCCGGGTAGGCCAGCGCCACCGCCAGGGATCCCACCGGCACCGCCATCAGCTGCACGATGGTGAGGTGGCGGTAGTTGGCGCCGACGATCTGGCCGGCGCGGTAGTCCTGCATCAGGTGCTCGCCGTGGGCGGCCACGGTCCCGCTCATCCCCGAGCCGATCATGTTGATGGGGATGTGTCCCGGCGCGATGGCCGCGAAGACCGCCTGCATCAGGTTCGCGAGCGCGCTGATCGGCGCCCAGTTGGTCTCGCCGAGCACCCGCGTCCCCACCAGCAGCAGCGGCAGCGAGAGCAGCAGCGAGACGGCGGTGAGCCAGAAGGGGAAGCCGAGCGAGATCTTCTGGACCACGGCCAGCAGCACCGCCAGCCCCAGCGAGCCGAAGACCACCACGCGCATGGGGAACTCCTCGCTCGCCCCGGCGGCGACGTCGCGCCGCGAGAGCCCCTGGAAGCTGCGGGCCACCACCTTCCACTTGAGCGCGAGCGCGGTGAGGCCGCCCGAGACCATGAGGCCGGTGGCGGGCCACATCACCCACTTCAGCACCGCCGCGAAGGTCTGCTCCGGCACCACCCCCGCGCCCACCAGCATCGAGGGGGCGACGATCCAGGCGAGCGTCATCCCGAGCCCCATGGAGAGGGTGACGCGCAACCCGACCAGCAGGCCGGAGCCGAAGGAGAGGAGCGAGATCTCGGAGCCCATCCTGAGCGCGGCGCCGTGGGCGCCGAAGCCCACCTCGCCCGGCACGAACGGGAGGAGCTGCAGCAGCCGATCGCCGGCGAGCCGCACCTTCCAGTGGAGGTCCCGCACCGCGGCGAGCAGCGCCGAGAGGGAGAGGCCGAGCCCGAGCGCCCGGACCCGGTGGGCCGCCTCGCGCCGGTCGAGGTCGAGCACCAGCATGGTCTCGCCGGCGGCGGTGCCGTCGGCGAAGGGCAGGTTCTCCTCGTCGATGTAGTGGCGGCGCAGCGGCACCGCGAGGAGCACGCCGAGCAGCCCGGCCACGGTCAGCCAGGAGAAGATCTGGAGCGTGGAGAGGTGCACCGAGAAGCCGAGCTCCGGCTTCGCGTTGAGCATGTCCATGGCCGCCAGCACCACGCACATGAAGCCGGCCTCGCCGGCGGCGGTGCCGGCGGTCTGCACCAGGTTGTTCTCGAAGCGCGTGCCGCGCACGCCGGTGAAGAGGCCGATGAACCCGAGCGCGAGGTAGCCGAAGAAGGCGCTCACCACCGAGATGTTGGGGCCGTACCCGATCTTGAGGACCACGTACGGATACGAGGCGCCGATGAGCGCGGCCACCGCCATGGCGGTGCCGACTGCGCGGAAGGTGAGCTCGCGGCGGGGCGCTGCTGCGGCGGCGGTGGTGGGGGCGGCCTCGGCGGTCTTCATGTGACCCGGGATTGAAGCCCATTCCCCCGGGGTGCGCCAGCAACCTTCATCCGCGCGCCGGGCGGGGTCGGCCGGTGCACCCACATCGCGCCACATCCACTTCATTCCTGGAAATTCAGGTACTCCCGCAGCGCTCGCCTGCGCGGCTGGTGCCTACCCCCCTGGCCCCATGTCACATGGACGCCTGACCGGGGCGCCGAGCGTCGCATCGAACGCTCGAATGGGGCGCCCCACTGCCAAGGAGCCATGATGCAGAAGACGGCCCTCATCCTCGCGCTGCTCTGCCCGCTCGCCGCCTCCGCCGCCACCCACCCGCGCCTGTTCTTCGGCCCGGCCGACGTCGCCCGCCTGCGGCAGCAGGCGCAGGGCACGCACCAGGCGGTCTACACCGGCCTCAAGAACGGCGTCGATCAGTTCCTCGGCACGCAGATCGCCTCGGATGGGACCGTCACCTGGAGCACCGGCCGCACCTTCAACGTCGGCGACCGGCGCGACATCGGCAACGCGCTCGAGGTCTTCGCGTTCATGTGGCAGGTCGACGGCGGCCAGCAGTACGCCCAGCTGGCGCACGACTGGCTCATGGACGTGGCCTCGTGGGGCAACCTGGACCTCGACGGCTCGCAGGACCTCCTGCTCTCCCACCTGCTCACCGGCGTCGCCATCGCCTACGACATCCTCTACCCGAACCTGACCGACGCCGAGCGCGGCACGGTGCGCCAGGCGATCGCCCAGAACGCGGCCGCCCAGTACTCCAACGCCGTGAACGGGGTCTGGTGGTCGGCCGAGTACGGGCAGAACCACAACTGGGTGAACACCGACTCCTTCGGGACGGCGGCGCTGGCGCTCGAGGGCGAGTGGGACCAGGCCACGGTCGACGCCTGGCGCGGCCGCGCGGTCGCGAACGCGCAGCGCATCCAGACCCTCACCGATCCGATGACCGACGGCACCTGGCACGAGGGGCCGAGCTACCTCGCGTACGGCCTGCTCTGGCACCTGCCCTTCGTGGACGCCCTCAAGCGCACCGGCCACGAGGACCTGACGCAGATGGGGATCGTGAAGGGGCTCGGCGCCTACCGCGCCTGGAACCAGCTCCCCGAGCAGCCCAACGGCTACGTCCTCGCCTTCGGCGACTTCTTCGGCTTCGGGCTCGACGACCAGCTCTTCGCGCTGCGCTACGCCGGCTCGCGCTACCAGGACGGCCTCGCCCAGGCCGCCGCCGACCGCTGGCTCGCGGGCACGAAGCGCAACACCTACGCGCCGGAGCAGAACTCCCAGATCTTCGAGTTCCTCTACTGGGACCCGTCGGTCGCCGCGACCGACCTGCACACGCAGCCGCTCGACTGGTACGGCCCGAACACCGGGGGGGTGGTCTTCCGCTCCGGCTGGGACCCGGGCGCGCTGCTCTTCGGGCTCAAGTGCGGGGACTACGGCGGCCTCGCGTTCTGGCAGCGGCTCGCGAGCGGCGACGCCCTCCTCCCCGACCTCGACTTCAGCCACGACCACGCCGACGACAACGGCTTCTACCTCTACGGCAACGGGAGCTGGCTCGCGCCGGAGGCCGACGGCTACTTCATTGGCCAGCCCACCTCGCCGCCGCCCATGGCGAACCAGACCGTCTACCACAACAGCCTCACCGTCGACGGCGCCGGGCAGCTGGGCGAGGGCGTGCGCGACAACGGCGACGGCTCCTCCCGCTACGCCTGGTTCTCGCAGCGGCAGGGGCAGATCGCCTTCCACGGCTCGACCGCGCACTTCGCCTACGCCATCGGCGACGGCGCGAAGCTCTACCCCTCGTCGATGGGGCTCACCCGCTGGGACCGGCACGCGCTCTTCCTCGATCGCAAGTGGGTGGTGCTGCGCGACGTGGTCGAGTCGAGCCTCTCGCACGACTACCACTTCATCGCCCACTTCATGAACGGCGCCAGCCAGGACGGCGCGTGGGTGCAGGGGACCGGCACCAACGGCCAGCTGCTCGGGGTGGCGGTGGTGGCGCCGCAGGGCTTCGGGGTCGACTTCTTCACCCAGGCCCCCGAGCACATCACCGACCTCAACCCGGCCGGACAGGTCTCGGTGGCCTCGATCCACCCGGCGGCGCCGGCCCAGAACGCCACCTTCCTCACCGCGCTCGTGCCCACCGCCAGCTGGGCCGGGCGGCAGCAGGTGGCCGCGCTCGACGCCAGCCAGGCCGACGGCGGCCTCTCGGTGACCGACGGCGCCCACGTGGCGGCGGCCATCTTCAACTCCAGCCCGAGCGGCGAGCGGCGCGCGGGCGGCTACCACCTGCAGGGCGCCACCGGGGTCGCCGAGTACGACGGCGGCGCCCTCTCCCGGGCGCTGCTGGTCTCGGCCACGCTGCTCGAGGACGCGCAGGGCGTGGTGTTCCAGCAGGACGGCAGCGGCAGCGTGCTCGAGGCCGACGGGCTCGGTGGCGCCACCCTGGCGCTCACCGGGGACGTGCTCGGGAAGGTGACCATCCGCGCGCCCAACGCGCAGTCGGTGACCTGGTTCGGCGCGGCGGTGCCGTTCAGCCGGCAGGGCAACCTGGTGCTCGTGAACGCGGGCGCGCTCGCCGCCCCGGCCGGTGCCACCACCGCCGGACCGGCCAGCGCCGGCACCGGAAGCGCGACGGCTGGCAGCGGGTCGGCCAGCGCCGGGTCGGCCAGCGGCAGCGGCTCGACCTCCAGCGGCGGGACGGCGCTCACCCCGGCCGCCGGGGTCACCAAGCTCGCCAGCGGCGGCTGCTCCGCCGGCGCCGAGGCCGGCATCCTGGCCCTGCTCGGCCTCGCGGGCGCGCTGCGGCGGCGCCGCCGTGCCCGCCAGGAGGATCAGGTCCGCCGGGCCGAGGGCGATGGCCCCGCCGACGAGGAGCGGGGCGCCGCGTAGCGGAGGTTCACCAATCGGGAAAGAAAAAGGGGGTCCCGCGCCCGAGCTGGCGCGGGACCCCCTTGCGCCATCGCCGCCTCGGGGGAGCGGGGACGGCGCATGCGCTACGCCGCGGCGCCCTCCCCCGGGGCCGCGCCGAGCGGCCACTCGATCTCCACCGCCAGCGCCTGCAGCTCGCGCCGCAGCTTGTCCTTGGCCCGGATCTCGAGCTGGCGGGCGCGCTCGCGCGAGAAGCCGAAGTGCTCGCCCAGCTCGGAGAGGGTCACCGGCTTGTCGGTCATGAGCCGCTTCTGGATGATGTAGCGCTCGCGCTCGTCGAGCCGGAGCAGCGCCTCGCGCACCTTGCCGGAGAGCAGGTGCTCCTCCTGCGCCTCCGCGAGCGCGTGGTCCTGGGGCGCGCCGTGCCCCACCAGCATGTCGACGTGGGCGTAGCCGCCGCCGTCGCCCATGGGCGCGTCGAGGGACAGGTCCCGCCCCTCCATGCGCTGCTCCATCTCCTTCACGTCGGCGGTCTTGACCCGCAGCTTGCGGGCGATCTTGTCGGCGTCGTTGCCGTCCGACTCGAACCCGTGCTCGGGCGAGAGCTTGTCGAGCTCGCGCTTGGTGCGCGCCAGCGAGAAGAAGAGCTTCCGCTGGGCCTGGGTGGTCCCGAGCTTCACCAGCGACCAGGAGCGCAGGATGTAGTTCTGGATGTACGCGCGGATCCACCAGACGGCGTAGGAGATGAGCCGGATCCCCTTGTCGGGGTCGAACTTCTGCACCGCCTTCATGAGCCCCAGGTTCCCCTCCTGGATGAGGTCCGACATCTTGAGCCCATACGAGCGGTACTCGTACGCCACCTTCACCACGAAGCGCAGGTTGGACGTGACGAGGTGGTGCGCCGCGCGGGTGTCGCTGCTCGCGCGAAACAGGCGAGCGAGCCGCTGCTCCTCCTGCACGGTCAGCAGTGGAAAGTTCTTAAGCTCCGACAGGTACAGCTCGAGCGAGGTGGCGTTGTTGTTTACGTTGGGGGCGCTCTTCATTCGGGCTCCGTCCTTGGTCGTGGGCACGCGGCCTTGGAGGTCAGCAAGGGTCGTGCCGCCACGGAGATCGGCCAGTGGCAGGCGCGGCGGCCTCACCCTGCGGACCTCGGGCGCGCTTCGCGGACGATCTTGCAGCCCCGTCCTCGGCGCGAATTACAGGCCCGCTCTCCCGGGGATCCGCGCGGCGGCCTCGGGCGCGGCCGCCTGGACGGAGGGCGCCCGGTCGATCGCGCGCTGGCGCGGCGCCACCTCGGCCGGGAGCCAGCCGGCGAGCCAGAGGACCCCGAGGTAGACGGCCGCGAAGGCGAGCCCGCAGCAGGCGAGCGCCGTGAAGCGTGAGCCGCCCGCCTGGAGCGCGACCCAGCCGGCGGGCACCGCGACCACGGTGGCCAGGCCGTAGCGCGAGAGCTCGCGGAAGGGGAGCGCGCGGCGCAGCGGCACCCCGAAGAGCGCGGCGCTGCGCTGCAGCAGCAGGAGCCGGCCGAAGGCCTCGCCGGCGATCCAGCCCGCGATGGCCCCCCGGGTGCCGAGGAGACGCAGGCCGGCCAGCACCAGCGGGACGGTGACGGCGAGCTTCGCCACCGAGGCCGCCAGCATGAAGCGATTCTGCGCGCGGGCGCGCATCACCCCGTCGAGCGGCAGCGCCGCGAGGGCCACCGAGAGCAGGGCGATGCGGAAGATGGGCGCCGCGCCAGCGTATCGATCGGTGAAGAGGAAGCCGATGAGCGTGGGCGCGCAGGTGAGGAGCACGCCCATGAGCGGCACGAAGGCGAAGGCGAGCCGGGCCACCGCCTCGTGGAACAGGGCCAGCCCGCCGCGCCCCCCGGCCCGGTCGTCCTCGGCGAGCCCGAGCTGCAGCACCTCCGACACCGGGGTGTAGAGCACGTCCACGATGGGCAGCTGGAAGCAGCCGACGCTGTAGACGGCGAAGGCCGCCGCGCTCACGCTGGCGGCCACGGCGTACTGGTGGAACTGCTGCTGGGGGATCACGGCCAGGAACGCCAGGCCGAAGGGGAGGGCGTAGGCGAGCTGCGCGCGGAGCGCCGCGCCGGAGCAGCGCAGGCCGTGGCGGCGCGGCAGGAGCACCCAGGTGGCGAGGGCGCGGAGCCCCAGCGCCAGCGTCAGCCCCGCGAAGAGGCCGCCGAGCGACCGGGTGGCGAGCGCGCCCCCGATCATCGCCGCCGCGCGCGCCCCCTCGGTGGCGACCCGCACCGCCGCGGCCGCGCCGATGCGGGAGAGGCTGTTGTAGGCGTGATCGAGCGAGGTGCCGGCGAGGTACAGGAAGGTGATGGCCGCCACCCACGGCAGGTGGCGGTCGAGTTCCGGGTTGTGGAACTGAAGTTCCAGCAGTGGGCGAGCCAGCAGCACCAGCAGCCCGGCGAGCGCTCCCACGGCCGTGGTGAGCAGCAGCGCCTGGGCGATGTAGCGGTCGCGCCGCTCCGGCTCGCGCGGGACGAAGTAGTACAGGCTCGGCGTCACGCCGAACGGCAGCACCAGGTAGAGGGTGTTGATGATGAGCCAGGCCTGCTTGAAGGTGCCGTAGGACGCGGGCAGGAGCACGCGCGCCAGCACCAGCGGGGCGCCGAACGTCAGCGCCGCCCCCGCGAGCCGCGCCAGCATGAGCGGCCGCGCGCGTCTGAGGATCGACTGGGCCATCGCGCTCCGAATCTACGGAGCGGCGGGGCTCGGCCGAAGGGCCCGTCGCGGGCGTTGCGGGCGGCGGCCCGCTCAGGCCGTGAGCACGACCTTCCCGAACGAGTCGTTCTGCTCGAGCTGCTCGTGGGTCTCGCGCACCCGCTCGAGGGGGACGGCGCGGTCGAGCACCGGCTTCAACCGGCCCGAGAGGAGCAGGGGCAGCGCGTCGCGCCCGAGCTCCTGCGTGGCGCGGATCTTCTCGTCCAGCGGCCGCGGCCGGAGCACCGTGCCGACCACCGTGGCGCGAGCGCGGAGCAGGAGCCCCATGTCGAGCGCGCCCTTCACCCCGCCCATGGTGCCGATGCAGACGATCCGGCCGCCCGAGGCGACCGCGGCGAGGTTCTCCCCGAGGTAGCTCGCCCCCACGAAGTCGAGGATCAGCGGCGCGCCGCGGCCGCCGGTGAGCTGCCGCACCTGCTCGGCGAAGCGCGGCTCCTCGCGGCCGACCAGGATGCCGTGGTCGAGCCCGAGCGCGCGGGCCCGCTCGAGCTTCTCGGCGGTGCGCGAGGTGCCGATGGCGGTGGCGCCGCAGGCCTTCACGAGCTGGATGGCGGCGGTGGAGATGCCCGAGCCGGCGGCGTGGATCAGCACCGGCCAGCCGGGGCGCAGCCCGCCCAGCGTGAAGAGCGCGTCGTGCGAGGTGAGGAACGCCTCCGGCACCGCCCCCGCCTCCTCCCAGGAGAGCTGCGGGGGCACCGGCAGGAGCATCCGCTCGTGCACCACCGCCAGCTCGGCCTGCGCCTCGCCGGCGGCGACGGCCATCACGCGGTCTCCCGGCTTCCAGGCCGAGACGCCCTCGCCGCAGCGCAGCACCTCGCCGGCGAGCTCCAGGCCGGGGATGTCGGCGCGGGTGCCGCGCGGGGGCGGGTAGAGGCCGCGCCGCTGCAGCAGGTCGGCGCGGTTGAGCGCCGCCGCCCGCACCCGCACCAGCACCTCGCCGCGCGCGGGGGAGGGATCCTCCACCTCGCGCACCTCCACCACCTCCGGTCCGCCCTTGCCCGTGAACACCACCGCTCTCATGCGATCCTCCTCACGCCGGGTGCGCCGAAGTGGCCGGTCGGGGCGCCGAAGGGGGCCTCGTACGCGGCGCCGTGCTCGTCCCGGGCGAGGGTCCAGGCGCCCGGAGCGACGGCCGCGAGAGGATAGCCGTCCTGGCGCGGGAGGGCGAGCCGCTCCTCGTCGACCGGGCAGGCCGCCTCGGCGAAGGCGCCAGGGATCGCCTCGGGCGGCGCCACCGCCAGCGCCAGCCGGTAGCCGTTGTAGCTCCCCTCCCACCAGAAGGTGAGCGCCGCCGGTCCCACCGCGGCGCCGGCCGCGGCGTCGAGCAGGGCGCGGCGGAAGGCTCGGAACGGCGCGGTGTCGTGGCGCGGGTCGGCGCCCGGCGGCACCAGCCGGCCGAAGCCGCGGCGCAGGTCCTCGAGGGCGAAGAGCAGGACGCGTGCGGGCACGGCGCTCGTCTAACCGCCGGCCGCCGGCGCCGCCCTCCGGCGCGACAGCGCGCGCCCCACCGACTCGCGGAGCGCGACCGGGTCGAACGGCTTCTCGAGCCGCACGTTGGGGGAGCGCTCGAGGAAGTCGCGCGCCTGCTGGGTGAAGGCGCCGCCGGTCATGAACACCAGCGACTCGGCCAGGGCCGGGCGCAGCTGCGCCAGCTGAGCGTGGAACTCCATGCCGGTCATGTCGGGCATCATGAGGTCGCAGAGCACGAGGTCGAACTCCTCCCGGGCGAGCCGCTCCAGCGCGTCGCGCGGGCTGGTGAGCGCCACCACGTGCTGGCGATCGAGGATTCGCCCGATGACGCGCCCCACCAGCGGGTCGTCGTCGAGCACCAGCACGCGGCCGGGCGGGGAAGGGAGGGCCGCGGGCGCGGCGGGCACCGGACGCGCCTCCTCGCGGGCCGCCGGCAGCACCAGCCGGAACAGGCTGCCCGCGCCCGGCACCGACTCCACCTCGATGCGCCCGCCGATGGCGGTCACGATGCCGTGGCAGATCGCGAGCCCGAGCCCGGTGCCGCTCCCCACCGGCTTGGTGGTGAAGAAGGGCTCGAAGATCCGGTTTCGCACCTCGGCGGTCATGCCGCACCCCGAGTCCTCCACCTCCACCACCACCTCGCCCGCGGCGGTGGCCTGGGCGGAGAGCCGCACCACGTTCTCGTCGGCGTGCCCCTCCGGGATCGACTGCGCCGCGTTCACGAGGAGGTTCAGGAACACCTGGCCGAGCCGGTGCTCGTTGCCGGCCACCGGCGGCACCTCGGCGAGCTCGGTGACCAGCCGGGCCCGGTGGCGCAGCTCGTTCTGCGCCAGGCTGACGGCGCTGCGGAGGGCGCGGCGCACGTCGGTGGTGCCGGAGGGCTCCTCCTCGGCGGCCCGCGAGAAGAGCCGCAGGTCGCGCACGATCACGCGAACCCGCTCCGTGCCCTCCTCGGTCTCGCGGAGCACCTGCTGGAGCTGCCCGAGCAGCCGCTCCCCGCCGGCACCCGGGGGCAGGGACTCGCCGAGCTGGCCGAGCTGCTCGCGGAGCCAGGAGAGGTTCCCGAGGACGTAGGCGAGCGGGTTGTTGATCTCGTGCGCCATCCCGGCCGCGAGGGTGCCGACCCCCGCCATCCGCAGCGCCGCCTCGGCCTGCTTGCGCTCCCGCAGGTCGCGCCCGGTGCTGACGCAGTAGTCCTGGTCCCCGAAGCGCACCAGGCTCGAGCGCACCTCGACCGACTGCCCCTCGCCGCCGCCGAGCGGCGCCATCGACAGCTCGTACGTGGAGCTCCCGGAGCGCTGCACCTCCCTCCAGATCTCGCGCCACTGCTCCATCGAGGGGTCGGCGAACACCTCCCACAGCAGGCGCCCCTGGACCGCCGCGCGCGGCCGCTGCAGCAGCCGGCACAGGGTCTCGTTGGCGTAGACCAGCCGGCCGCCGGGGGTGACGCAGCACAGGTAATCGACGGCGCGATCGAGGGAGGCGTCGAGCAGCCGCAGGGCGCGCTGGGAGCGGCGCAGCGCCTCGGAGGCGCGGCGGCGCTCCTCCACCACGCTCGCCAGCACGAGGTTGGTGGTGAGCGCGACGCCGACGTAGATCTCGGCGGTGAGGCTGGCGCTCCAGGGGTCCATGGGACCGCCCCCGAACGGCCCGGTGCCGTGCGCCGTCGCCCAGAAGGTGGCCAGGGCCACGGCCATGCCGCTGGCGGTGGCGCCGCGCAGGCCGAACCGCAGGGCCGCCCAGACGGTGGCGGGGACCAGCAGGAACTCGTCGGTGAGGAGGCCGTGCCCGGCGCGGCCGAAGACCACCGCGCAGGTCCCGGCGAGGAGCGCGGCGAGCGCCATCGCCTCGAGGACCCGCCCCGCCGCCGGACGCTCTCCGAACGGCCCGGCCCAGGTCAGCACCGCCGGGGCCACCACCAGGATCCCGAGCCCGGTGCCGATCCAGATCCCGAACCAGGTCTCGGCGAAGGGCAGGCCCCGGCTGGCGTGCAGGAGGGTCGCGGCGAGCAGGCCCGAGGCGAGCGAGGCGAGGAAGGAGGCCACCGACAGGAGCTTCAGCGCGTCCCGGACCTTGCCGAGATCGGGCGGTCCGCGGCAGAGCCGCCGCGCCAGGTGCGCCGCGAGGAGCTCGCCGGTCGCGTTGACCAGTGCGAAGCCGGCCAGCATCGCGGGCGGCTGCCCGTTCCAGGCGTTGAAGACGGTGGTCGCCGCCACCGCGGTGGCGATCAGCGCAGGCCAGCGGCGCTGGTCCGAGAGCAGCAGCGCGCCCACCACCAGGCCGGCGGCGGGCCAGAAGCCCACGAAGCGCGAGGCGTCGCGGGCGAGCAGGAAGCTGCCGAAGGCGGTGGCGAGCACGGCCGAGAACAAGATGGGGAGCAGCGCCCAGAGCGGCGGCGCGACCAGGCGCGGCGTCGCCGCGGTCTCCGGAGCGACGCCCGGGGCGATCTGCGTGGTCTCTTCGGTCATCCCACCGCGAGGCGGCCCCGGGTTGGCCCCGGTGCGCTGGCCTCGCGCCTCGCCTTCATTCTAGACTGCGCCGCCCCCGCCCGTCGCCCCCCGGCGCCAGGCGCGAGGCCCTCCCGGATGCCCTCCTTCGCCGCCCGCGACCGCCGCGCCCTCGCCGCCCTCTCTGCGCTGGTGCTGGCGACCCGCCTGCCCGGGTTCCTCTTCGGGCTCCTCAACATCGACGAGTGCGACTTCACCATCCTGGCGCGCGCGGTCGCGAAGGGCGGGCGGCTGTACGTCGACGTCGCCGACATCAAGCCGCCGCTCGCCTACCTCGCCTTCCTCCCCTCCGGCCTCGCCTTCGACATCTGGCCGATGCGGGTGGCGGGCGTGCTGCTGGTCCTCGCCACCGCGCTCCTGGCGCGCGCGGCGGCGCGGGCCTGGACCGGCGACGAGCTCGCCGGCTGGTGCGCCGCCTTCGCCTCGGTGCTGGCCGGCATGGTCGAGCTCCCCTCGGTCTCGGCCGAGCTGGTGATGAACCTCCCGGCGGCGGCGGCGCTGCTCCTCTTCGTCCGCGCGCGGCGCGAGGGCCGCCCCGGGCTCGACCTCGCCGCCGGGCTCTGCGTGGGCGCCGCCAGCCTGGTGAAGCACCAGGCGGCGGTGCTCGACCTCGGGCTCGGGCTGGCGCTCCTCTGGCAGGCCTGGGAGGGGCGGGAGCGCCGCGCCGCGCTGCGGGGCTTCCTGCTGCTCGCCGCCGGCTCGGCCCTGCCCTGGCTCGCGACCGCCGGCTGGTTCGCCGCCGCCGGCCGGTTCGCGCCCTTCTACGACTGGGTCTTCGCCCGGAACTTCCTCTACGTGTCGCGCCTGGCCGGCGACGCGGCCCTGCCGCGCTTCATCGCCTCCTTCGCCGAGTGCGTGCTCGGCGCCACGCTGCTGCTCTGGCTGCTGGCGGCGCGGGAGGCGCGCGGGGTGGGGGAGGGCGATCCGGTGCGGCGGGCGCTCGCGCTCACCCTCTTCCTCACCTGGCTGCCGGTGAGCGCCGGCGGGCGCTTCTACGAGCACTACTTCCTGCAGTTCGCGCCGCCGCTGGCGCTGCTGGCGGCGCCCGGGCTGGCGCGGCTCGCGGCCGGCTGGCGCGACTTCGGGCGCTGGCGGCGCGTCGGCCTGGCGGCGCTGCTCCTCCTCCCCGCGCTCGGGACCACCGGCTACGGTCTCGCCCGCGGGCTCCTGCGCGACTACCCGGGGCAGGAGCCGCGCTCGCGCGCGCTGGCGGCCTGGCTCCGCGCCAACACCGGCCCCGCCGACCGGCTCTTCGTCTGGGGCCACTACTCGCCCATCTACTACCTCTCGCAGCGGCTGCCGGGGACGCGCTACCTCACCTGCTCGGTGCACGAGGGCAACTTCGACCCCGGCCACCTGCCGCCCGGCTTCGACGCCGCCGCTCACCGCTCGGACCGGGACGTGCGCGCCACCCTCGAGGATCTCGAGCGGAACCGGCCGGCGGTCTTCGTGGACACCGCGCCGGCCGACATCCACCACTGGTCGCGCATCCCGCTCTCGGCCTTCCCGGAGCTGGAGCGGTACCTGCGCGCGCACTACGCGCCGGTGGCGGCGCCGGGCGGCGCGGTGGTCTACCGGCGCCGCCCCGAGGGCGCGCCGGGCGATCAGGGGAACAGCGCGCGGACCACGATCACCGAGGCGGCGAAGCCGGCGGCGTCGGCGAGCAGCGCGGCCGGCAGCGCCTGGCGGTAGCGGCCGATCCCGACCGCCCCCATGTAGACCGCCAGCACGTAGAAGGTGGTCTCGGTGGAGCCGGCCATCACCGAGGCGAGCCGACCGGCGTAGGAGTCGGGCCCCTCGGCGCGGAGCACGTCGCTCACCACCCCGAGCGCGCCGCCGCCGGAGAGCGGCCGGACCAGCAGCAGCGGCAGCACCGGCGCGGGGAGGCCGACCCGTCCGGTGAGCGGGGCGAGCGCGCGCGCCGCCAGGTCGAGGGCGCCCGAGGCGCGGAGCATCCCCAGCGCCACCAGCACCGCCACCAGCGGCGGCATGATCCGCACCGCCGTCTCGAAGCCCTGCTTCGCCCCGTCCACGAAGGCCGGGTAGACCTTCACCTTGCGAGAGAGGGCGAAGAGCGGGATGCCGGCGATGAGGAGCGGCACCGCCCAGGCGCTCGCGAGCTCGAGCGCGTGCCTCAGCGCCATGTGGCTTCCCCTCTCCGTGGGAGGGGGAGGGCCAGGGAGGCGGTGATCTCGAGGAGCCTCATGGCCGCCCCTCCTCGCCCCGGCGGACCGGGAACAGCGGCCGGAGCAGCTTCGCCGCCGCGACCGCCACCACCACCGAGCAGGAGGTGGCGAGCAGGGTGGCCCCGATGATCTCCGCCGGCGCGCGCGACCCGGCGGCGGCGCGGAGCGCGATGACGCTCGCCGGCACGAGCTGCAGCGAGGCGGTGTTCATGGCGCAGAAGAGCGCCTGGGCGTCGGTGGCGGCGCCGGCCGGCGCGCCGTCGGCCTCGCGCAGCTCGTCGAGCCGCCGCATCGCCTCGACGCCGAACGGCGTGGCGGCGTTGCCGAGGCCGAGCAGGTTGGCGGAGAGGTTGAGGAGCATGGCGCCCATGGCCGGGTGCTCCGGCGGGACCTCCGGGAAGAGCCGGCGCAGGAGCGGCCGCGCCGCGCGGGCGAGCAGCGCCACCAGCCCCGCCTCCTCGGCCACCTTCATGAGCCCGAGCCAGAGCGCCATCACGCCGGCGAGGCCCAGCGCCAGCGTGACCGCCTGCTGGGCCGACTGCATCGCCGCGCCGGTCAGCGCCGCCATGCGCCCGTTCGCGGCGGCGGCGGCCACCGAGACGGCGAAGATCGCGGCGAGGAGGACGCCCACGCCGTCGATTGTCGCGTGGAAGGCTCCGGACGCGAGTTTTTGTTAGAAGTGGGACCTCATGCGGAACCTCCTCCTCCCCCTCGCGCTCGCCACCGCACTCACCGCCTGCCGCGGTCGGGACGCCGCCGGGGTCCCGGCGCCGACCGCGATCGCGACCGCGCCGGCTGCCGCCCCCTCGCCCGCGCCGGGCCCCGACGCTTCCCCCACCATCCTCACCCTCCACCGCCCCGCCGGCCCGGAGTGGTTCGGGCTCTACCTCGTCGGCAAGAAGGCCGGCTGGTCGACCCTGCAGGTCGGCCGCGAGACGCGCGGCGGCGCCGAGGTGCTGGTCGCGAAGGCGGAGACCGTCCTCGAGGCGAGCGTGGGCGGCAAGCAGGTGCGCCGCTCGCAGCGCGACGAGAAGGTCTACGAGGCCCGGCCCGGCGGCCGGCTGCTGTCGTTCCGGAGCGCCCGCGCGGGCGACGGCGGCGAGCGCACGCTCGAGGGCGCCTGCACGCCCGCCGAGTGCCAGGTGACGCTCACCTCGGCCGGCGCCCCGCCGGAGCGGCGCACCCTCCCTGCGCCCGGCGAGACCGCCGAGCAGGCCGACGCGGCCCGGTTGGCGGCCGCGACCCGCGCCACGGTGAGCGGGTCGCAGCTCGAGACCGAGCAGCTCCGCGTGCGCCGGATGGCCGACCGCTACCAGGGGCGCGAGAAGGTCGCCGCCGGCGGCGTGCAGGCCGAGGTCGACGTAGTGTTGGAGGAGGAGCAGGGCGACCGGCTCCCGGCGCGCGTCACGGTGACCGCCGACGGCCGCGTCACCGAGATCCGCTACGGCGACTCGCTGGTGGCCAAGGCCGAGCCGCCCGAGGTGGCGAAGCGGCTCGACCAGGTGGACCTCTTCACCCTCGCGCGCGTGCCGGTGCCGAACGACCTGCCGCGGGCCGTCCCCGGCGCGGTGCGCTACCGGCTCGCGGGGCTGCCGAAGAACTTCCGCGGCGAGGCCGACGGCGGCCGGCAGAGCTATGCCGACGGCCCCGGCGGCGCCACGCTCCTCACCGTCCGCGCCCGCCGCCCGCTCGCCGCCGACCCGGCGCGCGATCCGCCCCGCGCCGCCGGGCGCGCCGGTGAGCTGCTCGAGGCGACGCCCGAGATCGACTGGCAGGACCCGGGGCTGGTGGCGCTCTCGAGGGAGGTGGTCGGCGACGCCCGCGGCACCTACGCCAGCGCCATCCGCATCGTCCACCACGTCTACCGCCGCCTCGAGAAGGCCTACGGCGCGAGCCACGACCGGGCCAGCGAGGTGCTGCGCACCGGCAAGGGTGACTGCACCGAGCACGCGCTGCTCTTCCTCGCGCTGGCGCGCGCCGCCGGCGTCCCCGCCCGCGGGGTCCACGGCCTCGTCTACGCCCGCTACGACGACGGCGTGCCGGCGCTCTACTGGCACGCCTGGGCCGAGGTGAAGGCCGGCGACGAGTGGATCTCCGTAGATCCCACCTTCGATCAGCCGGTCGCCGACCCGACCCACATCGCGCTCGGGCGGGGCACGCAGGTCGACACGGTGGGGTTGCTCGGGGCGCTGAAGGTGCTGGGCGCGGGGGCGGTGAGGTAGGGCGCATGCAAGGGCGCGCGGCGCGGTTGCATGCCGCAGGTGGGGGAAGAGGTCGGCGACTGGCAGGGGGTGAGCACGCCGGCGTCGCGGGGGGGCGGGGGCGGCTGGCGATGCGGTTGGCGCTCGGCGGTCCGACGAACGCCGCCGACGTCGAGCGGAAGTCGCGCCGCCGTGGCTCCCCCGAGCCCCGCTGCGGTCCGCAGTCGGTCAGCGCTCACCGCCGCTGGCGATAGCAGATTCACCCTGCCGGGGCGCCTCGCGTCGGAAGCGCGCCATGTGCTCCCGGCCGAAGACCTCCTCCGCGTGGAAGGTGTTGTGCGCGCGGCAGGCCAGTCGAAGATTGGCGGCGTCCGTCGGCCCGCCGAGCGCCACCGGCACCACGTGGTCGAACTCGAGCTGCCAGCGGCTCTCGCAGCGGTGCCCGTCCTCCCCGCGCCAGGTGCACCGGCCTCGATCGCGCGCCCAGACCTCGCGGCGGAGGGCGGCGGGGATGGTTGGCCTGGACCGCGGGCTCGGGTGCCCACTTGCGGGCCGGTTCGCTGCGCTGCCCTCATTTGCGAGCGCCACGGCAGTTCCTGTAGGCGCCGCGGCTGGGCTGGCCTCCAGTTCCGGGTCCGGGATCGCCTTGGCCGCTCCGCTGGCCGGTTGCGCGACAGCGTTCGCTCGGTTCGAGGTGGCCGCCTTCCTGGTAGGCGCCACCGCCCCGCGCCGCTTGCCGTGCTTCTCGATGGCGCAGCGGACCGCCTCCCGCAGGACCGCCGACAGGTCTCCGCTCGGCACCTTGTGGCTGAGGAGCTGACGGAGCTGGTCGAGCTCGCCCTTGAAGGCGGCGTCGAGGGTGACGCGCAGCGAGTAGCTCTCGTCGGATACCGGACGGAGCTCGGGCCGCAACCGGCTGCTGGGGAGGGCCGGCTCTTCGCGCGGCGCGGCCGCAGCCGAGGTAAGAAGGGTGGGAGCCGCGGGCGCCGGAGGAGTTGGCTGCTCGTCCTTCGTCGACGGTGATGGCAGCGGCGCGGCCGGCGCGACGTCGGGCACAGCTCCGAGGACGTCGTCGCCAGCAAAGGGTTTCGCCTCCTCCGTCGCGAAGTGCCTATGGCCGGCCAGCTTCCGGATCCCGTCCTTGGGCGCCGCTCTCGGCTGCAGCGACGCGACGAGCCGGTCCACCTCGGCCCGGGTGCGGAAGGCGGCCCGCTCGACGACCTCGTTCAAGTTCTCATCCGTCAGCACCGGCCCCAGCAGCCCGAGCGTGGACAGGCAGAGCTTCCCCTCGCGCAGCGCGCCCTCGAGCACCGGGAACCGGCGCAGGACGCGCATCGCCGCGATGCGGCGCCCGGCCGCGCCCTCGCGCAGGTGCAGCGCCTCCAGGCAGAACTCCCAGAGCGACGAGTAGCCCGCCTCGAGATAGCCGCGCTGGCGATCGAAGACTTCCAGATGGAGGAGAAAGTCGGTCTGGACGCGCCGCTCGTCACCGGCGAGCTCGCCGAGGCGGCGTGCGAGGGCGGCGGAGTCGAGCGAGGTGAGGGACGACGACGAGAGGACTGCGGGCATGGGCCACCCCCGTAGATGAGGACCATGTTCGCATGCGTTTTCGAGGACTCCGGGAAGGGGCCTGGCTGCCTCACCGGTGCGTTTTCCGGAGAGGGGGTCCGCTCCTCCACGCTCGCGCCGCTCGCGCGCGGCGTCGCCGACGCGGGCGCGCGACACCGCCAGATTGCTGGTGCTGGCGAGAGCGCGCGGTCGGATCGTGTAGAACCCGGTCAACGAGAATCGATCGACTTCGATGGGTTCGCTTGGATGGGTGAACGAGGTTGTCCCATTGGGAGCCGGCTCGTAGTGAAGGCCTCTGCGCCTCCTACGGAGAGGCCTTCGCTGCCCGGCGGGAACGGCACCACGTCTTGTAGGCGGTCTTTCGGCTGATTCCGAACTCGCGACAGATGTCGGTCACCCGCTCGCCCTCGAGCCACCGCTTCACGAACAGCATCCGTCCCGACACGGGGTCTCTCACTTTCCAGGGCACGCGCACCTCCAGGCGTGCCCCAGCGTCTGTCACCCATGTGCCCAGTCCATTTCGTTACTGCCCACTTCGGACCGGTTCACCGTGAGACAACATCCGCCGGCGATAGTAAACTCACCCATCCGGGACGGTGCCGCACGCGCTGGCGTTGCCGCCTGGGCGGCGTTCTCCCGTCAGAAGGCGCGCGGCGCCCAGGCCCAGGAGCCGAGCGCGACGAGCAGGAGCGGCGCGAGCGCCACGGTCAGCGCCGCCGGCCGGGCCTCCGCCGGGAGCCGCTGCGCCGCGTTCGCGAGGAAGGCCGCGGCGGTGGTCAGGATCACCAGCACCAGCGCGGTGCTGGTCTTGAGCTTCGCGTCCCAGCTCGCCTCGAACACCCGCTCCATCGGAGCCTCCCCGACCTGCGCGATCGGTGAAGTATACTTCGCCCCCCTTCCTCGGAGGTCCCATGCCCGGTCTCGACCACGTCGCCATCCTCGTCTCCGACCTCGACGCCGCCATCGAGCTCTACCGCGACGTCTACGGCCTCCCGCTCGCCGAGGTGGAGGAGGTGCCGAGCGAGAAGGTGAAGGTGGCGATCTTCGGCCACGGCGCCGGCCGCATCGAGCTGGTCGCGCCGGCCTCCCCCGACAGCCCCATGCACAAGGCGCTCGAGAAGCGCGGAGAGGGGCTCCACCACGTCTGCGTGGAGGTGCCCGACATCGAGCAGGCCATGGCCGCCCTCAAGGCCAAGGGCGCGCCGCTCCTCGACGAGAAGCCGCGCCCGGGAGCGGGCGGCGCCCGGGTCGCCTTCGTCCACCCGAAGGGCGGCCGCGGCGTGCTGGTGGAGCTGCGCCAGGGCCCCAAGACTCCTTGACTTCCGCGCGCTTCGCGTGCTTGAAAAGCCGGTTCTCACAGGGACGGACGAGCGCCTTGCCGTCCGCTCCACAGGGGTACCCATGAACCGGCTTCTCGTCGCACTCCTCGCGGTCCCGCTGCTCACCGGCGCCGCCGCGCCCACCAAGGAGCAGCCGGCCGCGCCGGCGCCGGTCGCGACCCAGCCCGCCACCCCCGCCGCGCAGCCGCCGGCCGGTGCGCTGCCGCCCGCGCTCGCGCCCGACCAGGAGAAGGCGGTCAAGGACGCGGTGGCGCGCGAGGTCGAGAAGGCCAAGGCGGAGATGCGGGACGAGCTTCGCGCCGAGCTGCAGGGGGCGCAGTCGGCTCGCGAGTTCATGGAGTCGGCCGACGTGGCCGAGCGCCCCAAGCTCGACTTCCTCCAGATCCACGGCTACCTGCGCTTCCGCGCCGACCTCTTCGACCACCTCGACCTGAACCGCGACCCCGACGCGGCCGGCTACTGGATCTATCCGCGCCCCATCGTCGACACCTCCTACAACGCCGCGAACGTGCCTGCCTACTCGGTGAAGCACGGCACCCTCACCTCGGCCAACATGCGGCTGCGGCTCGAGCCGGTCCTCAACGTCTCCGAGCAGATCCGGGTGCTGTCGCAGGTCGACCTGCTCGACAACGTGGTGCTCGGCTCGAACCCGTACTCGAACGACTTCAGCCTGGGCGCCTTCGGCACCAGCGGCACCACCTCGCCGCTCTACGGCGTCAACTCCGACCGCGCCGCGGTCGCCGCCAAGCGCGCCTGGGGCGAGGTGCTGACGCCGGTGGGCCTCCTGAGCTTCGGCCGCATGCCGTCCTCCTGGGGCCTCGGCATCCTCACCCACGCCGGCAACGGCCTCGACGACGACTACGGCGACTCGGTGGACCGGATCCAGTTCGCCATCCCGGTGCCGGGGACGCCGCTCGGCAACCTGACCATCGTGCCGATGTGGGACTACGTCTCGTCGGGGATCACCACCGCCGACGTGCACACCACCGCCGGCGTGGGCCAGGCGATCGACCGGGATCAGGCCGACGACGTGCGCTCCCTGGGCGTCAAGATCATCCACGAGGACACCGAGGACGAGCTGCGCCGCAAGCTGGAGCAGGGCGTGGCGAGCTGGAACTACGGCCTCTACTACAGCTACCGCACCCAGACCTACCAGTTCACCGACGCGGCCGCCGCCGCCAGCGACAACTTTAGCGGCCAGAAGGCCTCGCCCACCCAGCCCTCCTACGTCCACCGCGACGCCTACGCCCACACCATCGACCTCTGGGCCAGGATGCAGAAGGGCAAGCTCAAGCTGGAGGGCGAGGCGGTCGGCGTCTACGGGCAGATCGGCAACGTCTCCGACGACCCCGCCACCACGCTCGGCCCGGTGCTGCTGCGCCAGTTCGGCGGCGTGCTCCGCGCCAGCTACGGCTTCCTGGACGGCAAGCTCACCCTCTCGGGCGAGTGGGGCCTCGCGAGCGGCGACAAGGACCCGGGCATGGGGAACGTCTACGGGCGCAGCGTGCCGAGCGCCACCGCGCCCACCTACGGCGTCCTCTTCGGCCCGCAGTACTACGCCAGCGACCGCGTGCTCGACGCCCGCGGCTTCGGCTTCAACCCGGCCTACCGGGTGGACATGATCTTCTGGCGCGAGATCATGAAGGAGATCACCGAGGCCTGGTACCTGAAGCCCACCGTGCGCTGGGAGATGCTGCCCGGCCTGGCGGCCACCTTCTCGGTCATCTACTCGCAGGCGATCTACGGCGAGTCTACCCCGTCCTCCACCGGCCCCGGCACCGGCCACACCCCGCTCGGCATCGAGGGCGATCTGGGCGTGCAGTACACCTCGGACGACGGCTTCACCGCCTTCCTCAAGTACGGCCTCTTCCAGCCGCTCGAGGGGCTCGACTACGCCGACTCGCTCGGGCACGAGGGCATCAGCCGCGCCCACGCCATCCGCAGCGGGCTCGCCATCAAGTTCTAGAGGATCTCCCGCTGCCCCCCTCTGCCGCGCGAGCGGGGGAGGGCAGGGGAGGGGCTCCTGCTACCGCACCACCGTCCGCACGCGGAACGGCGGCTGCGTCTGGATCGCCTTCTTGACCTTGCATTGATCCGCGACCCGGACGAGCGCGTCCCGGTACTTCTCGGGGAAGCTCGCCGGCACCTCCACGTCGAGCTCCACCTCTGTGAGCGCGCCGGTCTCCGGGTCGTGGTGCGCCCGCTGCGCGATCCGGATCCCGTCGGTGGGGAGCCCCCGCTGCTGACAGAACCCGAGCACGAAGATGCCGGCGCAGGTGCCGACCGAGGCGAGGAAGAGCTCGTAGGGCGTGGGGGCGGAGCCGGCCCCGCCGGCGCGCTCCGGCTGGTCGGTGCGGATGACCAGCGAACCCAGCTGCGCGTCGACGCGCTTGCCGCCGGGGAAGGTGACGAGGAGCTCGGTGGTGCCTGCCATGTCGTGCCTCCGGTGAGGGGAGAGGGCGCCGCGGCGACCCTGCGACCGGTGTGAGCCGGGCGCGCCGCGGACGGTTCCGGCCGCTCCCCGGCGCTCGCCGGCTGTGGTAGCGTCCCGCCCCCTCCATGAACGCGAAGACCCAGGCGAAACCCATCTCCCGCGCCGCCCTCTCGGGCGAGGCCGATCCCCGCCTCGTGGCGCTCTCGGTGTCGATCCAGGACGACGGCGCCCTCTACGCGGAGGATATCTGCGGCAGCCAGGCCCACGTGGCCATGCTGGCGGCGCAGGGCATCGTGCCGAAGGCGGCGGCGGGGCGGATCGCGGCCGCGCTCGATCAGGTGCGGGAGGAGTTCGCCGCCGGGAAGATCGCCTTGGACGCGGCGCTGGAGGACGTGCACACGCACGTGGAGCGGCGCCTCGGCGAGCTGGTCGGGAAGGACGCCGGCTACCTGCACGCGGGCCGGAGCCGCAACGACCAGGTGGCGCTCGACGAGCGGCTCTTCATCGTGAAGGGCTGCGACCTCTGCGACGCCGCCCTGGTGCGGCTCATGAAGTCGCTCCTCGCCCAGGCGAAGCGGCACGAGCAGACGCTGCTCCCCGGCTACACCCATCTCCAGCGCGCCCAGCCGGTGTCGCTCGCCCACCACCTCCTCGCCTACGTGGAGATGCTGGGGCGCGACCGCGAGCGCTTCGCCGAGGTGCGCCGCCGGGCCGCCATCTCGCCGCTCGGCTCGGGCGCCCTCGCCGGCACCACCCTGCCGCTCGACCGCGAGCGGACCGCCCGCGCCCTCGGCCTTGCCGGGGTGACCCAGAACTCCCTCGACGCCGTCTCCGACCGCGACAGCGCCATCGAGCTCTCCTTCGGCTGCGCCCTCGCCTCGGTGCACCTCTCCCGCCTCGGCGAGGAGATCGTGCTCTGGACCACCCGCGAGTTCGGCTTCATGACGCTCGACGACGCCTTCGCCACCGGCAGCTCGCTCATGCCGCAGAAGAAGAACTCCGACGTGGCGGAGCTCTCGCGCGGCCGCGCCGCCCGCGCCATCGGCGACCTGGTGTCGCTGCTGGCGATGGTGAAGAACCTGCCGCTCGCCTACAACCGCGACCTGCAGGAGGACAAGCGCCCGCTGCTCGACGGTCCCAAGGCGCTCACCCTCACCCTCGACGCCCTCGCCGGCGCGGTCGAGACCGCCACCTTCCACGCCGACGTCATGCGCGCCGCGCTCGGCGACGGCGAGGCGCTCGCCACCGACGCCGCCGAGTACCTGGTGGACGCGGGTGTGCCCTTCCGCGAGGCCCACGAGGCGGTGGGCAAGGCGGCCGCCTTCTCCACGCGCGAGGGGCGCCCGCTGGCGCGCCTCACCGCCGAGGAGTGGCGGAGCTTCCACCCCAAGTTCGGACCCGACATCCTGCGCCGCTTCGACGCCGAGGAGAGCCTGCGCCGCCGCGAGATCGTCGGCGCGCCAGGGCCGAAGCAGGTGAAGGCCCAGCTGGCGCGGTGGACGAAGGCGCTCCGGAGCGGGCGGTGAGGCCGCACGGCGGCCCCCTCACTGTCCCTCCCCCACTCCGCGGGAGAGGGGAAGAGCGCGCAGCGCGGCTGAGCACCACGGCGCGGCGCCGAGGCTCACCCTCCCCACTGCGTGGGAAGGGCCGGGGAGGGGCGGCCATGAGGCTCCTGTTCGCCCTCTCGCTTCTCGCTGCCGGCTGCGGCGTGAAGGGCTACCCGCACCCGCCGCGCCCCGACGCCGAGGCGGTCCCGGCCGCCGCGCCCGCGCCCACCCCCGCCCCTTCAGCCACCCCCGCCCCTTCAGCCACCCCCGCCCCCGACGGCGGCGCCACCCCGGAGTCCCGATGAACCACTTCCAGCTCGAGGACGGCGTCCTGCACGCAGAGCGGATCCCGCTGCCCCGCCTCGCCGAGGAGTATGGCACCCCGCTCTTCGTCTACTCGACGGCCACGCTGAAGCGGCACTGGAAGGTGCTCGACCGCTCGCTCAAGGGGCTGAAGCACCTCGTCTGCTACGCCATCAAGGCCAACTCCAACCTCGCCGTCCTGCGCACCTTCGCGGAGCTCGGCTCCGGCTTCGACATCGTCTCCGGCGGCGAGCTCTACCGCGTGCTCCAGGCCGGCGGCCGGGCGAAGAAGGTGGTCTACAGCGGCGTCGGCAAGCGCGACGACGAGATCGCCTTCGCCCTCGAGGCGGGGGTGAAGGTGCTCGACGTGGAGAGCGCCGCCGAGCTGGCGCGCGTCTCCATCGTGGCGCGCCGCCTCGGCAAGAAGGCCCCCATCGCCCTGCGCGTGAACCCGGCGGTGGACCCCAAGACCCACCCCTACATCGCCACCGGCCTCAAGGAGTCGAAGTTCGGCGTCTCCGTCGAGGACGCGCTGCGGCTCTACGCCCTCGCCGCCAAGGACGAGGCGCTGGCGGTGAAGGGCGTGGCGCTCCACATCGGCTCGCAGATCACCGAGGTGGCCCCGTTCACCGAGGCCATCGACCGCACCCTCGGGCTGGTGAAGGAGCTCTCGCGCCAGGGGATCCGCATCGGTCACTTCGACGTCGGCGGCGGCCTCGGCATCCAGTACCGGGACGAGGAGCCGCCGCACCCCGACGAGTACGGCGAGGCGGTGAAGAAGGCCCTCGCGCGCTTCGACGGCGAGGTGCTTCTCGAGCCGGGGCGGGTGCTGGTGGGCAACGCCGGCGTCCTCCTGACGCAGGTGCTCTACACGAAGAAGAACGGGCGCCGGAACTTCGTGGTGGTGGACGCCGCCATGACCGACCTGGTGCGCCCGGCCTTCTACGGCGCCCACCACGAGATCGAGCCGGTCCGGCCGGTGGAGGGCGCCGCTCCGGTGGTCGCCGACGTGGTCGGCCCGGTCTGCGAGTCCTCCGACTTCCTCGGCAAGAAGCGGCGGCTGCCTCCGCTCGAGCCGGGCGACCTGCTCTGCGTGCGCTCGGCCGGCGCCTATGGCTTCGCCATGTCGTCCAACTACAACACCCGGACCCGGGCCGCCGAGGTGCTGGTGGACGGCGACCAGGCCTTCCTGGCGCGCCGCCGCGAGACCCTGGCCGACCTCGTCCGCGGGGAGGCCGCCAGCCCCCGCCCGCGCCGGTTCACAAAGCCTTCGGTTCGGGTAGAGTCGCAGGCCCCCAGGCGGCGGAGGAACGCATGAGATTCGAAGGTTCCATGGTTGCGATCGTCACCCCCATGCGGGACGGTGCGGTCGACCTGCGCGCGCTGCGCGAGCTCACGTCCTGGCAGCTCGCAGAGGGCACCGACGGCATCGTCCCCTGCGGCACCACCGGCGAGGGCGCGACCCTCACCGCGGCCGAGCGCGCCGAGGTGGTGAAGGCGGTGGTCGAGGTGGCCAAGGGCAAGGCGGCGGTCATCGCCGGCGCCGGCTCGAACTCCACCCGCGAGGCGATCGCCGCGGTGCAGTCGGCGAAGGAGCTCGGCGCCGACGCCGCGCTGGTGGTCACGCCCTACTACAACAAGCCGACGCAGGAGGGGCTCTACCGGCACTACGTCGCCATCCACGACGCGACGCGCTTCCCGGTGGTGGCCTACAACGTCCCCTCGCGCACCTCGGTCGACCTCCTCCCGGAGACGGTGGCGCGCCTGGTCAAGGCGGGCGCCATCGTCGGCATCAAGGAGGCGACCGCCAACATGGACCGGCAGGTCCAGCTGGTGGAGAAGTGCGGCAAGGACGCGATCTCGTACCTCTCCGGCGACGACTTCACCGCCGTCCCGTACCTCGCCTGCGGCGGCCACGGCGTCATCTCGGTGGTGGCCAACATCGCCCCGCGCCAGTTCGCCGAGCTGGTGCACCTCGCCCGCGCCGGCCGCTTCGCCGAGGCCTTCGCCGCGCAGGTGCGCATGGCCGACCTGAACCGCGCCATGTTCGTGGAGACCAACCCCGGGCCGGTCAAGGCCGGCGTGAACCTCCTCGGCAAGGTCGGCCCGGAGCTGCGGCTGCCGCTGGTGTCGGTCTCGGAGAAGAGCCTCACCGTGGTCCGTGAGGCCATGACCCGCTACGGGATCGCGCTCGCATGACCGACGTCGTCGTCACCGGCGCCGCCGGCCGCATGGGCACCACCATCGTCCGCTGCCTCCAGGGCGCGGAGGGGCTGCGGCTCGCCGCCGGCGTGGAGCGGCCGGGCCAGGCCCGCTCCACCGACGCCGGCGAGCTCGCCGGGCTGGGCCGAAACGGCGTGCCGGTGAAGGACGACCTCGCCGCCGCCCTCGAGGGGCTCTCGAGGCCGGTGGTGATCGACTTCACCAGCCATGAGGCCTCCGCCGGCCACGCCGAGCTCTGCGCGGCGCGCGGCGCGGCGCTGGTCATCGGGTCGACCGGCTTCACCGCCGAGACGAAGGCGCGGGTGCAGGCGGCGGCGGCGCGCGCGCCCATCGTCCTCTCCCCCAACATGAGCGTGGGCGTGAACGCGGTCTTCGCGCTGGTGCGCGAGGCGGCCCGCATCCTCGGCGAGGGGTACGACGTCGAGGTGCTGGAGATGCACCACAACCGCAAGAAGGACGCCCCCAGCGGCACCGCCCTCCGGCTCGCCGAGGTGGCGGCCGAGGCGCTGGGCCGCGATCCGGCCAAGGACCTCGTCTACGCCCGCCACGGCATCACCGGCGAGCGGACGAAGCGCGAGATCGGCGTGCAGACGCTCCGCGGCGGCGACGTGGTGGGCGAGCACACCGTCTTCTTCGTGGGCGAGGGGGAGCGCATCGAGCTCTCGCACCGCGCCACCTCCCGCGACCAGTTCGCCCGCGGCGCCGTCCGCGCCGCCGCCTGGCTGGCCGGCAAGGCCCCGGGGCTCTACGACATGGCGGACGTGCTGGGGCTGCGGAGCGGGCGGTGAGGACCTGCCGCTTCCGGCGCGGCGGCCGCGAGCGCTACGGCCTCGTCGAGGGACTTCGGGTCAGGGCGCTCGGCGCCGAGCCCTGGATGGGCGGCCTGCCGGAGGGGCCGGCGCTGGCGCTCTCCGAGGTGGAGCTCCTCGCGCCGACCGTGCCGCAGAAGGTGGTCTGCGTGGGGCGCAACTACGCCGCCCACGCGCGCGAGCTCGGCAACGAGGTCCCCAAGGAGCCGCTGATCTTCACCAAGCCGCCCACCGCGCTGGTGGGGCCCGGCGGCGCCATCCGGCTCCCCGAGGTCTCGAGCGACGTGCAGCACGAGGCGGAGCTGGCGGTGGTCATCGGCCGTCCGCTCACCGGGGCTCGCACCGCCGCCGAGGCGCGCGAGGCGGTGTTCGGCTTCACGGCGCTCAACGACGTGACCGCCCGCGACATCCAGCGCGCCGAGGGGCACTTCACCCGCGCCAAGGGCTACGACACCTTCTGCCCGGTCGGGCCGGTGATCGAGACCGACCTCGATCCCCTCGACACCACCGTGGTCTGCCGCGTCAACGGGACCGAGCGGCAGCGCGGCTCCACCCGCGACATGGTGGTGGACCCGTACGCGCTGGTGGCCTTCATCTCCCGGGTGATGACGCTCGTGCCCGGGGACCTCGTCGCCACCGGCACGCCGCAGGGCGTGGGCCGGCTCGAGCGCGGGGACTGGGTCGAGGTGGAGGTGGGCGGGGTGGGCGTGCTCAAGAACCCGGTCACGTAGGAGCGGCCATGCGGGCCTACGTCGGCGTCGGCTCCAACCTGGGGGATCGCTGGGCGAACCTGGCCCTCGCCGCCCGCCAGCTGCGCGCCGCGCCGCGGGTGGCGCTGCTGCGGGCCTCGCGGGTGTACGACTCGGCCCCCGTCGGCCCGCCGCAGCCGCGCTACCTCAACGCCGTGCTGGAGCTCGAGAGCGAGCTCACCGCGCCGGGGCTCCACGCGCTGCTGCAGCTCACCGAGCGCGCCGCGCGGAGGAAGCCGGGCGCCCCGCGCTGGACCGCGCGCACCCTCGACCTCGACCTGCTGCTCTTCGGCGGCGAGGTGCTGCGCACGCCGCGGCTGCTGGTGCCGCACCCGCACCTCGTGAGCCGCCGCTTCGTGCTCCTGCCGCTCTCCGAGCTGGCGCCGAAGCTCGGGGTGCCCGGGACCGGAAAGACCGTCTCGCAGCTGCTCTGCGAGGCGCCGCCGCTCGACCTGTTCCCGGCCGGTCGCTATCCGCTGTAGCTACCGGCTGGAGAGCCCGGCCTTCCGCGCCGCCGCGAGTACCCTCTCCACCGCGGCCGGCGGCAGCGGCTCGCAGCGGCCGAGCAGCCGCGCCTGGAAGGCGACCCGCGCCACCCGCTCCAGGATCTCCATCCGGTCGGCCGCCTCGCCGAGCCCGCGGCCGAGCGCCAGCGCCCCGTGCCGCTCGAGCAGCACCACGTCGTGGCGCCGCAGGAACGGCGCGAGCGAGGCGGGCACCTCCGCCGTGCCCGGCGTCGCGAACGGCGCCAGCGCCACCGGCCCGAGCACCACCGAGGCCTCCGGGAGCAGGTCGTTCGGCGGCGGGGCGCCGGCCACCGTGAGGGCCACCGCGGTGATGGGGTGCGCGTGTACCGCCGCCTCGGCGTCCGGGCGCGCCGCGTAGACCGCGAGGTGCATGGCGAGCTCGCTGGTGGGCCGGCCCCGGCCGCGCACCTTCTCGCCAGCCTCCGTCACCACCAGCAGGTCGGCCGGCCGGAGCGACGCCTTGGCCACGCCCGACGGCGTCACCAGGAGCCGGTTCCGCGAGAGCCTGCAGGAGACGTTCCCCTCGCCCGCGCCGATGAGGTCGCGCGCCTGCAGCCGGCGGCAGACCTCGACGAGCTGGTCACGGAGCGTCGCCTCGGAAGAGCTTGGCATCTCCCCAGCATCGGGCAAAACTCACTCTCCCTCAAGGGAGAGGGCGGTCCGAAGGAGCTAGAGGATCCTCGCCGCCAGCAGGTCCTGGACGTCGAGCAGCCCGACCGGCCGGCCCTCCTCGTCCACCACCGGCACCTGGTCGATGCGCGCCTGCCGCAGCACCCGCGCCGCGTCCATCACCAGCGCGTCCGGCCGCACCGTGCGCGGGTTCCGGCACATCACCTTGGCGACCGGCACGGCGAAGTCGGTGTCGCCCCGCTCCACCAGCCGCCGCAGGTCGCCGTCGGTGAAGACGCCGGCCAGCCGCCCCTCGGCGTCGACGACCGTGGCCGCGCCAGGCCGCCCGGGGGTCTCGGTCATCACCGCCACCGCCTCGGAGAGGGGGGCCGTCGCCTCGACCAGCGGGTTGCCGTCGCCGGCGCGCATCACCTCGCTCACCTTCATGAGCCCGCGGCCGAGCTTGCCCCCTGGGTGGTAGAGCGCGTACTCGTCGCGGTCGAAGGAGCGGTTCTTCATCACCGTCATCGCCAGCGCGTCGCCGAGCGCGAGGAGCGCCGCGGTGCTGGCGGTGGGGGCGAGTCCCATGGGGCAGGCCTCGTCGATGCGGCCGATGGCGAGGGTCAGGTCGACGCCGCGCGCCAGCGGCACCGCGCGGCTCCGGGTGAGCGCCACCACCCGCACGCCGATGCGCCGCAGCGCCGGGAGGAGCCGCAGCAGCTCCTCGGTCTCGCCGCTGTTGGAGAAGGCCAGCACCAGGTCGTCGCGCGCGACCCGCCCGAGGTCGCCGTGCGCCGCCTCGGCCGGGTGGACGTAGTGGGACGGGGTGCCGGTGGAGGCGAGGGTGGCGGAGACCTTCTGGGCGATGAAGCCCGACTTGCCCATCCCCATCACCACCACCCGCCCCTTGCAGGCGAGGATCCACTCGACCGCCCGGGCGAAGTCGCCGTTCAGGGTGAGGCCGCCGATGGCGCGCGCCTCGGCCTCGAGCACGCTCCGGCCGTACGCCGCGAGCTCCTTGGCGCGCTTCGCCGCGCTCGCACGGGCGGGCGGGAGCTTCACCACCCGGCCGCTCTTCCGGCTCGTCATGGACCGGCGGTATAGCACGGCGGAGCCCCCTTGCGGCAGGCGGCCCGGGTCCGCTATATCGTGCGCCTCTCCCCACCTCCACCGAGGACGGCCGACATGCAGTTCTTCATCGATTCCGCGGACATCGGCGACATCAAGAAGGCGCTCGCCCTCGGCCTGTGCGACGGCGTGACCACCAACCCGTCGCTGGTCGCCAAGACCGGCCGGAAGTTCACCGAGGTGCTGAAGGAGATCGTGGCGCTGGTGCCGGGGCCGGTCTCCGCCGAGGTGACCGCCACCGACCACGAGGGCATGATGCGCGAGGCCCACGAGCTCGCCAAGGTGGCCGACAACGTGGTCGTCAAGGTGCCGCTCATCGTCGAGGGGCTGCGCGCCGTGCGCGACCTGGCCTCCGAGGGCATCCGCACCAACGTGACCCTCTGCTTCTCGCCGGTGCAGGCGCTCCTCGCCGCCAAGGCGGGCGCCACCTACGTGTCGCCCTTCGTCGGCCGCCTCGACGACATCTCCGAGGACGGGATGGCGCTCATCGCCCAGATCCTCGAGATCTACCGGAACTACGACTTCGCGACGAAGGTGCTGGTCGCCTCGGTCCGCCACCCGATCCACGTGCTCGAGGCGGCCCGCCTGGGCGCCGACGTGGCCACCATCCCGTACTCGGTCATCGCCCAGCTGGCGCAGCACCCGCTGACGGACAGCGGCCTGAAGAAGTTCCTGGCCGACTGGGAGAAGGTGCCGAAGGAGAAGTAGGTCCCCCGAGGGGGTGGTCGCGGCGGCGGTCGATGCGGATGCTCTCCCCGGAGAGATCCGCATGAGATCATCCGCCCTCCTCGACGCGCTCTCGATCCTGTTCAGCCTGGCGCTGCCCGGCCCGGCGCTCGCCCAGGCGAGCACCAGCGGCAGCGGGGGCCTCGGCTGGCTCTGGTGGGTCGGCGCGGCGGTGCTGGTGCTCGGGATCGTCTGGCTGCTCTTCAGCCCGCGATCCGCCCGAGCCGGCGCTCCACGTCGTCCAGCATCGCGATCAGGTCCGCGCGGCTGAGCGGCACCCCCTCCGCGTACTCCTTGAGCGACAGGGCCTTCTCGGTGAGGAAGCGGACGAGCAGGTGCCCGGCCGCCGCCTCGGCCTCGGTCTGCCAGTGGGCCGCGGCCTCGCCGGCCATGAGCTGGTCCACCGCCTCGAACTCGCGGGCCAGGTCGAGCCTCGCCACCCGCAGCGCGAAGCGGAGGACGGGCTCGCGCGGCCGCTCCGAGAGCCCGACGGCGTAGCGGCGGCGCAGCTCGTCCGAGACCCACTCCACGAAAGGCGGGGGCCAGCGCGAGAGCTCGCTAGCGAGGTGCTCGGCGAACCTCTCGAGCACGTACCCCTTCACCGGCTGCTTCTCGCGCTCGTAGAGGAAGTCGTAGCGGCGGTCGCGCACGGGGGATGAGTAACACGGCCGGCGCAGGAGGGCCGCCGGCACCGCTCGACTCAGGAAGGCAGCGCGTACTGGCGGATGGAGTCGACCATCAGGTCGGAGCTCCAGCCCACCAGCTCGTCGGCGACGCGATGGAGCGCCTCTGGAGCGCTGCGCTCCCCGCGCGGCAGCACGCCGATGATGGGCCGGCCGAGCGCGCGAGCCAGCTCCAGCTCCGTCCGCTTGGCCGGGTCCTCCGGGGAGACCAGCAGCACCGCGTCCGCCCCGCGCATCCGGCGCCGCATCTCGGCGCGCCCGGCGTCGGGGGCCGGGCTCACGTCCTCCCAGCGGAAGCCCTCCCGGTCCCGCAGCAGCCCGAGCAGCCTCTCGCGCAGCGGGCCGCGCTCGCAGCCGAGGTAGAGCTTGTAGGTGAGATCTCTCGGGCTCATCTTTCGTCCCCGCCTCTTCATGGTCGGCACGGGAGGACAGACGCGCCGCAGCAGGCGATTGTGACGCGGAGGGCGAAGATCGATACCCAGGGTGCGAGCGGCGCGGTCCTCGCGTCCGGCCGCGCCCTAGAGATCGCCGAGCGTGCTGGTCTGCACCCAGGCGACGCGCGCTTGCCGGGAGGTGATGCGCCAGAGCGCCCAGAGCGCGGCCAGGTTGAGGGCCACGAAGGTGTGGCAGAGGGCGGTCAGCCGGCCGGTCCGGCCGACCCGCAGGTGCCCGAGCAGCGCCAGCCCGTAGCAGTAGAGCTGCAGCGCGAAGGCGGCCTGGGGCAGGAGCCCGGGAGCGAGCCAGGAGGCGCCGAGCGCCACGAGCAGGGCCCAGGGGCAGACCAGCCGCGCCACCTTGTGCCAGAAGAAGCGCCAGAAGATGGGGTTGGTGGCCGGGGTGAGCAGCGCCGGGAGGAGCACCAGGAGCTGGTAGTTGCCGGCCAGCGTCCGCACCTTGCGGGTGAACTCGCGCCCGAGGTCGAGCTCGCGATCGAAGGCGAAGGCGTCCGGGGCGTAGACCACCTCGCGCCCTCCGAGCACGACTCGCATCGGGACGTAGACGTCGTCGAGGATGGTCTCGGCCGGCAAGGGGTCGGGGAAGAGCTCGCGCCGGACGGCGTAGATGGCGCCGGTCGCGCCCACCACGCTGCCGCAGCCCCCCTCGGCCCGCCGGATGGCGGTCTCGTAGCGCCAGTAGGCGCCGGGGCCTCGCGCCTGGTCGAGCACGAGGCAGCCGGTGGCCGCGCCCACCCGCCGGTCGGCGAAGGGACGCACGAGCGCGCGGGCGGCGCCTGGGTCGAAGCGCTGCCGGGCGTCGCAGAGGAGCAGCAGCTCGCCGCGCGCCAGCGGCACCGCGCGGGCGAGCGCCGAGGGCTTCCCCTGCTGGACCGGGTTGGAGGCGACGCGCACCCGGCCTGGCGACAGCGCCCGCGCTCGCGCCGGCGCGCCGTCCTGCGAGCCGTCGTCGGCGATCACCACGTCGAGCCGCTCCGCCGGGTAGTCGAGCGCCAGCAGGTTCTCGACCTTGCGCACCAGCAGCTCCCCCTCGTCGTGGGCCGCGACCACGCAGGTGACGGTGGGGAGGTGCCCGGCCGCGCCCGCCGCGAGCCGGCGCGGGAAGAGGCGCGCCTTCAGCACGATGACGAGCGGGTAGCCGCCGTAGGTGAGGATCAGGAAGAGCAGGGCGAGGGTGAGCCAGACCACCGCCGGATGACCGGGCTGCGGCAGGAGCAGCTCGGCCGCGCCAGGGAGCGCCGGGTTCGCGAGCGAGGCCATGGCGTCACCTGCGGCCGGCCAGCGAGAGCAGCCGGCCGGTGAACGCGTGGTACTTCGCGTCGCCCAGGGCGCGCCGCACCAGCCCGCGCGCCCCCATGTCGAGCTGGTCCGCGAGGTGCGCCAGCGGCGCGCCGCGGCACAGGCGGGCGAAGCGGTGGAGGGGGGTGCCGCGCCGGATGGCGGTCCGGCGCAGCACCCCGCCCTCGCCCAGCGCCGCGTTGCAGCCGGGGCGCGAGGTCCAGAGGGTGGTGAAGCCGTGCGCCCGGGCGGCCCGCTCCACCTCGGCGGAGGTGCGGCCGCCGGGGAGCGACAGGTGGGTGGGCGCCCGGCCCAGCACCGCCGCCAGGATCGAGCGCGACCGCTCGAGCTCCTCGTGCAGCTCGTCGGGCGGAAGCAGCGAGAGGAAGCGATGGGTGTGGCCGTGGGCGCCGACGAGCCAGCCGGCGCGGTGCAGCGCAACGAGCCCGGCAGGATCGAGGAACCCCGGCCGGCCGAGGAAGCCGGTGGTCATGAAGAGCGCGGCCTTCGCCCCGGCGGCGGCGAGGCGGGGCAGCGCCTCGGAGAGGACGCTCCGCTCGCCGTCGTCGAAGGTGAGCACCACGCCCGGGCCGGAGGTGGGGAGGTTCGGGTCGAGGAGCCCACCCGGAGCGGCCCTGGCGAGCTCCAGCTGGGCCTCGAGCTCCTCGATCCGAACCGTGTAGCGGGCCCCCTCGGCGGCATCCGCCGGTGCGCCGAGCCCGTGGTACATCAAAGCGACGACCCGCCCGTGTCCCATGCGCCTGCCCTCTCGGCGCCAGATCTAGTTCTCGGCCAGAGGGCCGGGAGGCTCCGGGACGGTAGGCCGGCAGGGGGCTCCCTTTCCGAGGAGCGGAGGGCGCGGCGGGCCATGACCCCGGTGAGCAGGGGCTTGGGGCCGCTCGTCGCCGTACCTGCCCGGGTTGGACGAGGCCGCTACCGCCGCTTCATCGCCCGCTTGAGCGAGCGGACGTACGTCGCCACGCGCTCCGCCCGCGCCTTGCGGCTGCCCGGCTCGGCGATCCGGTTCACGATGGCGCTGCCGACCACGAGGCCATCGGCGAGCGGCGCGAGGGCCTTCGCCTGCGCCGGCGTGGAGATGCCGAAGCCGATCACCACCGGCACCGGGCTCTCGGCGCGGACGGCCGCGAGCTTGGGGGCGAGGTCCGCCGGCAGCGCCTTGCGCGCCCCGGTCACGCCGGCGACCGAGACGAAGTAGAGGAAGCCGCGGGCGGCGGCGCAGGCGGCGGCGCGGCGGGTGGGGGTGGAGGTCGGCGCGAGCAGGAAGATCAGCGCCACGCCCCGTGCGCGGGCGAGCTCGCCGAAGCGGCCGGCCTCCTCGGGCGGGAGGTCTGGGACGATGAGCGCGTCGACGCCGGCCTTGGCGCAGTCGCGGAGGAACCGCTCCTCGCCGTAAGCCAGCATGGGGTTCACGTAGCCCATGAGCGCGATGGGGATCTCCGAGCGCGCCCGCACGGCGGCGGCCAGGGCCAGGCAGTCGGCGGCGGTGGTGCCGGCGGCGAGCGAGCGCTCGGCGGCGCGCTGGATGGTGGGGCCGTCGGCGATGGGGTCGGAGAAGGGGACGCCGATCTCGAGCAGGTCGGCCCCGCCCCGGGCGCAGGCGAGCGCCATCTCGAGCGAGGTGACGAGGTCGGGGTCGCCGCCCATCACGTAGGTGACGAGCGCGGCCTCGCCGCGGGCGCGGCAGGCGGCGAACGCCCGGGCGATCCGGTGGGGGGCGGGGGAGGGCTGGGTCGCGGTGCTCACGGCTGCCTCCGGTGTGCGCGCTTCGCGCGGGTCGGGCGTCCCCCAGGAGCGGAAGGGCGGTGGCGAGCACTCGTCGCGCCCCGCTCCGCGAGCGCCTTGCGGACCTGCTCCACGTCCTTGTCGCCGCGGCCGGACACGTTCACGATGAGCAGGCCCCCCGGCCCGAGCTTCCTCGCCACCTTGCGGGCGGCCGCCACCGCGTGGGCGCTCTCGAGCGCCGGGATGATGCCCTCGGTCCGCGCCAGGTACTGCAGCGCGTCGAGCGCCTCGTCGTCGGTCGCCTGCATGAGGGTGAGCCGCCCCTGATCCTTGAGCCAGGAGAGCTCGGGCCCGACGCCGGGGTAGTCGAGCCCGGCGCTGATCGAGTGGGCCTCGGCGATCTGCCCGTTCGCGTCCTGGAGCAGGTAGCTCTTCGAGCCGTGGAGCACGCCCGGGCGGCCCCTGGCGAGCGCGGCGCCGTGCTTGCCGGTGGAGAGGCCGTGCCCGGCCGCCTCGACGCCGACCAGCTTCACCGCCTCGTCGCCGAGGAACGCGGTGAAGATGCCCATGGCGTTGGAGCCGCCGCCGACGCAGGCCACCACCGCGTCCGGGAGCCGGCCGGCGCACTCCTGCACCTGCCGCCGCGCCTCGTCGCCGATGATCCGCTGGAAGTCGCGCACCAGCGCCGGGTAGGGGTGCGGCCCGGCCACCGAGCCGATGATGTAGTGGGTGTCTGCGACGTTGGTCACCCAGTCGCGGATCGCCTCGTTCATGGCGTCCTTGAGGGTGCGCGACCCCGCCTCCACCGGCACCACCCGCGCGCCGAGCAGCTGCATGCGGAACACGTTGAGCGCCTGCCGCTCCACGTCGAGCGCGCCCATGTAGACGTCGCAGGGGAGCCCGAAGAGCGCGGCCGCGGTGGCGGTGGCGACGCCGTGCTGACCGGCCCCGGTCTCGGCGATGATCCGCTTCTTGCCCATGCGCCGCGCCAGCAGCACCTGGCCGAGGGTGTTGTTCACCTTGTGGGCGCCGGTGTGGCAGAGGTCCTCGCGCTTCAGGAGCACGCGGCAGCCGCCCACCTCGGCGCTCATCCGGCGCGCCTCGCCGAGGGGAGTGGGGCGGCCGGCGTAGCGCGCGAGCAGCTCCGACAGCTCGGCCTGGAAGGCCGCATCCCGCCGCGCCTCGTCCCAGGCCGCCGTCAGCTCGTCGAGGGCCGGGATGAGCGTCTCCGGCACGTAGCGCCCGCCGTAGGGGCCGAAGTGGCCGGCGGCGTCTGGGGTTCCGCTCACTTGCTCTCCTCCTGCAGGTCGGCGCGGTGCACCGCCTCGACGAACCGCGCCAGCTTCTCGGGATCCTTCACTCCAGGCGACGACTCCACGCCGCTCGCCACGTCCACCGCGAACGGCCGCACCCGCCGCACCGCCTCGCCCACGTTCTCGGGCGTGAGGCCGCCGGCCAGCACCACCGGCTTGCCGCCGATGACGCTCCGGGCCAGCGACCAGTCGAAGGCGACGCCGGTGCCGCCCTGCGTCGCGGACGGCGTGTCGAGCAGGAAGGCGCGGGCCTGCGAGCGCGCCAGCGCCGCCTCGTCCCAGGCCTCGCCGGCGCGCAGCCGGTACAGGACCGGGAAGTTGTACTGCGAGCACTCGCCCACCGGCTCGTCGCCGTGGAGCTGGATGGCGTTCACGCCGGCCTCGCCGGAGGCGGTCCAGATCTCGGAGCGCATGGCGTTCACGAAGACGCCCACCGCGAAGACGAACGGGGGCAGCCGGCGCACGATCTCCCGCACCGCCTCGGGCGCGACGTACCGCCTGGACCCGGGCCAGAAGTTGAAGCCGAGCGCGTCGGCGCCCAGCTCGGCGGCCAGCAGCGCGTCCTCGAGGCGGGTGATGCCACAGATCTTGACGCGAGTCCGCATGGCCCTTGCGCCGCCCTACGCCTCCAGCAGCTCCTTCAGCAGCGCCGCCGGATCGGCCGCCCGCACCAGCGCCTCGCCCACGAGGAAGTTGGCCGCGCCGGCGGCGCGCAGCCGCCGCACCTCGTCGGCCCCGCGGACGCCGCTCTCGGTCACCGCCTTCACGCTCTCGGGGAGCATGGGCAGGAGCCGCTCCGACACCGCCAGGTCCACCTTGAAGTTCTTGAGGTTGCGGTTGTTCACGCCGACGACCTGGGCGCCGGCGGCGAGGGCCGCCTCCACCTCCCACTCGTCGTGCACCTCCACCAGCGGCGTGAGCTGGAGCGCGGCGCAGTCCTCGACGAGGCCCCCGAGCCCGTCCTCGGAGAGGGCGGCCACGATGAGGAGGGCCGCGTCTGCCCCGGCGAGGCGCGCCTCGAGCAGCTGATAGCGGTCGATGACGAAGTCCTTGCGGAGCAGCGGCAGCTCCACCTGCTTGCGCGCCGCGGTGAGGTCCTCGAGCGCGCCGCCGAAGCCCGGGCCGTCGGTGAGGATCGAGACCGCGGCGGCGCCGCCGGCGGCGTAGCGGGAGGCCTGGGCCGGGGCGTCGAGCCCGGCGGCGAGGTCGCCCGCGGACGGGCTGGCGCGCTTCACCTCGGCCACGATGCGGGTGGGGCCGCCGCGCGAGGAGAGCGCCTCGGCGAGCGAGCGCGGCGCCGGCAGGCCGGCGGCGCGGGCGATGAGCTCGCGCTCGGGGAGGCGCCGGCGGCGCTCCGCCACCTCGGCCGCCTTGCGGGAAAGGATGTCGCCCAGGAAGCTCATGGAGCCGTCCGGCTCGCCGCGGCCAGCCGCGTGAGCTTGTCGAGGGCCGCGCCCTCGTCGATGGTCCGGGCCGCCAGGGCCACGCCCTCGCGCAGGCTGCCGGCGGCGCCGCCGGCCACCAGGGCCGCCGCGGCGTTGGCGAGCACCGCGTCGCGCGGGCCGCCCTTCTGGCCGGTGAGCACGTCGCGGAGGATGCACGCGTTCTGCGCGGCGTCGCCTCCGCGGATGTCGTTGCGGGTCCAGCGGCGCAGGCCGAGGTCCTCGGGCACGATGGAGAATCGCTCCAACTTCCCCTCCTTCACTTCCGTACAGTGGGTCATGCCGGTGACGGCGATCTCGTCGAAGCCTTCGCCGTGCACCACGAACGCGTGCGCCGCGCCCAGCGTCGCCAGCACCCCCCCGATCACCGGGACCCAGCGCGGCTCGTACACGCCCATCACTTGATGGCGCGCGCCGGCGGGGTTGGCGAGGGGGCCGAGCAGGTTGAAGATGCTGCGCGTCGCCAGCTCGCGGCGGATGCCTGCCACCGCCTTGAAGGCCGGGTGGAGCCGAGGCGCGAAGAGGAAGCCGATGCCGACCTCCTCGATGCAGCGCTCCACCCGCTCCTTGGGGATCTCGACCTCCACCCCGAGCGCGGTGAGCACGTCGGCCGAGCCGCAGCGCGAGGAGACCGAGCGGTTGCCGTGCTTGGCGACGCACACGCCCGCGCCTGCCGCCACGAAGGCGGAGGCGGTGGAGATGTTGAAGGTGTTCTGGCCGTCGCCGCCGGTGCCGCAGGTGTCCACGAAGATCTCGCGGCTCACCCGCACCGGATCGACCCGGGCGCGCATCACGTCGGCCGCGCCGGCGATCTCGTCCACCGTCTCGCCCTTCATGCGCAGCGCGGCGAGCAGCGCCCCGACCTGCGCCGGGGTGGCCTCGCCGTCGGCGACCTCGTTCATCACCGCCACCATCTCGGCGCGGGTGAGGTCCTGCCGCTCCAGCAGCTTGGCGAGCGCCTGGAGGATCATCGCCGTCTCTCCTTCGCGAGCCGCCCGAGCCAGTTGCCGAGGAGCTGCTTGCCGCAGCCGGTCAGGATCGACTCGGGATGGAACTGGACCCCCTCCACGTCGAGGCGGCGGTGGCGCAGCCCCATGATCTCGCCTTCGTCGGTCCAGGCGGTCACCGAGAGCGGCCGCGGCAGCGACGACCGCTCCACCACCAGCGAGTGGTAGCGGCCAGCCTCGAAGGGGGAGGGGAGCCCGGCGAAGACGCCCTGGCCGCGGTGGCGCACCGGGCTGGCCTTGCCGTGGACGATGCGCGCGTTGCGCACCACCTTGCCGCCGAAGGCCTGGCCGATGGCCTGGTGCCCCAGGCAGACGCCGAGGATGGGCAGCGCGCCGGCGAGCGCGCGGATGGCCTCGAGGGTCACCCCCGCCTCGTCCGGCGTGCAGGGGCCGGGCGAGAGCACCAGCCCGCGCGGCCGGCGGGAGCGGATCCCGGCCACGTCGATGGCGTCGTTGCGGAACACCTCCACCTCGGCGCCGAGCTCCCCCAGGTACTGCACCAGGTTGAAGGTGAAGGAGTCGTAGTTGTCGACGAGGAGCAGGCGCGGCTTCATCGGGCGCCTCCGGCCTTCCTGGCCGGCTGGGACTCGGGCGGTGCCATCGCCGCCGCGTCCATGCTCTGCGCCTCGGCCTGCGCCACCGCCGCGAAGAGCGCCCGCGCCTTGTTGACCGTCTCCTGGTACTCGGCGGCCGGCTTCGAGTCGTAGACCAGCCCGGCGCCGGCCTGCACCGACACCCGCCGCCCCGACTGCATCAGCGTGCGGATGGCGATGCACATCTCCATGTCGCCGCCGCGGTCGAAGTAGCCCACCGCGCCGGCGTAGGGGCCGCGGCGCGCCGGCTCGAGCTCGTCCACGATCTCCATGGCCCGCACCTTGGGCGAGCCGGAGACGGTGCCGGCGGGGAAGGCGGCGCGCAGCACGTCGAGCGCCGAGAGCCCCTCCTTGAGCCGGCCGCGCACCTCCGAGACGAGGTGCATCACGTGCGAGTAGCGCTCCACCACCTTCTGGGCGGTGAGCCGCACCGTGCCCACCTCGGCCACGCGCCCCACGTCGTTGCGGCCGAGGTCGATGAGCATCACGTGCTCGGCGTTCTCCTTGGGGTCGGCGCGAAGCTCGGCCTCGAGCGCCTGGTCCTCGGCGGCGTCCTTGCCGCGCTTGCGGGTGCCGGCGATGGGGCGGAGCGTCACCTCGCCGCCGCGCAGCTTGACCAGCGTCTCCGGGGAGCTGCCCACCAGCGCCCGCTCGCCGTCCTGGAGGAAGAACAGGTAGGGGGACGGGTTCACCCGCCGGAGCGCGCGGTAGACGTCGAAGGGCGCCGAGGAGACCTCGGCGTCGAAGCGCTGCGAGAGGACGATCTGCTGGCAGTCGCCGGCGCGGATGTAGGCCTTGGCCTTGCGGATGGCGGCCTCGAACTCCTCGCGCGCCACCCTGGGCTGGAGCGCCGCCTGGCGGGCGCCGGTCCGCCGCCGCTCCCGGCGGCCGTCGCGCAGCGGCCGCGCGAGCCGCTCCAGCACCCCGCCGATGCGCAGCAGCGCCCGCTGGTAGAGGGCGCGCGGGTCGTCCCCCTCGTCGCAGCGCACCTCGGCGATGACGTGCATCGAGTGGCGGAGGTTGTCGAACGCCACCACCGCGTCGAAGTCCATGAAGAAGGCGTCGGGGAACCCGAGCTCGTCGGGGTTCGCGATCGGCACCCGCGGCTCGAAGAGCTTGACCGCGTCGTAGGAGAAGAAGCCGACGAGGCCGCCGGAGAAGGCCGGGGTGCCGGGAACGCGCACGGCGCGGTGGGTGGCGAGCGCCGCCCGCACCGCCTCCACCGGGTCCCCCGGATCGCCGAGCGACCAGCGCATCACCTCTCGCGGGCCGGCGCCGAGGAAGGAGTAGCGCGCGCTGCGCTCTCCGCCCTCCACCGACTCGAACAGGAAGGCGCGCTTCTCGCCACGCGACAGCTTGAGGAAGGCCGAGACCGGCGTCTCGGTGTCGGCGTCCACCTCCACGCGGATCGGCACCGCGCGGCCGGGCCGGCAGAGGGTGAGGAATGTGTCGAGGTCGGGCTGCGGCCTCACGTCAGCCGCGCCAAAGGAACACCGTCATGCCGAGATCCGCCGCTTCGGTCCGGCGACCTCGGTCACGTCCGACGCCACGATGCGGTTCTTCGCGTCGACGAGGACCACCTTCGGCGCGTGCTGGCGCGCCTCGGCTTCCTCCAGCTCGGCGAAGGTGGCGAGGATGACCATGTCACCCGGCTTGTTGAGGTGGGCGGCGGCGCCGTTGATGCAGATGATGCCGCTGCCGCGTTCGCCGCGGATGGCGTAGGTCTGGAGCCGCGTGCCACGGGTGATGTTCCACACGTGGACCGCCTCGTACTCCATGAACCCGGCCGCATCCATGAGATCCTCGTCGATGGTGACCGACCCCTCGTAGTCGAGGTCGGCGTGGGTCACCGTCGCGCGATGGATCTTGGAGCTGAAAAACGTCCGCCGCATGGACTGCTTAGATACCTTCTCGCGCCCCGGGGTGCAAGGATCGGCCGGCGGAGCCCAGGTCGGGGGCCGGGCGAGAGGGGCCCCCACGGACGCTGCCGCCGGAGGCTCCGCCTCTTAGCGTGGCTGCATGCGCACCGCCATCCTCGCCCTCCTCCTCGTCGCCCTCCCGCTCGCCGCGCGCCCGGAGCCTCCCTCTCCCGCGCGCCCGGAGTCTCTCTCTCCCGCCCAGCGGGGGAAGGTCGGGGAGGGGGCGCCGGACCCGGAGGCCTCGATCCGCGGCGCCCCCATGAAGGCCGACGTGGTCTGGCTCGCCGACCCGGTCCGCACCGGCCGCGGGGTGGGGACCCCCGGGAACGCCGCCGCCGCCGAATTCGTCGCCGGCCGGCTGCGGGCGCTCGGCCTCGCCCCGGCGGGCACGGACGGCTTCCGGCAGCCCTTCGACGCGCCGGTGCGCGCGGCGCTGCGCGGCGAGAACGCCCTCGCAGTGGGGGGCGCGGCGCTCGCCCTGCCGCGGGACTGGCAGCCCTTCACCTTCACCGACCCGGGGAAGGCGAGCGGCGAGGTGGTCTTCGCCGGCTACGGCATCACCGCGCCGGAGCTCGGCTACGACGACTACGCCGGCCTCGACGTGAAGGGCAAGGTGGTGCTGGTGGCGGCCCACTTCCCGCGCGAGGCCGAGCCGGCCTCTCCCTTCCGCGCCCCGCAGGCCTACCGCTACGGCGAGTGGCGCTACAAGACCATCAACGCCCGCGAGCACGGCGCGGCTGCCCTGCTCGCGGTGCGCGACGGCTGGAACCACGCCGGCAAGGACGAGCTGCCGCCCTGGCGCGGCGCCGTCTCCTCGCGCGCCGGGCTCCTCGCCGCGCGCGTCACCGCCGCCGCCCTCTCCCGCGCCGGGGTCGACGCGGCGGCCCTCGCGGCTCCCGGGCAGCAGGACGGCCGCCCGCACTCGAAGGCGCTCGGGGTGGCGGCAGCGCTCGCGGCCGACGTCGAGCAGGAGCGGGCCGGCACCGCCAACGTGCTGGCGCTCCTGCCGGGCGCCGATCCGGCCCGCGCGGGGGAGTGCGTGGTGGTCGGGGCGCACTACGACCACCTCGGCTACGGCGGCGACGAGTCGCTCTCGCCCGAGGAGACCGGCAAGGTCCACCCCGGCGCCGACGACAACGCCAGCGGGGTGGCGGCGCTCCTCGCCATCGCGCACGCCATGAAGGACGCCGGGCCGGCGCCGCGCACGGTGCTCTTCGCCGCCTTCAGCGGCGAGGAGCTGGGGCTGCTCGGCTCGGCGCTCTACGCGAGGGAGCCGCCGGCCGCCTGCCCCATCGCCCGCACCCAGCTCATGGTGAACCTCGACATGGTGGGCCGCCCGCGCGAGGGGAAGGTGTTCGTGGACGGCGCCGACACGGCGAAGGGGCTGCGCGACGAGGTGACGGCGCTGGCGGCGCGCCCCCCTGCGCTGCCGCTGCGGCTCGCCTTCGGCGGCGACGGCTACGGCCCCTCCGACCAGACCAGCTTCTTCGCCAAGGGGGTGCCGGTGCTCTTCTTCTTCACCGGCGCCCACCTCGACTACCACCGCCCCACCGACACCGCCGACAAGATCGACGCCGCCGGCCTGGAGGCGGTGGCGCGGCTCGCGTACCGGGCGGCGCGGGCGGCGGCCGAGCAGCCGTCGCGGCTGGAGGTGGTGCGCGCCCCGGCGCCCCACCCCCGCGAGCGGCAGGGCGAGCGCGAGCGCGGCTACGGCGCCTACCTCGGCACCATCCCCGACTTCGAGGAGCGCAAGGAGCCCGGCGTCAAAGTCTCCGGCGTGCGCCCGGACAGCCCGGCCGAGAAGGCCGGCATCGCCGGCGGCGACGTGGTACTGGAAGTGGCCGGGACCCGCCTGGTGAGCCTGGAGGACCTGACCTTCGCGCTCCGGGCCCACCGGCCGGGCGACACCGTCGAGGTGGTCTTCGCGCGCGGCGCCGAGCGGCGCACCGCGCAGATCACCCTGGGAGAGAGGAAGTAGATGGCGGCAGCGGTGGTGGAAAGACGGCTCGCCCTCTACTCCGCCGCCCGGCGCGCCGGCCTCATGCGCCTCTCCCCCGGCGCGCTCCGCTTCTCGCTCGGCACCACCCTCGGGGACCTGCGCATCCCGGTGCTGGTGGCCCCCGACGCGCGGGACATCGTCCACGCCGCGGCGGTCCAGCTGGCGCTGTTGCTCTCCACCCATCACCGCCACTTCGTGCTGCCGGAGGATCGGGATCGGCTGCTGTTCCACCCCATGCAGTCGAGCCTCCCCGCCGCCGCGCCCACGCTCGGGCCGAGCGGGGGCGGCCCGGCGGTGCGCGCCGCGGCCTCGCGCGGGCCGGCGCTCCACCCGGCGCTCACCGGCGGCCTGGTCTCCACCTGGATGGGCCCGGGCGGGCGCGGCCGCTCGCTCACCGCGCTCTTCATCGAGGCGCTGCGGCTCGGCTTCGCCGAGATGACGGCCACCGGCGACCGCGAGCCCACGCCGGTGGTGGTGGCGCTGGCGCTGTTCCAGGAGCTGCGTGCCGCCGAGGGGCGGCTCACCGAGGCCCTGCCGGGCGCACCCGCCGACCGATACCTGCGCACAGCCACCCTGTGCGGCCTCTGGCTCGCCGCCGCCACCGGCGTCGAGCGCGCCTTCCACGACGCCCGGCGCACGCTGGACGACCCGCTCTGGCTCGCGGTGGACGCAGTGATCTCGCCGAGCGCGCTGCTGGGTGGCCGGGTGCCGGTGGCCACCGGCGGCGCGGTGCTCTACGGCTGCGAGCTCCCCTCCAACCTGCCGCTGGAGGACGAGCTCACCCAGGCGCTCGCCGGCGGGAGCGAGCCGGCCGAGGCGACGGCGCTGCTGGCGCGGGGGCTCGCGTCCGACGAGGACCTGGCGCGCCGCGCCGAGCAGGCCGTGGCGCTGGCGCGCCTGCGCGAGGTGCTGGTGGGCGGCGTGACCTCGGCGGAGCGCTTCGGCCTCGGCGACCGGGTGGGCGAGCTGCGCGACCTGCTCACCGCGCCGCTGGGGCTGGCGGCGGGGGCGGGGGAGGAGGGCCCGCGCCGGAACCTGATCCGGCTGGTGGAGGGCTGCGCCGCGGTGGGGAGCGAGCCGGGGCAGCTCCTCGGGCGCGGCGCGCGGCAGCTGCGCGACTGGAAGCAGCGGGAGCCGGCCGCCTCGGCCGGGCTCGGCCGGGCCGAGGCTCGCCAGGCCTTCGCGACGGCGGTGGTGGCGCTCCTCGCCGACGGCGCGCTGGAGCGGATGATCGAGCCGGCGCGGCGCGCGCTCACCCACCGCACCGGGGCCGAGGCCGAGGGGGGCGCCGAGGCCGAGTGGGAGGCCGGCCGCCTCTACCGGATCTCGGTGAAGGGGCCCATCCTGCGCGACGTGGTGGAGCGGCCGCTCGGCCACCTCTTCGCCGACGTGAAGGACTTCACCCGCCGGACCGGCGTGCTCGGGCAGGCCGCCATGGCCGACTTCCTCCGCCGCGAGTTCTACCTGCCCATCCTGATCGCCGCGAAGCGCCACTACTCCGGGATGAAGCACCTCTCCGACCGCGGCGGGGTCTCGGTCAACAACCTGCTCGGCGACGCCATCTCGGTCTCGGGCGACGTCGAGGCGCTGATGGAGCTCGCCCTCGACATCCGGCGCCACCTCGCCGCCTACTCGGCCCGACTCTCCGCTGCGGTCGCGAGCGCCCGCATCGCGCCCGAGGTGGCGCAGGAGGAGGCGCTCGAGGCGGGCGTGTTCCTCTCCTTCGGGCCGCCGCCGCTGGTGGTCACCATCGAGGACGAGGTCTTCGGCGCCAACCGGGTGGCCATCGCCGAGAAGATCAACGAGTCGGCGCGCGGCACCGCCCGCTCCGTCGCGGCCCGCTCCGGGGCCGACGCGCTGCTCGCCGCCGAGCGGGTCGTCCGCGGGAACCCGCGGCTGGCGCACGCCTGGTCGGTCTTCGTGGGCGCGCCGCTGGCGGTGAACCTCGCGCCCGAGGTGGAGCTGCGCGCGGTGCGGACGCTAAGGGCCGGCGACCTGCCCGGCGCGATGCGCGAGGTGGCGGGGCCGGTGCGCGACGCCCTGATCGCCGCGGGGAAGAAGGGAGAGCGCCCCGGTGACATCTACAACGCCGGCGCCGCGCTCTCGGAGGAGGCGCTCGAGGCCTTCCTCGCGGCGGCGAAGGACTCCCGCGAGGTGCGGCGGGTGGAGCTCACCCGCGCCGACGTCCCGGCCGCGCTCACCGCGCGCTTCTGGTTCGGGGAGCTGCCGCAGCGGCTGGTCGTCACCTACCGCCCCGGCGGCCGGCTGGCCGAGCTCTTCCGCTACGTCGGGCGGTGCGCTTTCAAGGGCCTGGCGCCGGTGCCGGTCTGGGAGCTGTGCGCGCCGAGCGGGGCGCCGGCCGAGCTGGCCCGGGCGCTGGCGGTGCGGTGGTACACCGAGGAGCCGCAGCAAGGCGAGATGGACGCCCGCTAGCCCAGGCGCCGCCTATCTCGCGTGCAGCGCCCCGAGCGCGAACGCGACCACCCCCAGCGCGGCGTGGACGAAGCCCATCGCCGGGCGCCCTCCCTCGCCGACGAGGTACGACAGCGCGTAGCCGGTCAGCACCGCCGCCACCGAGAGGAGCGCCAGGCCGAGCCCGCTGGCGCGGTGCCGGCCGAGCCGCCAGCCGCGCCCGATGTGACCCGCGGCGAGGAACCCGGCGGCGAAGAGCGCCACCGGCGCGGAGAGGCCGTGCCAGCGCAGCGCCCAGGCCTCGAGCGGATGCGGCATCCCCTCGCGGCTCATGGCGTAGTGCAGGACCAGCCACGCGAGGCCGCTCGCGAGCAGCGACGTCGCCGAGAGGACCACGGTGAGGAGCTGCCAGCGCGGCAACGCGTTCACGGAGGTCCGGGCCATCTTCATGCGCCCCGCCCGTGGACGAACGCCGTCGCCCCCAGCCGATGGAAGAGCGCCTCGTCGGGGCCGCCGAGCAGCGCGGCCACCTTGGTGAGCGCGTCGCTCCAGGCGCAGCGCGGCGCGGTGACGCTCACGCGCGCCGCCCGGGTCGCAGCGCCGCTGAGGCGGCTGCGCGCGGCGGGGCCGAAGTCGCTGGTCGCCACCGCGCCGTGCTCGAGGACCAGCCACGGGCGCGCGCCGCCGGCGTCCTCGTCGCGCAGGTGGACAGGCAGCGCGACGCCCTCGACGCGCAGGTCGCCGCCGGCGTTGACCCAGCAGGCCACCTCCCCGGCGCTCCGCCGCTGGGCGGCGGCCAGGGCCTCGAAGGCGCGGTCGACCGCCTGGCCCTTGGCCACGCCGCCCAGGTCGAGCCGCACGGCCGCCGTGAGCTTGTGGAGCCGGGTCGCGCCCCCCTCCCGCGCGCAGGTCCAGTCGCGCGGCCCGGAGCCCAGGGTGACGTCCACCAGGCCGCCGGTGGCGTGCCAGAGCGAGCGGGCGAGGCGGAGCGCCGCGGCGCTCTCCGGCGAGAGGTCGAGCACCGCCCCGGCCGGTGCCGCGTTGAAGCGCGCCACGTCGCTCCCCGGATCGAACGCGGAGCAGGCGCGCTCCACGGCGGCGACGGCCGCCCAGGCGGCCGAGAAGAGGGGCTCGGCCCAGCGCGCCGCCTCGGCCGGTGAGAGGGTTCCGGGCGCTCGGGCGCCCAGCTCCACCAGGGTCCCGAGCAGCGGGCGGGCGCGCCGGACGAAGGTGGCGCTCACGGGAGCGCCCCGGCGCGGCGCAGCGCCTCCACCACGGCCAGGTCCCGCCGGACGCCCTGGGCGACGTGCCGGCAGGAGAGCGTCGCCCCGCTGATGTTGGCGATGTCCTCGCCGACCTGGAGCGGGGAGGCGGCGGTCTTGCCGACGAACTGCTTGCGCCAGGCCGGGAGGCGGACCTCGTGGCCGTGGCTCTCGCGGTAGACCAGGATCTCCACCTGGCGAACGGCGCCCGCCGCGTCCACCCCGGTCGCGAAGGTGATCCGCTCGAACTTGCCGATCACCTCGTCCACCAGGAGCACGCCGAGGAGCCGCCCGCCGCGCCGGGCCAGCCGCGCCGGCCAGCGCGCGCGCACCGCCCCGCCGAGCTTCGCCTCGAGCGCGCGCTGCTGGGCCGAGTCGAGGGAGAGCTCGCGGGCCTCGAAGGCGTCGGCGTCGGGAAAGATCGCCGCCTGGGCCTGACCCACCGTCAGGTACTCCACCGCCAGGGCCGGGGCGGGGGCGACCAGCGCCGAGGCAGGGGCCAGCAGCGTGTAGACCACTCGCCCCCGCCCACCAAAGCGCATCTAGAAGCTCCACCCCAGGCCGAGGTCGAACCGGTTCCGGGAGGTGTCCTCGTGGAAGCGCTGGACGTCGGCCTTCACCACCACCTCGGGGGTCACGTAGTAGTTGAGCCCGGCGGTGACGACGCGCTCCGTGGGGAGCCCGGCGGGCGCCCCGCTCCCCAGGTCGGCGTAGCTCCGGCCGGTGTTGAACTGCTCGTAGCGAGCGAAGGGCGCGAGCGCCATGTCGCCTTGGGTCCAGAGGCGGTACGCCGCCTGGACGTACCAGCCGTCGAACGCCTCCGGGATGAGCGTCGGGTTGCCGGCGAGCGGCGCGTTGAGGGCCGCGGTGTTGGAGATGGTCCCGCGCGCGTAGAGGGCCGAGAGGTCGAGCCGCCCCGGGTTGTAGCGGGCGTGGACGTCCCAGAGCGCCACCACCGCGCTGCCGGTCTGCCCCTGGGCGGCGTTGCCCACGAAGAGCGCCCCGCCGAGCTGCAGGCCGGGGATCCCGCGCCAGTTGAGGGCGCCGAAGCCGGCGAGATCCCGCGCCCGCGCGAGCTGCAGCTCCTGGTGGATCGAGGCGAGCGGCGACGCGCGTCCCTCGATCGAGGTCGCGTCCCACTTGTTGATGTCGAACCCGGTGCTCACGCCGGCCTGCAGCGTGAACCCGGGGTCGAAGGTGAAGACCGCCTGGACGCCGCCCTCGCGCCACGTGGTCGGGATGATGGCGGTCTCCACGAAGTTGCGCTCCACGCCGTAGTAGGCGGTCGGCTCGTGGTTCTCGTTGAGCAGGCCGAAGGGCACGAGGAACAGGCCGGCGCGGCCGGCCCAGTGCTCGCCGAACTGGCGCTCGATGTACGCCTGCTCGATCTCGACCTCTCCCTTGTCGCCGGCGGAGGAGACCGCGTGCTCGACCTCGAGCTCGGTGACGAGCTTCGTCTTCTCGTCGAAGCGGTGCTGGAGGCCGAGGACGAACCGGCGCAGGTCGATGCGCGCCTCGGCGGGATCGGCGGGGCGGTTGTAGTTGATCTCGCCGTAGCTGGTGATGACGGTGCTCGACTCGCTCGCGGGCGCGGACTTCTGGGCGTCTGCGGTCGCGGCGCTCGCGAGGCCCGGCGCGAAGGCCAGGGCGAGGGCGCAGAGGCGGGTGGCGAGGGAGGGGCGGGAGAGGGCGCGGTGCACGCGGTTGGCCTGAGTGGTGGGGGGCACGTCCGGATCCTTGCCGAGCGCTCGCACGCTGGAGCGCTCACGGTGGGGCTCGGGGTTCCAGGACCGCAGGCCTCAAGTTGAGGATGATTCTCGTTATCGCTAATACGCGACCCGCCCCTCGCGGTCAAGGCGCTTCTGCGCCAGGTGCATCCTCGGAGACCGGACCGATGAGCGTGTACCGTGTTCACGGGCTGTCTGGCCCCTTCGCCCGGGGCCATGCTGGGGTCCGTGAGTCGCCTCCTCGTCTTCGTGCAGGATCCCGAGCTGCGCGGCTGCCTGCGCGAGCTCCTGGCGGTCGAGGGGCACGAGGTCTCGGCGCCCGCGCTCCCGGTCGATGCGCTCGGGGGGCTACGCGATCCGTCCGTGCAGACGGTGCTCGTGGATCTCGACGACGGTGAGCCGGCGGCGGAGCTGGTGCGGAGCGCTCGTCTCGCGCGGCCCGAGCTCCGGATCGTGGCCCTGTCCGGAGACGGAGGGCAGGTCTCCCCGGACGAGGTGCGCCTCGCCCACCCCTGCCACGCCGACGAGCTCCTGGCGGCCGTCGAGCGGGCGGTCCCGCTGCGCTGCTGAGGCTCAGCCCGCCGCGGGTCGCGCGCCCGGCAGGCGCACCGCGAAGGTCGTGCCCCGGTCGACGCTGGAGGTCACCGACACCTCGCCGCCGTGCGCGCGCGCGATCTCGCGGACGATGAAGAGCCCGAGCCCCAGGCTGGCGCGGCGGCGGTGCGGCCCCTTGCGGAACGGCTCGAAGATCTCGGGGATCAGCGGCTCGGGGATGGCGCCGCGGTTGTGGACCTCGAGCACCGCGCGGGCGCCGTCGGCGCGGAGCCGCAGCGCGACCGGGGCGCCCTCGAGGCCGTACTGGAGCGCGTTCGAGAGCAGGTTCGCGACCACCTGCTCGATGCGGAGCGGATCCCACCGCCCCTCGAGCGGTTCGAGCTCGAGCCGGATCTCGCCGCGCGGGTGGGTCTCGCGCAGCTCACCGGCGGCGCGGGCGCAGATCTCGTCGAGCCGCGCCGGCTCGGGGTAGACGGTCATGCCGCCGGTCCCCCGGATGCGCGAGAAGTCGAGCAGGTCGCGGATGAGCGCGTGCATCTTGCCGGCGCTCGACTCGATCCGCGCCACCGCGCGCGACTGGCCGGCGTTGAGCGAGCCGAGCCGGGCGACCAGCGAGGACGCGAGCACCACCGCCGAGAGCGGCGTGCGCAGGTCGTGGCCCACCATCGCGAGCGCGCGCTCCTGCCGCTCGGCCGCCCGGATCGCCTCGTCGCGCTCCTGGCAGGCGCGCTGGTAGGCGAGGGCGCGCGGCAGCGCCCCGGCGCAGGCCTCCGCGGCGGCCTCGAGCAGCCGCCGCTGCTCGGGGGTGGCGCTCTTCCCGGGCGCGAACGCCAGGCTGCAGGCGCCCAGCACCGCCGAGGCGGCGCGCAGCGGGATGGCAGCCCATCCGGAGATGGTGGTGCGCGGACCTCCGCTCGCGGGCAGTTCCCAGACCGGCGAGCCGGAGGCCCAGGCCACACCCGCCGCTCCCTCGAGCCCCTGCTGCAGCGCCGAGTCGTGCCCCGCTGCGCCGGGAGCCCGCACCGCCAGTGCGCGCGGGGCGCTCGACTGGCTGCCCGCGTCCAGGGCTCCGACCGCGAAGACCGCACCGGCGAGCGCGCCCGTGATCCCGAACGCGAACTCCAGGAAGGCGAGCGCGACCTCGCGCGGCCCCTGGGCGGTCGATAGACGGAGCGCGAGCGTGAGCGCCGGGTCGGAGATCATTGAGGCCTCATGTACCGCGACCACGGTACAGCAAAGCCCGCTCGCTCGCTCGGTCTACTTGTGCCTACTTGGAGGGAGCTCGGGGCCTGTGTGGACCCGGCCGGTCACGAGACCTTCAACCCGCGCGTGACGCGCGGCGCCGCGGGCAGCCCGTCCTCCCAGGCCACCCGGCCGCCGAGGCCGGCCGTCACGCGCGGGCCGGGGGTGAGGATGCCCTGGAGGTTCAGCGGATCGGCGGCGGAGAGCTCCACCCGCTCGCCCTCCGGCGCGCGCCGGGCCGCCCGCAGCGCCTCGACCGCCTCGGGCAACGCGAACTGCTCCCCGGTGAAGCCGGCCACGAACCGGCCGCCGCGCAGGTTCCCCCGCGCCTCCTCGCGGCGGTAGAGCGGCAGGAGCTCGCGCCAGGGCGGCGCGCCGGCCTCGCGCCCGAGGAGGTCGCGGAAGACCACGCCGTAGCGGCGCAGGTACTGGGCGGCGAGCCGCTCGAGCGGCGCCGGGGCCGAAGCGCTCGCGCCGCCTCCCGGCCGCAGCAGCGACCAGCGCCCGCCCTGGCTCCGTCCCCGCCGGCGCTGGCGCGCCACCGGGTCGATGAGGGCGCGCAGCCCGGCGAAGCCGTCGCAGGTGACCACCCCGGCGCTCACCAGCTCCCAGAGCCCCTCCTCCACCTCGGCGGCGAGCCGGCCGGTGGCGGCGGCGAGGTCCTCGGCGAAGCAGGCCCCGCGCTCGACCAGGGCGTCGACGAGCTGGCGCGCCGCCGGACCGAGCGGCGGCGGCGGGTGGCCGGTCACCGCGGCGAGCCAGGGCAGGTCGGCGCGGAGCGCCAGCGTCACGGGCGCGTTCCGGGTGGGCGCGCTGCGCCGCCGGGGCGCCTCGTCCTCGCCGGTGAAGATCGCCAGCCGCCCGAAGGACACCTCTCCGGAGAAGCAGAGCTGGTCGAGCCAGGCGGGCTCGTAGCCGGCGACGCGCGCGGGCAGCAGGTCGCGCTCCCAGGCCCCGGCGGCGGCGTGGAACCCCTGCAGCTGCTCCACCACCTCGGAGAGGCCGCGCACGCCGTGGACCCGCGCGCCGGGGAGCGCGTGCTGCCAGCGGAGGAGGAAGCGGACGAGGTCGGCCGCCCGCACCGGCTCGATCTCGCGGCGCAGCCGCCCCAGCGTGAGCCGGTGGATGCGGGCCAGGAGCCCGCGCTCGCACCAGTGCGGCGCCTCGGCCGACCAGGGGACGCCGGGGAGGAAGTTGCCGCGCAGCACCAGCCCCTCCTGCTCGAGCTGGAGCAGCGCGTCCCGGGCGACGCCGGGCGCGAGCGCCAGCCAGGCGGCGGCGGCCGCGGCGGTGGTGGGGCCGAGCCGCGGCACGAGCCCGCGCAGCGCCCGCGCCGCCGCCTGCTCCGGGCCCTCCGGGAGCTCCTCGCCCGGGAAGGGCGCCAGGGCCGGCTCGAGGCGCGGCGCCCGCAGCAGGGCCCCGGCCGCGCCGACCCGCTCGGCCGCGACCCAGAAGACGCGCCCGCCGGCGGTGGCCCGCGCCGCGCGCCCGGTCGCCGCGAGCGCCTCGAAGAGCGGCCTCCAGCCGGCCGCCGCGCCGCCGAACGCGCGCGGGTCCTCCGGCAGCGCCACCAGGTCGAGCAAGAGGTCGTGCAGCTCGTCGGGGTCGCGCACGTCCGGGCGGGCCTGCGCCGCGACCTCGGCCACCGCGGCCGGATCGAGCGCCCCGAGCTCCGCCGCCTCGGCGGCCGGCAGCGCCCGCCGCAGCGCCACCGCGCGGGCGCGCCGCTCCTCCAGCGGCGCGTCGTCGAGGTAGGCCCAGGGCCGGGCGCCCACCACCTCGTGCGACATGGGGGAGGGCTCGGCGGTGTCGCGCGCGACGAGCCGCACCTCCCCGCGGGCGATCCGGCCGAGGAGGGCGCGCAGCCCGTCAGCGTCCATCGCCTCGCCGAGGCAGTCCTTGAGCGCCTCGCGCACCAGCGGGTGGTCCGGCACCTCGAGCGGCCCGGCCGGCGCGTTGTCCTGGCAGGCCACCGCCTGCGGGAAGACCGCCGCCAGCAGGTCCTCCGCCTTCATGCGGGCGATGTTGGGCGGCATGCGCCGGCCCTTGAAGAGGCGCGGGATGGCGAGCGCGCGGGTCGCGTCCCAGCGGAAGCGCACCTGGAACATGGGGGCCTGCAGGGCCGCCTGGGTGAGCACCTCGTCGAGCGAGCGCGCGTCCACGAGCTCGAAGAGCGACTCGAGCGGGAAGCTGTGCTGGGGACCGAGCGAGAGGAGCACGCCCTCGTCGGTGGCGGCCGCCTGCAGCTCGAAGTCGAAGGTGCGGCAGAACCGCTTGCGGAGCGCGGTGCCGAGCGCCCGGTTCTGCCGCGCGCCGAAGGGCGCGTGGAGCACCACCTGCATCCCGCCCGCCTCGTCGAAGAAGCGCTCCAGGACCAGCGTCTCCTGGGTCGGCATGGCGCCGAGCGCCTGGGCGGAGGCGGCGAGGTAGTCCACCGCCTGGCGCGCGCCGGCCTCGGGCAGCGCCCCCTCGGCCTCGAGCCAGCGGGCGGCCGCCTCGCGATCCGGCAGCCGCGCCGCCACCCCGGCCCGGAGCTCCGAGACCTCGCGCGAGAGGGCGGCGCTCCGGCCCGGCGCCTCCGCCACCCAGAACGGGATCCCGGGCGGCTGCCCGTGCGCGTCCTCCACCCGTACCAGGCCGCTCTCGACCCGCCGGATGCGCCAGGAGGCGTTGCCGAGCTGGAAGACGTCGCCGGCGAGGCTCTCCACGGCGAAGTCCTCGTCCACGCTCCCCACCTGCGTCCCCTCCGGCTCGAGCACCACCGCGTACTGCGCGCTGTCGGGGATGGCCCCGGCGCCGGTGAGGGCGGCGAGCCGCGCGCCGCGCCGGCCGCGCACCGTGCGGTGGACCCCGTCGCGGTGGAGGAGGGCGCCGGCGCGCCCGCGGCGGGTCGCGAAGCCCTCGGAGAGCATGGAGAGCACCGCGTCGAAGTCGGGCCGGGAGAGGGCGCGGTAGGGCCAGGCGCGGCGCGCGAGCTCGAACAGCTCGTCCTCCGCCGCCGGCTCGGCCCGGCTCGCCGCCTCGGCCACGAGCTGCTGGGCGAGGATGTCGAGGGGCGCGGCGGGGACGCGCGTCTGCTCGAGCCGCCCGGCGCGGACGCCGCGCGCGAAGGCGGCGCACTCCACGAGCTCGTCGCGGCTCAGGGGGAAGAGGCGCCCCCGCGGCGTGGCCCCGCGCCAGTGGCCGGCGCGGCCGACGCGCTGCAGCCCGGTGCCGAGCGCGCCCGGCGAGCCCATCTGGCAGACCAGCTCCACCGCGCCCACGTCGATGCCGAGCTCGAGCGAGGCGGTGGCCACCACCGCGCGGAGCTCGCCGCGCTTGAGCCGCTCCTCGGCCTCGAGGCGGCGCGCCCGCGAGAGGCTGCCGTGGTGGGCCGCCACCTGCCCCGGCCCGAGCCGCTCCTCGAGCGCGTGCGCGGCCCGCTCGGCGAGGCGCCGCGTGTTCACGAAGACCAGGGTGGTGCGGTGGGCCCGCACCAGCGCCGCCACCCGATCCCAGGTCTCGCTCCAGAGCTCGCCCGAGGCGACCGACGAGAGCTCGTCGCGGGGGATCTCCACCGCCAGGTCGAGCGGGCGACGCCGGCCGAGCTCCACCACCGCGCAGCGCGGCGCGCCGTCGTCGCCCACCCGGCTCGCGCCCACCAGGAAGCGGGCCACCTCGGCCACCGGGTCCTGGGTGGCGGAGAGGCCGATGCGCTGCGGCCGGCGGCCCACCAGCGCGTCGAGCCGCTCGAGCGAGAGCGCCAGGTGCGCCCCCCGCTTGTCGCGGGCCACCGCGTGGATCTCGTCGCAGATGACGGTCCGGACGTTGGCGAGGGACCGGCGGCCGCGCTCGCTCGTGAGGTACAGGTAGAGCGACTCGGGGGTGGTGACGAGGACGTGCGGGGGCCGCCTCAGGAGCGCCTGCCGGCGGGAGGCGGGCGTGTCGCCGCTGCGCACCGCCACGCGGATCGGCGGGAGCGGAGAGCCGGCGGCGCGCGCCGCCTCCGCGAGCTCCGCCAGCGGGGCGTTCAGGTTCTTCTCGACGTCGTTCCCGAGCGCCTTGAGCGGCGAGACGTAGAGCACCTCCGTCTCGTCGGGCAGCGAGCCCGCCAGCCCCTGCCGGACCAGCCGGTCGAGGCAGGCGAGGAAGGCGGCGAGCGTCTTGCCGGAGCCGGTGGGGGCGGAGACGAGGACGTCCTCGCCCGCCTGGATCAGGGGCCACCCGGCCACCTGCGGCTCGGTGGGGGTTCCGAAGCGGCGCGCGAACCAGCCGGCGACGAGCGGGTGGAAGCCGGAGAGCACCGGCTCGATCTAGTGCCTGGGCGCGGAGGCCGCCCGGCGGGAAGCGCCGGCGCGCTCGTCCGGCGGGGGGCGCAGGCGGAAGGCGGCGAAGAGGGCCAGGTCGTAGGCGATCTTGAGCCCGCCGGCGATGAAGAAGGGCAGGCTCGCCAGCGCCGGCACGGCGTAGAGCGGCCCGGCGGCGATGGGCGAGAGGGCCGCGCCGACGGTGCGGGCGATGCCGGTCACGCCGGCGGCCGCCGAGCGCTCGTCCGGGTCCACCACCGCCATCGTGTAGGACTGCCGGGTGGGCACGTCCATCTGCGAGATGGAGAAGCGCAGGAAGAGCGCCGCGATCGCGAGCGGCAGCGTGGGCATGAGCGGCACCAGGAAGAGGAGCACGTTCGAGGGGAGGTGCGTGAAGACCATGGTGCGCACCAGCCCGATGCGTCGGGCCACCCAGGCCGCCGAGAGCGCCGAGAGGCCGGCGAGCAGGTTGGCGCCGAAGAAGATCCGGCCCAGGAGCGCCGGGTCCGCGCCGAAGCGGCGGTGGAACCACCAGGCGACGAAGGCCTGGACGACGAAGCCGCCCGCGAAGGCGTCGACCGAGAAGAGCGCCGAGAGCCGGAGCACCACGCCGCGCGAGCGGCCCAGGCCCAGGCGGCCTCGCGCGAGGCCGGGCGACGTCGCGGCGGGGGCCTCGGCAGCGGGCGAGAGGAGGGTGAAGCCGCCGAGCAGGATCGCCCCCAGGGCGGCGTAGCCAAGCATGACCGCGCGGTAGCTCGCGAGGGGGGCCAGGCCGGCGCGCTGCAGCCTGGAGGCGAGCGCGCCTCCCGCCAGCGCCCCGAGCGCGGTGGCGAAGGCGCCGGTCAGCTGATACCAGGCGAACGCCTCGGTGCGGCGCCGCGCCGCGAGGGCCTGCGAGAGCGCCGCCTGCTCCACGGCCAGGAACGGCCCCACCTCGTTCCCGGCCGGGCTGACGACGCCCACCGTCGCGGCGAGGAGGAGCAGCGCGAAGTCGCTCGTGGCGGCGAAGACCGCGCCCGCCAGGATCATGAGCGCCGCGCCCAGCAGCAGGGTGCCGCGCCGGCCGGCGCGGTCGGCGCGGGTGGTGAGCGCGAGCGAGACGGCGGTGTCGCCGAGCAGGGTGAGGGTGAGGAGCAACCCGATGCGGCTCTCCGACAGGCCCGCCGCGGCGAGGTGCAGCACCAGCACCACCGAGACGAGGCCGTAGGCGAAGAGCCGCACCGCCCGCGTCGCGAAGAGGAGGCGGACGTCCCGCGCCGCGCTCGGGACGGGGCCGCTCACCTCACTGCCGCCGGCCCGGCGGCGTTGCGAAGGCGTAGGGCCGCGCGTCGAGCCAGCGCCAGGCGCCGTCCTTCCGCTGCGCCAGGATCACCACGTGCAGCCTCACCGCGCCCTTGGAGCCGTCGGCCATCTTGAAGTCCCGGAGGTCGTGGTCGAGGTCGAGCAAGCAGAGGTCGGGGCCGAGCGGGCGGGCCGCCGCGATGGTGAAGGTGGAGCTGGTGCCCGCGAGGATGGTGTCCGCGTCGTGCTGGAACACGCGCTGGACCCCGGCGCGGCCGTCGCCCCGCTCACCGCCCGGGGTGATGAGGCTGCCGTTCTCCGCCCAGTGCGACGCCACCTCCTGGGCGTCGTGCCGGTTGAACGCCTCGTTGAACTCGCGGCACGCCGCCTCCAGCGAGGGATCGACCTGCTGCTGACGCGCCGGCTGCTGACCGGCGCTCGGAGTGGTTGCTTCCATGTGTGTGCACCTCCAGCGACCGGGCCTGCCGCGGCGAGGTGGGAGGCGCAACGGAAAGGCGGGGAGGCGCCCGGACGCGCCCCCGCCCGCCTGGATGCCTAGTTCTGCGTAGGCTCGCCGGCCTTGAAGCCGATGGCGTCGATCGTCTCCTTGAGCGTCGCGGCCTTCACCTTCTCCTTCTCGAAGGCCACCACCGCCTGGCCCTTCTCGAAGCTCGCGTCGACGTGCTTCACGCCCTTCACGCCCTCGAGCGCGGTCTTCACGCGATCCGCGCAGTGGCCGCAGTGCATGCCGGTGATCGGGATGGTGACGCGGGCCTCGCCGGCGGCGAGCGGGGCGGCCGCGGCGGGCGCGGCGGCGGTGGTCGCGTTGGCGTGCTGGTGCGGCCCCTTGTGCATGTCGCAGTCCTCGCAGGCGCCGGCGGCGAGGGGGGCGAGGAGGGTGAGGCAGGCGAGGACGGCGGCGGACAGAATCTTCATTTCGCTTCTCCTGTGGGGATTTGCTGTTGTTTGCGAGGCCGGGGTCGCGCCTGCTCGTCACGCGCGGGGTTCCCGCACACACGGTACGGTCATGTGCGTGCGCGTGTGAGACGGAAGAAGTACGCTCTTCTACATGGGACGCTACATCATAAATCCCCGCCGCGCGCCGCGCGTCTCGGCGCGCTTGCGGGTCCGGGTTGGGCTGGCAGGCTCGGAGTTCGGAGCCGAGACGCGCGACTTCGGGCCCGGCGGCTGCCTGATGGTGGCGCCGCGGGTGATTCCCGCTGGCGCGCCCCTCCGGCTGATCATCGAGGACGACGCCCTGCCGGAGCTGCTCAAGATCGCGGGCGGCGCGGTCTGGGGATCGCGCGACGAGCACGCCCGCGTGTACGAGCACGCCCGCGTCGGGGTGGCGTTCCTGCCGCACCAGCGGAGCGATCCGACGGCCTGGTTCCGGCGCCTGCTCGACAAGAACCCGCTGGTGGCGGCCCGCCTCACCCGCGTGCCGGAGTCCCTCGACGACCGCACCCGGGTCTTCCTGCTCGAGCCGCCCGATCTGGGCGAGCTCCGCCCGGAGGAGCTGGCCTTGCTGAACGGCTTCGTGGACGGGGTCACGGTCGGCGAGCTGATCGAGGACTCCCGGGAGCGTTCCCGCGAGCGCGTCCGGGCGATCTTCGCCCTCCTCGAGCGGCGGGCCTTGTCGCTCACGCCGCGCGGCGACCCATCGCTCGCTGCGCGGGCCATCCCGGCGGCCGGCGGGGCCCGCCCGGTCGAGCTGCGCGCGTCCCCGCCCACGCTGGGGCGCAGCGCCTTCCCGGCCGCGGCGCAACCGGAGCCGGCCGGCCAGGACGCGCGCCACCGGCCGGTCGAGCGCCCGCCGGCGGCGCAGTCAGAGCTCGAGGTCGGTCGGCGCCTCGCCGCGACCGGCAACTACGCCGCGGCGCTGGCCCACCTGCGCCACGCCCTGCTGCTCTCGCCGCGCGATCCCGGCATCGCCGTGCTCATCGGCGAGTACGCGTTCAAGGACCGCCGGGTGCATTAGCGGCGCCCCGGGCGCCCCGAGCGCCCCGAGCGCCCCTTGCGCCGCGCGCTTCCGCGCGCGAGGCAACAGGTCGTGCCAGCCCCCCTGCTCACCGCCCTCCTGGCCCTCTCGCTCGCGACCTCCGCGGCCTCGCGCCAGGGCGCGGTGGCCACCTCGCACCCGCTCGCGAGCGAGGTCGGCGCGGCGGTCCTGCGCGACGGCGGGAACGCCGCCGACGCGGCGGTGGCGGCTGCGCTCGCCCTCGGCGTGGTGGAGCCCTTCTCGAGTGGCATCGGCGGCGGCGGCTTCGCCCTGGTCTACCTGGCGCGCGAGCGGAAGGTCCACGTGCTCGACTTCCGCGAGGTGGCGCCGGCGGCGGCGACCGCCTCGATGTTCCTGGTGGACGGCAAGCCCGAGCCCGGCCGCTCCCGCGACGGCGGCCTGGCGGTGGCGGTGCCGGGCGCGGTGAAGGGCTACGCCGAGCTGGCCCGCCGCTTCGGCTCCCGCCCGCTCGCGCGGCTCACGGCCCCGGCGGAGCGGCTCGCCCGCGAGGGCTTCCGCGTGGGGGAGCGCTACGGGCAGCTGGCGCGGGAGCGGCGCGACTGCCTGGCCGCCGACGCCGCCGCGCGCGTCGAGCTGCTCGCGCGCGACCCGGCCGGCGGCGTCGCCGCGCCCGCCCCGGGCGCCCTCCTCGTCCGCCGCGACCTCGCCGACACCCTCCACGCCATCGGCGAGAGCGGCGGCGAGGCCTTCTACTCCGGTCCGCTGGCGGAGCGCATCGCGCGGGCCGTCCGCGAGCGCGGCGGGGTGCTCACCGCCGCGGACCTGGCCGCCTTCCGGGTCCGCGAGCGGCAGCCGCTCGAGGGCACCTACCGCGGCCACCGGGTGGTCTCCATGCCCCTGCCATCGGCCGGCGGGGCCATCCTCATCGCCCTCCTGCAGGCGCTCGAGGCGGAGGCGCCGCGCGCGGGCGGCTATCGCCCGGAGCGGTTCCTCCACGCCATGATCGAGGTGGAGCAGCGGCTCTTCGCGCGCCGCGCCGACGCGCTCGCCGACCCGGCCTTCGCGCCGGGGGCCGAGGCGGCCGTGCGCGAGCTCGTCGCCCCCGCCTACGCGGCCAGGCTCCGCGCCGCCGTGAAGGAGCGCGCCGCCCCCGGCGGCGGGCCAGCCAGGGAGGGCCACACCCACCACCTGTCGGTGGTCGACCGGGAGGGCAACGCGGTGGCGCTCACCACCACCGTGAACCTCCCCTTCGGCTCGTGCGTGGTGGTGCCCGGCACGGGCGTCCTCCTCAACGACGAGATGGACGACTTCGAGGCGGCCGCCAAGGCGCCCAACGCCTACGGCCTGGCCGGGCGCGGGCTGAACCGCCCCGCTCCGGGCAAGATCCCGCTCTCCAGCATGGCTCCCACGCTGCTGCTCGACCGCGACCGCCGGCTCGAGCTGGTGGTCGGGTCCCCGGGCGGCTCGACCATCCCCACCACGGTCGCGCAGGTGATCTCGCACGTCGTGGACGACCAGATGCCCCTCGACGCCGCGCTGGCCGCGCCGCGCCTGCACGCCCAGGGGGCGGAGGGGGTCTGGGTGGAGCCGGACGGCCTGGAGGCCGCCACCGCCCGCGCCCTCGAGGCGCGCGGCCACCGGCTTGTGGTCAAGGAGCGCCCGTGGGGCAACGCGCAGGCGGTGGAGCTGGACGCCGCGAGCGGCCTCGCGCGCGCCGCCTCGGACCCCCGCGGAGAGGGCGCGCCGGCGGTGCCGTGAGTCGCGGCCGGGCGGCCGGCCTCAGCCGGTGAGCCGCGGCAGCGCGGGCGCGACCTTCCTCCGCCGGCCCAGCGCCCAGCGGACGCCCTGGACCGCGAGCCCGACCGCGAGGAGCGCGGCGAGGAGCATCCCCAGCCGCTGCCAGGCCGCCGCGAGCGAGCCGGCGCCCCGGCCCACGCGACCGCCGAGCCAGAGCAGGAGCGGCACCTGGAGGCAGGCGGCGGCGGCGTCGACCGGCGCGAAGCGCGCGAGGCCGAGCCGGGAAGCGCCGGCGGCGAGGTAGACCGGGCCGCGCACGAGCGGGGTGAAGCGGGTGACGAAGACCAGGGCCCGGCCGTGGCGCCGGACGCTCGCGAGGGCGTCCTGGGCCGGCGCGGAGGCGAGGGTGCGGGCGAAGGGGCCGCGCACGGCGAGGCCGCGGGCGAGCCGATCGCCGATGAAGACCGCGGCGGCGTTGGAGGGGAGGAGCCCACAGAGGACCGCGACGAAGGCGAGCGGGAAGGAGATGCGGCCCTGGCTCGCCAGCATCCCGAGGCTGGCGATGACGATCTCCTCCGGCGGCGAGGGGATGACGCACGCCTGCAGGAGCAGCCAGGTCGCCGCGAGCGCGAGCTGCCACGAGGGGAGGCCGGAGAGTCCGAGGATTAGGTCTTCCACCGCCCATCCCTCGCACGCGCGAGAGGCGGGCCCGCGACGAGCTGGTGACGTCCGGGGCACGCCGCCTCTTCACACGCCTATTCCAGGAACGTCGCGGGCGCGACACCGGTCTGGGCTCAGATGGCTCGACCCGCCTGGAGGAAGAACGTGACCCGAAGACTGGCCCACATCTCAGACCTGCACCTCGGCCGGGACGCCGTCACCGACGCGGCCGCCGCCCGGCTCTGCGCGAGCCTCGCCGCGGCCCGCCTCGACCACGTGGTGCTCACCGGGGACGTGACCCACCGCGGGCTGCGGGCCGAGCTGCGGACCTTCGAGCGGCTCTTCGCGCCGCTGCTCGAGTCCGGCCGGCTGACGGTCGTGCCGGGGAACCACGACCGGCTGGGGGACGACGTGGCGGCGCGGCTCATGCCCGGCGAGCGGGTCCGCATCGCGACCTCCCCGGGGGTGTTCACGGTCGCGGTCGACTCCACCGTGCCGCAAGACCGTTCCCTGCTCGCGGACCACGGCTGGCTCACCGACACCGACCTCGACCACATCGACCGCGCGCTCGACGCCGCCCCGCCCGGCGCCCTCCGGGTGCTGGCGCTGCACCACCACCTGCTCCCGGCGCCGGAGGACGGCGGGACGGATCGGTCCCTGGCCTCGGCCGGGTGGTCTCACGCCGCCGAGGCGGCGCTCGGCACCGCGCTGATCGGGCGGCTCCTGGGGTGGTGCGAGGTGGTCCTCCACGGCCACCGCCACGCGGCGGCGAGGACCGTGGTGACCGGCCCCGGAGGCAGCTCCCTGACGCTGTTCAACGCCGGCGCCACCACCGAGCTCGAGCAGACCCGGATCCTCCGCCACCGCGGCGGACGGCTGCTCGCGGAGGAGTGGCTCCACAGCGACGCCGCCGTCGGGGGCGCCGCCGCCTCGCGGGCGCTGGCCGTCGTTCCGCCGGCGCGCGACGCGGGCCTCGCCGCCTGAAGAGGTCGCGCCGGCGGAGCGCGCTACCGCCGCGCCTGCTTCGCCTTCTCGAGGTGCCGGTCGATGACCGCCTTGAAGGCCTCGAAGGGCTGGGCGCCCACGAGCAGCTCGCCGTCGATGAGGAAGGTGGGCGTGCCGTTGGCGCCGATCCGCTCGCCCTGCGCCATGTCCTCCTGGATGCGGGCCCGGTACTTCTCCGACGAGAGCGCCGCCTTGAACCGGGGCAGGTCGAGCCCCAGCTCACGCGCGAACCGCTCGTAGGCCTCGGGCGAGAGCGCGGCCTGGTTCTGGAAGAGCTTCTCGTGCATGGGCCAGAACTTGCCCTGCTCGCGCGCCGCCTCGGCCGCCTCGGCCGCCGGCATGGCGTTCGGGTGCATGGGGAGCGGCTGGTGCTTCCAGACCACCCGCAGGTCCTTGCCGTAGGCCTGCTCGAGCTGCCTCACCGTAGGCTCGGCGCGGGAGCAGAAGGGGCACTGGAAGTCAGAGAACTCGACCAACGTGACCGGCGCCTGCGCCGGGCCCTTCGCCGGATCGTCGGCGCGGATCTCCACCTTGAGCTTGGCGCCGGGAAGGGCGGCCTCGGCGGCGGGCGGGACCGGCGCGGCCTTCACGTTCGCCTCGCAGATGCGCTCGTAGAAGGCGGCGTCGGGCGACTTCCCGCCGAGCAGCGCGTTGGCCTTGTTGAGCTCCTCGTCCATCATGGTCTTGAAGACCTCGTAGGGCTGCGCGCCCATCACCCGGCGGCAGTTGACGAACAGGGTGGGGGTGCCGGTCGCGCCGACCGCGTTGCCGAGCTTCTGGTCCTCCTCGATGCGCGCCTTGCCAGACTGCGCCTCGATCGACCGCTTGAAGCGGACCAGGTCGAGCCCGACCTCCTTCGCCCACTCCTCGTACTTCGCCGGCGAGAGCTCGGTCTGGTGGCGGAAGAGCAGGTCGTGGAGCGGCCAGAACTTGCCCTGCTCGCGCGCCGCCTCGGCGGCGAGGGATGCGGGGAAGGCGTTGGGGTGCATCGCCAGCGGCTGGTGCTTCCAGACGACGCGCAGGTCCTTGCCGTAGGTCTGCTCGAGCTGCGCCAGCGTGGGGCCGACGCGGCTGCAGAAGGGGCACTGGAAGTCGGAGAACTCGACGATGGTCACCTTGGCCGCGGGCGGTCCCTTCGCCGGGTCGTCGGCGCCCACCGGCACCCGGGCGGCCGGCGCGGGGGGGTGGACCACCTCCCCGGCGGCCTGCGGCGCCTGGCCGGCCGGGAGGTACACCACCGAGGTCGCGCCGCCCTCGAGCACCTTGGCGTAGACGTCGCGGGGAGCGGCGCCCGACTTCACCAGCATCTCCGCCTTGCGCAGCTCCTCGTCGACGAGCGCCTTGAAGGCCTCGATCGGCTGGGCGCCAGTGAGCTTGCGGCCATTGACGAAGAAGGAGGGCGTGCCGTTGGCGCCGAGGGCCGCGACCAGCGCCTGGTCGCGGCGGATGCGCCCGGCGTGCTTGCCCGAGTCGAGCGCGCGCCGGAAGGTGTCGAGGTCGAGCCCCAGCTCCTTCGCCGCCTGCTCCAGCCCGGCCCGGTCGAGGGCCGGCGACATGGCGAAGAGCTTGTCGTGCATGGCCCAGAACTTCTCGTTGCCGCCCTGGGCGCGCGCCTCCTCGGCGGCCATGGCCGCCTGGAGCGCCTTGTCGTGGAAGGAGAGCGGGTTCTCCTTGAAGACGAAGCGGACCTTGTCGCCGTAGTCCCGCTCGAGCTGCTGGAGCGTGGGGAGGACCCGCTTGCAGAAGGGGCACTGGAAGTCGGACGACTCGACGATGGTGACGAGCGCGTCGGGGTTGCCCTTGACCGGGGAGTCGTCGACCGGGACGCGGTAGACCGCCTTGACGTCCTCGACCGCGCGCGGCTGGCGCTGGGCAGCCTGCAGGGGTCCGGCGGGGGCGCGGCGGATCTGCGCCGAGGTGAAGCCGCCCACCATCCGGTCGCCCGCGGCGCCCATCACCACGCCGACGATCAGCGCCACGATCCAGCTCGCATGCTTGTGCATGCGCGATTTCGTAACAGAAAGAGGGGGCCGGCTCAACGTCGGCCGGCGGTCAGAACCGCGCCGTCAGCCCCCCGCGGGCCAGGACCGGGAAGCCCATCTGGTGGCGCAGCGGCGCGCCCGCGTCGAGCTCGCCGAAGACGCCGAGCAGGTCGTTGAGGCGCAGCTCCGCGCCGGCGCCGAGGAGGATCCAGCGGAAGCGGAGCACGCCGGAGGGGTCGGCGAGGTCCACCGCCGCGCGCCCGAAGAGCGGCGTGTCGGGGAGGAAGGCGCGCAGCCCGGGCCGGAGGCCGACGTAGCCGTGGGGGTAGGTGGCGACGAGGACGCCGAGCTCCGGCCGCAGGAGGCCGTCGAGCAGGGCATAGCCGGCCGTGGCCTCCACCTCGACGATGCGCGAGTTGGCGTACCGCGACCCCGTGCCGGCGGCGCCGCCCCCGGCCAGCGAGAGGGTGAGGGAGACGCCCAGCGGCGGCTCGTAGGCGGGCGGGCGGCGCCGGGTGGCCCGCGCCGGGGTGGCGGCGGCGGGGGCGGTGCGCGGCCGCTGCGGCAGCTGCTCGGCGGCGGCCGGCTGCCCGGCGGGCGGGGCGGCGGGCGGGGGCTCGCCCTCGGCGGGCGGCTCGAGCGGCGGCGCGGGCACCGGCTGCGCGTCGGCGTCGGGCTGCACGCCGCGCTTCCGCATCAGCTCGGCCATGCGCTGGCGCGCCGCCTCGTCGGCGCGCGCCGGCGCGGCGAGGGCGAAGGAGGAGACGGCGCAGAGGGCGAGCAGCCAGGGGCGGAGGCGGGGGGTCGTCACGGCGCGAGGAGCCTACCCCTCGGGCGCGGCGGGCTGCAAATAAACGCCCCCCTCCATTGAGGCGGCGCCCCGCTTCGGTTAAACGGTGCGCCGGATGAACGCCGCCCTGCCCGCGCCCGACCGGACCATCGACACCTCGGGCAAGCTCTGTCCGTACCCCATCGTGGAGACGGCCAAGGCGGTGCGCGCGCTCGAGCCCGGGGCGGTGCTGCTGGTCATCGCCACCGATCCCGGCATCGCCCAGGACATGCCGATGTGGTGCAAGGCGACGCGCAACGAGCACCTCGCCACCTTCAGGGACGGCGCGGCCTGGAAGAGCTACGTGCGGCGCTCGCCGCAGCGCGAGGAGACGGCGCCATGATCAGGAAGGCCAAGGCCATCGGCCTCATCTCCGGCGGCCTCGACTCCACCCTCGCGCTGGCGATGGTGAAGGCGCAGGGCGTGGAGGTGAAGGCGGTCAACTTCTACACCGGCTTCTGCATCACCGAGACGCAGCGGCGCAAGGGCGGGCGCGCCGACGGCTCGGTGCCGCGCAACGAGGCGCTGCGCGCCGCCGCCGACGTGGAGGTGGACGTCGAGTACGTCGACATCTCCGGGCGCGAGTACCTCGACATGCTGGTCTCCCCCCGCTACGGCTACGGCAAGAACGCCAACCCGTGCACCGACTGCCGCGTCTTCATGATGAGGAAGGCGAAGGAGATCATGGAGCGCGAGGGCGCCGACTTCGTCTTCACCGGCGAGGTGCTGGGGCAGCGCCCCAAGAGCCAGCGCCGCGACACGCTGCGGGTGGTGGAGCGCGACAGCGGCCTCGACGGGAGGCTCCTGCGCCCGCTCTCGGCGAAGCTCCTCAAGCCCACCATCCCGGAGCAGGAGGGGCTCCTCGACCGCTCCAGGCTGGGCGACATCTCCGGCCGCTCGCGCCACCCGCAGATGGCGATGGCCGAGGCGCTCGGGATCGCCGACTGGCCGCAGCCCGCCGGCGGCTGCTGCTACCTCACCGACGAGAGCTTCGCCCGGAAGTTCTTCGACGTGCTCCAGGCCCGCGAGGCGGCGGGGGAGGAGCGGCGCATCGATCGCGACGACGTGGTGCTCCTCTCCACCGGCCGCCACTTCCGGCTCTCGCCGAAGGCCAAGCTCATCATCGGCCGCAGCGAGGTCGAGAACGCGCTCCTCGACAACTACCTCGAGGGCCGCGCGCGGGTGGAGGTGCAGGGGCTGCCCGGGCCGGTGGCGCTGGTCGAGGGGACGCCGACCTGGGAGGAGCGCCTGCTCGCCTCGCGCATCGTCGCCCGCTACGGCAAGGGCAAGGACCACCCCGAGGTCGAGGTGGAGTGGCGCGAGGACGGCGGCGCCGAGCGCTACCCGGTGGCGCCCCACGACGACGAGGACGCGCTCGAGAAGATGCGGGTGTGAGGCCGGGCGGGCTCCGCTGCGCTGCGTGGCCTCTCTCGCCGGACAGCGACGTCGACGTGCTGGTCGAGTTCGAGCCTGACCACGTTCCAGGCTCCTGGCGCCTCGCCGCTGGATTGTGTAGGAAAGCTGCACGGTGGCGTTCACCCCCCTCAACGCCCTGAACTCCTTCCTGGCGGTGGCGCGCCGGCGCAGCTTCGCGGCGGCGGCCCGCGACCTCGGGCTCTCGACCTCGGCGCTGAGCCAGGCGGTCCGGCAGCTCGAGGCGCGCCTCGGGGTGGCGCTGCTCACCCGGACCTCGCGGACCGTGGCGCTCACCGACGCCGGGCAGCGCCTGCTCGAGAACGCCGGCCCGGCGGTGGACCAGGCGGTCGAGTCGCTCAAGACCGCCGCGGCGCGGGCCGGCGAGATCTCGGGCCGGGTCCGGCTCTCGGTCCCGACGGTGGCGGTGACGCTGGTCGTCGCCCGCCTGCTGCCGCGGTTCATCGAGCGGCACCCGGGGGTGGCGGTCGAGGTCCAGGCCGAGAACCGGTTCGTGAACATCCTCGCCGATGGGTTCGACGCGGGCATCCGCCTCTCCGAGGCCATCGAGCGCGACATGGTGCAGGTCCGGCTCACCGACCCGGGCCGCTTCGTCGTGGTGGCCGCTCCCTCGTACCTGGCGCGGCGCGGCGCCCCGCAGACCCCCGAGGACCTGCTCCAGCACGACTGCATCGGCATCCGCTCGTCCACCGCCGGCGCCCGCTACGCGTGGGAGCTCGAGCGCGGCAGGAAGACCTGGCGCGTCCCGGTCGAGGGGCCGGTGACGACCAACGACCCCCAGCTCACGCGGCTCCTCGCCGAGGCCGGGACCGGCCTCATGTACACCTTCGAGCCGCTGGTCGCGGACGAGCTGCGGCGCGGGACCCTGCGCCTCGTCCTCGAGCCTTACGCGGCGAGCGTCCCGGGGTTCTTCCTGTACTTCCCGAGCCGCTCGCAGGTGTCGCCCGCGTTCCGCGCCTTCGTGGACGTCGCGCGCGAGCTGGCCGGGGCGAGGCCGCGGGCGCGCTGACGGCGCCCCATCTTTTCGCCGCCGCCCTGACCCCCATCAAGCCCTGCCGCTCCCTCCTCTGGCGGAATAGCCTCCTCTCGAAGTCCAAAAACCGGTGGGGAGAGAAATGGCCAAGGCGAAGCGGATCTACGCGTTCGGCGGCGGCAAGGCCGAAGGCAGCATGGAGCTCAAGAACCTCCTCGGCGGCAAGGGGGCCGGGCTCGCGGAGATGAGCCGCATCGGCATCCCGGTGCCGCCCGGCTTCACCATCACCACCGAGGTCTGCACCGAGTTCTACCGCTCGGGGGGCAAGCTCCCGCGGAGCCTCCTCCCCGAGCTCAAGGCGGCGCTCGCCCAGACCGAGAAGCTCGTGGGCCGCCGCCTCGGCGACCCGCACGACCCGCTCCTCGTCTCGGTCCGCTCCGGCGCGCGCGTCTCCATGCCGGGCATGATGGACACGGTCTTGAACCTCGGGCTCAACGACCGCACCGTGGAGGGGCTGGCGGTCCGCTCGAAGAACCCGCGCTTCGCCTGGGACAGCTACCGCCGCTTCTGCGCCATGTTCGGCGACGTGGTGCTCGGCATGAAGCCCGAGCGCAAGGAGGACCGCGATCCCTTCGAGCAGATCCTGGCCTGGAAGAAGCAGTCGCTCGGCGTGAAGGACGACTCGCAGCTCACCGTGGAGGCGCTGCGCGAGATCGTGGCCGCCGAGAAGGCGGAGATCGCGCGGCGCGGCAAGGTGCTGCCCGAGGACCCCATGGCCCAGCTCGCCGCCGCGGTGGAGGCCGTCTTCCGCTCCTGGGAGAACGAGCGCGCCGTGGCCTACCGGCAGCTCAACGCCATCCCGGCCGAGTGGGGCACCGCGGTGACCGTGCAGGCCATGGTCTTCGGCAACATGGGCGAGGACTCGGGCACCGGCGTGGCCTTCACCCGCGACCCGGCCACCGGCGAGAACGCCTTCTACGGCGAGTTCCTGGTGAACGCGCAGGGCGAGGACGTGGTGGCCGGCATCCGCACCCCGCAGAAGATCTCCGAGCTGGAGGCCCACTTCCCCGAGATCGCCCGGCAGCTCGAGAAGGTGCGCGCCAAGCTGGAGCGCCACTACCGCGACATGCAGGACATCGAGTTCACCATCGAGCGCGGCAGGCTCTACGTGCTGCAGACCCGCTCCGGCAAGCGCACCGGCATCGCCGCGGTGCGGGCCGCGGTGGAGATGGCCGAGGCCGGCCTCATCAAGAAGGAAGAGGCGGTGATGCGGGTGGAGCCGGCGGCGCTCGACCACCTCTTGCGGCCGGTCTTCGACCAGCACGCCAAGGAGAAGGTGGTCGCCGAAGGGCGGCTCCTCGCGAAGGGGCTGCCGGCCGGGCCGGGCGCGGCGCGCGGCCGGCTGGTCTTCTTCGCCGACGAGGCCGCGGCCTGGAAGGAGCGCGGCGAGAAGGTGATCCTGGCCCGCCACGAGACCAGCCCGGAGGACATCCGCGGCATGGCGGCGGCGGAGGGCTTCCTCACCGCCTTCGGCGGCATGACCAGCCACGCGGCGCTGGTGGCGCGGCAGATGGGCAAGGTGGCGGTGGTGGGCTGCAACGCGCTCGAGTTCGACTACAACGCGCGCGAGATGACGGTGGCCACCGTCCGGGGCCAGCGGGTGCTCAAGGAGGGCGACTGGCTCTCCCTCGACGGCTCCACCGGCGAGGTGATCGAGGGCGAGCTCGGCACCAGCCCGTCGGAGGTGGTGCAGGTGCTGCTGGAGAAGAGCCGCAAGCCGGCCGATGCCCCGCTCTACCGGGACTTCGCGAAGCTCCTCTCCTGGGCCGACGCGGCGCGGCGGCTCGAGGTGCGCGCCAACGCCGATCAGCCCGATCAGGCCGCGGTGTCGGTGGCCTTCGGCGCGCAGGGCATCGGGCTCTGCCGCACCGAGCACATGTTCTTCGCCGAGGACCGGATTCCCATCATGCAGGAGATGATCCTGGCCCGGACGAAGGACGCCCGCGTGGCGGCGCTCGACAAGCTCCTGCCGATGCAGCGCGAGGACTTCAAGGGGTTGTACCGCGAGATGAAGGGATACCCGGTGACGATCCGGCTCCTGGACCCGCCGCTCCACGAGTTTCTCCCGAAGCGCGAGGAACTCATGGTGGAAGTGGAGAAGCTCAAGGCTCTCCACGGG
>DASRRJ010000023.1:0-117046 GCA_035656915.1 Anaeromyxobacteraceae bacterium
CTTGCGCTCGCTCGCCTTGGAGCGGAGCTGGTAGCGCAGGAAGTTCGGGATGGCGATGGCCGCCAGGATGCCGATGATCGCGACCACGATCATGAGCTCGATGAGGGTGAAGCCCTTTGCCTTCTTCATGGTGTTGCCTCCTGATTCGATGTGGCAGCCGAGGTAGGTGTGCTTTCTGCGCCTACCGGTGAGGACCGCTCGGTTGCCTGTCAAGCACGCGGGGTGCCAAAGTCGTGGGACACCGCAAGTTGCCGAGAATCGGGGTTCGCGCCTCGCCGGCTCGTGGGCGGGGGACGTCATTGGGGCTTTTCGCGCTGCCGTTTTTGGTCACCGACGCCGGCTTTGACTTCCCGGGGAGCCCTCCGGATAATCCGCCGTGTGATCCTCCGTACGGAAGCGCTCACCAAGACCTTCGAGGTGGGGCTTCGTCGCCGCCGCGTCAACGCCGTCCAGGACCTCGACCTCTCCGTGGAGGAGGGGGAGATCTTCGGCTTCGTCGGACCCAACGGCGCCGGCAAGACCACCACCATCAAGATGTTGATGGGGCTCATCTTCCCGAGCCGGGGGCGGGCCTTCATCTTCGATGCCCCCATCCCCTCGCGCGCCTCCAAGGCGCGCATCGGCTACCTGCCGGAGAACCCGTCCTATTACGAGTTCCTGACCGGCCGTGAGGCGCTCGCCTTCTTCGCCCGCCTCTCCGGGGTGCCGCGCGAGATCGCGCGCCGGCGCTGCGACGAGCTGCTCGAGCTGGTCGGGCTCACGGAGGCGGCCGGCCGCCAGATCCGCAAGTACTCCAAGGGAATGCAGCAGCGGCTCGGCATCGCCCAGGCGCTGGTCTCCGACCCCGCCTTCGTGGTGCTCGACGAGCCGATGAGCGGCCTCGACCCCATCGGCCGGCGCGAGGTGCGCGACCTCATCCTCGAGCTGAAGCGCCGGGGGAAGACGGTCTTCTTCTCCACCCACATCCTCCCCGACGTCGAGACGATCTGCGATCGGGTGGGCGTCATCATCGGCGGCAAGCTGCGCGATGTGGGGCGGATCGACGACCTCCTCTCACCACGGGTGCGCAGCGTCGAGGCGACCCTGGTGCTGCCGGCGGTCGCGCGCGCGGCGGTCGAGGCCGGTCGGGTGATCGCGGAGGACGGCGAGCGGATCACGGTGGCCTTCGGCGACGAGCGCGCCGCCGACGCCGCGGTGCGCGAGGCCTTCGCCGCCGGTGGGCGGCTGCTGTCGCTCACCCCGCACCGCGAGACGCTCGAGGACTTCTTCCTCCGCCGGCTCCACGAAGGCCAGCCCGCCGCGGCGGGGGCCGAGCCCGAGCGGCGGGCCGGCTGAGCGTGTCGCCCGACCTTCCTCCGGCTGCGCACGCGCTCCTCGCCGCCTGGGCCGCGCTGGTCGGGGCGGTGGTGGGGAGCTTCCTCAACGTGGTGATCGCCCGGGTGCCGGCCGGGCAGTCGGTGGTGCGGCCTCGCTCCCGTTGTCCCCGCTGCGGAGCGGCCATCGCCTGGTACGACAACGTCCCGGTGGTCTCCTGGCTGCTGCTCCGGGCTCGCTGCCGCGGCTGCGGGCTGGGCATCTCAGCCCGCTACCCCCTGGTCGAGCTGCTCGGCGGGGCGGCCGGCCTCCTCGCGTTCCAGCGCCACGGCCTCTCACTGGAGGCGCTCGCCGAGCTGGTCTTCGTGGCGCTGCTGATCGCGCTCGCCTTCATCGACCTCGACACCTGGCTCCTGCCGAACGCGCTCACCTGGCCGCTCCTCGGGCTCGGCCTCGCCGCGAGCGCGCTCCGCCTCTCGTCCGCGCCGTCCCTGGTCTCCTCGCTGGCCGGCGCGGGCATCGGCTTCGCCGCCTTCTACGCGGTGGCGGTGCTGGGTGAGAAGCTCCTCCACAAGGAGGCGATGGGGTTCGGCGACGTGTGGCTCCTCGCCGGCCTCGGCGCGTGGAGCGGCGCGGGGGCGCTGCTGCCGATCGTCCTGCTGTCGAGCCTGCAGGGATCGATCGTGGGGCTGCTCCTCATCGCCCTCGGGAAGTCGCAGCCTGGTCCTCCGGTCCCGGCCGAGACCGCCGCCCAGCCGGACGAGGTCGAGCCCCTCGCCCATCCGGAAACCCCGGAAGGCTCGCCGGAGGGCGCCCCCGCTCCGGCCTCCGACGCGGAGGCCGACTGGATCCCGCCCCGCCACTCCGTCCCCTTCGGCCCCTTCCTCGTGGCCGGCGCGCTCGAGTGGCTCTACCTCTCCGGCGCCCTGGCGCGCGCCGTCCCCGCCCTGGGCCTGCTTCACTGATGCCGGGGCGCAGCGTCAGGTCGCTCCTCCTGCTGCAGCTCATCGCCCTGGTGGCGGTGTACTCGGCGCTCCTGCTTGGAGTCGGCCTGCCGCTCCTCGGCCACCGCGCGCTCACGCCCGCCGCGTTCGCGATCATCGTGCTCGGCGCCGCTGCCCTCGCGCTCGCCGCAGGCGCGGCGCTCGCCATCCGCTCCGCCGCGGCGCCGGTGGAGCGGCTGCTCGCCGCCGCGGAGCGGCTGGGCGGCGCCCCCGGCCGGCCGCTGGAGCTCCCCATCCTCGGCGACGACCGCGGCGGGCATGGCCTGGCGCGCGCCGCCGTGGCCTTCGAGCGCGTGGCGGCGGCCCTCGCCGAGGAGCGCCGCCAGCTCCGCTCGAAGGTCGAGGAGCTCACCCTCGCCAACCGCTCGCTGGCCGACGCGCGCGAGTCGCTCTCGAGGAGCGAGCGGCTCGCCACCGTGGGAAGGCTCGCCGCTGGGCTCGCTCACGAGGTGGGCAACCCGCTCGGCGCGGTGACCGGCTTCGCCGAGCTGGCGCGCTCCCGCCTGCCGGAGGGAGCCGACCCGGTGGTGCGGGACGCGATCGAGCGGATCGCGGTGGCTGCCGAGCGGATCGACCACGTCGTCCGGGAGCTGCTCGACTTCGCCCGGCCGGCGCCGCCCTCCCTGGCCGCCGTCCAGCTGGGACCGGTGGTGGAGGCCTCGCTCCAGCTCGCCCGCGTGCAGGCCCGCTTCCGCGAGGTGGAGGTCGCCTGCGAGCTGGCGAGCGCGCTGCCAGAGGTCTGGGCCGATCCGCGCCGGATCGAGCAGGTGCTCCTCAACGTCCTCCTCAACGCCGGGGACGCCACCGGCGGATCCGGGCGGGTCCGCGTCGCCGCACGGGAGCTGGATGGCAGCGTGCTGCTGTCGGTGGCCGACGACGGGCCCGGCTTCGCGCCAGCCGACCTGCCGCGCCTCTTCGATCCCTTCTTCACCACCAAGGCGCCCGGGCAGGGCACGGGGCTCGGCCTCGCGGTGAGCGACGGCCTGATGCGCTCGATGGGCGGCGACATCTCGGCCGCGAACGGGGCCCAGGGCGGCGCCGTGATCACGCTCGCCTTCCGCGCCGCCAGCTCGCCCGCCCCGGAGGAGTCCACTTGAACTGCCGCCGTCCGATATTCCTGCGCGCGCTGCTCGTCGTCGGCGTCCTGGCGCTCGCCGCCTGGGTGCGTCTCGACAACGTGCGCGAGGCGATGTTCCAGGGTGAGCTGCTGCCGCAGATCGACAGCGACTCCGCCTATCACTACCACCGCATCCTCGACGCGGTGCGCAACTTCCCCCACGTTCCGATGGTGGATCCCTGGATGGCCTGGCCGCGGGGCGGCCGGTGCCCCTGGGCGCAGGGCTTCGATCTCGCGGCGGCCGCCTGGGTGAAGCTCCTCGGCGGCGGCCGCTCCTCGCACCTGGCGGCGGTGCTGGCCGGGATCTGGCCGGTGCTGATGGGACTCCTGGCCGTGGCGGCCACCATGTCGCTGGCGTACCGGCTGGCGCCCCGGCAGCACCGGACGGTCGCCTGGGGCGGGGCGGGGCTGGTAGTGGCGCTCCTTCCCGAGTCGCTCTTCCAGTCCCGCTTCGGCCGCATCGACCACCACGTCTTCGAGCTCCTGCTGGTGGTGCTGCTCACCCGCTGGGCCCTGAAGGCCATGCCCGGGCGGCAGGAGGAGCCGGGCCGCGGCTGGAGGTTCGAGCTCGAGGGCGCGCTGCTGGTGGCGCTGGGCGTCTGGTTCTTCACCGGGTCGACGCTCTACGTCGCGATGGCCGCCGGGCTGGTGATGGTGGCGGCGCTGGCGGCGCCGGGCCGGGCGCGCCTCCTCGGGTCCGGGGCGCCGGGCCTGCTCGCCGGGGCGCTCCTGTCTGCGGTCCTCTCCTGGCCGGCGCTGGCCGGCGGTGGCGCGCTGCTCAGCTTCATGTTCCCTTCGATGCTGCAGCCAGTGCTGGTGGCGATCGCCGGCGGGGGCGTGGCGGCGGCCGTGGCGGTGAACCGGCTCTCGCCTGGGCGCGGCCTCGGGCGCCGCGTCGCGCTGCTGGCGGCGACGTGCGTCGCGCTCCTCGCGGCGGTGGGGCTCCTGGCCGCGCCGCTGTGGCGCGAGGTCTACGCAGGGCTGCACGGCTGGCTCTTCCACCAGGACCGCTGGATCAGCACCATCGGGGAGTTCCAGCCGCTCTTCGGCAAGCGCTTCGCCTCCGGCGGAACCTGGCGCGCCATCCACGCCTTCTTCGGCTGGGCCGGCTTCTTCGTGCCCATGGCGCTGCCGCTGGCGACTTGGTGGATCGGGCGCGAGCGCCGGTGGCACGCCTTCGCCTTCGCGGCGATGCTGGTGGCCTTCATCGGGCTGACCGTGCTGCAGACCCGCTTCTCGCGGGTCGCGACGCCGTTCATCGCCATCGGCATCGCGGTCACCTTCCAGGCCATCGTCTCGGTGCTGGGCGAACGGCTTCGCTTCCTCGTCCGGTTCGGCAGCGCGGTTGGGCTGGCGTCGCTGCTGGCGCTGGCCCTCGCCGACCCGCCCACCCGCCTCACCCTCTATCCGGCCCGGTCGCGCGGGCCGGATCCGTTCCTGCTCGCGGCGATGGATTTCCGGGACGCGGGGCCGGTGGTGGCGGGCCGGCGTCCGGGCGTGGCCGCCCCCTGGACCTGGGGCCACTGGATCGAGGTGCTGGGCCACCGGCCGGTGGTCACCAACGGCTTCGGCACCTACGTGGAGGAGGCGGGCTTCTGGGAAATGGAGCACACGTTCGACCGCGGCTCGGAGGCCGAGTTGGTCGCGCTCATGGACCGGCGCGACCTCGGCTACGTCCTGTCCGGCGCACTGACCGTCGCCCCGTCCGACCCGGCGAGCACCGCCAAGCCGCTGGTGCCGCTCACGGACGGGATGCTGTCGCGGGAGTTCATGACCCAGGTCCCCCTGTCGCCGCTGGTGATCGCGGGTTCGGGTGTTCCCGCCATGGGCGCCCGCCACCTCGAGCACTTCCTGCCGCGCTTCGCCAGCCATCAGGTGATCGTGGGCGTGGTCTTCGCGTTGCCGGCGGTCTGGACCTACGAGCGGGTCGCCGGCGCCACGCTCGCAGGGAGCGCTCCCCCCGGTACGCGCGTGGAGGCCGACCTCGACTTCCGGGAGAACGGACGACCGCACGTGTGGAAGGCGTGGGCCGACGCGGACCGGAGCGGGCGGTTCGCCATCACCGTACCCGTGCCGACCGGCTGGATGCGGCCGACCCTCTCCACCGCCCCGCGGTGGCGGATCTCCGCCGGCGGAGGAGCGGCGACCGAGCTCGAGGTGCCGGAGGCCGCGGTGCGCGAGGGCCGGCGGGTGGAGGTGGGGGCGCTGCGCGCGCCACCCGCGAAGACCGCCAGCGCCGGCTGACGGTGGCCGCTTCGACGCGCGTGCTAGAGTCCGGTCCGAGCCCATGGCGACCTTCCGCACCGTCCTGGTGGTCGACGACGAGGAGCCGATCCGCCACCTCCTGAGCGTGTTCCTGACCGGCCACGGCTACGAGGTGCGGAGCGTCGGCGACGGGGTGCAGGCCCTGGTGGAGCTGCGGGCGCGGGACTACGACCTGGTCCTCTCCGACGTGCGCATGCCGGGGCTCGATGGCCTCTCGCTGCTGGCGGAGGCGCGCCGGGTCCGCCCGGACCTCACCTTCGTGGCCATGAGCGCCTACGGCTCGCACGACGCCGCCATCGCCGCCGTGAAGGCGGGCGCCTACGACTACGTCTCCAAGCCCTTCAAGCCCGACGAGGTGCTGCTGGTCCTGCAGAAGGCCGAGGAGCGCGAGCGGCTCCGGCGCGAGAACCGTCGGCTCCGCAGCGAGCTCGCCGAGGGCTACCGGCTGGACGGGATCGTGGGCGGCTCGGAGGCCATGGCCGAGGTGCTGAGGCAGGTGCGCAAGGTGGCCCCGCTCAAGACCACCGTGCTCCTCTCCGGCGAGTCGGGCACCGGCAAGGAGCTGGTGGCGCGCGCGCTCCACGAGCTCTCGCCGCGCGCCAGCCTGCCCTTCGTGGCGGTGAACTGCGGCGCCATCCCGGCGGAGCTGGTGGAGTCGGAGCTCTTCGGGCACGTGAAGGGGGCCTTCACCGACGCCTCGCGCAACAAGCTCGGGCTGGTGGCCGAGGCCGACGGGGGGACGCTGTTCCTCGACGAGATCGGCGAGCTGCCGCAGGGGCTCCAGGTGAAGCTGCTCCGGTTCCTGCAGGAGGGAGAGATCCGGCGCGTCGGCGACACCCGCTCCGAGCCGGTGGACGTGCGGGTGGTGGCGGCGAGCGCGCGCGACCTCGGCCGCGCGGTGGAGCAGGGGCAGTTCCGGGAGGACCTCTTCTACCGGCTCAACGTGGTGGGCATCCGGCTGCCGCCGCTGCGAGAGCGGCCGGGCGACGTCGAGCCGCTGGCCCGCCACTTCCTCGCGCGCTACGCGCGGCTCCGCCCGGAGGCCCCGGTGGCCGGGTTCGCCCCCGGGGCGCTCGAGGCGCTCCGCGACTGGCGCTGGCCAGGCAACGTCCGCGAGCTCGAGCACGCCGTGGAGCGCGCGGTGGTGCTCTGTGAGGGGGGCCTCATCCGCGAGGAAGACCTGCCTGACCGGGTCCGCGACGCGCCGCCCGCGCCGCCGCTCGCGGTGGGAGTGGACACGCTCTCGGTGAAGAAGGCCGGCCGCGCGCTGGAGGAGCAGCTCATCCGGCGGGCGCTGGAGAGGACCAGCGGCAACCGCACCCGCGCCGCCGAGCTGCTGGAGCTCTCGTACCGGGCGTTGCTCTACAAGATCAAGGAGTACGGCATCGACGCCTGATCTACTGGCAGGGCGCCGGCGCCGGAATCGGCCGGTATCGAAGCGTTCAGTTTCTTGCTTCGGCCAGCCCCCAGGGTACCGTCTGGGACCGTGATTGCCGGATTCGAGAAAATTCCCTGTACCTCGAATGTGGGTCGTCAGGAGCGCCTACCGGAGCCCCGTTTGGACGACACCTGGGCGCGCGGGTGAACGGAAGGTAGCGGAAGTGGCGGGCTTTGTGGCGAGAGGCTGCTCGGCTATAGTGGGCCCTGACGGGTCGGCCCAGAACCATACGACTCAGCGGGGGCGCCTCTCGCGCAACCGCAACGGAATGAAGGGAGCGCGATGGGAAAGACCAAGCTCGCGGTAGGTCTGGACATCGGCTCGTCGAGCGTGAAGCTCGTACAGCTCAAGCCGCGCAAGGGAGGCTGGACGCTCGACGCGTTCGGCTCCGCGCCGCTGCCGCCCGAGGCGATCGTCGACGGCGCGCTGATGAACTCGTCGGCCATCGTCGCCGCCATCCAACAGGTGATGAGCGAGCAGCGCGTCAAGGCGAAGAACGTCGCCATCGGCGTCCGCGGCCACTCGGTCATCATCAAGAAGATCTCCCTCCCGCGCATGTCGCAGGAGGAGGTGGACGAGTCCATCCAGTGGGAGGCGGAGCAGTACATCCCCTTCGACGTGAAGGACGTCAACATCGACACCCAGATCCTCTCCGATCAGGGTGACGCCGCCGGCCAGATGGACGTGCTCCTGGTCGCGGCCAAGAAGGACATGATCAACGACTACACCGCGGTCTGCGCCGAGGCCGGCCTGACGGTGTCGGTGGTCGACGTCGACGCCTTCGCGGTGCAGAACGCCTACGAGACCAACTACGAGCTCTCGCCCCGCGACACGGTGGTGCTCATCAACGTGGGCGCCTCGGTCACCAACATCAACATCCTCGCCGGCGGGGTCACCACCTTCACGCGCGACGTGACCATGGGCGGCAACGCCTTCACCGAGGAGATCCAGAAGCAGCTCAACATCTCCTACGATGAGGCCGAGGCGCTCAAGGTCGGCGGCCAGGGGGAGATGGACGCGGTGGTGCCGCAGGAGGTGGAGCGGGTGATCCAGGGAGTCGCCGATCAGCTCGGCAGCGAGATCCAGCGCTCGCTCGACTTCTACGCCTCCACCGCCGCCGACAGCCACATCGCCCGGGTCTACCTCTCGGGCGGCGCGGCCCGCATCGCCGCCCTCTTCAAGACCATCGAGCAGCGCGCGGCGGTGCCGGTGGAGATCTTGAACCCCTTCAAGAACATCGACATCGACAACCGGCGGTTCGACCCCAACGTGATGATGGGGATCGCCCCGGGCGTTGCGGTGGCGGTGGGGCTGGCCCTTCGCGGCCCGGGGGACAAGTAGCCATGGTCCGAATCAACCTGCTGGCGGTCCGGGTCTCCAAGAAGAAGGAGGCGGGCAAGCAGCACCTGGTGCTGGCCGCGGCCGTGCTGGTGGCGGCGCTCGTCGGCAACTACGCCTGGGACCACGCGCGCAGCACCGATCTCGAGGCGCGCCAGTCCAAGCTCACCCACACCAAGGCCGAGATCGCCCAGCTCGAGAAGATCATCGGCGAGGTGAAGAACATCAAGGCGGAGCAGGCCGCGCTCAAGGAGAAGCTCGACGTCCTCGACAAGCTGAAGCAGGGGCGCACCGGCCCTGTGAAGCTGCTCGAGGAGCTCGCGGGCCTCACCCCCAAGCGGCTCTGGTTCAAGAAGGTGGACGAGAAGGCCGGCGCCATGACGTTCGACGGCAGCGCCTCCACCATCGAGGACGTCTCCGCCCTGATGTCCTCGCTGAAGGGCTCGCGCTTCTTCAGCAAGGTGGAGCTCAAGAGGACCTCGGCCCGCACCGAAGGGCGCTTCAAGCTGGTCGACTTCACGCTCGAGACCACCAGCACCTATACGCCCGCCGAGCCTGGCGCGGCGAGCTCCGGCGCGACCGCGCCCGCCTCCGGAGCGCCCGCTCCGGCGCCAGCCCCCGCCTCACCCGCGCCAGCTCCCGCTCCCGCCGCTCAGGCGCCCGCTCCCGCGGCCCCCGTCGCTTCGCCTCCCGCCCGGTAACCAGCCATGGCCATCGACACCAAGATCCTGGAGCGAGCCGTCAAGGCGCCGTTGGCGGTCAAGCTGGGGGTCGTCGCCGCCGTCGCGGTGCTGCTCACGGTCCTCAACTACTTCGTCATCGGCATCCCCTCCTTCGGCGCCAGCATCACCGAGACCGAAGAGAAGATCGCCAAGGTCGACAAGGAGCAGAAGAAGCTCGACGCCGACCTGATCGAGAAGACGGCCATCGCCAACAACCTGAACCAGTTCCGGCGCGAGAAGGAGCTGCTCGAGCAGAAGCTGGCCGAGGCCCTGGCCGAGCTGCCCAACGAGAAGAACCTCGACGAGCTGCTGCAGCTCTTCCAGGATCGGGCGGTGAAGGCGGGCCTGGAGATCGGCACCATCGAGCCGGCGGCGGTGCAGAACGACGGCTTCTACGCCCGCATCCCGGTGCCGATGACCGCCACCGGCAACTACCACGAGATCGCCACCTTCTTCGACGCGCTCGGCCGGCTGCGCCGCATCGTCAACATCAGCAACATCACCTTGAGCGACCCCAAGGTCGTGAACGGCAAGGTGGTGGTGAGCGCCAAGTTCCTGGTGACCACCTTCATGTTCACCCAGCAGGCCAAGGGGCCGGCGGTGGCGAGGAGCGAGAAATGAGGTCGCTTCGCATGGCGCTCCTCTGCACGCTGGCGCTCGCCGGCTGCAAGGAGCAGAAGAAGGCCCCCGCGGTCAGGCCGGCGGCCAAGGCCGCGGCCGCGGCGCCGTCGCCCTCGGCGGCCCAGACCGCCGCCGCCCAGCCGGCCGTGCCGCAGTGGTCCTACTCCGGCGCCGGCAAGCGCGATCCCTTCCGCAGCTTCCTGGCGGAGATCGACGCCACTCACGCCAACGCGTCGACCCGCTGCACCACCCCGCTCGGCCGCTTCGAGCTCGAGCAGCTCAAGCTGGTGGCGGTGGTGACCGGCCTCGCCGATCCGGTGGCGATGGTGGAGACCCCCGCGGGCGTGGGCTACAGCGTCCGACCCGGGATGTGCATCGGCAAGAACGGCGGGACGGTCGCAGCGGTCCGCTCGGGCGAGCTGGTGGTCTCGGAGTGGGCCGTCCGGGCCGACGGCACGCGCGACAAATCGCAGACCGTGCTGCGGCTGCCCAAGGAAGCTTCGCTGAACCTCGAGGAGCAGGTGCCATGAAGACGACGACCATCCGCCTCGCGTGCCTGACGTCCCTGGTGTTGGCCGCGGGCAGCGCCCGCGCCGCCGGCGCCCCGAACGCCATCCGCGCCATCGACGTGGCCGACCGGGCCGGCGCGGTGGAGATCGACATCCGCGGCACGCGGGCGCCGAGCTACACCGTCTTCAAGCTGCAGGACCCGCCGCGGCTGGTGCTCGACCTGGCCGGGGCCGACGTGTCCCAGCTCGCCTCGCCCATCGCGGTCGGCAAGGATGGCGTCCTCGCCATCACCACCGCCCAGTACAAGGACGAGAAGAGCAGCGTGGGACGGGTGGTGGTGGCGCTCGAGCAGGGCGCCCGCTACGAGGTCGGTCCCCGCGGCGACGCCGTGACGGTGAAGGTGACCCGGGGAGAGGCGCTGGCCGCACCTGCACCGGTCAAGGCCGCCCCCGAGCGGCTCGCCGTGGCCGGCCCCAGCGACAACGTGCTCTCCCGCCGTGCCGACGAGGCGCCGGTGGGGAAGGCCGCCACGGCCGTCACCGGCGTGAAGGTCGGCGCGGACCGCATCGCGCTGGCGGTGGACGGCGACGTGGGCCGCATCGAGGTCCTCGAGCTGGCCAACCCGCCCCGCCTCGCGCTCGATCTGATGGGCGTCTCGAAGGCGCCGCGCCAGCCGGTGTCGGGCGCCGGCGCCTTCCGCCAGGTCCGCTTCGGCCGCGATCACGGCAAGGTCCGCGTGGTGCTCGACGCCGCCGGGGAGCTGCCGAAGTTCCAGGTGAAGCGGCTGCCCGGGTCGGTGGTGGTGGCGTTCGCCGCCGAGCCGGCGATGGTGGCCCAGGCCGCGCCGGCCGCGGCCCCGGTCGCGCCGCTCTCGGCCCGCGTCCACGCCGAGGCCGCCGCCGCCGAGGCCGCGCCGGCGCCCGCGCCGGTCGCCCCCGCGGCGCACCACCACCACGAGGACTACGCTGGCCGCCGCATCACCCTCGACTTCCACGACATCGACATCCGCAACCTGCTGCGGCTCATCGCCGACGTCTCGAAGCGGAACATCGTGGTGGCCGACGACGTCACCGGCAAGGTGACCGTCTCCCTCCGCAACGTGCCCTGGGACCAGGCCCTCGAGCTGGTGCTCAAGACCAAGGGGCTCGACAAGGAGGAGCTCGGCAACGTCATCCGGGTCGCCAAGAGCGAGCAGATCGCCAAGGAGCGCCAGGCCCGGCTCGACGCAGTCCGGGCGCAAGCGCCGCTGCTGCCGCTCAAGGTGCGGCTCATCCCGGTCAACTTCGCCCGCGCCAACGACGTCTCCGGTCGCGTGAAGGACGTCCTCTCCGACCGCGGCACGGTCTCCACCGACGACCGCACCAACGTGCTCATCGTGAAGGACGTCGCCGAGAACCTCGAGCGGGCGGAGAAGCTGGTCCGCAACCTCGACACCGAGATCCCGCAGGTGCTCATCGAGAGCCGCATCGTCGAGGCCTCCTCCAACTTCAACCGGGCCCTCGGCGTGCAGTGGGGCGGCAACGCGACCGCGAGCGCCGCCACCGGCAACGCCACCGGCATCTCCTTCCCCAATACCGTCGGCGCCACCGGCGCCTCGGGCGGCGGCCCCGTCACCGGCACCTCCAGCACGCCGAACTACGCCGTCAACCTCCCTGCCGCCATCGGCCAGGGCTCGGGCGGCGGTCTCGGCTTCGTCTTCGGCTCGGCCAGCGGCGCCTTCAACCTCAACCTGCGCCTCTCGGCCCTCGAGAGCACGGGTGTGGTGAAGACCATCTCGGCACCCAAGATTGCCACCATCGACAACCGCGAGGCGACCATCGGGCAGGGCATCAGCATCCCCTTCTCGCAGACCTCCGCGGCCGGCGTGAACACCACCTTCATCGAGGCCAAGCTCGAGCTCAAGGTGACCCCCCACGTCTCGTCCGACGGGTCGATCCTCCTCAAGATCAAGGCCACCAACAACTCGCCCAACTCCTCGCTGACCGGCGCCAACGGGCAGCCCTCGATCACCAAGCGCGAGGCCGAGACCGAGGTGCTGGTGAAGGACGGCGACACCACCGTCATCGGCGGCATCTACACCCGCCAGACCGCCAGGCAGGAGAGCTCCGTGCCCTGGCTCGGCAAGATCCCGGTGCTCGGCTTCTTCTTCCGCAGCCGGACCGAGTCGGACGACCACACCGAGCTGCTCATCTTCATCACCCCGCGCATCCTGAACAGGCAGCCGCTGGCCCAGAACGCCGTCGCCGGCGGGTAGCTTCGAAGGAGACCTCCAATGAACGCCAAGCTTCTCGTCCCCCTTTGCCTACTCGCCGCCGCCTGCGGCGCCGAGAACGGTTCCTCGATCCTGGTGGCCGGCCGGGTCCAGACCCCGGTCTGGAACACCGGCGGCTCGTGCCTCTTCGTCACCGGCACCTACCAGATCGGGCCCGGCGTTTTTGACGTCATGGGCGCGGGTCACTACGACATGGCGCTCGAGATCGACAACAACATGACCGACCCTGCGACCTCCGGCACGGGAGGAGCGGCGGGCTCGAGGACCTGGTCCGCCTACGCGGTGCGGACCCGTGTCATCAACGGCAGCGAGTTCAATCCGCCGGTGGTGAACGTGGCGTCCCAGACCACCGTCCCGGCCGACAGCACGGCGGTGCGGCCGGGCGAGAAGGTCGCGACCTACCAGCCCGTCATCGGCACCCTTCTCGGGGCGCAGATCGCGACCGCCGTCCAGGGCCTCGCTCCGAGTCAATCGAAGTCGCTCCAGCTCGGCGTCACCCTGCTCGGGAAGACCGCCGACGGGAACGAGCTCGACACCGCCGAGAAGACCTTCCCGCTCGAGGTCTGCAACGGATGCCTGGCTGGCATCCCCACCTGCGTCTCGCCGCAGGTCGTCTCGCCGGCCGGAAGCTGTTATCCGTCCGGCGAGGACTCGTTCATGTACACCTGCAAGTAGCGCGACGCGTCATGCCCGCGCGCCCGGGGGAGCGCGGGCGAGGCGCTTGACCGCCGCCGCCGGAGCGGGCTAATAGCGTCCATCCCCCGGTCCCGGCCGCCCGGCCGGAGAGCGGGGGAGGGACCGATCCATGAGCTTCAGCGAGCACCTGCAGGGCATCTGCCAGAACGTCGACGGCGCCGTCGGGTGCGCCCTCATGGCCATGGACGGGATCGAGGTGGAGAGCCACCTCGAGGACGCGGGCCAGGCGGACCTGCGCTCGCTGCTCATCGAGTACGCCACCCTCTTCCGCGGCGCGGCGGAGGCCGCCCGGACCAACGGCGCGGGTGACGTCTCCGAGCTCTCCATCGCCACCGACCAGCTGCTCACGGTGGCCCGGATGGTCTCGCCCGAGTACTTCATGGTGGTGGCCCTCCGGCCCGACGGAAACTACGGCAAGGCGCGCTACCTGCTCCGCGTCCTCGCCCCCAAGGTGAGGACCGAGCTGTAGGGACCCACCGGCAGCCCGCGGCGCCCTGGCGCGCCGCGGCGCGCTCGAACCGAAACCCTTATTCACGAGGAGTGACAGACAATGGCTGAGACCCTGGACACCTCGGCGTTCCGCCGCGGGCTCAAGATCGAGATCGACAAGGAGCCCTGGGAGATCGTCGAGTTCCAGCACGTGAAGCCGGGCAAGGGCTCGGCCTTCGTGCGCACCCGCATCAAGAACCTGCTGACCGGCCGCACCATCGACAGGACGTTCAAGTCCGGCGACGTGGTGGGGAAGCCCGACGTGGAGGAGAAGGAGATGCAGTTCCTCTACCGCGAGGGCGACCACTACAACTTCATGGACAACAAGAACTTCGAGCAGACGTTCCTGTCCCGGGAGCAGATGGGCGAGGCGGCGCAGTTCATCAAGGACAACACCACCACCCACATCCTCTTCTTCAACGGGAAGGCCATCGGGGTCACGCTGCCCAACTCCATGGACCTCAAGGTGGCGAAGTGCGACCCGGGCATCCGCGGCGACACCGTCTCGGGCGCCACCAAGCCGGCGGAGCTCGAGACCGGCTACGTCGTCAACGTGCCGCTCTTCGTCAACGAGGGCGACGTCCTCCGCATCGACACCCGCACCGGCGAGTACCTCACCCGCGTCGCCGGCTAGCCCGGCCCCCCAGGAGACCACACCATGGCGAGACGAGTGGAGCGCGTGCAGCAGCAGGCGGAGCAGGAGCGGGCGGTCGAGGCCGGGACGGGCCCGTTCACCCTCTCCGACGTGAAGAAGCTGGTCGAGGCCCTCGAGGGCACCGACGTGACCAGCCTGGTCTGGAGCCGCAGCGGCGAGAAGGTGGTCATCCGCCGCGGCGAGAAGCCGCTGCCGGTGACCTCGCTGCCCTACGTGGCGGCCCCGTCCCCGCTCGCTCCGCTCGCCCCCGTGCCGAACTCCGCGCCGGCCGCGGCGGCCCCTGGCCCGGGCGCCAAGGAGCAGAAGCCGGGCGTCATCGTCACCTCGCCCTTCGTCGGCACCTTCTACCGGGCCCCGTCGCCCGAGTCGCCGCCGTTCGTCGAGGTGGGCGCCGTGGTCAAGAAGGGCCAGGTGCTCTGCATCCTCGAGGCGATGAAGCTCATGAACGAGATCGAGTCGGAGGTCTCGGGCAAGATCGCCGAGATCCTGGTGCAGAACGCCACCCCCGTGGAGTTCGGCGAGCCGCTCTTCCGCATCGAGCCGGCGTAGCGCTTCCCGGGCCCCACATGTTCAAGAAAGTCCTCATCGCCAACCGGGGCGAGATCGCCCTGCGCGTCATCCGCGCCTGCCGCGAGCTCGGCCTGGAGACGGTGGCCGTCCACTCGACCGCCGACGCCGACTCGCTCCACGTCCGCTTCGCCGACGAGGCGGTCTGCATCGGGCCGCCGTCGTCGAAGGACAGCTACCTCAACGTGCGGGCGCTGCTCTCCGCCGCCGAGATGACCGGCGCCGACGCCATCCACCCTGGCTACGGCTTCCTCTCCGAGAACGCCGAGTTCGCGGAGATGTGCGAGAAGGTCGGGCTCAAGTTCATCGGGCCGCGGCCGGAGATGCTGCGGCTCATGGGGAACAAGGTGGCGGCGCGGGCGGCGATGGAGAAGGCCGGCCTGCCGCTCCTGCCCGGGGCCCGCGGCGTGCTCAAGGACTCGGCCGAGGCGGAGAAGATCGCCAAGGAGATCGGCTACCCGGTGATCCTCAAGGCGGCGGCCGGCGGCGGCGGGCGCGGCATGAAGATCGTCCGCGAGGGCCAGGACGTGCGCAAGGCCTTCGAGACCGCCTCCAACGAGGCGCTGGCCGCCTTCTCGAACGGCGACATGTACCTCGAGCGCTACGTCGAGGAGCCGCGCCACATCGAGCTGCAGATCGTCGCCGACGAGCACGGCAACATCATCCACCTCGGCGAGCGCGAGTGCTCGGTGCAGCGCCGCCACCAGAAGATCATCGAGGAGGCGCCCAGCCCGGCGGTCACGCCCGCGCTCCGCAAGGAGATGGGCGACGTGGCCATCGCCGCCATGAAGAAGGTGGCCTACAACAACGTGGGGACCATCGAGTTCCTCATGGACGAGAAGGGCCGCTACTACTTCATGGAGATGAACACCCGCATCCAGGTGGAGCACCCGGTGACCGAGCAGGTCTACGGGCTCGACCTCCTGCGGCTCCAGCTCCGGCTCGCCGCCGGCGAGAAGCTCGACCGCACCCAGGAAGACGTGGTGCCGCGCTTCCACGCCATCGAGTGCCGCGTCAACGCCGAGGATCCGGTCACCTTCGCCCCGTCCCCGGGCCTCATCACCGGCTACCACCAGCCCGGCGGCTATGGCGTGCGCGTCGACACCATGGCGTTCGAGAACTACAAGGTGCAGCCGTTCTACGACTCGCTGGTGGCGAAGCTCATCTGCTGGGGCGACTCGCGCGAGGTGGCGCTCTCCCGCATGGAGCGCGCGCTCGAGGAGTACGTGGTGGAGGGGATCAAGACCAACATCCCCTTCCACCGCCGCATCCTGCAGCACGGCAGCTTCCGGGCCGGCAAGTACGACACCCGCCTGGTGGAGCAGGTGCTCGCCACCGCGCACACTGGCAAGCCGACCGCTCCCAAGCCCGTCCAAGGCTGACCCGAGCGAGGGGGGGCAAAGCCGAAAAATCCTGCGTAGGTACGCGGGATTCGTACCTTGACCAAGGGAGGGCCGTTCCATTAGGCTGACCCTGGCTAGAGGCAGGCAGAGTCGCTCGCCCGCTCGACCCGCCGCGCATGCCCCTGGACAAGAACAAGATCGTCGCCGAGGCGAGCAAGTACGCCCAGAAGGGCCAGTTCGACAAGGCGATCAAATGCTACGAGCGGGTCGTCGCCGACGACCCCAAGGATGTCCGCGTCCGGCTCAAGCTCGGCGAGACGCAGCAGAAGAAGGGCGACCTCGCCGACGCCGCCGAGACCTTCCACCTCTGCGCGCAGGCCTACGCCGACCAGGGCTTCGCGCTCAAGGCGGTCGCGGTCTACAAGCAGATCGCGCGGCTCACCCCCGATGACGGGCGGGTCCCCGAGAGGCTGGCGGCGCTCTACCAGCAGCTCGGCCTGCTCAGCGACGCCATGGGCCAGATGCAGCTCGTCGCCCAGGCGCACGAGCGCGCCGGCGACGAGCCGAAGGTGATCGAGGCGCTCCGGCGCATGGCGGACCTCGACCCCGAGAACGTCGCCACCTCGGTGAAGCTGGGCGAGCTCTACGCGCGCGGCGGGCAGCCGGCCGCCGCGCTCGAGCAGTTCCGCCGCGCCGCCGCTGCGCTCAAGAAGACCTCCCGAACCGACGAGTACCTCAAGGTGGCGGAGCGGGTGGCCTCGCTGTCGCCGCAGGACCTTGGCCTCACCCGCGAGCTCGCCAACGCCTACCTGGCCCGCAAGGACACCAAGCGCGCGCTGGCGAAGCTCCAGCTCTGCTTCAAGGCCGACCCCAAGGACGTGGAGACGCTGACGCTCCTCGCCCAGGCCTTCCGCGACCTGGGGCAGGTCTCGAAGACGGTGTCGGTCTTCAAGGAGCTGGCCCACGTGCAGGTCGAGCGCGGCCGCGCCGACGAGGCGCGCGCCACCTTCCGCAGCGTGCTCGAGCTCGCGCCCGACGACGCGGAGGCGCTGGAGGGGGCGGGCCAGCGCCGCGCCGCGCCCGGTGCTCCCCCCGCGCGGGAGGAGGCGGCGGAGGTCGTCACGAGGACCCCCTGGCCGTCCCCCGTCATCGAGAGGACTCCCCCGCCCGCCGCGAAGCCAGCCCCTCCCGCGCCGAGCCCGCCGGCTCCGGCTCCGGTCAATCCCGCCCGCGACGCGGCTCCCCTCGACGTCGCGCGGCTGCTCACCGAGATCGACGTCTACCTGAAGTACGGCCTCACCTCCCGCGCGCTCGAGCACGTCAACCGGATCCTCGCGGTCGATGCCGGCCATCCCGACGCGCGCGCGCGCCTGCGCGACCTGCACGCGCGCGGCGGCGACCTGGCCTCGGCCGCTCGTGAGGGCGCGCTGGCGGTGCGCGGCTACCTCGGCGCCGGCCGCGGGCCCGAGGCCCTGTCCGCGCTGAACCGGCTGCGTGAGCTCGCGCCCGATTACCCGGAGCTGTCGGAGCTCGCCATCGCCGCTGGCGAGCCCACATCCCCTGCCGATCCGGAGGGCGAGACCGTCGCCTTCGAGGAAGGCGAGGCGATGGTGGTGGGCGAGGATGACATCGAGTCGGTCGACGAGGACGCCCTGGCGCTCTCGGTCGCGGTCGACGAGGGCGGGGAGATCGTCCCGGAGGACCTCCTCGCCGCCGGCGTCACCGAGGAGCAGCCGGAGACGGTCTCTTTCGAGGAGCCGCAGGAGCTCGTCTCGATCGAGGAGCCGCAGGATCTCGTCTCGTTCGAGGAGCCGCAGGAGCTCCCCTCCATCGAGGAGCCGCAGGAGCTCGTCTCGTTCGAAGAGCAGCAGGAGACGGTCTCGCCCGAGGAGCCCGCCCCGATAGAGGAGCGGGACCTCACGTTGGACGAGCCGCTCGTCACGCCGGACGAGCCGCTCTTCGCGCCCGACGAGCCCCTCTTCGCGCCGGACGAGCCGCTCGTCACGCCCGACGAGCCCCTCTTCGCGCCGGAGCCGGCCCTCGTGGCCGCCCCTCCCCAGCCCTCCCCGCGCGGCGGAGAGGGAGTGCCTCCTTCCTCCCGCGGAGGAGAGAGAGCATCTCCTTCTCCTTCCAGCGGAGGAGAGAAGGCATCTCCTTCTCCTGCCCCGGGAGGAAAGAAAGCATCTCCTTCTCCCTCCCGCGGCGTGGCGAGAGCCTCTCCTCCCCTCTCCCGCAAAGCGGGGGAGGGTCAGGGAGGGGGCGATCCCCAGGCCACCCCGGCTCCCACTCCGCCCCCGCCCCCCGAGCCCGACGCGGAGTCCCTCGGCGAGGCCGACTTCTTCATCCAGCAGGGGCTCCTCGAGGAGGCCCGGGAGCTGCTCGGCCAGCTCGCCGCCGCCTATCCCGGGCACCCCGCCCTCGCGCCGCGACTCTCCGCCCTCGAGGACGCCGAAGCCGCGGAGTTCGAGGAGTTCGTGGAGTCCACGGAGGCGGCGAAGCGGTCGCCCGGGGGCGATCCGCAGCCCGCCAACGTCGGCCAGGTGCCCGCCCCGGCCCGCGTCCCCGCGTCGCCGCCCGTCGCTCCTTCGCCTCGCGCCGCCGCCCGCCCGCCCCCCGTCCAGGCGACCGCGCCGGCGCCGCCCTCCGAGCTCGAGCCGCACCAAGTGCAGCCGCTCCAGGTGGCGGGCGGAGACACCTTCGACCTCGGCCAGGAGCTCGCCAGCGAGCTCGCGGCCGACGACGTGAAGGCTCCCGAGGAGTTCCAGTACTCGGTCGCCGACGTCTTCTCGCAGTTCAAGAAGGGGGTCGAGCAGACGGTGCGGCCGGAGGACGGCCAGACCCACTACGACCTCGGCATCGCCTACAAGGAGATGGGGCTGCTCGACGACGCGGTCCAGGAGTTCGAGACCGCCCTTGCCGCCGGCGGCGGCAAGAAGGACCTCGACTGCCTCACCATGGTCGGCCTCTGCCGGATGGCCCAGGAAGAGCCCTTCCAGGCGGTCGACGCCTTCAGCCGCGCCCTCCGCGCCGAGGGGCTCAACGTGGACTCGGCCAAGGCGCTCCACTACGAGCTCGGCCTCGCCTACGAGGCGGCCGGCGACCCGGAGGCGGCGCTCTTCTTCCTGCAGAAGATCATCCGGCTCGACCCTCGCTACCGCGACGTGGGGAGGGCGGTGGCCCGCCTCGGCGGTGGACCGGGGCGGTCTCCGGACGCCCCCGCGGCCGCCGCGCCCGCCAGCCCGGCAGGACCCGAGGCCACGCCGGCCCCGGCTCCCGCCGGCGGGCGGCCGGGACCTCGCAAGAAGATCGGATACGTGTAGGATTGCGGGGGAGGCTCGACGGTGAACTACCTCGAATTCTACGAGCTGGCGCAGGAGCCCTTCTCGAACGCGCCGGTGGCGCGCTTCTACTACGAGTCGGAGCAGCACACCCGCGCCCTGCAGCGGCTCACCCACGCGGTGAGCAACATGAAGGGGCTCGCCCTGCTGGTGGGCGACATCGGCGCCGGCAAGACCACGCTGGCGCGCCGGCTCCTCGACGAGCTGCCCGAGGATCAGTACGAGGCGGCGCTGCTGGTCATCATCCACTCCGGCGTCACCGCCGGCTGGCTCCTGAAGCGGATCGCGCTGCAGCTCGGGGTGGAGCAGCCGGCCGAGGACAAGCTGGCGCTGCTGTCGCAGCTCTACCAGCAGCTCGTGAAGATCTACGAGGAGGGGCGCAAGGCCGTCGTGCTCATCGACGAGGCCCAGATGCTCACCTCCCGGGAGATCATGGAGGAGTTCCGGGGGCTGCTCAACCTCGAGGTCCCGGAGCGCAAGCTCATCTCCTTCGTCTTCTTCGGGCTGCCGGAGATCGAGGAGAACCTCCGCCTCGACCCGCCGCTGGCGCAGCGGGTGGCCATGCGCTACCGCCTGCAGCCCCTCACCGAGGCCTCCACCGACGCCTACCTGCGCCACCGCCTGGAGACGGCGGGCGCGCCGCGCGTGCCCTTCACCGCCGAGGCGGTCGCCCTGGTGCACAAGTACAGCGGCGGCACCCCGCGCCTCATCAACACGCTCTGCGACAACGCGCTCTTCGAGGGGTTCCTGGCGCGGTCCAGGGACATCGACGCCGCCACCGTCGAGCGGACCGCGCAGGACCTGGGCCTCGACGCCCCATCGCCGCCGGCGCCCGCGCCCAGCAACACGCCGCTGGCGGCCGTCCGCCTCGGCGCCAGCGTCGACTTCGAGGCCATCGACCGCTACCTGGACGCCCTCGGCAAGTGATCCACCGCTGCGCGGCGCCCCGCCGCGCCCCAAAGAACGGCCGTAGATCCTCGTGAAGCGCAAGCTGGCCATCGCCTTCCTGGCCACGGTGCTGGGGCTCGCGGGCGGCGCGCTCCTGCTCGTGCGTTCCCCGCTGGTGGGCGATCGCCTCTGCGCCCTGGCGGAGCAGCGGGTGGGCGCCGCGACCGGCCAGCCGCTCGCGATCGCGTCCTGCCGCCTCGACCCCTTCCGCCTGGAGGCCCGCCTCGAGGGGGTGCGGTTGGGACCGGCCGAGGCGCCGCTCTTCACCGCCGAGCGGCTCCAGGTGCGCCTCGCGGCGCTGCAGCCCATCGGCGGCAAGCTCCACTTCGCAGCGGTGGCGGCGGTGGCGCCGCGGGTGAACGTGGTACTGCCCGCCCCGCGCCCCGGCGGGCCGCCAGCCACCTGTCCGCCGCCCATCCTCTCCAAGCTCGACGTCCACGAGCTCCGCGTGGAGCGCGGCTCGCTCGAGCTGGGGCTGCCCGGCGGCGGGCGGATCAGCGCCGGGCGCATCGACGTCGCCACCGGCCCGGCCGGGCTGGCCGGCAGCTTGCGCGCGCTCGCCGGGAGGACCCCGCGCGCCAAGGTGGAGGTGGACGCGCGCGACCTGGCCTTCACCAGCGGCGCTCGCAGCGTCCGGCTCGAGGCGCTGCGCGTCCGCTCCGATCTGGCAGTGGACCTCTCCGGCGCCACCGTCCACGAGGCGCGCCTCGAGGGCGGCGGGACGACGCTGTCGCTCTCCGGCGAGCTCGACGACCTGTGCAAGCCGCGGGTGGACCTGCGGGCGCGCCTCTCCGGCCCGCTCGCGACCGTCCTCGCCGCCGCCGGCGGCCCGCCGCCCCAGACCGGGGGGCGGCTCGACCTGTCGGTGCGGGCCCGCGGCCCGGTCGCGAAGCTCGAGGCGCAAGGGGAGCTGGCGCTCGTCGGGGCGCGGCTCGACGGCTGGGAGCCGGGCGACCTGAAGGCCGGCTTCCGCTTCGGCGGGCGCGAGCTGCGGGTCGAGCGGCTCGAGCTCCCGGTGGCGGGTGGAGGCCGCATCGCCGCCCGCGGCAAGGTGACGTTCGGCAAGGAGGTGGGGCTCGAGGCCGAGGCCGACGTGGAGCGCGCCGAGCTGGGCGAGGTGCTGAGGCGGCTGCGAATCCCGGGCGCCTGGGTGATGGGGAAGGTGGGCGGCAAGCTGCGCGTCCACGGCACCGCGAGCCCGCTCCGGCTCGCCGGCGACGGCGCCCTCGACCTCTCCGACTTCAAGGTGCTCGACCACTCCTGGGCCCGCTACCGCCCCGGCGAGCCGACGGTCCTCGACCTCGCGCGCGCCCGGGTGGAGGCGCCGCTGCGGGTCGACCGCGACGGCGTGCACATCGAAGGCGGGCGGGTGCGGTCGGGACAGGGGGCGCTCGACGTCACCGCGCTCCTCCACTTCGACGACGCCCGCGGCTTCCGCGTGGGCGTGGCGGGCCCCATCGACCTGGGCGTGCTGCGCCACGTCGCCTCGGTGCCCTTCGACGGCCAGGGGCCGATCCAGGCCACCATCGTGGCGGCGCCCTACGGCACCCCGCGGGTCACCGGACGGGCCCGGCTGTCGCGCTTCCGAATCCTGGGCCTGGCGCTCGGGGAGCTCGAGGGACGCTTCGCGCTCGACGGCTTCGTGCTCCGCGCGGAGGAGGTGAGCGGGCGGATGGGGGCCACCTCCTACGGCGGCGGGCTGGCCATCGACCTGGGCGCCTCGCCGGTGGCGATCCGCGACGCTCGCTTCTCCATGCGCGGCCGCCTGGGCGACCTCTTCGAGGCGGCCGAGGGATGGCAGCCCTTCGCGCGCACGCTGCGCGGGCTCATCGACGGCGAGGCGGCGGGGGAGTTGAGCTTCGCCGGCCCGGTCACCGCGCTCGACGCGGCCTTCTCGGCCCGGCTCGGGCAGGGCACGCTCGCCGAGCGCGCCTTCGCGCGCGGCGCCGTGGCCGGCCGGGTGGAGCGGGGCCGGCGGCTGGTCTTCGAGAGCGCCGAGCTCCGCCAGGCGGGCGGCGGCGTCCTGCGGGGAGGCGGGAGCCTGGGGCTGGAGGCGCCGTTCCCGCTCGACCTCGCGCTCTCGGTCTCGGGGCTGCGGCTCGAGGAGCTGGGGATCCCCGGCGGCTGGAGCGGCTCGGTGAGCGGCGAGGGCGGGTTGCGCGGCCCGCGCGACGCGCCGCGGGGAACCTTCGCGCTCAACGCCGACCAGACCGCGCTCGGCCCGGTGGCGCTCGGCACCGCCCAGCTCGGCGGCCGGGTGGAGGGGCGCGCGCTCTCCTTCACCGCCAGCGCCGAGGGGGCGCGCATCTCCGGGACGGCCCGGCTCGAGGGTGACCTGCCCTACGAGGCGAAGGGCTCCCTGGAGCTGGAGGACGCCTCGCGCCGGATCCCCTCGCTGGCGCAGAAGGGCGTGAAGGTGCGGCTGCGAGGCGACGCCACGGCGCGCGGCAGCCTCACCGACCTCGGCGCCAGCCGGGCCGAGGTGCGCTTCGCCGCCGTGGGGGTGGCGCTCGGCGAGCTGCGGCTCGAGAACGAGGCGCCGGTCACGCTCCGGCTCGACCGCGGCGCGCTCTCCGTCGACGCGCTCACGCTGCGGGGCCAGAGCACCCGGCTCGCCCTCTCGGGCAGCCGCGCCGCCTCCGGCGCCCTCGCGGTCGAAGCGCAGCTGGCGCTCGACCTGAAGCTCCTGGCCGGCGCCCTGCCTGGCGTGGTGGCGCCGCGGGGGCAGCTCACGGCCGAGGCCCGCGTGGGCGGCACCTTCGCCGAGCCGGCGCTGGTCGGCTCGGGCCGGCTGCGCGACGGCGGCTTCCAGCTGGAGCGGGTGCCGATCACCTTCGCCGCCATGGACGGGGACCTCTCCTTCTCGCAGAACCGCGTCCTCCTGCCGGCGGTGGCTGCGACCGTCAACGGCGGCAAGGCCTCCCTCTCCGGCGAGGTGGAGCTGGCGCGCATGTGGCCCTCCCGGATCCGCCTGCGGGGCGTGCTCGACGAGGTCCCCGCCCGCATCCCCGAGTGGATCCCCTCGCAGCTCTCGGGCGAGCTGGCCTTCGAGGGCACCTTCGAGGCCATGTCGCTCTCGGGCCGGCTGCACGTGCTGCGCGCCCGCTACACCGAGCTGGTGGACCTCGAGAAGCGGCTGCTCACGGTGCGCCGCCGCGCCTCGCAGGCGCCCCGCCCCTTCGATCGGAGCGGCGAGTGGCTGCGCTTCGACGTGAACCTCGCGGTCGACGGCGACGTGCGGGTGGAGAACGATCTGCTCCGCGGGCCGGTCACCGGCAACGTCACCCTGGTCGGCAGCGCCGCCTCGCCGGGGCTGCTGGGCTCGCTCTCCATGGCGCAGGGGAGCCGCGCCACGTTCCGCGGCAACGAGTTCACCCTCTCGCACGCGGTGATGGACTTCTCCGACCGCACCCGCCTCCGGGCGAGCCTCGACGCCAACGGCGAGGCCCAGGTGAAGGACTACCGGGTGTTCATGAGCGTCACCGGCCCCTACGAGTCGCCGCGGCTGCAGCTCACCAGCACCCCGGCGCTGTCGCAGGAGGACCTCATCACCCTCCTGTCCCTCGGCTACACCGCGCGCGACACCGCCGCCGCCGGCGGCGTGGGCGGCGTGGCGACGGCGGCCGCGGCCCAGGCGCTCTTCAGCGCCTCCGGCCTCGACGCCCAGGTGCGCCGCTTCCTGCCGCGCGGCGGGGTGCTCTCCGACTTCGGGATGCGCATCACCAGCGCCTACTCCGAGGCGAGCGGGCAGGTCGAGCCGCGCGCCGAGCTCGAGTCGCGCGCCCTGGAGGACCGGCTCCGGCTCCGCTACCAGGCCCCCATGTCCGGCGGGCGCGGGCAGCGCGCGCAGGCCGAGCTCAAGCTCGGCGACCACACCTCGCTCCAGTACCAGTGGGACAACGAGACGCCGGACGTGGTCACCGAGTTCGGCGGCGACCACGGCCTCGACCTCAAGCTGCGCTGGGAGTGGGTGGAGTGAGGCGGCTACCCCTGGCGGCCCTGGCCGCGCTGGCGCTCTGGGCAGCGGCCGGGGCGCGCGCCGCCGAGCCGGGGCCGGCGCGCCCCACGGTGTCGCGGGTCGAGTTGCTCGCTCCGCCGGGCGAGGACCTGGCCGCGCTCCGGCCGCTGGTGGCGCTCGGGCCGGGCGATCCGCTCCGCGCGCGGGCGGTGCGCCGCACGGTCCAGGCGCTCTACGGCCTGGGCCGCTTCGGCAACGTGGTGGTGACGAGCGCGCCCGATCCGAAGGCTCCCGGGCAGGTGGTGCTCCAGGTGCGCTGCCTGCCGAGGCGGCTGGTGGCGACGGTCAGGTTCCGCGGCCAGGTCCCGCCGGGCTTCCCCGAGTCGCGCCTGGCGCGGCTCACCGGCCTCGCCCCCGGCGCCGACTTCGAGCCGGCCCGGCTGGAGCGCGGGCTGCGGCGGCTGGAGGCGGGGCTGTCCCGCGCCGGGTGGCGGCAGGCGCGGGCGCGCGCCGAGGTGCGGGGGGACGACCGGGCCGTCGTCACGGTGGAGGTGCAGCAGCGCGCGGCCACCCTGGTGTCGCGCCTCGCGCTCGCGGGCGTGGGGGGCGCGGAGGCGCGGGAGCTCTCGGCCGGGCTGCGCACCCGGCCCGGCGCGCCGCTCGACATGGACGCGCTCGAGGAGGACGGCCGGACGGTGCTGCAGCGGCTGCGGGCGGCGGGCCGGCTGCGCGCGCGGGTGGGGTCGGCGCGGCTCCATCTCACCGCCGACGAGCAGGGGCCGCGCGCCGAGGTGGAGCTGCCGGTCGAGCCCGGGCCGCGGCTCTCCTTCCGCTTCCCAGGCGCCAGCGCCTTCGAGCCGGCCGAGCTGCGGGCGCGGCTGGGGCTCGACCCGGAGGAGCCGCTCGACGCCTCGTCGCTCGCCGCCGCGGCGGCGCGGCTCCAGGCGTTCTACCAGTCGCAGGGCAACCTCTTCGCGCGCGTGGAGGGGCAGGAGGTGGTGGAGGGCGGCGCCCACGCGCTGGTGTTCCGGATCGAGGAGGGGCGACGCTACCGGGTGGGCGAGGTGCGCTTCGCCGGCGCGGCCTTCCACGATCAGCGGTGGCTGCGTGCCCGGCTCCTGGAGGGTCTGGAGGAAGAGGCGCCGGACGAGGCGGAGCGGCAGGACCTCTCGCGCGAGCGGCTGGAGCTGGCGGCCGGGACGCGGGTGGCCGGTGAGGCGCGCGCGCCCGCGGCGCCCGGCGAGGCCTACGACGAGCAGGCCTGGGAGCGCGCGCTGTCGCGCCTCGTCGATCTCTACCGCGGCGAGGGGTTCCTCGACGCCACGCTCGAGGGGGTGCGGGTCGATGCCGACGCCCGCCGCGGCGTGGTGGACGTGCTGGTGCGGCTCATGGAGGGCGCGCGCACCACGGTGGAGTCGATCGCCTTCGAGGGGAACGCGGCGGTGGCCCTGCCCGAGCTGGCGCGCACCGCGCGGCTCGCGCCCGGCGCCCCGCTCTCGGGTGAGGAGGTGGCGCAGACCCGCGACGGGATCCTGGCGCTCTACGCCCACCAGGGCTTCGCCTACGCGCGGGTCGAGGCGCTGGAGGAGCTCTCGCCGGACCACCGCACCGCGGTGGTGCGCTTCCGGATCGCCGAGGGGCCCCGGGTCCGCATCGCCAACGTGGTGGTCTCCGGGAACCGCCACACCCGAGAGGACGTGGTGCGGGGCGCCCTGGCGCTCAAGCCTGGCGACGTGTACGACCCCGAAGCGCTCTCCCGCAGCCAGACCAGCCTGCTGCGGCTCGGCGCCTTCCGCTCGGTCGGGCTCCGGCTGGGCGATCCCGAGGTGCCGGAGGAGAAGAAGGACCTGGCGGTGGAGCTCTCCGAGCGCCCCTGGGCCACCCTGGCCCCGGGCGCCGGCTTCTCGCTCGCCGACGGGCCGCGCGCCTTCCTGGAGTGGAACCAGCCCAACCTCTTCGGCCGCGCCCTCGACTTCACCGCCCGCGGCAAGGTGAACTACCCGCTCCCGGAGTTCCGCCAGAACCTCTCCACCGACCCGGCCCAGCGCGTCGAAGGGCGGGCCGACGTGGCGCTGCACTACCCCCGGGTCCACTTCCTGCCCTTCACCGCCGGCGCCCGCTTCGACGCCATCGTCGAGCGGCTCCACCGCAGCGCCTACGACCTCACCCGCGGCTCGTTCGTGCCCGGCATCGACGTGCCGCTCGGCGATCGCATCACCCTCTCGCTCTCCTACGAGCTCGAGGTCGACCACATGATCCGGCGCGGCACGAGCGAGGCGCTCACCCGCGCCGACCTGGAGCGGCTGCGCCTGCCGGAGGGCATCACCACGCTGCAGTCCTTCCGGCCCACGCTCACCCTCGACTACCGCGACAACGCGGTGCACCCGCGGCACGGCTGGTTCGCGACCGGCACCGCCGATCTCGCCCACTCCATCGCCAGCGCGCTCCTCTTCGGCGTCGTCCCCGGCTCCGACCCGGCCAACTTCACCAGCATGCTGAAGCTCTCGGGCGGCCTCACCGGCTACCTGCCGGTGGGGAGCCAGAGCGCCTTCGCCCTGTCGGTGCGCGCCGGGCGGGTGGTGGCGCTCGAGGGAGGCTCGCGCACCATCGGCCCGAAGCGCTTCTTCCTGGGCGGCGCCGCCACCATGCGCGGGTACGCCGAGGACGAGATGCTGCCGGCCGACTACCGCGCGCTGGTCTCGGGGCAGGTGGGCGCCTGCCGCGCCGCCGGCGGCCAGGGCTGCACCCAGGCGGCGAGCGCGGTGCTGGCGGGCCAGCAGCTCACCTCCGAGGGCGGCGAGGCCTTCGCCCTGGTGAAGGCCGAGCTGCGGCTGCCGCTGTCGCGCTCCACCGAGCTCGGGCTGTTCACCGACCTCGGGAACCTCTGGCTCGACCCGACCAACGCCGACTACCTCGACCTGCGGCTCAACGTGGGGGCGGGGCTCAGGCTGCTCACGCCCATCGGGCCGGCGGCGATCGACGTCGGCTTCAACGTCTCGCCCGACCGGCTCTTCGGCGAGCGGGTCATCGCGCCGCACTTCTCCATCGGGCTGTTTTGAGCCTCAAGGGAGCCGCGCGATCACCTCGTCGAAGCTCTCGAAGGGGATGCAGCGGATCTTCTCCTCGCCGCAGTAGCGCACCAGCTTGCCGCGCGCGAAGACCAGGTCGGCCGCGGCGGCGGCGCAGCGGTCGGCGGTCCCGTCGCCGCAGAGCACCACCTTGTACCCCTCGGCCTGGAGCGAGCGCGCCACCGCCCCCTTGCAGAAGCCGCACCTCCCGCACCCCTCGAACCCCTCGTGGAAGGAGACCCGCATCCCGGCGGGCGAGCAGGCGGCGTGGTTGGAGCGGAGCCGGAGCGAGGCGCGCAGGTCGGGCGGGAGCCGGTCCAGCACCGGTCCGATGTAGACGTCCAGCCCGGCGGAGCAGACGATGAAGGGCCGCCCGGCCCGGCGGGCGTGCTCGACGAAGCGCTCGAAGCCGGGCCGCAGCACCGCCGCGCCCCGCGCGAAGGCGGCGATCTCCTCGGCCGAGGCGGTGATGGGCTCGAAGATGCGGCGCAGCAGCTCCGAGAAGGAGAAGGCGCCCGCCTTGTAGGCGTCGCACTCGCGTCGCCAGAGGTCGTGGCCGGCGAAGCGGATCGCCACCCGGTCGCCGATGTCCTCCATGACCGCGGTCCCGTCGAAGTCGCAGAGCACCGCCCAGCGGTCCGGGGGCGCGGCGGGGGAGGGGATCGGCTCGGGCATGCCCGTTTCTACGGGCCGGCGCCGGGCGCGGTCAACCCGGGGGCCTCGCCGGTGGCCACCACCCCGAAGCCGCGGAGCGCCGGCCGGGCCGACACCCGCACGAACCCGGCCGCGCCGAGGAGCGCCGCCAGCGAGGTCTCGGTGAAGCGGCCGTGCAGCGCCGACATCACGCGCCAGAGCCGCATGGCGGCGCCGAAGCGCAGCCCGTCGCCGAAGGCGCCTTTCCCGTCGGCGGCGCCCTCGCGCGGCTCGAGGAAGGCGACCCGCCCGCCGGGCCGCACCACCCGGCGCAGCTCGGCGAGCGCGGCCCGCGCGTCGGGCAGGAGGTAGAGGACGCTGTGGCCGGCGGCGCCGTCGAAGCACCCGGCGCGGAAGGGGAGGGCGAGCGCGTCGGCCCGCAGGAGCGGGAGGGCCACGCCAGCCGCGGCCGCGCGCCGCCGCGCCCGCGGCAGCATGGCCGCGGCGCGGTCCACGGCCACGAAGCGCCGGCCCGGGGCGGCCCGCGCCATCTCCACCGCCGAGGTGCCCGGCCCCGCGCCGAGGTCGAGGATCCGCCCCTCCGGCAACAGGGCCGCCAGCGCGCGGCAGTCGGCGCGCCACGGCGGGCAGTCGGTGAGCAGCTCGTAGGCCGGCGCCGCCGGGCCGAAGGCGAGCCGGGCCAGGGCGGCGCGCGCCGCGGCGAGCGCCCTATCCGTCGCCGAGCCGGTCGTAGAGCAGCCCCCAGCGCACGCCGCGGTCGGAGACGGTGAGCCGGTCGAAGCCGAGGGCGCGCATGGCCTCGGCCACCACCGCGCACCCGCCCACGATGACGTCGGCCCGCTTCGGCTCCATCCCCGGCAGCCGCGCCCGCTCCGCCACGGAGAGGCCGGCGAGCAGGGCGTAGAGCCGCTCCACCTCCGCGAGCGCCAGGGGGGCGCCGTGCACCACGCCGGCGTCGTACCGCTCGAGCTCCTGCGAGACCGCGGAGAGGGTGGTCACCGTCCCGGCGACGCCGATGAGCCGGGCGCCGGCGCGCCCGCCCAGCCCGGCCCAGGGCGCGAGCGGGCGCATGGCCTCGGCCGCGGCGGCGCGCAGCGCGGACGCCTCGCCGGGCGGGAGGGGATCGGAGCGCACGTGCCGCTCGGTGAGCCGCACCGCCCCGACCTGGAGGCTCTGGCGGCCGCCCGCGAGCGGGCCGTCGCCGAAGGTGACCTCGGTCGAGCCGCCCCCCACGTCCACCACCGCCAGCGGCCCCGCGGCGCGAGCGCCCGGCGCCTCTCCGAAGTCGCGCCAGGCGCTGGCGTAGACCAGCCGCGCCTCCTCGTCCCCGCTGATCACCTCGGGGGTGAGCCCCGCCTCGCGGGCGGCGGCGTCGAAGAACTCGGCGCTGTTGGCGGCGTCGCGGGCGGCGCTGGTGGCGACGCAGGCGATCGCCTCCGCTCCCAGCGCGCGCGCCTCGCGGGCGTAGCGCGCCAGCACCGCCACCGTGTCGCGGATGGCGGCCGGGTCGAGCCGGCCGGTGCGGTCCACCCCGCGGCCGAGCCGGGTGATCTCGGCCCGCTCCACCAGCGGGGCGAAGGCGCCATCCGGCCGGCGCTCCGCGACCAGCAGCAGCACGGTGTTGGTGCCGACGTCGATCGAGGCGCAGCGCGTCACCGCAGCGGTCCCCAGGCCGGCGTCTGCAGCTCGCCGCCCTCGGCCGTCACCACCTGCTGCCGGTTGCCGTCGGCGGTGGAGACCACCAGCTGCGGACGGCCGTTGCGGTCGCTGGTGAAGGCGAGGAGCCGCCCGTTGGGCGCCCAGGTGGGCTCCTCGTTGGTGAAGCCCTGGTCCTGGGTGACGCGCCGGATGTCGTTGCCGTCGTCGGGGTTCACCACGAAGACGTCGAACACCTTGCGCTCGTCGCGGCCGGTGAAGGCGATGAGATCGCCGCGCGGGCTCCAGCGCGGGGTCTGGTTGTAGGTGCCCTTGAAGGTGAGCCGCCGCTGGCCCGAGCCGTCGGCGTTCATCACGTAGAGGTGCGGGTTGCCGGCGCGGGTGGAGACGAAGGCGATGCGGCGCCCGTCGGGGGACCAGGTGGGCGAGGTGTCGGTGGCCGGGTCGTGGGTGAGCCGGCGCGGGCTCGAGCCGTCGGCGTTCGCCACCCAGATGTCGGAGTTGCCGTTCTCGGAGGCGGCGAAGGCGAGGAGCCGGCCGTCGGGCGAGAAGGCGCCGCCGGTGGTCAGCTCACCCACCGAGGCCACCCGCCGCAGCGCCTTGCTGGCGAGGTCCACGGTCCAGAGCTCCGGCTTGCCGCCGCGGTAGCTCGTGAAGAGGAGCGCCTTCCCGTCGGGTCGCCAGGTGGGCAGCATCACCAGCGACGGGTCGCGCAGCACCACCTGCGGCTCCCGGCCGTCGGCGTCGAAGAGCACCAGCTCCCGCGACCCGCGGGTCTTGCGGATGGCGGCGATGCGGGTCCCGAACACGCCCGGCTCGCCGGTGTAGTAGCGCACGATGTCGTTGGCGAGCAGGTGCGCCAGCGCCCGCGGGGTGGCAGCGGCGCGGGTCACGGCGAGCCCCTCGCGGCCGCCGCGGACCTCGAAGAGGTGGAGCTCGCAGGAGACCTGGCCGGCGGCCGGGCTCACCGCGCCCTTCACCAGGCCGGCCGCGCCGACGTCGAGCCAGCGCTGGAAGCGGATGGTGGGGGCGGTCACGCCCTCGGAGGGATCGGCGAGGAAGCCCTTGGGATCGAGGAGCTCGAAGAGGCCGGTGAGGGCGAGGTCGCCGCGCAGGGTGGCCTGCACCTCGGTGGCGGTCGGGAGCGCGTCGGGGCTGGCCTTGAAGGGCGCCACCGCCAGCGGCAGCGGCTTGAAGTCGGGCCGGTCGATCTCGATGTGCGGCCGGTCCTGCGCGAGCGCGGCCGCGGGGAGGAGCGCGAGGAGGAGGAGGATCCGGTTCATGCGGGCTCTTTTCGCGTGGGGCGCGCCGGCTAGCGCGCGCGGAAGGTGACGGCCAGGCCGACCGTCTGGTACTGGCGCTTCTGCTCGGGTGGCGGCGAGGGCAGGCGGGCGTTGCGGACCGCGCGCTCCAGCGCGTCGTCGAAGCTCGAGTTGCCGCTCCGCTGCTCGAAGGCGTAGCGCAGGATGCGCCCGTCGGGCTGGATGTAGAGCACCACCGTTGCGGCGAGGTGCATCCGGTCGCGATCGGAGATGGTGCTCGGCAGGTGATAGACCTCGTGGAGCCGCTGATCGACCAGGCCGAGGTACTGGTCGCCCTCCTGGCCGGTGTCGGACTCGCCGGCGGGGTCGCCGTCGGGGCGTCCCCAGGCCGGCTCCTCCGGCTGCTGCTGGATGAGGCCGCGCCGCATCTTGTCGAGCACGCCGCCGATGTTGCCGCCCGCGGCGCGGCTGGCGGCGGCGCGGGGAGGTGGCGCCGCCTGCGCCACGCGCGGGGGCGGCGACTTGGCGAGCGGCTTCGCGAGCGGAGCCGGATGTGAGGCGGGAGCGGGGGCCGCGGCCACCTTCGGGGCGGGGGCGGGGGCGCGGGGAGCAGCGGGAGCCGGCGCTGGCGCCGGGCCCGGGGGCGCGGGGGACGGCGCCGCGGCCGTCTCCTGCGGCTTGCGCGGCATGAGGTTCTTGGGCCGCTCTGGACCTCGCCGGACCAGCTTCGCGGCGATGACCTGCCGCCGCACGTCGAGCACCGGCGCCGGCCGGTGCCAGAGCGCCCAGGCGATGAGCCCGGCGTGGACCGCCAGCGACAGCAGCAGCACCGGTCCGAGCCGCTCGCGCCGGAGGAGCAGCGGTGTGGCCGCGTGCTCCATCTACCGGGCCGCCTCCGAGCCGGCGGCCTCCTCGCCCGGCGCCGGGCTGGTGATCATCCCCAGGTTCTGCACCCCGGCGCGCTGCACCGCCGCCATCACCTCCACCACGAAGCCGTAGGGGAGGGCGCGGTCGGCCATGAGGTAGAGCTCCTTCTCGCGGGCCACGCGGGCGTTGGCGGAGAGCTTCTCCTCCAGGGAGGGGAGGGCGAGCTGCACCGCGTCGCCGCCCTCGCCGAGCCAGATGGTCTTGTCGGCCTTCACCGAGAGCACGAGCGCGCTCTCGTCGGCCTTCACCGGCGGGGTCCTGGCCTGGGGCAGCTTCACCTCCACGCCCTGCTGGATGAGCGGGGCGGTGACCATGAAGATGATGAGGAGCACCAGCATCACGTCCACGAGCGGCGTGACGTTGATCTCCGTGAGCGTCTGGCGGCCGCTGCCGCTGGTGCCGAGTGCCATGGTGCCGGTCCGCGCTAGGAGAAGAAGGTCCGGCGGACGATGTTGAGGAAGTCGTTGGAGAAGTTGGTCATCTCGCTGTCGAGCACGCGGATGCGCGAGACGAAGTAGTTGTAGAAGACCACCGCCGGGATGGCCGCGAAGAGGCCGAAGGCGGTGGCGATGAGCGCCTCCGAGATGGGCTTCGCCACCGTGGCCAGGTTGGCGTTGCCCATCTGGTAGATGTCGTTGAAGGCCCGCATGATCCCCCAGACCGTGCCGAAGAGCCCGATGAAGGGGGCGGCGCTGGCGGTGGTGCCGAGGAACGGGATGGTCGCCTCGAGGGCGGTGACCTCGGACATGGCGGCCCGCTTGAGCGCCCGCTCCACGTTCTCGATCCCGCCCATCTGATCCACGAGCGGGGTCTCGTTCTCGCCGCCCTTCTTGGCGGTCACCTTGGAGAGCTCCACGTAGCCGGCGCGGAAGACCTGGCTCACCGGGCTCGCAGAGAGGTTCTCGGCCTTCTGGTAGATCGAGTCGAGCCGCCGCGACTGCCAGAACGCGTCGAGGAACTCGAGGGACTGGACCTGCGCCTGGCGCAGGCGGAGCCACTTCTTGAAGATGATGGCCCAGGAGACCACGGAGGCGGCGAGCAGCAGCAGGAGCACCGCCATGACCACCGGCCCCGAGTTGCGGATGATCTCGACGTAGTCGAGGTCGCCCGCGCGGGCGGCGGCGGCGAGGGCGGGACGCAGTGCGGCGGAGGTGGGTGCGAGGAGGGTCATGTCACGCAAGGGGTTGAAAGAGATTGATTTTTTAGCACGCGACCGGGGGGGCGTCCATTTCGGCTCCGGGCGAGGGAGCCCACATCCTATTCACCCCGGGAGCCCTCTTCTCTCGCCGGCCTGCCCGTGACCGGCGGCCACGGGCGTGGCGCGCGGGAGACAGGCGAGGTATTCGCGTGCTGAAGAAAAACGAGCGAGGGCCGTCTCCCCTGCGTGGCACGCCCGTTGCTCGACCGGAGAACACCATGAAGCCCACCGTCCTGCTCGCCGCTCTCCTCGCCCTGTCGGGCTGCTACTCGAGTACCCCCGTGTACGGAGACGTCGTCCTGTACTGGAGCTTCGTCGACGCGAGGGGGCCCCAACTCGGCACCCACGGCAACTTCACCCAGGCCCAGCCGGGCTGCGCCGACGTGGTGGTGGACACCGTCACCGTGACCTTTGCGGGTCAGACCTACACCTCGACCGACTCCGCCGGGAACGCCTCCTGCGTGGGGCCCAACGGCGTGCCCGGGATCACCCTGCAGCGCTTCCACGAGGGGACCTACCCGTACACCATCCAGGGCTGGCGCGGGCAGGAGCTGGTCTACCAGTTCGACGGTTCAGTCGACGTCATCGGCGGCCAGACGACCAGCCAGGACGCGGTGCTCTCGGCGCTGTCGCCGCAGAGCGTGCCGCTCTACTTCACCCTCAACGGCGTGCAGAGCTGCACCGGCATCACCGGCATCAACTACGCCATCGTCGACGCGCTCAACAACATCGTGGCGGCCACGCCGACCACCGGCGTCCCGTGCGACCCGAGCAGCTTCGGCGTGCTCACCGTCGCGCTGCCGCTCGGCACCTACACCCTCACCCACCTCCAGGCGGTGCAGACCATCCCCGGCGGCGCTCCGCAGTCGCTCTACGAGCTCTGTGAGCAGCCGCTCTCGCACGTCGGGGTGGCCCAGGACTTCAACCTCCTGCCGGCGACGGTCGGCTGCCCGCGGTGAGCTCGCGCGGTGGCCGCGCGCCGCCTCGGTTGGAGTAGTATCCCGCCCCTCGCATGGCTCGCATCGGCATCTTCGACTCCGGCGTCGGCGGCCTCACCGTCCACCGCGCCATCCTCGAGCGCTTCCCCGGGCTCGACACCGTCTACCTCGGCGACACCGCGCGGCTGCCGTACGGCTCCAAGTCGGCCGAGGTGGTGACCCACTACTCGCTGCGCAACGCGCGCTTCCTCACCTCGCGCGGCATCGACCTGCTGGTGGTGGCCTGCAACACCGCCTCCGCGCTGGCGCTGCCGGCGCTGCGCGAGGCGCTCCGGATCCCGGTGCTCGGGGTGGTGGAGCCGGGCGCCAAGGCGGCCGCGCGCGCCACCCGCGGCGACCGCATCGGCGTCATCGGCACCCAGAGCACCATCACGAGCGGCGCCTACCAGCAGGCCGTCGCCGCCGCCAGGCCCGGTGCCACCGTGACCGCGCGCGCCTGCCCGCTCTTCGTGCCGCTCGCCGAGGAGGGGTGGACCGAGCCGGAGGACGAGGTGGTGCGGCTGGTGGCGCGGCGCTACCTCGCCCCGTTCATCGGGGCGCGGATCGACACGCTGGTGCTCGGGTGCACCCACTACCCGCTCCTGCGCGGCGCCATCTCGCGCGAGCTGCCGGGCGTCTTGCTGGTGGACAGCGCCGAGTCGATCGCCGCCGAGGTGGCGGCGCTCGTCGGCGCGCCGGAGCCGGGCCGCGCTGCGACCCACCAGTTCTTCGTGACCGACACCCCGGAGCGGTTCCTGGCGGTTGCCGGGCGCTTCCTCGGCCGCTCGGTCGAGAAGGCCGAACACGTGGATGTGTAGAGGGAATTTCGGCGTGGCCCCGGCTGGACGACACCCCGCCAGGCCCGCTACTCTGCGGGGCACAAGGCGGGGCGCAGGCGGATGGTCACCGGCTTCAACCACACAGTGAAGCACCTGGGGAAGTCGTTCCACGTCCAGACCGAGGACAGTGGGACGGGCAACCCCGTGATCGTGACGCACCTCTTCTTCGGGGGGAACGTCCTCGCGAGCCGGCGCGCCAGCTACGCCGGCCTGCTCGAGGCGCCCGACCGCGATGAGCAGGTGCGCGCGCTCATGGAGGAGCAGCACAAGGAACTGCTCCGCAACCTCGTGGCCGGCGAGTACGACAAGGCCGCCGAGCGCATGGCCGCACAGTCGAGGGTGTTCCAGCCCGGGGAGCTCGACGACGAACCGGCGGTGACGCCCGCGCCGGCCCAGCTCGCGCCCTCGGCCCCGGCACGGCTCACGCCCGCACCTCCGGCACCACCCACGCCTCCGGCTCCGCCCGCGACCGCTCCGCCGCGCTCCACCGCGCACGCGCCGAGCGCCGCCGCCGCTCCGCACCCGTCCGCGCGCGGGCCCGGCGCAGGCCGCCCGGTTCCTCCGACGAGCGCACCAGGGGCCGTCGCCGGCCCGCGTCCGCCCGCGAGCGCTCCCGGTGCAGCAGCGATTCACCCCCCGAGTCGGCGCCCGCCGTCGAGCGCGCCTGGCGCCGCCGCCCCGCCCCCGAGCGCGCTCAGCGCCGGCGCGGCACGGCCGTCGCCCGCGCCCCCTCCGCCTCCCCCCCTCGCCGCGCGAAGCCCGCAGCCACCTTCCCCCAGGGCCGCTCCTCCGCCGGCGCCCCACCTCCCGCCGCCGCCGCGCCCGCCGGCCCCGCCCGCTCGCGCGCCGGGCCGCGAGGGCGCGCTCCCTCGTCCCCCGCCTCCCGCGGGCGCCCGCGTTCCCCCTCCGCCCGCGCGCTCCGCGCCGCCGCCCCGGCGCGCCCCCACCCCCGGGACCGGGCTCTTCGGCGAGGACCTCATCAGCGAGAAGAGCCTCGATGAGGTGATCCTCTCCTACCTGGCGGACGACCTGAAGAAGAAGCCCTGAGCCGTGGCCGCCGCGCGATGATCCAGCTCTTCCACGTCCACAAGCAGTACGCCGGCGAGACCCCGGCCCTCGCCGACGTGAGCCTGGACATCGAGAAGGGCGAGTTCGTCTTCCTCACCGGGCCCTCCGGCGCGGGCAAGTCCACCCTGCTCAAGCTGGTGCTCTGCGCCGAGCCCATCACCAGCGGCCAGCTGCTCATCTTCGGCCGCAACGTGGCCCGGATCCGCGAGACCTCGATCCCGGTGATCCGGCGCAACATGGGCTTCGTCTTCCAGGACTTCAAGCTCCTGGCCCAGCGCACCGTGCTCGAGAACGTGGGCTTCCCGCTGGAGGTCCGCGCCTTCTCGCCGCGCGAGGTGAGGAAGCGATCGCTGGCGGTGCTGGAGCAGGTGGGGCTCGCCGGGAAGGCGGCCAAGTTCCCGCTCTCGCTCTCCGGCGGCGAGCAGCAGCGGGTGGCGGTGGCGCGGGCGCTGGTGGCCGACCCGCCGGTGCTCCTCGCCGACGAGCCGACCGGCAACCTCGACCCCGAGATGACGCTCGAGGTGATGGATCTGCTCGCCGCCGCGCACCGGCGCGGCACCACCGTGATCATCGCCACCCACGACCGCAGCCTGCTCGAGCGCTACCGGCAGCGGGTGGTGGTGCTCGAGGCGGGGCAGGTGGTCTTCGACGGCCAGCTCGGGCCGCGCACGGTGGCCCGCTAGCATGTACCGGGTCCTCTACTTCTTCCGGCGCGCGGTGGACGCCATGCGGCGGACCCCCTTCGTCACCCTGGTGGCGACCGCCACCATCTTCGTGGCCGTCTTCCTCACCGGCCTCTTCGCCGGGGCGCTGCAGAGCGCCGAGCGGCTGCTCGCGGTCTGGGGCGGCGACGTGCAGGTGAGCGTGTACCTCGAGGAGGGGGCCGATCTGGACCAGGCGGTGGCCGCGGCCGGCCGGCTCGCCCCCGGCGCCGCGATCGAGGCGGTGACGCCGCACGAGGCGCTGGCGCGGCTCGCCGCCTCGCTGGGCGACGAGCGCAAGCTGCTGGCCGGCGTCGGCGAGGCGGCGCTGCCGGCGTCGGTCGAGGTGCACGCCCCCGGCATCGGCGTGGAGCAGGCGGAGCAGCTCGCCGCGCGCCTGCGGGCGGTGCCGGGGGTCGCCGACGTCGACTTCGGCAACGCCTGGCTGGAGCGGCTGGAGCGGTTCCTGAAGCGGCTGCGGCAGGTGGGGGCGGCGCTCGTCGGCGCGCTCTCGGTGGCGGCGGCGGTGCTGGTCGCCAACACGCTGCGGCTCGGCGTCTACGCCCGCCGCGACGAGATCGAGATCATGAAGCTGGTGGGGGCGACCAACGTCTTCGTCGAGCTGCCCTTCCTCATCGAGGGGCTCTTGCAGGGGCTCATCGGCGCCGGGCTCGCCACCACCTCGCTGCTGGTGCTCTACGCGGCGCTGGCGCCCCGGCTGCACGCCGCGGCCCCGATGGTGGCGCACCTCACCCGCGCCGACGTGCTGCCGCTCTCGCTGCTCGCGGGGCTCTGGGGCGGCGGGGCGGCGCTCGGGCTCGTCGCCAGCGCCGTCGCGGTGCGGCGCTTCCTCCGGCGGATGGGATGATCGCCGCCGCGCTCCTCGCCCTCTCACTCGCGGCCGCCGCGCCCGCGGAGCTGGAGGCGGCCCGCGCCCGGAAGGCGGCGGAGGAGGAGGCGGCGCGGCGGCTCCGCGGCGAGGAGCGGACCGCGCGCGCGGCGCTCGAGCAGGCCGACCGGTCCCTCCAGGCGGCGGAGTCCGAGGCCGAGCGGCTCGAGGCGAACCGCGCCGCCGCCGAGCGCGACCTCTCGAGGGCGCGCGCCGGTCAGGCGGCGGCCGACCGCGCGCTGGCGGCCGAGCTGGCGGTGCTGCGGCCGCGCCTCGCCGCGCGGGCGCGCATGGGGCGCATGGGGGAGCTGCGAGTGCTGGCGTCCGCCCCGTCCGTGCCGGAGCTGGTGAAGCGGCGTTACCTGTTCGACCGCATCCTGGAGGGCGACGTCGCCCTGCTGCGCTCCTCGCACGCGGCGCTGGCGGCGGCCGGCGCCTCCCGCGGGCGGAGCGAGGCCGAGTCGGCGCGGCTCCGGACGCTCGCCGAGGAGGTGGCGGTGCGGCGCGCGGAGGCGGCTCGGCTCCGGGGCGAGCGGGAGCAGCTCCTCGCCCGGGTCTCGCAGGAGCGCGCCCGTCACGAGCAGGCGGCCCGCGAGGCCGCGGCGCAGGAGGCGCGGCTCTCCCGCTTCATGGACGCGCTCCCGGCGCGGGCGAGCGGTGCGCTGCACGGCTTCCGGGCCCTGCGGGGTCGGCTGCCGGCGCCGGTGGACGGCACGCTGGAGCTCGGTTACGGCAAGGTGGTGGAGCCCACCTTCAACACCGTCACGCTGCACAAGGGGGTCGATCTGCGCGCGCCGCGCGGGTCGCCGGTGCGGGCGGTGGCGGCCGGGCGGGTGGCGTGGGCCGGCTGGTTCAAGGGCTACGGCAACCTGGTGATCGTCGACCACGGCGAGGGCTACCACACCCTGGTCGCCCACCTCGCCTCGATGAGCACCGCCACCGGCGAGGAGGTGGCCCAGGGCGCGCTCCTCGGCACCGTCGGCGACACCGAGTCGGCCAAGGGGCCGTTCCTGTACTTCGAGGTCCGTGAGCGCGGTCGCCCCGTCGACCCGCGCGGCTGGATCTCGCATCGCTAGAGAGGACGCATGAACCGCACCCGCCTCCGCTCCCGCCTCCTCACCACCGCGCTGCTGGCGCTCGCGTTCCTGGTCGGCCTCGGGTTCGACCACGCGGCCCACGCCGGGAAGAAGGGCGCCTACCGGCCGCTCGACGCCCTCGCCGAGGCGCTGGCCTACGTCGAGAACAACTACGTGGAGCAGGTGCCTGAGAAGGAGCTGGTCTACGGGGCCATCGAGGGGATGATGGCGCGGCTCGATCCGCACTCTCAGTTCATGCGGCCCGAGGCGGTCAAGCTGATGAAGGACGAGACCAGCGGCGAGTTCGACGGGCTGGGCGTCGAGCTGGAGCTGAAGGACGAGCAGCTCACCGTGATCGCGCCCATGGCCGACTCGCCCGGGGAGCGCGCCGGCATCAAGGCCGGCGATCGCATCGTGAAGATCGACGGCATCCCCACCCGCGACATGCAGCTCATGGAGGCCATCCGGCGCATGAAGGGCGCGGCCGGGACCAAGGTGGTGCTCGACGTGCTGCGCGACGGGTTCCAGGCGCCGCAGAGCCTCACCGTGCTGCGCGACCACGTGCGCACCCAGAGCGTGGAGTGGAAGGTGGTCGATCCCGCGCGCGGCCTGGTGCACGTGCGGGTGAAGGCCTTCCAGGACCGGACCGACCGCGCGCTCAAGAAGGCGCTCGACGAAGCCCGCGCCGAGCTGAAGGGCGAGATCCGCGGGCTGGTGCTCGACCTGCGCAACGATCCCGGAGGCCTGCTCGACCAGGCGGTGAGGGTGGTCGATCGCTTCCTCCGCTCGGGCGTGATCGTCTCCACCGAGGGGCGGGACAAGCGCAGCGTCGAGGTGGAGCGGGCGCACGGGAAGGGCACCGAGCCCCCCTATCCGATGATCGTCCTCGTGAACCGGGGCTCCGCCAGCGCCAGCGAGGTGGTGGCCGGCGCGCTGCAGGACCACGGCCGGGCGGTGATCATGGGCACCCAGACCTTCGGCAAGGGCTCGGTGCAGACCATCATCGACCTCGAGGACGGCTCGGGCATCAAGCTCACCATCGCGCGCTACTACACGCCGAAGCACCGCTCCATCCAGGAGCTCGGCATCACCCCCGACGTGGTGGTGCCGGAGGCCGCGCCGGTGGCCCGGCGCGAGGAGATCCAGGGGGAGCGCGAGCTCAAGGGTCACTTCAGGAACGAGGCCGCGGGGGCGGCCGGCCACGATCCGGCCCAGGCGGCCGCCGCCGACCACCAGCTGAGCACGGCGATCGACTACCTGCGCGCGGTGGAGATCTTCAAGGCGGCGGCACCTTCCCCGGCGCCGCCGGTCGCCGCCCGGCGATGAACGGGTGTGCCGGGCCGTTCCCGCCAACGGGTTAGGCGCGGTGCATCATCGTTCGATTTCGTCAATGATTACGCCAGCCCAGGTGGGCCCTTCCCTCTGGATGTGGGGGAGTTTTGCTTTGACATCAGCGACGGAGTCGCTATAGTCCGCCCGGCTCTTGGCCGGGGAGGGGGGTGAGCCCCCGGCCGTACGGGAGACGCAGAAAATAGGCGGCGGTGAGCGCAGTTTTGCGCTCCCGTGCGCTGGCGGACAACCCCACGATGGATCCACTCGAGATTGCAGTCGTCGTCGCCTACGTAGCGGTGCTTCTCGTACTCTCACTGTACGGCTCGCACCGGTACGTGATGGCGTACCTGTACTACCGGCACAAGTACAAGCTGCCGACCCCCATGGCGCACTTCGAGGCGCTGCCGCGGGTGACCATCCAGCTCCCCATCTTCAACGAGATGTACGTGGTGGAGCGGCTCGTAGAGGCCGTCTGCAAGATCCAGTACCCGCGCGACCTCCTCGAGATCCAGGTCCTCGACGACTCCGTCGACGAGACCCGCGAGATCGCGCGCCGCTGCGTGGAGCGCTGGCGCGAGACGGGCGTCGACATCTCCTACGTCCACCGGACCAACCGCCAGGGGTTCAAGGCCGGCGCGCTCGAGAACGGGCTCAAGCTGGCCAAGGGCGAGTTCGTGGCGGTCTTCGACGCCGACTTCGTCCCCGAGCCCGACTTCCTCGAGAAGACGGTCCACTTCTTCACCGATCCCGGCATCGGGATGGTGCAGGTGCGCTGGGAGCACCTCAACCGCTCCTACTCCGCCCTGACCCAGGCGCAGAGCATCTTCCTCGACGGCCACTTCGTCATCGAGCACACCGCCCGCAACCGCGCCGGCTGCTTCTTCAACTTCAACGGCACCGCGGGCGTGTGGCGCCGCCAGACCATCGCCAGCGCCGGCGGCTGGCAGCACGACACCCTCACCGAGGACCTCGACCTCTCCTACCGCGCGCAGCTCGAGGGCTGGCGGTTCGTCTTCCTGCCGCAGGTGGTGGCGCCGGCCGAGATCCCGGTGGAGATGAACGCCTTCAAGAGCCAGCAGCACCGCTGGGCGAAGGGCTCCATCCAGACCGCGCTCAAGCTGCTGCCGCGCATCTTCAAGAGCGACCTGCCGTTCAAGGTGAAGAAGGAGGCCTTCTTCCACCTCACCGCCAACTTCGCCTACCTGCTCATGATCCCGCTCGCGGTGCTGATGCCCATCTCGGTCATCGTCCGCGTGTCCCATGGCTGGTTCGAGGTGCTGCTCCTCGACATCCCCTTCTTCGCCGCCGCCACCCTGTCGGTCTGCTCCTTCTACGTGGCGAGCCAGCGCGAGATCGGCGCCTCGAGGTGGCAGCAGCTCAAGTACTTGCCCTTCCTGATGGCGCTCGGCATCGGCCTCTCGGTGAACAACGCCCGCGCCGTGGTCGAGGCGCTCATCGGCCACCAGACCGGCTTCACCCGCACGCCCAAGCTCGGCGTGAGGAAGGCCGGCGACGCGGTCACCAGGAAGCGCTACAAGGCCGCCATCACCTGGCAGCCGGTGGTCGAGCTCTCGCTCGCGGTCTACATGACCTACGGCATCCTGTTCGTCATCGACCGGGGCGTGTACTACTCGCTGCCGTTCCTGTTCCTGTTCCAGGCCGGCTACGGCTACGTGGGGCTGAAGAGCCTGCTCGAGAGCACCCGCGACCTCTGGGCGCGCCTGGGCTTCCTGCAGGCGCAGCCGGACGTGGAGCCGGGCGCTTAGGTCGGCTCGCCGGCCTAACCGTCCCCGATCCGCTTCTCGTACACCGTCACGCCTCGGTCGAGGCGGCCCACCTCGGCGAAGCCGAGCCGCTCCCAGAAGGCCTTGGCGTCGGCGTTCTCGTCGACCACGGAGAGGCGCAGGGTGTCGAAGCCGGCTCCGGCGAGCGCGTCCTCCACCGCCGCGTTGGTCTCCTTGCCGTAGCCCAGGCCCTGGCAGGACTCGCGGAAGAGCAGCAGCCCGATGTGCGCCGTGCCCGGCTCCGGGTAGTCGAGGTGCAGGTCGAGCACGCCCACCGCCGGGCCGCCCACGCGCGGCACCAGCACGAAGACGCGCCGGTTCGGGTCGGCCTCGGTCTCGTCGATGAGGTGCGCCGCGGCGCCGGCCCCGGGCGGCTTGCCCTCGGTGCGGGCGAAGTAGTCGGGGGCCCCCTCGAGGCAGGCCTGGATCTGCGCCACGTGCTCCCGCGCCGCCGGCACCGCCTCCAGCCGCGGGCTGTCGAGCACCAGCTGCGCCTCCGCCCGGTCCGCTCCGCTCTCGCTCGCCTTCATGGTTCCTCCATTATGGCCGATGCGCGGCCGGGCTTCACCCCCTCCAGGAGGGCGTCCGGCCGCCCGCGCCCTCAGCACCGCTCGGCGCGACCTCCCGGGCCGGCGAGCAGGATCTCCGCCGCCTCGGGTGCCTCCAGCGAGGCCACCGCGAGGGCGGCGCCGCAAGCCGAGAGCTCCGCGACCGTGAAGCGGCCGGTGGCCACCGCCAGGACCGGCACCCCGCAGGCGTGGGCCGCCGAGACGTCGCGCGGCGTGTCCCCGATCACCAGCGCCTCCTCCGGGCGGATCGTCCGCCCGAGGTGGAGCGAGGCGCGCCGCAGCGCCGCCGCCACGATCTCCTCCCGCGCCTCGGCGTCGTCCGCGAAGCCGAAGACCCCCGGCGGCTCGAAGCCGAAGTGCCGGTCGAGCCCGCCGCGCGCGAGCTTCACCCGGGCGCCGGCCGCCAGGTTCCCGGTGCAGAGCCCCAGCAGCGCGCCGGCCCGGGCGAGGCGGGGCAGGAGCTCCGCCACCCCGGGCAGCACCCGGTAGCCGGGGGCGTGGATCTCGCGGTGCAGGTGGGCCACGTAGCCCGCCAGCACCCGCGCGCAGAGCCCCTCGTCGAAGGGCAGCCCGAGCGCGCCGAGCGCCTCGCGGACGATGAGCCGGTCGGTCATGCCGTCGAGCTTCATGCCCGCGAGCCAGGTCGCTCCGGGGGCGAGCGCGCGGCCCGAGCCCAGGTGATCCTGGAGGGACAGCTCCAGCGCCCGCCGGCCCGCTCCGCCGGCCTTGACCAGCGTCCCGTCGATGTCGAAGAGCAGCACCCGCGCCACGGGGCCTCGGCCGGCGCCGCTCACGCGAACAGCGCCTCGACGAACTCGCGCGGTGAGAAGGGGCGCAGGTCGGCCACCTTCTCGCCCACTCCCACGTAGCGGACCGGGAGCTTGAGCTCGTCGCAGATCCCGATCACCACGCCGCCCTTGGCGGTGCCGTCGAGCTTGGTGAGGACGATGCCGGTCACCCCCAGCGCGTCGTGGAACTGGCGCGCCTGGGCGATGGCGTTCTGCCCGTTGGTGGCGTCGAGCACCAGCAGGATCTCGTGCGGCGCGCCCGCCACCGCCTTCTCGATGACCCGCTTCACCTTCTTGAGCTCCTCCATGAGCGGCGCCTTGGTGTGGAGCCGACCGGCGGTGTCGCAGATGACCACGTCCACGCCGTCGGCGGCCCCCTTCTTCGCCGCCTCGAAGCAGACGCTGGCGGGGTCGGAGCCCTCCTTGCCGCGCACCACCGGGGCGCCCACCCGCGCGGCCCAGATCTCGAGCTGCTCGCCGGCGGCGGCGCGGAAGGTGTCGCCGGCGCCGAGCAGCACCGAGTGGCCGCGCGCCTGCACCTTGGCGGCGAGCTTGCCGATGGTGGTGGTCTTGCCCGCGCCGTTGACGCCCACCACCATCACCACGTGCGGCCGCGCCGCGCCGACCGCCAGCTCCTGCGCCTCGTCGAGGGCCCCGTCGAGCGAGACGATGCGGGCGATCTCGTCGCGCAGCGCCGCCTTGAGCCGGGCCGGGTCGGAGAGCTCCTTCTTGCGGACCCGCTCGCGCGCGGTCTCGAGCAGGCGGGTGGCGGTCTTCACGCCGATGTCGGCGGTGAAGAGCACCTCCTCCATCTGCGCCAGCACCGCGTCGTCCACCGGTTGGCCGCCGCCGAAGAGGGCGTTGAGGCGCGACATGAAGCCGCCGCGGGTCTTCTCGAGCCCGGCGGCGAGGGTCTTGCCCGCCTCGGCCTCGACGCGGCGCCGCTCCTCCTCGAGGGCGCGGGCCCGCGCCTCCTCCGCCTCGCGGGCGAGCCGGGCCCGCTCCTCCTCGGCGCGCCGCTCCTCCTCCTCCCGAGCCAGCCGGCGCCGCTCCTTCTCGGCGCGCTCCTCGTCCTTGTGCCGGCGGTAGTCCTCCCTGCGCCGCGTCTCCTCCGCCTCGCGCTCCTCGGGGCTGAGCCGCCGTCGCTCCGGAGGGCGCGCCTTCTCTGGCCGGGGTGGCGCGGCTGGCGGGGCGCCGCGCGGCGGCAGCGCCTCCGGACCCTGCCCGGTGGCAGCCGGTGGCGGGGCGGCCTCGCGGCGCTTCCGCGCCAGGCGGAGGGCGGCGAGCACGATGAGCGCGAGCAGCGCCACCAGGATGGCGATGCCGGCGAGGTCGGTCGCCGAGAGCGTGAGGGCGAGGGCAGGATGTGCGCGCAGGGGGATCACCCGGGAGAACCTCCAGAAAACGGCAGGATATAGGGTTCGGGGCGGGAAGGTGTCAACGGCGGCGCCGGCAGGGCTTGGCCGCGCGTGAACCCGTCGCCGCGGCGGTGGCACCTCCCAAGCCGCCGAGGCGGGGCCCCGACCCCGGCGGTAGCAACTCGAGGTGGCGCGCCGGGTCCGTGGCGGTCATGGGCAGGGTGGGCGCCGGGCAGCTCGCCCGCGCCGGAGGAGGGGGCCGTGCCGATCCGAACGCTGGTCCTCGCCGCTGTGGCCCTCGCCGCGGCGGCCGGTTGCAGCCACGACAGGAGCGAGAGCCCGCCGAGCGCGGCGGTGCTGCCGCGCCCCATCGGCGGCTCGCCCGATCAGCCGCCGGTGGCGCCGCTCCTCCCCGGCTCCGTGCAGCGGGGCGAGCGGGCGCGGTGCATCGATCAGGAGCTGCAGCGCCGGAGCTTGAACGAGTACGGCGATCCGGCCGGCACCGTCTACGCGGCGGGCTCGCCGCTCTTCAACGCGGTGACCGGGGTCACCGCCGACCGCTACGACTTCGTGGCGCGGCGCCACCCCGACATCGGCACCCGCTGCGGCCTCAACCCGCTCGAGCTGGGCCGGTAGGCCGTGGTCCGCGGCGCTAGGCCGCCGCGACCTCCTTGGCCTTCTGCGAGAGCTTCACGGAGACCAGCTTGGAGACGCCCGGCTCCTCCATGGTGACGCCGTAGAGGGTGTCCACCATCTCCATGGTCCGCTTGTTGTGGGTGATGAGGATGAACTGGGAGTTCTTGCTCATCTCCTTCACCATCTCGTTGTAGCGGCCCACGTTGGCCTCGTCGAGCGGCGCGTCCACCTCGTCGAGGAGGCAGAACGGGGTCGGCTTGATGAGGAAGATGGCGAAGATCAGCGACACCGCGGTGAGCGCCTTCTCGCCGCCGGAGAGCAGGTTCACGCTCTGCAGCTTCTTGCCCGGGGGCTGGGCGAAGATCTCGACCCCGGCGTCGAGCTCGCTGCCCGACTCCGGCTGGGTGAGCACCAGGCCGGCCCGGCCGCCGTTGAAGAGGCGCGGGAAGACCGCCTGGAACTTCTCGTTCACCCGGTCGAAGGTCTCGCGGAACCGCTCGCGGCTGGCGCGGTTGATCTTGAGGATGGCGGCCTTGAGGTCGGCCAGGGAGGCCTCGAGGTCGGCCTTCTGGGTGGCCATGAACTCGTGCCGCTTGGAGAGGTCGTCGTACTCCTCGATGGCGGTGAGGTTGATGGCGCCCATCCGCTCGGCCTGGTCCTTGAGCTCCTCGAGCCGCTCCCGGTCGGCGTCGGAGGGGGGCGGCTGCAGGTGGAAGCGGGCCACCTCCCAGCGGAGCTCCGCCTGGCAGCGCTCGCGGGTCTGCTCCTCGAGGTGGGTCAGCGCGAGCGCGTTCTCGCGCGCGGTGAGCGCCGACTCGTTGCCCTGCTGCGCCACCAGCTCGGCGCGCCGGCGCAGGTCGCGCACCTCCTGATCGCGCCCGCGCACCGCCTCGGCCGACTCCTCGTGGGCGCCGCGCTCGCGGGCGAGCTGATCGCGCACCTCGGCGAGCTCGGCGGTGACCCGTCCCATGTCGACGGTGGTGCCCTCGATGCGCCCCTTGAGCTCGGTGGCGCGGGCGTTGCCCTCGGAGAGGGCGGCGAAGAGCCGGCCGCGCCGCTCCTCCACCTCGCGCCGGGCGTCCTCGATGCGCTTGAGCGAGGCGCCGATCGACTCGCGCCGCTCGCCGTCGGCCGCCACCTTCACCTTGAGGTTCATGAGCTGGGCGGTCAGCGCGTCGCCCTGCTGCTTCAGCTGCTCGAGCCGCTGCTGCGCCTCGCGGGCGCGCTCCTCGGCGCGGCTCTGCTCCGCCTCGGCGGTGGCGCCCGCCACCCGGTGCTCCTCCTCCTCGGAGTCGAGCCCGCGCAGGGCGTCGTCGAGCTGGCCCTTCTCGGCCTCGAGCTGGCCGAGCCGGGCGGCGATCCGCTCCAGCTCCTCGCCGACGCGGACCAGGTCCTTCTCCTGCTCGAGGAGCGCCAGCTCCTTGTCGCGGCCGTCCTTGTCGAGGCTCTTCAGGGCCGCCTCGAGCTGCAGCAGGCGCGCCTGCAGCATGCGGTGGCGCTCCTGCGCCATGGAGAACTCGGCCTCGAACTGCCGGACCGTCTCCTCCAGTTCCGCCACCTCGCGCCGGCGCTGCAGGGCGCCGTGCCCCTCGCCCTCCAGCGGGCCGCCGGTGACGACGCCGTAGGGGTCGAGCACCTCGCCGTCGAGGGTGACCAGCGTCTTCTTGGCGGCGGCGCCCTGCCAGAGCTCCAGCGCGGCCGGAAGATCGCGCACCACCAGCGCGTCGCCGAGGAGGAAGCGGACCACCTTCTCGTAGGACGACTCGTACTTCACCACGTCGAGGCAGGCCGCCACGAACCCGGGGTGGCTCCGCTCGGCCTCGTCCCCGCCGGCCTGGTGCTCGCGCAGGCGCGCCACCGGGATGAGCGAGGCGCGCCCCTCGGCCGCCGTCTTGAGGTAGTCGATGGCCTCGACGCCCTGGCTGTGGCTCTCGACGATCACGTACTGCAGCCGCTCGCCCAGCACCGCCTCGATGGCGTTCTCGTACTCCGGCGGCGCCGAGACCACGTCGGCCACCAGCCCGAAGATGCCCTTGTCGCGGGCCGGCTGCTCGCCCTGGCCGGCGCGGGTCATCAGGCTGCGCACGCCGCGGCCGTAGCCCTCGTAGTTGCGCAGCACCTCGGTGAGGGAGTTGAGCCGGGCGCGCTTGTCGCCGAGCTCCTCGCGCAGGGTGATGAGCTTGGCCTCGTTCTGGATGAACTCGGCGCGGGTGCGCTCCAGCAGCTCCTCCTGCGCGCCGCGCTGCTCCTCCAGCCGCAGCTTCATCTGCCGCGTCTTGCCGAGCTGCTCGGTGTGGGCGGAGCGCGAGCCGTCGAGCTCGGAGGCCTTTCGCGCCAGCTGGTCGTTCTCGGCCCGGTTCCTCGCCACCCGGTCCTTGAGGTCGGCGCGGCGCCGCTCCACCTGGGCGAGCTCGCTGCGGTGGCCGGCGGCGCGCCCCAGCGCGGCCCCGGCCTCGGCGCGGGAGGTCTCGACCGCCTGCGCGGCGCGACCCTGCTCGATGCCCAGCCCGCGGATGGCCACCTCCGACTCCGAGAGCCGCTGCTCGTCCGTGCCGGTGAGGGTGGAGAGCTCGCTGCGCTGCTGCTCCAGCTGGGCGCGCTCGGCGGCGAGCGCCTCGGCCTGCGCCTTGAGGGCCTCGACCTCGGCCGCCTGCGTCCGGGTGCGCTCCGCGATCTGCTCCAGCTCGCGCGCCGCCGCCTCGGTGGAGACCTGGGACACCCGCTCCTGGCTGGCGAGCTCGTGCTCGCGCTCGGCCAGGGCCTGCAGCCGCTTCTCGCCCTCGGCGAGCCGGGCCCGATCGGCCTCGATGGCCTGCTCCAGCTCGGCCAGGCGCGAGGCCGCCTCGGCCTCCTCGGCCTTCACCTCCGCGTGGCGCTGCTCGGCGGCCCGGCGGGTGGCGGTGAGCTCGAGGAAGCGCGCGGCGGCCTGAGCCAGCTCGAGCTCGCGCACCTGCGCCTTCACCGCCTTGTACTTCTCGGCCTTGCGCGCCTGGCGGTTGAGGCTCTCGAGCTGCTTGCCCAGCTCCTGCACGATGTCGGCGACGCGGAGCAGGTTCTGCTCGGTGGCCTCCATCTTCCGCTCGGCCGCCTCGCGCCGCTTCTTGTACTTGGTGATGCCGGCGGCCTCCTCGATGATGGCGCGCCGGTCCTCGGGGCGCGCAGAGACGATCTGGCCGATGCGGCCCTGCTCGATGATCGAGTAGGCGGTGCGGCCGACGCCCGACCCCATGAAGAGGTCGTTCACGTCCATGAGCCGCGCCTGGGCCTTGTTGATGTAGTACTCGGACTCGCCGGTGCGGAACAGGCGGCGACCGACGGTGATCTCGGAGAAGCCCTGGAAGGCCGGCGGCACCTCGCCAGGCCGGTCGTTCTCGAAGGTGATCATCACCTCCGCCATCGACAGCGGCGCCTTCGACTCGGAGCCGTTGAAGATGATGTCCTCCATGGAGCGGCCGCGCAGCTGGCGCGCGGACTGCTCGCCGAGCACCCAGCGGATGGAGTCGGCCACGTTCGACTTGCCGCAGCCGTTGGGCCCGACCACGCCCGTGACGCCCTCGTCGAAGGCGACCACGGTGCGGTCCATGAAGGACTTGAAGCCGGTGATGTCGAGGCGCTTGATGCGCATGGGGTCTGGTAACACACTCCCATGGGCCGTTTCAAGGCAAGTCCTGGGAAGTGTTGGCATTTCTGTGTGTTCCAGAGGCCGACCCGCCCTGCCCCGCGCCCGGAAAGCGCCCGGAAATTGGCCTGTTGAGTGGCAGGTCATGTATCGTCACGGTCACCGCTGGAGAAGGCCGGGCTCCCTCCGCGGAGGCAAACTGCCTCTCCCGACCCGCCCGGGATAGACTGGCGCGCGAATGGCCTTCGCCCGCCGGCTCCTCCTCCAGCTCTCGTTGCTGCTCGCCGTCCCCGGCCTCGTGGCCTGGTACGTCCTCGCGAGCTTCTTCCCGCTCACGCCCGACCAGCTGGCCTTCATGCGCGTCGGCGTGCCGCTCGCGCTGGTGGTGGCCGAGGGGCTGACGTTCATGTCCGTCTGGAGCTACCTCGCGCCCTTGCGGCAGGTGGTGGCCGACCGCGCGCGAGGCCTGCCGGTGGCGGAGGCGGCCGCGCGCGGCGGGGCGCTCTGCGGACACCGGCTGCCGGGGCGCATCGCCGCGGTGATCGTGGCGCTCACCTTCGTGAGCGCCATCGGCCTGCTCATGGGAGCCGCCGGGCAGGGCGTGCCGCTCGACCTCGCGCTCAGCGCCATCGCGGTCACCTCCGCGGCCGGCGTCATGGCCGCCATGCTCACCTACTCGGTCTGCGCCATCGAGGTGGCGCCGGCGCTCGAGCTGCTGGGGGCGGTGGACCTGCGCGAGAAGGGGACCCTGCGCGGCAAGATCCTCTTCGTCTGCTACGGCCTGCTCACCATCGTGACCCTCCTCGTCACCGCGACGAGCTACGTCCGCTTCCGCGTCGACGCCGATCAGGCCTACGTCGCCGCCGCGCGCCGGGCACAGGAGAAGTCGGCCGCCTGGGCCGAGCTGCGGGGCGCCTCGGGCGCCGCCGAGGCGGCCTGGCTGTCGCTCGGCGCGCCCACCGCGGTGCTGGGGTCGGGCGGTCAGGTGGTCGCCCACTACGGGACCGTCGACGGCGCGCTGCTCGCCGGGACGCCGCAGGGCGCCGGCGTCGAGCGGGCCGGGGAGGGCTGGCGCGTGCACCGGCCGCTGCCGGGCGGTGGGACGCTGGTGTCGCTGCTGCCGGAGGCCGACCTCTCCGCCCGGCGCCAGGCGTTCTGGAGCTCGGCGCTCCTGCTCGGATTGGTGGTCTACGCGGCCGTGGCGCTGCTCGTCTGGATCGCCTCCCGCACCCTCACCATCCCCATCCGCGCGCTCGAGTCCGCGGCGGTGCAGCTCGCCGCCGGCGACCTCACCGTGGCCCCGCCCAGCCTCTCGCGCGACGAGATGGGCCAGCTCGCGGCCACCTTCCGGCGCACCATCGTCGGGCTGACCGGCCTGGTGAACGACGTGGCCGCGGCCAGCCGGAGCGTGGGCGAGAGCACGCACGACATCGGCGAGATCGGCGAGCGGGTGAAGCGCGGCGCGCTGGAGGAGCACGAGCGGGTGGTCGGGGTGCAGGCGGCGGTGGAGGCCATGCACGGCTCGGTGACCCAGGTCGGGCGCGGCGTGGACGGGCTCTCCGAGTACGTCGCCTCGACCAGCTCGGCGGTGGGCGAGATGGCGGCGGCGCTGGAGGAGGTGCGGCGCCAGGGCGCGGAGATGGAGCGCGCCATGGAGACCGCCATGACCGACGTCGACGGCCTCTCCGACGCCGGCCGTCGCGCCCAGCAGGCCATCACCACCCTCGACGCCCTGGCCGAGCAGGCCGCCTCGAGCCTGGCGGGCGTGAACGCCTCGCTCTCCGGCCTGGAGGTCTCGGCGGAGCAGAGCCAGAGCACCGCCGTGCAGGTGGCCGAGATGGCGGAGCGGTCCGGGGGCGTGGTGGAGGAGGCGGCGGATGGGATCGAGCGGCTGCGGGAGGCCGTGGGCGACGCGCAGCGCAAGGTCACCGCGCTCGGCCGCCGCTCCGACGACATCGGCCAGATCGTGGACTTCATCGCCGAGGTGGCCGGGCGCACCAACCTGCTCTCGCTCAACGCCTCGATCATCGCGGCCCAGGCGGGCGAGCACGGCAAGGCCTTCGCGGTGGTGGCGGACCAGATCCGCGACCTCGCCTCCCAGATCGCCAGCTCCACCAAGTCGATCGGCGGCATCATCGGGGCGGTGCGCGACGACGTGGAGGGCACCGCTGCGCTCATCGAGCGCGGCGACCGGCTCGCCGCCGACGGCGTGGGGCTGGCGCGCAAGTCGCTCGACGCCCTGCACGAGATCCGGGTTGCCACCGCCCGCGGCAGCGAGGCGGCGCGGAGCATCGGCCAGGCGGTGAAGAGCCACGCCCAGTCGAGCCGCGACGTGACCGCGCTGGTCGGCTCGGTGGCGGACGGCTCCAAGACCCTCTCGGAGGCGGTGCAGCTGGTGGGGCGGAGCGTGAACGCGGTGGGCACCGTGAGCCGCGGCGTGGGCGACATGGCCGACCGGATCAGCCGGGCGCTCGAGGAGCAGACCGGCCTCGGCCGGCAGCAGCTCGAGAGCGTGGAGCGGATCAACAGCATGATCGCCGACATCACCCTGGCGGTGGAGAACCACGATCAGGCGACCCGGCGGGTGCGCGACTCCCTGCGCCACCTCACCCGGACCGCAGAGCTGCACGAGCAGGTGGTGGAGGAGCTCTCCGGGGTGGCCGGGCGGCTGGACGGGCGCTCCAGGGCCCTGGCGGAACGCGTGGGGAGGTTCAAGGTTTAGTCCCACGAGGCGCGGTGCCGTCGGAACCCCGCCTGCGCGGGACACATGCTCGAGCTTCTCCAAAAGCTGCTCAGCCTGGGGTGGCGCCGTGAAGGCGCCTCCTTCCACGAGCTGGACCTCGACGGCGCCCGGGTCGGCTGGGCGGAGTTCGCGCCCCCGGCGGGCGAGCGGCCGGGCAGGCCCCGCCCCACGCTGCTGCTCCTCCACGGCCTGGGCGCCTCGGGCCTGAGCTTCTATCCGCTGGCGCCGCTGCTCCGGCGGGCCTTCCGGGTGGTGGTGCCGGACCTGCCGGGCTGCGGGATCTCAGGGCTGCCGCCGGGGCGCGAGTTCCTCACCTTCTCCGAGCAGGTGCGGGCGACCGAGCGGTTCCTCGAGGCGGTCGCGCCCCGGGGGGCGTTCGTCGCCGGGAACTCCATGGGCGGCTGGATGGCCGCCAAGCTGGCCGCGCGCCGCCCTGGGCTGGTGCGCGGGCTGGCCCTCCTCAACCCGGGCGGCCCAGCGCTCAACGCCGAGGACTGGTCCCCCTTCGTTGCGCTGGTGGCGGGCGAGCCCGCCGAGATGAGGCAGTACTTCTCGCGCGTCTTCCACCGCCCCCCGCTCGGCGCCCAGCTGCTCACCCGCGACTTCCGCCGCATCCTGCGGGCGCCCCCGGTGGCGCAGCTGCTCGCGCACCTCGAGGCCGAGGACTTTCTCAGCGTCGAGGAGATGCGGCGCGTGCGTTGCCCGGTGGTGCTGGTCTGGGGCGAGGAGGATGGGCTCATCCCCGAGCGCTGCCGGGCCTGGTTCCTGGAGCAGCTGCCGCTGGCGCGCTACGAGCCGGTGCCCGACTGCGGGCACTGTCCTCAGCTGGAGTGCCCGGGGAGGACGGCCGAGGCGCTGATGAAGCTGCCGAGGATGGCGCGCTCCCGGCGGGCGGCGCTGACGAGGGGCCGGGTTGGGGCGGCCTACTGCGCCGAAGGCCGCGCCTGCGGGTGCCCCAGGGTCCCGTAGATCTGGAACCCGTAGGCGCCGTCGCGCCGCTTCGCCTGCGCCAGGGCCAGCTCGAGCACGCTCTTGAACCCGCTCGTGCCGGGCCGGCCGAAGAAGGCGTCGGCGAGCTTCACCCGCGCGGCGCCGTAGAGCGGCGCGTACTCGAGCCGGGGCTGCACCACGAAGTAGAGGTTGTCGGTGTTGGCCTCGAGGTCCTCCCCCTTCACCTCCAGCTTCTCCACCGTGGCCTTGCCGTCCCGCACCACCGCGTGGCCGGTGACCGCGCCCAGTCCCACTCGCGGAAGGGTGAGCCCGCCGCCCATGCTGGGGAGCTGCAGCGTGCCGCCATTCAGGGCCGCGCGCTCCACGGTCAGGTCGCCGTGCCCGCTGCTCTTCGCGGCGTCCTTGGCGTCGAGGGTCACGTCGACCTCGGCCGACAGGGTGCCCGAGAGGTCGAGGCCCGAGGCCTTCTTCAGCGCCGCGGCCTTGGCGAGGTCGATCCCGGAGGCGGTGAAGGCGAGGTGGCTCGCGCCGCGTCCCTCCTCCGTGACCCCCTTCACCCGGCCGTCGTAGACCCGGGCGTCGAAGGAGACGCCGCGGCGGCCGAGGAGCAGCGGCCAGAGCCGGAGCGAGGCGTCGAGCTCGTCCACGGCGATGCGGGTGCCTTCCTGCGACTCGAGGGTGACGCCGGTGGCGTGGACCCCCGGGAAGCCGCCGGGGCCGATGTCGGTGACCGAGAGCTGCCAGCCCTGCGCCGCGGCCGCCAGCACCAGCCGCTCCTTCACCGCCTCGGAGGGGAAGGTGCGCTGCAGGGCGAAGAGGAAGGCGAGCGCGCCGAAGGCGCCGTACGCCAGCCGGCGCTGCCAGGGCTTGAGGGTGGGGAGGTCCATGGGCTAGCCCTTGAGCTGGTAGGTGGCGACGAGCAGCGTCACGTCCACCAGGTTGGGATCGTCGCCGCGCGTCGAGATGCGCAGCCGCCGCACCTTCACCACCCCCGGGCCGGACTCGAGGCCGCGCAGCAGCTGCACCAGCCGCGGCGGATCGATGCGGGCCAGGTTCACCTCCACGCTGTCCTCCAGCACCTGGTCGCTGCCCGCGCCGCTGGTGCCCTGTCCCGGGCGCAGGTCGTTCACCTCGATGCCGAGCCGCTGGCCGGCCTGGGAGACGTAGCTCATGAGCTGGAGGGGCGGGCCCTTGAGCCGCGCCTCCATCGCCTGGCGCTCGGCCTGGGCCGCGCGGTAGCCCTGCGCCAGCCGGCCGATCTGCGAGAGCACGCGGGTCTTGTCGTCGATGCGCGCCTCGCGCGCGCGGATCCCGCGCGAGACCGAGGTGGTCACCATCAGGATCACGAACAGCGCCACCGCCCCGGCGGCGGCGGCCACCATGACCCGCTCGCGCGGGGAGAGGCGGGTGAGGGCGTTCTCGAGCTCGGCGCGGAGCCTGCGGAGGAAGTCCATGGCTAGCCCCTCCCGCCCTGGGCGGAGGTGTCGCAGGTGAGGTCCGAGTCGACGCTGAACTCGAACTTGCCGTCGCCGCTGCGCTTGCGCGCGCCGCCGGAGCGCGCGTCGCCGAAGCAGCGGGAGCCGCGCAGGCCCGTCACGATCTTGTCCACGTTCTCGGCGGCGTCGGTGGTGCCCTGCAGGTGCAGCTTCTCCCGGGTGATCTCGATGCGCTCGAGCTTCATGGGCACGTCGGGCGCCCGCTGCTCCAGCTCCGCCAGCACCCCCACCGCCGAGATCCGGGGGATGGCCGCCGCCGGGGTGCCGCGCCCCTTGAGCACCGCCTCGGCGGTCTCGAAGTTGTCGAGGCAGCGCCCCACCACCTTCTGCGTGGTGTCGCACAGCGCGGCGTCGAGCAGCGCCTCCTGGTGCGAGAGCGCCACCACCTTCACCACCGCGCTCACCAGCGCCAGCGCCAGCACCAGCGCCGCGTAGACCCCGAGCCGGGTCACGCGCCCGCGCAGGTGCTCGAAGTCCCGGGTGTAGGAGAGATCGCCCCGCCGGAGGTTGAGCCGCCCGGCGCGCGCGCCCTGGTGGCCGCGCAGCGCCAGCGCCAGCGCCAGCGCGAAGTCCGAGGCGGCGCCCTGCGGCAGCCGCGCCGAGGCCCAGGGGGCGAGCGAGAGCGAGCCGACGGCGCCGTCGACCTCGGGGGCCAGCGCCTGGGCGAGGCCGGGGAGGCGGGCCGCCGCGCCGGCGAGGTGCAGCCGCGCCACCGGATGCGCGCCCGGACCGAGGCGGGCGCGCCAGGCCCGCACGGTGGCGCGCAGCTCGCGGACCAGGGCGCGCACCGGGTCGCCGCCGCCGAGGGCGAAGGTGCGGCCCGCCTGCAGCGTCCCGCCCTGCACCAGCGCCACGCTGGCGCGCCCGGCGTCGAGGTCGATGAGCGCCTCGGCCGGCGAGGGCGGCTGCTCCCCGGATGGCGCGCCCTCTGCCCATGGCACGGTCTCGCCGGGCGCGGGGTTCAGCGCCCCTGAGAAGAGGGAGGCGTAGGCCACCGCTGGCGGCAGCACCGCGCGCGGGTCGACGCCGGCGCCGGCGAGCGCGGCGAGCAGGCCGCCGAGTTGCTCGTGGCGAGCGACCGCCACCAGCAGGTCGGTCCGGCCCTCGCGCTGCTCGAGCGGCTGCCAGTCCCAGGCCGCCAGCGCGAGGTCGAAGGGGATCTGGCCCTCCACCTCGAAGCCGATGGTCTGCTCGATGCGCCGCAGGTCGGTGAAGGGGAGGGTGAGGGTGTGCGTCGAGGCCGCGGCGCCGGGGAGCGCCACCAGGGCGGTGTCGAAGGTCCAGCCCTGCTCCGCGAGGAGCGCCTTCACCGCCTCGGCCTGCCGCGCCAGGAGGTCGGGGGCCTCCGCGCCCTCCGCCGCGGGGGCGATCGGTGCCGCGGCGGCCGCCGTGACTGCCTGGCCGCGGAAGGAGCCCTCGAGGAGCACTGCCCGCACCTCGGTGGCGCCGATGTCGAGCCCCAGGATCTGCTGCGCCATGCGCTACTCCTCGCTCCAGTGGAGGACGCGACCGAGGTCCTGCGCCAGCGCGCCGGCCCGGTCGTCGAGCGTCACCACCGCGTCGATGGACTTCTGCACGTCGCCGGCCCGGCCGGTGGCGTGGATGTGGAAGGTGCTGGACCGGTTGGAGAAGGCGGCCCGGTTGTCGGTGTTCTGCGCGCTGAGGTAGAGCGCCTGCACCTTCACCCCCAGGGCGGCCGCCACGCTCGCGAACTGCTGCGGGGTGATGGAGAGGAAGGGCAGCGGCTTCACCAGCTCCAGCGCCGACTGGAAGCGCTTGGGGAAGCCCGGGTCGAGCAGCGGCGCCTGCACCACGCCCGGCGGGTCGGAGATCACGAGCAGGTTGGTGAGCACCTGCGCGGGGTCGTCGGTGTTCACGTTCACCTTGCCGTTCACGTCGGGGTAGACGGTGAGCCGTCCGCCGAAGGCGGCCATGAAGGCGTCGGACACGCCGGCCACCAGGTAGAGCTCGTCGAGGGAGTCGAAGCGCGCGTTCTTGGCCTTGTAGCGGTCGGCGAGCCGGTCGTACACCGCGTTCTCGTCGGCGAAGCCCTGCTCGAAGGGGACGAGCGGGTTGCCGGTCACCGCCGAGGAGACCTCGTCCTCGTCCACCCAGTCCTTCAGCGCGGCGGCGGTGTCGTTGCGGTTGAGGCGGACGCCGTTGGCGTCGTCCTGGTCGAAGAGGAAGTCGTACTTGGGGTCCTTCACGAGCTGCAGGAAGCGCTGCAGCTGCGCCGCCGGCATGGCGCCGAGGCCGTTGAACTGCGGCAGGTTGATCTTGCGGTCCTCGTCCTCCACGCTGGCGTGGAAGGACTCCGGGGCGGCCGCGTGGCGGGCGCCGCTGGCGCGGAAGAGGGCGGTCATCGCCGAGTCGATGGGCACGAGCTCCCAGAGCCGGATCGAGAGCCCGCCGGCGCCGCCGGGCTGGAGCTGCTGGGCGAGCTGCGTCGGGAGGCCGCTCGCCTGGGCGAGCTGGCCGAGCTGCCCGGCGGCCCCCGACGCCTGGTCGAGCTGCTGCTGGAAGTGCAGCACCAGCCGGGAGAACCCCACCGCGCTCTTGGCGAGGTAGGTGGCCCTGAGCTCGTCGCGCGCCCCGGCGGCCGCCTCCAGGGAGACCCGCGACTGGTAGGCGAGGTCCACCGAGATCGCCGTGAGGATGGCGATGGCGGTGATGACCAGCAGGAGTGCGGCGCCGCGCTCTCTCATCAGAAGTCCAGGGGCCGGATGATCGCCACCCGCGCCTGCGTCTCGAAGCCCTCTTCCTTGCCGTTCGGCATCTCCAGCGTGAGCCGGACCTTCACCCGCGTGGGCAGGGTGCCCTGGCGCTCCACCGCGGAGGAGACCCATTCGTTCACCCACTCCTGCTTCTTCCAGTCCCAGAACTGCGCGTCGAAGCCGGTCACGTGCTGCAGCACCAGCTGCTTGTCACCGCCGCGATCGGGATCCTCGTCGAGGTGCAGCTTCTCGCGCCGGAAGAGGGCCAGCTTCCCGGGGTGCTCCGGGTCGGCGTCGACGGTGTACTCCACGAGCGCCTCGTCCGACTCCTTCGCGTCCCGGACCAGCCGCTGGTGGGCGAAGGTGGTGAAGAGGAGGTCGCCGCGGCGGCCGCCGTCCTTGCCGCGGAAGAGGGTGGGCCGCTCGCGGAAGCGCTTGTGGTCGTAGTGCTCCGAGAGGTAGGCCATGGTGAGCTCGCGCGCCAGGCGCGAGAGGGTGCGGCGCGCCCCGCCGAACCGCTCCTCCTGAGCCTCAGTGAGCTCGCGCGCCGCGTGCGCGCGCTGGAACGAGCCGAGCGCCATCACCCCGATCATCGCCGAGATGCCGATGGCGATCATCACCTCGACGAGCGTGAACCCGCGCCTCATCCGCCCACCTTGAGCTGGCCGGGGATGGGGAAGCCGGTGGTGCCGGTGCCGGTGCCGGACTGCCCGGTGCCCGCCCCCGCGCCGGTGCGCGTCGCTCCCACGCCCGGAGGGACGTCGGGGGAGTCGCCTCGGGCGCCGCCGGGGGCGCGCGGGTTGAGCACCACCAGGTGGGTGGTGACCGTGAACTGGCGGTCCTTCTTCCCATCCTTCCAGGCCACGGTGAAGCGCAGCTCGCGCAGAGACTTCTTGAGCTGCTCGCCGAAGGTCTGCAGCTGCGACTGGATCATGCCGGCCATGGCGGCGCCGGCGGGGCTCGCGCCCTGGGTCGGGCCGCCGCTCTCCGAGGGCTTCTTCGCGCCGAGGAGCTGGTCGAGGAGGCCCTGGCTCCCGCCCGACTCGCCGCCCAGCCCGGTCATCAGGCCGACCAGCTGGTCCGCCCCCAGATCGCCGGCAGGCTTCAGCACCTCGGCGCGCCAGCGGATCTCCGGGTGGCCCTGGCCCTCGAAGGTGCCCTCCTCGCGCTCGTCGAAGTCGTTGAAGCCGGCGTCGTCGTACTTCTCCTCCAGCTCGGCCAGCTTGCCGCGGGCGAGCAGCGTGGCGGCGGAGAGCTGCCGGGCGTAGAGGTGGTTCTCGAGCGCGCTGCCGCCCAGGTCGGCCATGGCCATGAGGGCGGTGGCCAGGATGGCGAGGGCCACCATCACCTCGAGGAGCGTGAAGCCGCGGCGGCTCACGACCGCGGCACCTCCGGCTTGCCGGTCACCACCCGCGCCCGCCCGGTGAAGGGCTGCGTCACCACCGAGTAGACGTTCGACCCGTCGATGATGGGCACCCGCGCCGCCTCCACCCGGCCCACCGGGTAGAAGTAGACGTAGGCCATCCCCTTCGACCAGGGCTCGCGCTGGTGCTCGGTCCACACCTCGCCGAAGGCCGAGGAGCCGGGGAGGCCGCGCTTGCGGGCCAGCCGGTCCTTGAACTGGCCGAAGCGGGCGTGGGCGAGGAGCCGGCGCTTCTCGGCGTCGCGCTCGTCCGGGAGCCGCTCGGCGAGTTGCTCCTCGTCCTCCTCCCGCGCCCGGTCCCGCTGGTCCACCGGCTCCCGGCCCGCCAGGTAGCGATCCTGGGTGCACTCGGCCCACCAGCTCTGGTGGTCGAGGTCGAGCGCCAGCCGGCAGGTCTGGTGGCGCAGCATGGCCACGTCGAAGAGGTAGCGCATCGCCCCGGCCAGCTCGCCGGCGGCGGCGCGGGCGTTGGCGCCGGTCACGGCGTCGAGCGCCGGCACGGCGGCCGCCGACACCACCGCCACGATGGCGATGACGATCAGCAGCTCGATGAGCGTGAAACCCCGCTCGGCGCACGCCCCCGGCCTGCGCCGGGCGGACTCGTCGCTCCGCTGCTCGCCGTACCGACGGCGTACGGCTGCGCGGCTCGCTCCTCTTGCGCCCGCCTCGGCTCGGGCTCGTGTGCCTTGAAGGAGAATTCGCGCCCCTTACTTGTTCACGATGTCGGCGTTCTCGCCCTCGCCGCCGGGAGCGCCGTCGCCGCCGTAGCTCTTGAGGTCGAAGCCGTCGGGGTGCGCCTGGCCCGGGTAGAGGTAGACGTAGTCGTGGTTCCAGGGATCCTTGAGCTGGTTCTTGCACTTCCCCGCCGCCACCACGGCCTGCAGCCCCTCCTCGGTGGAGGGGTAGTGCCCCTTGTCGATCTTGTAGAGGTCGAGGCAGTTCTCGAGCGTGTGCAGGTCGGCCTTGGCCTGCTTGATGCGGGCGTCGGAGAGGTTGCTCACCACGTTCACCGCCACCGCGGCGGCGATGAGGCCGAGGATGGTGATCACCACCATGATCTCGATGAGGGTCATGCCGCGCTCGCGGCGTCGCTGTGTGTTCATGGCTAGGCTCCTCCGGCCAGGTTGTTGATCTGCAGGATGGGCATCAGGATCGAGAACACGATGATCGCCACCACCACGCCCATGCCGACGATCATCACCGGCTCGAGCAGCGACGTGAGCGCGCCGATCTTGGTCTCCACCTGCGAGTCGTAGGCGTCGGCCACGTTCTTGAGCATCTCCTCGAGCTGCCCCGAGCGCTCTCCGATGGCCACCATGTGGTAGACGAGCGGCGGGAACTCGCCGGAGCGCTTCAGCGGCGCGGCGATGCTCTCGCCCTCCCGGATCGCCGCCGCCGACTCCTCGATGACCGCCTGGAGCCGGACGTTGCCGACGATGTTCTTCACGATGTCCATGGCCGTGAGCAGCGGGACGCCGCTGCGCAGCAGCGTGGAGAGCGTGCGCGAGAAGCGCGCGATGGCGATCTGCCGGATCAGGGCGCCGAAGATGGGGACGGTGAGCATGCGCCGGTCCCAGGCCGCCCGGCCGGCCGGCGTCTCCTTCCAGCGCGCCAGCAGCGCCCCGGCGGCGATCGCGAGGAGCCCGCCCGCCCACCACCAGTCGTGCACGAAGCTGGAGAAGCCGATGAGGGCGCGGGTGGTGAACGGCAGGGCGACCCGCGTCTCGTCGAAGATCCGGGTGATCTTGGGGATCACCACCGTGAAGAGGATGCCCATGATGACGGTGCCGATGACCAGCATCGCCGCCGGATAGGTGAGGGTGCCCACGATCTTGGCGCGCAGCCGCGCCTGGTTCTCGGTGAAGTCGGCGAGGCGCACCAGCACGACCTCCAGCGCGCCCGAGGACTCGCCGGCCCGGATCATGTTGACGTACAGGTTGGTGAAGGCGCGCGGGTGCGCCGCCAGCGCGTCGGCGAGCGAGCTGCCCTCGTTCACCCGCTGGCGCACGTCGGAGACCATTCGCTTGAGCCGCTCGTGCTCGACCTGGTCCACCAGCGCGCTGAGCGCCTCGACCAGCGGCACCCCGGCGCCCACCAGCACCGCCAGCTGCCGGGTCATGATGGCGAGGTCGTCGGCCTTGACCCGGCCGGTGAGCCAGCGCGCGCGGACGTCGCGCGCCGCCGCCTGCGCGGCCTGCTGCTGCCCCACCACCTCGGTGAGGAACAGCCCGTCGCGCCGGAGCACGGTGCGGAGCGTGCGCGGGGAGTCGGCCTCCTTGAGGCCGCCCACGCTCTTCCCTCCCGCGTCGAGGGCCTTGTACTCGAAGACCGGCACGGACTAGTCCCCCCGGGCGTGGGCGATCGGGCGCGCGCTCAATGCAGGTCCTCCGCCGTCACCGACAGCACCTCGGCGGCGGTGGTGAGCCCCATGGCCACCTTGTAGGCCCCGTGCTCGAGCAGGGAGAGCATCCCGTGCTCCGCCGCCTTGCGCTTGATGGTGGACGAGTCGACGTTCTTGAGGATCAGGACGCGCAGGTCGTCGTCCATGAGCATGAGCTCGTAGATGCCGGTGCGCCCCTGGTAGCCGGTGCCCTGGCAGGCGGGGCAGCCCACCGTCTTGAAGAGCTGCCGCGGGTTGCCGGCCCGCGCCAGGATCTTGGGGGTGATCCCGGCCTGGGCGAGCTCCTCCGGCGTGGGGACGTAGGCCTTCTTGCAGCCGGGGCAGAGCACGCGGACGAGCCGCTGCGCCAGCACCCCCACCAGCGAGGAGGCGACGAGGAAGGGCTGCACGCCCATGTCGGCGAGGCGGGTGATGGCGCCCGCGGCGTCGTTGGTGTGGATGGTGGAGAAGACCAGGTGGCCGGTGAGCGAGGCCTGGATGGCGATCTCGGCGGTCTCCAGGTCGCGGATCTCGCCCACCATCACCACGTCGGGATCCTGGCGCAGGAAGGCGCGCAGCCCCGAGGCGAAGGTGAGGTCGATCTTGGGGTTCACCTGCACCTGCCCCACGCCCTTGAGCGGGATCTCGACCGGGTCCTCGATGGTGAGGATGTTGAGATCGGGCGAGTTGATCTTGCTGAGGGCGGCGTAGAGCGTGGTGGTCTTGCCCGAGCCGGTGGGGCCGGTGACCAGCACGATCCCGTGGGAGCGGGTGATGAGCTGGTCCATGATCTTGAGCTGCCAGTCCTCGAAGCCGATCTGTGCCAGGTCGAGGATGACGTTCGACTTGTCGAGGAGGCGCATGACGATGCGCTCCCCGTTGGCGGTGGGGACCGTGGAGAGGCGGATGTCCACGTCCTTGCCGGCGATCTTGATGCGGATGCGCCCGTCCTGCGGCAGCCGCTTCTCGGCGATGTTGAGGCCGCCCATGATCTTGATGCGGCTCGCCATGGAGGCCTGGATCCGCTTGGGAGGGCGGATCACCTCGCGCAGCACGCCGTCGATGCGATAGCGCACCGAGAGGTCGCGCTCCTCGGGGTTGATGTGGATGTCGCTGGCCCGCTCCTTGACGGCGCGGAACAGGAGCGAGTTGACGAGCCGGATGATGGGGGCCTCGTCGTCGGCCTCGAGGAGGTCGGCCGGCTCCTCGAGCTCGTGGGCCACGCTCTCGAGGTCCTCGGTCTCGAGGTGCTCCATGAGCCGGGCGTTCTCGTCGGCGGCCCGGTCGTAGACCTGGTTGATGGCGTCCACGATGAGCTGCGGCGGGGCCAGCTCCGGCAGGACCGAGAGGCCGAGCAGGAGCGCCACGCTCTCCTGGCTGGCGGTGTCGAGCGGATCGGCGACCGCCAGCCTGACCGCGCCGTCGAGACGGCCGAGCGGGACCACCCGCGCCTGCTTCGCGAAGTTGATGGGCACCTTCGCGACCAGCTCCGGCGGGACGGTCTCCGGGTCGATGCGCTCGACGAACGGGAGGTCGAGCTGGAGCGCCAGCGCTCGCAGCACCTCCTCCTCGCGGACGGCCTTCATGCGCACGAGCACCTCGCCGAGCCGGCTGCCGGCCTCGGGGCCGCGCTGGGCGGCGAGCGCCTCCTCGAGCTTCTCCGGCGCGAGGCCGGCGATGACGACCAGGATCTCCCCGATCAGGCGACCGGAGAGGGAGGGCTGCGGGCTGGCTGGAGTGGCGAGGTCTGGCATGGCTGAACCATCGACAACACGCGGGGCGGGGGAACTGTTTCAGCGGCCCGGGGGCGGCGAGGTCGGGTTCGAGCTCGGAGCGGGAGCGGGGGTCGGAGTCGGAGCGGAGGGCGGCGAGGGGGACGGCGTCGGCGCCGCCGGGGCGGCGGGCGAGGGCGGCAGGTTGTGCTCGTCGAGCACGCCCTCGCCGGCGGCGGGCGGCCGGACGGTCCGTTCGCCGGGCGCACCCGGGCCGCCGTTCTCGAGCTTCTGCAGCTCGCCCTCCACGTCCTTGTGGATGCGGGTGTAGGCGCCCGGCTTGCGGGCGTAGTCCACCGGGACCTCGTAGCGGGCGGTCTTGCCGTAGAACTGCTCGGTGAACTCCTGCTGCTCCTTCCGCTTGCGGTCGAGGATGCGCTTGTAGTCCGACTGGTCGCGGATGATGTACGGCGTGAGGAACAGCAGGAGGTTGGTCTTGGTCTTGGTGGTGACCGAGTCGCGGAAGAGCCAGCCGAGGATGGGGATGTCGCCGAGCACCGGGATCTTGTGCACCCCCTGGACCGTGCGCTCCTGGATGAGGCCGCCGATGACGATGGTGTTCTGATCCTTGGCGACGATCTTGGTCTTCACGCTGCGCTTGGCGGTGGTGGGGCCGAGGGTCGGGTCCTTGGAGGCGATCTCCTCGGTCTGCTCCTCGAGGTCGAGCCGGACGTTGTCGCCCTCGTTGATCTGCGGCTTGATGCGCAGCTTCAGCTCCACGTTCTGGCGCTGGATGGGGGCGTAGAGGCTGTTGAGGCCGCCGGAGAGCAGGCCCAGGGTGCCGAGCGTCGAGGTGCCGGTGGTGCCGGTGGTGGAGCCCAGGTTGAGGCCGGCCGGCGAGTAGCCCGCCTGGAAGGGCACGTTCTGTCCGACGGTGATCTCCGACTCCTCGTTGTCCGAGGCGAGCAGGTGGGGCGTCGAGAGCACGTTCACGTCGGAGGAGGTCTGCAGCGCCTGGACCAGGAGCGAGACGCTGGGCACGCCCGGCAGCACGTCCTTGAGCGCGGCCGAGGTCGGGCCGGCGAGGCCCGTGAGGAAGCCGCCCAGCGAGATGAGGCTCGAGACGTTGAAGGAGTTGACGCGGCCGGTCTCCGAGCCGAGCGGGATGTAGCCCGTGCCGTCGGAGGTCTTGTAGGGGATGAGCCCGTGCATCGAGACGCCGAACTGGTTCTCGTTGTTGAGGTTCACCTCCATGATCACCGCCTCCACGAACACCTGGCGGCGCGGCCGATCGAGCTTGTCGATGAGCCGGGTCATCACCCCGAAGTCGGTGGCGCTCGCCATCACCACCAGCGCGTTCTGGGTCTTGTCGGCGGTGACCTTCACCTCGCCGCTGAAGAGGTCGGCGGTGGTGGCCGGGCCGCCGTGGCCGCCCGCCAGCGGCGCCTGGGCCGAGGCCTGGCCGGGGACGGCCGCCGGCGTGACCGGGACGGCGGGCGTCCCGGGCGCGCCGGGCCCGCCCTGGGCCTTGCGGGTCGAGGCCAGCCCCTGCGCCAGGGAGGAGAGGGTCTGGGCCAGGTCCTCCGCGTTGGCGTTCTTGAGGAACACCACGTGGATGGTCCCCTCGCCGCTGGTCGGCAGGTCGAGCTGCTTCACCAGGTCGAGGATGCGCTGGAAGCTCTTGTCGTCGGCGATGACGATGAGCTTGTTGGTGCGCTCGTCGGCGAGGACCTTCGAGATGGAGATCTCCGAGGGCTCGCCGGTGGCGGCCGGCGCCGCGGGGGCCGCGGCGCCCGGCGCGCCGGAGGGGGCCACCCCGCCGATGAGGGTGCGCCGCCCCGCGCCCGGACGGCCGGGCTGCCCCGGAGACTGCTGGAACACCTGGTTGATCTTCTCGGCGAGGTCCCTCGCCCCGGCGAACTGCACCTGCACCACGCGGATGAGGTCGCCGCCGCCCGGCCGGTCCACCGCCTCGATGAGCTTCTCGATGCGGCGCACGTTGAGGCCGATGTCGGTGATGATGAGCAGGTCGGGAGCCACCACCTGGAGATCGGCGCCCTGCGGCGAGGTGAAGTTGCCGAGGATGCCGCGGAGCTGATCTGGGTCGGAGTAGCGCAGCCGGATGAGCTTGGTCACCGGCTGCTCGGTGGCGGGCGCCTCCGCGCCGTCGGTGAGCATCGGGATGGGCGTCTTCTTGGCGTCGGCGATGCGGATCAGCTTGTGGTACTTGCCCGAGGAGTAGACGGCGATGTTGTTGGCGGAGAGGGCCGCCAGGAACGCGGCGTAGGCCTCTTCGGCGGAGACCGGGGTCTTCGAGACCAGGGTGATCTTCCCCCGCGCGATCTCGTCGGTGTAGGCGAAGTTGCGGCAGGTCCAGCGGCTCGCCTGCTCGAGCACGTCGACGATCTCGGCCTTGTTGAAGGCGAGCAGGAAGTGGCCCTCCATGGGCTGGCACTTCCCCTCCGAGCGCGAGATCACCGCCTGGTCCTTGTCGGCCGTGCCGGCGGAGGCAGGAGGGGCGGACGCGGCGGGCGCGACCCCGGCCGAGCCGGGCGGCGGCCGGGCCGGCGCGGGCTGGGCCTGCGGCCCGTCGGGCCCCTCGCGCGGGAGGAGCCGCGGCGGCCTCCCGGGCGTGGCGCGCTGCGGCGGCTCCGACTGCGGGGAGGCGACCAGGGGGAGGAGGAGCGTCAGGAGAAGGAGCTTGCGCATGGCGGTGCCGTCGGGGCGCTACGGGCCGGTGACGTTGTACTCCTTGCGGATCGGCTGGCCGTTGCGCTCGAGTTCGAGGCTGATGTGGTTCGCCTCCTTGAGCTTCTGGTAGACCTCGAGCGCCTTGTCGGGGGAGTTGATCTCGTAGCCGTTGATCTTGGTGACCACGTCGCCGTTCTCGATCCCGATGGAGGTGTAGAGCGACCCCGGCTGGATCGAGAAGAGCTTGAACCCGTTGGCCACGCCGTTCTTGAAGTTGGGGACCATCCGCGCCTGGGTGGCGAGGCTCGACATGTTGGAGAGGTTCTGGTCGATGACGGTGCGCTTCACGTCATAGCGGTTGTCGGCGAGCTGCTTCACCCCTTCGGCGGGAGGCGCGCCCGGGCCGGCCGCGGCGGGGGGAGCGCCGAAGGGCGCGGCGACCTGCGCCGCCGCCGCCTCGCCCGGCTCGAAGTCGAGGTACTCCTTGCGGCCGTCGTGGCAGACCACCGCCACCATCCGGTAGCCCTGGCCGGTGATGTCGCGCGGCTCCTTCATCCGCCCGATGGCGAGCACCTTCGCTCCCTGGAACTGGTCGCCGACGCCGTAGATGCGGGTCTCGCGCGAGGCGAGGTCGGTGATGGAGGCGATCGACCACTGCGGCTTGTCGGCGATGACCCCCGCCACCAGCTGTCCCCGGAGCGTGGTCTTCACCGGCGCCGCCTTGGCGTCCTCGCAGGTGCGGGGCGGCGGCGGGGCCGCCTCGGCCGATCCCTCGGGCGCCGGCGCGGGCGGCTTCTGGCCGATGAGCGTGTAGATCTTCTCCGGCTCGACCTGGGCGGGCGGCGGCCGGGGCGGCGGCGGCGGGGCGGCGCGCAGGTCGATCTGCGGAGTGGGGCGGATGGCCGCGCCCACCACCGTATTGACCGTCTTGGCGCAGAGCCACGCCGCGGCGAAGAGCAGCAGGGCGTTGGCGGCCCACACGTATTTTCGGAAGAAGAGGTCGAGCATCAGGGGAAGGCCCCGCGATCCAGGTAGCAACGGCCGTGCCACCGGTCATCCTCTTCGTAACCTATAACGCCCCGGATTCACAGCAGGTTTTACGTTGGAGCCACAGGCGAGCGCCCGCTTCGTTCCAGGCGCGGACAATTTGGCAAAAGGGGCCCCGGCGCGGCACCCGCCCCGCCAAATTGGCAGGCTACTCCGGTTCCCCCTCCGGGCCTTCGTCCAGGAGCCGGCCGTCGGCGTCGCGGTCGAGCTTCCGGTAGATGGTGCGCGGCGCGATCCCGAGGAGCTGCGCCGCCAGCGTCTTGTCGCCGCGCGTGTGGCGCAGGGTCTCGCGGATGGCGAGCCGCTCGATCTCCTCCATGGACGTGCCCACCGGGATCACCAGCGCGTCCGGACCGGCCGCCGCGCCGCTCGCCGCGCGCACCGGCTCCGGCAGGTCGGAGACCTCCACCACCTCGCCCGGGCAGAGGACCACGGCGCGCTCCACCGCGTGCTCGAGCTCGCGCACGTTCCCGGGCCAGTCCCAGCCCTCGAGCGCGTGGAGCGCCGCCGGGGAGAAGGCGGTCACCCGCTTCTGGTGCTTCTCGGCCACCCGGCGCAGGAAGGCGCTCGCGAGGAGCGCCACGTCCTCGCGCCGCTCGCGCAGGGGCGGCAGCCGCACCGCCACCACGTTGAGCCGGTAGAACAGGTCCTCGCGGAAGCGGCCCGCCTTCACCTCCGCGGCGAGGTCCTTGTTGGTGGCGGCCACCAGCCGCGCGTCGATGCGGGTGGGCTGCGTTGCCCCGAGCCGCTCCAGCACCCCGTCCTGCAGCACGCGCAGGAGCTTCACCTGGAGTCCGGGCGACATCTCCCCCACCTCGTCGAGGAAGAGGGTGCCGCCGTGGGCGCGCTCGAGCCGCCCCTCCTTGCGCCCGGCCGCGCCGGTGAAGGCCCCCTTCTCGTAGCCGAAGAGCTCCGACTCGAGGATGGTCTCGGGGATGGCGGCGCAGTTGATGGGCACGAACGGGCCGCCGGCGCGCGGCGAGCGGTCGTGGACGAGCCGCGCCGCCAGCTCCTTGCCGGTGCCGCTCTCGCCCTGGAGCAGCACGGTGGCGCTGGTCGGCGCCGCCTGGTGCAGCACCTCCAGCGCGGTCCGGAAGCGCGGCGCGTCGCCGAGGAGCGGGGTTCCCTGGGAGAGGCCGGCGAGCTGCGCCTTGAGCGCGCGGTTCTCCGCGAGCAGCGAGGCCTTCTCGAGCGCGCGGCGCACGCTCTTCACGATGGCGTGGCGCTTCACCGGCTTGGTGATGAAGTCGTAGGCCCCCTCCCGCATGGCCGACACCGCCGCCTCCACGGTGCCGTAGGCGGTCATGAGCACCACCTCGCTCTCCGGCGAGACGGTGCTGGCGGCGCGGAGCAGCGCCTCGCCGCTCATGCCGGGCATCATGAGGTCGGTGACCACCACGCTCACCCGCTCGTGGCGGAGCACGTCCAGTCCCTCCTGGCCGGACGCGGCCGTCAGCACCCGCCAGCCCTCGCGCTCGAAGATCTTCTGCAGCGACTCGAGGTTCGAGCGCTCGTCGTCGACGATGAGGATGAGCGGGGGCACGCGTCGGTTATACCGCGCGCCGACCCGCGCCGTCCGGAGTCAGGGGGCGGCGCGGCCGCCGTCGAGCGCCGGCAGGGCACCGGCGTCGGGCAGGGCGAGCGCGCCGGCGTCCACGCCCGGGACATGGGGCGGACGCAGCGCCGGGAGGGGCAGCGACGGGGCGGCGTAGGCGGAGGGGACGCCGGCGTCGGGCGCCGGGACGTAACCCGCGTCAGGGGAGGGGATGAGCACCGCCGCCGGGTGCGGGATGGAGTTGGGCGTGACCCCGGCGCGCTGCTCGGGGCAGCCGGCGGCCAGGATCACCACGGCGAGGAAGGCGGCGGGGGAGAGGATGCGCATGATCCTTACCCGTGAAAAAACGAAGCGGCGGGCCTCGAAAGGCTCCGCCGCTCGATGGAACGCACGACCGCGAAGGAGCTAGGCGGTCTCGCCCTCGGGCTTCGCCTCGGGAGCGGCCTCGACAGCCTCGGTCTTCTGCGGCTTCGGCTTGCCGGCGTTGACCTTGGCCCGCTTGGCGGCCCGGTTCTCCTTGGGCGCGGGGGCCTTCTTGGGCGCCTCGGCGGCGGGCGCGGCGGCCTTGGGGGCCTTCTCGGCCTTCTCCGGGCTGCCGGCGTAGCGGGTCTTGAACTTCTCGATGCGGCCGGCCGTGTCCATCAGCTTCTGCTTGCCGGTGAAGAACGGGTGGCAGGCGTTGCAGATGTCGACGTGGAAGTCGCCGCGCGTGCTGCGGGTCTCGATGAGGTTGCCGCAGGCGCAGAGCACCTTGGTCGGCGTGTAGTCGGGGTGCAGTCCTTGCTTCATGACGCTCCTCTTTCGTGGCCGCTTGCACTCCCGCCGTGGCTGCGCGGGCATGGTCCGGGCCTGGATGAAGGGGGCGTTTCTAATCCCAACGACCCGCCCGGTCAAGGACGCCGTCGCCGGGCTACTTCCCGCCCCCCACCATCATCTTGAAGAACTCGTCGTGGCTCTTCACCTGCCGGAACTTGTCGAGCATGAACTTCATCGCCTCCACGTTGTCGAGGCCGTTCAGGATGGTCTGGCGGAGGATGTAGATCTTGCTGAGCCAGGTGGCCGGCAGGAGCAGCTCCTCCTTGCGCGTGCCGCTCTTGGCGATGTCCATGCACGGGAAGATGCGCTTCTCCATCAGCTTGCGGTCGAGCACGATCTCCGAGTTGCCGGTGCCCTTGAACTCCTCGAAGATCACCTCGTCCATGCGGCTGCCGGTGTCGACGAGCGCGGTGCCGATGATGGTGAGCGAGCCGCCCTCCTCGATGTTCCGGGCCGCGCCGAAGAACCGCTTGGGCTTGTGGAGCGCGTTGGCGTCCACGCCGCCCGAGAGGATCTTGCCCGAGGGCGGCACGGTGGAGTTGTAGGCCCGGGCGAGGCGGGTGATCGAGTCGAGCAGGATCACCACGTCCTTCTTGTGCTCGGCGAGCCGCCGCGCCTTCTCGATCACCATCTCGGCGACCTGCACGTGGCGGGTGGCCGGCTCGTCGAAGGTGGAGGACACCACCTCGCCCCGGACCGTCCGCTCCATGTCGGTCACCTCCTCCGGCCGCTCGTCGATGAGCAGCACGATGAGGGTGACCTCGGGGTGGTTCTCGGTGATGGCGTGGGCGATGTGCTGCAGGAGGACGGTCTTGCCGGCGCGCGGCGGCGAGACGATGAGGCAGCGCTGCCCCTTGCCGATGGGGGAGAAGAGGTCCACCACCCGGGTGGTCATCTCCTCGGGGTCGTGCTCCAGCGAGAGCCGCTCGGTGGGGTAGAGAGGGGTGAGATTGTCGAAGAGGACCTTGCTCTGGTTCTCCTCCGGCGGCAGCCCGTTGATGGTCTCGACCTCGAGCAGCGCGAAGTAGCGCTCCCCCTCCTTGGGCTGGCGCACCGTGCCGCGCACCGTGTCGCCGGTGCGGAGGTTGTAGCGGCGCACCTGCGACGGCGAGACGTAGATGTCGTCCGGACCGGGCAGGTAGCTGAAGTCGGGGCTGCGCAGGAAGCCGAAGCCGTCGGGGAGCACCTCCAGCGTCCCCTCGCCCGAGACCTCCACCTCCTCCTGCAGGGCCTCCGCCGCCTTGGTCTGCGCCTGGATGATGGCGAAGATCAGGTCCTGCTTCTTGAGCGAGCCGATGGCTTCGACCTTCAGCTCTTCCGCCATCTTTGCGAGCTCGGCCACCTTCTTCTGCTTGAGCTCGGTGAGGCTGCTGGCGGCAGGATGGGGCTCGGGCGCTGCGGCAGGCATGGATGTCCTGGGGAGAGGGGCGCCGCAGAGGGGCGCGTGAGGCAGAAGGCAGCTCGGCCGGGAATCCGGCGCTGGGAGCCTCCTTCCTACTTTCCGCGCCGGAGGCTGTCAACGGCTGGCAGGCGCCGGTGGCGCCGTCCCGTGGTCACGGCACATACGTCTGGAAAAACAGCCAATTGTGCCATGAACCCGGGGTGGCGCTCGAAAGGGGTATGGGTCAGGGTTGCATCAGAGGAGAGGGACTCCATGCCGGGCAAGGACACGACCGAGGCGGTGACAGCGCCGAGCGAGGACCGGGTACCGGCCCCCGCGGCGCGGCCTCTCGCTGCGCGCCAGGCCCTCGCGGTGGCCGCCGCCGCTCCGCCGGTGCTCAGCCGCGCCCCCACGGCCGGGCCCGTCGGCTCGGTCACCCCGGCGTCCGAGCTCGCGGCCGCGCCGCAGGCTCCCAAGGTCGCGGTCGCGCCGCCGCTGGAGGCTCCGGGCGCCGACGCGCTGCGCCTCCGCCTCGCAGCCTGCACGGAGGCGCTGCGGGCCGGGGGCCCGCTCGACCGGACCGCGGTGGACGCGCTCCTCGGCGAGGCGGACCGCGTCCTCTCCGAGCTGACGGCGCTGGCCTCGTCGCTCCCCAAGGAGGCGCGCGCCGAACTGTCGGCGAGACGCGTCGGGCTCCTCGACGCCGCCTTCGCCCTCACCGCGGAGCTGCAGCGGCTCGCCCCGGCCGAGGCGCCGCCGGTCAGGGCGGAGCTCCCGCGGCCGGTCCCGGCTGCCCCGGCTGCTCCGGCGGGCGCCGCATTCGAGCCGGTGGACCAACGGCGGGCGCGGCGGGGCTGGCTCCTGCCCGCGCTCGGGCTGATCTCGCTCCTGGCCGCCGGCGGTTACCACGGGAGCTTGTGGCTCCAGCGGCAGGAGGCCCAGCGCAAGCAGGCGGCGAGCAGCGCCCTGCCGGGCGTTCCCGAGGGCCTGAACGCCCTCGGCCAGCCGGATGGTCGGGTGGTGCTCATGCCGCAGCCCGGGCGGCACGTCGATCGCGCGCAGCTCGAGCGGTTCAGGTCGGCCCAGGCGGATCGGGGGTGGACGCTCACCGACCTCGGTCAGGGCGCGTGGATGGTGGAACCCCGATGACTCCCGAGGCCTTCATGACTGCTAGAAGCGTCCACTCCCGCGCCCGGCTCGACGCCTCGCGCGGCTTCACCCTGGTCGAGCTGATGGTGGTCACCACCATCATCGGCCTGCTGAGCTCGGTGGCGGTGCCGGGGTACCAGCGGATGATGCTCCGCACCCGCAGCGCCGAGCGGAGCGTCATCCTGCCCGCCATCGCGCGCGCCGCGCAGGACCTGATCACGCAGAAGGGGCAGTTCCCGAGCACGTTCATCGGGGTGGCGAACCCCCCCGGCACGCCCACCACCTACAAGCGGACATTGACTCAGGGACAGCCCGGCTGGAAGGACATCGACCTGCTCATCGAGGGCGGCCTCTACTACAGCTACAGCTTCGTCGGCTCGAACACTCCCATCATCAGCCTCACCGTCACGGCCGATGGCGACCTGGACGGCGACGGCGTGCTCAGCACCAAGGTGATCCAGTACTCGGTCTCGAACGGCGCGATGATCCCCATGTCCGAGACGCCTCCGCCCGGGCAGGAGGACCTGCTCACCTTCTGAGGAGGGAGCGCCCGCGGCCCCCGCCGCGCACGTTCGCCTTGCCCCGCGCCTGCCGCCGCGCCATTCTCCCGGCGTGTCGCAGAGCGCCGACGAGGCCGCCCGCCGGGCCGCCGAGCTGAAGGACCGGATCCGCGCCGCGGACCACGCCTACTACGTCCTCGACCAGCCGCTGCTCTCCGACGCCGAGTACGACCGGCTGATGAGGGAGCTCTCGGCGCTGGAGGCGGAGCACGCGGAGCTGGCCGACCCCGACTCCCCCACCCAGCGCGTCTCCGGGGCGCCCGCGGCCAGGTTCGAGCGGGTGGCGCACCGGGAGCCGATGCTGTCGCTCGGCAACGTGCAGACCGACGCGGAGCTCGACGAGCTCGACGCCCGCGTCCGCCGGCTGCTCGGGCTGCCCGAGTCGGCCCGGGTGGCTTACGTCTGCGAGCCGAAGCTCGACGGGCTCTCGGCGGAGCTGGTCTACGAGGCGGGGAGCTTCGTCTCCGGCTCGACGCGCGGCGACGGCGTGTTCGGGGAGGACGTGACGCGCAACCTCCGCACCGTGGGCGGGATGGGCGCGAACCGCGGCGTGCCCCAGCGGCTCCGGGGCGAGCCCCCCCGGCGGCTCGAGGTGCGCGGCGAGGTGCTCCTGCAGAAACAGCACTTCGAGGCGATGAACCAGCTCATCCTGCGCCAGGGCGGCGTTCCCTTCGCCAACCCGCGCAACGCCGCCGCCGGCTCGCTGCGCCAGCTCGACTGGCGCGTCACCGGCACCCGGCCGCTCTCCTTCATCGCCTACGAGGCGCTCACGCCCGAGGGCCAGCCGTGGAGGACCCACTGGGAGAAGCTGCAGGCGCTGGCGGCGCTCGGCTTCGACACCAACCCGGAGAACGCGCTCTGCCATGGCATCGCCGAGGTGAAGGCCTACCGCGACCGGATGGAGCGGCGCCGCTTCGAGCTCCCCTACGACACCGACGGCGTGGTGGTGAAGGTCGACGACCTCGACTGGCGCCGGCGCCTCGGGGCCGCCAGCAAGTTCCCGCGCTGGGCGGCCGCCTTCAAGTACCCGCCGCAGGAGGAGGCCACCCGCGTCCGCACCATCTGGGCCTCGGTGGGCCGCACCGGCATCCTCACGCCGGTGGTGGAGGTCGACCCGGTGCAGCTCTCCGGCGCCACCGTCTCGCGCGCCACCCTCCACAACGAGGACGAGATGCGCCGCAAGGACATCCGCCAGGGCGACTGGGTGCTCATCCGGCGCGCCGGCGAGGTGATCCCCGAGGTGGTGAAGCCGCTCCCGGAGCGGCGCACCGGCGCCGAGACCTTGTTCGAGTTCCCGAAGCACTGCCCCATCTGCGGGGCGGCGGTGGTGCGCGAGGAGGGCGAGAAGGTCTACCGCTGCACCGGCGCCGCCTGTCCGGCCCAGCTCCAGGGGCGGCTGCGCCACTTCGCGCAGCGGCGGGCGATGGACGTCGACGGCCTCGGCGACAAGCTCTGCGCCCAGCTGGTCGAGACCGGGCTGGTGAAGGACTTCGCCGACCTCTACGCCATCGGCCGCGACCAGTGGGAGGCGCTGGAGCGGATGGCGGAGAAGAGCGCCCAGAACATGGTGGACGCGCTCGAGCGCTCGAAGCGGACCACGCTGCGGCGGCTCGTCTTCGGCCTCGGCATCCCACAGGTCGGCGAGGCCACCGCCGCCACCCTGGCGCGCCATTTCGGCAGCCTGGAGCGGTTCCTCGCCGCCACCGAGGAGGAGCTGCTCGCGGTGCGCGACATCGGCCCCGAGAGCGCCCGCGAGATCCGCGCCTGGACCTCCGAGCCGCAGAACGTGAGGGTGGTGGAGCGGCTCCTCGCCGCGGGCGTGACCCCCGCGCCGGAGGAGGTGGACGCGCGCGGCCCCTTCGCCGGCAAGACGGTGGTGCTCACCGGCGGCCTCGCCAGGCTCTCTCGCGACGAGGCCAAGGCCGAGATCGAGCGGCGCGGCGGCAAGGTGTCCGGCTCGGTGTCGAAGAAGACGCACCTCGTGGTGGCGGGCGGGGACGCCGGCACCAAGCTCGACAAGGCCCGCGCCCTCGGCGTGAAGGTGATCGGCGAGGAGGAGTTCCTCGCCCTGCTGGAGGGGTGACCGCATGGCCCGCGCCCGCGCCCGCATCCTCGTCTCGGGACTCGTGCAGGGGGTCTGGTTCCGCCAGTCCACCGCCGACGAGGGGCATCGGCTCGGGCTCTCCGGCACCGCGCGCAACCTCCCCGGCGGCGCCGTCGAGGTGCACGCCGAGGGCGAGCGCGCCCGGGTCGAGGCGCTCGTCCAGTGGTGCCACCGCGGCCCGCCGGCGGCGCGGGTGGACCGCGTGGAGGTGGCCTGGGAGGAGCCGCTCGGCGACGCGGGCGGGTTCCGGGTGGTGCGGTAGAGCGGTGCCGCCGACCCGCCCCGCGCGGGATCGAGCGTGCCGTCCCGGTAGAAGCGCGCCGCTTTCGTGCTAGCTTCTTTCACCGATGGACGTGCTCGTCACGGGGGCGACCGGCTTCATCGGGTCGAACGTCGCACGGCTGCTCGTGGAGCGCCGCGAGGAGGTCCGCGTCCTCGTTCGCCCCACCTCCGACCTGCGAAACGTGCAGGGACTGCCCGTCGAGGTCGCCCTCGGCGACCTGCGCGATCCCGAGTCCGTCCGCCGGGCGGTGCGCGGGTGCCGCCGCGTCTTCCACGTCGCCGCCGACTACCGCTTCTGGGCCCGCGACCCGGCGGAGCTCTACCGGAGCAACGTCGACGGCACCGTCAACGTCCTCGAGGCCTGCCTGGCGGAGGGGGTGGAGCGGGTCGTCTACACCTCGACGGTCGGCACCATCGGGCTCGCGGCGCTCCCCGCCCCCTGCGACGAGGAGACCCCGCTCCTCGACGGCCAGCTCACGAGCCACTACAAGCGCTCCAAGCTCGAGGCCGAGCGGGCGGCCCTCGCCTTCGTGCCGCGCGGGCTGCCGCTCGTGATCGTGAACCCGAGCGCGCCGGTCGGCCCCTTCGACGTGAAGCCCACCCCCACCGGGCAGGTCATCGTCGACTTCGTCCGCCGGAAGCTCCCGGCCGTCGTCGACACCGGTCTCAACGTGGTGCACGTGCGCGACGTGGCGGAGGGGCACCTGCTCGCTGCCGAGCGCGGGCGCGTGGGCGAGCGCTACATCCTCGGCCACCGGAACATGACCCTGGTCGAGATCCTGGCCGAGCTGGCGGAGCTCACCGGGCTCCCGCCGCCGCGGGTGCGCCTCCCCTACGCCGTCGCCTGGACCGCCGGCGCCGTCAGCACCGCGATCTCTACCTTCATCACCCACCGGCCGCCGGCCGTCGCGCTCGAGGCGGTCCGGATGGCGCGCCGCCGCATGTTCTTCGACGCCGGCAAGGCGGTGCGGGAGCTGGGGCTGCCCCAGACTCCCGTGCGCGCGGCGTTCGAGGACGCCATCCGCTGGTTCGAGCAGGCCGGTCTCATCCCCAGGACGCCGAGGAGGAACGCAGCGTGGGCATCCCCCTGAAGCAGGTCGCCGCGGTCGGGAAGTACATCGCCGTCCGGAAGCTCCGGCGCGAGAAGCGCTACCCGCTCGTCCTGATGCTGGAGCCGCTCTTCCGCTGCAACCTCGAGTGCGTCGGGTGCGGCAAGATCCAGCACCCGGAGAGCATCCTGAGCCAGCACCTCTCGCCCGAGCAGTGCTGGGCGGCGGCGGAGGAGTGCGGCGCCCCCATGGTGAGCATCTGCGGGGGCGAGCCGCTCATCCACCCCGCCATCGAGGGCATCGTCTCCGGCCTGGTCGAGCGCGGGAAGTTCGTCTACCTGTGCACCAACGCCATCCTCCTCGAGCGCAAGCTCGACCTCTTCCGGCCCGACGACCACTTCAGCTTCAACGTGCACCTCGACGGCATCGCCGCCCGCCACGACGCCTCGGTCCAGCGCGAGGGCGTCCACCGCGTCGCCGCGGCGGCGATCCGCGCCGCCCGCAGGCGCGGGTTCCGGGTGACCACCAACTCGACCGTCTTCCTGGGCCACGACCCGGCCGACCTGCACCAGTTCTTCGACGAGATGACCGCGCTCGGCGTGGACGGGATGACCATCTCGCCCGGCTACGGCTACGAGCGCGCGCCGGTGCAGGACCAGTTCCTCCACCGGGACCAGACCAAGGCGCTCTTCCGGGCGGCGCTGGCGCCGGCCGCGAAGCGGGGCTGGAGGTTCAACCACTCGCCCATGTACCTCGACTTCCTCAAGGGCGAGCGCGAGTACCAGTGCACCCCCTGGGGCAGCCCGAACTACAGCGTCCTCGGCTGGCAGCGCCCCTGCTACCTCTTCAGCGAGGGCGGCTACGCCCGCTCCTTCCGCGAGCTGATGGACACCACCGACTGGGACCGCTACGGGGCCGGTCGCCACCCCAAGTGCGAGGACTGCATGGTCCACAGCGGCTACGAGCCCTCCGCGGTCGAGGACGGCATGGCCAGCCTCGGCAACGTCGTCCGCTCCCTCCGCTCCACCCTTCGCTGAGCCATGGCCGAGCTCGATCGCAAGGACAGCCACCTCGCGCTCTGCCTGGAGGAGCAGGTCGAGTTTCCCGGCGCCGGCGGCTTCGCCGGGCTCCGCTTCGACCACGACGCGCTCCCGGAGATCGACGAGGAGTCGGTGAGCACCGAGGTCGAGCTCCTCGGCAAGCGGCTCGCCGCGCCCATCGTGATCGGCTCGATGACCGGCGGCACCTCGCGGGCCGCCGAGCTGAACCGCCGGCTCGCCCTCGCCGCGGCCACCTGCCGCGTGGGCATGGCGCTCGGCTCGCAGCGCAAGATGCTGGAGCAGCCGGCGCTGCGGGCCAGCTACGCGGTGCGCGACGCGGCGCCCGACCTGCCGCTGCTCTTCGGCAACCTGGGGGCGGTGCAGCTCAACTACGGCGTGGGGGCGGCCGAGGTCCGCGGGCTCATCGAGGCGGTCGGCGCCGACGCCTTCCTCTTCCACCTGAACCCGCTGCAGGAGGCGATCCAGCCGGAGGGGAACACCCGGTTCTCGGCGCTCCTCCCCAGGCTGCGCGAGGTGATCCCGGCGCTGGGGGTGCCGGTGCTGCTGAAGGAGGTCGGCTCCGGGATCTCCCGCACCACCGCGGCCAAGCTGCGCACGCTGCCCCTGGCGGGGGTGGAGACCTCGGGCGCGGGGGGCACCTCCTGGTCGCGCATCGAGAGCCTGCGCACTGCCGATCCGGTGCAGCGCAGCACGGGCGAGCTCTTCGCGCGCTGGGGCGTCCCCACCGTCGAGAGCATCGCCGCCTGCCGCGAGGAGCTGCCCGGGCGCGTGGTCATCGCCTCCGGCGGGATCCGCAACGGCATCGAGGCGGCCAAGGCGCTGGCGCTCGGGGCCGACGCGGTGTCGCTGGCGCTGCCGCTGCTGCGCGCCGCCGACCGCTCGGTGGAGGAGGCGGTGCTGGCGCTGCGGCGAATCGTCCAGGAGCTGCGCACGGCCATGTTCCTGACCGGGAGCCGCACCGTGCCCGAGCTCCGGACCCGGGCGCTGGTGCGCGCCCGCGACTTCACGGCGGAGGGCTGAGCCCCTTGGAGACGACCCGCTGCGACGCCGTGGTCGTCGGCGCCGGCATCGCCGGGCTGGTCGCCGCGAGCGAGCTCCAGCAGCGGGGTCACCGCGTGCTGGTGCTCGAGCACAACCACCAGCCGGGCGGACTGCTCTCGGGGATGTGGCGGCGCGGCCTCTACTTCGACGTGGGCTGCCAGTCCTTCGAGGACATGGGGATCGTGTTCCCGCTGCTCGAGGGCTACGGGCTCTCCGACCTGGCCCGCTTCCACCGCGCGCGGTACCGCATCGCCATGCCCGGGCTCGACGCGGTGGTCGAGTCGCTCCCGCAGATGAAGCGCGCCTTCCAGGCGTCCTTCCCGGAGGCGGCCGGCGGGCTCGAGCGGGTCTTCGCGCAGCACGAGCGGACCTCGGCGCTCATCCGCCGGCTCTTCACGCCCGACCGCGTGCCCTTCGTGCGCGACGAGAGCGCCCTCGCCCTGCCGCGCTGGATCGCCCGGGCGCTCTCCGGCCCCGGCTTCCCCTCGCCGCTCGGCGTGGCCCGCCGGCTCCGGGATCTGCGCACGCTCCTCCTCGACGACTTCACCGGCTGGTACGAGCGGCAGCTCCCGCCCTCGGGGGTTCGCGACCTCCTCTCGCGCTGCGGCTACTCGCGCATGAACGTGTTCGTGGCGTCGGCCTTCTGGCACCTCTGGGCGCACGACTACTGGTACCCCGAGGGCGGGCTGCAGCCCTGGCTCGACCGCTGGGTGGCGCGGCTGCGGGAGCGCGGCGTGCGCTTCATTTTCAAGCGCACCGTGACCGGCCTGGAGCAGCGCGGCGACCGGGCCAGCGCCGTCCTCACGCACCGGGGCGAGCGCTTCGAGGCGCGCCAGATCGTCTACTGCGGCGACTACCGCCAGGCCATCCACCGGCTGGTGGGCGCGGGGCGCTACCGGCCGCGCGAGCTCGCCCGCCTCGACGAAACCCGGCACTCGGACGCGATGGTCTCGGCGTACGTCGGGCTCGACGTTTCGCCCGAGAAGCTGCGCGAGCAGCTCCGGGCCTCGCACGTCTTCTTCTTCCCCACCTTCGACTGCCGGACCGCCCTCGACCCGCGCGATCCGGAGGCGCACCGCGGCGCCTTCCTGGAGGTGACCGCGCACGGCGCCGACGACCCGGCGCTCCGCGGCGCGGCCCGCTCGGCGGTGGTGCTGCAGGCGTTCACCCGCCACGACTGGCTCGACGGCTGGGGGACGGGGCTCAGCGGCGATCCGGCCCGGGAGGGCCCCAGCGGCCGGCGCCCGCCCGGGTATCGCCGGCTCAAGCGCGACGTCGCCGACCAGCTCCTCGCCACCTTCGAGAAGCTGGTGCCGGGCGCCGCCGGCCGCGTCACCTACCTGGACGTGGGCGCCCCCCCCTCGGCGGTCCGCTTCACCCGCAACGCCTTCGGCGGCACCTGCGGCTTCGAGCTCAACTGGCGGAACTTCCCGTTCACGAGCCCGCTCGCGCACGTGGAGACGCCGCTCGAGAACTTCCACCTGGCGGGCCACTTCACGGTCTGGCCGGGGGCGGTCCCCACGGCGGCGCTGTCGGGGAAGGTGGCGGCGCTGCGCGCCCATGAAGGGCTGCGCGGCCGGCCCAGGTCCGCGGCCGCGCAGGCCGAAAGCGATTGTGGCAACATACGGAGGCGGTCCGGCGCCGCCTCGGAGGGGAGGTAGTCCATGCACCTGGATGGAGCAACGGCAACGGCCCCGGTCATCTCGTCCGCCGAGCTGCTCCGGGGCTGGTCCGAGTGCTGGGACGTGTTGCGGGAGAACGGAAAGACCTTCCACCTCATGGCCCGGCTGCTCGGCCCGGAGCGCGGCAACGCCATCGCGGCCCTCTACCGGTTCGCGCGGGTCGCCGACGACGCGGTGGACGAGCCGGCGCCGGGCGACACGCCCGAGCAGATCCGCGGCCGGCTCCGGGAGATGCTGCAGGAGCTGCGCCTCGCGGTGGCCGGCGAGAGCCGCGAGCCGCACTTCGTGGTGCTCGGCGAGACCATCCGCCGCTACCAGATCCCGCTCGAGCCCTTCGAGCACCTGCTGGCGGGGGTGCTCATGGACCTCGAGCCGGTCCGCTATCCGACCTTCGCCGACCTCGAGCTCTACTGCTACCGGGTGGCCGGCACGGTCGGCCTCATGATCACCCCGGTGGCAGGGTACCGCGCCGGCAGCCTGGCGCTCGAGCACGCCAAGACGCTCGGGACCGCGATGCAGCTCACCAACATCCTGCGCGACGTGGGCGAGGACCTGGGGCTCGGCCGCGTCTACCTGCCGCAGGAGGACCTGGCGCGCTTCGGGGTCTCCGAGGCCGACCTCGCCGCCCGCCGCGTTGACGCGAAGTTCCGCGCCCTGATGGAGTACCAGATCGCCCGCGCCGAGCGGCTGTACGCGTCCGGGGTGAAGCTCATCCCGCAGCTCTCGAGCGGCCGCGGGCGCACCGCCTTCGAGTTCGCCGTCGAGGCCTACTCCGGCATCCTCGGCAAGATCCGCGCGGCCGGGTATGACGTCTTCACTCGGCGCGCCTCGCTCTCGCTCTCGGAGAAGCTGGCGCTGGTGCCCACCTCGCTCTGGCACGCCTGGACGGCGGCGGCCCTGAACGGACGGAGCCGGGCGTGAGGAGCGCCGGGCTGCGCCCCGTCGGCGACCCGTTGCCGGAGCGGGCGCGGGCGGCCGCCGCGGCGGCGGCGGAGCACCTCCTCCGCATCCAGCGCGCCGATCACTGGTGCGCCGAGCTCGAGTCGAACGCCACCATCACCGCCGAGTACGTGCTCCTGCGCCAGGCGCTGGGCCTCGAGCTCGGACCGCGGCGGAAGGAGATCACCCGCTGGCTCTGGTCGCGCCAGAAGTCGGACGGGAGCTGGGGGATCGCCTGGAACCTGCCCGGCGACGTCTCCACCTCGGTCGAGACCTACCTGGCGCTGCTCCTGCTCGGCGTCCCGCGCCACGACGAGCGGCTGGCCCGCGCCGAGCAATTCATCCGAGGGGCGGGCGGCGTCGCCCGGGTGCGCGTCTTCACGCGCATCAACCTGGCGCTCTTCGGCCTCTTCCCCTGGGACGCGGTGCCCTGCGTGCCGCCCGAGGTGATGCTCCTCCCGGCGTCGAGCCCCATCAACGTCTACCGGCTGTCGAGCTGGGCGCGCGGCACCATGGTGCCGCTCTTCGTGGTCTTCCACCACCGGCCGGTGTTCGCGCTGCCGGGCGGGCGCCCCGGCGAGAGCGGTCTCCTCGACCACCTCTGGCTCGATCCGGCCCACAAGCACCTCCCGTACCGCGCCTCGCTCCTCGAGACGCTCCGGCGCGAGGGGCTCGGCTGGAAGAGCTTCTTCAACGCCGGGGACGCGCTCCTGCGCGCCTGGGAGGGCCTCCGGGACGCTCCGGTCCTGTCCCGGCTCCGCGCCCACGCGCTGCGGGAGTGCGAGCGCTGGGTGCTCGAGCACCAGGAGTCGAGCGGCGACTGGGCCGGCATCTTCCCGCCCATGCTGAACGGCGTGCTGGCGCTCCACCTCGCCGGCCACGCCCTCGACTCGGGCCCGGTCCGCCGCGGCCTCGAGGCCATCGAGCGGTTCGGCATCCAGGACCGCGAGGGCTTCCGGATCGAGGCCTGCCAGTCTCCCGTGTGGGACTCGGCGCTCTCGCTCATCGGGCTCGCCGACGCCGGGCACGACGGGCGCGACCCGCGCCTGGCGGCGGCGCTGCGCTGGCTCGAGGGCAAGCAGATCCTCGACGACCACGGCGACTGGAAGCTCTACAACCGGCGCGGTCGCCCGGGCGGCTGGTCCTTCGAGCACGTCAACACCTGGTACCCGGACGTCGACGACACCGCCGCCGTCCTGCTCGCCTTCTTGAAGGCCGATCCGGCGAGCCGCGACGGCGCCGTGATGCGGCGCGGCGTCGACTGGATGCTCTCGATGCAGAACCGCGACGGCGGGTGGGCCGCCTTCGACGTCGAGAACGACCGCGAGTTCCTGAACCAGATCCCGTTCTCCGACATGGACTCGCTCTGCGACCCGTCGACGCCGGACGTGACCGGCCGGGTGCTCGAGGCGCTCGGCGCGCTCGACGACCGGCGCCACCGGGCTGCCTGCCGGCGCGGCGTCGCTTACCTGCGCCGCTCGCAGGAGGAGGAGGGGAGCTGGTTCGGGCGCTGGGGCGTCAACTACGTCTACGGCACCTCGAACGTGCTGAACGGGCTCGCCCGGCAGCGCGTCCCCGCGTCCGACCCCATGGTGGCCCGCGCGCTGCGCTGGCTCGAGTCGGTCCAGAACGCCGACGGCGGATTCGGCGAGGGGCTCGAGTCCTACCGCGACCGCTCGGCCATGGGGTGCGGACCCTCGACCGCCTCACAGACGGCGTGGGGGGTGATGGGGCTGCTCGCCTACCGGCCCGCCTCCGACGAGGCGGTGCGGCGCGGCGTCGCCTGGCTGGTCGAGCGGCAGCTCCCGGACGGCGAGGCGGCCGGGTCGTGGGCCGAGGAGGAGTTCACCGGGACCGGGTTCCCCCGCCACTTCTACCTGCGCTACCACCTCTACCGGCACTACTTCCCGCTCATGGCGCTCGGCCGGTTCTGCGGCGGCGGCGGCGCGTAGGGTGGCGCCCTCCGGGATCGCCTCGCTGCTCTGGGGCACGGTGGTGCACCGGCCCTACGTGTACGCGTTCTTCGCCTGCTTCCTGGCCTTCGCCCTCTACCAGCTCGGCCCGCGGCGGACCGCCACCTTCGCCGTCCCCACCTGGCTCCTCGCCTTCGCCGCCGAGTACAGCTCCACGCGCAACGGCTTCCCGTTCGGCCCCTACAGCTACTTCGACGAGACCCGTACGCGCGAGCTCTGGATCTCCAACGTGCCGTTCTGGGACTCGCTCTCGTTCGTGTTCCTGTCGTACTTCAGCTTCGCGCTGGCGGCGGCGCTCCTCTCGCCTCCCGAGGAGCGCGCGCGGGGCGCCTGGCCCGGGCTCCGCCACCCGGCCGCCCCGCTGGTGGGCGGCGCGGTGATGATGCTGCTCGACGTGGTCATCGACCCGGTGGCGCTCCAGGGCGACAAGTGGTTCCTGGGGCGCATCTACGAGTACCCCTACCGCGGCTTCTGGTTCGGGGTCACCGCCGCGAACTTCGCCGGCTGGTTCCTGGTGGGCGCGGCGAGCCAGTGGGCGTTCCAGGCCGCGCTGCGGGCGCTGCCGTGGTGCGCCGAGCCGTGGCGGCCGGTCCACCCGCGCTTCGCCTGGGCGGTCTGGGCGGTCTACGCCGGGGTGTTCGGCTTCAACCTGGCGGTCACGCTCGCCATCCGCGACTGGGCCCTGGCCGCCGCCAGCGGCGCGGTGGTCGCCGTCACCCTCTCCGGGCTGGCCTGGCGGCTCCGGGCGCCGGGGCGCCTCGCGTGATCCTGGTCTGCGCCGCCACTGGCACCGAGGCGGGCGAGTGCCGCCGCGGCCTCGCCGGCGCGGCCGGGTTCGAGGTGCTCGCGGTCGGCGTCGGCCCGGAGCGGGCGGCGGCGGCCCTGTCGCGGCGGCTCTCCGGGCCCGGCGCGCGGCCGGCGCTGGTGGTCTCGGCCGGCTTCGCCGGCGCGCTTACCCCCGGGCTGCCGCCGCTCTTCTGGGCGACCGCCTCGGCCCTCTACCGGCTCGACGGCGGCCGCGCCGTGCCGGTGGCGCTGCCGCCGGGCGCGCTGCGCGTCGCCGCGGGCGCGACCGCCTGCGCCTTCCTCACCGCCGGCGAGGTGCTGTCGGCGGGCGCGCCCGCCGCGCTCACGGGCCCGCTGGCGGTGGACATGGAGTCGGCGGGGCTCGCAGAGGTCGCGGCGGCCGCCGGGATCCCGGCGGCGGTGCTGCGGCTCGTGACCGACGCGCCGGAGCGGCCGCTGCCGCCGCTCGCGCACGCGCTGGCCGGCGCCCTCGGGGCGCGCGGTCTCGCGGCGCGCGCGACGCACGCGGCCCGGGCGGCGGCCGAGGCGGCGCGGCACCCGGCGCAGGCGGCCGCGTTCCTGCGCGACACGGCGAGCTGGCGGGAGCGGCTGCGAGAGGGCTGGCGGGAGCGGGCCGCGCGCGGGTTCGAGGCGGAGCTGTCGCCCGGCTCGACGGTGGCGACCTAGCGAATCCGCTTCTCCCTCTCCGCTGCGCGGGGAGGGCCGGGCGATCCGGGGAGTCGTCCCGGGATCTTCGGTTTACGTCACTCCGCCTTCTCTCCCTCCGGCCGCTCCCCCGAAGCGATCCAGAGCGCCGCCGGCAGCGCGGTGAAGTCGGCGAGCAGCGCGAGCAGGAACGCGGCCGAGGTCATGAGCCCGAACTGGCGCAGCGGCGGGAAGCGGGAGATGGAGAGCCCGAAGAAGCCGGCGGCGTTGATGAAGGTGGCGAAGACGATGGCGCGGCCGGAGACGCGGAGCGCGTGCCGGAGCCGCTCCTCCAGGCTCCCGCCGGCCCGCTCGTGCATGTGGTGGAAGAAGTGGATCTGGTCGTTCTCGGTCGTCCCCAGCACCGTGGTGGCGATGATGATGGTGGCGACGTTGAGCGCTCCGCCGAAGACGCGCATGCCGAGGAAGGTGGCGAGGAGCGCGAACAGCGACGGGATGAGCGCCAGGAGCCGCTCGAGCCCGCTGCGGAACAGGAACAGGAACACCGTGAAGATGAGCGCCACCGTGAGCAGGAAGCTCTGGGCGAGCGTCGGCACCAGGCTCGCGCCGACCTTGGCCTGCAGGAGCGCCTCCCCCACCACCTGCAACTGCGCGCCCTGCAGCGCCGGCGAGGCGGCGCGGGCCGCGCTCCAGGCCTCCTCCACGCGCCCCGCCAGGGCGGCGTAGCCGGCGGCGTCACCCTGGCGGAAGAGCACCGTGAGCTGGAAGTCGGAGAGCCCCTTCACGTCGATGAAGGCGCGCAGGTCGCCCTCGGTGAGCAGCAGCTGCTCCACGTCGGCCGCCGCCCGCGCGAAGCCCTCCGGGTCGCGCGGCAGCGACTCCCCACCGCCGGCGAGGTAGCTCCGCATCCGCAGCGGCGTGGTCGGGCCGGCGACGCCGGTCACGTCCGGCAGTGCCTCGAGGGCGGACTGGAACCCGTCCACGGCGCGCAGCACCTCGGGGTCGGTGGCGGCCGGCGCCGGCAGGTGGATCCAGACCCGCGCCACGTTCAGCTCCACCGCGTGCGCGCGGTACCAGCGCAGGTCCTGGGAGATCTGCGTCGAGGGGTCGAGGTACTCGAGCAGGTCCACGCCCACCGACATGCCCTTTACCGCCCCGGGGATGCCGAAGAGGGCCACCACGCCGGCGAGGCAGGCGGCGACGGCGGCGGCCGTCAGGACCCGCCGGTGCCGGAAGGTGAAGGCCGGGAGCGCGTCCGCCAGCCGATCGTAGATCGCGCTCCGCACCCGGACGCTGCGGCCGGTGGGGGTGCGCAGCGCCAGCTGCAGCGCCGGGAAGAGGGTGAAGGAGACCACCCAGGAGACGACCAGGCCGACGGCGGTCCAGACCCCCATCTCGCGGATGGGCCGGATGCGCGAGACCGCGAGCGCGGCGAAACCCATCGCCGCCGCCAGCGTCGAGGCGGTCACCGGGAGGAACTTGTTGCGCAGCGCCTCGAGGTGGTGCTCGGCGAGCGGCACGCCCGGCGGCTGGTCGATGTAGCGCGAGTGGAGGTAGACCAGCGATGCCGTCGTCGTCACCATGATGGTGAGCGGCACCAGCACGGAGACGATGGTGAAGGAGAACCCGAGCAGCCCGCCGGCGGCGACCGAGAGCGCCACCGCCGCGCCCAGCGCCAGCACCAGGGCGAGGAGGGCGCGCCAGGAGCGGTAGAGGAAGAGCGCGATCCCCACCAGCAGCACCGCGAAGACCGGGAAGGCGCGGGCGGAGGCGTCGGACGACTGCCGCTCCAGCCAGGAGTTGACGAGGGGCGCGCCGACCTCGCGGAGCCCCGTGATGCCGGCGCGGGCCAGCGCCGTGTGCACGGCGGCCAGGGTGTCGTCGCGCTCCGCCGGCCCGTGGACGTCGAGGCTGGCGACGAGCGCGAGGAAGCGGTCGCCGACGAGCCCCTGGCGCCGGAAGAACCCGGTGCCCAGCGCGAGCCGGCGCAGCTCGTCCGGGCCGGCGCCGGGCCGGGCGCGCCGGAGGGCGTCCACCACCGAGAAGGTGCCGACATGGGGGACTGCTCGGAGCGCCGCCTTGGCGGCGTCGAGCCGGGCCAGGGCGGCGGGCGACCAGGGGTCGTCCGACTCCACCAGCAGCAGCACCACGTCGCTCTCGGGGAAGGTGCGGTGGAAGGCCCGCGTGGCGAGGTAGTCCGGGTCGCTCGGGACGATCAGCCGGTCGATGCCGCTCTCGCTGGGGATGCGCGTGGCCAGGTACGCCGCCGCCGGGACCAGCAGGGCGTAGATCACCAGCAGGGCGGTCCGCGCGCGCACCGTCGCCGCGAGCGCGCGGGTGATCCGGTCCCCCGCCACGCTCAGGCCGCCGGCGCCGGGTGGCGCCGCTCCCAGGTCAGGACCGCGGCGAGCGCCACCAGCGCGTAGACCACGCCGAGCACCGCGTCGATGACGTAGTGGTGCTGCAGGTAGACCGCGGAGAGGCAGATGAGCAGGAAGAACAGCACCGCGGGCCAGCGGGCCCAGCGCAGCTCGGCCGTGATGAACGCGAGGAGGGCGGCGATGAGCGGGTAGGACACGTGGAGCGAGGGGAGGGCGCCGAACACGTCGACGCCCCGGCCGTACATGGAGTCGAAGAAGTGCGTGCCCAGCAGCACGTCGAACCGGTGCGCCGCGGCGGAGGTCGGGCGCACGTCCATGCGCGCCGGGCCGAGGCCGTACCGGGTCACGTACCAGGGCGGCGCCGCCGGGTAGACGAAGTAGGTGGCGAAGCCCATCACGTTCACCAGCAGGAAGGTGCGGGCGAAGGTGCCGGCGCGCGCGAGGCGGCCGCGGAAGAAGAGCAGCATGGCGAGGAGCAGGTACTCGGCCACGTAGAACAGGTAGGCGAACCCGCAGGCGAGGTCGAGCGCCGCCCAGTGGTGGACCAGGAAGACCTCGTTGAGCGTCCGACCGTCCACGCCGAACCAGGCGCGCTCGAGCAGGTAGGGCTCGGCGACGTGGACCCGCCCCTCGATGCCCTGCCAGTAGAAGTAGCGCATCCCATCGAAGATCGCGCCGGTCAACATGAACGGGAAGAACACCTTGAGGAACAGGCGCGACTTCTCGTTGTAGAGGTCGAGGAAGCCCAGGAGGCCGACCAGGAAGTGATCGCCGCGCAGCCCCCCGAGGACGCCGACCGCGGCGATGTAGAGGAGCCCGAGGGCCGGCGGCCAGAGCCGCCGCGGCATGGCGCGCGAGGGCAGCAGCCACTCGCGGGCGGCGGCGCGTGAAAACCCGAGCGCGGCGGCGAGCTGCCCGGGTAGACTTGGCGCCGAACTCGACATGCTTTGCAGCAAGTTACGGCGACCGCTCGGTGAGTCAAGCTCTTCTCGAGCTCCGGTCCGCCGCGCGAGGGGGCCGCGGCGGAGGGCGGGGATCGCGGGGTTCGTCGCCGTCGCGCTCCTCCACGCCTGGCCGGCCGCCGCCGACTGCGCCCGCCCGCTCCGGACGGAGATCATCCCCCTGCCGGTCTGGGCGACGCTCCCGAACGAGGGCGACACCTGGGGCGTGATGCCGGTCTTCCTCCGCGTCTGCCCGGAGGGCGAGCGGACCGAGTCGATCATCGCGCCCAGCGCCACCTGGAACTCGGTCATCCACTACACCGGCACCTTCCGCTGGTACCACTACCCGACCGACGACACGGGCCTCACCGTCATCGCCTCCGCCAGCACCCGCATCAACTACAACGGGCTCCTGGTCTGGCAGCGGCTCCCGGTCGAGGAGGGCCGGTGGACCGACGAGGTCACCCTGCGGGTGCAGCGCAGCGCCTTCTTCCGCTTCTTCGGCCTGGGCCCCGACACGCCGTCGGCCGCGGAGACCAGCTACACCGGCCTGCGGGCCTACGCGGTCGCGCGCCGCGGCCTCAACGTCGCGCCCCACCTCAACCTCGGCGCCTCGCTGGGCGTCGAGCGCGACGCGGTGGAGGATCTCGGCGTGCCCGGCCTGCCGCTCAGCCCGGAGGTCTTCCCCGGCGCGCCGGGCATGAAGGGGGCGACGCTCCTCTCCCAGGGCGCGAGCCTGCGCTACGACGATCGCCGCGGCGGCGACTACGCCGAGCGGGGCTCCCGCCTGGAGCTCTCGGCCGCGCTGGTGGAGGGGCTGGCGGGATCGCCGACCTTCGCGCGCGGGGGGCTCCAGGCCAGCACCATCGTGCCGGAGCTCGACTGGCTCTCCGGCGCGGCGCGCTTGTCCTGGACCGCGGTCGGCTCGCGCGCGGCGCCGTTCTACCAGCAGAGCCGGCTCGGCGGCGCCTTCCTCCTGCGCGGCTTCACCGAGGACCGCTTCCTGGATCAGCAGGCCTGGACGCTCGAGCTCGAGCAGCGGATCCGCGCCTTCCAGACGCACATCTTCGGCGTGGTGGCGGACTGGCGCGTCGACCCGTTCGTCGCCGCCGGGCAGGTCTTCGGGGGCTTCGCCGCGGTCCTCTCGCGCCCGCAGCTCGCGGGGGGCGTCGGCTTCCGGGCCTTCGTCCACCCGAACGTCCTCGGCCGGATCGATGTCGCCAGCGGGGGCGACGGCGTCAAGGTCTACGTCGAGCTCGGCTACCCGTACTGACGGCGGCCGCCGGCGGCGGCCTCGGGCCGCGCGCCGAGGAGCTCGCGGGCGGCCCGCGCGATCCCGGCCGCGTCCAGCCCGAGCTCGGCGCGCTGCCGGGGCGCGTCGCCGTGGGTCACGAACTCGTCGGGGAGGCCGAGGCGGCGCACCGCCAGCTTCGACAAGAGCCCGCGCCGCTCGAAGGCCTCCAGGCAGGCCGAGCCGAAGCCGCCGGCCAGCGCCGACTCCTCCACGGTGACCACCCGGCCGCAGGCGCTGGCGAGCGCGCAAAAGAGCTCCTCGTCGAGCGGCTTCACGAACCGCGCGTCGACGACCGCGGTCGCCACGCCTTCCGCCGCCAGCGCCTCGGCGGCGGCGAGCGCGGGCGCGAGGGTGGTGCCCGCCGCCAGGATCGCCACCTCGAGGCCCGGGCCGCCGTCGAGGACGACGCGCGCCTTCCCGAGCGCGAGCGGACGCGGGAGGGCGTCGAGCGGCACGCCCTGGGCCGCCCCGCGCGGGAACCTGAGCGCGGCCGGGCCGTCGTGCGCGAGGGCGGTGGCGAGCATGTGGCGCAGCTCGTTCTCGTCGGACGGCGCCATCACCACCAGGTTCGGGACGCAGCGCAGGAAGGAGAGGTCGAACGCGCCCTGGTGCGTCTTGCCGTCGGCGCCCACCAGCCCCCCGCGGTCGAGGGCGAAGGTGACCGGGAGCCCCTGCAGCGCCACGTCGTGGATCACCTGGTCGTAGGCGCGCTGCAGGAAGGTGGAGTAGATCGCGACCACCGGCCGGAGCCCCTCGCAGGCGAGCCCGGCCGCGAAGGTGACGGCGTGCTGCTCGGCGATCCCCACGTCGTAGGTGCGCTCCGGGAAGCGCCGCTTCGCCTGGATGAGCCCGGTCCCCTCGAGCATGGCGGCGGTGATCGCCACCACGCGCTGGTCGCGCTCCATTGCCTCGCAGAGCGCCTCGGCGAAGAGGTCGGTGCAGGCCTTGGCTGGCGGCTTCTTGGAGAGCGGCTTGCCGGTGGCGACGTCGAAGAAGGAGAGCGCGTGCCCGCCGGTGGCGCGGTCCGACTCGGCGGGCGGGTAGCCCTTGCCCTTCACGGTGGCGGCGTGCACCAGCACCGGGCGCGCGCAGCGCGACACCTGGCGGAAGACCTCCACCAGCCCCTGCACGTCGTGGCCGTCCACCGGGCCGACGTAGTCGAAGCCGAGGGCCTCGAAGAGGATGCCGGGCGAGACCAGCGCCTTGGCCGCGTCGAGGGCGCGCCGGACGGCGCCGATGGCCTGGTCGCCCCGCGGCAGGTGGCCCAGGATGTCCTTGACGGCCCGGCGCCACTCCTCCACGTCACGGCTGGTCAGCTTCTGGGTGAACCAGCGCGACAGCGCGCCGACGTTCGGCGAGATCGACATCTCATTGTCGTTGAGCACCACCAGCAGGTCGCGCCTGAGCCAGCCGGCCTGGTTGAGCCCTTCGAAGGCGAGCCCGCCGGTCATGGCGCCGTCGCCGACGAGCGCCACCACCTTGCGCGGCCGCTGCCCGAGCAGCCGGCTCCCCTCGGCCAGCCCCAGCGCGGCGGAGATGGCGGTGGCGGAGTGGCCCACGCCGAAGGCGTCGTGCTCCGACTCGGCGCGCTCGGGGAAGCCGGCCAGGCCGCCCGCCGTCCGGATGGTGCGGAAGCGCTCGCGCCGGCCGGTGAGGAGCTTGTGGGCGTAGGCCTGGTGGCCGACGTCGAAGACCAGCCGGTCGTGGGGCGAGTCGTAGACGTAGTGGAGCGCGACGATGAGCTCGACCGCGCCGAGCGAGCTCCCCAGGTGCCCGCCGTTCCTGGCGCAGGTGGCCACGATCTCCTCGCGGAGCTCCTGGCAGAGGGCCGGGAGCTGCTCCGGCGCGAGGCGCTTCAGGTCGCGCGGCGAGTCGATGCGGTCGAGCAGGCGATCCACGGTCAGTGATCCCGGTCGACGACGAAGCGGGCCAGCGCCCGCAGCGGCTCCGCCGGCGGGCCGAGCGGCTCGAGCAGCGCGAGCGCCTCGTCGCAGGCCGCGCGGGCGCGGCGCCGGGCCTCGTCGAGCCCCACCAGCGAGGGCAGGGTGGCCTTCCCCGCCGCCTGATCCTTGCCGGTCCGCTTCCCCAGGGTGGCCGCGTCGCTGGTGAGGTCGAGGATGTCGTCGGCGATCTGGAACGCCAGCCCGAGCTGCTGGCCCACGCGGTCGAGACCGCTCGCCGCGCCGGTGGCGGCGATGGCGCCGCCCACGCAGGCGGCCGTGAGGAGCGCGCCGGTCTTGGCGGCCATGAGCTCGAGCACCTCGCGCTCCGCCAGCGGGCGCCCCTCGGCCCGCATGTCGAGCGCCTGGCCCTCGACCATGCGCCACGCGTTCTCCGCCAGGAGGGCCGCCAGCGGCGCGGCGCTGGGGTGGCTCGCGGCCAGCAAGTGCCGGAAGGCGAGCGACTGGAGGCCGTCGCCGACGAGCATGGCGGTGGCGTCGTCGTACGCCTTGTGCACCGTCGGACGCCCGCGCCGCAGGTCGTCGTCGTCCATGCACGGGTGGTCGTCGTGCACGAGCGAGTAGGTGTGGATCATCTCGAGCGCCACGGCGAAGCGCATGGCGAGGCCGTCGTCGCCCCCGTCGCCGCCCAGCGCCTCGCAGGAGGCGAGCACCAGCGCCGGCCGCAGGCGCTTGCCGCCGCCCAGCAACGCGTACTCGACGGCGTCGACGAGCGGCCGCGGGCCCGAGCGCTTCCACTCGGCGGAGAGCAGGCGCAGCTGGGAGTTGACGCGCTCCGAGACGCGCTGGAGGTACTCCTCGATCTGGATGGGCGAGGGCACGAGATCGATTTATCACACCCCGGCCTCGCGCTGGGGGTGCCTCGAAAGGGCGCGCGGCGCGGTTCCCTGCCTCAGCTCCCCCCGAGGAGCTACAGTTCCGCCATGAGGCTCCTCCTCACCGCCGCCCTGCTCCTCGCCGCCCCGGCCGCCCCCGCGCGCCACCTGCTGGTGGTCTGCTCCCCCGGTGCGCCGGGGACCACCGCCGAGGCGCAGCCCACCATGGACGCCTTCGCCGCGGCGCTGTCGGCGAAGGCCGGCCTGCAGCTCGCCGCCGTGTACGACGAGGCGGAGCAGGGGGGCGCGGCGCGGCTCCGGTCCAGGGACGCCGCCGTCGCGCTGGTGTCGCTCCCCTTCTTCCTCAAGCACGAGCGCGAGCTGGGGCTGCGCGCGCGGCTCCAGGCGGTGCCCCGGGGACGCCCCGAGTCCGAGCGCTGGACGCTGGTGGCGAAGAAGGGGCGCGCGGGGGCGCCGGCCGCGCTGGAGGGCTTCACCGTGGTGTCGAGCGCGGGCTTCGCGCCGGCGTTCGTGCGCGGGCCGGCGCTGGGCGGCTGGGGCCCGCTCCCCGCGAGCGCGCGCGTGGTGCAGTCCGGCGCGGTGCTCTCGGCGCTCCGCCGCGCCGCCGCGGGAGAGCGGGTGGCGGTGCTCCTCGACGGCGCGCAGGAGGCGGCGCTCGGCTCGCTGCCGTTCGCCGCCGAGCTGGAGGTGGTGACGCGCTCGGCCCCGCTCCCGGCGGGCGTGGTCGCCGCGGTGGACGGGCGCCTCCCGGGCAAGGCGTGGGGCGCGGTGGAGGGGGCGCTCCGGGGGATGGCGTCCGACGCCGCCGGCGCGAGCGCCCTCGAAGCCATCCAGATGACCCGCTTCGCGCCGCTCGACGAGAAGGCGCTGGCCGGCGCGCGCAAGGCCTACGCCGAGGCGGTGCGATGAGCCGCGCGGGGGCCCTGGGCGCGGCCGCGCTCCTCGCGACCGCGTGCGCCGCGGCCCTCCGGGAGCCTCCCCCGGTGTCGGCGATGGCGCCGGGCGCCGCCGGCGGGAAGGGCGCCGCCGAGCTGCTCCGGGAGGCGGAGGCGGCCTGGGCCAAGCGCGCCGACCCGGGCCGTGCCGAGGCGGCGCAGGCGCTCTACCTCGACGCCGCGGCGGCCGACGAGCGGCGGGTGGAGGCGCTGCTCGGAGCGATGAGGGCCATCACCTTCCGGGTCGAGCGCGAGCGCGACGGCGCCGTCCGGTCCCGGCTCGCCGAGCAGGGGGTCCAGCTCGGCCAGTGGTGCCAGCGGCGCGCGCCCGGGGAGCCCGCCTGCGACTACCGGCTCGCCATCGCGCTCGGGCAGCAGGCGCGGGAGCGCCCGTCGACCGGCAAGGACGCCCTCGGCAAGATGACGGAGCTGCTGCGCAAGGCCATCGCCGCGGCGCCCGCGCTCGACTCGGGCGGACCGCACCGCGTGCTGGCGCTGGTGCTCCTGCGGGCGCCCGGCTGGCCCATGGGACCGGGCGACCCCGAGGCCGCGCTCGATCAGGCGCGCACCGCCGCCCGGCTCTTCCCCGACGCGGCGGAGAACCAGCTCGTCCTCGGCGAGGCGCTCGCCCGGAACGACGCGCCGGAGGAGGCGAGGGCGGCCTGGCGGCGGGCGCTGTCGCTCGCATCCGCGGCGCGGGACGCCGGGGACCCGGAGGCGGAGCGGGCCATGAGCGAGGCGCGCGCCAGGCTCCAGAAGGGCGGAGGGCGGTGAGGACGTGCCAGCCGGGCGAGCGCCCGCTCGCACCGGCCGGCCTTGTGGCCCTGCCGCCGCTCTGTTAAATCCCTCGCCTTTTCCGGCGCGTGGCGCGCCGAACCCGACATAGGACGGGCTGAAGGCGGTTCGATCCCGCCGCCCGCATCCGCATGAACGCTCCCGAGATCCTGGACGAGCTCATCCTCCAGGCGCAGAAGCCCTCCCGCTACGTCGGCGAGGAGTTCGGCGCGGTGAAGAAGGACCTCGCCGCCGTGCGCCTCAAGTTCGGCCTCGCCTTCCCGGACACCTACGAGGTAGGGATGTCGAACCTCGGGTTCCGGCTGCTCTACCACACGCTCAACGACCGGCCGGAGATCGCCTGCGAGCGGCTCTTCCTGCCCTGGCCCGACCTTGAGGCGGCGCTGCGCGAGAAGCGCCAGCCGCTCTTCTCGCTCGAGTCGCGGCTCCCGGCGCGCGACTTCGACGTCCTCGGGATCACGCTGCAGTTCGAGCTCTGCTACACGAGCTGCCTCGCGCTCCTCGACCTCGCCGGCGTGCCGCTCCTGGCGGCGGACAGAGGCCCCGGCGACCCGCTGGTGGTGGGCGGCGGCCCCTGCGCCTACAACCCCGAGCCGGTCGCCGACTTCTTCGACTGCTTCGTGGTGGGCGATGGCGAGGAGGCGGTGCACGAGCTCTCGCAGGCGGTGATCGAGTGGAAGGGCTCGGGCGCCTCGCGCGAGGATCTCCTGAAGGCGCTGGCGCGCATCCCGGGCGTCTACGTGCCGTCCTTCTTCCGGCCGCACTACCACCCGAAGACGAAGGTGCTCACCGCGCTCGAGCCGCTGCTGCCGGGCTACGAGAAGGTGGAGCGGCGGGTGATGCCCGACCTCGACGCCCTCTCCACCAGCGCCTACGAGCACCCGGTGGTGCCGTTCATGCAGACCGTGCACGACCGGCTCCCCATCGAGCTGCAGCGCGGCTGCACCCGCGGCTGCCGCTTCTGCCAGGTGGGGATGATCACCCGGCCCACCCGGCAGCGCAGCCCGGCGGAGATCCTGCGGCTCGCCGAGCAGGGGCTCAAGGCGTCCGGCTACGAGGAGGTGGGGCTCCTCTCGCTCAGCTCCGGCGACTACGACTGCCTGAACCCGCTCCTCGACGACTTCCTGGCGCGCTGGGAGGGCGAGCGCATCTCCATGTCGCTGCCCTCGCTCCGCACCGAGACCATGAGCGACTCGCTGGCGCAGAAGATCGGGCGGGTGCGCAAGACCGGCTTCACCCTCGCGCCCGAGGCGGCCACCGAGCGGATGCGCGCCGTCATCAACAAGGGCAACCGCGAGGAGGACCTGCTCCGCGCGGTGGAGTCGATCTTCAAGAACGGCTGGTCGCTCCTCAAGCTCTACTTCATGATCGGCCTGCCCGAGGAGCGGGACGAGGACGTGGTGGCCATCGCGCAGCTCGCGAAGCGGTGCCTCGCCGCGGCGCGGCGCGTGCTGCCGAAGGGGCAGGGCTCGGCCGCCATCAACCTCGGCGCCAGCACCTTCGTGCCGAAGCCCTTCACGCCCTTCCAGTGGGAGCCGATGATCGGGCCGGAGGAGACGCGCCGCCGCCAGGCCCTCGTCTCCGCCGAGCTGGGCGGCCGCCACGGCGCCATCGCCTTCAAGCCGCACGAGTCGCGCCAGTCTTCGATCGAGGGGGCGCTGGCGCTCGGCGACCGACGCGCCGGCGCGGCGGTGCTGCACGCGTTCCGGCGCGGCCAGCGGCTCGACGGCTGGACCGAGTGGTTCCGCGAGGACGTCTGGCTCGAGGCCTTCGCCGAGTGCGAGCGCGAGCACGGGGTGGGCATCGCCTTCTTCGCCCACCGCCGACGCCGGCTCGACGAGGTGCTCCCCTGGGACCGCATCGACTGCGGAGTGACCAAGGCCTACCTCCAGAAGCAGCTCGCCGCGGCGCGCAACCTCGCGGAGGTGCCCGACTGCGTGCTCGCGCCCTGCACCGTCTGCGGCGCCTGCGATTACGAGGTGGTGAAGAACCGGGTCTACGAGGCGAAGGACTACCTCCCGGCGCCGCCACCACCGCCGCGTCCCCCGCCGCCCGAGGGACGCACCTTCGTGCGGGTCCGCTACGGCAAGCTCGGGCGCCTGGTGGCCCTCTCGCACCTCGAGATCATGCACGCCATCCTGCGCGCGGTGCGCCGGGCCGGGTTGCCGGTGGCCTGGTCGCAGGGATTCCACCCGAAGCCGCGGGTCTCGTTTGGCCCCGCCCTGCCGGTCGGGGTGGAGAGCAGCTGCGAGCACCTCGACCTCGAGCTGCTGGGGCTCCACGACCCGCTGCGGGTCACCGAGCTGCTCGCGCCACAGTTGCCGCCCGGCCTGCCTCTGTATGAGGCCAAGGTCATCGAACGGAGCGAGCCCTCCATCAGCGAGGCGCAGCTGGCCGTCCACTACCTGGCATCTTTTCCGGAATCCTGGGGCGTTTCGCAGCTTTCGGACCGCATCGCCACCTTCCAGGGGGCGGAGCGCTCCCTGGTTCACCGAGCCCCCCCTCCCAGGGCGCGCGGGAAAAGGAACGAGAAGATTGCGCGCGGGAAGCAAAGGGAGATAGACCTGAAGAGCATCGTGACCCACATCGCCCTCGAAGGAGAGGGCCGGGTCACATTCAGCCTGAAGGCGGACCCGTCGGGAAGCGCCAAGCCAGCCGAGGTGCTGGCGGCCATCTTCGGCGACGGCGCGCCGCCGAGGGGAGTGAAGGTTTTGAAGGAAGGCGTCAGCTTCGCGAGGGCCTCCGTCCCTCGGTCGCAGCCGGGTCAGCCCCGTGCCCCGCGCTACTCCGACGCCTGAACCATACGAACGTGCCCGGCATCGGGCCGCCTTCGCGGCGGCCGCCCGGCGCGGAGGATCGCGAAGCTTGAGCGAAAGCTCGACATACGGCCGCAACGGTTGCGCTCCACCAGGAGCACGGCCGTCGCGATCGTGGCCCGGGGTGGGCCTCGCTGCCTCCGCACAGGGAAGGCCGGGCGAGCGAGGCCCACAATGGCAGGGAACAGCATCCTCGTGATCAACGCGGCGGGCGCGGAGACGCGCGTCGCCCTGGTCGAGAGCGGCACCATCCACGAGTTCTATCTCGAGCGGAAGCGCGAGAAGGGGATCGTCGGCAACATCTACAAGGGGCGGGTGGTCCGGGTGCTCCCGGGCATGCAGGCCGCCTTCGTCGACATCGGCCTCGAGAAGGCAGCCTTCCTCTACGTCGGGGACGTCTACGGCGATCCCGACTTCTCCGAGGAGTTCGAGCTCACCGAGGGCGAGCACGGCAACGTGATCGACCAGGTGCCCTCCGAGGAAGAGGCGGAGCAGCAGGAGGCGAAGGCCCGCGCAGACTCCGAGCGGCCCGCCGCCGAGCCGCCCGCGGCGCAGCCGCCGGCGGAAGGTGCGCCAGTGGAAGGCGCGCCGGCGGAAGGCGCGCCGGCGGAAGGTGCGCAGCCGAAGCTCGCCTCGATGGAGCCCGCCCCGGCCGAAGGCGCCCGCGAGGTCGCCCAGCAGGAGATCCCCGGCGCCGCGCCGGTCGAGGTGGCCGCCCAGCCTGCGGCCGCGGAGCTGTCGACGGCGACGCCCGAGCCGGCGGTCCAGGCCGATGCTCCGGCCGAGCAGGCCGCGGTCCAGCCCGAGGCGGCCGCGGCCGCCGCCGAGCCCGAGCCGACCCCGGCGGTCACGCCCATCCCGCTCACGCAGGCGGTGGAGGTGGCTCCGGTCGGTCCCGCCGCGCCGGCGCTGGAGCTCCAGCCGCCCGCGGCGGAGGAACACTGGGCCATCGCTTCGCCGGGCCTCGCCGAGGAGCAGCACCTCCTCCCGGCGCAGACCGACAGCACGCCCGTCACCGGGCAGCTCACCACTCGCCCCGCCGAGTCCGCGCGCGAGGCGCGGGAGGGGCGCGACAATCGCGAGGGTCGCGAGGGTCGCGACCGCGGGCGGCGCGAGGAGCGCGGCCGCCGGGACGGGCGCGAGGGCCGCGACCGCGGCCACGACCGCAACCGCAACGGCGGCGGCGGCCGCCGCGACGAGGAGCGCCGCCCCAAGGAGGCGAAGAACATCCAGGACCTGCTCAAGGAAGGGCAGGAAGTGATCGTGCAGGTGGCGAAGGACCCCATCGGCACCAAGGGCGCCCGCATCACCAGCCACATCTCGCTGCCGGGCCGCCACCTGGTCTTCATGCCGACGGTGGATCACATCGGCATCAGCCGCCGCATCGAGAAGGAGGGCGAGCGGCGCCGCCTGCGCGACATCGTGGACCGGATGCGGCCCGAGGGCACCGGCTTCATCGTCCGCACCGTGGCCGAGAACGTGGAGGCGGCCAAGCTCGAGGCCGACATCCGCTTCCTCATCCAGGTGTGGAACGAGATCATCCGCACCAAGGACAAGGTGGGCGCGCCGGCGCTGCTCCACCCCGACCTGGACCTCATCCTGCGCGCCACCCGCGACCTCTTCACCGCCGACGTGCAGAAGCTGGTCATCGACGATCGCGACGAGTACGAGCGGATCGTCCGGTTCGCGCACGAGCAGGCCCCCCACCTCGAGAGCCAGATCGAGCTCTACCAGGGCGACGAGCCCATCTTCGACGCCTACGGCATCGAGCAGGAGCTGAAGCGCGCCAGCCAGCGCAAGGTGTGGCTGAAGAGCGGCGGGTACCTGATCATCGATCAGGCCGAGGCGCTCACCGCCGTGGACGTCAACTCGGGCCGCTACGTCGGCAAGAAGAACCTCGAGGAGACGATCACCAAGATCAACGCCGAGGCGGCCAAGGAGATCGTGTACCAGCTCCGGCTGCGCAACATCGGCGGCATCATCATCATCGACTTCATCGACATGGACAAATCCCAGAACCGCGAGAAGGTCTTCAAGGCCTTGCAGGACGCGCTGGGACGGGACAAGGCCAAGACCAACGTCCTCAAGATCAGCGAGCTCGGCCTGGTCGAGATGACGCGCAAGCGGGTGCGCGAGTCGGTCACTCGCATGATGAACGAGCCCTGCGGCTACTGCGACGGCAAGGGGCATCTCAAGTCGAGGATCACCGTCGCCTACGAGATCTTCCGCGAGATCCGGCGCGACGCTCCGAGCTTCCCGGAGCCGGTGATGGTGGTGAACTGTCACCCCGAGGTGGCGCGGGTGCTCCAGGGCGCCGAGCGCGACGAGCTACGCTACCTGATGGACCGCTTCAACAAGACCATCCAGGTGAAGCAGCAGCAGAACTACCACCAGGAGCAGTTCGACATCTACGGCCGCCAGGAGCGCGATCGCGAGGAGGGCCGCCGGGACGAAGGCGGCCGGCGCGACGAGGGCGGCGGGCGTCGAGATGAGGGCGGCCGGAAAGAAGAGGGCGGCCGACGCGAGGAGTCGGGCCGCGCGCGTGACGAGGGGCGCGGGCGCGATCGCGACCAGCGCCGCGGCGGGCGCGGCGGGCGCGGTGGTGGCGGTGGCGGTGGCCAGCAGCAGGGCGATCGGTCCCAGCAGGACCGCTCCCAGCAGGGCGACCGCTCCCAGCAGGGCGACCGGTCCCAGCAGGGCGACCGGTCCCAGCAGGGCGATCGGTCGCGCGGCGAGCGGCCCCAGTCCGAGAAGGCCCCCAGCGGCTCCGGGGGCCCCGAGAAGCCGTAGCGAGGCTCATGCGCGCGAGCCCGTTCAAGCTCCTCGCGGTCGCCAGCGCGCTGCGCGACCGCGAGCTGCGCGTGCGCGCCATGGCGCTCACGTACACCTCGCTCTTCGCGCTGGTACCGGCGCTGGTGGTCGCCTTCTCGGTGGTCCAGGCCTTCACCGGGATGGAGCGGCTCTGGGCCCGGGTGCACGAGTTCCTGCTCGAGAACCTGGCGGTGGGCGCGCGCGCCGCGGTCGCCCCCCGCCTCGACGAGTTCGTGAAGAACGCCCACGCCACCAGCGCAGGCCTGGTCGGCGGCGCGCTGCTGGTCTGGTCTGCGGTGAGCCTCTTCAGCCAGGTGGAGCGGGCGGTCAACGACATCTGGACCGTGCGAAAGCGCCGGCCGCTGGTCCCCACCATCCTCACCTACTGGGCGGGGCTCACCCTGGGGCCGCTCCTGCTCGGCGCCTCGCTGGCGCTGGGACACGGGGTACTGGCGCGCCTGGGCACCTCGCCGGTGGGCCGGCTCGGTGCAGGCCTGGCCTCCGTGGTGCTCACCTGCACCTTCTTCACCGTCTTCTACCTCATCATCCCGGCCACCCGGGTCCGCCCGCGGCCGGCGGTGGTGGGGGGCCTCGTGGCCGGGGTGGCCTGGGAGCTCGCCAAGGCCATCTACGCGGTCGCCGTGGCCCGGTTCTTCCACTACCACGCCGTCTACGGCTCCCTCGCGGCGGTGCCGATCTTCCTGCTCTGGATCTTCGTGAGCTGGACCATCTTCCTCTTCGGCGCGCGGGTCACCTTCGTGGTGCAGCACGCGCGGGCGCTGATGCACGCCCACCCCTCCGACCTGACCGCCGCCGGCCGCGAGCAGCTCGCCGCCCGGACCCTGCGCGAGGTCGGGCTCGCCTACAGGGCGGGCGCGCCGCCGCTCGAGCCGGCCGAGCTCGCGGACCGGCTCTCGTCGCTCGCCGAGCCGGTGCGCGAGGCCCTCACCGCGCTCCGCCAGGCGGGGCTGGTGCTGGAGGCGGCGGGCGGGGGCTACGTCCCTGGCCGCCCCCTCGAGGGGATCACCCTCGCCGACGTCCGCCGCGCCACCTCTGGACCCCCCCCCGAGGTGGCTCCGGGCTCGGCGCGACTCGGGCGGGCCATGGCCGAGGCCGAGCGGGCGGCGGCGGCTGCGCTCGGCTCGGTGACCCTGGCGGACGTCTGCGACGACTGGGTGACGCCGCCGCGAGAGCAGCAGCCGGGCGAACGACCGGTCGGAGCCCGTGCTCCTGGTATCTCCTGAACCCTGGGTTCTACCCACCCGGGGTGCCTCAAAAGGCCCCCCGGCGAGCCATTCCCGTGGAACCCTTGCCGATTTCCGGACGCTAAGCTAGGCTCTCCCTCATTCCCGTGGCCTTCCGAGGGTGGGGGCCCAGTGCGCGGAGCGCTGCATGCTCAAGTCGGATCTCATCAACATCCTGGTCGTCAAGCGGGGTGTCACCCAGAAGCAGGCCGAGTCGACCATCGAGAACATCTTCGAGTCGATGAAGGGCGCGCTCTGCCGAGGCGAGAACATCGAGATCCGCGGCCTGGGCGCCTTCCACGTCAAGAACTACGAGGGCTACCAGGGGCGCAACCCCAAGACCGGTGAGGTGATTCCGGTGAAGCCCAAGCGGGGAATCCTGTTCCGCACCGGCAAGGAGCTGCGCGATCGCGTGAACCGCGAGGACGAGGAGCCGCGCGCCGAGGCCGACGCCAAGAGCGGCTCGGGCGAGGGTGGGTCGGGCACGCCACCGGTCGCCGCGAACGGCTCCATCTAGCCGGAATCCTTCGGCTCGTCTCCTCGAGAGGCGCCTCGGTACCTCCCCACTCCGCGCTCAGGCGGCCGGCAGCGCGAGCTTGCCGACCGGGCGCACCGCCAACCCCGGCGGCAGCTCCTCGTAGCTCAACACCGCCAGCCGGGGGTGGCGCAGCGCCACCACCTGACGCAACCCCCGCCGGACCTCCGGGCCGGTGAGCACCACCACCTTGGCGCCGGCGGTCCGGCCCAGCTCCTCGTCGAGGGCGTCGAGCAGGCGCGCCGCTTCGCGCGTCGTCAGCGAGGGGGCGTCGCCCGTGAGCCCTTCGCGCAAGGTCAGCTCCGCGGCAGGGTCGAGCAGGATCGCCTCCAGCGGACGCCCGTCCGCCTGCCGGTGCGCGATGTGGCGGCGCAGCGCGCGCCGGCAGCGCTCGCCCAGGGCGCCCGGGTCCTGCCCCGGCCCGGCGTCGAGGAGCGCCTCGAGGATCAGCGGCAGCGGCCTGATCGAGACCTCCTCGGCGAGCAGGCGGCGCAGCACCTCCGCGAGGAGCGCCGGCGCGACCTGCCGGGCCGCCTCGCGCACCAGCGCCGGGTGGCCGGGCTCTAGCCCGTCGAGCAGCGCCTGCGCCTCCTGGAGCGAGAGCAGGTGCGCGGCGGAGCGCCGCAACGCCGAGGCCAGCTCGAGCCCGAGGCGGGCGAGGGGATCGAGCACCTGCGCCACCGCGGCCGCGCGGCTCGCCTCGGCCGCGGGGATGACGACCGCCGGCGCGCCGGTGAGCGGGTGGCGCCGCGGCGCGCACGAGATGGCCACCAGCTCCATCTCGGCCGGCTCGGCGAGCGCCAGCGCCTCGTGTGAGGGCACCGTCCCGGCGGCGCAGGGGACGTCGTCCACCAGGAGCCGCCACCGTCCGGGAGGGAGCGGCGCCGGGCGGAGGAGGAGCGGCGGCAGCCGGACCCCCATGGCGCGCCAGAGGTCCTCGCGCAGCCACGGCAGGAGCTCCGCCGCGAACTGGCCGTCGCAGCCGCCGGCCAGCTCGGCCAGATCCGAGGCGAGCTCGAGCGAGACGGGGGCCGGCGGCTCCCAGGGCCCCGGGGCCGCCGCGTCCGAGGGCTGCGCGTTGCCGGCCCGCCGCCCGAGCCTGGCTGCCGCCGCCAGCGCCGCGAGCGCGAGGAGCGCGAACGGTGGCGCAGGCAGTCCGGGAGCGAGCGCGAGGGCGCCGCAGAGCGCCGCCACCGGCAAGAGCGCGCGCGGATCCGCGAAGAGCTGCCGCCCGATCTCGGCGCCGAGCTCGCCCCCCTCCTCCTCGGCGGCGACCCGCGTCACCGCCACCCCGGCCGCCACCGCCAGCAGCAGCGCCGGTACCTGCGCCGCCAGGCCGTCGCCGATGGCGAGCAGGGCGTAGCGCCGCGCCGCGGCGGCCGGCTCGAGCCCGCGCGCCAGCCCGGCGCAGAGCCCCCCCGCCAGGTTGACGGCCACGATGGCCACCGCCGCCACCGCGTCCCCCTTCACGAACTTGAGGGCGCCGTCCATGGCGCCGTAGAGCTGGCTCTCGCGCTCCAGCGCCCGGCGGCGGCCGCGCGCCTCCGCCTGATCGATGGCGCCGGCGCGCAGGTCGGCGTCGATGGCCATCTGCTTGCCGGGCATGGCGTCGAGGGTGAAGCGCGCCGCCACCTCGGCCACCCGCTCCGCCCCCTTGGCCACCACCAGCAGCTGCACCAGCGTGAGGATCGCGAAGACCACCACCCCCACCACCACGTTCCCCTGCACCACCACCGCCCCGAGGGCGTGGATGATCCGCCCCGCCTCCCCGCGCGCCAGCACGAGCCGGGTGGAGGAGACCTCCAGCGCCAGCCGGAAGAGGGTGGTGAAGAGGAGCAGGGTGGGGAAGCTCGCGAAGCGGAGCGCCTCGCGGGCGAGGAGGGTGACCACCAGCACGGTGGCCGAGAGCGCAAGGTTGAGCGCCAGCAGCGCGTCGAGGAGCCAGGGCGAGAGCGGGGCGAAGAGGAGCGCTACCACCGCGAGCGCGAGGAGCGGCAGCACCACGTCGCCGCCGCGCCGCACCGCGGCGGCCGCCTTCCACCAGCCCGAGGCTTGGCCGCTCCGCCCGGGTCGGCGCGGGCAAGGCGCGGGAGGCGGGCTCGTGAGGCTGGCGCCGGTCATCTCAGCCCTCCATCCCGGGGCCGGCGCTCGCGGGCCGCTCCGCGGCCGCGTAGAGGTGGGCCAGCACCGCCGCCGCCGCCTCGAAGAGCTCCTCCGGGATCTCCTCGCCCACCTCGCAGAGCCGGTGCAGCGCCCGTGCGAGCGGCACGTCCTTCACCACCGGTACCCCGGCCCGCCGCGCGTCGCTCCTGAGCCGCGCCGCCGCCCGTCCCGCCGCCTTCGCCAGCACCAGCGGCGCCGCGCCGGAGCCGCGCTCGTGGCGCAGCGCGACGGCGAAGTGGATCGGGTTCACCACCACGCAGGTGGCCCGCGCCAGGGGCGGCGCCTCCGCCAGGAGCCGGTGCAGCCGCCGCCGCTCCGCCTTGCGTCCGGGGTCGCCCTCCTCCTCCCGCTGGTCGCGCCGGACCTCGTCGCGGGTCATGCGCAGGCCGGCCCGGTGGCGGCGCAGCGCGAGGGCGAGGTCGGCGGCGGCGAAGAAGGCGAGCGCCGGCAAGAGGGCCAGCAGCGCGCGGAGCGCCAGCCGGTCCAGGGCGAGCAGGAGGGCGCGTGGCTCGAGCCGCGGGAGGGCGGAGAGCGCCGGGGCCGCGCCGCCGAGGGCGAAGGCGGCCGAGGCGAGCAGCGCGCCGGCGCGGGCGAGGTCGAGGGGGACGCGCCCGAGGCGCGCCGCGGAGCAGAGCCGGGAGAGCCCGCGCGCGAGGTCGAGCCGCTCCCAGCGCCAGGAGCAGGCCTCCACCGACCAGACCGGGCCGGCGACCAGCCGGCCCGCGGCGGCGGTGCCGAGCGCGGCCGCGGCGGCCACCGGGAGGGCGCAGGCCGAGAGCGCGGCGAGGGCGCCGTGGAGGGCCGCCTCCGGCGCGAGGTCGAGCGCAAGGGCCCGGTCGAGCCCGAGTCGCAGCACCCTGGTGAGCGCCACGACGAGGGCGGGGCCGCCGGCGACCAGGGCGGAGCCCCCGGCCAGGAGCGCGGCGAGGGCGAGCAGGTCGCCGCTCCGCGCCACCTCGCCGCGACGGCGGGCCTCCCGGAGCCGCCGTGGGGTGGGCCGCTCGGTGCGCCCGCTCACGGCCGGCTCCCTGCGAGGGCGCGGACGAGCCCGGCGGAGCTCGCCACCTCACCGGTGAGCCTCCCTGCGATCGCGCCGGCCGCCAGGGCCACCGCCGCCACGCCGAGCGCCGCGCGGGCCGGGGCGCTCGCGCCACCCGGGCCGAGCTGCGGGAAGGCCCGCGCCGCCAGGGCGAGCGCGAGGTCGGCGGCGAGGACGGCCGCGACCGGGGGCGCGGCCAGGCAGAGGGCGCAGCCGAGGAGCTCGGCGGAGGCCGCGAGCCCCGCCTCCAGGAGCCGCCCCGAAGCCGGCGCGGCGCCGGCCGGCAGCGCCTCGAAGGTCCCGAGGAGCGCCGCCACCAACAGCCGCCCTCCGCCGGCCGCGCCCGCGAGGACCACCGTCCACTGGGCGAGGAGGTCGCCCAGCGCCGATTCGCGCTGGCGCAGCGGGGCGACGTGCAGCTCCGAGAGCGTGGCGCCGCGGGCAGTATCGGCCAGGCGCCCGCCGGCCCGCGCCGCCTCGACCGGGAAGGCGACGATGAGCCCGAGGCCCACTCCCACCGCAAGCTCCCGCAGCGCGGCCACGAGGAGGTCGAGCTCGGAGAGCGAAGGGGGTGGGGTGCCGCGCGCGGCCTGCGCCGCTGCGCCGAGGCCCAGTGCGAGGGCGAGCCGGACCAGCGCCGGAGCCGCCGGGCCGCCCAGGAAGGGAGAGAGGAGCGCCGAAGGGAGGAGCCGCAGCCCGTGGAGCGCCGCGCCGGCGAGCCATGGCGCAAAAGGCGGGAGAAGGTCGAGGAGCGCGGTCACGGCGAGATCCAAGGCGCGAGCTCGAGGCAGGCCGAGGCGAAACGGACGAGTCGCGCCGCGATCCACGGGCCGGCGGCGGCGAGCGCGCCGAAGGCGGCGGCGAGTCGGGGCACCACGCCCAGGCTCGGCTCCTGCACCTGGGTCGCCGCCTGCACCACCCCGGCGGCGAGCCCCGCGAGGAGCGCGGCCAGGAGCGGCGGACCCGAGACGAGGAGGGTCAGGAGGAGCGCTTCGCGGGCGAGGGAGAAGAGGGCCGGGTCCACGAGGTCCACTCAGGGCAGGTAGCCGGCGACGAGGCCGCGCGCGAGCACGCGCCAGCCGTCGGCGGCGACGAAGAGCAGAAGCTTGAAGGGGAGGGCGACGCTGGTGGGCGAGAGCTGCGTGAGCCCGAGCGACAGCAGCACGCTCGCGACGAAGAGATCCACCACAAGGAAGGGGAGGAACACCAGGAACCCCATGGTGAAGGCGCGCCGCAGCTCGGAGACCACGAACGCCGGGGCGAGCACGGCGAAGTCGTCCTCGCTCGCCCCCGCCGCGCGCCCGGCGCCGCCGGTCCCCTCCGCCGCCGCCGCGGCCCGCGCCCGGGCGGCGAGCTCGAGGAAGGTGCGCCGGTCGTCGGCCCGAGCGAAGCGGCGCAGGAACCCGCGGAGCGGCTCGGCGGCTCGGCCGGCGGCGACGAGGGTCCCCTCCACTCCCGGCGGCGCGGGCGCGCTCGCGGCCCGCCAGCTCGCCTCGGCCACCGGCGCCATGGCGGTGCAGGTGAGCAGGAGGGCCAGCCCGGTGACCGCGCTCCCCGGCGGGACCTGGGGAGCTCCGAGCGCCGATCGGGCCACGCCCAGGACCACGGTCATCTTGAGGAACGAGGTGAGCGTGACGAAGGCGGCGGGGAGGAGCGCCAGGGCTCCCAGGAGGAGCAGGGTCTGCGCCGGGTGGTCGCCGGCGGGACCGGCGGCGAGCAGGGGTGCGGCGTCGAGGCCGGTCACGGCCTGTCCTCCAGACCGGGAGGCAGCTCGGAGAGCAGGGTCACGCCGCGCGCCCCCCACCCGACGAGCCACCTGCGCCCCGCGCAGGAGAGGAGCGCGACCCCGGCCTCGCGGCCGAGCGCCCGGGTCTCCAGGATCGCCAGCGCGACGGGGTCCGAGCGGCGCGGCGCCCGCCCCAGGAGCAGCGCCGCGCAGCCGAGCGCCCCCACCACCGCGGACGCCCGCAGCCCCGCTCCCGCGAACCCGGCCGCGACCGATCCGGCGGCGAGCGCCCCGAGTGACAGGGCGGCGAGGAGGGCCGCGAGCGGCCGCCGCCCGGCGAACGCCGCGGCGGTCACGGCAGCTCCCCATCGCCGATGGTCAGGATCCGCACGCCGATCGCGCCGTCCACCTCGCAGAGCTCGCCGCGCGCCACCGCCCGCTCCCCGGCCCGCAACGTCACGAGGCCGCGCCGCCCGAGCGGAAGCGCGAGCGTGGCGCCGGGGGCGAGGCGCGCCAGATCGCCGAGCGTGACCGGGACGCGCCCGAGCTCCACCGAGAGGGTGACGGGAAAGGCGGCGGTGCGTTCGTTCACGGCGAGCTCCTCCACGATCAGGACCTCCTCCTCGAGCCGGCCGCGGACCTCGAGCCCGCCCGGGAAGCGGAGCGCGGCGCGGCCGTCGTCGGTGGTGAGCACCACGTCCCCGGGCGCGAGCGCCTCGAGCTCCTCCGCCGTGAGCGCGGCGCTCCCCTGGCAGAGCCATCCCTCGAGCTCGAGCCGGGCCGCGGGCGCCGAGAGCTCGACCGCGGCCCCGAGCGCGCGCACCGCCGCGTGCGGGAGCAGGAGCTGGCCCTTCCCGCGCTCCGGCCCTGCGGTGAGCTCGAGGGCCACCACCAGCGGGCTCTCCGGCTCGGCTCCGGCGCGCACGAGGCGCGGCGCCAGCAGGCGCTCCGGGATGGAGGCCGATCCGAGCGCGTCGAGTGCCAGCAGCACCAGCAGCTCCAGCGCGCTCGCCTCCATGGGGGTGAGGGCCAGCGCCGCCGGCAGCCGGCCGTCGCCCCCGGCGAAGCGGTCCACCACCCGCGCCACGAAGCCGGCCTCCAGCTCCAGCACCGCCCCGCCAGGCAGCGCGGCGAGGTCGAGCGCGAGGCGGGCGGCGCCCGCGAGAGGGCGCGCCAGCCCGGGCAGCGGCCGGCCCTCGACCCGCACCGGCACGAGCAGGAACTCCGACAGCGCGGCGGCGATGCGCTCGGCCGCGGCGATCCCGGCCGCACAGGCTCCGGGCGTGAGGGCTCCGTGTCCGCGGGAGACCAGCGGCAGGTCGAACGGGAGGGCGAGGGCGGCTTCGCTCACGGTGCGCTCCGTGGCTGGAGGAGGCGCTCCTGGCAGAGCCGGAAGAGCGGCCTGGCAGAGGCGTTGGGGCGCGCGCCCGAGGCTTCGCGCAGCAGGGCGAGGAGCGCCCCGCGCTCGGCCCCGAGCAGCCCGGCGAGCCCCGCACGCGACGGCGCCGCGGCGGTGCAGACCAGGTGGAGCTCGAGCAGTCGCTCCCGGCGCGGCGCCGCGGCCAGCCGGGCCGCCTCGGCGCGCAACCCGGCCGAGGCCGGAACTGCGAGCCGAGTGAGCGCGGCCTCCGGCGCTTCGAGGAAGGCCGCGGCCAGCGCCGCCAGCCGCCGGTCGGCGGCGTCCAGGGTCAGCGCTTCAGCCATGGCCAGCTCGGGACGGGAGGGAGGGAGAGGACGCCACGCAGCGACAGGCCGGCCAGGGCCAGCGCGCCCAGCGCGGCCGCGGCGGCGGTCCCCACGGCCCAGCGCGGGCGAACGCGAGGTGCCGGGACCGGGCGGGAGGAGCCGATCGCCTCGGCCACCACCACCGAGACCGCCGCCGGCTCGAGGCCCGCCACCGCGCCGGCGACCAGGGACTGGATGCCGCCCGAGAGGGCGGTGAGCCGCTCGCGCGCGCCAGGGAGCGACTTCACCAGCACCGCCGCCCGCGCCGGCGGCGCCGGCTCGGCGCGCAGCGGGTTGGGCTCGGGGAGGGCGAGGTGGACCCGCGCCTCCACCACGCCGTCGATCGCCTCCACGCTGCGCGACAGCTCGCCGGCGAGGGCGTGCAGGTAGAGGGCGCGCTCCTCGGTCGCCGACGGGACCATGCTGCCCTTCCCGAAGACCTCGCCGAAGCCGGGGGCGCGCGGCCGCGGCAGCTCGCGGTCGGCGAGGAGCCGCTGCGCCCGCCCCGCCGATCCGGAGGGGACCAGCACCGTCCAGCCGGCCTCGGCGCCGTCGGGCCGCTCCTTGCGGCCTCCGATGCCGCCGTCCTCGAGCGCCACCAGCACCTGGTTCGCCTGCGGCTCGTCGAGGCCGTGCAGGATCTCCTCGCTCCCGCCGCAGGCGCAGGCGAGGAGGGCGGCGGCGAGGGCGTGGCGGGTCGGGCTCAAGGGATGCCTCACACCTGGGTGTTCACGGCCTGCTTCACCGTCTGCGCGCCCTGCTCCACCACCTTGGCGGCGAGCTCCACCCGCTGCGCGTAACCGCAGGCCTCGCGCTGGATGGCGAGCAGCTCGCGGGCGGTGCAGCTGCGCCCGGCGCGGCCTCCGGCGAGGAGCCGGTCGAGCCGTTCCTGGGCCCGTTCCAGGGACTGTAGCGCCTCGCGGGCGGCCGCCCGTGGGCCGCCGGGCGAGGGCGTGGCCCGGTCCGGCAGCCGCATGCCCCGCGCCTCGAGGATGGCACCGAAGCCCGGGCGCGGCGGAGGGGAGGGGGAGGCGGCCGGCCCGGAGGGAGCCGCCGCGAGCGCGGTGGGGGTCATGGAGGGCGCCTCAGTGGATGTTGTTGATGGCCGCCTTGGCGGTGTCGTGCTTCACCTTCATGACGTTGCTCAGGGCCGTGAACTCCCGGCTCTCCGACTGCATGCTCTCCTGGAGCTGCAGGTACTGGAGGTTCATGCTCTGCGACTCCTGCTGCAGCGCGCGGGTGGCTTCGAGGATGTCGCCGCTGCCTCCGGCCGTCCCGCTGGTCCCGGCGCCCGGATCGCGCGGCGGCGCCGGCGAGGGCTGGCGGGAGGAGGTGCCCTTCGTCGACTTCAGCGCCTCGCCGGGGCCGATGGCGCCGCGCACAGCGGCCGAGAGCACCGGGCCGCCGGGGAGGAAGGGGGACGCCACCTCCACGCTGGCGAGAGCGCCGCGGGTGAGCTGCGCCTTGGCGCTCTCGACGGCGTTGTCGAAGCGGCTGCGAGCGGCGGTCCGCTCGGTGGTGGGGGCGACGTGGATGGGGCCGATGGGGTCCATGGAAGCTCCTTTCATGGCGGGGCGAAGAGCAACCGGCGTGCCGTCGCCGGATCGCCGCCAGATCGGGGCCGCGGCGAGCTCCACCCTCCGCCCCCGGTCCGCAGCGCGGACCTCCGGCCGCGTCGCGGTCCGTCGAGACCGAGCGTGCTATCGTCCTCCCCCGTGAGCGCCGCCTCCGGCCCCGAGTACCTGCGCCGCCTCTCCGACGAGCTCGTCGCGGCGCAGAAGCCGGTGCGGATCCTCAAGGCCATCAACTGGGACCCCGCCGTCCACGAGCGCTTCTTCAAGCAGGGCGCCGCCGAGCTGCCCCGCCCCGAGTATCCGCCGCTCGACTACGACCCCGCCGCCAAGGTGCGCGAGCTGCTGGCGCTCCGGGGCCGCATCCGCGGCAGGAACCCGGTGGAGCGCCTGCTCCGGGAGAAGTGCGACGAGTTCGCGAGCCTGGTGGAGCTCCTGGCTGCCCGCGGCACCCACCGCTTCTACGAGCTCTCCCGCCAGATCTTCGGCGACCCGCGCGACCGCTTCCCGGACAACAACGCCGACAACCTCGCCATCGCCCGGCTCTGGGCCGCCCGCCCCCGCGCCGGCGGGGAGGAGCAGACCATCGGCAGCGCCGAGGCGGCCGGGCTCATCCGAGAGCTCTGCGCCCCGGTGCTCGGCGACCAGCTGAAGGTGCAGGAGCGGGCGCGGCTCACCGCCAACGCCGCCGCCGGGGCCACCCGCGTCGCCATCCGTAAGGGAGCCGTCTTCTCGCCGCGCCAGGTGCGGGCGCTCGCCCATCACGAGGGGCTCTGGCACGTGCTCACGTCCATCAACGGCGCCGCCCAGCCGGTGCTGTCGGTGCTGCGGGTGGGGCTGCCGCGCCACACCGAGTCGCAGGAGGGCGGCGGCATCGTCTCCGAGTACCTCTCCGGCAACATCACCGACGAGCGCTACATCGAGCTGGGCGAGCGGACCATCGCCATCGACATGGCGGCGCGGGGCGCCGACTACCTGGAGGTGTTCCGCTACCTCGCCACCCGCTTCCCGCCACACCGCGCGGCGCTGATGAGCGAGCGGGTCTTCCGGGGCGGGGTGGTGGAGGGCGGCGCCCCGTTCACCAAGGACGCCGCCTACCAGCGGGGCTACTGCCGCGCCTTCAACTTCATCCGCTCGGCCCTGGAGCAGCGGGACCTCGACCTGGTGCGCGCCTTCCTGTCGGGCAAGATGAGCGTGGACGACGCCGAGCTGGTCCGCGAGCTCATCGACGAGGGGCTCTGCGCCGGGCCGGTGCACGTGCCGGTCTGGTTCAACGACCTCGACCGGCTCAACGCGCTCGTCACCCACTCGGTGACCATGAACCGCTTCAGCCTGCACAAGGTGTCGCGCTACTACGACGCGCGCCGGCGAAGGCGTCAGAGCCGGGCGCCGAAGAAGCGGCCCACCCCGTAGGTCACCGCGCCGGCCACCGCCGCCAGCCCCACCGTCCGCGTCACCGAGCGGACCATGCTGGTGCCGGAGAGGAAGCCCACCAGCGCGCCCACGCTGGCGAGCACCAGGAAGGAGAGGCCGGCGCTGAGCGCCACCGCCGTCACCCCGCCGGTGAGCAGGAACGGGAGCACCGGCACGATGGCGCCGACCGCGAACATGGCGAAGCTGGAGAGCGCCGCCTCGAGCGGCGAGCCCAGGTCGTCCGGGTCGAGCCCCAGCTCCTCGCGCACCAGGGTGTCGAGGGCGTGCTCCGGGTTCTTGAAGATCTCGGCGGCGGTGCGGCTCGCCTGCTCGGTGGAGACCCCCTTGCCCTTGAGGATCAAGGCCAGCTCCGCCGCCTCCTCCTCCGGCGCCTCGGCGATCTCGCGCTTCTCGACCTCCACCTGCCGGGCGAGCAGGTCGCGCTGGCTCGCCACCGAGGTGTACTCGCCCACGGCCATCGAGCAGGAGCCGGCCAGGAGCCCGGCGAAGCCGGTGACGAGGAGCTGGTGCGGGTCGGCGCCCGCGCCGGCGACGCCCAGCACCAGCGAGAGGTTCGACATGAGCCCGTCGTTCATGCCGAAGATGGCGGCGCGGATGGCCCCGGCGCGGCCGCCGCGGTGCCAGCGCTCACGGGTGGCGATGAGGCCCCGGGCGTCGGCCGGCGCGCCCTGCCCCATGCCCACCAGCACCTTGCGGTGCTCCTTCTCCTCCTCGGCGATGGCGAGCGCCGCCTCGCCGCCCTGCTGCTCGTACTTGTCGGCGTCGCCGGTCTCGGTCTCCACCACCATGGGCAGCACCGCCGCCGTGCCGAGCCGGCGCGCCAGCCAGATGAGGACGCGGATGCGGGAGGAGGGCAGCTCCGACGGCAGGGGAGTCCCGGCCTTGTCGAGCTTGCGCCGCCAGACCTCGCAGTGGCGCCGCTCCCCCTCGGCGAGCTCGCGGAAGCTCCGCGCCCGCTCGGGATCGCGCTCCACCCTGGCGAGCCCCTCGTAGAGGGCGGCGCCGTCGCGCTCGTCGACGTAGTTCTGCAGCCACAGGTCGGTGCGGTCGGCCATGGGAGGATGGAGTCTAACGCGGAAAGGTGGTTCCGCCGCCGCCCGATCGCTGCTACGGTCCCGCGCCGAAGCCGATGCTCCCGCTCCTCGCCCTCGTCCACCTCCTGACCGCCACTCCACCCTCCGCGGGCGTGGAGCCGCAGCGCCCCGAGCCGGTGCGCCGGGCCGCGCTGCGCTTCGCCTCCGCCGTGCGCCGCCGGGACGTGCCCGCGCTGCTCGACATGGCGAGCCCCGCCGGCATCACCTGCGGCGAGGAGCAGTACGCCCGCCGCGATCTCCCCGAGTACCTGGCCGGGCCGGGGAGCTGGCTCCACGCCTCGATCTTCAGCACCAGGGAGATGGAGCAGCAGGCGAAGCGCCGCCCCGCGCCCTTCTCCTTCGCCGAGTTCCTGAAGAAGGCGAGGTCGCTGCAGGTCGAGGTGCGCCAGCCCGACGAGCGGAACGACGGCTTCGCCTGCGCCTACTTCCACGCGCCGAACCTCGACTACGTACCCGAGCTCTGCTTCCAGAAGGCCGGCGGCCGCTGGCGCTGGTCGTTCGGGCCGGGCTGCTAGCCGCCCGGCCTAGAGGTTCACCACCCGCAGCCCCGGCGCGGCCGCCGCCACCACCTCGGTGAGCACCGAGCGGTGGCAGCGCGCCGGGTTGGCCTCGCTGCAGAGGAGCGCCGTCCGCGCTCCCGCGGCGGCCTCCAGCACGAGCGAGGGGAGGTCCGGTCGGGCCGCCAGGTGGGCGCGGTACTTCGCGAGCGCGCCCGGGAGGTCCTCCGCCGCCTCCTCGCGGAACGGGTTCCCCACCTCCGCGAGGCCGCGGTACTCGAGCCCGGCCTTCTCGAGCGCTCGCCGCAGCGCCGGCCCGGAGAAGCCCGGCTTGGGCGACGCGGGCGAGAAGCGGACGTCGACGACCCGGGTCACCCCCGCCTCGCGCAGGCGCAGCACCAGCGCCTTCACGGTCCGGCCCTGGTAGCCGATGGTGAAGAGGAGCCGATCGGACACCCGGCGGTCTTAACCCGGCCGGACCCGGGACGCCGGGGGCGGAACCCGGCCGCGCCACCTCCCCACACCGGCCGCTTTGGACTATAAGGATGGGCTCTTTTCGAGGAGCCCTCCGTTGCAGATCTTCCGCACCCGAGACCCCGACTTCCAGGAACGCTGGACCCGCCTCTGCGCCCGCGGCTCGGACGAGGACGAGGCGCCGGTCCGCGAGGCGGCGGCCCGCATCGTCGACGACGTCCGCCGCCGAGGCGACGCCGCGCTGCTCGAGTACACCGCCCGCTACGACGGCTTCGCGCCGGCCGCGGCGGCCGACCTCGCCCTCGGCCCCGCCGACTTCACCCGCGCCTTCCGCGGCCTGCCGCCCGCCGCCCGCAAGGCCCTGAAGCTCGCCGCCGACCGGGTGGCCGCCTTCCACCGGCGCGAGAGCGACGCCCTGGTCGCCTCGAAGCGGGACGCGGTCGGCGCCACGCTGGGCCAGGTCTCGCGCCCGCTCGCGCGGGTCGGCCTCTACGTGCCCGGCGGCACGGCCCGCTACCCCTCCACCGTGCTCCACACCGCCGTCCCGGCCAAGGTGGCCGGCGTGGCCGAGATCCTGGCCTGCTCGCCGGCGGCCAAGCCCGGCCCCGACGGCAAGGGGGGCGGGGAGGTGGACGCCTGGACGCTCGCCGCCTGCCACGTCGCCGGCGTGTCGCGCCTCTTCCGCATGGGCGGGGCCCAGGCCGTGGCGGCGTTCGCCTACGGCACCGCCACCATCCCGGCGGTGGACAAGATCTGTGGTCCCGGCAACGCCTACGTCGCGGCCGCGAAGCGGCTGGTCTACGGCAAGGTCGACATCGACATGATCGCCGGGCCGAGCGAGATCCTGGTGGTGGCCGACGGCGCCGCCGCGCCCGCCGAGGTGGCCGCCGACCTGCTCGCGCAGGCCGAGCACGACGCCCGCGCGGTCTCGGTGCTGGTCACCTCCTCGGAGAAGCTGGCCCGCGCCGCGATGGCCGAGGTGGTCCGGCAGCTCGCCGAGCTGCCGCGGCAGGAGATCGCCAGCCGCTCCATCCACGACCGCGGCGCCGTGGTGGTGGCGAAGAACGTCGCCGAGGCCATCCGGCTCGCCGACGAGTTCGCCCCCGAGCACCTGGCGCTGCTGCTCCCCGACGCGCTGAGCTGGGTGCCGAAGCTCTCGCGCGCCGGCGCCGTCTTCTGCGGCACCAGCACCCCGGAGGCGGTGGGCGACTACCTCGCCGGCCCCTCGCACGTGCTCCCCACCGCGGGGACCGCCCGCTTCGCCTCGCCCCTCTCGGTCGCCACCTTCCGGCGGCGCATGAGCGTGCTCTCCTTCACCCCCAAGGCGCTCGCCGCGGTGGCCCCCTCGCTCGACGCCCTGGCCATGGCGGAGGGGCTCGAGGGACACGCCCGCGCGGTGCGGGTGCGGCTCGCCCTCGCGGGCGCCACGAAGAAGCGGAAGGAGCGGCGATGAGCTGGAAGGATCACCTGCGCGAGGCCATCTTCGGGCTCGAGCTCTACCGGCCCTTCGAGTACCGGCCCGGGCTGGTCCGGCTCGACGCCAACGAGTGCTCCTTCCCGCTCGAGCAGGAGGATCGCGAGCTCATGGCCGCGGCGCTCGGCGAGGTGCTGGTGCACCGCTACCCCGAGGTGAGCGGCCGGCCGCTCCGCGAGGCGCTGGCGGTGCGCTGGCGGGTGTCGCCCGACCAGATCATCCTCGGCAACGGCTCCGACGAGATCATCTCGGTCCTCTACACCGCCTTCGGCGCCGGACGCGCGGGCAAGCCCGCCACCACCCTCTTCCCGGTGCCCACCTTCGGCACCTTCGAGGCGGCGGCGCTGGCGCGCGGCATGACGCCGGTGAAGGTGGCGCTCGACGACCGCTTCCAGCTCGACGAGCCGGCCCTCGCCGAGGCAATGCGGCGCCACGAGCCGGCGCTGGCCCTCTTCGCCACCCCCAACAACCCCACCGGCAACCGCTTCGACTCGGCCGTGCTCGGCCGCCTCGCCGAGGGGTTCGGCGGGGTCTTCGTGGCCGACGAGGCCTACGCCGACTTCTCCGGCCGCAGCGAGCTGGCGCGGGTGAAGGAGGGCTCGAGCTTCTGCGTGATGAAGTCGCTCTCCAAGATCGGCTTCGCCGCGCTCCGGCTCGGGGCGCTGGTGGGCCCGCCCGACCTCATCGCCCAGCTCGACAAGGTGCGGCTCCCCTACAACGTGAACGCGGTCTCGATCGCGCTGGCCCGCGCGCTGCTCGCGAACCCGGCCCGGCTCGACGCCCGCATCGCCCGCGTCACCGCCGCCCGGCAGGACCTCGACCGCAAGCTCCGCGGCGTGGCCGGTCTCACCGTGTACCCGAGCGACGCCAACTTCGTCCTCGTCCGTACGCCCATCGACGGCCGCGGCGTCTACGAGCGGATGCTGGCGAAGGGAGTGCTGGTGCGGAACCTGTCCCGCCCCGGCCCGCTCGCGAACTGCCTGCGGATCACCGCCGGCACTCCAGAGGAGAACGAACAGTGCCTCGAAGCGCTGCGCGCCGCGGTCCAGTGAAGCCCCCTCGCAAGGGCCAGATCAGCCGCCGCACCAAGGAGACCGCCGTCGAGGTGGCGCTCTCGCTCGAGCCGGGCGAGGCGTCCATCGCCACCGGCGTGCCCTTCTTCGACCACATGCTCGACCAGATCGCGCGCCACGGCGGCCTCACGCTGCGGGTCCAGGCCGAGGGCGACCTGGCCGTGGACGCGCACCACACCGTGGAGGACGTGGGCATCGCGTTCGGAGAGGCGCTCAAGCAGGCCACCGCGGACAAGGCCGGCCTGGCGCGCTACGGCCACGCCGTGGTGCCGCTCGACGAGGCGCTGGTGGAGGTGGTGGTGGACCTCTCGGGACGCCCCCACCTCACCTGGAACGCCAACCTCCCCTCGGGCAAGAAGTTCATCGGCAACTTCGACGTGGACCTCTCCCGCGACTTCTTCCAGGCCTTCGTGAACCACGCCCGGGTCTGCGTGCACGTGAACGTGCGCTACGGCCGCAACCTGCACCACGTGGTGGAGGCGATCTTCAAGGCCGCCGCCCGGGCGCTGCGCGCCGCGCTGGTGGAGCAGGGCGGCGGGCTGCCGTCCACCAAGGGGACGTTGTGACCCGGCCCATCGCCCTCGTCGACTACGGCGCCGGCAACCTGCGCTCGGTCGAGAACGCGCTCCGCGCCGTCGGCGCCGAGGTGGTGGTCACCCGCGACCCCGAGGTGGTGGGGAACGCCGACCGCATCGTGGTGCCCGGCCAGGGCGCCATGCCGGCCTGCGCCGAGGCCATGCGTCAGAGCGGCGTCGCCGAGGCGCTCCTCGCCTCGGTGGAGCGCGGCGCGAAGCTCCTCGGCATCTGCGTCGGCCTCCAGATCCTCTTCGAGGACGGGGTCGAGGCGGGCGGGGCGCGGGGCCTCGGCCTGGTGAAGGGAACCATCGGCAAGCTCCCGGGGACGGTGAAGCTGCCCCACATCGGCTGGAGCCCGGTGCGGGCCACCCCCGCCTGCCACCCGCTCTTCCGGCCGCTCGACGGCGAGTACGTCTACTTCGCCCACTCCTACGCGGCGCCGGCCGAGGCGGAGGGGGCGGCGCTCCTCGCCACCCACGGCCAGCCCTACTGCGCCGCGCTCGCCAAGGCCAACCTCTTCGCCGTCCAGTTCCACCCCGAGAAGAGCCAGAAGGTGGGGCTCTCGCTGCTCGACCGCTTCGTGCGCACCTAGGGACACATGATCGTCATCCCCGCCATCGACCTCATGGGCGGCCGCGTGGTGCGGCTGCGCAAGGGCGACTTCGACACCCAGACCGTCTACTCGGCCGACCCGGCCGAGGTGGCCGAGGGCTTCCGCCGCGCCGGCGCCCGCCGGCTGCACGTGGTGGACCTCGACGGCGCCCGCGCCGGGCACCCCGTGAACGGCGAGGCGGTGCGCGCCATCTGCGAGGTGGAGCTGGAGGTGGAGGTGGGGGGCGGGCTGCGCACCCTCGCCGACCTCGAGGCGGTCTTCGCCAGTGGGGTCCATGCCGCGGTGGTGGGCACCGCCGCGGTGTCGCGCCTCGAGCTCGTGCAGCAGGCCTGCCAGCTCTTCCCCGGCCGCATCCACGCCGCCATCGACGCCAAGGGCGGCGAGGTGGCGGTGAAGGGCTGGGAGCAGGGGAGCGGGCTCGCCGCGGTGGAGGTGGCGAAGCGGGTGCGCGACGCCGGGGTGGCGCTGGTCGAGTACACCGACGTGGCGCGCGACGGCATGTTCACCGGCGTGGACGCGGCCGGCGCCGCGGCGCTGCAGCGCGACGCCGGGGTGCCGGTGGTGGCCTCGGGCGGAGTCGCCAGCCTGGACGACGTGCGCGCCTGCCTGGCCGCCGACCTCGCCGGCGTCATCATCGGCAAGGCGCTCTACGAGAAGCGGCTCGAGCTCGCGGACGCGCTGCGCCTCTCCGGAGAGCTCGCCTGATGCCCGCCAAGCGCATCATCCCCTGCCTCGACGTGAAGGACGGCCGCGTGGTGAAGGGCGTCCACTTCGTCAACCTGCGCGACGCCGGCGACCCGGTGGAGCAGGCCTCGCGCTACGACGCCCAGGGCGCCGACGAGATCTGCTACCTCGACATCGCCGCCACTCGCGAGGCGCGCGGCACGCTCATCGACTTGGTGGAGCGGACGGCGGCCTGCGTCTTCGCCCCGCTCACGGTGGGCGGCGGGGTGCGCAGCGAGGCCGACATGGTGGCGCTGCTCCGCGCCGGGGCCGACAAGGTCTCGGTCAACTCCTCGGCGGTGGCCGACCCGTCCCTGGTGGATCGGCTCTCGGCGGTGGCCGGGGCCCAGGCGCTGGTGGTGGCCATCGACGTGAAGCGCAAGCCGGGCCCGGTGCCGGAGTGGGAGGTCTACGTGGCCGGCGGGACGAAGCCCACCGGCCTCGAAGGCGTGGCCTGGGCGCGCGAGGTGGCCCGCCGCGGCGCCGGCGAGATCCTGCTCACCAGCATGGACCGCGATGGCACGCTCTCCGGCTACGACTTGCTGCTCACGCGCACACTCTCACGCGCCACGGGCGTGCCGATGATCGCCTCCGGCGGCGCGGGCGAACCGGCGCACTTCGCCGCGGTCTTCCGCGAGGGCGAGGCGGACGCGGCGCTGGCAGCCTCGCTCTTCCACGACGGCGTACTGGCGATCCCGGCGCTCAAGCAAGAGCTGGCCGGGATGGGGTTGCCGATCCGCCCGGCGGAGGCCGCCCATGCCTGATCCGATCACGCCGAAGTACGACGAGCGCGGCCTGGTCCCGGCTATCCTGCAGGATGCAGATACCGGCCAGGTGCTGATGATGGCGTGGATGAACGCCGAGGCGCTGCGGCTGACGCTCGAGACGCGCCAGGCGCATTTCTGGTCGCGCAGCCGCCAGGAACTCTGGCGCAAAGGCGCCACCTCCGGTAACATCATGGAGGTGGTCGGCGTCTCCATCGACTGCCACGCCGACACCCTGCTCTTGCAGGTCCACCCCGCCGGCCCCGCCTGTCACACGGGCAATGTGAGCTGTTTTTTCAGGAAAGTGAATGGTGTATAGGTTCTTTTTGGGAGTTTTGGGGGGGGGGGGGGGGG